>NZ_JAOWCV010000031.1:0-39436 GCF_030336805.1 Citrobacter sp. Cb023 | reverse complement strand
ACCGTACTGGCTAAAACCTACGGCGGTGCTGCTCGTGCATTCGACCAGATCGATAACGCGCCGGAAGAAAAAGCTCGTGGTATCACCATCAACACCTCTCACGTTGAATATGACACCCCGACTCGCCACTACGCACACGTAGACTGCCCGGGCCACGCCGACTATGTTAAAAACATGATCACCGGTGCTGCGCAGATGGACGGCGCGATCCTGGTTGTTGCTGCGACTGACGGCCCGATGCCGCAGACTCGTGAGCACATCCTGCTGGGTCGTCAGGTAGGCGTTCCGTACATCATCGTGTTCCTGAACAAATGCGACATGGTTGATGACGAAGAGCTGCTGGAACTGGTAGAAATGGAAGTTCGTGAACTTCTGTCTCAGTACGATTTCCCGGGCGACGACACTCCGATCGTTCGTGGTTCTGCTCTGAAAGCGCTGGAAGGCGAAGCAGAGTGGGAAGCGAAAATCATCGAACTGGCTGGCTTCCTGGATTCTTACATCCCGGAACCAGAGCGTGCGATTGACAAGCCGTTCCTGCTGCCTATCGAAGACGTATTCTCCATCTCCGGTCGTGGTACCGTTGTTACCGGTCGTGTAGAACGCGGTATCATCAAAGTTGGTGAAGAAGTTGAAATCGTTGGTATCAAAGAGACTGCTAAGTCTACCTGTACTGGCGTTGAAATGTTCCGCAAACTGCTGGACGAAGGCCGTGCTGGTGAGAACGTTGGTGTTCTGCTGCGTGGTATCAAACGTGAAGAAATCGAACGTGGTCAGGTCCTGGCTAAGCCGGGCTCTATCAAGCCGCACACCAAGTTCGAATCTGAAGTGTACATTCTGTCCAAAGATGAAGGCGGCCGTCATACTCCGTTCTTCAAAGGCTACCGTCCGCAGTTCTACTTCCGTACTACTGACGTGACTGGTACCATCGAACTGCCGGAAGGCGTTGAGATGGTAATGCCGGGCGACAACATCAAAATGGTTGTTACCCTGATCCACCCAATCGCGATGGACGACGGTCTGCGTTTCGCAATCCGTGAAGGCGGCCGTACTGTTGGTGCGGGCGTTGTTGCTAAAGTAATGAGCTAATTATTGATTAATTAGCTTTGAGCTTAAAAAGGGCGCTTCGGCGCCCTTTTTGCTGTCCGCTATTTAGCAGTTGTCATATTTATTCGCATTTTTCATTCATTCTCCCGCTGCGTAAATAGCGTTGTGCTATTGTAATCATAACTATTCTCATTTACACTTTGCGCAGAAATTGAACGGGAGCGATCATGTACGTTTGTTTGTGTAATGCGATAAGTGATAAAAAAATACGTCAGGCTGTTCGCCAGTTTCATCCTCAGTCCTTTCAGCAATTGCGTAAATTTATTCCTGTTGGAAATCAATGCGGTAAGTGCATTCGTGCTGCCCGCGAAGTCATGCAGGATGAATTAACGCAAATGCCAGAATTTAAAGAGATCGCCTAAGTCACACTCTTTTTTTTGACATCCCTGTAGCCCCATCTACGCTCTAAGAGTGGAAGCGGAGGGACTATAAAATGAAAGGTGATGTTAAAATCATAAATTATCTCAATAAACTATTGGGAAATGAGCTTGTCGCAATCAACCAGTATTTTCTCCATGCTCGTATGTTCAAAAACTGGGGACTGACTCGCCTCAATGATGTTGAGTACCATGAATCTATCGATGAGATGAAACACGCTGATAAATATATCGAGCGTATTTTATTCTTAGAAGGGCTCCCAAACTTACAGGATCTTGGTAAGTTGGGTATAGGCGAAGATGTTGAAGAGATGCTGCAATCCGATCTTCGACTCGAACTCGATGGGGCTAAAGATTTACGTGAAGCTATTGCCTATGCCGACAGCGTCCATGACTACGTTAGCCGGGATATGATGATCGAAATCCTTGCTGATGAAGAAGGTCACATTGACTGGCTGGAAACGGAACTGGATCTGCTCCAGAAGATGGGACTCCAGAACTATCTTCAGGCACAGATTCGCGAAGCGTAGACGCAAACTTTGCAGAGCGGCAGACCTGCCGCTCCTTTCAGTACCCGATAACACCTGAGCTTTGCGCGCTGAAAATCAACCAGCCTGCCAGTCCAAGCCACGGACCGAACGCGATAAGCGGTATCGACGTCCTTCGGGTAAGGCATAGGATCAGCCACCAGACAATGCCCAGCAATGATGCAGCGAGTAAAATGGGCGGTAGCGCTGGCCATCCACACCAGGCACCCATCGCTGCCAGTAGCTTAGCGTCACCCAGGCCGATGCCCTCTTTGCCCGCGAGTATTTTGCATCCCCACCAGACCAACCATAGCGTCAGATAGCCAGCGACAGCGCCGTACAGCGCGTCGGATAACATCTCTCTGTCGTAAACGCTGTGATACATCAGACCGAGCCAGAGCAGCGGCTGCGTCAGCACATCCGGCAGCAGGTACGTCCGGAGATCAATTTGCGCCAGTGCGAAAATAAACCAGAACAGCGTCATGATGGCAATCGCATCAGACATTGAAGGGACAAACGCGGCGATAAGCGCAAAAACACAAGAACACGCCAGTTCAGTCAGTGGGTAACGCCATGAAATTGGCTTAGCGCAGGCCTGGCAACGCCCCCGCTGCCACAGCCAACTGAATAGTGGAATAGTGTTACGCACCGATAGCCTGTGCTGGCAGTGCGGACAGTGCGACGGAGGCCAGGCGATATTCCATGTTTCGCTGTGCCGATGCTCAATCATGATCGGCAGTCGATAAACCACTACATTCATAACGCTGCCGACTATCAGCCCGACAAATGCCATTGCTGCAATGTTAATGAGTTCCGTCATTTCCCCACCGGATAGAGTTCAAGGGCTTCCACCGCAATCTCCCCGGCGACCGGGCGGGCGCTAAACGTGAGTTGCGAAACCTGTATTCCCTCATTTTGTAGGGTATTAAGCCACGCAAATAATGGTTCGGTTTTGACAACGGGAAGCGAGATCGCAAAATGATCGGGAGTGGATGTCACAACGCTGATATTCAGACCTGCCTGCTGCGCGCTATATTGTATCAGTGCCGGATCGGTCTTTGTGCCCGGTCTACTGGCAACTAATCCGCGACGCTGAATCGCCTCATTTACCCACAGGATCTCACTCCTGAGACGATCATTTTCCTGCCTCTGCTGTGAAATAGCGTTATCCAGGGGCTGAACCACGCCGTACCAGAATCCCGCCAGCAGACAGAAAACGGCGAGGAATATCAGACTGCGTTGCTCTCTGCCGTTTTTTTCGCTCCACCAGCTATTCATATTCATTTGCGCTCCTTCAGGGTCAGCCGGACGCTACCTGTCGTCCCTTCTGGCGGTTGAGTCAGGATAAATTCGTCGTTTGTCTGCACCATAAAGCGGCGAAGATGTTCCGGATCGCGAACGTTGAGCGTCAGGGTAAAAAGGCGTTGTTCGAGCCGGTAGTTGACCTCGCGGATGGTAAGCCCCGGCAATGTGCTTAATCGGGTCTGAAGCTGAGTCAGTAACGTCAGCACATCCGGATAGCGATCCCTCGCGGACGATTCGAAGAAATATTTAAAATTGCTGTTGCGGTTATCACCTGGGAAATAGCGGTTCCACAGGGTGGCACCTTCCGCTGAGAGTGCCTGTTTCTGTTGATGAAGCTGCCAGAGCATCACCCCTTTCAGCCCTGAGAAGAGCGCTATTGCCAGGGCAAATGTTGCTATGGCGGCATATTTCAGCAGACGCGGGGTCGGTTGTGTCGGAGGCAAAGGGCGGAAGCTGCCGTGTAATACGTTAATGTCCTGAATATTATCGCTATTGCAGGCGCACGCCAGCGGTGGCTGCCAGTCAAGGTATTCGACATAAGCGTGAGGCACAGGAAGCGGGCTGGCGCTGATGATTTTCTGCTCTGTATGGCTGGCAAGTAAATGCATGAGCAGTGCCTCACTCAGCACGCCTGTTTTCCACGTGTCGTAACGGATTAACCATCGCTCATCTTGTTTTAGCAGACTCCAGCTATCCGTGACATACGGCAGCCAGAAACCATCCGGAACGATATACGTCAACGTCACGCCAGCTGTGTGGAAAGTCGTCAATAGATCGTTCAGCGTGGTCCTGGCGATCCCGGCGAGATGGAGCGTGTTTTCTTCTCTGGTGAGAACCGTCCAGTGCAGGCTGTCTGTATCACCGACAACGGCGTCCTCCACCAGCCAGCCCAGCGTTTGTTCACTGATTTTGTAGTTTTCCGTCGGTAATTCGACGCGACGAAAACAGAAATAATCAGGTGACAGGAACAGGCAGGCGTTACCGGCATCCGGCAGGTCGGTCAGCGCGTTCGGCTGGAGGTAATCCGCCTGTTCAACAATAACCGGAAGTTGTGCCTCGTTGGGGCAGCACCATTCCAGTTTTCCCGGCAGCGGACGTAGCAGTAATGTGTCTGGCGTCATTTAGTTCCCTTTAATGGTCGCGCGCCACGCTTTTGCGGGCTGTAATAAACAGAGCCTTTCTTTTGGGATCGTATTCCAGCTGGCTGATGGTGCTCCCGGCGCTATCGCCCTGTTCGATAGTCGTTTCAAGGCGGAAGTAACGACTGGTCGCCACCGCAATGCTTTTGAATGTGGTCTGCGACAGCTTATGAGCCGGATTATCCTTATCGAATGTCTTTAACAACGTCTCAATGCTGATTTTGCGTCCTTTGCGCGGGGTATCAAAAAAGCGCTCAATCTCGCGTGGCGGGACAGCATTATTGAGCATCGCCGCAAGCAACGGTGCATCTCGGCGCGTCAGGGTGTTGATGTTGATTTTTAGCTCATCATCAGGCAGCGCGCAGAGTAGCGGGGAGATTTGCTGGTAAAGAGAAAGCGTCATCCCTTTGATTTGTTTGAGCTCACTGATTGACCAGATACGTCGTCCGCCAATGGTGTGGGGGTCGTTACTTGTCTGGTAATACTCATTTTCGGCACCGGAGGCGCGTGGGATATCGTCGTTATCGATGTAGTCGGCGATAGCATCAACCAGCGCCTCAGCTTGGGCATTGGTGACGCCAACGTTGTCCAGCAGCGCCAGAAAGACGCTCACGCTGGCGGGCGGCTCTTTCATTCGATCGGTCGGGGCGTTAATCAGCGCATTAATGTTGTAACAGGCCTGCTCGTCAGATATCTGCCAGCTAACAACATCGCCGCTGGCGAGCTGAATACGCTGCGGCTGCGCCCAGAGCTGCTCGTGAGTGAGGTATTTCTCATTATCCCGCAGGTCCTGTTCAAGAATACGCATGGCCTGGCTTTCAGCCAGCTCTGCCAGCCAGTTTTGCTGTAGCCGCATCCGGGTGTAGCTGGTACGTTTGAGGTTGATCTGGTAGCGCACGGTCATTTCGCTGGCCAGCGCCGCCATAATTGCCAGGATCATCAGCACTACCAGCAGCGCCACGCCCTTTTGCCGGGTCATTGCTGTTCTCCTGGCTGGCGGTTCTCTGGCAACAGCGTCAGACGAGTTATCGTGCCGGAATCAGCAAGTTTGAGAGTGACTTCCATCGCGCCAGGAGATGGAATTTTCGCCGTGTCCGTCCACGCTTTCTCTTTACCGTTGTAATAACGCAACGTGAAGGCGTTCACACCATTGAGCATCGGCTGAGTGATGGCCGGGGTTCTATCTTCCGGGTAGCGCCAGAGCGTGCGGTATAAAGTATGATCCTGCAGATACCACTGAACTCGCTGGATATCGGGCGCGCAGCAGGCGCCAGGATAACGGTTACTGCTGGCTGTCGTCAGCATCAGAGTCTCTTTTTCGCCCTGCAATTCGGTTACCGGCACCCGCTGTCGGATATCTTTATCCAGCAAATTGACGGTACGCACGATGGCGGAAAAACGCTGCTGATGCTTTTTGGTCTGCTCGTTACTGTCAATTGTCGTCGTCAGCATCTGCGCCGTCAGCAGGCTGAGCGTGGCGAACAGGGCAATAGCCAGTAAAACTTCCAGCAGGGTAAAGCCGCGCTGTTTCTCAGGGCGGGGAGACATTTTGCGGTCCTCCTTGCGGCGAGGGGATAAAGCGCTGCAGGCGGATCTGCTGTTTGTCCTCAAGAGCGACGTCTGCTGTCCAGATGCTGAGGCCAGAAGCATCGGCGGGTGAGACTGTCAACGACCAGGCCCAGCGGCGTTTACCCATTATGCTGCTGCCCGTGGCGGTTTTAGCGGGGCTCTGCCCGGCCAGTTGATAGGTTTTGAGCACATTATCCGCTACCCAACCGGCAAGCACCTGTTCTTCCATTTTTGCGGTGGCGCTAACCTGACCGTGCAGGCTGTTGAGTAGCGCGAGGGAGCAGGTGGCGAAAATGAATATCGCCAGCAGCACTTCCAGAAGCGTCATTCCTAATTGCCTTTGGCTCATCGGCTTTCGCCTCGGGTGAGCACCAGCGGCAGCCCGCCGGTGCTGGCGAGCGTGAACAGCAGCCTGTTATTTTTACGGCTGCGGATGTGTAGCGTAAACGGCGTAATTTCACCGTCCGGGTGAATCAGAATTTGCGGCGTGCCGACGGATTGCCTGGCGAGCGACGCCGGGAACAGAGCCACCTGCCAGTCATTTTCCCACTTGCCCTCGGTCGCCAGGCGATAGAACCGGGTTGGCGTCTGCCAGCGATTGCCAATCGGTGTGACGATGCGCCAGCCTTGTTCGCGGATCTCGATGCCGGTACTGCGGTCCTCCATGGTTGACCAGTCAGCGGCATATTCAGTCAGCGCCGCCAGCTGTTCGGCTGCAGTAATAGCTTTCGCGGTATCATTTTGTCGCCCGTAGGTCATCATCACCAGCGAGGCGCCAAGCGCGATAATCGTCAGCACCAGAATGACTTCCAGTAGCGTGAATCCCTTCTGCCTCATTCCGATTATTTCGCTTTACCCAGTTCCCAGTTAGTAATGTCGTCAGCGGTGCCGGGTTCACCGTCCTGACCTGCGGAGAGAATATCGTAATCGCCGTGTTCACCAGGGCTAACCAGCAGATACTCATTACCCCAGGGATCCTGTGGCAGACGCTTGATATATCCCTTTGCGTTGTAATTTTCCGGGATTGGGCTGGCGGTCGGTTTTTCGACCAGCGCCTTTAGCCCCTGCGCCGTCAGCGGATAGCGATAGTTATCCAGTTTGTACATATCCAGCGCATTCTCCAGCGCCACGATGTCGCTGACGGCTTTCTGGTGATCGGCTTTGTCTTTATTGCCCATTAAACTGGGGACGACCAGGCTTGCGAGGATGCCCAAAATAACCAGCACCACCATTATCTCCAGCAGCGTAAATCCTCGCTGCTTATGTGCATCACTATTCACGTTTTATCCTTAACTTACCAATGAGTTGAGTTGCAAAATGGGTTGCAGAACCGAGATGATGATGAACAGCACAATCATCGCCATCGTAATAATCAGCGCGGGTTCAAACAGCGCCAGCGTCAGCGCAATTCGGTTTTGTAGCAGTGTTTCCTGCTGGTCGGCGGCGCGCGCCATTAGCTCGCTGAGTTGGCCGCTTTTTTCCCCGGAGGCAATCATGTAGAGCATCATCGGCGGGAAGAGATCGCATTTTTCCAGGGCGAGATGAAAGCCTGAACCCTGGCGCACGCGCTCCGCAGCCTGACCCAGCCGCTGACTAATTTCTCGGTTACCGATGCCTTCGGTTGCCAGCGTCATCCCTTCCAGCAGCGGAACGCCGCTGATATTAAGAATGCTCAGAGTGCGCAAATAACGGGCGCAGTGGATAGCGCGCAGCAGGGCGCGACTGAGTTTGAAATCAAGAAGCCAGCGGTCAAGCAGATGCCGTTTGCCGGGGCGGGTGAGCCAGTGGCGAAACAGGAAAAAGGCAATCAGCAGCAATGCGATTACCCACAATCCGTAGTGGCGCATGGCATCGCTGATTGCCAGCAACACGCGCGTGGACATTGGCAGCGCTTCTTTCATATGCAGAAACTGCTCGACGATTTTGGGTACTACGGTGGTGAGCAGGATAGCGACGACGGCGATCGCCACGCTGGTCAGCAGAGAAGGATAAATCAGTGACTGGATGAGTTTACTGCGTGTTGCCTGGCGTAACTCATTGTAGTCAGCCAGCTTTTCCAGCACACAGCCGAGCTGTCCGCTTTTTTCACCGGCTTTCACCAGCGTGCGGTAAACGGAATCGAAGATCCGCGGCCAGGCGGCCAGCGATTCGGAAAGCGTATGTCCGGCGAGGATCCGTTCGCGCAGGTCGTGTAGCACCAGCCCCAGTTTATTATTTTTGTTCTGCCGGCCAATAACGAACAGCGCCTCTTCAAGCGGTAGCGAAGCGTTGGCCAGCGTGGCGAGCTGACGGGTGAACAGCGCCAGTTCACTGCCGCTAAGCCGTAAACGAGGCGTTTTTTTTACCGTCCGTAACAGCGAAATGACCTTTTTCTCATTTAACACCAGCGGGTGCAGACCCTGGGCGCGTAGCGCCTCGCGCGCCTCTTTGCTGCTGGCGGCATCCAGCGTTCCACGGTGAGTCGTGCCGCTGTCATCCATTGCCTGCCACTGATATTTCATCGCGAATCCTCTTGCGCAGAGGTGACGCGCATGACTTCCTCAAGCGTGGTCTCGCCTGCCAGCACGCGCAGCAGGCCGTTGTCCCGCAGGCTCCGGCTTTGCTGGCGCAGGCACTGCTCCAGGGCGTGTTCATCGGCGTCGCGATGGATGATGCTGCGCATAGTTTTATCCACCAGCATAATTTCATGAATCGCCAGTCGCCCCTGATAGCCAGTTCCCCGACATTCGCCGCATCCGCAAGCCTGCCAGATTGCCTGAGCGGTGGGATCGAGCGCGTGCAGGAGGGATTTCTGAGAGTCAGGAATGGGAGCATGCACGCGGCAGGCCGGACAGAGGCGACGCACCAGGCGTTGGGCGATAACGCCGCTTAGCGATGATGAGAGCAGGAAAGGTTCGACGCCCATATCCCGTAATCGGGTAATCGCACCGCAGGCGCTGTTAGTGTGCAGGGTGGAAAGCACCAGATGTCCGGTGAGCGATGCCTGAACCGCTATCTGCGCGGTTTCGGCGTCACGAATTTCGCCGACCATGACGATGTCCGGATCCTGGCGCAGGATGGCGCGCAGTCCCCTGGCGAAAGACATATCCACCCGGCTGTTTACCTGGGTTTGTCCGACGCCTTCCAGCTCGTACTCGATGGGATCTTCGACGGTCAGGATATTACGCTGGGGGGAATTCAGCTCGGCGAGAATCGCATACAGCGTGGTGCTTTTTCCCGACCCCGTCGGGCCGGTGACAAGAATGATGCCGTGCGGCTGCTGTACTAAACCCTTCAGCCGCAGGCTATCCACCGCCGATAGCCCCATATTCTCCAGCGTCAGGCGCAGACTGTTTTTATCCAGCAGACGCAGCACGGCTCTTTCGCCATACTGCGAGGGTAACGTCGAAACGCGGACATCAATATTTTTGCGTCCGAGGCGCAGGGAAATACGCCCATCCTGCGGCAGTCGTTTTTCGGCAATATCCAGTCGTGCCATTACTTTGATACGCGAAATCAGCAGCGGCGCCAGTTTTTTAGCGGGCTGAAGGACTGGCTTAAGGACGCCGTCGATACGAAAACGCACCACCAGAGATTTTTCGAAGGTTTCGATATGCACATCCGACGCGCCTTCCCTCACGGCTTCATGAAGGACCGCGTTGATCAGTCGGATAACCGGTGCGTCGTTTTCATCACTGAGCAGATCGGCGTTGTCGGGTAACTCCTCGCTCAGCGCCGTCAGGTCGATCTCCTGATCGATATCCTGGGCAATCTGCCGGGACTCTCCGGCGCCGTGCTGGAAAAGTTGCTCCAGGTGGTCGTCAAATTGCGCTGGCGTCAGGCGGCTGAAGCGCTGACAGGCAACGCTGGCCTCGAGCACGTTTTCCAGCGGCGTGTCGGTGCGGTAGAACAATTCATCCACCGCGACCGCGATACCAAATTTTTGCCCCTGTGCGTAATTAAGCGGCAGAGGATGCTGGGGAGGAATGCGCGTCCATAAGTCAGTCATGTTGGATCATTCCCGGAAGGGATTGCGCGATGGCTGGTCGTTGGGCGCGTCGGTCGGCACATCGAAATTCAGCTCTTTAAGCATCGGGCGTTCTTCGTCCTTCACGCCGACCAATCCACTGGATTGCTTATCAATACGCTGCTGCTGTAAATCACGAAATCGGGTGTACTTATCCTTTGAGAGCGAACGATAAACCTCGTCGTCGCGAATAATGGTCGGCCTGATAAAGACCATTAAATTACGCTTCGCATTTTCCGTTGAGGTGTAGCGGAATAGCTGTCCGAGAACAGGGATATCGCCCAGCAGCGGTACTTTGGAAACCTGCTCTTTGCTTGAATCATCCAGCAGGCCACCCAGCACCACGGTTTCGCCACTTTTGACCAGCACGGCATTCTGGATAGTACGGGTGTTGAACGTCGGACCGAGATCGCTGGCGTTACCGGAGGCGGTATCGACGCTCGACACCTCCTGCTCGATCTCCATCAGCACCGCGTCGCCTTCGTTGATTTGCGGTGTGACCTTCAGTTTGGTGCCGACGGTTTTACGTTCGACCGTATTAAAGACGTTGTCGCCGGAGGTCGTTTGCGAGCCGGAAAGCACCGGCACATCCTGGCCGACATTAAACGATGCTTCTTTGTTATCCAGCGTCACAATGCTGGGGGTGGCGAGGATATCGTTTTTGTTGTCGGAGGAGATCGCGGTGAGCAGGACGCTCCAGTCCCCCTCAAAGAAGCCCGTCGCCAGGCCGTTAAAACTGCTTAACGCGCTGGCGATAGGGTTGTCGCTGGTCATCGAACCATTTTTATCAAACTGGCGCGCGCCTCTTGAGGCGTCGAAAATCGGCAGCCCCGTTTTGGTAAACTGCTGACCGCCGACGTTGCTGTTGGCCCACTGCACGCCAAGATTCAGGCCGTTTCCATCCTGGACTTCCACAATGATGGCTTCAACCAGTACCTGTGCGCGGCGAATATCCAGACGAGCGATGACTTTTTCCAGCTCCTGCATGGTGCTCTGGTCTGCGGTAATGACCACCGAGTTGGTTTGTTCATCGGCGTTAATCGAGACATCCCGGGAAGGGGTAGCCACGCTCTGCGAAGACGACTGCTTGTCTTCCGTCAGTTTGGTTGACACGCCGGTCAGCACTTCAACGATTTTAGTGGCTTTGGCGTATTTCAAATAGAACACGCGAGTATTGCCCTGCGTGGTCTGTTCGATATCCAGTTTAGCGATTAAAGATTTCATCCGCTGGCGCACATTGTCCGGCCCGCTGATAAGAAGGGCGTTGGTGCGCTTGTCGGCGACAATTTTAGGCAGCAGGATCTGCGTTGGGTTTTCCTTTGACTCTTCGCGAATCAGGCTGTTAATTACGTCAGATAAATCAACTGCCGAGGCGTAGCGCAGTTTGATAAGCTCACGTTCCTGAGTACCGATAACATCGACCCGTTTCACAACCTCAAGGATGCGATTGACTATATTGGCTTTACCGGTGATCAACAGCGCATTAGAAGGATCATAGTGTACGACGTTGCCGATGCCGCCGCTGTCCATCATCTGGCGTAATAGCGGAGCCAGATCGCGTACCGGGACATTTTTCAGCGCCACGACGCGGGTGATAAATTCATCGCCGACCGCCGGTTGCGACTGTGCCAATACTTTTCCCGGCGCGGTCTTAAGCGTTGTGGAGCGAACAACCTTCAGCAGGCCGTTATCCAGGGTGATAACCGAGTAGCCGTAGATATCGAGAACGCTGAGAAAAAACTGGTAGTATTCCTCCTCGTTGAAACTGTCAAAGCTGCGAACGGAGATTTTTCCCTGGACGGACGGATCGATCAGAATGGTTTTGCCCATTTGCTTACTGACCGAGGTAATAAACTCCCGGAGATCCGCATCCTGGAAGTTTGCCGAATATTGCGCTGACATGGTTTGAAATGGAAAGGAGCAAAACTGTAGCGCCAGTATCCATGCAGCCGTTTTTTTAATTCCTTTGCGCAATTTTGTCGTCCTTAAGGTTAATCATTCTCAGTAACGGATACATTCACCAGCGCTTCCTGACCGTTTCGTATTACGGTGAACTGGGCAGAGTTTAAGGTTACAAATTCCTGTAGTGCCGCTTTTGCTGACGCTTCCTGAGTTAGCGGATGGTTGTTCATTTTGATCGCAATATCGCCTGGCCTGAGTCCGGTTGCTATAAAACGTTCAACCGGACCACGGGCGTTTAATCTGACGCCCTGTAGCGCTTCCTGCTGATAGATAAAGTTAGTAATAATGATGTCGCTGAGGGAATGTGGCGCGCTGTCATGTGGCAGCGATGGTGCCGGTGCCCTGGAGAATATATCAGGCTCATCAATAAAAGCGATGCGTTGCCGGGAGCCATTGTTATCAATCGTCACGCTATTATTATCAATGTCCGTAATTTTTACGTCAGGGAGATCGTCAAGTTTATCTCCGGTACTGTAAAATTTTGCTTTCTCATTAATGGTGATAATAGCCTGTGAACGTGTTTTTAGCGTGCTCGCAATAATGCCATTTAGCTGGAGATCGAGCATCGAATTTTTAATTGAGACATCTTCTTTATTATCAGTCGCGTTTTCCCTACTGTTTTTCGGTAAATTCATTGGCAGCCTGAGGACAACGGACGTTATTGATTGACTGGTTTTGTTTTTCGTATTGATAAAATCAATAAATAATCTATAGGCATATAACGAATGAATAATAACAATGACACCGACAAAAAACATAACGCAGTACAGCATATCGTTACGCTTTCTCTTAAATATAAAGGTAAATTGCTTCGCGATAACATCCATTGTTAATAGCACGCCTGTTCTTTTCGGGAGAAGCATGATATAGGCTTACTTTCAGGTTTTCAATTTAATCGTCGGAACATGTCGTTTAATTCAAATATAAAAAATTGATAATATTTACCTGACATATAATGAGTTAAATGCCCGCATCAATTACTGGAACTTATCGATGACTGAACGCGAATTACCGTATGCAATTTACTCTTTTTCGCAACATACCCTTATCAAGAATATCTTTATTCATGAGTTGGGCGCTGGCGATGTGGGCGTATTATGCGGCAAACCAGGGTGTGGTAAATCGACGCTTATTTATCAGTTAGGTAAGGATTTTCCCGGCAGGGTAGTGGTGTTTACCGCCACCGGTTTCTCTGGTTTCTGTCAATTGACACACACGGCGTGTACGCACGGAAAACTCCAGCCAGACTGGCGAGATGTGAGAATTAGCCGTTTCTGGTCAACGCTGATGCCTGCCCTTAGTCCGGCAGCGCAACCAATAATAATTGTCATTGATAATGCTGACGCACTCGCCAGACATCTTCCGGCATTTGTCGATAATTTCCGTCATCTGGCGGCTTCATTTGACGCTGGCGCCAGCTTGCTACTGGTGGGGGGCGAAGCGCTCAGGCGTAACCGACGACTTAAACGGCGTGTTACGCTATCGGCGATCATCGCTGCGCCGACGGACGATGAATATCTTGATTTTATGCATCAACAGCAACTGTGTGAGGCGGATGGCGAGCCTGTGCGGATGCGTCATGAATTTGTGCGCAAAGCGGTTCGGGCAGTGCAGGGAAACCTGGCGTTGCTGAGGCGCATCGCCCGGGCGGCGAGAAAAATAGCAACGGACAGGCAAGCGGATGTGTTAACCGCTCAACAGGAAAGATTGTTGCTGGAAACATTTACTCTCTGCTCTTGCGTATTGCGCAAGGGAATACTGCCCGGACTTTACGCTGCGCTGGCTTTGACGTTCGGCTGGCTGGCGGTCGATGTTTTTCCCCTTCAACTTCCTCTGCCCGCCGGGTTAACGGTGGCGATGACGCAAAAAAAGGAAAACCTGCCGGATATTGGCGACGCACGGGGAGGATTACGCGATGCCATGCAGCAATTATTCAGCGTCTGGGGATTCGACACAGCGCATGACGAGGCATGGTGTGACCAGGCTGATCGCGCTGAGTTGGTGTGCGAAAGCGGCAAGGAACGTTTAGATAACCTCATCAGGCGCGGGTTGCCGTGGATCGCGCATTTGAATATCGATAAACAACCGGTCTACGGTGTTGTGATGCGTGTATCAGGAAACGAGCTGGATCTTATCATTGATAATAAAACCTGGATCGTCAGTCAGGAGTGGCTGGCGAAGCACTGGCAGGGAAATTATACCCTGATGCTCAATTTAACGCCTGACAGGAAAATGCAGATCGGTGAAAAGAGTCCGGCGGAAACCATCATCTGGTTTGATACGATGCTGAGCCGCGCACTGGGCGTTCCCGGCGATAAATCAGGCTCATGGACGCCATGGTTAATCGAAAAGGTCAAAGCATTCCAGCAGCGGGAGAATTTGCCTGTGGATGGTAAGCCGGGAAAAGAGACGCTGATAAGGCTGCGTCAGAGTCTTGGAGACGCGCCGGTATTAATCAATGAGTCGGCACCTGTGCTAACACATGCGCCGTCTAAGGAGCGAGTGTGATGATGCGCATCTATCAACCCATTGACGCGAAAACAGTGTCGAGTTGCCGCTGGCGGCAGGCGCTGCGTTCCTGTTGCTGGCTGTTGTGGGTCAGCCTGATGCTAATGTGCGGCTACTACGGACATTATGTCTGGCTGGTGCGCCATCCGACAACCGCCACGCAGGGAGTGCCCGATTCTCAGGCGTATCGACTCTCGGATGTGCATTACATTTTTAAGCGGAAACCTCTGCCGATACGCATCGATTTACCCACCCAGAACGAAGAGGGTGACAGTATGTTGGAAGAGATTCCCTATGATGAAGCGTCCGGGCAGGAAGTGCCGGATGGCGAAGTATTGCGCTCACGTGTGCAACAAGCGCTGAGAGAAATCGATGGCAAATAGCCATAATCACTTGCATCCGTACTGGCTATACGTATAATACGCCAGCCTGTCAAATCTGACGGGTAGTTCGATATGAACTGTGGCGGTTTACCGTCAACAACGCTCCCAATCAGGGGGCTACGTAAGAACGGTTACACTCTCCCATCAATCGTAATGGGTTTGAGGAGTAACTATTTCGTCTATAAAATAATTGGAGCTCTGGTCTCATGCAGAACCAAAGAATCCGTATCCGTTTGAAAGCGTTTGATCATCGTCTGATCGATCAATCAACCGCGGAAATCGTCGAGACTGCCAAGCGCACTGGTGCGCAGGTTCGTGGTCCGATCCCGCTGCCGACCCGCAAAGAGCGTTTCACCGTTCTGATCTCCCCGCACGTCAACAAAGACGCGCGTGATCAGTACGAGATCCGTACTCACAAGCGTCTGGTTGACATCGTTGAGCCAACTGAAAAAACCGTTGATGCTCTGATGCGTCTGGACCTGGCTGCCGGTGTAGACGTGCAGATCAGCCTGGGTTAATCAGGTCATCGAGCGATTGAGAGGTTGATACAATGATTGGTTTAGTCGGTAAAAAAGTGGGTATGACCCGCATCTTCACTGAAGATGGCGTATCTATCCCAGTAACCGTTATCGAAGTTGAAGCAAACCGCGTTACTCAGGTTAAAGATCTGGCTAACGATGGCTATCGCGCTGTTCAGGTTACCACCGGTGCTAAAAAAGCTAACCGCGTAACTAAGCCGGAAGCTGGCCACTTTGCTAAAGCTGGCGTAGAAGCTGGCCGCGGCCTGTGGGAATTCCGTCTGGCAGATGGTGAAGAATACACCGTTGGTCAGAACATTAGCGTTGAACTGTTTGCTGACGTTAAAAAAGTTGACGTAACCGGTACCTCTAAAGGTAAAGGTTTCGCTGGTACCGTTAAGCGCTGGAACTTCCGTACCCAGGACGCTACTCACGGTAACTCCTTGTCCCACCGCGTTCCGGGTTCTATCGGTCAGAACCAGACTCCGGGCAAAGTGTTTAAAGGCAAGAAAATGGCAGGTCAGCTGGGCAACGAACGTGTAACCGTTCAGAGCCTGGACGTAGTACGTGTTGACGCTGAGCGCAACCTGCTGCTGGTTAAAGGTGGTGTTCCGGGTGCGACCGGTTGCGACCTGATCGTTAAACCAGCTGTGAAGGCGTAAGGGGATAGCAATGGAATTAGTATTGAAAGACGCGCAGAGCGCGCTGACTGTTTCCGAAACTACCTTCGGTCGTGATTTCAACGAAGCGCTGGTTCACCAGGTTGTTGTTGCTTATGCAGCTGGTGCTCGTCAGGGTACTCGTGCTCAGAAGACTCGTGCTGAAGTAACTGGTTCAGGCAAAAAGCCGTGGCGCCAGAAAGGTACCGGCCGTGCGCGTTCAGGTTCTATCAAGAGCCCGATCTGGCGTTCAGGTGGCGTGACCTTCGCTGCTCGTCCACAGGACCACAGTCAAAAAGTTAACAAAAAGATGTACCGCGGCGCGCTGAAAAGCATTCTGTCCGAACTGGTACGTCAGGATCGTCTGATCGTTGTCGAATCATTCTCTGTAGAAGCGCCTAAAACTAAGCTGCTGGCACAGAAACTGAAAGACATGGCTCTGGAAGATGTGCTGATCATCACCGGTGAGCTGGACGAAAACCTGTTCCTGGCTGCGCGCAACCTGCACAAGGTTGACGTACGCGATGCAACTGGTATCGACCCGGTTAGCCTGATCGCCTTCGACAAAGTCGTAATGACTGCTGATGCTGTTAAGCAAGTTGAGGAGATGCTGGCATGATTCGTGAAGAACGTCTGCTGAAAGTGCTGCGCGCACCGCACGTTTCTGAAAAAGCGTCTACTGCGATGGAAAAAACTAACACCATCGTTCTCAAAGTTGCTAAAGACGCGACCAAAGCAGAAATCAAAGCTGCTGTGCAGAAACTGTTTGAAGTCGAAGTCGAAGTCGTTAACACCCTGGTAGTTAAAGGGAAAGTTAAACGTCACGGACAGCGTATCGGTCGTCGTAGCGACTGGAAAAAAGCTTACGTCACCCTGAAGGAAGGCCAGAATCTGGACTTCGTCGGCGGCGCTGAGTAAGTCGGAGGAGTAATACAATGGCAGTTGTTAAATGTAAACCGACATCTCCGGGTCGTCGCCACGTTGTTAAAGTGGTCAACCCAGAGCTGCACAAGGGCAAACCTTTTGCTCCGCTGGTTGAAAAAAACAGCAAATCCGGTGGTCGTAACAACAATGGCCGTATCACCACTCGTCACATCGGTGGTGGTCACAAGCAGGCTTATCGTATTGTTGACTTCAAACGCAACAAAGACGGTATCCCGGCAGTTGTTGAACGTCTTGAGTACGATCCGAACCGCTCCGCGAACATCGCGCTGGTTCTGTACAAAGACGGTGAACGCCGTTACATCCTGGCCCCTAAAGGCCTGAAAGCTGGCGACCAGGTTCAATCTGGCGTTGATGCTGCAATCAAAGCAGGTAACACCCTGCCGATGCGCAATATCCCGGTTGGTTCTACCGTTCATAACGTAGAAATGAAACCAGGTAAAGGCGGTCAGCTGGCACGTTCCGCTGGTACTTACGTTCAGATCGTTGCTCGTGATGGTGCTTATGTCACCCTGCGTCTGCGTTCTGGTGAAATGCGTAAAGTCGAAGCAGACTGCCGTGCAACTCTGGGCGAAGTTGGCAATGCTGAGCATATGCTGCGCGTTCTGGGTAAAGCAGGTGCTGCACGCTGGCGTGGTGTTCGTCCTACCGTTCGCGGTACTGCGATGAACCCAGTCGACCACCCACATGGTGGTGGTGAAGGTCGTAACTTTGGTAAGCACCCGGTAACTCCGTGGGGCGTTCAGACCAAAGGTAAGAAGACCCGCAGCAACAAGCGTACTGATAAATTCATCGTACGTCGCCGTAGCAAATAATTTTAGAGGATAAGCCATGCCACGTTCTCTCAAGAAAGGTCCTTTTATTGACCTGCACTTGCTGAAGAAGGTAGAGAAAGCGGTGGAAAGCGGAGACAAGAAGCCCCTGCGCACTTGGTCCCGTCGTTCAACGATCTTTCCTAACATGATCGGTTTGACCATCGCTGTCCATAATGGTCGTCAGCACGTTCCGGTATTTGTTTCCGACGAAATGGTCGGTCACAAACTGGGTGAATTCGCACCGACTCGTACTTATCGCGGCCATGCTGCTGATAAAAAAGCGAAGAAGAAATAAGGTAGGAGGAAGAGATGGAAACTTTAGCTCAACATCGCCATGCTCGTTCTTCTGCTCAGAAGGTTCGCCTTGTTGCAGACCTGATTCGCGGTAAGAAAGTGTCGCAGGCTCTGGATATTCTGACCTACACCAATAAGAAAGCGGCTGTACTGGTCAAGAAAGTCCTGGAATCTGCCATTGCTAACGCTGAACACAACGATGGCGCTGACATTGACGATCTGAAAGTTACGAAAATTTTCGTAGACGAAGGCCCGAGCATGAAGCGCATTATGCCGCGTGCAAAAGGTCGTGCAGATCGCATCCTGAAGCGCACCAGCCACATTACTGTGGTTGTGTCCGATCGCTGAGACTCTGGAGACTAGCAATGGGTCAGAAAGTACATCCTAATGGTATTCGCCTGGGTATTGTAAAACCATGGAACTCAACCTGGTTTGCGAACACCAAAGAATTCGCTGACAACCTGGACAGCGATTTTAAAGTACGTCAGTACCTGACTAAGGAACTGGCTAAAGCGTCTGTATCTCGTATCGTTATCGAGCGTCCGGCTAAGAGCATCCGTGTGACCATTCACACCGCTCGCCCGGGTATCGTTATCGGTAAGAAAG
This sequence comes from Citrobacter sp. Cb023, assembly GCF_030336805.1. Taxonomy (NCBI): domain Bacteria; kingdom Pseudomonadati; phylum Pseudomonadota; class Gammaproteobacteria; order Enterobacterales; family Enterobacteriaceae; genus Citrobacter; species Citrobacter sp. Cb023. The sequence continues at coordinate 20,722 of NZ_JAOWCV010000031.1, read as the reverse complement.
GTGAAGACGTAGAAAAACTGCGCAAAGTCGTAGCGGATATTGCTGGCGTTCCTGCTCAGATCAATATCGCCGAAGTGCGTAAACCTGAACTGGATGCAAAATTGGTTGCTGACAGCATCACTTCTCAGCTGGAACGTCGTGTTATGTTCCGTCGTGCTATGAAGCGTGCTGTACAGAACGCAATGCGTCTGGGCGCTAAAGGTATTAAAGTTGAAGTTAGCGGCCGTCTGGGCGGCGCGGAAATCGCACGTACCGAATGGTACCGCGAAGGTCGCGTACCTCTGCACACTTTGCGTGCTGACATCGACTACAACACCTCTGAAGCGCACACCACTTACGGTGTAATCGGCGTTAAAGTGTGGATCTTCAAAGGCGAGATCCTGGGTGGTATGGCTGCTGTTGAACAACCGGAAAAACCGGCTGCGCAACCTAAAAAGCAGCAGCGTAAAGGCCGTAAATAAGGAGCGTCGCTGATGTTACAACCAAAGCGTACAAAATTCCGTAAAATGCACAAAGGCCGTAACCGCGGTCTGGCGCAGGGTACGGATGTTAGCTTCGGCAGCTTCGGTCTGAAAGCTGTTGGCCGTGGTCGTCTGACTGCCCGTCAGATCGAAGCAGCACGTCGTGCTATGACCCGTGCAGTTAAGCGTCAAGGTAAGATCTGGATCCGTGTATTCCCGGACAAACCGATCACTGAAAAGCCGCTGGCAGTGCGTATGGGTAAAGGTAAAGGTAACGTGGAGTATTGGGTTGCCTTGATTCAGCCGGGTAAAGTCCTGTATGAAATGGACGGCGTACCGGAAGAGCTGGCCCGTGAAGCATTCAAGCTGGCAGCAGCGAAACTGCCGATTAAAACCACCTTTGTAACTAAGACGGTGATGTAATGAAAGCAAAAGAGCTGCGTGAGAAGAGTGTTGAAGAGCTGAACACCGAGCTGCTGAATCTGCTGCGTGAGCAGTTCAACCTGCGTATGCAGGCTGCAAGTGGCCAGCTGCAACAGTCTCACCTGTTGAAGCAAGTGCGTCGTGATGTCGCACGCGTTAAGACTTTACTGACTGAGAAGGCGGGTGCGTAATGACCGATAAAATCCGTACTCTGCAAGGTCGCGTTGTTAGCGATAAAATGGAGAAATCCATCGTTGTTGCTATCGAACGTTTTGTGAAACACCCGATCTACGGTAAATTCATTAAGCGTACGACCAAACTGCACGTACATGACGAGAACAACGAATGCGGTACTGGTGACGTGGTTGAAATCCGCGAATGCCGTCCGCTGTCCAAGACTAAGTCCTGGACGCTGGTTCGCGTTGTAGAGAAAGCCGTTCTGTAATACAGTAGGCATTCTCAACGAATAAACGGCTCAGCGATGAGCCGTTTATTTTTTCTACCCATATCGTTGAAGCGGTGTTATAATGCCGCGCCCCCGATATGGGGCTTTTTTAACGACCTGATTTTCGGGTCTCAGTAGTAGTTGACATTAGCGGAGCACTAAAATGATCCAAGAACAGACTATGCTGAACGTCGCCGACAACTCCGGTGCACGTCGCGTAATGTGTATCAAGGTTCTGGGTGGCTCGCACCGTCGCTACGCAGGCGTCGGCGATATCATCAAGATCACCATCAAGGAAGCAATTCCGCGTGGTAAGGTCAAAAAAGGTGATGTGCTGAAGGCGGTAGTGGTGCGCACCAAGAAGGGTGTTCGTCGCCCGGACGGTTCTGTCATTCGCTTCGATGGTAATGCATGCGTTATTTTAAACAATAACAGCGAGCAACCTATCGGTACGCGTATTTTTGGGCCGGTAACTCGTGAACTTCGTAACGAGAAGTTCATGAAAATTATCTCTCTGGCACCAGAAGTACTCTAAGGAGCGAATCATGGCAGCGAAGATCCGTCGTGATGACGAAGTTATCGTGTTAACCGGTAAAGATAAAGGTAAACGCGGTAAAGTTAAGAATGTCCTGTCTTCCGGCAAGGTCATTGTTGAAGGTATCAACCTGGTTAAGAAACATCAGAAGCCGGTTCCGGCCCTGAACCAACCAGGCGGCATTGTAGAGAAAGAAGCAGCTATTCAGATCTCTAACCTTGCTATCTTCAACGCGGCAACCGGCAAGGCTGACCGTGTAGGCTTTAGATTCGAAGACGGCAAAAAAGTCCGTTTCTTTAAATCTAACAGCGAAACTATCAAGTAATTTGGAGTAGTACGATGGCGAAACTGCATGATTACTACAAAGACGAAGTAGTCGCTAAACTCATGACTGAGTTTAACTACAATTCTGTCATGCAAGTCCCTCGGGTCGAGAAGATCACCCTGAACATGGGTGTTGGTGAAGCGATCGCTGACAAGAAACTGCTGGATAACGCAGCAGCTGACCTGACAGCAATCTCCGGTCAAAAACCGCTGATCACCAAAGCACGCAAATCAGTTGCAGGCTTCAAAATCCGTCAGGGCTATCCGATCGGCTGTAAAGTAACTCTGCGTGGCGAACGCATGTGGGAGTTCTTTGAGCGCCTGATCACTATTGCTGTTCCACGTATCCGTGACTTCCGTGGCTTGTCCGCTAAGTCTTTCGACGGTCGTGGTAACTACAGCATGGGTGTCCGTGAGCAGATCATCTTCCCAGAAATCGACTACGATAAAGTCGACCGCGTGCGTGGTTTGGATATTACCATTACCACTACTGCGAAATCTGATGAAGAAGGCCGTGCTCTGCTGGCTGCCTTTGACTTCCCGTTCCGCAAGTAAGGTAGGGTTACTGAATGGCTAAGCAATCAATGAAAGCACGCGAAGTAAAGCGCGTAGCTTTAGCTGATAAGTACTTCGCAAAACGCGCTGAACTGAAAGCTATTATCTCTGATGTGAACGCGACCGACGAAGATCGTTGGAACGCAGTTCTCAAGCTGCAGTCTCTGCCGCGTGATTCCAGCCCGTCCCGTCAGCGTAACCGCTGCCGTCAAACAGGTCGTCCGCATGGCTATGTGGGCAAGTTCGGGTTGAGCCGTATCAAACTGCGTGAAGCCGCTATGCGCGGTGAAGTACCAGGCTTGAAAAAGGCTAGCTGGTAATTACCAATTGAATCACGGGAGTAAAGACAGATGAGCATGCAAGATCCGATCGCGGATATGCTGACCCGTATCCGTAACGGTCAGGCCGCGAATAAAGCTGCGGTCACCATGCCTTCCTCCAAGCTGAAAGTGGCAATTGCCAACGTGCTGAAGGAAGAAGGTTTTATTGAAGATTTTAAAGTTGAAGGCGACACCAAGCCGGAACTGGAACTTACTCTTAAGTATTTCCAGGGTAAAGCTGTTGTAGAAAGCATTCAGCGTGTCAGTCGCCCAGGTCTGCGCATTTATAAGCGTAAAGACGAGCTGCCGAAAGTTATGGCTGGCATGGGTATCGCAGTTGTTTCTACCTCTAAAGGTGTTATGACTGATCGTGCAGCGCGCCAGGCTGGTCTTGGTGGCGAAATTATCTGCTACGTAGCCTAATCGGAGGAAAAAATGTCTCGTGTTGCTAAAGCACCGGTCGTTATTCCTGCCGGCGTTGATGTAAAAATCAACGGTCAGGTTATTACGATCAAAGGTAAAAACGGCGAGCTGACTCGTACTCTCAACGATGCTGTTGCAGTAAATCATGCAGATAATGCACTGACCTTCGGTCCGCGTGATGGTTACGCAGATGGATGGGCTCAGGCTGGTACCGCGCGTGCCCTGCTGAATGCAATGGTTGTCGGTGTTACCGAAGGCTTCACTAAGAAGCTACAGCTGGTTGGTGTAGGTTATCGTGCAGCGGTTAAAGGGAATGTAGTAAACCTGGCTTTAGGTTTCTCTCACCCTGTTGACCATCAGCTGCCTGCGGGTATTACTGCAGAATGTCCGTCTCAGACTGAAATCGTGCTGAAAGGCGCTGATAAACAGCTGATCGGTCAGGTTGCAGCAGATCTGCGCGCCTACCGTCGTCCTGAGCCTTATAAAGGCAAGGGTGTTCGTTACGCCGACGAAGTCGTGCGTACCAAAGAGGCTAAGAAGAAGTAAGGTAACACTATGGATAAGAAATCTGCTCGTATCCGTCGTGCGACCCGCGCACGCCGCAAGCTCCAGGAGCTGGGCGCAACTCGCCTGGTGGTACATCGTACCCCGCGTCATATTTACGCACAGGTAATTGCACCGAACGGTTCTGAAGTTCTGGTAGCTGCTTCTACTGTAGAAAAAGCTATCGCTGAACAATTGAAGTACACCGGTAACAAAGACGCTGCTGCAGCTGTAGGTAAAGCTGTTGCTGAACGCGCTCTGGAAAAAGGCATCAAAGATGTTTCTTTTGACCGTTCCGGGTTCCAATATCATGGTCGTGTCCAGGCACTGGCAGATGCTGCCCGTGAAGCTGGCCTTCAGTTCTAAGGTAGAGGTGTAAGATGGCTCACATCGAAAAACAAGCTGGCGAACTGCAGGAAAAGCTGATCGCGGTTAACCGCGTATCTAAAACCGTTAAAGGTGGTCGTATTTTCTCCTTCACAGCTCTGACTGTAGTTGGTGATGGTAACGGTCGCGTTGGTTTTGGTTACGGTAAAGCGCGTGAAGTTCCAGCAGCGATCCAGAAAGCGATGGAAAAAGCCCGTCGCAATATGATTAACGTCGCGCTGAACCACGGCACCCTGCAGCACCCGGTTAAGGGTACTCACACGGGTTCTCGTGTATTCATGCAGCCGGCTTCCGAAGGTACCGGTATCATCGCCGGTGGTGCAATGCGCGCCGTTCTGGAAGTCGCTGGAGTTCGTAACGTTCTGGCTAAAGCGTATGGTTCTACTAACCCGATTAACGTGGTTCGTGCAACTATCGATGGCCTGGAAAATATGAAATCTCCGGAAATGGTCGCTGCCAAGCGTGGTAAATCCGTTGAAGAAATTCTGGGGAAATAAACCATGGCAAAGACTATTAAAATTACTCAAACCCGCAGTGCAATCGGTCGTCTGCCGAAACATAAGGCAACGCTGCTTGGCCTGGGTCTGCGTCGTATTGGTCACACCGTAGAGCGCGAGGATACTCCTGCTGTTCGTGGTATGGTCAACGCGGTTTCCTTCATGGTTAAAGTTGAGGAGTAAGAGATGCGTTTAAATACTCTGTCTCCGGCCGAAGGCTCTAAAAAAGCGGCTCGCCGCCTGGGTCGTGGTATCGGTTCTGGCCTCGGTAAAACCGGTGGTCGTGGTCACAAAGGTCAGAAGTCTCGTTCTGGCGGTGGCGTACGTCGCGGTTTCGAGGGTGGTCAGATGCCTCTGTACCGTCGTCTGCCGAAATTCGGCTTCACTTCACGTAAAGCAGCGATTACAGCCGAAGTTCGTCTGTCTGACCTGGCTAAAGTTGAAGGCGGTGTTGTAGACCTGAACACGCTGAAAGCAGCTAACATTATCGGTATCCAGATCGAGTTCGCGAAAGTGATTCTGGCTGGTGAAGTCACTACTCCGGTAACTGTTCGTGGCCTGCGTGTTACTAAAGGCGCTCGTGCTGCTATCGAAGCTGCTGGCGGTAAAATCGAGGAATAAGTAGCAGATGGCTAAACAACCGGGATTAGATTTTCAAAGTGCCAAAGGTGGCTTAGGCGAGCTGAAACGCAGACTGCTGTTTGTAATCGGCGCGCTGATTGTGTTCCGTATTGGCTCTTTCATTCCGATCCCTGGTATTGATGCCGCTGTACTTGCCAAACTGCTTGAGCAACAGCGAGGCACCATCATTGAAATGTTTAACATGTTCTCTGGTGGTGCTCTCAGCCGTGCTTCTATCTTTGCTCTGGGGATCATGCCGTATATTTCGGCGTCGATTATTATCCAGCTGCTGACGGTGGTTCATCCAACGCTGGCAGAAATTAAGAAAGAAGGGGAGTCTGGTCGTCGTAAGATCAGCCAGTACACCCGCTACGGTACTCTGGTGCTGGCAATATTCCAGTCGATCGGTATTGCTACCGGTCTGCCGAATATGCCTGGTATGCAGGGCCTGGTAATGAATCCAGGCTTTGCATTCTATTTCACCGCTGTTGTAAGTCTGGTTACAGGGACGATGTTCCTGATGTGGTTGGGCGAACAGATTACTGAACGTGGTATCGGCAACGGTATCTCAATCATTATCTTCGCCGGTATTGTCGCGGGACTCCCGCCAGCCATTGCCCATACTATCGAGCAAGCGCGTCAAGGCGACCTGCACTTCCTCGTGTTGCTGTTGGTTGCAGTATTAGTATTTGCAGTGACGTTCTTTGTTGTATTTGTTGAGCGTGGTCAACGCCGCATTGTGGTAAACTACGCGAAACGTCAGCAAGGTCGTCGTGTCTATGCTGCACAGAGCACACATTTACCGCTGAAAGTGAATATGGCGGGGGTAATCCCGGCAATCTTCGCTTCCAGTATTATTCTGTTCCCAGCGACCATCGCGTCATGGTTCGGGGGCGGGACTGGTTGGAACTGGCTGACAACAATTTCGCTGTATTTGCAGCCTGGGCAACCGCTTTATGTGTTACTCTATGCGTCTGCAATCATATTCTTCTGTTTCTTCTACACGGCGTTGGTTTTCAACCCGCGTGAAACAGCAGATAACCTGAAGAAGTCCGGTGCATTTGTACCAGGAATTCGTCCGGGAGAGCAAACGGCGAAGTATATCGATAAAGTAATGACCCGCCTGACTCTGGTTGGTGCGCTCTACATTACCTTTATCTGCCTGATCCCGGAGTTCATGCGTGATGCAATGAAAGTACCGTTCTACTTCGGTGGGACCTCACTGCTTATCGTTGTTGTCGTGATTATGGACTTTATGGCTCAAGTGCAAACTCTGATGATGTCAAGTCAGTACGAGTCTGCATTGAAGAAGGCGAATCTGAAAGGCTACGGCCGTTAACAGTCGCCCGAGAAGTTACGGAGAGTAAAAATGAAAGTTCGTGCTTCCGTCAAGAAATTATGCCGTAACTGCAAAATCGTTAAGCGTGATGGTGTCATCCGTGTGATTTGCAGTGCCGAGCCGAAGCATAAACAGCGCCAAGGCTGATTTATTCGCATATTTTTCTTGCAAAGTTGGGTTGAGCTGGCTAGATTAGCCAGCCAATCTTTTGTATGTCTGTGCGTTTCCATTTGAGTATCCTGAAAACGGGCTTTTCAGCATGGTGCGTACATATTAAATAGTAGGAGTGCATAGTGGCCCGTATAGCAGGCATTAACATTCCTGATCAGAAACATGCTGTGATCGCATTAACTTCGATCTACGGCGTCGGCAAGACCCGTTCTAAAGCCATTCTGGCTGCCGCGGGTATCGCTGAAGATGTTAAGATCAGTGAGCTGTCTGAAGAACAAATCGACACGCTGCGTGACGAAGTTGCCAAATTTGTCGTTGAAGGTGATCTGCGCCGTGAAGTTAGCATGAGCATCAAGCGCCTTATGGACCTTGGTTGCTATCGCGGTTTGCGTCATCGTCGTGGTCTCCCGGTTCGCGGTCAGCGTACCAAGACCAACGCACGTACCCGTAAGGGTCCGCGCAAACCGATCAAGAAATAATCGGGGTGATTGAATAATGGCAAAGGCACCAATTCGTGCACGTAAACGTGTAAGAAAACAAGTCTCTGACGGCGTGGCTCATATCCATGCTTCTTTTAACAACACCATCGTTACCATTACTGATCGTCAGGGTAACGCACTGGGTTGGGCAACAGCCGGTGGTTCCGGTTTCCGTGGTTCTCGCAAATCCACTCCGTTTGCAGCTCAGGTTGCAGCAGAGCGTTGCGCTGAAGCCGTAAAAGAATACGGTATCAAGAATCTGGAAGTTATGGTCAAAGGACCGGGTCCAGGTCGCGAATCTACTGTTCGTGCTCTGAACGCCGCTGGTTTCCGCATCACTAATATTACTGATGTGACTCCGATCCCTCATAACGGTTGTCGTCCGCCGAAAAAACGTCGCGTATAACGCTGTCGTTTCTAGGATTGTTGGAGAAAGAAAATGGCAAGATATTTGGGTCCTAAGCTCAAGCTGAGCCGTCGTGAGGGCACTGACTTATTCCTTAAGTCTGGCGTTCGCGCGATCGATACCAAGTGTAAAATTGAACAAGCTCCTGGCCAGCACGGTGCGCGTAAACCGCGTCTGTCTGACTATGGTGTGCAGTTGCGTGAAAAGCAAAAAGTTCGCCGTATCTACGGTGTGCTGGAGCGTCAGTTCCGTAACTACTACAAAGAAGCAGCACGTCTGAAAGGCAACACCGGTGAAAACCTGTTGGGTCTGCTGGAAGGTCGTCTGGACAACGTTGTATACCGTATGGGCTTCGGTGCCACTCGTGCAGAAGCACGTCAGCTGGTCAGCCATAAAGCAATTATGGTAAACGGTCGTGTTGTTAACATCGCTTCTTATCAGGTTAGTCCGAATGACGTTGTTAGCATTCGTGAGAAAGCGAAGAAGCAGTCTCGCGTGAAAGCCGCTCTGGAGCTGGCTGAGCAGCGTGAAAAGCCAACCTGGCTGGAAGTTGATGCTGGCAAGATGGAAGGTACGTTCAAGCGTAAGCCGGAGCGTTCTGATCTGTCTGCGGACATTAACGAACACCTGATCGTCGAGCTTTACTCCAAGTAAAGCTTAGTACCAAAGAGAGGACACAATGCAGGGTTCTGTGACAGAGTTTCTAAAACCGCGCCTGGTAGATATCGAGCAAGTGAGTTCGACGCACGCCAAGGTGACCCTTGAGCCTTTAGAGCGTGGCTTTGGCCATACTTTGGGTAACGCACTGCGCCGTATTCTGCTCTCATCGATGCCGGGTTGCGCGGTGACCGAGGTTGAGATTGATGGTGTACTACATGAGTACAGCACCAAAGAAGGCGTTCAGGAAGATATCCTGGAAATCCTGCTCAACCTGAAAGGGCTGGCGGTGAGAGTTCAGGGTAAAGATGACGTTATTCTTACCTTGAATAAATCTGGCATTGGCCCTGTGACTGCAGCCGACATTACCCATGATGGTGATGTCGAAATCGTCAAGCCACAGCACGTGATCTGCCACCTGACCGATGAGAATGCATCTATTAGCATGCGTATCAAAGTTCAGCGCGGTCGTGGTTATGTGCCGGCTTCTACCCGAATTCATTCGGAAGAAGATGAGCGCCCAATCGGCCGTCTGCTGGTCGACGCATGCTACAGCCCTGTAGAGCGTATTGCCTACAATGTTGAAGCAGCGCGTGTAGAACAGCGTACCGACCTGGACAAGCTGGTCATCGAAATGGAAACCAACGGCACAATCGATCCTGAAGAGGCGATTCGTCGTGCGGCAACCATTCTGGCTGAACAACTTGAAGCTTTCGTTGACTTACGTGATGTACGTCAGCCGGAAGTTAAAGAAGAGAAACCAGAATTCGATCCGATCCTGCTGCGCCCTGTTGACGATCTGGAATTGACTGTCCGCTCTGCTAACTGCCTCAAAGCAGAAGCTATCCACTATATCGGTGATCTGGTACAGCGTACTGAGGTTGAGCTTCTTAAGACGCCTAACCTTGGTAAAAAATCTCTTACTGAGATTAAAGACGTGCTGGCTTCCCGTGGACTGTCTCTGGGCATGCGCCTGGAAAACTGGCCACCGGCAAGCATCGCTGACGAGTAACCGGATCACAGGTTAAGGTTTTACTGAGAAGGATAAGGTCATGCGCCATCGTAAGAGTGGTCGTCAACTGAACCGCAACAGCAGCCATCGCCAGGCTATGTTCCGCAATATGGCAGGTTCACTGGTTCGTCATGAAATCATCAAGACGACTCTGCCGAAAGCGAAAGAGCTGCGTCGCGTAGTTGAGCCGCTGATTACTCTTGCCAAGACTGATAGCGTAGCTAATCGTCGTCTGGCATTCGCCCGCACTCGTGATAACGAGATCGTGGCAAAACTGTTTAACGAACTGGGCCCGCGTTTCGCGAGCCGCGCCGGTGGTTACACTCGCATTCTGAAGTGTGGTTTCCGTGCAGGCGACAACGCGCCGATGGCATACATCGAGCTGGTTGATCGTTCAGAGAAAACAGAAGCTGCTGCAGAGTAATCTGTAGTAACGTAAAAAAACCCGCCTCGGCGGGTTTTTTTATATCCGTCATATCCCCACTTACCTACAATATCTGTACTCTTTTTGTTCATCACTGGAGTGTTGTATGTGGTTACTGGACCAGTGGGCAGAGCGCCATATTACTGATGCGCAGTCTAAAGGTGAGTTTGATGGTTTGCCTGGTACAGGAGAACCGTTGGTTCTTGACGATGATTCCCACATTCCGCCGGAACTTCGAGCCGGATTCCGTTTATTAAAAAATGCGGGATGTCTTCCTCCTGAGCTTGAGCAGCGCAGAGAGGCAATACAACTGCTTGAAATACTTGCAGGGATCCGCAAAGATGATCCCCATTATCAGGAAGTGAGTCGAAGACTGTCACTACTGGAACTGAAACTTCGGCAGGCTGGACTCAGCACCGAGTTTTTACACGGTGAATACGCAGATAAGCTGCTGCAGAAGATCAACGACGAATAGCGGAGATAGCATGTACCGTATTGGTGAATTAGCGAAACTGGCTGACGTGACGCCTGATACTATCCGCTACTATGAAAAGCAGCAGATGATGGAACATGAAATACGTACAGAAGGCGGGTTTCGTCTCTATACGGAAAGCGATCTTCAGCGTCTAAAGTTTATTCGCTATGCCCGTCAGCTTGGTTTCACTCTGGAATCGATCCGCGAACTGCTTTCGATCCGCATCGATCCCGAACACCATACCTGCCAGGAATCAAAAGGGATCGTCCAGGAAAGATTGCAGGAAGTGGAAGCGAGAATAGCTGAGCTTCAGGCGATGCAACGGTCGCTGCAGCGATTGAATGACGCGTGTTGTGGTAAGGCACACAGCAGCGTGTACTGCTCTATCCTTGAAGCACTTGAGCAAGGCGCCAGTGGATCACCATCAGGCTGTTGATTTATTGCACGGTCAGATCTACACTCGCGGCGTAAATTACGACAACCGGAGGTATCATGAGTCGTTATCAGCACACTAAAGGGCAGATAAAAGATAACGCCATTGAGGCGCTTCTACATGACCCACTGTTCAGGCAGCGCGTTGAGAAAAATAAGAAAGGGAAAGGAAGTTATCTACGTAAAGGTAAACATGGTAATCGGGGTAACTGGGAGGCCAGTGGCAAGAAAGTCATTCACTTTTTTACCACTGGCCTTCTTGTTTCAGTGAGTGCTTAAGAGCGGTTATTCTGTTCTTTCAGCAGGTCACGAATTTCACTCAGCAATACTTCTTCTTTCGATGGCGCCGGCGGTGCTGCTGGCTCTTCCGCTTTTTTACGGTTCAGTTTGTTGATCAGCTTGATTGCCATAAAGATAGCAAACGCAACAATAACGAAATCAAAGATATTCTGAATAAATACACCGTAATGCATAACGACTGCAGGGATATCTCCCTGTGCATCACGTAGTGTTAAAGCAAACTGTTTAAAATCAATTCCACCAATTAACAACCCCAGCGGCGGCATGATGATATCGGCAACCAGTGATGAAACTATCTTCCCAAATGCCGCACCAATAATGACACCTACTGCCAAATCGACAACATTCCCGCGCATCGCGAATTCGCGAAATTCTTTAATAATGCTCATCTTATTCTCCCTATGCAGCTGACGTTTATAAGTTTAACAAATGTTTAGGCAATTTCCATTTATGTATTGCCTAAATAGAAATTTATTAAACCATGAAAAATAAAGGGAAATAATTTAGGCGCAGTTTCAGCGCCCAAATTATTACAGGAAGAACGGACTTGGCTGGAATAGTCGCTCGACGTCGGTAATAAACTTTTTATCTGTCAGGAACATAATTACGTGATCGCCCTGTTCAATACGCAGGTTATCATTGGCAATCATCACATCGTTACCACGCACAACGGCGCCAATAATGGTTCCTGGTGGAAGTTTAATTTCATCAATTGAGCGACCCACAACCCGTGACGTCGTTTCATCACCGTGTGCAACGGCTTCAATGGCTTCCGCGACGCCACGGCGCAGTGAAGATACACCAACAATATCCGCTTTACGCACATGACTGAGCAGCGCAGAGATGGTTGCCTGCTGCGGTGAAATCGCAATATCGATCACGCTGCCTTGCACCAGATCGACGTATGCTCTGCGTTGGATCAACACCATCACTTTCTTGGCGCCCATCCGTTTGGCAAGCATCGCCGACATGATATTCGCTTCATCATCGTTGGTTACCGCAATGAACAGATCAACCTGATCGATATGTTCTTCCGCCAGCAGCTCTTGATCCGAGGCATCACCAAAAAAGACGATCGTATTTTGCAGTTTCTCTGCAAGCTCGGATGCGCGCTGTTGATTACGTTCAATCAGTTTGACGCTGTAATCTTTTTCTAGTCGCCGTGCCAGCCCCGCGCCAATATTCCCACCGCCCACTAACATAATGCGTTTGTAAGGCTTTTCCAGACGCTGTAATTCGCTCATTACGGCGCGAATATGCTGCGAGGCCGCGATGAAGAAAACTTCATCACCCGCTTCAACAATGGTAGAACCTTGCGGACGGATCGGTCGGTCATGACGGAAAATCGCCGCAACGCGGGTATCGATGTGCGGCATATGCTCACGCATTGTCGACAGCGCATTACCAATCAGCGGCCCACCGTAATAGGCTTTCACCACGGCCAGGCTGACTTTTCCTTCGGCAAAATTCACTACCTGCAATGCGCCCGGATATTCAATCAGGCGATAAATGCTATCGATAACCAGTTGCTCAGGCGCAATCAGGTGATCGATAGGCACCGCATCAGATTGAAATAGCTTGTCCGCATCACGAACGTAATCCGGTGAACGAATACGAGCGATACGATTAGGCGTGTTAAACAGTGAATAAGCTACCTGGCAGGCAACCATATTTGTTTCATCTGAGCTGGTTACGGCAACCAGCATATCGGCATCGTCAGCACCGGCTTCACGTAGAACGCGGGGATGCGAACCATGCCCTTGCACGACACGGAGATCAAACTTGTCCTGCAGGCTACGCAGGCGCTCACCATTGGTATCGACTACCGTGATATCGTTGTTCTCTCCGACCAGGTTTTCAGCCAGCGTACCGCCAACTTGCCCTGCGCCCAGAATGATAATTTTCATCAGTCGCGACCCGTTATCTCATCACTTTTTGATTAGCTTAGCGTAAAAGAAGCCATCACCATCTTCCGCACTCGGTAAATTCTGATGTCCAGGTTTTTCCGGCGTACCAGTGACGCTTAATACCGCATCTGGCGTGCGCGCAAGGAAGGCGGCAATTTGCTGTTGGTTTTCTTCTGGCAGGATAGAGCAGGTTGCATAAACCAGCGTGCCGCCAGGTTTAAGATGTGGCCAGGTTGCATTCAGGATTTCAGCCTGCAACTGGGCAAGTTCAGCAATATCCCGGTCGCGACGCAGCCATTTGATATCCGGATGGCGACGGATCACTCCGGTGGCAGAACACGGAGCGTCCAGCAAAATACGGTCAAACTGTTGTTCACCGCACCACTGCTGTGGATAGCGGCCATCACCCTGTTTTACGGTTGCCTTCATACCCAGACGTTTTAGATTGTCGAAAACGCGCGATAAGCGTTTTTCATCAACATCGACAGCCATTACGTTAGCGTGCGGAGCAACTTCCAGAATGTGAGTGGTTTTGCCCCCCGGCGCACAGCATAGGTCGAGGATCTGTTCACCGTCCTCCGGCAACAGATAGTTTATGCATCCTTGAGCGGAAGCATCCTGGACGGTTACCCAGCCTTCATCAAAACCAGGGAGGGCGTGCACAGGAGCTGGCGTTTCCAGACGCACTGCATCCGGGTAATCTGGATGCGGGAAACCGGTTAATCCCGCTTCGGTCAGCAGGTCCAGCCAGGCATCGCGCGTATGATGGTTACGATTGACACGTAACCACATCGGCGGTCGCTGGTTATTGGCTTCAAGAATGGCTTCCCACTGCTGCGGATAAGCGGTCTTAATACGTTTCACCAGCCAGGAGGGGTGTAAGAAACGTAAATCGCTTTGAGAGAATTCAGCCAGTAGCTCTTCTTGACGGCGCTGAAACTGGCGCAGCACGCCGTTGATCAGCCCTTTAAGCTGCGGACGCTTAATAACGACTGCGCCTTCTACGGTCTCTGCCAAAGCAGCATGCGGTGGAATACGAGTATGCAGCAGTTGGTAGAAGCCCACCATGATCAGATAGTGAACAGTGCGCTGTTTGCCCGTCATTGGACGTTCCATCAACTGCTGGATCATCCACTCCAGTTGGGAGAGTGTACGCAACACGCCGAAGCAAAGCTCCTGCAACAGTGCTTTGTCTTTATCGGCAACTTTTTGCTGCATGGCGGGCAGCACGTTGCTTAATGATTGTCCCTTTTCGACAACCTGTTCGACGGCCTGGGCCGCCATACTGCGTAAATTAAGATGTTTTTTCATAAGCGCAAAAATAAAAATGCCCGGAGATACCGGGCTTAAAGAGATGAACCGTCATACCAGACGGTTACCGGGTACAAACCATTCCCGGCGCGAATTAAGCAGATCCTGCGCGCTCATGGCTTTTTTACCGGCAGGTTGCAAAGAGACGAGATTCAGGATGCCGTCGCCCGTTGCGACCTGGATACCCTGTTTTGTCGCCTCAAGAATAGTGCCTGGTGCGGCCTGTGTGTTCGCTGTAATAACCGTAGCTTGCCAGACTTTCACTGGCTGGCCGTCGATTTCAAGCCAGCTCATTGGCCACGGGTTAAAGGCGCGGATGCAGCGTTCCAACTGAGCGGCTGAAAGCGACCAGTCGATACGGGCCTCTTCTTTGCTGAGTTTTTCTGCATGCGTAACCAGTGATTCATCTTGTACAACGGGTTTTATGGTGCCAGCCGCCAGCTGTTTTAGCGTTTCAATCAGCCCCTGAGGTCCTAAATCTGCCAGCTTATCGTATAACGAACCGCTGGTATCTTCTGCAGTTATCGGGCAGGACAGCTTAAGCAACATATCACCGGTGTCGAGGCCAACATCCATCTGCATGATGGTCACACCAGTTTCGGCGTCGCCTGCCCACAGTGAGCGCTGGATTGGGGCTGCGCCACGCCAGCGTGGAAGCAGGGAACCGTGAACGTTGATACAACCCAGACGCGGCATTTCCAGTACGGCTTTTGGCAGTATCAGGCCATATGCTACCACTACCATCACGTCTGCGCGTAAATCAGCAACCAGCTGCTGGTTTTCCTGAGGACGAAGAGAGACGGGTTGGAAAACCGGTATCCCTTTTTCTTCCGCCAGCACTTTTACCGGGCTGGGCATCAGCTTTTTACCGCGTCCCGCCGGACGGTCCGGTTGGGTAAACACGCCAACGACGTTATGTCCAGAAGACAACAGCGCGTCGAGATGACGCGCTGCAAAGTCAGGTGTACCCGCAAAAATAATACGTAGTGAGTCTGACACGTTGATTCTTGTCCTTAAGCTCGGGCGTTCAAGCGGTCGAGTTTTTCAACTTTCTGACGAATGCGTTGTTGCTTCAACGGAGACAGATAATCGATAAACAGTTTACCGACCAGGTGATCCATTTCATGTTGAATGCAGATAGCCAGCAGGCCATCGGCTTCCAGTTCAAAAGATTTGCCGTTGCGATCGAGCGCACGAATTTTTACTTTCTCTGCGCGCGGTACTAACGCACGCTGTTCGGGGATAGACAGGCAGCCTTCTTCAATACCTGTTTCGCCGTCTTTTTCCAGCAGCTCTGGGTTAATGAGTACCAACTGCTCGTCGCGATTTTCAGAGACATCAATAACAATGATGCGCTGATGAATATCGACCTGAGTTGCTGCCAGACCGATACCTTCTTCGGCGTACATCGTTTCGAACATATCATCAACGATACGCTGAATTTCTGCATTCACTTCTTCGACCGGTTTTGCGACTTTGCGAAGGCGCTCGTCCGGAATATGTAACACTTGCAAAACTGACATAGTTATCCAGAGTTGTGTTCAGGAGTTGAAAAGATTATTACCTCTATTCTAGACAAAACCCCCTCTGATTGACAGCATCAGTGACCAATCGCAAAGATTGCCAGGACTGCTTGTGGCAGGGGAACAGGGATGACCAAAATCGAGATTTGGCTACGTTTAGCACAAGTGAATGAACTGTATGGTGATGAGATGGTGCGCGTTGCCCACTGGCTCAATACTCAGCCGTGTATTAACAACGTGGTACTTCATCATGCTGGACTCTCTCCCCGCCAGGCCCGGCGCTTTTTAACCTTTCCAGATCAGACGCTGGAAAAAACGCTGCGCTGGCTTGAACAGTCCAACCATCATTTTGTGGTTGCCGACAGCGAGCATTATCCGGCACAGCTCCGTGCAATTGAGGATTATCCTGGGGTGCTTTTTGTTGCAGGAAATCCCATATGCCTTAGCTCGTTTCAGGTTGCCGTCGTCGGTAGCCGACAGCACTCATGGTATGGCGAACGCTGGGGGCGGCTGTTTTGTGAAAAGCTTGCAGCATGCGGTGTGACGATCACCAGCGGCCTGGCCCGGGGGATTGATGGTGTGGCGCACAATGCTGCGATAAACCGAGAGGGCACGAGTATTGCGGTGCTGGGAAATGGGCTTGAGACCATTCATCCACGACAGCATGTCCGTCTGGCTAAACGACTGATTGAGGCTGGAGGCGCACTGGTGTCTGAGTTCCCATTAGATACGCTTCCTTTGCCGCGCAATTTTCCCCGACGAAATCGCATTATTAGTGGTCTAAGTAAAGGAGTCCTGGTTGTAGAAGCTGCTCAGCGTAGCGGGTCACTGGTCACTGCGCGTTGCGCACTGGAACAAGGGCGGGAGGTTTTTGCGTTGCCTGGACCGATTGGGAGTCCGGGAAGTGAAGGTCCACATTGGCTTATTCAGCAGGGAGCCACGCTTGTGACGGCCCCAGAAGAAATTCTGGAAAATTTGCAATATGGGCTGCAATGGTTGCCAGATGAACCTGAAAAATCAATTTATTCGCCAGATCACGAAGAGGTGGCATTGCCATTTCCGGAGCTCCTGGCTAACGTAGGAGATGAGGTAACACCTGTTGACGTCGTCGCTGAACGTGCCGGCCAACCTGTGCCAGAGGTAGTGGCTCAACTGCTCGAACTGGAGTTAGCAGGATGGATCGCAGCTGTACCCGGCGGCTATGTCCGATTGAGGAGGGCATGCCATGTTCGACGTACTAATGTATTTGTTTGAGACATATATCCATAACGAAGCTGAGCTGCGTGTGGATCAGGACAAACTGGAACGGGATCTTACCGACGCTGGTTTTGATCGTGAAGACATCTACAACGCGTTACTTTGGCTGGAAAAGCTTGCTGATTATCAGGATGGTCTTGCCGAACCTATGCAGCTGGCATCCGATCCTCTTTCTATACGTATTTATACCGCAGAAGAGTGTGATCGACTGGATGCAAGCTGTAGAGGGTTCCTGCTATTCCTGGAACAGATTCAGGTGCTAAACCTCGAAACACGAGAAATGGTCATTGAGCGCGTACTCGCGCTGGATACGGCAGAGTTCGATCTGGAAGATCTGAAGTGGGTGATCCTGATGGTGCTTTTCAATATTCCAGGTTGTGAAAATGCCTATCAGCAAATGGAAGAATTACTCTTTGAAGTGAATGAAGGTATGCTGCATTAATCAATCTTCATTCAGTATGAGTTGTTATGGCTAAATCAGCACTGTTTACGGTGCGTAAAAACGAGCCCTGCCCACAATGTGGGGCTGAACTGGTTATTCGTTCCGGGAAACACGGTCCGTTTCTCGGTTGTTCACACTATCCAGAATGCGATTACATCCGTCCGCTGAAATCTTCCGCGGACGGACATATTGTCAAAGTTCTGGAGGGTAAGCTTTGTCCTGCATGTGGCGCCGAGCTGGTGCTGAGACAGGGAAGATTCGGGATGTTTATTGGATGCAGCGATTATCCAACATGTGAACACACCGAACTTATCGACAAGCCAGATGAAACAGCAATAGTTTGTCCTCAATGCCAGACTGGCCACCTGGTCCAGCGGCGTTCCCGTTATGGCAAAACGTTTTACTCCTGCGATCGCTATCCGGAGTGCCAGTTTGTCATTAACTTCAAACCGTTAGCCGGAGAGTGTCCTGAGTGCCATTATCCGCTACTCATCGAAAAGAAAACCGCGCAGGGTGTGAAGCATTTCTGTGCCAGTAAACAATGTGGAAAGCCGTTCTCGGCGGAATAAAAAAGTGAATAATAACCTGCCCACAGGCCCTATCGCTGCTGCGATAGCGGTTCTGAAACAAGAAAAAGTCATCGCCTATCCAACAGAAGCTGTATTTGGTGTCGGCTGCGATCCCGACAGCGAAACGGCTGTTACCCGTCTGTTGGCGCTAAAACAACGCCCAGTCGATAAAGGCTTAATTTTGATTGCGGCAAATTTTGACCAGCTCAAGCCCTATATTGACGATAGCACGCTTTCAGATGCTCAACGTGAGGCTGTGTTCGCTCGCTGGCCTGGTCCTGTCACCTTCGTTTTCCCTGCGCCCGCGACTACGCCTCGTTGGTTGACCGGTCGTTTTGACTCGCTGGCCGTGCGAGTCACCGATCATCCGCTGGTGGTTGCATTGTGCCAGGCTTATGGCAAACCGTTAGTCTCCACCAGTGCTAATTTGAGTGGCTTACCGCCTTGCAGAACGGTAGAGGAAGTCCGCACGCAGTTTGGTACAGACTTTCCCGTAGTTGAAGGGGAGACCGGAGGGCGTTTGAATCCTTCGGAGATCCGTGATGCTCTGACCGGTGAACAGTTTCGACAGGGGTAATATGAAAGAAGCCTATGCTGTTTTTGGTAATCCGATAGCGCACAGTAAATCGCCCTTTATTCATCAGCAATTTGCAGAGCAGTTGAAAATTGAACATTCCTATGGACGTGTACTGGCACCTATCAATGATTTTGTGAATACGCTGAATGCCTTTTTTGCTGAAGGCGGGAAGGGGGCAAATGTCACTGTGCCTTTTAAGGAAGAGGCGTTTGCGCGTGCCGATGAATTAACGGAGCGGGCATCGCTTGCTGGAGCGGTCAACACTCTTAAACGACTTGAGGATGGGCGTTTACTGGGAGATAACACGGATGGTATCGGCTTATTAAGCGATCTTGAACGTTTATCTTTCATTCGCCCCGGATCGCGGGTTCTGTTGATTGGTGCCGGTGGCGCATCCCGTGGGGTTTTATTACCTCTTCTTTCTCTGGATTGTGCGGTAACCATCGTTAACCGTACTGCTTCGCGCGCAGAAGAACTGGCACAAATCTTCTCCCATACCGGCAGCGTGCAGGCGGTGGGTATGGACGAGCTTGATAATTACAGTTTTGATTTAATTATTAATGCGACATCCAGCGGAATTAGCGGTGAGGTACCAGCCATTCCGACATCGCTTATTCACTCCTCTGTCTATTGCTATGACATGTTTTATCAGCAAGGAAATACACCGTTCCTTTCCTGGTGTGCTGAACATGGGGCGAAACAGTATGCCGATGGTCTGGGGATGCTGGTGGGACAAGCAGCGCACGCCGTTTTACTCTGGCATGGTGTATTGCCACAGATTGAGCCCGTCATCAAAAGCATGCAACAGGAAATGTCGGCATGAATCAGGCGATCCAGTTTCCCGATCGAGAAGAATGGCGGACGGATATTAGCGCTGTTGTTTTCCCGGCGTTGGTCCATGGTATGCAGTTAACATGCGCTATATCAGGGGAGACGTTGGCGTCCCGCTTTGGCGGCTGCACGCCTGAACAATGGCTGGAAACCTTTCAACAGCATCGCTGGGACCTGGAAGAAGAGGCCGAAGCATTGATCCAGGACCAGCAGGAAGACTCTCAGGGTTGGGTTTGGTTACTCTGATTTAAATACTCATCTTTCCATTTAACGTAGTTGTTAGCAGAGTATTTTAAGCCTGCTTTCTCTTCGTCACTTAATGGACGGATTTGTTTAACCGGGCTACCCAGGTACAGATATCCACTCTCCAGGCGTTTGTTTTGCGGCACCAGGCTTCCTGCCCCAATCATAACGTCGTCTTCTACCACTACGCCGTCCAGTAAAATTGATCCCATACCGACCAATACGCGGTTGCCAATGATGCAGCCGTGTAGCATGACTTTATGACCGACCGTCACATCCTCACCCACGATCAATGGATTACCTTGCGGATTAGATGTGGATTTATGTGTGACATGGAGAACGCTGCCGTCCTGAATGTTTGTACGGGCGCCGATTTGTACATAGTTGACGTCGCCACGAATCGCAACCAACGGCCAAATCCCGACGTCATCAGCCAAACGAGTATCACCAATGACGACGCTACTGGTGTCGATCATCACGCGTTTTCCGATCTGTGGGAAAAGATCCTTATAAGGACGTAATACATCAGACATGTTTACCTCAATGAAAATAGAGCAGTAATGAAGACTTTGGTTGGATTATTGAGACTGTGCAAGTGATTTAGCTATCAAAAATCAGCCAAATTGCGCAGGAATATAGCGAAAGGGGTGAAAAACAAGCACTCAGCAAAAAAGATCCAAAAAATACTTGTGCTAAAAAATGGGATCCCTATAATGCGCCTCCATCGACACGGCGGATGTGAATCACTTCACGCAAACAGCCGGTTCGGTTGAAGAGAAAAACCTGAAAATGAGGGTTGACTCTGAAAGAGGAAAGCGTAATATACGCCACCT
>NZ_JAOWCV010000030.1:0-85833 GCF_030336805.1 Citrobacter sp. Cb023 | reverse complement strand
CGGTAGTTCAGTTGGTTAGAATACCTGCCTGTCACGCAGGGGGTCGCGGGTTCGAGTCCCGTCCGTTCCGCCACTTATTAGAAAATTAAGCCTGCTACCAAGCAGGCTTAATGATAAGAAAATTTAGGGGCGTAGCTCAGTTGGTAGAGCACCGGTCTCCAAAACCGGGTGTCGCGAGTTCGAGTCTCTCCGCCCCTGCCAGAAACAATCCTTAGCATTTTTGCTAAGGATTTTTTTTTACTTGCAATTTGAATTATGCCTTCCTGCTGTTTTACTCCCGGCATCCTTGCCTATATTTTCTTTAATTTTCCAGAATATCTGTTCTCAGCAGATCGCAAATTAGTCCATTTTTATCGCTGTTTTGCAGCCAAACTGCATATAAAGGACGTGAAAGCGTTGTACTGTCGGTAACCGTATGGAGATCGCTTTTGGTTTTGGCCCAGTTGACGGGAAGCCAGCTAAAGCCCTTAATCACTGAAAGTTGCTGCCTGGCCAATTCTGCCGAACTGGTGGTGAGTACCGGCACTTCATCTCCCGCTATTAGTCCCGCTTCGTGTTGTTGAAAATCGGGTCCCCATTCCAGGCGTAAATAATTCAGCTCATCTTTGGTTTGCGAAGGAGAGCTGCAATAGAGCGCCAGCGTGAAATATCCCAACAGTTGGCTGCTAAATTCGTCCATTTTGGGTGTTTCGGTAGTAATCAGTAGATCAAGCTGTCGTTCATGAAGCTGTTTTACTAACGATTGGCGTTGAGCGATCCTCGCTTCAAACTGCAGGCTGGATTGTGGCTCCTGAGATTGATACAAACGCTTCAACCAGTCATTAAGCATGCACTCCCAGAGAGATGCGCTGGCACCGATAGAAAACTCGTTATGCCGCGAGGTATTCGCGACTTCCTTACGTGCTGCCTGCCACGTATTCATCAACGTTTCGGCGTAAGGCAATAATTTTTCACCTGCAGCGGTTAAACGGATATTGTTTCTGTGTCGGGTGAACAGGTTTACACCCAATTGATTTTCCAGTTGTCTGATCCGGAAACTAACCGCTGATTGGGTCAGGTAGAGCGCTTCAGCAGCCCTGCCAAAGTGGCGTGTCCGGCTAACTTCCAGGAAAGTTTTTAACAATTCCGTATCCACAACTCGCTCCATAAAATTATTTGTCGTTATGATTTAAATCTTTTGTTTGACGCTCTGTCAAGCGTAACTAATACTCCGCGCCATAAATAGCTCGGCCAAAGAATTAGGAGCGTGCAGGATGGCGGAAAGCTTTACGACGACTAATCGATATTTCGATAATAAATATTATCCCCGCGGATTCTCCCGTCATGGTGATTTCACCATTAAAGAAGCACAACTGCTTGAGCGTCACGGTTATGCTTTCAACGAGCTGGATCTGGGCAAGCGTGAGCCGGTAACTGAAGAAGAAAAACTGTTTGTTGCGGTATGCCGTGGTGAACGTGAGCCGGTTACCGAAGCTGAACGTGTGTGGTCTAAATACATGACGCGTATTAAGCGTCCAAAACGCTTCCACACCTTATCGGGTGGGAAACCTCAGGTGGAAGGCGCAGAAGACTACACCGAATCAGATGATTAATAAAAAAAGGGCGAAAGCCCTTTTTTTATGTCAGTAGTTTCTGCAGATGAATGAGTAACCTGTCTATCGCTCGGTACCCAACGGCCTCCTGTAAATGCTGGCGAGAGATGTGATCACATTGTTCGATATCCGCAATCGTTCGAGCGACCTTAATCAGGCGCAGCCAGGCGCGGATAGACAATCCGAGATGCGCGAGCGTTTCTTCAAGCCACTGTGCATCGTCGCTACGCAGTAGGCAGTATTTATGAATATCCTGACTGTCCAGATGTGCGTTTAACTTATTTTGCCGCTGATACTGACGCTCTCGCGCTGCCATAACACGTTGCTTCACCGTTGCGCTATTTTCCCCTTTCATCGCGCTCTGGCTGAGTATACCGGGCGGCGGTAAGGGAATTTCGAGGGAGAGGTCGAAGCGGTCAAGAAATGGACCTGACAATCGATTTAGGTAGCGCAGTGTCTGTTCTGGGGTACAGCGGTTATGGTTCCCCTGATAATGGCCCGTCGGGCTTGGATTCATCGCAGCTATGAGTTGAAAGCGTGCGGGATAGGTTATTTTTGCTCTGGTGCGGGATAGATGGATCTGCCCGGACTCGATGGGTTCGCGCAGTGCATCCAGCGTGCGCCGCTCAAACTCGGGTAGTTCATCCAGAAACAGTATGCCGTTGTGCGCCAAAGAGATCTCTCCTGGCGCAGGAATAGAGCCTCCACCGACCATGGCGGTTAATGAAGCACTGTGATGTGGCGAGCGAAAAGGGCGCTGCTTCCACTGTTTTTGTATCGTGTCGGAATGGATCAGACTGAGTATCGCGGCACTTTCCAGCGCTTCATCGTTGCTAAGTGGAGGGAGCAGCCCTCTGAGTCGACTGGCTAGCATAGTCTTTCCCGTACCCGGCGGGCCGATGAGCAAGAGATTGTGGCCGCCTGCTGCGGTAAGCTCCAGCCCGCGTTTACCCTGTTCCTGGCCGATAACATCGCTCAGATCATCAGCTAATGCGTTAGGCGTAAAATCTGCGGATGATGGCCTGTCTAAATCATGCTTACCTTCGAGAAATGCGCATACGGTCTGCAGGTGATCGGCGATCAGGCACCCTTCGCCGTGTATCAGTCCAACTTCAGCGGCATTCTCTTTTGCGACAATAATTCGCCTGCCTGCACGAATGGCCTCGGTTGCGCTTGATATCGCGCCGGGAACGCCGCGTAGCGCGCCTGTAAGCGCTAATTCACCTACCAGCTCGTAGGTGTCGAGATTGTGGGGTGTAAGCTGCTCAGAAGCGGCCAGAAGCGCAACAGCGATAGGTAAATCATATCGCCCCCCTTCTTTCGGGAGATCGGCCGGAGCGAGGTTTATAGTTATTTTCTTTGCTGGGAATTCATAACCGCTATTAATAATCGCACTGCGTACCCGATCGCGAGCCTCTTTCACCGTCGTTTCGGGCAGCCCCACCATGGTTAAACCAGGCAGGCCGTTGCTGATATGTACCTCGATGGTAATGGCTGGCGCATTCACGCCTAGCGCGGCGCGTGTGTGAACAATCGATAGTGACATAATTCCTCCTGATAAAAGTATTATGTCGTAATACATCGCGGCAAGATTTCACATAATTACGGTTTTTAGATGCTGATTCTCGTATTTTTGCGCAACGTATAATTGCTTGCATTAAGCCTGGAATGACGCCCGCAAATGCTTTTGAATGGTGTTTGTATTGGGGATCGGGTTACCGAGGATCGCCTGAAGCGTGAAATATTTTCATTTTTGATTTTTTTGTATAAAAAACAACGGTATTTATCTAAACCGTTAACGACGTCAGAAAAACGAATAAAAAAATATCTTGTGTCATTTGCAAATTCTATGGTAACTCTTTAGGTATTCCTTCGAACAAGATGCAAGAAAATACAAAAATGACAGCCCTTCTACGAGTGATTAGCCTGGTCGTGATTAGCGTGGTGGTGATTATTATCCCACCGTGCGGGGCTGCACTTGGACGAGGAAAGGCTTAGAAAACAAGCCTTAACGAACTAAGACCCCCGCACCGAAAGGTCCGGGGGTTTTTTTTGACCTTAAAAACATACACGAGGAGCAGAAAGTGAACGGTAGCATAAAATTCTGTTTCTCAAGATTTACGGCGGGGATGTAACTATGAATGGGGCACAGTGGGTGGTACATGCGTTGCGTGCACAAGGGGTTCAAACCGTCTTTGGTTATCCTGGTGGCGCAATTATGCCGGTTTACGATGCGTTGTATGACGGCGGCGTAGAGCACCTGTTGTGCCGACACGAGCAGGGTGCCGCAATGGCGGCGATTGGCTATGCCCGTGCGACCGGTAAAACCGGCGTTTGTATCGCTACTTCCGGCCCTGGCGCAACCAACCTGATCACGGGCCTTGCCGATGCGCTGTTAGATTCTGTTCCAGTGGTGGCGATCACCGGTCAGGTGGCATCACCTTTCATCGGAACGGATGCGTTCCAGGAAGTGGACGTGCTGGGGATGTCTCTGTCCTGCACCAAACACAGCTTCCTGGTACAGTCACTCGAAGAACTGCCGCGTATCATGGCTGAGGCTTTCGCCGTGGCGAATTCCGGTCGTCCGGGTCCGGTTCTGGTTGATATCCCGAAAGACATCCAATTAGCCAGCGGTACGCTGGAGCCATATTTTACGACCGTCGAAAACGTAGAGACGTTTCCGCACGCTGACGTTGAGCAGGCACGTAATATGCTGGCGCAGGCACAAAAACCCATCCTGTACGTAGGTGGTGGCGTAGGTATGGCGCAGGCGGTCCCGGCCCTGCGTGAATTTATCGCGATAACCCAAATGCCGGTCGCCTGCACGCTGAAAGGTCTGGGCGCAGTAAATGCTGACTACCCGTACTATTTGGGCATGTTGGGAATGCACGGTACTAAAGCCGCGAATTTCGCGGTGCAAGAGTGCGATTTACTGATTGCGGTTGGCGCACGTTTTGATGACCGGGTGACTGGCAAGCTGAATACCTTCGCACCGAACGCCAGCGTAATCCACATGGATATCGACCCAGCGGAAATGAACAAACTGCGCCAGGCACACGTGGCGCTGCAGGGGGATTTAAATTCTCTTCTGCCAGCATTACAGCAATTGATGAAGATTGACGAATGG
The DNA here is from genome assembly GCF_030336805.1 of Citrobacter sp. Cb023. Lineage (NCBI taxonomy): Bacteria > Pseudomonadati > Pseudomonadota > Gammaproteobacteria > Enterobacterales > Enterobacteriaceae > Citrobacter > Citrobacter sp. Cb023. The sequence goes on along the minus strand of NZ_JAOWCV010000030.1, from coordinate 81,114 downwards.
CGTCAGCACAGCGCTGAACTGCGCGCAGAACATACCTGGCGCTACGACCATCCGGGGGAAGCTATCTATGCGCCACTGTTGTTAAAGCAGTTATCCGATCGCAAACCTGCGGATAGCGTAGTGACAACGGATGTTGGCCAGCATCAGATGTGGTCGGCACAGCATATGACCTACACTCGCCCTGAAAATTTCATCACGTCGAGCGGTCTGGGGACGATGGGCTTTGGCCTGCCAGCAGCGGTTGGCGCGCAGGTTGCTCGCCCGAATGATACGGTAATCTGTATCTCCGGTGACGGTTCCTTCATGATGAATGTACAGGAATTGGGCACCGTAAAACGCAAGCAGTTGCCGCTGAAGATAGTTTTACTCGACAACCAGCGGTTAGGCATGGTGCGACAATGGCAGCAGCTGTTTTTCCAGGAACGTTATAGCGAAACCACCCTTACCGATAACCCCGATTTCCTCATGTTGGCCAGAGCCTTCGGCATTCCTGGTCAACACATCACCCGTAAAGACCAGGTTGAAGCGGCACTCGACACCATGCTGAACAGCGAGGGGCCATACTTGCTTCATGTCTCAATCGACGAACTTGAGAATGTCTGGCCTCTGGTGCCACCTGGCGCCAGTAACTCAGAAATGCTGGAGAAATTATCATGATGCAACATCAGGTCGCCGTTGAGGCTCGTTTCAATCCGGAAACGTTAGAACGTGTTTTACGCGTGGTACGCCATCGTGGTTTTCAGGTGTGCTCCATGAATATGGAAGCCGCCAGCGATGCGCAGAATATAAATATCGAATTGACCGTTGCCAGCCCCCGGTCGGTCGACTTACTGTTTAGTCAGTTAAGTAAACTGGTAGATGTTGCACATGTTGCTATCTGCCAGAGCACAACCACATCACAACAAATCCGCGCCTGAGCGCAAAAGGAAGAAAAATGACGACGAAAAAAGCTGATTACATTTGGTCTAATGGCGAGATGATTCGTTGGGAAGACGCGAAGGTCCACGTGATGTCCCACGCGCTGCACTACGGTACTTCTGTATTTGAAGGGATCCGTTGCTACGATTCTCACAAAGGGCCGGTAGTGTTCCGTCATCGCGAACATATGCAGCGTCTGCGTGATTCAGCCAAGATCTATCGTTTTCCCGTTTCTCAGAGCGTTGATGAGCTGATGGAAGCTTGCCGTGAGGTGATTCGTAAAAACAACCTGACCAGCGCCTATATCCGTCCGCTGGTGTTTGTTGGCGACGTAGGGATGGGCGTTAACCCGCCTGCGGGATACACCACTGATGTGATAATCGCCGCGTTCCCATGGGGGGCTTACCTCGGTGCTGAAGCGCTGGAGCAGGGGATCGACGCGATGGTTTCTTCCTGGAACCGCGTTGCGCCGAACACGATTCCTACCGCTGCTAAAGCAGGTGGTAACTATCTGTCTTCGCTGCTGGTGGGTAGTGAAGCGCGTCGTCATGGCTACCAGGAAGGCATTGCGCTGGATGTGAATGGCTACATCTCCGAAGGCGCGGGCGAAAACCTGTTTGAAGTAAAAGACGGCATTCTGTTTACCCCGCCGTTTACCTCTTCCGCGCTGCCGGGTATCACCCGTGACGCGATCATTAAGCTGGCGAAAGATCTCGATATCGAAGTGCGTGAGCAGGTGCTGTCTCGTGAATCGCTGTACCTGGCCGACGAAGTGTTCATGTCCGGTACCGCGGCCGAAATCACCCCAGTACGCAGCGTCGATGGTATTCAGGTGGGCGAAGGCCGCTGCGGTCCGGTCACCAAACGCATCCAGCAGGCCTTCTTTGGCCTCTTCACCGGTGAAACGGAAGATAAATACGGCTGGTTGGATTCAGTAAACCAATAACAAAATTAATATTTCCCCAAAATAGTTCACGTTGCAGGAACACGGCAACGCAGCGAGTCCCCAGGAGCTTACTTTAGTAGGTGACTGGGGGGAGCGAGGCAGCCAACGCACCTGCGGCGTGAAATATGCAGGGGAAAGACAGACGGGAGTTAATCAAGCATGCCTAAGTATCGTTCTGCTACCACCACCCACGGCCGTAATATGGCGGGTGCCCGCGCACTGTGGCGCGCCACCGGGATGACCGATGATGACTTCGGTAAACCGATTATCGCTGTGGTGAACTCCTTTACCCAGTTTGTGCCGGGCCACGTCCACCTGCGCGATCTCGGTAAGCTGGTTGCCGAACAAATCGAAGCCTCAGGCGGCGTGGCGAAAGAGTTCAACACCATCGCCGTAGATGATGGTATCGCCATGGGTCATGGCGGCATGCTTTATTCACTGCCGTCGCGTGAGCTGATCGCCGATTCAGTGGAATATATGGTTAACGCCCACTGCGCCGATGCGATGGTCTGCATCTCTAACTGCGATAAAATCACCCCCGGGATGTTAATGGCCTCTCTGCGGCTGAATATTCCGGTGATCTTTGTTTCCGGCGGCCCAATGGAAGCCGGGAAAACCAAGCTCTCTGACCAAATCATCAAGCTTGATCTGGTTGATGCGATGATTCAGGGCGCAGACCCGAAAGTCTCCGACTCGCAGAGCGAGCAGGTTGAACGTTCGGCCTGTCCGACCTGCGGCTCGTGCTCCGGGATGTTCACCGCCAACTCGATGAACTGTCTGACCGAAGCGCTGGGTCTGTCGCAGCCGGGTAACGGTTCGCTGTTGGCGACTCACGCCGACCGTAAAGAGCTGTTCCTCAACGCAGGTAAACGCATCGTTGAGCTGACCAAACGCTACTACGAGCAGGATGACGCTTCAGCCCTGCCGCGCAACATTGCCAGCAAGGCGGCGTTTGAGAACGCCATGACGCTGGATATCGCGATGGGCGGCTCCACCAACACCGTTCTGCACCTGCTGGCGGCCGCGCAGGAAGCGGAAATCGACTTCACCATGAGTGATATTGATAAGTTGTCCCGCAAAGTCCCGCAACTGTGTAAAGTTGCGCCGAGTACGCAGAAATACCATATGGAAGACGTGCACCGCGCGGGCGGCGTACTGGGCATTTTAGGTGAGCTGGATCGCGCCGGGCTACTGAACCGCGACGTGAAAAACGTGCTGGGGCTGACTCTGCCGCAAACGCTCGATAGTTATGACGTTATGCTGACCAAAGACGACGCGGTGAAAAAAATGTTCCGCGCAGGTCCGGCTGGCATCCGTACCACCCAGGCGTTCTCACAGGATTGTCGTTGGGACACCCTGGATGATGACCGCGCAGAAGGTTGCATTCGCTCGTTGGAACATGCTTACAGCAAAGACGGCGGCCTGGCAGTCTTGTACGGTAACTTCGCGGAAAACGGCTGTATCGTAAAAACTGCTGGTGTGGATGACAGCATCCTGAAATTCACCGGCCCGGCAAAAGTGTATGAAAGCCAGGACGATGCGGTTGAAGCTATCCTCGGCGGTAAAGTGGTTGCCGGCGACGTGGTGGTGATTCGCTACGAAGGGCCGAAGGGCGGGCCAGGCATGCAGGAAATGCTCTACCCAACCACCTTCCTGAAATCGATGGGTCTCGGTAAGGCCTGCGCGCTGATTACCGACGGTCGTTTCTCTGGCGGTACTTCGGGGCTTTCCATTGGTCACGTTTCTCCTGAAGCGGCCAGCGGCGGTAATATCGCAATTATCGAAGATGGCGACATGATTGCTATCGATATCCCGAATCGTGGCATTCAACTGCAACTGAGCGATGCGGAAATCGCTGCGCGCCGTGAAGCGCAAGAAGCTCGTGGTGACAAAGCCTGGACGCCAAAAGATCGTCAGCGTCAGGTCTCCTTTGCGCTGCGCGCTTACGCCAGCCTGGCAACCAGCGCCGACAAAGGTGCGGTGCGCGATAAGTCGAAACTAGGGGGATAATGACCATGGCGGATTCTCAACCCCTCTCCGGCGCTCCAGAAGGCGCCGAGTATCTCAGAGCAGTGCTGCGTGCGCCGGTATACGAAGCGGCGCAGGTCACACCGCTACAAAAAATGGAAAAACTCTCTTCGCGCCTCGATAACGTGATTCTGGTGAAGCGCGAAGACCGTCAACCCGTTCACAGCTTCAAGCTGCGCGGTGCCTATGCCATGATGGCCGGTCTGACCGAAGAGCAAAAAGCGCATGGCGTAATCACCGCATCGGCAGGTAATCATGCTCAGGGCGTAGCTTTCTCTTCTGCGCGATTAGGCGTGAAGGCGCTGATTGTCATGCCTACGGCTACCGCTGATATCAAAGTCGATGCCGTTCGCGGTTTCGGTGGTGAAGTACTGTTACACGGCGCGAATTTTGATGAAGCCAAAGCCAAAGCGATTGAGCTGTCGCAGCAGCAGGGTTTTACCTGGGTTCCTCCGTTCGACCATCCGATGGTGATTGCCGGGCAGGGCACGCTGGCACTGGAGTTATTGCAGCAGGATGCCCACCTTGATCGTGTATTCGTGCCGGTGGGCGGTGGCGGATTAGCGGCAGGCGTGGCGGTGCTGATCAAACAACTGATGCCGCAGATCAAAGTGATTGCCGTTGAAGCTGAAGACTCAGCCTGCCTGAAAGCGGCGCTGGATGCCGGTCAACCGGTCGATCTTCCACGTGTTGGCCTCTTTGCTGAAGGCGTGGCGGTGAAACGTATCGGCGACGAAACCTTCCGTTTGTGCCAGGAGTATCTCGACGACATCATCACTGTCGATAGCGACGCTATCTGCGCGGCAATGAAAGATCTGTTCGAGGATGTGCGCGCGGTGGCGGAACCTTCCGGTGCGCTGGCGCTGGCGGGGATGAAAAAGTACATTGCCCAGCACAACATTCGCGGCGAACGTCTGGCGCATATCCTTTCCGGCGCTAACGTTAACTTCCATGGCCTACGTTATGTTTCCGAACGTTGCGAGCTGGGCGAACAGCGCGAAGCGTTGCTGGCAGTAACTATTCCGGAAGAAAAGGGCAGCTTCCTGAAGTTTTGCCAGCTGTTGGGAGGACGCTCGGTTACCGAGTTTAACTACCGATTTGCTGATGCGAAAGACGCCTGTATTTTTGTTGGCGTCCGTCTGAGCCGTGGGCTGGAAGAGCGTAAGGAAATCCTCCAGTTGCTTAACGAGGGCGGCTACAGCGTGGTGGATTTGTCCGACGACGAAATGGCGAAGCTGCACGTGCGCTACATGGTCGGTGGGCGCCCGTCGAAACCCTTGCAGGAGCGGCTGTACAGCTTCGAATTCCCGGAATCTCCGGGGGCGTTGCTCAAATTCCTGCATACCCTGGGGACGCACTGGAATATTTCATTGTTCCACTATCGTAGCCACGGAACCGATTATGGTCGCGTACTGGCGGCGTTTGAGTTGGGTGAGCACGAGCCTGATTTCGAAACGCGACTGAACGAACTGGGTTATGACTGTCACGATGAAACGCATAACCCGGCGTTCAGGTTCTTCCTGGCGGGTTAGCGGCAGCCATTAAAAAAGGGTTCATGTAAAAACATGAACCCTTTTTGCAACTGTATCAGCAGATTACAGCGTGATGACTTCGAATTCGACTTCGGTGTTTACATCCGCATCGTAATCCACTTCGTCGAGACCAAACCCGAACAGATTCAGGAATTCCTGCTTATATCCTGCATAGTCCGTTTTTTGCGCCAGGTTTTCGGTGGTGATCAGCGGCCACAGATCGCGGCATGCCTGCTGAATGTCTTCACGCAGTTCCCAGTCATCCATACGGATACGCTGGTTGTCATCAAGCGCCACTTTATCGCCGTACAGGCTGGTGGTCATCAGACGGTTGATCTGCTCGATGCAGCCTTCATGAATGCCCTGTTCTTTCATCAGCTTGAAGACCATGGAGATGTACAGCGGCATCACCGGAATCGCAGAAGAGGCCTGCGTGATAACGGATTTCAGTACAGCAACGTTAGCGGAACCGTTCAGCGGAGCCAGTTGATTACGCAGCGCGCCTGCCGCGCGGTCGAGATCTTCTTTTGCTTTGCCCAGCGCGCCGTGCCAGTAGATTGGCCAGGTCAGGTCAGTACCGATGTAGGAGTAGGCAACGGTTTTCACGCCTTCAGCCAGCACGCCTGCTTCGCTCAGCGCGCCCATCCACAGTTCCCAGTCTTCGCCGCCCATAACGGTGACGGTGTTCTGAACTTCTTCTTCGGTTGCCGGCTCAATGCTGGCGGTTATGATCTGATCTTTGTTGGTATCGATCGCTTTAGAGGTATAAACCTCACCGATTGGCTTCAGCGCAGAACGGACGATTTCACCGGTTTTCGGCATTTTACGTACCGGAGATGCCAGTGAGTAAACCACCAGGTCAATCTGACCCAGGTCTTCTTTGATCAGTTTGATAACTTCGTCGCGACACTCGTCGGAGAACGCGTCGCCGTTGATGCTTTTGGAATACAGACCTTCACGTTTTGCAGCCTCATCGAAGGCTGCAGAGTTATACCAGCCCGCGGAACCTGGCTTGGTTTCCGTGCCTGGTTTTTCGAAAAATACGCCGATAGTGGCGGCTCCGCTGCCAAACGCGGCGGAAATTCTGGAAGCAAGACCGTAACCGGTGGAAGCACCGATGACCAGCACGCGGGAAGGGCCGTTAGCGATTTTCCCGTTTTTCTTCACATAATCGATCTGTTTTTCCACATTGACTTTGCAGCCAGTCGGATGGGTCGTTGTACAGATGAATCCACGAATTTTTGGTTTGATTATCATAATGATGGCTAATTAAGTTTGTATTTTCGCTGTCAAGTGCGCAATGACACCGTCTGTTCTGGCTTGCTAAACGTGATGGTTAACAAGCCCCCCACATCTATTATGGCACGGGACATTATACAGAAAAGGAGTGCCAATACTGAATCTACCACTGATTTTAGGCCTGATGCTGGCGCTACTCGGCGGATTTACGCTCCAGAACAATCTTCCAGAACGCGTCGATCAGCGGCTCATGCAGCCGTTTTTTCGGTGCGCAGACACCCAGCTCGAACGGTGTTTTTTCGTCGCTGCGTTCTAAAATCATCACGCGATTCCGTACCGGCTCCGGGCTGTTTTCCAGCACCACTTCCGGCAGCAGCGCCACACCGCAGCCCAGCGCCACCATCGAGACCATCGCTTCGTGCCCCCCGACCGTGGCGTAAATCGATGGGTTGCTGATTTTGTGACGGCGGAACCACAGTTCGATGCGGCGGCGTACCGGCCCCTGGTCGGCCATGATAAACGGCACCGTCGACCAGTCCGGCTTATCGACCGAAACCTGATTCCGTACCGGGCAAGGCAATGCTGGTGCGATCAACACTACCGTTAAATTCTCCAGCATCGAGAATGCCACAGCACCGGGCAGCGTCTCTGGCTTACCCGCTATTGCCAGATCGGCCTCTCCGGTGACCACTTTGTCCATCGCATCAGCGGCATCGCCGGTGGTGAGCTTAATTTCAACCGAGGGGTGCTCGGCGCGAAAGCGGTCGAGAATTGGCGGCAGGTGGCTGTAGGCGGCGGTAACCGAGCAGAAGATATGCAGCTCGCCCGACAACGACGGTCCCTGCTGATCGAGGGTGTGGCGCAATTGTTGATACTGCAACAGCGTCTGCTGGGCAAATACTCGCAGCTCTTCGCCTGCTTCGGTCAGCGTGACCGTACGGTTATCGCGCACAAACAGCGCCTGGCCGAGATCTTCTTCCAGCCGTTGGATCTGGCGTGAGAGTGTGGAGGGGCTGACGTGCATCGCCCGCGCACTGCGGCCAAAGTGGCGGCTTTCCGCCAGATGCAGGAACATTTTCAGATCGCGTAAATCCACGGACGAGCCTCCGATTTTCTACGTTGCAGATATTGCAATGTGATGTTGTGAATATATCAATTTCCGCAATAAATTTCCTGTTGTAATGTGGGTTCATTCTCGCTGAAACGCGAACCGAACAATAAGACAGTACAACATCACGAGGTATCACCATGGCTAACTACTTTAATACACTGAACCTGCGTCAGCAGCTGGCGCAGCTGGGCAAATGTCGCTTTATGGGTCGCGACGAATTCGCCGATGGCGCAAGCTACCTTCAGGGTAAAAAAGTGGTCATCGTCGGGTGCGGTGCTCAGGGGCTTAACCAAGGCCTGAACATGCGCGACTCCGGTCTGGATATCTCCTACGCCCTGCGTAAAGAAGCGATTGCTGAGAAGCGCGCTTCGTGGCGCAAAGCGACCGAAAATGGCTTCAAAGTAGGTACTTATGAAGAACTGATCCCGCAGGCAGATCTGGTGGTTAATCTGACGCCGGACAAACAGCACTCCGACGTTGTACGTTCCGTACAGCCGCTGATGAAAGATGGCGCGGCGCTGGGCTACTCCCACGGTTTCAACATCGTCGAAGTGGGCGAGCAGATCCGTAAAGATATCACTGTGGTGATGGTTGCGCCGAAGTGTCCGGGTACCGAAGTGCGTGAAGAGTACAAACGTGGTTTTGGTGTTCCAACCCTGATCGCCGTTCACCCGGAAAACGATCCGAAAGGCGAAGGCATGGCGATTGCCAAAGCATGGGCTGCGGCCACTGGCGGTCACCGTGCGGGCGTGCTGGAATCGTCCTTCGTTGCGGAAGTGAAATCTGACCTGATGGGCGAGCAGACAATCCTGTGCGGTATGCTGCAGGCAGGCTCTCTGCTGTGCTTCGACAAGCTGGTGGAAGAAGGTACTGACCCGGCTTACGCCGAAAAACTGATTCAGTTCGGCTGGGAAACCATCACCGAAGCGCTGAAGCAGGGCGGTATCACCCTGATGATGGATCGTCTGTCTAACCCAGCGAAACTGCGTGCTTATGCGCTGTCCGAACAGCTGAAAGAGATCATGGCGCCGCTGTTCCAGAAACACATGGATGACATCATCTCCGGCGAATTCTCTTCAGGCATGATGGCTGACTGGGCCAACGACGATAAGAAACTGCTGACCTGGCGTGAAGAGACCGGCAAAACCGCGTTCGAAACCGCGCCGCAGTTTGAAGGTAAAATTGGCGAGCAGGAGTACTTCGATAAAGGCGTGCTGATGATCGCGATGGTGAAGGCTGGCGTTGAGCTGGCGTTTGAAACCATGGTGGATTCCGGCATCATCGAAGAGTCAGCTTACTACGAATCACTGCACGAACTGCCGCTGATCGCGAACACCATCGCCCGTAAGCGTCTGTACGAAATGAACGTAGTCATTTCCGATACCGCAGAATACGGTAACTACCTGTTCTCTTACGCGTGCGTACCGCTGCTGAAAGAGTTCATGACCACCCTGCAAACCGGAGATCTGGGCAAAGCGATTGCCGAAGGTGCTGTAGACAACGCGCAACTGCGCGACGTGAACGATGCTATTCGCAGCCATGCTATCGAGAAAGTGGGCCAGAAACTGCGTGGCTATATGACTGATATGAAACGTATTGCTGTAGCTGGCTAAGAGGCTGCCATTCGGCAAAAAAAGCCCGGTGTTTGAACACACCGGGCTTTCTATTAGTTACGGTACAGCACTTTAATGATGTGGTAACCGAACTGAGTGTGCAGTGGGCCGGTTGGCTCCAGCACCGGGCAGGAGAACACCACTTTATCAAACGCCGGAACCATCTGGCCCTGACGGAATTCGCCTAAATCGCCGCCGCGTTTGCCCGACGGGCAGATAGAGTGTTTCTTCGCCAGTTTACCAAAATCGGCGCCATTTTTGATTTGTTCCAGAAGATCGAGAGCCAGTTTCTCTTCTTTAACAAGGATATGCACTGCTGATGCTGTTTTTGCCATGGTTTGTGCTCTGAGTTGAGTGATAAATCAGGGCGCAATAGTAGCATGTAATCCATGGTCTTCGGCGATGGGCTATGACCGATCCCCCTGGCGTCACTTTCTGCTACAATCCACATCCCCGTGTTTACAGATTGAGCAATCCTCTATGCGTTTGAACCCCGGACAACAACAAGCCGTCGAATTCGTCACCGGACCTTGCCTGGTGCTGGCGGGAGCGGGTTCCGGTAAGACGCGTGTTATCACTAACAAAATCGCACATCTGATCCGTGAATGTGGCTATCAGGCACGACATATTGCGGCAGTAACCTTTACCAATAAGGCTGCGCGCGAGATGAAAGAGCGTGTGGCGCAAACGTTGGGTCGTAAAGAAGCGCGCGGGTTGATGATCTCTACTTTCCACACTCTGGGACTGGATGTCATTAAGCGTGAATACGCCGCGCTGGGGATGAAGTCGAACTTCTCGTTGTTTGATGATACTGACCAGGTGGCCCTGCTTAAGGAATTGACCGAAGGGCTAATTGAAGACGATAAGCTTATCCTTCAACAATTGATTTCAACGATCTCCAACTGGAAAAACGATCTGATGACCCCAGCGCAGGCGGCAGCCAGTGCAAAGGGTGAACGCGATCGTATTTTTGCCCACTGCTATGGTCTGTATGACGCGCATATGAAGGCGTGTAACGTCCTCGATTTTGACGATCTGATCCTGCTCCCCACGCTGCTGTTGCAGCGCAATGAAGAAGTACGTGAGCGTTGGCAAAATCGAATCCGCTACCTGCTGGTGGATGAATATCAGGATACCAACACCAGCCAGTACGAGTTGGTGAAGTTGCTGGTGGGGAAACGCGCGCGCTTTACCGTCGTGGGTGATGACGATCAGTCGATCTACTCCTGGCGCGGTGCACGTCCGCAGAACCTGGTACTGTTAAGCAAAGATTTTCCGGCGCTGCAGGTGGTGAAGCTGGAGCAAAACTATCGCTCATCAGGGCGTATCCTGAAGGCGGCGAACATCCTTATTGCTAACAACCCACACGTCTTTGAAAAACGGCTCTTTTCTGAGCTGGGCTACGGCGCTGAGCTGAAGGTGTTGAGTGCGAATAATGAAGAGCACGAAGCAGAACGCGTGACCGGGGAACTGATTGCCCATCACTTTGTGAACAAGACGCAGTATAAAGACTACGCCATCCTGTATCGCGGTAATCATCAGTCGCGAGTGTTCGAAAAGTTTCTGATGCAAAACCGCATCCCGTACAAAATTTCCGGCGGGACGTCGTTCTTCTCGCGTCCGGAGATTAAAGATTTGCTGGCCTATCTGCGCGTGCTCAGCAACCCGGATGATGACAGTGCATTTTTGCGCATCGTAAATACGCCAAAGCGTGAAATCGGTCCGGCCACGCTGCAAAAGTTGGGGGAATGGGCGATGACGCGTAATAAAAGCCTGTTTACCGCTAGCTTTGATATGGGACTTAGCCAGACGCTAACCGGGCGTGGATATGATTCTCTGACCCGCTTTACGCACTGGCTGGGTGAAATTCAACGTCTGGCGGAGCGCGAGCCGGTTGCCGCCGTACGCGATCTGATCCACGGCATTGATTACGAATCCTGGCTGTATGAAACCTCGCCGAGCCCGAAAGCGGCCGAAATGCGCATGAAAAACGTCAACACGCTGTTCAGCTGGATGACGGAGATGCTGGAAGGTAGTGAGCTGGAAGAGCCAATGACCCTGACTCAGGTCGTAACCCGCTTTACCCTGCGCGACATGATGGAGCGCGGAGAGAGCGAAGAGGAGTTGGATCAGGTGCAGTTGATGACGCTGCATGCTTCAAAAGGACTGGAGTTCCCGTACGTATTTATGGTGGGAATGGAAGAAGGATTTTTGCCGCACCAGAGCAGCATCGATGAAGATAACATCGACGAAGAGCGTCGTCTGGCTTACGTCGGGATTACGCGTGCGCAGAAAGAACTTATCTTCACGCTGTGTAAAGAGCGCCGTCAGTACGGTGAACTGGTACGACCTGAACCGAGCCGTTTCCTGTTGGAACTACCACAAGATGACGTTATCTGGGAACAGGAGCGTAAAGTGGTGAGTGCCGAGGAGCGGATGCAAAAAGGGCAGGCCAGCATTGCCAATATTCGGGCGATGATGGCGAAAGCCAAAGAGAGATAGATCTTTTGTAGGCCGGATAAGCGTAAGCGCTATCCGGCAGCCAGCATCTAATGCACTTCCAGCGGCCAGTGGACATAACTTTGCCACTGTATTTCCTGATCGATTAACTCTGTACCTAATGGATGATGTTCCAGCCAGCCTTCCGGTAGCGTTAACGTCAGATTCTCATCCTGAGCTTGCAGGGTGATATGTGGCACTAAATCGTCGCGACGGCGAGCGGCGAAAATGATCGCCAGGCGTAGCAAACGGCAAAGGTGCTCCGCGATGCGTGGTGGCACAGCGTTTTGCTGGTGGAGTGAAGAGAGATCGACTGGATTAGTTTGGTTGAGCAACAGCGTGGCTAACAGTTTTTTCTGCGCGGGAGTAAAGCCCGGGAGATCGAGATTACGTACCAGCCAGGCGGCATGCAGTGGCGCCTGCTTATACTCTACGCTCAGTCCTATTTCATGCAACTGACAGGCACTTTGCAGCAGTTCACGACTAATAGCTTCAAGATGCCACTCATCTTTCACCTGTTCGAGTAAATGTACAGCCAATTGCGTGACGCGATTCGCCTGATCGGTGTCGACCATAAATCGACGCTGAATATTACGCAGCGTACGGCTGCGAATGTCCTGATCAACTGGCAAGTGCAGCATGCCGTAGACCAGACCTTCGCGTAGTGCGCCGCCGGCCAGAGTCATGCATTGAATATTCAGTTCGGTGAAAATGGCGATCAGAATGGCCAGTCCGCTGGGAAAAACCAGTGCGCGTTCGAGCGTTAACCCTTCTATTTCCAGCTCTTCCAGACGACCACAATGAATGGCGCGCTGTTTAAGCTGCTGAAGCTTGGCCAACGTAATGCGCTCATCCATGCCTTGCGCCATCATGATTTCCTGTAACGCCTGGACGGTGCCAGAGGCACCAACGCAAACTTTCCAGCCATGAAAACGCAGTTTGTCGGCGACCGGGCGCAGAACTTCGCGAGCCGCTTTCTCTGCTTCGTCAAAGTTTTCCTGAGCCAGATTACGATTGGTGAAATATCTTTCGAGCCAGGTGACGCAGCCCATTGACAGGCTGAACAGTGAGGTGGTTTGCGCGCCGGAGCCGGTAACCAGTTCAGTGCTGGCACCGCCAATATCAACGACCAGACGCTGATCGGCGCCGCCGGTGGTGTGGGCAACACCTTGATAAATCAGCCGCGCTTCTTCTTCACCGCTGATGACCTGGACAGGGCAGCCGAGGATCTCTTGCGCTTTGGCGATAAACTCATCGGCGTTTACCGCAATGCGTAATGTTGCCGTGGCGACCACCCGGATTTGCGGCTGAGGGATATCCTGCAGGCGTTCAGCAAACAGGCGCAGGCATTGCCAGCCGCGCTCCATAGCTTCAGCGGAAAGAACGTTGTCGCTGTTGAGGCCAGCGGCCAGACGCACCTTGCGTTTAATACGCGTGAGCGTCTGAATGCTTCCCGCCACCTCGCGTACAACCAGCATATGAAAACTATTCGAGCCTAAATCAATTGCGGCGTACAGCGAAGTGGTTGTGAGCATATCTAACGTTAACCTGAACGACGACGATTACGCGGAGCACCACCGGTACGGCGTGGGCCATTGCCTGTGCGCGGACGCGTTAAGCGTAACGGCTTCGGCAGATCGGTCATCAGCGCATCCGGGTTGTACTTGCTGACCGGGATCGAGTGACCGATATAGGTCTCGATTGCTGGTAAATTCAGCGCGTATTCTTCACAGGCCAGGCTGATAGAGTGACCGCTTGCTCCGGCGCGACCGGTACGACCGATACGGTGAACGTAATCTTCACAGTCATCCGGCAGGTCATAGTTAAATACGTGCGTTACGGCTGGGATATGCAGACCACGCGCGGCGACATCCGTCGCAACGAGAATGTCGAGATCGCCACGGGTGAACTCATCAAGGATACGCAGACGTTTTTTCTGCGCCACGTCACCGGTCAACAGACCGACGCGATGACCGTCAGCGGCAAGGCTACCCCAGATATCTTCACAACGATGCTTGGTGTTAGCAAAGACGATGGCGCGATCTGGCCACTCTTCTTCAATCAGCGTTTGCAGTAAACGCATTTTCTCTTCGTTGGAAGGATAGAAGAGCTCTTCTTTAATACGGTGACCTGTCTTCTGTTCTGGTTCGACTTCAACGTACTCGGCGTTATTCATCTGTTCGAACGCCAGTTCGCGAACGCGGTAAGAGAGGGTTGCAGAAAACAGCATGTTCAGACGTTGGGTGGTTGGCGGCATACGACGGAACAGCCAACGGATATCTTTGATAAAGCCCAGATCGTACATACGATCGGCTTCATCCAGCACCACGACCTGAATCGCGCCCAGGTTAATGTGGTTCTGTTTTGCATAGTCGATGAGACGACCGGTCGTGCCGATAAGAATATCGACGCCGCTTTCCAGCACTTTCAGCTGTTTGTCGTAACCGTCGCCGCCATAAGCCAGGCCTAATTTCAAACCGGTGGTCTGTGCCAGCGGCTCGGCGTCAGCGTGGATCTGCACGGCTAACTCACGCGTTGGCGCCATAATTAACGCACGCGGTTGGTTCACCTTGCGATCGGCAATCGCGGGATGAGAGAGAAGATAATGAAACGTTGACGTCAGGAACGCCATCGTTTTTCCGGTACCGGTTTGCGCCTGCCCTGCAACATCACGACCTGCCAGCGTTAGCGGCAGCGCGAGGGCCTGAATGGGCGTGCAGTTATGAAAGCCTTTATTTTCAAGGGCTTCTATCACCTTTGGGTGCAGGGCGAAGTCGGAAAACTTCTGTTCTGTTAAATGTGTTTTGCTCATAGTGTGGTAGAATATCAGCTTACTATTGCTTTACGAAAGCGTATCCGGTGAAATAAAGTCAACCTTTAGTTGGTTAATGCTACATCAACACGTCGTTGATTAAGAGTACACCAACGCACCAGGCTTATTCCTGTGGAGTTAATATGAGCGATAAAATTATTCACCTGACTGACGACAGTTTTGACACGGATGTACTCAAAGCGGACGGAGCTATCCTCGTTGATTTCTGGGCAGAGTGGTGCGGTCCGTGCAAAATGATCGCTCCAATTCTGGATGAAATCGCTGACGAATATCAGGGCAAATTGACGGTTGCTAAACTGAACATTGACCAAAACCCAGGCACCGCGCCGAAGTATGGTATCCGTGGCATCCCGACCCTGCTGCTGTTTAAAAACGGCGAAGTTGCGGCGACTAAAGTCGGCGCACTATCCAAAGGTCAGTTGAAAGAATTCCTCGACGCTAATTTAGCGTAAGGAAGTCTCATGATCGGGCGACCATACTTCGAAATGATTCGGATGACTGGACGCCCGACTTGAGTCGTGCTAAGTTAGTGTTGACTTCGTATTAAACATACCTTATTAAGTTTGAATCTAGTTATATCCAATACTTCCCGTTGTTTCTCGCGCGAGAAGTGGACAGATTCCTGGCTTGTCACTCAATCCGTCTTGTCGTTTCAGTTCTGCGTACTTTCCTGTGACCAGACAGCGAACAGACATGAGTTGATGGCCGTAAACAGGCATGGATGACCCTGCCATACCATTCACAACATTAAGTTCGAGATTTACCCCAAGTTTAAGAACTCACACCATTATGAATCTTACCGAATTAAAGAATACGCCGGTTTCTGAGCTGATCACTCTCGGCGAAAATATGGGCCTTGAAAACCTGGCTCGTATGCGCAAGCAGGACATTATTTTTGCCATCCTGAAGCAGCACGCAAAGAGTGGCGAAGATATCTTTGGTGACGGTGTGCTGGAGATATTGCAGGATGGATTTGGTTTCCTCCGTTCTGCAGACAGCTCCTACCTCGCCGGTCCTGATGACATCTACGTTTCTCCCAGCCAAATCCGCCGTTTCAACCTCCGCACTGGTGATACCATCTCTGGTAAGATTCGCCCGCCGAAAGAAGGTGAACGCTACTTTGCGCTGTTGAAAGTTAACGAAGTTAACTACGACAAACCAGAAAACGCCCGTAACAAAATCCTCTTTGAGAACTTAACACCGCTGCACGCAAACTCTCGTCTGCGTATGGAACGTGGTAACGGTTCTACTGAAGACTTAACGGCGCGTGTACTGGATCTGGCATCACCGATCGGTCGTGGCCAACGTGGTCTGATTGTTGCTCCGCCGAAAGCAGGTAAAACCATGCTGCTGCAGAACATCGCGCAGAGCATTGCTTACAACCATCCGGACTGCGTGCTGATGGTGCTGCTGATTGACGAACGTCCGGAAGAAGTTACCGAGATGCAGCGTCTGGTGAAAGGTGAAGTGGTTGCGTCTACCTTTGACGAACCAGCCTCCCGCCACGTTCAGGTTGCGGAAATGGTTATCGAGAAGGCGAAACGTCTGGTTGAACACAAGAAAGACGTTATCATTCTGCTCGATTCCATCACCCGTCTGGCGCGTGCTTACAACACCGTGGTTCCGGCTTCCGGTAAAGTTTTGACCGGTGGTGTTGATGCCAACGCCTTGCATCGTCCGAAGCGTTTCTTCGGTGCGGCGCGTAACGTGGAAGAGGGCGGTAGCCTGACCATCATCGCGACTGCGCTGATCGATACTGGCTCTAAAATGGATGAAGTTATCTACGAAGAGTTTAAAGGTACCGGCAACATGGAACTGCATCTCTCTCGTAAGATTGCTGAAAAACGCGTCTTCCCGGCTATCGACTACAACCGTTCCGGTACCCGTAAAGAAGAGCTGCTCACCACCCAGGAAGAGCTGCAGAAAATGTGGATCCTGCGCAAAATCATCCATCCGATGGGTGAAATTGATGCCATGGAATTCCTCATTAACAAGCTGGCGATGACCAAGACTAATGACGACTTCTTCGACATGATGAAGCGTTCGTAATTCAGGTCTCATCCGAAAACGCCACGTTTTTACGTGGCGTTTTGCTTTTGTGGCTGTAATCTTAACGACACAATAACGATAATACGGTATGAAGTACCAACAAGTAGAAAAAGATTCGTAATCTGTTTCTTGTGGTTGATAATTATACAAAACCATTGGGTATGAAGTCGGGTTTCCCTTCTGAATATAGGTCTTCGTGGTTATACTTCTGCTATTAATATTCTCTGAGAGCATGCATTGTGAATTTACTGACAGTAAGCACTGATCTCATCAGTATTTTCTTATTCACAACACTGTTTCTTTTCTTTGCCCGCAAGGTCGCAAAAAAGATTGGTTTAGTGGATAAACCCAACTTCCGTAAACGGCATCAGGGATTGATTCCGTTGGTTGGAGGGATTTCGGCTTACGCAGGTGTATGTTTTACGTTTGCCATTGCTGACTACTACATCCCGCATGCTTCTCTCTTTCTGGCCTGTGCTGGTGTATTAGTTTTGGTCGGCGCGTTAGACGATCGCTTTGATATCAGTGTAAAAATCCGTGCGATTATCCAGGCCGCGATCGGCATTATTATGATGTCGGTTGGCAAACTCTATCTTCTTAGCCTTGGGTATATTTTTGGCCCCTGGGAGATGGTGCTCGGTCCGTTCGGCTATTTACTCACGCTGTTTGCCGTCTGGGCGGCAATAAACGCCTTCAATATGGTGGATGGGATTGATGGTCTGCTAGGTGGGTTGTCCAGCGTTTCATTTGCGGCGATGGGATTCATTTTGTGGTTTGATGGTCAGACGAGTCTGGCTATCTGGTGTTTTGCCATGATCGCCGCCATTCTGCCTTATATCCTGCTAAATCTGGGCATCCTTGGACGTCGCTATAAAGTTTTTATGGGTGACGCGGGCAGTACACTGATTGGCTTCACCATTATTTGGATCCTGCTGGAGACTACGCAGGGCAAAACTCACCCCATTAGCCCGGTAACTGCACTGTGGATTATTGCCATTCCATTGATGGATATGGTGGCAATCATGTACCGACGTTTGCGAAAAGGCATGAGCCCTTTCTCCGCGGATCGTCAACACATACATCATTTGGTGATGCGGGCAGGGTTTACTTCCCGACAAGCATTTGTTCTGATTACGCTGGCTGCGGCGGTACTGGCGTCTATCGGCGTGTTGGCTGAATATTTTCGCTTAGTCCCTGAATGGGCCATGTTGTTGCTTTTTTTACTGGCCTTTGGCCTCTACGGTTACTGTATCAAGCGTGCCTGGAAGGTAGCGAGATTTATCAAGCGAGTGAAGCGCAGATTGCGAAGAATTCGTGAAGGCAAACCAAACTTAACCAAGTAAATTGAGGATGCGATGAGACAACCATTACCGGGGGAAGACGCCGTGAGCGCTGAAAATGAACTGGATATCCGTGGGTTGTTTCGTACCTTGTGGTCAGGGAAGGTGTGGATCGTCGGTATGGCTCTCGCCTTCGCGATAGCGGCCCTCGCCTATACGTTTTTTGCGCGTCAGGAGTGGAGCGCCACGGCGATTACTGACAGGCCAACGGTCAATATGTTGGGTGGCTTTTACTCTCAACAACAGTTTTTACGCAACCTGGATATTAAGGCCAGTCTTGCGTCCACGGACCAACCGTCAGTAATGGATGAGGCCTATAAAGAATTCATTATGCAGCTTGCCTCCTGGGATACACGCCGAGAATTCTGGCAGCAGACTGATTACTATAAGCAGCGTATGGTCGGTAATAGTAAAGCCGATGCGGCGATGCTGGATGAACTGATCAATAACATTCAGTTTTTACCTGGCGATGCGCTGCGTAATACCAATGACAGCGTGAAGCTGATTGCCGAGACGGCTCCTGATGCCAACAATTTGCTGCGCCAGTACGTCGCGTTTGCCAGCCAACGCGCGGCACGTCATCTGAACGATGAGTTAAAAGGCGCATGGGCCGCACGCACTGTGCAGATGAAAGCGCAGGTCAAACGTCAGGAAGAAGTGGCAAAATCCATTTTCTCTCGCCGCGTCCACAGCATTGAACAAGCGCTTAAAATTGCTGAGCAGCATAATATTTCGCGTACTTCCACAGATGTTCCAGCTGATGAATTACCGGATTCAGAATTGTTCTTACTCGGACGTCCTATGTTGCAGGCGCGACTTGAGAATCTGCAGTCAATTGGTCCGGATTTCGATCTGGACTATTTCCAGAACAGGGCAATGCTGAACACCCTGAACGTTGGACCAACTTTAGATCCGCGTTTTCAGACCTATCGTTATTTGAGAACGCCGGAAGAGCCGGTAAAACGTGACAGCCCTCGTCGCGCCTTCCTGATGATTATGTGGGGTATCGTTGGGGCTCTGATCGGTGCTGGTGTCGCGTTAACCCGTCGCCGTACGATTTAGCAATGCCGTTGCAGTGAGGGGCTGGGCCCTCGCTGCCAATCCGAAGAGAATCGATGTGAAAGTACTGACTGTATTTGGTACGCGACCGGAGGCCATTAAGATGGCTCCTCTGGTTCATGCGCTGGAAAAAGATCCTGATTTTGAGGCGAAAGTTTGCGTTACGGCGCAGCATCGGGAGATGCTCGATCAGGTGTTGAATCTTTTTTCCATTGTACCTGACTACGATCTCAATATTATGCAGCCAGGTCAGGGACTAACAGAAATAACCTGCCGCATCCTGGAAGGGTTAAAGCCTATTTTGGCTGAATTCAAACCCGATGTGGTGTTGGTTCATGGTGATACCACAACCACGATTGCTACCAGTCTGGCCGCGTTCTATCAGCGCATCCCGGTGGGGCATGTCGAGGCTGGTTTACGTACAGGCGATCTCTATTCACCATGGCCGGAAGAGGCTAATCGTACGCTGACCGGGCGTCTGGCAATGTATCATTTTGCCCCAACAGAAAACTCGCGCCAAAATCTGTTACGAGAAGCTATCCCTGATGATCGTATTTTCGTCACGGGTAATACGGTTATTGACGCGTTGATCTGGGTTCGGGATCGCGTACTGGGAAATGAGACGCTGCGTGCGGATCTGGCCGAACGTTATCCTTTCCTGGATGCTGATAAAAAGATGATCCTGGTGACCGGTCATCGTCGGGAAAGCTTCGGTCGCGGTTTTGAGCAAATCTGTCATGCCCTGGCGGAAATAGCCGCGTCTAACCAAAATGTGCAGATTGTCTATCCGGTACACCTGAACCCTAACGTCAGTGAGCCGGTCAATCGCATCCTGGGTCACGTTGAAAATGTGGTGTTGATTGAACCGCAGGACTACCTGCCATTCGTATGGCTGATGAATCACGCCTGGTTGATCCTTACTGATTCCGGCGGGATTCAGGAAGAAGCGCCGTCTCTGGGGAAACCTGTGCTGGTGATGCGTGAAACAACGGAGCGCCCGGAAGCTATTACCGCAGGGACTGTACGTCTGGTAGGTACAGACCCACAGCGGATTGTTGAAGAAGTCACTCGTTTGCTGCATGACGACAATGAATATCAGATCATGAGCCGCGCCCATAATCCGTATGGAGACGGGCTGGCATGTGACCGCATTTTAGATGCATTAAAAAATAATCGGATATCGCTATGAGTTTTACGACCATTTCTGTCATTGGGCTGGGTTATATCGGACTGCCAACGGCGGCTGCCTTTGCTTCCCGTCAAAAACACGTAATTGGCGTAGATATAAATCAACATGCGGTGGATACCATTAATCGCGGTGAAATTCACATCGTTGAGCCCGATCTGGGGGCGGTGGTGAAAACGGCGGTCGAAAATGGGTTTTTACGTGCGAGCGCGACACCCGTAGATGCTGATGCGTATCTGATTGCGGTGCCTACCCCGTTCAAGGGAGATCATGAACCCGATATGGTCTACGTAGAAGCCGCGGCGAAATCTATTGCGCCAGTTTTGAAAAAAGGCGCATTGGTGATTCTGGAATCCACCTCACCTGTCGGGGCAACTGAACAGATGGCCGCATGGCTTGCAGAAATGCGGGCTGACCTGACTTTCCCGCAGCAGGTCGGTGAACAGGCGGACGTTAACATTGCTTATTGCCCAGAGCGCGTACTGCCGGGTCAGGTAATGGTCGAACTGATTAAAAACGATCGGGTGATTGGAGGAATGACCTCCGTCTGTTCCGCGCGCGCCAGCGAGCTGTACAACATCTTTCTCGAAGGCGAATGTGTGGTAACCAACGCCCGAACCGCAGAAATGTGTAAGCTGACGGAAAATAGCTTTCGCGATGTCAATATCGCCTTCGCCAACGAACTGTCGCTGATTTGCGCCGATCAGGGGATCAACGTCTGGGAACTGATTCGGCTGGCAAACCGCCATCCACGCGTGAATATTTTGCAGCCCGGCCCTGGCGTAGGTGGACACTGTATCGCGGTCGATCCGTGGTTTATCGTGGCGCAGAACCCGCAGCAGGCGAAATTGATCCGTACTGCACGTGAGGTAAACGATGGTAAACCGCATTGGGTGGTCGATCGGGTAAAGGCTGCCGTAGCCGACTGTCTGGCGGATACCAACAAACGGGCTAGCGAAGTGAAAATTGCCTGTTTTGGTCTGGCATTCAAACCCAATATTGACGATTTGCGTGAAAGCCCGGCGATGGGAATTGCGCAGAATATTGCGCAATGGCACAAAGGCGAAGTGCTGGTGGTGGAACCGAACATCCATCAACTGCCGAAAAAACTGGATGGTCTTTGCCAACTGGCGACGCTGGACGATGCTCTGGCACGTGCTGATGTGTTGGTCATGTTGGTTGACCATAATGAATTTAAAGCCATCAAAGGCGATGCGGTTCAACAGCAGTACATCGTTGATACCAAAGGGGTCTGGCGCTAATGAAACGAATTCTGGTTACCGGTGGAGCGGGATTTATCGGCTCGGCGGTTGTGCGACATATCATTCATGATACCGAGGATGCGGTGGTTGTGGTCGATAAGCTGACCTACGCAGGAAACCTGATGTCGCTGGAGCCGGTTGCGCAGAATTCCCGTTTTGCCTTTGAGAAAGTGGATATTTGCGATCGGGCATCGCTCGACAAGGTGTTTGAACAATATCAGCCGGACTGCGTGATGCATCTGGCTGCAGAAAGCCATGTCGATCGTTCAATTGATGGTCCGGCCGCCTTTATCGAAACCAACATTGTGGGAACCTACACGCTGTTGGAAGCAGCGCGCGCTTACTGGAGTACATTAGCCAGCGAGGAAAAATTGGCGTTTCGTTTCCACCATATCTCGACTGACGAGGTGTATGGCGATCTCCATTCCACAGATGATTTCTTCACCGAAACCACGCCGTATGCGCCGAGCAGCCCTTATTCCGCGTCGAAAGCCAGCAGCGATCATCTGGTTCGCGCCTGGCTGCGTACCTACGGCCTGCCAACGCTGATTACCAACTGTTCCAATAACTATGGTCCGTACCATTTCCCGGAAAAACTGATTCCGCTGATGATCCTCAACGCACTGGCGGGCAAACCGTTGCCGGTATACGGCAATGGTCAACAGATCCGTGACTGGTTGTATGTAGAAGATCACGCCAGGGCGCTCTATTGCGTGGCGACGACGGGCACGGTTGGGGAAACCTATAATATTGGTGGCCATAACGAGCGTAAAAACCTGGATGTTGTCGAAACGGTTTGCAGCCTGTTGGAAGAGCTGGCTCCGCATAAACCGCAGGGCATCGCGCAGTACCGCGACTTGATCGCTTTTGTGGACGATCGCCCAGGCCATGATTTGCGTTACGCCATTGACGCTTCAAAAATTGCGCGTGAACTCGGGTGGATGCCGCAGGAAACGTTTGAAAGTGGAATGCGCAAAACCGTGCAGTGGTATCTGGATAATCAGGCATGGTGGAAACCCGTGCAGGACGGCAGTTACCAGGGCGAACGTTTAGGTCTGAAGGGCTAACCGCCTGGTTTTGCGGAGGAGACAACGCATGAAAGGTATCATTCTGGCGGGTGGCTCAGGTACTCGCCTGTATCCCATTACGCGGGGCGTATCGAAGCAACTATTGCCCATTTACGATAAGCCGATGATTTACTACCCGCTATCGGTACTGATGCTGGCGGGAATTCGCGAAATCCTGATTATCACCACTCCGGAAGATAAAGGCTATTTCCAGCGTTTGCTGGGCGATGGTTCTGAGTTTGGCATTGAACTGCACTATGCTGAGCAACCGAGCCCGGATGGATTAGCGCAGGCTTTTATTATCGGTGAAACGTTTCTTAACGGTGAACCATCATGCCTGGTGTTAGGGGACAACATCTTCTTTGGTCAAGGATTCAGTCCAAAACTGCGTCATGTGGCCGCCAGAACGCAAGGCGCGACGGTGTTTGGCTATCAGGTCATGGACCCTGAACGTTTTGGTGTTGTTGAGTTTGATGACAATTTTCGCGCAGTCTCTCTGGAAGAGAAGCCGAAAGCGCCGAAATCTAATTGGGCGGTGACAGGGCTCTATTTTTATGACAGCAAAGTGGTGGAATACGCGAAACGCGTGAAACCTTCTGAGCGTGGGGAGCTGGAGATTACGTCTATCAACCAGATGTATCTTGATGACGGACATCTGACGGTTGAATTGCTTGGGCGTGGCTTTGCCTGGCTGGATACCGGTACGCATGACAGTTTGATCGAAGCAAGCACTTTTGTGCAGACGGTGGAGAAACGCCAGGGCTTTAAAATAGCCTGTCTGGAAGAAATCGCCTGGCGTAACGGCTGGCTGGATGACGAAGGCGTGAAGCGTGCCGCCAGTTCACTGGCCAAAACGGGTTATGGTCAATACCTGCTGGAGCTGCTCCGTGCTCGTCCGCGCCAGTATTGAGCCGCTTAGCTGGGAAAATACGTTCTTTGGCGTGAATAGCGCCATTGTCCGTTTTGACCAACGCGCACCGGTTCTAACTGCGGATGCGTTGCTGCCCTGGTCGCGTGTACAAGCAAAAATACTTGCCGCAAATAGCCATGAATTAGATGCTCTGCAGCATTTGGGCTTCTCACTGGTAGAAGGTGAAGTCGATTTTGTACTGCCGGTAACGTGTGCCAGCGGCGACCCCGGTGCGCAGGTCGCGCAACCTACGGATATCCCGGTATTACGCCATCTGGCAGGACAGGCATTTGCGCAAAGCCGTTTTCGCGCCCCGTGGTATGCCGAAGATGCCAGCGCGCGTTTCTACGCACAGTGGATTGAAAACGCGGTGCTGGGGACGTTTGATCATCAATGCCTCATTTTTCGTAAACCGACTGGTGAGATTCGTGGCTATGTCTCGCTGCGTGAACTGAATGCGACCGAGGCGAGAATTGGCCTGCTGGCCGGGCGTGGTGCGGGTGCAGAACTGATGCAGGCCGCGCTTTGTTGGGCACAGGCCCGCGGTAAAACAACATTGCGCGTGGCGACCCAAATGGGTAACACCGCCGCGCTTAAACGTTATATACACAGTGGTGCGAATGTGGAAAGCACCGCGTATTGGTTATACAGGTGACACGATGATTCCATTTAATGCACCGCCGGTGGTGGGAACTGAACTCGATTACATGCAGTCTGCGATGAATAGCGGCAAACTGTGTGGTGACGGTGGCTTTACCCGTCGCTGTCAGCAGTGGCTGGAGCAGCATTTTGGCAGCGAGAAAGTGCTGCTGACGCCTTCCTGCACCGCATCGCTTGAGATGGCGGCATTGTTGCTGGACATCCAGCCTGGCGATGAAGTCATTATGCCGAGCTACACGTTTGTCTCGACGGCCAATGCCTTCGTGTTGCGCGGCGCGAAAATCGTCTTTGTTGATATTCGCCCGGATACCATGAACATTGACGAAACGCTGATTGAAGCGGCGATCACCGATAAAACCCGCGCTATTGTGCCGGTACATTACGCGGGCGTGGCCTGCGAAATGGATACCATCATGGGGCTGGCCACTAAACATAACCTGTATGTGGTGGAAGATGCCGCCCAGGGCGTCATGTCGACCTACAAGGGGCGTGCGCTGGGTACGATTGGTCACATCGGCTGCTTTAGCTTCCATGAGACCAAAAACTATACCGCAGGCGGGGAAGGTGGAGCGACGCTGATTAATGATAAAAAATTAGTCGAGCGTGCAGAAATCATCCGTGAAAAAGGGACTAACCGTAGTCAGTTTTTCCGCGGCCAGGTAGATAAGTATACCTGGCGTGATATCGGTTCCAGCTATTTGATGTCCGATCTGCAGGCGGCTTATCTGTGGGCGCAGTTGGAAGCGGCTGATCGTATTAACCAGCAGCGTCTGGCGCTGTGGCAAAAGTATTACGATGCCCTGGAACCGCTGGCGCGTGCCGGGCGTATTGAGCTGCCTTCGATACCGGAGGGTTGCGTACAGAATGCCCATATGTTTTACATCAAACTGCGTGATATCGACGATCGCACGGCGTTGATTAACTTCCTGAAAGAAGCTGAAATTATGGCGGTGTTCCACTATATCCCGCTGCATGATTGCCCGGCTGGGGATAAATTCGGCGTGTTTGCCGGTGTTGATTGTTACACCACCAAAGAGAGCGAACGCCTGCTGCGTTTACCGCTGTTCTACAATCTGTCGCCGGTGAACCAGCGAACAGTCATTACGACCTTACTCAACTACTTCGCCTGATATGTCGCTTGCAAAAGCGTCCTTATGGACGGCGGCCAGTACGCTGGTAAAAATTGGCGCAGGTTTGCTGGTTGTGAAGTTGCTGGCGGTGTCGTTTGGCCCGGCAGGCGTGGGGCAGGCGGGTAACTTCCGCCAGATGGTCACCGTGCTTGGCGTGTTGGCGGGGGCCGGCATTTTCAATGGCGTCACGAAATACGTTGCGCAGCATCATGACGATCCGGCCCGGCTCCGTAAGGTGGTCGGAACATCTTCCGCGATGGTGCTGGGATTCTCTACGCTGATGGCGGTGATTTTTTTGCTGGCGGCCGCACCTATCAGTCAGGGATTATTTGGTCATACTCATTATCAGGGGCTGGTTCGACTGGTTGCGCTGGTGCAGATGGGCATTGCCTGGGCGAACCTGCTGCTGGCGCTGATGAAGGGCTTCCGCGATGCGGCGGGTAACGCGCTGTCGTTGATTGTGGGGAGCCTGGTGGGTGTAGCGGCTTATTATGGCTGTTATCGCCTGGGAGGGTATGAAGGCGCCTTGCTGGGCCTGGCGCTGGTACCTGCGCTGGTCGTTATACCTGCCGCGATAATGCTGATTAAGCGTGGGACTATCCCCCTGCATTACCTGAAACCCTCGTGGGATAACGGTCTGGCAGGGCAGTTAAGCAAGTTTACGCTGATGGCGCTGATTACCTCCGTAACGCTGCCAGTGGCATACGTGATGATGCGAAACCTGTTGGCGGCGCAGTACAGCTGGGATGATGTGGGGATCTGGCAGGGGGTGAGCAGTATCTCCGATGCTTATCTGCAATTTATCACCGCCTCATTCAGCGTTTACTTGCTGCCGACGTTGTCGCGTTTGACTGAAAAGCGCGACATTACACGCGAAGTGATCAAGTCGTTGAAATTCGTGCTGCCGGCGGTTGCTGCCGCAAGCTTTACCGTCTGGCTACTGCGCGATTTTGCTATCTGGCTGCTTTTCTCCGCTAAATTCACCGCCATGCGCGACCTGTTCGCCTGGCAACTGGTCGGTGATGTGCTGAAAGTCGGCGCCTATGTTTTTGGTTATCTGGTGATCGCGAAAGCGTCGCTACGGTTTTATATCTTGGCAGAAATTAGCCAGTTCATGTTATTGATGGCGTTTGCACATTGGCTGATCCCTGCACATGGTGCGCTGGGCGCGGCACAGGCTTACATGGCAACGTACATTGTCTATTTCTCTCTTTGTTGTGGCGTGTTTTTACTCTGGCGTAGGCGGGTATGACTGTACTGATTCACGTTCTGGGATCGGATATCCCTCACCATAACCAAACCGTGCTGCGGTTTTTCAACGACTCGCTGGCCGCGATGAGCGAGCACGCGCGCACGTTTATGGTTGCAGGTCAGGATGCCGGATTCAGTGAGAACTGCCCGGCGTTATCGCTAAGCTTCTATGGTGGGAAAAAGGCGCTGGCTGAAGCGGTTATCGCGAAAGCAAAAGCGGATCGCCAACAGCGTTTTTTCTTCCACGGTCAGTTCAACACCAGCCTGTGGTTAGCGCTGCTGAGCGGGGGAATTAAACCGGAGCAGTTTTACTGGCATATCTGGGGCGCGGATTTATATGAAGTCTCCAGTGGACTGAAATTTCGCCTGTTTTACCCCATTCGCCGTATGGCGCAGAATCGCGTGGGCTGCGTATTTGCCACGCGGGGTGATTTGAGCTATTTCGCCGAACAGCATCCGCGCGTGCGTGGCGAGTTGCTCTATTTCCCAACGCGGATGGATCCCTCGCTCAATAATATGAGCAACGCGTGTCAGCGCAGCGGCAAGATGACGGTGCTGGTTGGCAACTCTGGCGATCGCAGCAATGAGCATATTGCCGCGCTCCGCGCCGTCCATCAGCAGTTCGGCGACACGGTGAATGTGATTGTACCGATGGGGTACCCCGCCAATAATGTGGCTTATATCGACGAGGTTCGTCAGGCCGGCCTGGCATTGTTTAGCGCTGAGAATCTGCAAATTTTAAGTGAAAAGCTGGAATTTGATGCCTATCTGACATTATTACGTCAGTGTGATTTGGGTTACTTTATTTTTGCCCGTCAGCAGGGGATCGGTACCCTGTGTTTACTGATTCAGGCCGGTATCCCGTGCGTGCTCAACCGTGAAAATCCCTTCTGGCAGGATATGGTGGAACAGAATCTCCCGGTGTTATTTACCACTGATGAGCTCAATGAAGGCGTCGTACGCGAAGCGCAGCGCCAGTTGGCATCGGTAGATAAAAATTCAATCACCTTCTTTAGCCCGAATTATCTGCAGCCGTGGCACAACGCGTTGCGTATTGCTTCAGGAGAAACCGTATGAGCCTGATGCAATTTAGCGGTCTGCTGGTGGTATGGCTGCTCTCCACCTTGTTTATCGCCACGCTGACCTGGTTTGAATTCCGCCGCGTGCGTTTTAACTTCAATGTTTTCTTCTCACTGCTGTTTTTGCTGACGTTCTTCTTCGGATTCCCGTTGACCAGCATACTGGTGTTCCGTTTTGATGTGGCAGTTGCTCCGCCGGAGATCCTGCTGCAGGCCTTGCTGTCAGCCGCCTGTTTCTATGCCGTCTACTACGTGACGTATAAAACCCGCCTTCGCAAGCGAGTCGAGGATAAGCCACGCAGGCCGCTATTTACCATCAATCGCGTTGAAGCGCATTTGACCTGGGTTATCCTGATGGCGATTGCATTGGTGAGCGTGGGCGTCTTCTTTATGCACAACGGATTCCTGCTGTTCAGACTGCAATCCTACAGCCAAATTTTTTCCAGTGAAGTCTCTGGGGTCGCTCTGAAGCGTTTCTTCTACTTCTTCATTCCGGCAATGCTGGTGGTCTATTTCCTGCGTCAGGACAGCAAAGCGTGGTTATTCTTCCTGGTGAGTACCGTCGCGTTTGGTTTGCTGACCTATATGATTGTTGGCGGGACGCGCGCCAATATCATCATTGCGTTTGCCATCTTCTTGTTTATCGGCATCATTCGCGGCTGGATTTCGCTGTGGATGCTGGCCGCCGCGGGCGTGCTGGGTATCGTCGGGATGTTCTGGTTGGCGCTGAAGCGCTATGGGATGAACGTTAGCGGCGACGAGGCGTTTTATACTTTCCTGTACCTCACGCGCGACACCTTCTCGCCGTGGGAGAATCTGGCGCTGTTGCTGCAAAATTACCACAATATTGAGTTTCAGGGGCTGGCGCCGATTGTCCGTGACTTCTACGTCTTTATCCCCTCCTGGCTGTGGCCTGGGCGGCCGAGTATCGTCCTCAACTCAGCGAACTACTTTACCTGGGAAGTGTTGAACAACCACTCAGGTCTGGCGATTTCGCCGACGTTAATTGGTTCACTGGTGGTGATGGGCGGGGCGCTGTTTATCCCGTTAGGCGCGATTGTCGTTGGACTCATCATCAAGTGGTTTGACTGGCTGTATGAGTTAGGCAACCGCGAAACCAATCGCTACAAGGCGGCGATTCTGCACAGTTTCTGTTTTGGCGCTATTTTCAATATGATCGTGTTGGCACGTGAAGGGCTGGATTCGTTTGTCTCGCGAGTGGTCTTTTTCCTCGTGATTTTCGGCGTGTGTCTGCTGGTGGCAAAACTGCTGTTTTGGCTATTCGATAGTGCGGGACTCATCCATAAACGAATCAAATCGCTGCCCCGGACACAGATTGAAGGATCGTAATGACAGATAACACAACTGCGCCACTCTACTCGCTGCGCGGGCTACAATTGATTGGCTGGCGCGATATGCAGCATGCGCTAAATTACCTGTTTGCCGAGGGACATCTCAGGTCAGGAACGCTGGTGGCAATCAACGCTGAGAAGATGCTGACGGCAGAAGATAACCCTGAAGTGCGGGATCTGATCAACGCCGCTGAGTTCAAATATGCGGATGGGATTAGCGTGGTGCGCTCAGTGCGCAAAAAATTCCCGCAGGCGCAGGTTTCACGCGTGGCAGGGGCTGATCTTTGGGAAGCGCTTATGGCGCGAGCCGGGCAGGAAGGAACGCCTGTCTTCCTGATTGGTGGCAAGCCTGAAGTTCTGGCGCAAACGGAAGCCAAACTGCGTGCCCAGTGGCGCGTGAACATTGTAGGCAGTCAGGACGGTTATTTTACCCCGGACCAGCGTCAGGCGTTGTTTGAACGTATCCACGACAGCGGTGCGCAGATTGTGACGGTGGCGATGGGCTCGCCGAAACAAGAGATCTTTATGCGTGACTGCCGGAAGACTCACCCTGAAGCGCTGTATATGGGCGTCGGTGGGACCTACGACGTCTTTACCGGTCACGTTAAGCGTGCGCCGCGAATCTGGCAGACTCTGGGGCTGGAGTGGCTGTATCGCTTATTGTCGCAGCCAAGCCGTATTACTCGTCAACTTCGCTTATTACGCTATCTCCGCTGGCACTATACCGGCAACCTCTGACGCCCTCTCTCCTCTGATAAGTAGCGTGATCTGCTAATTACGCTACTTATTCACAACATAATCGCTGCTTTCTCGCACAATCTATTTATTTTTTGAATGCTTTAATTGCCATTTAAGCGATTTTAGGAAACCATTCGCAACAATCATTGCAGTGCCGTGGTGTTTTTGACGCCAACCGTTAAGCGGTCGGTGCCGTATGGCCTGTTATGGCATAACAAGATGTACCCATAACGAGAACCGGTAATACCGGACAGTATGCAAACACAACAAGAGGATTTATGGCCGAGAACAAACCTGAGCTACAGCGTGGGCTGGAGGCTCGTCACATCGAATTAATTGCCCTTGGGGGGACAATTGGCGTCGGGCTATTTATGGGGGCCGCTAGTACCCTGAAATGGGCGGGACCTTCGGTTCTGCTGGCATACATTGTCGCCGGGCTGTTCGTCTTTTTCATTATGCGTTCTATGGGGGAGATGTTATTCCTCGAGCCGGTTGCCGGTTCATTTGCTGTTTACGCCCATCGTTATATGAGCCCCTTCTTTGGTTATCTCACCGCCTGGTCATACTGGTTTATGTGGATGGCGGTGGGGATATCGGAGATTACCGCCATCGGGGTGTACGTCCAGTTCTGGTTCCCGGAAATGGCACAATGGATACCCGCACTGATTGCTGTCGGACTGGTTGCGTTGGCAAATCTCGCCGCGGTTCGTCTGTATGGTGAAATTGAGTTCTGGTTTGCCATGATTAAAGTGACCACCATCATTGTGATGATCGTCATTGGATTAGGGGTGATTTTCTTCGGTTTAGGCAATGGCGGTCAGGCGATCGGCTTTGGCAACCTGACTGAGCACGGCGGCTTCTTTGCTGGTGGTTGGAAGGGCTTCCTGACGGCATTGTGTATTGTCGTGGCTTCTTACCAGGGCGTGGAGCTGATCGGCATTACTGCGGGTGAAGCGAAGAATCCGCAGGTCACGCTGCGTAGTGCAGTAGGGAAAGTGCTGTGGCGTATTCTGATTTTCTACGTCGGTGCGATTTTTGTTATCGTCACTATTTTCCCGTGGAATGAGATTGGCAGTAACGGTAGCCCGTTTGTTCTCACCTTTGCCAAGATTGGTATTACCGCCGCGGCAGGGATTATTAACTTTGTGGTCCTGACGGCGGCGCTGTCGGGCTGTAACAGTGGGATGTACAGCTGTGGGCGTATGCTTTACGCGCTGGCAAAGAATCGCCAGCTACCTGCCGCTGTTGGAAAAGTTTCGCGCCAGGGCGTGCCGGTTGCCGGCGTGGCTATTTCTATCGCGATCCTGCTGGTTGGTTCGTGCCTGAACTACATCATTCCCAACCCGCAGCGTGTGTTCGTTTATGTCTATAGCGCCAGCGTGCTGCCGGGGATGGTGCCGTGGTTTGTGATCCTGATAAGCCAGATACGTTTCCGTCAGGCGCATAAAGCGGCGATCGCCAGTCATCCCTTCCGCTCGATTCTGTTCCCGTGGGCGAACTATTTGACGATGGCGTTCCTGATTTGCGTATTAATCGGCATGTACTTTAATGAAGATACCCGAATGTCGCTGTTTGTTGGCATTCTCTTCTTACTGGCCGTGACGCTCATTTATAAGGTTTTTGGCCTGAATCGTCATGGCACAGCCCAAAAATTGCAGGAATAAGCGACAAAACGCACAAACCATGACCAAACGATAATTTATTTTAAAAAAGCACTAGACAGCAGACCGAGACCTCCGTAATATCCAGCCCCGCAACGGCGCTAAGCGCCCGTAGCTCAGCTGGATAGAGCGCTGCCCTCCGGAGGCAGAGGTCTCAGGTTCGAATCCTGTCGGGCGCACCATTTAGTAGGGTGCCGGAGCTGCGGTGGTTTTAATACCGCGTAAAAGATTTGCAGTGGTGGCTATAGCTCAGTTGGTAGAGCCCTGGATTGTGATTCCAGTTGTCGTGGGTTCGAATCCCATTAGCCACCCCATTAATTTAAAGTTGTGAAATGCGAAGGTGGCGGAATTGGTAGACGCGCTAGCTTCAGGTGTTAGTGTCCTTAGGATGTGGGGGTTCGAGTCCCCCCCCTCGCACCACGACTTAAAGAATTGAACTAAAAATTCAAAAAGCAGTAAAACGGCGAGTAGCGCAGCTTGGTAGCGCAACTGGTTTGGGACCAGTGGGTCGGAGGTTCGAATCCTCTCTCGCCGACCAATTTTGAACCCCGCTTCGGCGGGGTTTTTTGTTTTCTGATTTTCCCTTCTCAGCCTTTATTTCCCCGAATTTCCTGATGTCTTAAAAAGTCCGGTTCCATTGTTTTTGCAGTGCAATCGTGGCATGCCTTGTGCAATAATATACGGGTAGATGCTCATTCCATCTCTTATGTTCGCCATCTGGCCTCATAAACTCAGGAATGATGCAGAGCCGTTTACGGTGCTTATCGTCCACAGACAGATGTCGCTCTGGCCTCATCAAACACCATGGACATAACGTTGAGTGAAGCACCCATTTATGTTGTCATACAGACCTGTTTAACGCCTGCTCCAAAAGAGCGGGCGTTTTTTTATGCATATACACCTCATCCTTCAAGTCGCCTCGAAGCATCTCGAATGATTTGGTGTATATGAAATAACGGTAGGCCCGGTAAGCGAAGCGTCACCGGGCAAGAGGGAATTACTGCGGGGGATTGTTGTTCTGCAGCGTCAACATCAGGCCATCACGACGCATGGTGGCGGCTTCTTCCGGCTGATGCAGTCTGTCCAGCGCGTCAGCAAGCCAGGCGTAGTCATAGGCATCTGGACGCTGTTTGAGAGCGGCACGGAAGGCGAACGTGGCTTCCTGCCATTCGCCGTGCTTCATTAGCGACTGGCCCAGCGTGCTCCACAGTAATGGGCGATCGCCGACGGCTTTAATCTGCTGGCGCAACACTTTTTCTATCTGTTCCGGGTTGTTGGTTTTCAGACGCGGGATCGGCAGCACCAGGCGGTCGTCATACTGGCGTTTAAGACCATCAATGATGACCTGCTGCGCCGTATCGTGATCGTCACACTCAATCAGATGTTCAGCCATTGCTACCTGCAGGGCAACCTGGTGACGGGTTTTACGGTTCTGGTTTTTCCACCATGCACGTAGCCCCTCGCTGCCCTGATCGGCGCGAACCTGATCCATCAGACCAACCCATGCCTGCTGTTCCAGCATCGCGCGGTGCTCGTCATCACCCACGTGCGCTTTTGCCATGGATGGAATGATATCCAGTAACGAACTCCATGCACCGGTACGAATGTAGGCCTGTTCAGCCAGACGCAGCACTTCCGGATGACGTGGCGTCACTTCCAGCAGTTTATCTACGCTGTGGCGTGCGGCGTGATTTTCATTACGTGCCAGCTGCAGGCGAACGCGAGTGATTTCTACCGGGATCGTATCATTTCCGGCCAGTTCGGCAGCACGCTCAAGGTGTTGGTTGGCACGAGCTTCGTCACCGCGCTGTTGAGCAGCTTCTGCCGCCAGCAGGTAATTCACTACCGGCTGTTCTGCATGATCGGCGTTTTTCGACATCAGCTTTTCAACCTGCTGATAATCGCCTTCTGCCAGCTTGAGCAGCGCCTGCTCGGTCTGCTTACGGGCGCGACGACGCTTCCGACCGACAAACCATCCGCGGGTATGCGCGCCAGTGCGGAAAATTCGGCGCAGCAGCCATTCAATCGCAAACAGGACGACCATTGCGACGATCAGAATGATCACCAGACCCGTCACGCTGGTTTCGATATTGTAATTATCCGTCTGGATCAGTACGTAGCCCTGGTGACCGGCAATCATTGGACCGACAACGATCCCGGCGATCAATAGCACAAAGAGCAATAATACTTTTAGCATCATTATTCTCCTTGCGGCGCAGTTGCCGGAGTTTCAGCTGAAGGCGCAGGAGCTGCTGCAACCGGCGCTGTGGCAGGCTGTGCCAGTAAATTACGTACGCGGGTCTGCATGAGCTTGTCGAGAAGCGCCTGGCTCTGCAGCGTTTCCGGTACGTCCATGCTGATGCTTTGTTGGCTCAGTTGGTCTACCTCTTCAAGGAAAGCTTTGGTGGCTGCATCGTCGGTGTCGTAGTAGGCGCGCACCCAGGTGGAGACGTTTTCCAGCGCCTGGCGATATGTTTCCTCCTGATGACGCGGCACGGCCTGGGCGGCCACTAACAGGCGAGAACGGATATTTTCACGTAAGTAAACGTCCTGGTTCGGTGCCAGCAGCGGGACGGAGGTTTCATCACGACGGCGAACGGTGATAAAGCTGTCCATAAAGTTCTGCCAGCTTTTTTGCAGATTGACGCGCCATTCGCTGATCGAGCTGGAAAGCTCGCTGCTGTCGGAATCCATCGGCGAATCGTCGGTGTCGTTGTCGGCCAGACGCAGGTTATCAATCTGGTTAGAGAGCTGATTCACTTTCAGGATAATGCCGTCATAGTCGACCTGAGTCACCGCAGAGAGGCTCGCGATATCGTCGGTAATCGCGCGACGGGCGGTAATCAGGCTTGGGTCATTCATATCCGCCAGACTGGCGTCAGCGCTTTTCAGCAGCGCCGCAGCGGTAGTAACGTCCTGATCGCTCCATAATTTGCGACCGGCCAGTTTCACCAAGAAATCAGCCTGCGCCAGCAGCCACGTCCCGGCATCGCTGCCGGAGATAGTGGCGACTTTTTGCTGGACTTCGTCAAGCTGTTTGACCAGCGCGGCTTGCTGGCGAGCGGCTTCATCCAGCTGCGTTGCCTGCTGTTTAATAATGTCTTCCAGCTCAGCTTTTTGGCTTTCTTGCGCTTTTTGCAACGCTGTAAGCTGGTTCGCCAGCGCATCGCTGGTTGCTGTCTGCGTTGTTGCCTGCTGTTTCCCCCAACCGTACAGCCCAACGCCTGCAGCCAGCGCAATAGCAATCGCCACAGCGCTCAGAATCAGCGCAGTGCTGTTCTTACTCTTTTTTTCAGTATTGACTGGCTGTGACGTGGTTTCCACGGCCTCCCTGGTCTCTTCAACCACGGCGGAGGATTTTTCTTGTTCCGTCATTATGGCATCCCATTATGAGAGTTATTGTAATGCGCGTAGTAGCGCATCGTTGTCGGCGTTATCAGCGACCTTAATATCTTGCCAGCCCAGTTCCCGGGCGAGGTGCGCCAGACGCTCACTGACGACCAGCAGCCGACAGCGTAGTAACCAGTGCTCACGATACCACTGCGGAATGAGCGACCAGAGCTGTTGTAGCATCTCTCCGCTGGTGACAACCACCGTGGTCACACCACGAGATTGCCAGCGCATCGCTTCTTCTGCACCATCGTAATATTTTGCACTGCGTTGATAACATTCACAAAAATCGACATCAGCTCCGCGTGCTGTCAGGGTTTCACCTATCAGCTCACGGCCACCATTGCCGCGTAATATAAGCGCGCGTTTTCCCGCAATATTTTGTAATTCAGGTAATTGTAGCAAGACTTCGCTAATTTCCCGATCCAGAGGGTAGTGAATATTGAAACCGCTAACGGTATGCAGCGCCAGCGCCGTTGTGCGACCAATGGCAAAATAACGCGGAAGGGAGGGCCAGCTTTTCCCTTGTTGCTGAAGCTCGGCATCTGCAAAGGTGACGGCGTGCTGCGAGAGGGCGAAGACCAGATCGTTTTCCGTCAGCGCCGACAGTCGGGAAGCAAGCGTTGCCAGTTCCCGACCGGGCGAAAACTCGATGAGCGGAAAGCTCCAGGCCACCTGCCCCAGTGTGCGCAGACGGCTCACTAACTCTTCCCCTGCGGGAGACGGGCGGGTGACCAGAATACTCATGCGGGGGCTTCTCCGTTGTAAACTTCAGCCAGAATGGTGCGCGCACCGTTCTCCAGCAGCTCTTCAGCCAGAGAGATGCCCATCTGTTCAGCTTCCTGCGCGGCGCCGCGACGTTCTCCGCATACCATCTGCGAACCGTCAGGCGCGCCGACCAGCGCCCGCAGCCAAATCTCACCGTTAATGAGTTCTGCATAACTGCCGATAGGGACCTGACATCCCCCTTCCAGGCGGGTATTCATGGCGCGTTCGGCTTTGACGCGCAGCGCCGTCTCTTCATGGTTGAGCGGCGCTAACAGCGCCTGAGTGCGCATATCATCCAGTCGACATTCTATGCCAACTGCGCCTTGCCCGACAGCGGGTAGGGAGACTTCCGGCGGCAGAGCGGTGCGGACTCGCGACTCAAGACCTAAACGTTTTAATCCGGCGACCGCCAGAATAATGGCGTCATAATCGCCGTTATCCAGTTTGCTCAGACGCGTACCTACGTTACCGCGCAGTGAACGGATGACGAGATCCGGGCGACGCTTTGCCAACTGGCACTGGCGACGCAAACTGGATGTCCCGACGATACTGCCTGCCGGGAGTTCATCCAGCGTGTTGTACTTATTTGAGACGAAAGCATCACGCGGATCCTCTCGCTCGCAAATGGTGACCAGTCCAAGACCGTCAGGGAATTCAACCGGCACATCCTTCATGGAATGCACGGCGATATCGGCGCGTTTTTCCAGCAGCGCGACTTCTAGCTCTTTAACAAACAACCCTTTCCCCCCGACTTTCGCCAGCGGGGTATCAAGGATCACATCGCCACGGGTTACCATCGGAACCAGTTCCACGATCAGACCGGGGTGGTTTGCCATTAAGGCGTCTTTGACATAATGTGCCTGCCAGAGCGCAAGGGGGCTTTGGCGTGTGGCAATTCTCAAAACATTGTCTAACATGCTTGTTACCGTCATTATCAATCATTGACCATCCTAACATCCTTATCAAAGGGATGTCAGCGTTACGCTCAAACGTGAGTGAGAGGAAAAGGCGCTGCATCATCACTGGCAGTGAATAATGACGAGAAACCTCCCGACCGTATGAAGGAATTTACACGTAACGAACGGTGCTACACTTGTATGTAGCGCATCTTTCTTTACGGTCAATGAGCAAGGTGTTAAATTGATCACGTTTTAGACCATTTTTTCGGCTGTACAGCATATAAAAATATGGGCGAAAAAACAGGTAACGGTTATTTTTGACATACGGTTTATCCGAATTGATGACGATTATTGTGAGCGCTTGTGCCGCAGCAATCGACAACATGACGGATAGCAACATCAGGCGATACGTCTTGTACCTCTATATTGAGACTCTGAAACAGAGACTGGATGCCATAAATCAACTGCGTGTGGATCGCGCGCTTGCTGCCATGGGACCTGCCTTCCAGCAGGTATACAGTCTGCTGCCGACATTATTGCACTACCACCATCCGCTGATGCCGGGTTACCTTGATGGTAACGTTCCCAAAGGCATATGCCTTTACACGCCTGATGAAACCCAACGCCACTACCTGAACGAACTGGAACTGTACCGCGGTATGTCACCGCAGGATCCTCCCAAGGGCGAACTGCCTATCACCGGCGTTTACTCAATGGGCAGCACCTCTTCGGTAGGGCAAAGCTGTTCCTCTGACCTTGATATTTGGGTCTGCCATCAATCCTGGCTGGATAGCGAAGAGCGCCAGCTGCTGCAGCGTAAATGTAGCCTGCTGGAAAGCTGGGCCGCCTCGCTGGGCGTGGAAGTTAGCTTCTTCCTGATTGATGAAAACCGTTTCCGCCACAATGAAAGCGGCAGTTTGGGTGGTGAAGACTGTGGCTCGACGCAGCATATCCTGCTGCTTGATGAATTCTATCGCACCGCTGTGCGTCTCGCGGGTAAACGTATTCTGTGGAATATGGTGCCGGGCGACGAAGAAGAGCATTACGACGATTACGTCATGACGCTTTACGCACAGGGGGTGTTAACGCCAAACGAATGGCTGGATCTCGGCGGACTCAGTTCGCTCTCCGCCGAAGAGTACTTTGGCGCCAGCCTCTGGCAGCTGTACAAGAGTATCGACTCCCCGTACAAAGCGGTATTGAAAACGCTGCTGCTGGAAGCTTATTCCTGGGAATACCCCAATCCACGCCTGTTGGCGAAAGATATTAAACAGCGCCTGCACGATGGCGAGATCGTCTCTTTTGGTCTCGACCCTTACTGCATGATGCTGGAGCGCGTTACCGAGTACCTCACGGCGATCGAAGACCCGACTCGTCTGGATTTAGTGCGTCGATGTTTCTACTTAAAAGTGTGTGAGAAACTGAGCCGCGAGCGCGCCTGCGTGGGCTGGCGTCGTGAAGTATTAAGTCAGTTAGTGAAAGAGTGGGGCTGGGATGACGCCCGTCTGACCATGCTGGATAACCGCGCTAACTGGAAGATTGACCAGGTACGCGAAGCGCATAACGAACTGCTCGATGCGATGATGCAGAGCTATCGTAACCTGATCCGTTTTGCCCGCCGAAATAACCTCAGCGTGAGCGCCAGCCCGCAGGATATCGGCGTGCTGACCCGTAAGCTGTATGCCGCGTTTGAAGCATTACCAGGTAAAGTAACGCTGGTGAACCCGCAGATATCTCCGGATCTCTCGGAACCGAATCTGACCTTTATCCATGTGCCGCCGGGCCGTGCCAACCGTTCGGGTTGGTATCTCTATAACCGCGCGCCTAACATGGACTCGATCATCAGCCATCAGCCGCTGGAATATAACCGCTACCTCAATAAACTGGTGGCGTGGGCCTGGTTCAACGGCCTGCTGACCTCGCGTACGCATTTATTTATTAAGGGCAACGGCATTGTTGATTTGCCGAAGCTGCAAGAAATGGTCGCCGACGTGTCGCACCACTTCCCGCTGCGATTGCCAGCGCCAACGCCGAAGGCGCTCTATAGCCCGTGCGAGATTCGCCACCTGGCGATTATCGTTAACCTTGAATATGACCCGACGGCAGCATTTCGCAATCAGGTGGTACATTTTGATTTCCGTAAGCTGGACGTCTTCAGCTTTGGCGAAGAACAAAATTGCCTGGTGGGTAGCGTCGACCTGCTGTACCGCAACTCGTGGAATGAAGTGCGTACGCTGCACTTCAACGGTGAGCAGGCGATGATTGAAGCGTTAAAAACGATTCTGGGCAAAATGCACCAGGATGCCGCGCCGCCGGATAGCGTCGAGGTTTTCTGCTATAGCCAGCATCTGCGCGGTTTAATTCGCACCCGCGTGCAGCAACTGGTGTCTGAGTGCATCGAGTTGCGCCTCTCCAGCACCCGTCAGGAAACCGGACGCTTCAAAGCGCTGCGCGTTTCCGGTCAGACTTGGGGTCTGTT
The DNA here is from genome assembly GCF_030336805.1 of Citrobacter sp. Cb023. Classification (NCBI taxonomy): domain Bacteria; kingdom Pseudomonadati; phylum Pseudomonadota; class Gammaproteobacteria; order Enterobacterales; family Enterobacteriaceae; genus Citrobacter; species Citrobacter sp. Cb023. The sequence continues at coordinate 42,115 of NZ_JAOWCV010000030.1, read as the reverse complement.
CTTCGAGCGCCTGAATGTCTCGGTACAGAAGCTGGAAAACGCGATTGAATTTTATGGCGCGATTTCACATAACAAACTGCACGGGCTTTCCGTTCAGGTTGAGACCAATCATGTGAAACTCCCGTCAGTGGTTGACGGTTTTGCCAGCGAAGGGATCATTCAGTTCTTTTTCGAAGAAACGGGTGATGAGCAGGGCTTTAATATCTACATTCTGGATGAGAGTAATCGGGCTGAGGTGTATCACCACTGCGAAGGTAGCAAAGAGGAGCTGGTACGCGATGTCAGCCGTTTCTACTCGTCGTCGCACGATCGCTTTACCTACGGCTCCAGCTTCATCAACTTTAACCTGCCGCAGTTCTATCAGATTGTGAAAACCGACGGGCGCGCGCAGGTGATCCCGTTCCGTACCCAGCCGATTAGCGCCGTGCCGCCCGTCAGTCAGGAAAACGACACTCCGCTGTTGCAGCAGTATTTCTCGTGAGCATGATGCCGGATAAGCGAAGCGTATCCGGCAATAAAACTTAACGGAAGCTCACCTCTTCACCCGCCTGCTGTGTCGCCGCCTGTTCTAGCAGATCCCAGAACGTTTCGCCGCTACGATCGCAGATCCACTCGTCGTCTTTCAGGTCAAAGTGGTAGCCGCCCTGTTTGGTCGCCAGCCACACCTGATGCAGCGGCTCCTGACGGTTAATAATAATTTTGCTGCCGTTTTCGAAGCTGATGGTCAGCACGCCGCCGTTGATCTCACAATCGATATCGCTGTCGCCGTCCCAGTCGTCCAGACGCTCTTCAATGGTCATCCACAGGGTGTCAGCAAGGCGATGAAATTCACTGTCGTTCATTTTCTTATCCTGTTTTTCGTGATGACGGCAGTATAACCTGAAACAAAACGCGTTGCAGATTACAGGCTAACTCTTGCTTTTACGCCTTCTCCTGCGATGATAGAAAACAGAAAGCATGAACTTTACAGGCAATCGATAATGAAAAACGTGTTAAAGCCACTCGCTGTCATTTTTACTCTGTTCAGCCTGACGGGCTGTGGGCTAAAAGGCCCGCTCTATTTCCCGCCAGCAGATAAAACCGCGCCGCCTCCGACCAAGAGCGTTCAGCCGCAATCACAATCCACCACGCCAGAGAAAAACGATCGTGGGATTAGTGACGGGCCTTCTCAGGTGAATTACTGACGGCAGGAATAGATGTATATTTCTGTACCCGCGTGAACGGAGTGAATGATGCAATTCTCTAAAATGCATGGCCTTGGCAACGATTTTATGGTCGTCGACGCGGTAACGCAGAATGTCTTTTTCTCACCAGAGCTGATCCGCCGCTTGTCCGACAGGCATCTCGGCGTTGGATTTGATCAACTGCTGGTGGTTGAACCTCCGTATGATCCGGAGCTGGATTTCCACTACCGTATTTTTAATGCTGACGGTAGTGAAGTGTCACAGTGTGGCAATGGCGCCCGCTGTTTTGCCCGCTTTGTTCGCCTGAAAGGGCTGACCAATAAGCGTGATATTCGCGTCAGTACCGCTAATGGTCGTATGGTATTAACCGTAACCGACGACGAGCTGGTACGGGTGAATATGGGTGAACCCAATTTTGAACCCGCGCAGGTTCCGTTTCGCGCCAACAAAGCAGAGAAGACCTATATTATGCGCGTGGCTGAACAGACAGTATTGTGCGGCGTGGTTTCAATGGGGAACCCGCACTGCGTAATTCAGGTTGATGATGTTGATACGGCCACGGTAGAAACGTTGGGGCCGGTTCTGGAAAGTCACGAACGCTTTCCTGAACGCGCCAATATCGGATTTATGCAGGTGGTAAAGCGCGAGCACATCCGGCTGCGCGTCTATGAGCGCGGCGCGGGTGAAACGCAGGCCTGCGGCAGCGGTGCGTGCGCCGCTGTTGCGGTTGGTATCCAGCAGGGCCTGCTGGCAGAAGAAGTGAGGGTGGAATTACCGGGCGGTCGACTTGATATCGCCTGGAAAGGTCCGGGTCATCCGCTGTATATGACTGGCCCGGCGGCACATGTCTACGACGGATTTATTCACTTATGAAGCAACCAGGGGAAGAACTACAGGAAACGCTCATGGAGCTGGACGACCGGGCGGTCGTCGATTACCTGCAACGTAATCCTGAGTTTTTTATCCGTAATGCCCAGGCAGTTGAAGCGATGCGTGTTCCACACCCGGTGCGGGGCACGGTCTCTTTAGTGGAATGGCATATGGCGCGGGCACGTAATCATATTAACGTGCTGGAAGAGAATATGGCGTTGTTGATGAAACAAGCCAACGCCAATGAAAGCCTGTTCTATCGTCTGTTAAATCTGCAAGCCCGGCTGGTATCGGCCAGCAGTCTTGACGACATGCTGATGCGATTTCATCGCTGGGCGCGTGAGTTAGGGCTGGCTGGGGCGACGGTTCGTCTGTTCCCGGATCGCTGGCGACTTGGTGCGCCATCAAAATTCACTCATCTGGCATTAAGCCGTCAGGCTTTTGAACCGCTGCGTATTCAGCGTCTGGGCCAGTCACTACACTATCTTGGACCGCTCAATGGCCCGGAACTTCTGGTCATGATGCCCGAGGCGAAAGCGATAGGCTCGGTGGCGATGTCGATGTTGGGGCAAGATGGATCCCTGGGCGTGATGCTGTTCAGCAGTCGCGACGTTAATCATTACCAGCAGGGGCAAGGTACGCAATTACTGCAGGAAATCTCGCTGATGTTGCCGGAGCTGCTGGAGCGCTGGATTGAACGCGTATGACCGATTCACTCCTTTCTCAGGATGTGGCGCGCTTTTTACGCTATCTGGGCGTTGAGCGCCAGCTTAGCCCGATCACATTGCTGAATTATCAGCGTCAGCTTGATGCCATCATTGCGTTAGCCGGAGAGACCGGTCTGCAAAGCTGGCAACAATGTGACGCTTCGATGGTACGCAGTTTTGCCGTGCGCAGCCGTCGTAAAGGGCTGGGGCCGGCGAGCCTGGCGCTGCGTCTCTCCGCATTGCGCAGTTTCTTTGACTGGCTGGTTAATCAGGGCGAGCTGAAAGCCAATCCCGCAAAAAGTGTTTCCGCGCCGAAAGCACCGCGTCATCTACCTAAAAATATCGATGTCGACGACGTTAATCGTCTGCTGGATATCGACCTCAACGATCCCCTCGCCGTGCGCGATCGGGCAATGTTAGAAGTGATGTACGGCGCAGGGCTGCGTTTGTCTGAACTGGTTGGGCTGGATATTAAACATCTCGATCTCGACACCGGCGAAGTATGGGTGATGGGGAAGGGCAGTAAAGAACGTCGCCTGCCAATTGGCCGCAATGCCGTGGCGTGGATTGAGCACTGGCTGGACCTGCGGGGGCTATTTGGCAGCGATGACGATGCGTTATTCCTGTCAAAACTGGGCAAACGCATTTCTGCGCGTAATGTGCAAAAACGCTTTGCGGAATGGGGGATCAAACAGGGGCTGAACAGCCACGTACATCCCCACAAATTGCGCCACTCTTTTGCGACGCATATGCTGGAGTCGAGCGGCGATCTGCGCGGGGTACAGGAGTTATTGGGGCATGCTAATCTCTCCACTACCCAAATCTATACCCATCTTGATTTTCAACACCTGGCTTCAGTGTACGATGCGGCGCATCCACGCGCCAAACGGGGGAAATAATGCGTTTTTACCGGCCTTTGGGGCGCATTTCTGCGCTCACCTTTGACCTTGATGACACCCTTTACGATAACCGTCCCGTTATCACACGCACCGAGCAGGAAGCGCTCGCGTTTGTACAGAATTACCATCCGGCGCTGAATTCGCTGCAAAATAGCGACCTACAGCGCTTACGTCAGGCCGTTCGCGACGCCGAGCCGGAAATCTACCACGACGTTACCCAATGGCGTCACCGCGCCGTAGAGCGCGCTATGCTGGAGGCGGGATTGTCAGAAGCAGAAGCCAGAATGGGGGCAAATGCGGCGATGATGAATTTCGCCAAATGGCGTAGCCGCATTGACGTCCCGCAGGCGACGCATGACACGCTGAAGGCGCTGGCCCGCAAATGGCCGCTGGTGGCGATCACCAACGGTAACGCACAGCCAGAACTGTTCGGCCTGGGCGATTACTTTGAGTTTGTGCTGCGCGCCGGTCCCGACGGGCGATCAAAACCGTTCAGCGACATGTATGCGCTGGCGGCGGATAAACTGAAAATGCCTGTGGCTGAGATTCTGCATGTGGGCGATGACCTGACGACAGACGTGGCGGGGGCCATCCGTTGCGGTATGCAGGCCTGCTGGATCAAACCGGAAAATGCCGACCTGATGCAAACCGCAGACAGCCGTTTGCTGCCGCATATCGAAATTTCACAGTTGGCATCTCTGACCTCGCTGATATAATCACCAGCAGAACTCTGTATATATACCCAGCTTTTTGGCGGATGGCGCTACGCTTATCCGCCTTACCTACTTTTACGCGGCGGTGCCAATGGACGTTTCTTACCTGCTCGACAGCCTTAATGATAAACAGCGTGAAGCGGTGGCCGCGCCACGCAGCAACATGCTGGTTTTGGCCGGCGCGGGGAGTGGTAAAACTCGCGTGCTGGTGCACCGTATCGCCTGGTTACTGACGGTAGAGAACAACTCGCCATACTCCATTATGGCGGTGACCTTTACCAACAAAGCAGCGGCGGAAATGCGCCACCGTATTGGCCAGATCATGGGAACCAGCCAGGGCGGTATGTGGGTGGGTACATTCCACGGTCTGGCGCACCGCCTGCTGCGCGCGCACCATATGGATGCGAACCTGCCGCAGGATTTCCAGATCCTCGACAGCGAAGACCAATTGCGTTTGCTCAAGCGTTTGATCAAGGCGATGAATCTTGATGAGAAGCAGTGGCCGCCGCGTCAGGCGATGTGGTTTATCAATAGCCAGAAAGACGAAGGGCTGCGCCCGCACCATCTGCAGAGCTATGGCAACCCGGTTGAGCAAACCTGGCAAAAGGTGTATCAGGCCTATCAGGAAGCGTGTGACCGCGCGGGGCTGGTGGATTTCGCCGAGCTGTTGCTGCGCGCCCATGAACTGTGGCTCAACAAGCCGCATATCCTGCAGCACTACCGCGAACGCTTTACCAATATCCTGGTGGACGAATTCCAGGATACCAACAACATTCAGTACGCCTGGATCCGCCTGCTGGCGGGCGATACCGGCAAAGTGATGATCGTTGGCGATGATGACCAGTCGATCTACGGCTGGCGCGGGGCGCAGGTGGAAAACATCCAGCGCTTCCTCACGGATTTCCCGGGCGCAGAAACTATTCGCCTGGAGCAGAACTACCGCTCGACCAACAACATCCTCAGCGCGGCCAACGCCCTGATTGAAAACAACAACGGGCGTTTGGGTAAAAAGCTGTGGACCGATGGCATCGACGGCGAACCAATCTCACTGTACTGCGCGTTCAACGAACTCGATGAAGCGCGTTTTGTGGTCAATCGTATCAAAACCTGGCAGGACAACGGCGGTGCGCTGGAACAGTGCGCCATTCTTTATCGCAGCAACGCCCAGTCGCGCGTGCTGGAAGAGGCGTTGTTACAAGCCAGCATGCCGTACCGTATCTATGGTGGGATGCGCTTCTTCGAACGCCAGGAAATCAAAGATGCGCTCTCCTACCTGCGCCTGATCGCTAACCGCAATGACGACGCTGCATTCGAACGTGTGGTGAATACGCCAACCCGCGGGATTGGCGATCGTACATTAGATGTGGTGCGTCAGACCTCCCGTGACCGCCAGCTTACGTTGTGGCAGGCCTGTCGTGAGCTGTTGCAGGAAAAGGCCCTCGCGGGTCGCGCCGCCAGCGCCTTACAGCGTTTTATGGAGCTGATCGATGCGCTGGCGCAGGAGACCGCCGATATGCCGCTGCACGTGCAGACTGACCGGGTGATTAAAGACTCCGGCCTGCGCATGATGTACGAACAGGAAAAAGGCGAGAAGGGTCAGACGCGTATCGAAAACTTAGACGAACTGGTGACGGCAACGCGCCAGTTCAGCTACAACGAAGAAGACGAAGACTTAATGCCGCTACAGGCGTTCCTGTCTCACGCCGCGCTGGAAGCAGGCGAAGGGCAGGCGGATACCTGGCAGGATGCGGTACAACTGATGACGCTGCACTCGGCGAAAGGTCTGGAGTTCCCCCAGGTATTTATCGTGGGTATGGAAGAAGGCATGTTCCCCAGCCAGATGTCGCTGGACGAAGGTGGGCGCCTCGAAGAAGAGCGCCGCCTGGCTTACGTAGGCGTGACTCGCGCGATGCAAAAGCTGACGCTGACCTACGCCGAAACGCGTCGTCTGTACGGCAAAGAGGTTTACCACCGTCCGTCGCGCTTTATCGGCGAACTGCCGGAAGCGTGCGTTGAAGAGGTTCGCCTGCGCGCCACGGTTAGCCGCCCGGTGAGCCATCAGCGGATGGGCACGCCAATGGCGGAAAATGATACCGGCTACAAGCTCGGCCAGCGCGTGCGCCACGCTAAGTTTGGTGAGGGCACCATCGTCAATCTGGAAGGAAGCGGTGAGCACAGTCGTTTGCAGGTCGCGTTCCAGGGGCAAGGGATCAAATGGCTGGTGGCAGCCTACGCCAGACTGGAAACGGTTTGATCGGTTTGGCTTTGCCGGATGGCGACGCTGGCGCGTCTTATCCGGCCTACAGACCGGGTAACATTTTGATTTCCAGGCCGGACAAGGCGAAGCCACCATCCCGCTATCTGTCGGTTAATATTCTGAAATCATAGATAAATAATTCCCCTCTGCTAACCTTTTTGTATAAGGGGAAATTATTACTTTTTCGCCATCTGTTGCGTGTTGACGTCAAAATTTTGCTGGCGTAACATGCGCGCACGATTACGCTAAGAGGACATTCGCCTTGGACACACCCAGTAGATACTGGCTCATTATCCTGTCATCCAGGATCAACTCCTAAGGCTATCCCTTTTTGCTGATAGCCTTCGCGGTTGTCAGCGACCTTCTGTTTTTTCCCGTCGCGCTGAGTCAGGCTGTTTAATGGTCTGAAACCCAATTTGTTTCTGTGTGCCCTCCGAACTGTCCGATAATTTTTTGCATTGGGAGTCCCGGTCATGCTGAGCGCATTTCAACTGGAAAACAATCGTTTAACTCGCCTTGAGGCAGACGAAATCGAGCACCTGGCCAGTTCGGTTTGGGTCGATTTAGTCGAGCCGGATGACGAAGAACGAAACCGTGTGCAAAAGGACTTGGGCCAGAATCTGGCTACGCGCCCTGAACTGGAAGACATCGAAGCATCTGCGCGTTTTTTTGAAGACGAAGACGGTCTGCACATTCACTCCTTCTTCTTCTATGAAGATGCCGACGATCACGCGGGTAACTCAACCGTCGCATTTACCATTCGCGAAGGTCGCCTGTTTACTCTGCGCGAGCGCGAGCTGCCGGCATTTCGCCTGTACCGCATGCGTGCGCGTAATCAGGCGATGGTGGATGGCAATGCCTACGAGCTGCTGCTCGACCTGTTTGAAACTAAAATTGAACAGTTGGCGGATGAGATCGAAAACATCTACAGCGACCTGGAAAAACTCAGCCGTGTGATCATGGAAGGGCGTCAGGGCGATGAATATGACGAAGCGCTTTCGACGCTGGCGGAACTGGAAGATATTGGCTGGAAGGTCCGCCTGTGTCTGATGGATACCCAGCGCGCACTGAACTTCCTGGTGCGTAAAGCGCGTTTGCCGGGGAGTCAGCTGGAACAGGCGCGTGAGATTCTGCGCGATATCGAATCCCTGCTGCCGCACAACGAATCACTGTTCCAGAAGGTTAACTTCCTGATGCAGGCGGCGATGGGCTTTATCAATATCGAGCAGAACCGCATCATCAAGATCTTCTCGGTGGTCTCTGTGGTGTTCCTGCCGCCGACGCTGGTGGCTTCCAGCTACGGGATGAACTTTGAGTTCATGCCGGAACTGCACTGGAGCTTCGGTTACCCAGGGGCGATTGTCTTTATGATGCTCGCGGGTCTGGCACCGTATCTGTACTTTAAGCGCAAGAACTGGCTGTAATGGCTGTGCCGGATGGCGGTTACGCCTTATCCGGCACTTCTTCAGCTCCGACGTACCCGTCGTTGCGTATAAATCGCATCCATCACGAAAACTGCCAGCGCCACCCAGATAAACGCAAACGTGACCATTTTATCCGCTCCCGGAACTTCACCGTAGAAAGTGACGGCCAGCAGGAACATTAGCGTGGGTCCGATATACTGGAAGAAACCCAGCGTGGACAGACGCAGGCGGGTCGCCGCGCCGGTAAAGCACAGCAGCGGAATGGTGGTCACGACACCCGCAGCAATCAGCAGCAGATTGAGCGACATGGGGTTTTGCCCCATATGGCTGGTTGGGCTGTCCGCGATGCCAAACAGATAGATAGCCGCAACAGGTAAAAGCCACAGGGTTTCGATCAGCATGCCGGTTTGTGCTTCGACGGCAATCTTCTTGCGTACCAGACCATAGAAAGCAAAGCTGAACGCCAGGCCCAACGCGATGATTGGCAGCGATCCGAAGGTCCACAGCTGTACCAGTACGCCGCAGGCGGCTAACAGTACCGCCAGCCACTGCATGCGACGAAAGCGCTCGCCGAGGAAAAGCATTCCCAGCACAATATTCACCAGCGGGTTAATAAAATAGCCCAGGCTGGCTTCCAGCATATGATGATTATTGACCGCCCAAATGAACAGCAGCCAGTTTCCACCGATGAGCACTGCAGAGAGCGCCAGCAGGAAGATCTTCTTTGGCGTTTGTAGCAGCGTTTTGATGCCCGACCACTGGCGGCTGATGCTCATCAGTACCACCATAAAGAAAAATGACCAGATGACGCGGTGCGTCAGGATCTCATCCGCCGGGACATAGTAAATCAGCTTGAAGTAGGCAGGAGCGATACCCCAAATAAAATAAGCAGCAAGAGCGAGTAACACGCCCTGCCGCGTTTGTTTAGCATCCATCGGGAAAACTCATTTCAGAAATGTAACAGCAGTTTACCTTTTTTTGGGCACTTACCCCACCATATAAGTGGCGGTTGCGCTGGCAATATAAAGCTGTTCTTCGTTATGCAGTTCCACGCGCGCAACGGCGACTTTATTCCCCGCCCGCAGCAGGCTGCTGGTAGCGGTAAAGCGATTTCCTCTCCCCGGGCGCAGGTAATCAACGCGCAAATCGATTGTTCCCATACGTGACATTCGCTGACGCAGTTCGTCCTCGCTGATCGTCTCATGGCGGGTCAGCGTACTGCCAACGCACACCAGCCCGGCGGCAACGTCCAGCGCCGACGCGATCACGCCGCCATGCAGAATGCTTTGCGCCCAGTTACCGACCATCATCGGTTGATTATTAAAGGCTAATTGAGCAAATTCTTTCTCATAGCGTTCAAGCTCCAGACCCAGCGCCCGGTTAAACGGCATATGATAGACAAACATTTCACCCACTAACTTCAGCGCTTCCTCAGCAGTAAGTACGGCAGACATACGATCCCTACATCTCAATGGTTAATGAAATGTTGATATTATGCTTATTATTTGTTGTTTTCTACTTTAGGACGGGATAACTAACGAGGAGCTCGCTAAGTATGTAGAATACTTGCCAGATAATTATACAATTCATCAATATTTTGGTTCAGGAGAACATTACCGATGCGGGCGATTCTGGGATGGTTACTACCAGCAGTCATGCTGCCGTTGACCGCGTATGCGCAGGAAGCGACAGTGAAAGAGATTCATGATGCACCGGCGGTTCGCGGCAGTATTATCGCCAACATGCTGCAGGAGCATGACAACCCTTTCACGCTTTATCCTTATGAGACCAACTATCTCATCTACACCAATACCAGCGACATGAATAAAGAGGCGATCAGCAGCTATAGCTGGTCCGAAAATGCGCGCAAAGATGAGGTTAAGTTTCAGCTAAGCCTGGCGTTTCCGCTCTGGCGAGGAATATTAGGCCCGAACTCGGTACTCGGCGGTTCCTATACCCAGAAGTCCTGGTGGCAGCTTTCGAACAGTGAAGAGTCTGCACCGTTTCGCGAAACCAACTATGAACCGCAATTGTTCCTCGGTTTCGCCACCGACTATCGTTTTGCCGGTTGGACGCTCCGCGATGTTGAAATGGGCTATAACCATGACTCCAATGGTCGATCCGACCCCACCTCACGTAGCTGGAACCGCCTTTACACCCGGCTGATGGCTGAAAACGGTAACTGGCTGGTGGAAGTTAAGCCGTGGTACGTTATCGGCAGCACTGACGATAACCCTGATATCACCAAATATATGGGCTACTATCAGTTGAAAATGGGTTATCACCTGGGTGACGCGGTGATCAGTGTGAAAGGCCAGTACAACTGGAATACCGGCTACGGCGGCGCAGAGCTGGGGGCCAGTTATCCCATTACCAAGCATGTGCGTCTTTATACCCAGGTCTACAGCGGCTACGGCGAATCACTGATTGACTACAACTTCAATCAGACCCGTGTTGGCGTGGGTGTAATGCTTAACGATATCTTCTGACAGGTATTGAGAGTATTTTAATCATTGCAGTTTCTCTCTCAGGCGCTGAAAATAGCGCCTGTTTTTATTTCAGGCTAATGGGGTTAATGTGGCGCAGGCGGAAGTGTTGAATCTGGAAATGGGCGCTAAACAGGTTTTGCAGGAAACCTTTGGCTACCAACAGTTTCGCCCTGGTCAGGAAGAAATCATTGATACCGTGATCGCTGGTCGCGACTGCCTGGTCGTTATGCCGACCGGTGGCGGAAAATCCCTGTGCTATCAAATTCCCGCATTATTGCTTAACGGCCTCACCGTTGTTGTTTCTCCGCTGATTTCTCTGATGAAAGATCAGGTCGATCAACTGCTTGCCAACGGCGTGGCGGCCGCGTGTCTGAACTCCACCCAAAGTCGTGAGCAGCAGCTTGAGGTGATGGCAGGCTGTCGTAGCGGGCAGATTCGCTTACTGTACATTGCGCCCGAACGCCTGATGCTGGATAACTTCCTTGAAAATCTGGCGCACTGGAACCCGGTGCTGCTGGCGGTTGATGAAGCGCACTGTATTTCGCAGTGGGGGCATGATTTCCGCCCGGAATACGCCGCGCTGGGGCAGTTGCGTCAGCGTTTCCCAACTCTGCCGTTTGTCGCGCTGACCGCGACCGCGGACGAGACAACCCGGCTGGATATTGTGCGTCTGCTGGGGCTCAACGACCCGTTAATTCAGATCAGCAGCTTTGATCGCCCGAATATTCGCTACATGTTGATGGAGAAGTTTAAGCCGCTCGATCAACTGATGCGCTACGTGCAAGAGCAGCGCGGTAAGTCCGGTATTATTTACTGTAACAGTCGCGCTAAAGTAGAAGACACCGCCGCGCGTCTGCAAAGCCGAGGCATTAGCGCCGGGGCTTATCATGCCGGGCTGGAAAACGCTGTACGTGCAGAAGTGCAGGAGAAATTCCAGCGTGATGACCTGCAAATCGTCGTAGCGACCGTGGCGTTTGGCATGGGAATCAACAAACCCAACGTACGCTTCGTGGTGCATTTCGATATTCCGCGCAACATCGAGTCCTATTACCAGGAAACCGGCCGCGCCGGGCGTGACGGCCTGCCTGCGGAAGCAATGCTGTTTTACGATCCGGCTGATATGGCATGGCTGCGCCGTTGCCTCGAAGAGAAACCCGCCGGACAACTGCTGGATATCGAACGGCATAAGCTCAATGCGATGGGGGCGTTTGCCGAGGCGCAAACCTGTCGTCGTCTGGTGCTGTTGAACTATTTTGGCGAGGGGCGTCAGGAGCCGTGTGGTAACTGCGACATCTGTCTCGACCCGCCAAAACAGTACGACGGACTCATGGATGCGCGCAAAGCGCTGTCGACTATCTACCGTGTTAATCAACGCTTTGGTATGGGTTATGTCGTGGAGGTTCTGCGCGGAGCGAATAACCAGCGAATTCGCGAGCTGGCCCATGACAAGCTGCCTGTCTATGGCATTGGTCGTGAGCAAAGCCACGAACATTGGGTAAGCGTTATCCGCCAGCTTATTCATCTTGGGCTGGTGACGCAGAATATTGCTCATCACTCCGCGTTACAGCTAACCGAAGCCGCGCGTCCGGTACTGCGTGGTGATGTTGCGCTACAGCTTGCGGTACCGCGTATTGTGGCGCTGAAACCGCGAGCGATGCAGAAATCCTTCGGTGGCAATTACGATCGCAAACTGTTCGCCAAATTGCGGAAGCTGCGTAAAGCCATTGCTGATGAAGAAAATATCCCGCCGTATGTAGTGTTCAACGATGCCACGCTGATTGAAATGGCTGAGCAGATGCCAGTTTCACCGAGCGAAATGCTGAGCGTTAATGGCGTGGGGATGCGTAAACTTGAGCGTTTTGGCAAAGAGTTTATGGCGCTTATTCGCGCGCACGTTGATGGTGACGACGAAGAGTAGTCAGCCAGGCAAAAAAGTGCCAGGATGGTGACTCACTGAACTATTTCCCCCGCGAGTCATTTTTATGTTAACGCTATTTTTCACCGTTGCGTTGGTGCATATCGTTGCGCTGATGAGCCCTGGTCCCGACTTTTTCTTTGTTTCTCAAACAGCGGTTAGCCGTTCGCGCAAAGAAGCCATGATGGGCGTGCTGGGTATTACCTGTGGCGTCATGGTCTGGGCTGGCGTAGCGCTGCTCGGCCTACATCTGATTATCGAAAAAATGGCCTGGCTGCACACCATTATTATGGTGGGCGGGGGGCTGTATCTGTGCTGGATGGGTTATCAGATGCTACGTGGTGCATTTAAAAAACAGGATGTTGCGACTCCCACTCCGCAAGTTGAGCTGGCACAGAGCGGACGCAGCTTTTTGAAGGGGCTGCTGACCAACCTGGCGAACCCTAAAGCCATTATCTATTTTGGCTCCGTGTTCTCATTGTTCGTTGGCGATAACGTGGGAACGGGCGCACGCTGGGGGATCTTTGCCCTGATCATCGTGGAAACGCTGGCGTGGTTTACCGTAGTCGCCAGCCTGTTTGCACTGCCGAAAATGCGTCGTGGCTATCAGCGTCTGGCGAAGTGGATTGATGGTTTTGCCGGTGCGCTGTTTGCGGGCTTCGGTATCCACCTGATTATTTCGCGTTAAGTTCCTTCCGGGCCGGATAAGCGCAAGCGCCTCCGGCGCCTTCATCAGGCATGCCGTGCCGAGGCTAACAAGGCGCCTATCAGCATAAACAGCGAGCCAAACACTTTGTTTAACGCTTTCATTTGCTTTGGCCCTTTAATCCAGCCAGCAATGCGCGTGGCCAGCGTCGCGTAACCGATCATCACAATGATATCGACCACGATGGTCGTGACGCCAAGCACCAAGTACTGCATTAACTGCGGTTCCTGCGGCAGGATAAACTGCGGGAACAGGGCTGCAAGGAAAACGATGCTCTTGGGATTGGTCAGATTAACAAAGACTGCGCGTTTAAACAGGCGGCTGCGCGATTGCGTATTCGCCATGGTGTTCAGATCGATAGCACCCGCCGCCCGCCATTGCTGAATACCCAGCCAAATCAGATAGGCCGCCCCCGCCCACTTCAGCACCTCAAATGCGATAACCGAACGTGAAAATAGCGTTCCCAGTCCTACACCAACCAGAACGATATGAATGCCAAGCCCGGTCTGTAAACCAGCGATCGACGCGCTGGCACCGCGATAACCGTGACTGATGGCGGTGGTCATGGTGTTGATTGCGCCAGAGCCTGGAGACAAGCTCAAAATAATAGAGGTCAACAGGTAGGCGAACCACCATTCAAAGGTCATGAGAAACTCCCGGATTGTCTATTTTTATGCCACAATACGCTACTGCCGTTAGGTTGTGTCAGCGACGGCGAAAAAAACGATTTTACTTGGTCAGCGAGGCTGGATACCCGATGTTTCAGCAGCAAAAAGACTGGGAAACAAGAGAAAACGCGTTTGCTGCTTTTTCCATGGGGCCACTGACAGATTTCTGGCGTCAGCGGGAAGAAGCGGAATTTACGGGCGTGGATGATATCCCCGTCCATTTTGTGCGTTTTCACGCAGAAAAAAACGATCGCGTCATCGTCGTCTGTCCTGGACGCATTGAAAGCTACGTGAAATACGCTGAACTGGCGTATGACCTGTTTCATTCTGGTTTTGACGTCCTCATTATCGATCACCGTGGCCAGGGGCGTTCCGGGCGTATGCTTTCGGACCCGCATCGCGGTCATGTCGATAACTTTAATGACTATGTCGACGATTTAACCGCCTTCTGGCAGCAGGAAGTGCTACCCGGTCCGTGGAGAAAGCGCTATATACTGGCGCATTCAATGGGCGGAGCGATAGCCACGTTATTCTTGCAGCGCCACCCGAATCAGTGTGATGCCATCGCGCTTTGCGCGCCGATGTTTGGTATTGTGATGCGCTTTCCCGACTGGATGGTACGCCACATTCTGGACTGGGCTGAAGGGCATCCGCGGATCCGCGAAGGTTATGCGATGGGGACCGGGCGCTGGCGGGCGCTGCCATTCGGTATGAATGCGTTAACCCATAGTCGACAGCGCTATCGGCGCAATCTACGCTTCTATGCGGATGAGCCACGGCTGCGCGTTGGCGGCCCCACCTACCACTGGGTACGTGAAGGTATTCTGGCAGGCGAACAGGTTCTGGCTGGAGCAGGAGACGACGCGACGCCGACGCTGCTGATTCAGGCCGAAGAAGAGCGTGTGGTAGATAACCGCATGCACGATCGTTTTTGTGAACTCCGCGCCGCAGCGGGTCATCCCGTAGAAGGGGGGCAGCCGCTGGTCATCAAAGGCGCGTACCATGAGATCCTTTTTGAAAAGGACGCAATGCGCTCAGTCGCGCTTAACGCTATTGTCGAATTTTTCGACAAGCATAACTCATCCAGCGGAACCCGCTTTGCCTAGAGGTTGAATTTTCTTATGTATCAGGTTGTTGCGTCTGATTTAGACGGTACGCTGCTTTCTCCCGACCATACCCTGTCCCCTTATGCCAAAGAGACGCTGAAGTTATTGACCGCTCGTGGCGTTAACTTCGTGTTTGCGACTGGCCGTCATCATGTTGATGTGGGGCAAATTCGCGATAACCTCGGCATTAAAACCTACATGATCACGTCCAACGGCGCGCGTGTGCATGATTCTGACGGGAATCTGGTGTTTTCGCATAACCTGGATCGCGACATTGCCAGCGACCTGTTTGGCGTAGTGAATGCAAACCCGGACATCGTGACCAACGTTTATCGTGATGATGAGTGGTTTATGAACCGCCATCGCCCAGACGAAATGCGCTTCTTCAAAGAAGCAGTGTTTAACTATTCACTGTTTGAACCTGCGCTACTGGAGCCGGAAGGCGTGAGTAAGGTGTTTTTCACCACTGATTCTCACGAAAGGCTGCTGCCGCTGGAACAGGCGATTAACGCCCGCTGGGGCGACCGCGTCAACGTCAGTTTCTCTACGCTTACCTGCCTGGAAGTCATGGCTGGCGGCGTATCGAAAGGCCATGCGCTGGAAGCGGTGGCGAAAGCTATGGGCTATAGCCTGAAAGATTGTATCGCTTTTGGCGACGGGATGAACGACGCGGAAATGCTCTCCATGGCGGGCAAAGGCTGCATTATGGGCAACGCTCACCAGCGCCTGAAGGATCTGCATCCGGAACTGGAAGTCATTGGTCTTAATGCCGACGATGCCGTGCCGCATTATCTGCGTGAGCTGTTTTTGCAGTAATGTTTTTGTTCGTTAGTTGACCAGATGTCAACTTAAAACTTCGCTACAATGGGCGTACCTTTTGTTAAGAGACATCCATTGTGGCGTTACTCATCATTACCACAATTCTGTGGGCCTTTTCCTTTAGCCTGTTTGGCGAGTACCTTGCCGGTCATGTCGATAGCTATTTTGCGGTGCTGGTGCGCGTTGGGCTGGCGGCGCTGGTGTTCCTGCCGTTTTTACGTACCCGTGGGCATAGCGTAAAAACCATCGCGCTGTATATGCTGGTGGGCGCCATGCAGCTTGGCATTATGTATATGCTGAGTTTTCACGCCTATCTGTACCTGACGGTATCAGAACTGCTGCTCTTTACCGTGCTGACGCCGCTCTACATTACGCTGATTTATGACCTGATGAGCGGACGTCGTCTGCGCTGGAGCTACGCCTTCAGTGCGTTGCTGGCGGTGATTGGTGCGGGGATCATTCGTTACGATCAGGTGACCAGCCACTTCTGGACCGGCCTGCTGCTGGTGCAGTTGTCCAATATCAGCTTTGCTATTGGCATGGTGGGCTACAAGCGTCTGATGGAAACGCGGCCAATGCCGCAGCACAACGCCTTTGCCTGGTTTTACATGGGGGCCTTTATGGTGGCGGTAGTGGCCTGGTTCATGCTGGGGAATGCGCAGAAAATGCCTGCAACCACGCTACAGTGGGGAATTCTGGTCTTTCTTGGCGTGGCAGCGTCCGGCATTGGTTACTTTATGTGGAACTACGGCGCGACCCAGGTGGATGCGGGGACGCTGGGCATCATGAACAATATGCATGTGCCGGCCGGGCTGCTGGTTAACCTGGCTATCTGGCATCAACAGCCTCACTGGCCAAGCTTCATCATTGGTGCGGCTGTGATAGTGGCTTCACTGTGGGTACATCGAAAGTGGGTCGTTCCGCACTCCGTACAAACGGCAGGTGATCGCAGGCGTGATTCCGCGCTGAGCGAATAAACGCTTCCGTGACCGGCTGTCGCTGCTCGCCATCGCGCACGGCGGCGTACAGCCGACTCCACAATCCATCGCCCAGGGTTTTGGTCACCACCAGGCCCTGGCGTTCAAAACTCTCCACCACCCAGTGTGGTAAAGCTGCAATACCCATTCTGGCTGCAACCATCTGAATCAGCAGCAGGGTGTTATCCACGCTCTTCAGCGACGGACTAACGCCCGCAGGCTGCAAGAAATGCCGCCAGACATCCAGTCGACTCCGTTGCACCGGGTAAATAAGCAGCGTCTCACTGGCTAAATCCTCCGGCGTGATCTGCGTCTTGCTGGCCAGCGGATGGTCCGGCGCCAGTACCAGGCGGACTTCAAAATCGAACATCGGCGAGTAGTGCAGTCCGCTACGCGGCAGAATGTCGGATGTCAGCACCAGATCCAGCTCATCCTGCTGTAGCGCTGGTTGCGGATCGAACGTCACGCCGGATTTAAAGTCCATCTCCACCTGCGGCCAGTTGGCACGAAAATTCTCCAGCGCGGGCGTCAGCCATTGAATACAGCTATGGCATTCAATAGCGATCCGCAGCCGGGTTTGCTGCGGTTCGTTGCAGGCCTGCAGCGCACGACCAATTTGCGGCAACACCTGATTTGCTAACTGCAGCAAAATTTCGCCTTGCGGCGTAAAGCGCAGAGGCTGGCTTTTACGGATAAAAAGTCGAAAGCCAAGGCGCTGTTCCAGATCGCTGAACTGGTGAGAGAGGGCGGATTGGGTCTGATGCAACGTCGCCGCTGCGGCCGCCAGCGAACCACTATTCCGCAACGCCTGGAGCGTTTTCAGGTGTTTAATCTCGATCATGAAAGTCCTTCACTTCGGCATGAACAAATTGCGCTTGAGGAATATACAGTAACTGTCAATTATGGATGTGTAAACATCTGGATGGCTAAAATCCTCCGTCTTTTAAATTTATGGTGCGTTGGCTGTGTTTTTCCACCCCGGTCACTTACTTCAGTAAGCTCCTGGGATGAATAAACTTGCCACCTTCCCTAAATTAAAAATAAATAGGATTTACATATAATTAGAGGAAGAAAAATGACAATACTTAATCACACCCTCGGTTTCCCTCGCGTTGGCCTGCGTCGCGAGCTGAAAAAAGCGCAAGAAAGCTACTGGGCGGGAAATTCTTCCCGTGAAGATTTGCTAACCGTTGGCCGCGAGCTGCGTGCCCGTCACTGGGATCAGCAGAAGCAGGCGGGCGTTGACCTGCTGCCAGTGGGCGATTTTGCCTGGTACGATCACGTGCTGACCACCAGCCTGCTGCTCGGCAACGTTCCGGCTCGTCATCAAAATAAAGACGGCTCGGTCGATATCGATACCTTATTCCGCATTGGCCGTGGCCGCGCACCAACCGGGGAGCCCGCGGCGGCGGCAGAAATGACCAAATGGTTTAACACCAACTATCACTACATGGTGCCAGAGTTCACCAAAGGTCAGCAGTTCAAACTGACCTGGACCCAACTGTTGGATGAAGTGGATGAAGCGTTGGCGCTCGGTCACAAGGTGAAACCTGTGCTGCTGGGACCGGTAACTTACCTGTGGCTGGGGAAAGTAAAGGGCGAACAGTTTGACCGCCTGAGCCTGTTGAACGATATTCTGCCGGTTTACCAGCAGGTGCTGGCTGAGCTGGCGAAACGCGGTATTGAGTGGGTGCAGATTGATGAACCGGCTCTGGTGCTGGAGCTGCCTCAGGTTTGGCTGAACGCCTTCAAACCGGCGTATGACGCGCTGACGGGTCAGGTGAAGCTGCTGCTGACCACCTACTTCGAAGGCGTAACGCCAAACCTGGATACCATTACCGCGCTGCCGGTGCAGGGGCTGCACGTTGACTTCGTGCACGGTAAAGATGAAGTGACCGAGCTGCACAAGCGTCTGCCTGCCGACTGGTTGCTGTCAGCGGGGCTGGTGAACGGTCGCAACGTCTGGCGTGCCGATCTCAGCGAAAAATACGCGCAAATTAAAGATATCGTCGGTAAACGTGACCTGTGGGTAGCTTCTTCCTGCTCCTTGCTGCACAGCCCAATCGATCTCAGCGTGGAAACCCGCCTTGATGCAGAAGTGAAGAGCTGGTTTGCCTTCGCCTTACAAAAATGCGGCGAGCTGGCGCTGCTGCGTGATGCGTTGAACAGCGGTGATACGGCGGCAATTGTGGCGTGGAGCGCACCGATCCAGGCTCGTCGTCACTCTACCCGCGTACACAACGCCGCAGTGGAAAAACGTCTGGCGGAGATCACCGCCCAGGACAGCCAACGTGCCAACGCTTACCCGGTTCGCGCCGAAGCGCAGCGTGCCCGCTTTAATCTGCCGGCATGGCCGACCACCACTATCGGCTCATTCCCGCAAACCACGGAAATTCGCGGCCTGCGTCTGGACTTCAAAAAGGGCAATCTGGATGCCGGTAACTACCGCACCGGTATTGCGGAACATATCAAACAGGCGATTGTTGAACAGGAACGCCTGGGGCTCGACGTGCTGGTGCACGGTGAAGCCGAACGTAACGACATGGTGGAATATTTTGGCGAGCACCTGGACGGTTTCGTCTTTACCCAGAACGGTTGGGTGCAGAGCTACGGCTCTCGCTGCGTGAAGCCGCCGGTGGTTATTGGCGATGTCAGCCGCCCGGAAGCGATCACCGTGGAGTGGGCGAAGTATGCCCAGTCGCTGACCGACAAACCGGTAAAAGGCATGTTGACCGGTCCGGTGACCATTCTCTGCTGGTCATTCCCGCGTGAAGACGTGACGCGTGAAACCATCGCTAAGCAGATTGCGCTGGCGCTGCGTGATGAGGTAGCGGATCTGGAAGCGGCGGGTATTGGCATCATCCAGATTGACGAACCGGCACTGCGCGAAGGTCTGCCGCTGCGCCGCAGCGACTGGGCGGCGTATCTGGAGTGGGGCGTGGAAGCCTTCCGCATTAACGCGGCGGTGGCGAAGGATGAAACCCAGATCCACACCCACATGTGTTACTGCGAGTTCAACGACATCATGGACTCCATTGCGGCGCTGGACGCGGACGTGATCACCATTGAGACTTCACGCTCTGATATGGAGTTGCTGGAATCGTTTGAAGAGTTCGACTATCCGAACGAAATCGGGCCGGGCGTATACGATATTCACTCGCCGAACGTCCCGAGCGTGGAGTGGATTGAAGCCCTGCTGAAGAAAGCCGAGCAGCGTATTCCGGCCGAGCGTCTGTGGGTGAACCCGGACTGCGGCCTGAAAACGCGCGGTTGGCCGGAAACCCGCGCCGCGCTGGCAAACATGGTTAAAGCTGCGCAGAACCTGCGTCAGGCGTAATTCAGAGCCGGTGGCCGGGAAGCGCAAGCGCTTACCCGGCTTACAGGAAATAGCAAGAGTTGTAGGCCCGGTAAGGTGTAGTCGCCGCCGGGCAATTAACGTTTATTTCTTCCCGCCGTATTGTGTGAACCACTCCAGCATTCTCAGCCAGCCATCTTTCGCGGATTCTTCGTGATAGCTCGGACGATAATCGGCGTTAAACGCATGTCCGGCATCGGGATAGACCACGATTTCCGCTTTTGCATTGGCGGCGCGCAGCGCCTGACGCATTGTTTCAACGGTATCTTGCGGAATACTGGTGTCCTGGCCGCCATAAAGTCCCAGAACGGGGGCGTTAAGATCGGTCGCGATATCAACAGGATGTTTCGGCGAGTTGAGGGTTTTATCGCCCACCAGTTTGCCATACCACGCTACCGCTGCTTTTAACTGCGGATTATGAGCTGCATACAGCCAGGTGATGCGTCCACCCCAGCAAAATCCGGTGATCATCAACTGGTGGGCATCTCCTCCGTTACGAGAAGCCCAACTGGCGACGTGATCCAGATCGGCCAATACCTGAGAGTCAGGCACTTTGGCGACAAGGCTGCTGAGCAACGTGGGGATATCGGCAAAGTCATTGGGATCGCCTTCACGAAAATAGAGCTCTGGTGCGATAGCCAGATACCCTTCCAGAGCCAGACGGCGGCAAACGTCACGAATGTGTTCATGAATGCCAAAAATCTCCTGCACGACAATGACCACTGGCAGCGGGCCATCGGACTGTTTTGGTCGTGCGTGATACGCTGGCATATCATCGCCTTGTGAAGGTATGGACGTTACACCGGCGATAATGGCGTTATCCGGAGTGTGAACCGTGGTAGACGTCGGTGGAGATACAGCAGGTGCAAAGCCAGATTGTCGTGTTGTCATGGTATTCTCCGTACCCTTAAATATTCAGCCAAAAAGCGCATTGTTAACTATAGACACATGCAACGAACCACATTGCCTTAAACGGTCTATCTTTTGTGCAGGGCTTCCTTACATCGCATCATTTATGTGATTCAAGTCACTATTTTATGGTAATGGAATGCAATTGATTTACATCATAGTGATGACTGTCACGAAAATATGTTCATGCCTTCGGTAAAGTGTGTTTTTGCTTCTTCTGACAAAACCGATTCACAGAGGAGTTTTTATGTCTAAGTCTGATGTTTTTCATCTCGGCCTCACTAAGAACGATTTACAAGGGGCTCAGCTCGCTATCGTCCCTGGCGACCCGGAGCGTGTGGAAAAGATCGCCGCGCTGATGGATAAGCCGGTTAAGCTGGCATCTCATCGCGAGTTCACTACCTGGCGTGCTGAGCTGGATGGTAAAGCCGTGATCGTTTGCTCTACCGGTATCGGCGGTCCGTCAACCTCTATTGCCGTAGAAGAACTGGCACAGCTGGGCATTCGTACCTTCCTGCGTATCGGTACGACTGGCGCCATCCAGCCACATATCAACGTAGGTGATGTACTGGTCACCACAGCAT
This sequence comes from Citrobacter sp. Cb023, assembly GCF_030336805.1. Lineage (NCBI taxonomy): Bacteria > Pseudomonadati > Pseudomonadota > Gammaproteobacteria > Enterobacterales > Enterobacteriaceae > Citrobacter > Citrobacter sp. Cb023. The sequence goes on along the minus strand of NZ_JAOWCV010000030.1, from coordinate 20,533 downwards.
CTGTCCGTCTGGACGGTGCAAGCCTGCACTTCGCGCCAATGGAATTCCCGGCCGTCGCGGACTTCGAGTGCACCACCGCGCTGGTGGAAGCGGCGAAATCTATCGGCGCCACCACCCACGTAGGCGTTACCGCGTCTTCTGATACCTTCTATCCGGGCCAGGAGCGTTATGACACCTTCTCTGGTCGCGTAGTGAGCCGTTTCAAAGGCTCAATGGAAGAGTGGCAGTCTATGGGCGTCATGAACTACGAAATGGAATCTGCTACGCTGCTCACCATGTGTGCAAGCCAGGGTCTGCGTGCTGGTATGGTCGCGGGGGTTATCGTGAACCGTACTCAGCAAGAGATCCCTAATGCGGAAACGATGAAACAAACAGAAAGCCACGCGGTGAAAATCGTGGTGGAAGCTGCGCGTCGTTTACTGTAATTCTCCCGTCTATTCAAAAAGGCCGACGCGTTCGGCCTTTTTATTTTGCGTAGTGCCTCGCAGGAAATTCCTTTTAAACTGGACGTTTATACAGCACAATTCTATTTTGTGCGGGTAAGTCGTTGCTGTAAGGGGGCGTTGTGGATATTTCAATTATGATGAGTGCCGTGCTGGCGTTAGCCGCTGGGCTGCTGGTGGGGTGGCTGGCAACAAAAGCGCATGCCGATCGGATCCGTGCTGACCTCATCGAAGAACGACGCGAACTGGATATTGCGCTAAGCGCCGCCCGCCAGCAGCTCTCACAGGAAGCCCACTGGCGCGATGAGTGCGAACTACTCAATAACGAATTGCGCAGTCTGCACAGCATCAACACCTCTCTGGAAGCCGATCTTCGAGAAGTCACTACCCGTCTGGAAGCGACGCAGCAGCACGCGGAAGATAAAATCCGCCAGATGATCAACAGCGAACAGCGTCTGAGCGAACAGTTTGAAAATCTGGCGAACCGTATTTTCGAGCACAGCAACCGTCGTGTAGATGAGCAAAATCGCCAAAGCCTGAACAGTCTGCTTACACCGCTTCGCGAACAACTGGACGGTTTTCGACGCCAGGTTCAGGATAGCTTTGGTAAAGAGGCGCAAGAACGCCATACTCTGGCGCACGAAATTCGTAATCTGCAGCAACTGAACGCGCAGATGGCGCAGGAAGCGGTAAACCTGACGCGGGCATTAAAAGGCGATAACAAAACGCAGGGCAACTGGGGCGAGGTCGTACTCACCCGGGTGCTTGAGGCTTCCGGTCTGCGCGAAGGCTATGAATACGAAACCCAGGTCAGCATTGAGAACGACGCCCGTTCGCGGATGCAGCCAGATGTTATCGTCCGGTTACCGCAGGGCAAAGATGTGGTGATCGACGCGAAAATGACGCTGGTCGCCTATGAACGCTATTTTAATGCTGAAGATGAATACACCCGCGAGAGCGCGTTGCAGGAGCACATCGCCTCGGTACGAAACCATATCCGTCTGCTGGGGCGCAAAGACTATCAGCAGCTTCCTGGGCTGCGCACACTTGACTATGTGCTGATGTTTATCCCCGTTGAGCCTGCTTTTTTACTGGCGCTCGATAGACAGCCTGAACTGATTACCGAAGCCCTTAAAAATAACATTATGCTGGTTAGCCCTACCACGTTGTTGGTGGCATTGCGCACGATTGCCAACTTGTGGCGCTACGAGCATCAGAGTCGTAATGCGCAACAGATTGCCGATCGGGCCAGCAAACTTTATGACAAGATGCGATTGTTTGTGGATGATATGTCGGCAATTGGCCAAAGCCTGGATAAAGCTCAGGATAACTACCGACAGGCGATGAAAAAACTCTCTTCAGGTCGTGGAAACGTCCTGTCGCAGGCAGAAGCGTTTCGCAGTTTAGGCGTGGAAATTAAGCGCGAGATTAATCCTGAACTGGCTGAACAAGCCACTACGCAGGATGAAGAGTACCGCTTGCGTTCGGTCCCTGAAACGCAGCAGGATGAACCTTACCCTGATGATGAAGCGGTAAACCAGCAATCAAACTAGTCCGTTTGGGGTAGTTGAACCGGGCAGAAGGGTAGGGCAAATTGGCCCAATCTGTTACACTTCTTGAACATTTTTTGGATGAGCAGGCACTGAGATGGTGGATAATTCACAAGAAACGACGCACTTTGGCTTTCAGACCGTCGCTAAAGAGCAGAAAGCTGACATGGTGGCCCACGTTTTTCATTCTGTGGCGTCTAAATATGACGTTATGAATGACTTAATGTCATTTGGCATTCATCGTTTGTGGAAGCGCTTCACCATTGACTGCAGTGGCGTGCGTCGCGGGCAAACCGTTCTCGATTTAGCGGGCGGTACGGGCGATCTGACGGCGAAATTCTCTCGCATGGTAGGCGAAACTGGCAAAGTTGTGCTGGCGGATATCAACGACTCAATGCTCAAAATGGGTCGCGAAAAGCTGCGTAATATCGGCGTCGTGGGTAACGTTGAGTACGTTCAGGCGAATGCGGAAGCATTACCTTTCCCAGACAACACGTTTGACTGCATCACCATCTCTTTCGGTCTGCGCAACGTAACGGATAAAGACAAAGCATTACGATCTATGTATCGCGTGTTGAAGCCGGGCGGACGTCTACTGGTGCTGGAGTTCTCCAAGCCGATTATCGAACCGCTGAGCAAAGCCTACGACGCATACTCTTTCCACGTTTTGCCGCGCATTGGTTCTATGGTGGCAAGCGATGCAGACAGTTATCGCTATTTGGCGGAGTCCATCCGCATGCATCCCGATCAGGACACCTTAAAAGCAATGATGCAAGATGCCGGGTTCGAAAGCGTTGATTACTACAACCTGACGGCAGGTGTCGTTGCGCTGCATCGTGGTTACAAGTTCTGACAGGAGATTGGGGATGCCTTTAAAACCCTTAGTGACCGCCGGCGTTGAAAATTTGCTTAACACCTTTCTGTATCGTTCTCCTGCGCTCAAGTCAGCCAGAACGCGTTTACAGGGCAAAGTGCTGCGTGTTGAGCTAAAAGGATTTTCAACACCGTTAGTGCTGGTGTTTAGTGAGCGCCAGGTCGATGTGCTGGGGGCATGGGAAGGCGAAGCCGATTGCACCGTAATCACACATGCCAGCGTGTTACCGAAATTACGCGACCGGCAGCAACTCACCACGCTTATCCGCAGTGGTGAGCTGGAGGTTCAGGGCGATATCCAGGTGGTACAGAACTTTGTCGCGTTGGCCGATCTGGCGGAGTTTGATCCCGCAGAACTGTTAGCACCTTATACCGGCGATATCGTCGCGGAAGGGGTCAGCAAAGTTTTGCGTGGTGGAGCGAAGTTCCTGTGCCACAACATTCAACGCCAGCAGCGCTATGTTGCCGAAGCGATCACCGAAGAGTGGCGTATGGCTCCAGGTCCGCTTGAGGTTGCATGGTTTGCAGAAGAAACGGCAGCCGTTGAGCGTGCGGTCGAATCTCTGGCCAAACGGCTGGAAAAACTGGAGGCCAAATGACGCCAGGTGAAGTACGGCGCCTTTATTTCATCATTCGCACTTTTTTAAGCTACGGTCTTGATGAACTCATCCCCAAAATGCGTATCACGCTGCCACTCCGGCTGTGGCGTTACACGCTGTTCTGGATGCCCAACCGACATAAAGACAAACCGCTGGGAGAACGGCTGAGACTGGCTTTACAGGAGCTCGGCCCGGTGTGGATTAAGTTCGGGCAAATGCTCTCTACCCGCCGTGATCTTTTCCCGCCACACATCGCCGATCAGCTAGCGTTATTGCAGGATCGGGTAGCCCCATTCGATGGGCAAAGAGCGAAAGAACAAATCGAAGAGGCGATGGGTGGGCTGCCCGTCGAGGAATGGTTTGATGATTTTGAGATCACACCGCTGGCATCCGCGTCTATTGCTCAGGTTCACACCGCGCGACTGAAATCGAATGGGAAAGAGGTGGTGATCAAAGTTATCCGCCCGGACATACTGCCGGTAATTAAAGCGGATTTGAAACTGATCTACCGCCTTGCTCGCTGGGTACCTCGCCTGATGCCAGACGGCCGCCGCCTGCGACCGACAGAAGTGGTCCGTGAATATGAAAAAACGTTGATTGATGAGCTGAATCTGCTGCGCGAGTCGGCGAACGCGATTCAGCTGCGACGTAATTTTGAAGACAGCCCAATGCTGTACATCCCGGAAGTGTACTCTGACTATTGCAGTCAGAACATGATGGTGATGGAGCGCATTTACGGTATTCCCGTTTCAGATGTCACCTCGCTTGAGAAGAACGGCACCAATATGAAGCTGCTGGCTGAACGCGGTGTTCAGGTCTTCTTTACTCAGGTATTCCGCGACAGCTTTTTCCATGCGGATATGCACCCTGGGAACATTTTCGTGAGTTATGAGCATCCCGAAAACCCGAAATACATTGGTATTGATTGTGGGATTGTGGGTTCTTTAAACAAAGAAGATAAGCGTTATCTTGCTGAAAACTTCATCGCGTTTTTTAACCGCGACTACCGCAAAGTTGCTGAACTGCATGTGGATTCTGGCTGGGTTCCGCCGGATACTAACGTAGAAGAGTTTGAATTTGCCATTCGTACCGTGTGCGAGCCGATTTTCGAAAAACCGCTGGCGGAGATTTCCTTTGGTCATGTGCTGTTAAATCTGTTCAACACAGCGCGCCGATTCAATATGGAAGTTCAGCCTCAACTGGTATTGCTACAGAAGACGCTGCTGTACGTTGAAGGTGTCGGACGTCAGCTCTACCCGCAGTTAGATTTGTGGAAAACGGCCAAGCCTTTCCTCGAATCCTGGATCAAAGATCAGGTCGGTATTCCGGCGCTTGTTAGGGCATTTAAAGAAAAAGCACCGTTCTGGGTCGAAAAAATGCCAGAAATACCTGAACTGGTGTATGACAGTTTGCGCCAGGGCAAATATTTACAGCACAGTGTTGATAAGATTGCCCGCGAGCTTCACGCGAATCATGTACGTCAGGGACAATCCCGTTATTTATTGGGCATTGGTGCAACATTGTTGCTCAGTGGAACATTCCTGCTGGTAAGCCGTCCTGAGTGGGGGCTTATGCCGGGCTGGTTAATGGCCGGCGGCGTCTTAGCCTGGTTGATCGGCTGGCGCAAAATGCGCTGAATTTTTCATCGCCCTAGGCAGGTCGTGTAACGTATACTACGGCCTTATTAATTCATCATCTATGACAGAGGAACATGTATGGGTGGTATCAGTATTTGGCAGTTGTTGATCATTGCCGTCATCGTTGTACTGCTATTTGGCACCAAGAAACTCGGCTCCATCGGTTCCGATCTTGGCGCGTCGATTAAAGGCTTCAAAAAAGCAATGGGTGATGATGAGCCAAAGCAAGATAAAACCAGCCAGGACGCTGATTTTACTGCTAAATCCATTACCGATAAGCAGGGCGAAGTGAAAAAAGAAGACGCCAAAAGCCAAGATAAAGAGCAGGTATAATCCGTGTTTGATATCGGTTTTAGCGAACTGTTATTGGTGTTCGTGATCGGCCTCATCGTCCTGGGGCCGCAACGTTTACCTGTAGCGGTAAAAACGGTTGCTGGTTGGGTTCGTGCTTTGCGTTCCCTGGCAACTACTGTTCAGAATGAACTGACCCAGGAGCTTAAGCTTCAGGAGTTTCAGGACAGCCTGAAGAAAGTAGAGAAAGCGAGCCTGACAAATCTGACCCCGGAGTTGAAAGCCTCAATGGATGAGCTGCGTGAAGCGGCAGAGTCGATGAAGCGTTCTTACAGTGTGCACGATCCTGAGAAAGAGAGCGATGAAGCGCACTCTATCCATAATCCGGTGGTGAAAGAAGCTGAAGCGCAGCGAGAAGGGGTCACCCCTGCTGCCGCTGAAAACCAGGCCAGTTCGCCGGAGCAAAAACCGGAATCCACGGGTGCTAAAACGCCAGAGCCAACGGAAAACACTTCCGCTACGTTAATGGATGCAGAAAAGAAAGCTGTCGCACCTGTTGCCGAATCCTCCCCCTCGTCGAGTGATAAACCGTAAACATGGCTGTAGAAGATACCCAACCGCTCATCACGCATCTTATTGAGCTGCGTAAGCGACTCCTGAACTGCATCATTGCGGTAATCGTGATCTTTCTGGCGTTGGTTTACTTTGCCAACGACATTTACCATATGGTCGCGGCGCCGTTGATTAAACAGATGCCGCAGGGTGCAACGATGATCGCCACCGATGTGGCTTCGCCGTTCTTTACCCCAATCAAGTTGACCTTCATGGTATCGCTGATCCTGTCAGCGCCAGTGATCCTCTACCAGGTGTGGGCATTTATTGCGCCAGCGTTGTATAAACATGAACGCCGTCTGGTTGTTCCGCTGCTGGTCTCCAGTTCGTTGTTGTTCTACATCGGCATGGCATTCGCCTATTTTGTTGTCTTCCCGTTAGCGTTTGGTTTTCTGGCCAACACGGCTCCGCAAGGCGTGCAGGTATCAACGGACATTGCCAGCTATCTCAGCTTTGTAATGGCGCTATTTATGGCTTTCGGTGTCTCTTTTGAGGTGCCTGTCGCCATCGTGCTGCTATGCTGGATGGGCATTACGACGCCAGATGATTTACGCAAAAAGCGTCCTTATGTTGTGGTGGGTGCCTTTGTCGTCGGGATGCTACTGACTCCGCCAGATGTCTTCTCGCAAACGTTGTTGGCGATACCGATGTACTGCCTGTTCGAGGTGGGTGTTTTCTTCTCTCGTTTCTATGTCGGTAAGCGACGTACGCGGGATGAGGACAACGAGGCTGAAGAAGCAAAAGAAGCCGAAGCCACCGAGAAAACTGAAGAATAAATTCAACCGCCCGTCAGGGCGGTTGTCATATGGGAGGAAGCATGTTTGATATTGGCGTTAATTTAACCAGTTCACAATTTGCGAAAGACCGGGATGAGGTCGTGGCGCGCGCCTTTGCTGCGGGCGTAAACGGTATGCTTCTGACCGGAACAAACCTTCACGAAAGCCAGCAGGCGTTAAAGCTGGCGCAGCATTATCCGCAGTGCTGGTCCACGGCTGGCGTGCACCCGCATGACAGCAGCCAATGGCAATCCTCAACGGAAGACGAGATTATCACGCTGGCAAACCAGTCGAAGGTAGTCGCTATTGGTGAGTGCGGCCTGGATTTCAATCGCAATTTCTCCACGCCGCAGGAGCAGGAACGTGCTTTTGAAGCGCAACTGCGCATTGCTGCTGAACTGCAGATGCCGATTTTCATGCATTGTCGGGATGCGCATGAGCGTTTTCTGACGTTGCTGGAGCCGTGGCTGGACAGCCTCCCAGGCGCGGTGCTGCACTGTTTCACCGGTTCGCGCCAGGAGATGCAGGACTGCGTGGACCGAGGGCTTTATATCGGTATCACCGGGTGGGTCTGTGATGAACGCCGGGGGATGGAACTGCGGGAGCTGCTGCCGTTTATTCCGGTGGAAAGACTGCTGATAGAAACCGATGCACCTTATCTACTCCCTCGCGACTTAACGCCTAAACCGACGTCACGTCGCAATGAACCGGCGCACCTGCCGCATATTCTTGAGCGAATTGCTCACTGGCGTGGGGAAGATCCTCAATGGCTGTCAGCAACCATTGATGCCAACGTCAGAACGCTGTTCGAAGTGACCTTCTAAACGGCTTATATCTTTCGAAAACCGGTATTTTTCACGCTCTGCTTAATCTCTTTATTCAAGAGGTTAAGCAGCAGCATGGAACGCGCTTCGCCATCCGGTTCGGTGAAGATCGCTTTCAGTCCCTCAAACGCCCCTTCAGTAATAATCACGCTGTCCCCTGGCTGAGGGGTTTGCGGGTCAACAATACCTTCAGGCTTGTAGATAGAAAGCTGGTGAATAACGGGGGATGGGACGGTCGCAGGCGTCGCTCCAAAACGAACGAAATGGCTGACACCACGTGTGGCGTTGATCGTGGTGGTGTGGATCACTTCCGGGTCGAACTCGACAAACATGTAATTAGGGAATAGTGGTTCACTGACTGTGGTACGTTTACCGCGCACCATTTTTTCCAGGGTGATCATAGGCGTCAGGCAGTTCACCGCCTGTCTTTCCAGGTGTTCCTGGGCTCGCTGAAGTTGCCCACGTTTGCAGTACAGTAAATACCAGGATTGCATAATAACTCTTATTCGCTTGTTCTGAGCGCTAGCATAGCAAAAGCCATGAGTTAAGTTAATTATACCCGCCTCAAAGCAGGCTGAAACCCAACGGGTATATACTCCCAGGGCTTATATGTATCGCCAGAGTTCACGCTAATTTAACAAAAATACAGCATCACAATGATGAACGCCGTATAATGAAGCGCTTACGAAGAGGCCACAATGGACGCCATGAAATATCACGATTTACGCGACTTCCTGACGCTGCTTGAACAGCAGGGCGAGCTCAAACGCATTTCGCTTGAGGTGGATCCCCACCTGGAAATTACTGAAATTGCCGATCGCACTCTGCGTGCTGGCGGGCCTGCGTTACTGTTTGAGAATCCTAAAGGCTATTCCATGCCGGTGCTGTGTAACCTGTTTGGCACACCGAAGCGTGTTGCGATGGGGATGGGGCAGGAAGATGTCTCGGCACTACGGGAAGTCGGTAAACTGTTGGCGTTTTTGAAAGAGCCGGAGCCACCGAAAGGATTCCGCGATCTGTTTGATAAGCTGCCGCAGTTTAAGCAGGTGCTGAACATGCCGACTAAGCGGTTGCGCGGTGCGCCTTGTCAGCAAAAAATCTACTCCGGTGATAACGTCGATTTAAACCGTATTCCGATTATGACCTGTTGGCCGGAAGATGCCGCACCGCTGATTACCTGGGGGCTAACCGTAACGCGTGGTCCGCATAAAGAGCGGCAGAATCTGGGCATTTATCGCCAGCAGCTGATTGGCAAAAACAAGCTTATTATGCGCTGGTTGTCCCACCGCGGCGGCGCGCTCGATTACCAGGAGTGGTGTGCGGCGCATCCTGGCGAACGCTTCCCTGTTTCGGTGGCGTTGGGGGCAGATCCTGCGACCATTCTGGGGGCCGTGACGCCCGTCCCTGATACATTATCCGAGTACGCATTTGCCGGGCTGTTACGTGGCACCAAGACCGAAGTGGTCAAATGTATTTCCAACGATCTGGAAGTGCCCGCCAGTGCTGAAATCGTGCTGGAAGGGTATATCGAACCGGGTGAGCTGGCCCCGGAAGGACCGTATGGCGATCATACCGGCTACTACAACGAAGTAGATAGCTTTCCGGTCTTTACCGTTACGCACATTACCCAGCGTGAAGAGGCGATTTATCACTCTACTTATACCGGACGTCCGCCTGATGAGCCCGCGGTGCTTGGCGTGGCGCTGAACGAAGTTTTCGTTCCTATTCTGCAAAAGCAGTTCCCGGAAATCGTCGATTTTTACCTGCCTCCGGAAGGCTGTTCATATCGTCTGGCCGTGGTGACGATGAAAAAACAGTACGCTGGTCATGCCAAACGCGTCATGATGGGTGTTTGGTCGTTTTTGCGCCAGTTTATGTACACCAAATTTGTTATTGTCTGCGATGATGATGTCAATGCACGCGACTGGAATGATGTGATTTGGGCAATTACTACCCGTATGGACCCGGCTCGGGACACGGTACTGGTAGAGAATACGCCAATTGATTACCTGGACTTTGCCTCGCCGGTTTCCGGCCTGGGTTCAAAAATGGGGCTGGATGCCACAAATAAATGGCCGGGCGAAACCCAACGCGAATGGGGACGCCCGATTAAAAAAGATCCTGAAGTAACTGCGCGTATTGACGCAATTTGGGATGAACTGGCCATCTTTAATGACGGCAAAAGCGCCTGAGGCGCGATCGTTTTGCCTATTGATCCGACAGAGAGAGCGCATGACAACCTTAAGCTGTAAAGTGACCTCGGTAGAAGCTATCACTGATACCGTATATCGCGTTCGTTTAGTGCCAGACGCGGCGTTTTCCTTTCGTGCTGGCCAGTATTTAATGGTCGTGATGGACGAAAGGGATAAGCGTCCGTTCTCCATGGCATCCACGCCGGACGAGCAAGGATTCATTGAGCTGCACGTTGGCGCCTCTGAGCTAAATCTTTATGCCATGGCTGTGATGGACCGAATTCTGAAAGACCGGGAAATCAAGGTCGACATTCCGCATGGCGAAGCCTGGCTGCGTGATGAAGACGAGCGCCCGCTGATCCTGATTGCCGGTGGTACAGGGTTCTCTTACGTGCGTTCCATTCTGCTTACTGCGCTGGCGCGTAATCCAAACCGCGATATCACCATTTACTGGGGTGGGCGCGAAGAGAAGCATCTCTACGATCTCTCCGAACTGGAAGCGTTGTCTGTTAATCACCCGAATCTGCGCGTTGAGCCAGTGGTGGAACAGCCAGAAGACGGCTGGCGTGGTCGTACGGGAACCGTGTTAACGGCGGTATTGCAGGATTACGGTACCCTGGCTGAGCACGATATCTACATTGCCGGTCGTTTTGAAATGGCCAAAATCGCGCGCGATCTGTTCTGTAATGAACGCAGTGCGCGTGAAGATCGCCTGTTTGGCGACGCTTTCGCGTTCATTTAAGCGCTGTGCGCCGGAGCCCTTCCGGCGCATCCATCAATCATCTGTCTTCCAACTAGCAGGGCGCAGGCCCGGCGTCATTGCCTCTCTTTCTCATCATAATTATTTTTTAGTAAACATAATATGTCCGTCACTCAAACATAAATTGAGTTTTTGTGACAGCTCTCCATGTGTTTAGTAAACAAAATAGGCAAGCTAAACCGCATCACATTGTGAGATGCAAACGAGGAAAAACCATGAGGCTCGGACTGGATATCGGCGGGACTAAAATCGAAGCGGTGGTGATTGATAACGCGGGTGAAATTGTTTACCGCGAACGATGTGCGACACCAAAGCAGCGTTACGGTGATTTTTTCCAGGCCGTGACGGAGATGATAGCCAGGGCTATGCAGGCCATTAATCAGCCTTTATCGGTTGGCATCGGGGTGCCAGGTGCGGTGGATAGCGAAGGTTTGATTAAGAATTCCAACATTCTGGTGCTGAATCAGCAGGCCTTTGCGCAAGATCTCGAGCGTGCATTAGGAATGCCAGTGCCCGTTACCAATGATGCCAACTGCTTTACCCTGTCAGAAGCGATGGACGGTAGTGGGCGTGGGCATAGCGTGGTATTTGGCGTGATCCTCGGTACCGGATGCGGCGGTGGTCTATGCATCGAGAACCGGTTGATCTCCGGCCCTAACGCCTGTGCTGGAGAGTGGGGGCATAATGCCTTGCCGCGCTACCACGGATCTCGGGACGGGGCTGAAGTGACATGCTATTGCGGACAGTTGAACTGTATTGAGAGCTTTATTTCGGGTAGTGGCCTGGAGCGCCAGTATATGAATCACACCGCGCAACATATGGGTGTGCCACAAATTATGCAACGGGTAGCATCGGGTGATGCAGACGCCTGTTTGTTGTGGGAACGCTATTGCGATCAACTGGCTCGCGCGTTGGCGAGTGTGGTGAATATGCTCGATCCCGATGTTATCGTGCTGGGGGGCGGGGTATCCAATATCGATTTACTGTACTCAGGCTTACAGGCGCGAGTGGCGCAGTACGTGTTTGGTAAACAGTGCCGCACACCGATCGTTCAGGCCCGCCACGGCGACAGCAGCGGCGTACGCGGCGCAGCCTGGCTGGGGGCACAACAAGCCATAGTAAATCCATGAGAGTGAAATGACGAAACCTGTACGTATCAGAGACATTGCCGACGCTTGTGGCGTCTCGGTTGGCGCTGTTTCCCGCGCGCTAAAAGGGCAACCGGGGCTGCGTGAAGAGACCCGACAGCGCATTATTTCAGTGGCGCAGCAGCAGGGTTATGATTTTTCACGCCTGCGCGCAGACAAAATCAAACGTGTCCTGTTTTTACTGCATCGCCAGCACAATATCAGCCGAGCTTTACCGTTTTACTCTCAACTGCTGCTGGGGATAGAAGATCTGTGTCGCGGAAAGGGGGTTGCGCTGAGCTTTCTCTCTATAGGTCCAGGCGATGCAGTGAGTGAGCAGGTAATGCTGCACCAGCCTGATGCGCTGATCTGCGCGGGATTTTTTGAACCTGAGTTGCTTGGGCTGCTACAACAGATGAAATTGCCGCTGGTGCTGGTGGATCTCTGGGCGCCAGGACTGCCTTGCGTGAATCCTGACAATACCCTGGGCGGCTATCTGGCCACGCAACATCTGATTGCGCAAGGCCGCAGCCGCATTGCTTTTCTTGCCAGTACGCTCGCGCACTACAGCATCCGTCAGCGTGAAAAGGGCTACCGTCAGGCATTGTATGAAGCCCGTTTGCTAATGCCGCCAGAGTATGACGTCGTTGCGCCGCCGCTGCTGGATACCGAGCAATCTCTGGTGGATGCGGTTAATGAGCTACTCAGACTGCCAGAGCCGCCCGATGCCATTTTTGCCTATAACGACGCTGCAGCGATGGTTGTTCAGCAGGTGTGTGCGCAGCAGGGTATACGTATCCCGGAAGATCTTGCGCTGGTGGGATTTGATGATATTGATGCTGCGGCCTGGTCACATCCGCCGCTGACTACCGTTGCGGTTGATAAAAAACAGCTGGGGCGTGAAGCGCTGCGTTTACTGCTGGAAGAAAATCAGGAAGAGAATCTGCTGCTGCCGGTGCAGTTAGTGGTGCGTGGTAGTTCAGGGAAATAAAAAACCCGCCCCTGACAGGCGGGAAGAACGGCAACTAAACTTTCTCTCTTCGCCATTGGCACCATAACTGTGTTGGCTTCGCTCATTCACCCGAATCACTTACTATACGTAAGCTCATCGGGATTCATTCGCTTGCCGCCTTGTTCTGGCACCAATGGCTTTGAGATAACATTTCGTAGGCCGGGCAAGCGAAGCGCCCCCGGCATGCTTTGATTAAACTCGCTCAAATACCGTTGCGATACCCTGACCTAACCCGATACACATCGTCGCCAGACCAAACTGCACGTCTTTGCGTTCCATCAGGTTGAGTAGGGTGGTGCTGATACGCGCCCCAGAACAGCCCAGCGGGTGACCCAAGGCGATCGCCCCGCCGTTGAGGTTGATCTTCTCATCGATCTGCTCCATCAGCCCCAGATCTTTAATACACGGCAGGATCTGAGCGGCAAAGGCTTCGTTCATCTCAAACAAACCGATGTCGCTGGTGGAGAGCCCCGCTTTTTTCAGCGCCAGCTTTGAGGCCGGAACCGGGCCGTAACCCATGATTGACGGATCGCAGCCGACAACAGCCATCGAACGAATACGGGCACGCGGCGTCAGACCCAACTGACGGGCGCGGCTTTCGCTCATTACCAGCATCGCCGCTGCGCCGTCGGAGAGCGCAGAGGAGGTACCGGCAGTCACCGTTCCGTTCACCGGATCGAACGCCGGGCGCAGGGTGGAGAGCGCTTCAACGGTCGTTTCCGGACGGATAACCTCATCGTAGTTAAACTGCTTCAGCACGCCGTCGGCATCATGACCGCCGGTCGGGATGATTTCGTTTTTAAAAGCGCCAGACTGTGTTGCAGCCCAGGCGCGAGCGTGTGAACGTGCGGCGAAAGCGTCCTGCATTTCACGGCTGATGCCGTGCATGCGGGAGAGCATTTCCGCGGTCAGGCCCATCATCCCTGCGGCTTTCGCCACGTTGCGGCTCATACCCGGGTGGAAATCAACGCCGTGGCTCATTGGCACATGGCCCATATGCTCAACGCCGCCAATCAGGCATGCCTGAGCATCACCAGTCATGATCATGCGCGCCGCATCGTGCAGCGCCTGCATGGACGAACCGCACAGGCGATTGACCGTGACGGCCGGAACGGAGTGCGGAACTTCCGCTAGCAGCGCGGCATTACGGGCGATATTGAAACCCTGCTCCAGCGTTTGTTGCACACAGCCCCAGTAAATGTCATCAAGCGCGGTTGGCTCCAGCGCCGGATTACGCGCCAGCAGGCTACGCATTAAATGTGCAGAGAGATCTTCTGCACGCACGTTCCGAAACGCGCCCCCTTTCGAACGGCCCATCGGGGTACGGATCGCATCAACAATTACAACCTGTTCCATTGTGACTCCTTAAGCCGTTTTCAGGCTGCCAACCGGGCGGGCTGGCTCAACCTGGGGATAATACGGTTCGTTATGGCGCGCTTTATCACGCAGACCGGCCGGAACTTCATACAGCGGACCAAGGTGCTGATACTGCTGAGCCATATCGAGATACTTCGCGCTGCCGAGCGTATCCAGCCAGCGGAACGCACCGCCATGGAACGGAGGGAAGCCCAGACCGTATACCAGCGCCATATCGGCTTCTGCCGGGCTGGCGATAATGCCTTCTTCCAGGCAACGCACTACTTCGTTGACCATAGGGATCATCATGCGGGCGATAATCTCTTCATCGCTGAAGTCGCGTTTCGGCTGGCTGACCTCTGCCAGCAGATCGTCAACGGTGGCATCTTCTTCTTTCTTCGGCTTGCCCTTGTTGTCTTCTTTATAACGCCAGAATCCGAGACCGTTTTTCTGCCCGAAACGGTTAGCATCAAACAGGGCATCTATCGCATCGCGATAATCTTTCTGCATACGCTGAGGGAAGCCTGCGGACATCACCGCCTGCGCGTGGTGCGCGGTATCAATACCTACCACGTCCAGCAGATAAGCCGGGCCCATCGGCCAACCAAACTGTTTTTCCATCACTTTGTCGACTTTGCGGAAATCCGCCCCGTCGCGCAGCAGCTGACTGAAACCGGCAAAATAGGGGAACAGCACGCGGTTAACGAAGAAACCAGGGCAGTCATTAACCACAATCGGCGTTTTGCCCATCTGGCTTGCCCAGGCGACAACCTTAGCGATGGTTTCATCCGAGCTTTTCTCGCCGCGAATGATCTCAACCAGCGGCATACGGTGCACCGGGTTAAAGAAGTGCATCCCACAGAAGTTTTCCGGACGCTTAAGCGCGCTGGCCAGTTCGTTGATTGGGATGGTGGAAGTATTCGAAGCCAGTACGGTGTCCGGGCGAACCTGATCTTCGGTTTCCGCCAGTACCGCTTTTTTCACTTTTGGGTTTTCTACGACCGCTTCAACTACCACGTCCACGCGTTCGAAACCGCTATAGTCGAGGGTGGGATGAATGGTGGAAATAACGCCCGCCATTTTCAGACCGTCAATTTTGCCGCGCTCCAGCTGTTTGTTCAGTAGCTTGGCCGCTTCGGTCATACCCAGCGTTAATGATTTGTCGTTGATATCTTTCATGACAACCGGCACGCCTTTCCAGGCCGACTGGTAAGCGATGCCGCCGCCCATAATGCCTGCGCCCAGCACAGCCGCTTGCTTTGGCGCTTCAACATTTTTGGTGAGCTTTTTGGCTTTGGCTTTCACGAACTGATCGTTAAGGAAAATTCCAACCAGTGCGCGGGCTTCATTGGTGTGCGCCAGTGGAACAAAGCTTTTATTTTCCAGATTCAGCGCTTCTTCACGACCAAAACGGGCCGCTGCTTCAATGGTTTTTACCGCGGTAATCGGTGCGGGATAATGCTTACCTGCCGTCTGCGCCACCATACCTTTGGCGATGGTAAAGCTCATAGCCGCTTCAATTTTACTGAGTTTCAACGGCTCCAGCTTCGGCTGACGTTTGGCTTTCCAGTCGAGGTCGCCGTTAATCGCCTGACGTAATACCGCGATCGCGCCATCAAGCAGTTTGTCTTGCTTCACTACGCCATCGACCAGACCGATTTTTAGCGCCTGCTCAGCACCCACATCTTTACCCGCAGCAATAATTTCCAGCGCGCTGTCCGCACCCAGCATACGTGGCATACGCACGGAGCCGCCAAAGCCTGGCATAATGCCCAGCTTGGTTTCCGGCAGGCCGATGCGCAGGTCCGGCGTAGCCAGACGATAATCGGTCGCCAGGACACACTCACAGCCGCCGCCCAGCGCATAGCCGTTAACCGCTGAGAGAGTCGGAACAGGCAGATCTTCCAGGCGATTAAACACGCTGTTGGCAAAATGCAGCCACTGGCTCAGTTGCTCTTCAGGCACGAGGAACAGTGAAAGGAATTCGGTGATGTCGGCACCAACAATAAAGGCTGCTTTGTTAGAACGCAGCAGCAGCCCTTTTAAATTCGGTTGTTTTTCCAGCACGTCAAGCGCATGGCCCAGGCTGGCAACGGTGGCCGTGTCGAGTTTATTGACTGAGCCTGGGGCATCGAACACCAGTTCGGCGATGCCATCTTCCAGCCAGTCGAGGTACAGGGTGTCGCCTTTGTAAAGCATGTCAGTCTCCTGAATCCGCAAGGTGATCTGGTCATACCAGATGAATCGAAGTGTGTGTTTTATGTTAATAAAATGCAAATGAATGATTAAAGAAATGACGATTTGATCACGCTCGGCAGAAATCACGCACTCACAAACCGATGTGCTAAGATGCGGACACTTGAGGTCAAAAAAACAGAAGGATAGAAAATGGAATCACTGGCCGCACTCTATAAAAATCATATCGTTACCCTACAAGAACGGACGCGCGACGCGCTGGAGCGCTTCAAGCTGGATGCGTTACTTATTCACTCAGGAGAACTTGTTAACGTCTTTCTCGACGATCATCCCTACCCGTTTAAGGTCAATCCGCAATTCAAAGCCTGGGTGCCTGTAACGCAGGTTCCTAACTGCTGGTTGCTGGTGGATGGCGTGAATAAGCCGAAATTGTGGTTCTACCTGCCGGTCGATTACTGGCACAACGTTGAGCCGCTGCCGACCTCCTTCTGGACGGAAGAAATTGAGATCATCGCGCTGCCAAAAGCTGATGGTATCGGTAGCCAACTGCCTGCTGCTCGCGGCAATATCGGTTACATCGGTCCGGTTCCGGAACGCGCGCTGCAGCTGGATATCGCGGCCAGCAATATCAACCCGAAAGGGGTTATCGACTACCTGCATTATTATCGTGCTTACAAAACAGATTACGAACTGGCCTGTATGCGCGAAGCACAGAAAATGGCGGTGAATGGACACCGTGCCGCGGAAGAAGCGTTCCGTTCCGGGATGAGCGAGTTTGACATCAACCTCGCTTACCTGACTGCTACCGGTCATCGCGATACTGACGTGCCGTACAGCAACATCGTGGCGCTTAACGAGCATGCTTCGGTTCTGCATTACACCAGGCTGGATCATCAGGCTCCGTCTGAAATCCGCAGTTTCCTGCTGGACGCCGGTGCGGAATACAACGGCTATGCAGCAGACCTGACGCGTACGTGGTCGGCGAAAAGCGACAACGACTATGCGCATCTGGTGAAGGATGTGAATGACGAGCAACTGGCGCTGATTGCCACTATGAAAGCGGGTACCAGCTACGTGGATTATCACATTCAGTTCCATCAGCGCATCGCGAAGCTGCTGCGTAAGCATCAAATCATCACCGATATGAGTGAAGAGGCGATGGTGGAAAACGATCTTACCGGGCCGTTTATGCCGCATGGCATTGGTCACCCGCTGGGCCTGCAGGTACACGATGTCGCTGGTTTTATGCAAGATGACAGCGGTACGCATCTGGCCGCGCCGTCGAAGTATCCTTACCTGCGTTGCACCCGCGTTCTGCAACCGGGCATGGTCCTGACCATCGAACCGGGCATCTACTTCATTGAATCGCTGTTGGCGCCGTGGCGTGAAGGGCAGTTCAGCAAACACTTCAACTGGCAGAAAATTGAAGCCCTGAAACCGTTCGGCGGTATTCGAATTGAAGACAACGTGGTGGTCCACGAGAACAATATCGAAAACATGACACGGGATTTAAAACTGGCGTAATGGACAGTTGGTTAATCCCTGCGGCGCCGGTAAGTGTCGTTGAAGAGATCAAAAAAAGCCGCTTCATTACGCTGCTCGCCCATACGGACGGCGTAGAAGCGGCGAAAGCGTTTGTTGAGTCAGTCAAAATGGAACACCCGGACGCCCGCCACCATTGTGTGGCGTGGGTGGCGGGCGCGCCCAATGACTCGCAGCAGCTGGGATTTTCAGACGATGGCGAACCGGCTGGTACGGCAGGCAAACCGATGCTCGCGCAGCTGATGGGGAGTGGCATCGGTGAGATTACCGCGGTGGTGGTGCGCTACTACGGCGGTATCCTTCTGGGTACGGGGGGGCTAGTGAAAGCCTACGGTGG
This sequence comes from Citrobacter sp. Cb023, assembly GCF_030336805.1. Lineage (NCBI taxonomy): Bacteria > Pseudomonadati > Pseudomonadota > Gammaproteobacteria > Enterobacterales > Enterobacteriaceae > Citrobacter > Citrobacter sp. Cb023. The sequence continues at coordinate 2,406 of NZ_JAOWCV010000030.1, read as the reverse complement.
CGGCGTGAATCAGGCGTTGCGTCAGTTAACGACGCAGCGCAAGACGCCATTAACCGAATATACTTTGCAGTGTGAGTACGGTCAGCTGGCAGGCATTGAAGCTTTGCTGGGGCAGTTTGACGGTAAAGTTGTTGCCAGTGATTACCAGGCTTTTGTTCGGCTCAGGGTGGCGCTTCCTTATGCCAAAGTGGATGAATTTTCGGCAAAACTGGCGGATTTTAGTCGTGGTTCATTGCAATTGTTAGCGATTGAAGAATAATCCCCACCTCATTTTAAAGAACTAAGGAAGCGGCAGAGATGCATTTTCGCGCCATCACCCGAATCGTTGGACTACTGGTCATCTTATTCTCGGGGACAATGATTATCCCCGGACTGGTAGCGCTCATCTACCGCGATGGGGCAGGGCGTGCGTTTACCCAAACTTTCTTCGTTGCTCTGGCGATCGGCTCCATGCTGTGGTGGCCAAACCGTAAAGAGAAGGGCGAGCTGAAATCGCGCGAAGGGTTTCTGATTGTCGTTTTGTTCTGGACCGTGCTGGGTAGCGTGGGTGCGCTACCGTTCATCTTTGCGGAAAGCCCTAACCTCACGATAACCGACGCTTTTTTTGAATCCTTCTCCGGATTAACCACCACGGGGGCGACAACGCTGGTGGGGCTGGATTCATTGCCACACGCTATCCTCTTTTATCGACAGATGCTGCAATGGTTCGGCGGGATGGGGATCATCGTGCTGGCGGTGGCTATTCTGCCTATTCTTGGCGTCGGTGGGATGCAGCTCTACCGGGCAGAAATGCCGGGCCCGCTGAAAGATAACAAAATGCGTCCGCGTATTGCCGAAACGGCGAAAACGCTGTGGCTTATCTATGTATTACTGACGGTGGCGTGTGCGCTGGCGCTATGGTTTGCCGGGATGCCCGCGTTTGACGCTATTGGGCACAGCTTTGCTACGATAGCCATCGGCGGCTTTTCCACACACGATGCCAGCGTGGGGTATTTCGACAGTCCCACGATTAACACCATTATTGCTATCTTCTTGCTGATCTCCGGTTGTAACTATGGTCTGCACTTCTCTTTACTCAGCGGTCGCAGCCTGAAGGTCTACTGGCGCGATCCAGAATTCCGCATGTTCATTGGGGTGCAGCTGACGCTGGTGGCTGTCTGTACGCTGGTGCTGTGGATACACAATACCTACGGTTCGGCACTCACGACCATCAACCAGGCTTTTTTTCAGGTGGTATCGATGGCGACGACCGCCGGATTTACTACGGACAGTATTGCCCGCTGGCCGCTGTTCCTGCCGGTGCTGTTGCTATGTTCTGCTTTTATTGGCGGCTGTGCCGGGTCGACGGGCGGTGGCTTGAAGGTGATTCGAATCCTGTTGCTGTTTAAGCAGGGTAACCGCGAATTGAAACGACTGGTCCACCCGAATGCGGTTTACAGTATCAAGCTGGGTAACCGTGCTTTGCCGGAGCGAATCCTTGAAGCTGTTTGGGGATTCTTCTCTGCCTATGCGCTGGTCTTTATTATCAGTATGCTGGCGATTATTGCGACCGGTGTTGATGACTTCTCCGCGTTTGCCTCTGTTGTGGCGACGCTGAATAACCTGGGGCCAGGGCTGGGGGTTGTCGCCGACAACTTTGCCAGTATGAACCCCGTGGCGAAGTGGATCCTGATTGCCAATATGCTGTTTGGTCGTCTGGAGGTCTTTACCCTGCTGGTACTCTTTACCCCTACTTTCTGGCGTGAATAATGGAGTAACACGTGAAAACACTGATTCTTTTTTCTTCCCGGGACGGACAAACGCGTGAAATCGCCGAGTATCTGGCTTCTGAACTCAAAGAGCTGGGCGTTTGGGCGGATGTCGTTAATTTGCATCGTACCGCGGAGCCTGACTGGCAAAATTATGACAGCGTGGTGATTGGCGCCTCGATTCGCTATGGTCATTACCATGCAGCTTTTCAGGAGTTTGTGAAAAAGCATGCCACGCGGCTGAACGCGATGCCGAGTGCCTTCTACTCCGTAAACTTGGTTGCCCGTAAACCGGAGAAACGCACGCCGCAAACTAACAGCTATGCGCGTAAGTTCCTGATGAGTTCGCCGTGGCGGCCTGATCGCAGTGCGGTTATTGCTGGCGCTTTGCTGTATCCACGCTATCGCTGGTATGACCGCGTTATGATCCAACTGATAATGAAGATGTCAGGCGGTGAAACAGATACCAATAAAGAAGTGGTGTATACCGATTGGGAACAGGTCGCGGATTTCGCGCGGGAAATCGCCCAATTAACCCACAAAACGTTGTCAAAATAAGCACAAAGAATAAAAAATACGCACTCGGAAGATTATTTTAAATTTCCCCTTGTCAGCCTGAAATAACTCCCTATAATGCGCCTCCACTGACACGGAACAA
>NZ_JAOWCV010000029.1:0-191397 GCF_030336805.1 Citrobacter sp. Cb023 | reverse complement strand
TCAGAAGTGAAACGCCGTAGCGCCGATGGTAGTGTGGGGTCTCCCCATGCGAGAGTAGGGAACTGCCAGACATCAAATAAGTGAAGAAGCCCATCCTGTCGGATGGGCTTTTTTGCGTCTGCAGAGAATGGAACTGCCGGATGCAGCGTACCATTTTATCCAGCCCATAAAAGCCCACTCTATTTCAAACCGATTTTTCTCTTTCTCGAACATATCTGAATCCTTTCTCTGCTAATGAAAACCGTGATCTTTCTCTCATAATAAATTATAACAATTATATAACATTTATTTCACCAAAAAAGACACAACCACCATTGATAAATTAATGCAATCGTTGGCAGGGGTACAATTCTAATGGCTGATAGCAGTGTAACTGAGAACGGGGCGCTGGCAGACGGCGATACTCGGCGTCGTATATGGGCGATTGTCGGAGCATCATCAGGGAATCTGGTCGAATGGTTTGATTTCTATATCTATTCTTTCTGCTCTCTCTATTTTGCTCATATCTTTTTTCCATCAGGAAACACCACCACGCAACTCTTACAAACAGCCGGAGTTTTTGCTGCAGGCTTTCTGATGCGACCGATTGGCGGCTGGCTGTTTGGTCGCATCGCGGATAAGCACGGGCGTAAAAAGTCGATGCTGCTGTCAGTTTGTATGATGTGTATGGGATCGCTGGTGATCGCTTGTCTTCCGGGATATGAAACCATCGGTACCTGGGCTCCTGCTCTATTGCTGCTGGCTAGGTTATTTCAGGGGCTGTCTGTCGGTGGTGAATACGGGACCAGCGCTACCTATATGAGTGAAGTAGCCGTTGAAGGGAAGAAAGGTTTTTATGCTTCCTTCCAGTACGTGACGTTAATCGGCGGGCAGTTACTGGCACTGCTGGTTGTGGTCATATTACAGCAAACGTTAGAAGACTCAGCGCTAAGATCGTGGGGTTGGCGTATTCCATTTGCGTTGGGCGCCGTACTGGCTATTGTTGCGTTATGGCTGCGTCGACAGTTGGATGAAACCTCGAAACAGGACGTTCGCGCGCTGAAAGAAGCTGGTTCTCTGAAAGGTCTGTGGCGTAATCGCAAAGCCTTCATCATGGTGCTTGGCTTTACCGCTGCTGGCTCGCTGTGTTTTTACACGTTCACAACCTACATGCAGAAGTACCTGGTTAACACTGCCGGTATGCATGCCAACGTAGCCAGTGGGATTATGACGGCGGCACTGTGTGTGTTTATGCTGGTGCAACCGTTGTTCGGTGCCTTGTCAGATAAAATTGGCCGACGTACTTCAATGCTGTGTTTTGGCGCGTTGGCCGCGATTTTCACCGTCCCCATTCTGACAGCGTTGCAAAGCGTGACGTCCCCGTATATGGCGTTTGCTCTGGTGATGTGTGCCTTGCTGATTGTGAGTTTCTATACGTCAATCAGCGGTATTCTGAAGGCCGAGATGTTCCCGGCACAGGTGCGCGCTCTGGGGGTTGGATTATCTTATGCGGTGGCCAATGCTCTGTTTGGTGGCTCAGCCGAATATGTTGCGTTATCCCTGAAGTCTGTCGGTATGGAAACAACATTCTTCTGGTACGTTACAGCACTCGCAATAGTCGCATTTTTGGTATCGCTGATGCTGCATGGGAAGGGGAAAGGTCTGCGCCTCTAGTGATGTGCCAACTGCCAGACCGCATAGCCGGTAGACGCACCTGCAACATCCCAGGCGAAGTCTTTCCAGCTCCAGCCGCTCCCAGCGGGACGGCTGTCCCATAACTCTTTTGACGCGCCCAGGCTGACTGAGAACATCAGGCCGATAGCCGCGCTGCGATCGCGGCTGTTGCCCTGATGTTGAGCATATTCGTTTCCAGCTGCGGAGAGCATAGCGGAGGCGATAAAGTGTTGAGCCTTGTCTTGTCCGCTCCAGCGGTCGTTTGCCATGTGGCTGCAGCCAGAAATAGCCAGGATACTGAAAAGAATAAACAAGCGCACCGTTGCCTCCATAGGAAAAACCCCGTCACTTGACGGGGTCTTGGTTACAGAATACGGCTAATTAGTCTGTCGATACGGATACGGCGTAGTCGACGGATGAGCTTACGCACTTTGACTGGATAGTCGGCAATGCTTTGCAGGTCGCGATAGTGCTTAACGACGGTGGTATGCGTGCGAATAAGCTCCAGCTCTTTATCGCGCTGGGGAGTCAGCTCTTGCTTCGGATCGTGGATAAGGATGGCGTTTTCCAGATCCAGACGCCAGGCGCGAGGGTTAAGGTTGTTGCCGGTGAGCAGCATCCATTTATCATCAACCCACATGCCTTTCAGATGATAGGTGTTGTCATCATCTTTCCATAAGCGCACGACCAGTTGGTCGGTATTCACGTAATATTGCAGTCTGCTAAGGAAACGGCGCAGGTTAATTTCATACAGGTAGGGCAGCGCGCCGATGATTTTAAATGGCTCATCTTCTGGAATGAAAAAGTCGTTGGCGGTTTTATCACCGACAATGATCTCGACCTTTTTGCCTTCACGCAGCAGCTGAATGATATTGCGCACCAGTATAGCGGGCAGGTTGAAATAAGGGGTACAGATTGTGAGCTTGTGCTCCGCGCAGGGCATAAGGTGGAAAATGGTCTTATTTAACAGACTGGATTTTCCAAGGCCTACCAGAGGCGTTACCGAGAGCTGTTCATTATCCGCATCACCCTGAAAATGGAATGACGCATCGCGCAGTTCCTGACGGTACAGGCGGATGTCGTTTTTAATTTCCGGGCTTTTAGGGCGATTAATATCATCAAGGCGATTAACGCCGCGACCGTTCATCAGGTTCTGCGTGACCCAATCGAACATGATATCGGCCATTTGCGCGTTGCGAATCAACTGATAACGGTCATAGCGATATTTATCATGCTGATGCAGATAAACATCATTCAGGCTGGCCCCGCTATACAGGACGCTGTCATCGATGATAAAGCCTTTAAAATGCAGGACGCCAAGCGCTTCTCGGGTGTTAATCGGAACACCGTAGACAGGAATATCAATACCTGGGTTTTCTTGTGCCATTCGGCAATACCAGTCAGCGTTGGTATTTGATGCCGCAGCACCAATACGTCCGCGCTGGGCTCGGTGCCAGTCGACAAGCACCCGGACATCCAGTTCAGGACGCTGCCGTTTTGCCGCATAGAGCGCGTCGAGTATGCCTTTGCCACCGTCATCCTGTTCCAGGTACAGCGCAATAATGCAGATCCGTCGCGTCGCGCTGGCTATTTTTTCCAGCAGAGTCTCCCTGAAATTAGCGGGAGCATAAAAGAAATCTACATCATCAACTGACTGAGAAATCTTGGGTAGTTGGGCAAGGTGTTGTTGATGTTTATTACGCTTAAATTTTGACAACATCACAGTGCATTTCTTCTCTGTTCATTGAAGGGTCCTCTGTGCTATGCAGACGACATAAGCGGGTAATGATACCACCAGTACCTATTAATGTGGTCAACATTTCCAGTACCTTACTCACGATTCCTCAAATTGGGCCAGATTAAGCGTTAGCCCAACAATTCCCTCTTCGAGTTGGACGTCAACAGCGAACCCGAGTTTCCGGGCCAGGGCGACCATCCCACGATTGTTTGGCATCGTAATACCATTCAAACGTCTAAGTCCGTGATCTCGGGTATATGCAATTAATTTTTCCATCAACCGGCGACCCAGTCCAAGCCCTTTGAGATCTGAACGAACCAGCACGGCGAACTCGGCGTCAATGTTATCAGGATCCGAGATTGCTCGCGTTACGCCGAGGATCTCTTGCTGATTGTTTTTACAGCGTACCGCAACAAAGGCCATTTCCCGATCGTAGTCGATCTGCGTCATATTGGCTAAATCTTCGTGGGTAAATTCGTTGATCTCACTGAAATAGCGATAATAAAGATCTTCTTTTGTTACCTGAGAAATGAACTGCTGCAGATGAGGTTCATCTTCGGGCAAAATAGGGCGGAACAAGCAACGCTCGCCGTTCTTCAACTCCACCCATTCTTCAAGCTGATGGGGGTAGGGACGTATAGCCAGCCTGCTTTCGTTATCGCCCGTGAAAGGGGCAATGTCCAGCGTGACATCCAGCGCGGTAAATTCACCGGCGGAGGCCAACAGCGGATGAATATCCAGACGCTGAATTTCCGGACAATCGACGATCAGATTGGAGACCTGCACCAGAAGCTGACTTAACCCGGCGATATCCAATGGGCGTAATGCGCTGCGAGCGCGGATCTTTTTATTTTTGATCCCCTGGATCACCAAATAACGCGCCAGATTCATGTTCAATGGCGGCAACGCCACCACGGCTTGCTCTTCTGGTCGCCACTCAACTCCGCCTTCACCAAGCATAATCAACGGGCCAAATACCGGGTCATGTTCAACGACGACGCGCAGCTCCTGAGCGCCAGCGCGATTCGCCATACTTTGTACTAATAAACCGTGAATGCGCGCCTGCGGCCAGGCCATTTTTACCCGATCAAAAATCGCATTGGCTGCCTGCTGCACCTCTGTTGCCGTTCGCAGGTAGAGCATTACCCCCTGAACTTCTGATTTATGCGGGATATCAGGAGAACGCAGCTTTAGCGCCACCGGGTAACCGATTTGCTCCGCGATGTGTACGGCTTCAGCGCTGTCGCTGGCGATCCACGTCGGCAGCGTATGTAAGCCATAGGCTTGTAAAATCGGCTGCACTTCATGGGTATCCAGCGACGTTGCTCCTTCAGCAATCGCCTGCTGTAACAGATTATGCGCCTCGGCGGTATTGGTGGTCAGGTAGTCGGGCAGCGCAGGGGTTTCCCGCAGTTGCTTCTGGTTACGCCGGTACTCCACCATATGCATAAACGCGGTGATGGTGCCTTCTGGCGTGCGGTAGGTAGGTAATCCGGCTTCGCTAAACAGTCTACGGGCTTCCTGGGAGGAAAACTCTCCGCACCAGTTGGTCAGCAACGAGACGAACTTACCGCGGGGATGACGTTTTACCGCCTCGATTAACGCTTGTGCGCTTTCTGTTCCCGGGGCGGCTGCGCTGGGTGAGTGAATCACCATCAGTGCGTCGAAATCCTGGCTGGCGAGCAAGATATCCAGCGTCTTAACGTAGTGTTCGCTGCTGGCGTCGTCACGCAGATCCAGCGGGTTGGCGATATCAATATGTTCAGGTAACGCATCGCGTAATTTCTGGCAGGTATCTTCACTCAATGTCGCCAACTTGCCATTTTTTGACCACAGCTCATCTAATGCCAGTGCGGCAGGCGCGGCCCCATTGCTGATGATCATCAGCCTGTCGCCGCGCAGTGGACGCATGTGGCTCAGGGTTTCTACCGCAGAGAACAGCTCGTGAGTGTCTTGTACGCGTAATAAACCGGCGCGCTGGATAGCTGCGTCCCACGCAGGGTCCATCCCTGCACTGGTATGCAGTAAACGCTGTGCCGCCGGACTACGACCACTCTTAATCACCAGAATGGGTTTATTGCGCGAGGCGCTACGGGCGGCGGAGACAAAGCGCCGGGCATCACTTAAATGTTCGAGATAAAGTAATATCGCGCTGGTTTTACTGTCGCGCGCCAGGTAATCCAGCAGTTCATCAACGTCGATATCAAGGCTGTCGCCCAGCGCGATAAACCAGGAAAAACCCATGTCGCGCTGTTGCGCCCAGTCCAGAATGGTGTTGGAAATCGCCGCTGACTGGGAAATAAATGCCAACTTACCGCGCTTGATGGGAACGGGGGAAAAGCTGGCGTTAAGCCCCTGCCAGGGCGCGAGAAGTCCCAGGCTGTTTGGGCCGAGGAGACGTATGTTGTAGCGTGCGGCGCAGGCCAACAATTCCAGGTGCTGCGATGCGGGAGCTGAAAGAATAATGCAGGTTTTACAGCCTTTCTCGCCAAGCGCTTCGAGTAATGCCAGGTTGCGGCTGGCATTGGTGCACAACACGGCAAGGTCTGGGCTAAAAGGCAGGCTGTTGATATTGGGCCAGGCCAGGACGCCCAACACCGCTTTCCATGCTGGCGTCACTGGTAAAACAGGTCCATTGAAACCGCCGGCAAGCAGGTTACGCATCATTAGGTAACCTGCGCGATTAGGCTTCATTGACGCCCCAATCACCGCAATGGATTTCGGTCGCAGTAGTGCTTCCAGACCACGCTGACTCATATCGGCTTCCTTAATGACACCAGTGACCGAATGATTTTAAACGCTTTCTGGTGAGTCTGCTGTGACGCTTCCCTGATGTTGAGTTTTTCCTGCCAGGTAGCGGGTTTTAAAGCGAGTGAAATGATCGCTCAACCCCTCCGCGGCTTGCGTATCGCCCGCCAGATCCAACAACGCGATGGCCACTTCGGCAGTACAGTATTGCCCTTCTGCGTGAATGCCACGCAGGTGGTAAGCGGAAAGTCGCGATAAATCAACGGAGATCACCGGCAGGTTATCAAGATACGGGCTTTTGCGGAACATTTTACGCGCTTCAGGCCAGGTACCATCAAGCATGATAAACAACGGTGGTTTACCGGCTGGTGGCGCGAAAATCACTTCACGCTCTTCGCCCGCATAGGATGCCGGGAATACAACCATCGGCTGGTAATCCGGATTTTTCACCAGTTCGAGCAACGCCTGCGGCGGTTCGGTGCGTGACCACTGAAAAGCCGTGGTATCGGGCAAAATATCGGCAATCAAACGTCCCGTGTTGCTGGGCTTCATCGGCTCGGTATCAAACATCACCAGACAAAAGCGGCTTTTGGCCTCAGACGGCACCAGCGTTGCGCACAAGCAGAGCTTCAGCGGCAGCAGGCAGCGCTGACAGCGGCGAATGCGATTACCTCGGGCAAGGAAAGGGCGCGTGGCGCGCGCGAGGCGCTCAGCGCGTAACTGAAGAACAGCGTTATCGGTCATGGGAGAACACGTTGAAAAACGCTATTGTCGCAGAGGTGAAAACGGGGCACAAGATGCGCCCCGTAGAGATTATAATGATTCGTTAAGCCAGCTATCAAACGGGGCTTTAGGTACGGCGCCATTAAGCATGTCGACGATTTCACCTTTTCTGAAGATCATAATGGTCGGGATGCTGCGGATACCGAAACGGGCGCTGAGTTCACGCTCGGCTTCTGTATTCACTTTAACAAAACGCACTTTACCGCTACGCTCTTCCGCGACATCTTCAAAAATCGGGGCGAAGTTACGGCATGGACCACACCAGGGGGCCCAAAAATCAACCACCACCGGGAGATCGTCTTTTAACAGTTTATCCAGTGTTTCACCGGTCGCATTGATCACCTCCCCATCAAACAGGTCGTGACCACAGCGTCCGCATTTAGCCGCTTCCTGGACACGATCGTCGGGGATGCGGTTGATAGCCTGGCAGCTGGTACAAACGGTATTCATAACTAACCTCTGGATGAGTGGAGTGGACTTCACGGCAGTAACGCCAGTATGTTTCTATTATGTTACATATTATCGGGGAGTCTGTTCTAAACAACAATGCGTTTTATTCAATGAGTACAATAGTCCTTAGCTTTTAAATGAAATAATGGCTAACGACGTGCACATCGGGTAATCTTCGCGCTTCGCGCAGAGCAGGTGGAGAAAAACATGAGCGACGAACTGAAGAATAAAAACGGCAAGGTCAAAGTGATGTACGTCCGCAGTGACGATGACTCGGACAAACGCACCCAAAATCCACGTACTGGTAAAGGCGGCGGTCGCCCCGGTACTTCCCGAGCCGAAGGCGGTCGTCGCCCTGCCCGTGATGACAGAAAGGGTCCGAACAGCGAACGTGGTCGTGGCCGCGATGTAGAACGCGACCGTGGACGTGAAGATTCACCATGGCGTACCGTGTCCCGCGCACCGAATGATGATGCAGCAGACAAAGCCGATCACGGTGGTATCAGCGGCAAAAGCTTTATCGATCCTGAAGTATTACGTCGTCAGCGCGCGGAAGAAACCCGCGTTTACGGTGAGAATGCCTGTCAGGCTCTGTTCCAGAGTCGTCCGGACGCTATTGTTCGCGCCTGGTTTGTTCAGAGCGTAACCCCGCGCTTTAAAGAAGCATTACGCTGGATGGCGGCGAACCGCAAAGCCTACCACGTGGTTGACGAAGCCGAGCTGGCGAAAGCCTCCGGCACTGAACACCATGGCGGCGTCTGTTTCCTGATCAAGAAACGTAACGGTACCACTGTTAAGCAGTGGGTTGGTCAGGCCGGGGCGCAGGATTGCGTGCTGGCCCTGGAAGACATTGCTAACCCGCACAACCTGGGCGGCATGATGCGTAGCTGCGCGCACTTCGGTGTGAAAGGTGTGGTGGTACAGGATGCGGCGATGTTGGAATCAGGTGCGGCTATCCGCACTGCTGAAGGCGGAGCTGAGCACGTTCAGCCGATCACCGGTGACAGTATTGTCGATGTGCTGGACGACTTCCGTAAAGCGGGTTACACGGTAGTGATGACCTCAAGCGTGAAAGGCAAGCCGCTGTTTACTACCACGTTGCCGGAAAAAATGGTGCTGGTATTAGGGCGTGAGCGTGAGGCTCTGCCAGAAGCAGCATGCTCAGCCGACGACCTGTGCGTGGCGATAGACGGTACGGGCAACGTAGAAACGCTCAACGTTTCTGTCGCGACCGGCGTGCTGCTCGCGGAGTGGTGGCGTCAGAACAAAGCCTGATAACAAAAATGCCAGCGATTCGCTGGCATTTTTTTACTCGCTTTCTGCGGGTAATACCGGCGTCCAGTCAATCGGCTTTTCACCTCGCTGTTCCAGCCACTCATTAGCCAGTACAAAATGATTGCAGCCAAAGAAACCGCGATGCGCAGAGAGCGGTGATGGGTGCGGCGCTTTCAATACATGGTGACGCTGCGCATCAATAATCGCACCTTTCTTTTGTGCGTGTGAACCCCAGAGCAGGAATACCACGCCTTCCCGATGTTGGTTAATCAGGCTGATGACTTTATCGGTAAATGTTTCCCATCCCAGACTGGCGTGCGAATGTGCCTGCCCGGCACGGACGGTAAGCACGGTGTTGAGTAACAGCACACCCTGGCGTGCCCAGCTTTCCAGATATCCGTGCGTTGGGCGGGTGAAGCCAGGAATCGTTGCTTCCAGCTCTTTGTACATGTTCAGCAACGAGGGCGGGGTGGCAATACCGGGGCGGACAGAAAACGCGAGACCGTGTGCCTGGCCCGGACCGTGGTAAGGATCCTGACCCAGGATGACGACTTTCACGTCGCCAAGTTCGGTAAAGCGAAAAGCGTTGAATACATCTTTTTGTGGCGGATAAATTGTCATACCTGACTGACGCTCGCCCGCCACAGTATGCAACGTGTTAACAAAATAAGGCTGCTGTTTCTCTTCTGCCAGCACATCGTGCCAGGTTAATTTGGTGGCCATCTCGCTCTCCTGCGAATTTTCAATCCCCCTAGCTTAACTGCTTCTTTCGACGTCGCAAAATTCTGTACGTTTCTCAAGGGTCTACCCCTTAAAGATAGTTGAAAATTTATGTAAAAAGTTTAGCTGCGCATGTGGTGTAAGTTGATGTAAAACAATAAAATCCACCTATCACCACTTTTCATGTGTGGTTTTTATTGATTTAAATCAAAGATTCAAGGGTGTGTGAGGGGTATATATACACTCAAGCAACAATGGTTTTACCAATTGGCCGGATGACGGCCAGCCGAGATCAAATAATTTTGCCGGGGAGGCATCAAATGATTACAGGTATCCAGATTACTAAAGCTGCAAACGACGACCTGCTGAACTCTTTCTGGCTGCTGGACAGCGAAAAAGGCGAAGCACGCTGCATCGTTGCGAAAGCAGGTTTCAATGCTGATGAAGTCGTTGCTGTCAGCAAACTGGGTGAGATCGAATACCGTGAAGTACCGGTAGACGTACAGCCGGAAGTCCGTGTGGAAGGTGGTCAGCACCTGAACGTGAACGTTCTGCGCCGCGAAACTCTGGAAGATGCGGTTAAGCATCCGGAAAAATATCCGCAGTTGACCATCCGTGTTTCTGGTTATGCCGTGCGTTTCAACTCTCTGACGCCAGAACAGCAGCGCGACGTTATTGCTCGTACCTTTACTGAGAGCCTGTAAGGTTCACGGGGAATAACCCCGTCTGGCAGAGAATCTGAAAGCGGAAGATGCCAACGTATCTTCCGCTTTTTTGTGCACAAAAAATGCCGGGCTAAACGGCCCGGCATTCGGTTTACTCTTTGTCGGACTGCTGGGTAGCAGCTCCGCTCGGCTTACGGCGTTTGCCGACATTTTTGGCGTCGCGGTGACGTTTTTTCACTCGCGGTTTCTCTTTCTCTTTTGCTTTTTGCTCGGCGCGCTTCGCCAGCACTTTCTTGGATGGCTTACCGTTAGATTTCTCACTTGGCGCGCGCGTGGTTGGACGCAGTTCGTCGATGACGCGTGCTTTCAGTGGCTCGTCAATATAGCGGCTCGCTTTGCCGAGCAGCAGATGGTCGTGGGCTTCAACCAAAGAGATCGCAGTACCTTTACGGCCTGCACGACCGGTACGGCCAATGCGGTGCAGATAGGCATCGCCACTGCGCGGCATGTCGAAGTTAAACACGTGGCTGACGTCAGGAATATCGATCCCACGAGCGGCAACGTCGGTTGCTACCAGTACGTTCACACGACCATCGGTCAGGCGTTTGATCGCTTCATTACGTTTGTTCTGCACCATCTCGCCTTCGAGATAGCAGTTATTAATGCCCGCCTGGCGCAGCCAGCCTGCCAGCTCGTGCACACGCTCGCGTTTACGTACGAAGACAATCGAGCGGGTTGCTTCCGGCTGTTTTAACAAATGGATCAGCAGGGCAGTTTTGTGCTCGATGTCATCGGCACGGTAGTAAAACTGATGAATCTTCTTGCGTTCGCGGGTAGACGGATCCGCCGAAACTTCGACCGGATCCTCCAGCAGACGCTCAGCAAAATCTTTGATCGCATCGCCTTCCAGCGTGGCGGAGAACAGCATAGTTTGCTTACGCCAGCGGGTTTCTCCAGCGATATGCTCGATGTCCTGGGCAAAGCCCATGTCCAACATGCGGTCTGCTTCATCGAGGATTAGTGTCTCAACCGCATGGCAGTCGAAGTTTTCTTCTTTAATGTACTGCAGCAGACGACCGGTAGTGGCGACCACGATGTCCTGGTTTTCGCTAAAGACTTCCATGTGGTTCATGTAAGCCACGCCGCCGGTAATCGTGGCGATATCCAGATGCGTATTCTTCGCCAGTTCACGGGCGTGTTCGGCAACCTGCATCGCCAGTTCGCGCGTCGGTGTCAAAATCAAAATGCGCGGCGGGCCAGATTTCTTGCGCGGGAAGTCGAGCAGGTGCTGCAACGCTGGCAGCAAATATGCCGCCGTTTTACCGGTGCCTGTCGGCGCAGAACCGAGTACATCACGGCCATCGAGCGCAGGCGGAATGGCGGCAGCCTGAATGGCGGTCGGGCGAGTGAAACCTTTTTCCTGGAGGGCATCCAGAAGGCTTTCATCGAGTTCAAGTTCGGAAAAAGTCGTTACAGTCATGTTCTACCTCTGAGTGGGGCGCTGATTATAGACGTTACGGCTGCAATCTTCATCTGTTTGTATGGATATACCTTCTCAGGTATTGTTTTTATCCTATGTTATCGTTTTTTTTCCAGGAAGGTTGTTCTTCATGCCCCAGTCTACATCCGTACTTAGACGTAATGGATTTACTTTTAAGCAGTTTTTTGTGGCACACGATCGTTGTGCAATGAAAGTCGGAACGGACGGCATTTTATTGGGGGCCTGGGCCCCTGTTGCTGGCGTAAAGCGGATCCTGGATATTGGTACCGGGAGCGGCCTGTTGGCGCTGATGCTGGCCCAGCGCACAGATGAAAACGTCATCATTGACGCTGTGGAGCTTGATGTTGATGCCGCGCAGCAGGCGCAGGAGAACATCGCGCAATCCCCGTGGATGCATCGCGTGAACGTTCATACGGAAGATGTGCAGCAGTGGATACCGCGCCAGACCGTGCGCTTTGATTTGATCATCAGCAACCCTCCCTATTATGAACAGGGAGTGGAATGTGCCACGCCGCAGCGCGAGCAGGCTCGCTACACCACCACGCTCGATCATCAAGTATTGCTAACGCTGGCGGCAGACAGCATTACGGAAGAAGGTTTTTTCTGTGTGGTGCTGCCCGAACAGATTGGTAACGCATTTTCCCAGCAGGCACTGGGCATGGGCTGGCATCTGCGATTGCGCACGGATGTAGCAGAAACTGAGGCCCGACTACCGAATCGGGTACTGCTGGCATTCTCCCCGCAGGCCGGGGAGTGCTTTAGTGACAGGCTGGTGATCCGTGGGCCAGACCAACGTTACTCTGAAGGTTACACGGCGCTGACCCAGGCGTTTTATCTGTTCATGTGATGACTTAGCGGTGAGAGAATGGACGGGCCCGCCTCTGGAAGCTGTTCTGGATAATCCAGCGTATAGTGCAGGCCCCGACTCTCTTTACGCATCATCGCGCAGCGGACAATCAGCTCAGCAACCTGCACCAGATTGCGCAGTTCCAGCAAGTTGTTCGACACGCGGAAATGAGCGTAATACTCGTCGATTTCCTGTTGCAACATGGTGATACGGCGCAGGGCGCGCTCCAGACGTTTAGTTGTGCGCACGATACCGACGTAATCCCACATAAATAGCCGCAGCTCATGCCAGTTATGCTGAATCACAACCAGTTCATCCGGGTTTTCTACCCGGCTTTCATCCCAATCCGGGAGGGTGCTGACGCTGCGAGCATAAGGCATTCGCCTGTCGATATCTTCAGCCGCGGACCAGCCGTAAACCAGGCACTCCAGTAATGAGTTTGACGCCATCCGGTTGGCTCCATGCAGGCCGGTGTAACTCACTTCGCCGATCGCATACAGCCCGTCGACATCCGTACGGCCAAAGTCATCCACCATCACGCCGCCGCAGGTATAGTGCGCGGCAGGAACGATGGGAACCGGCTCTTTGGTCAAATCGATGCCCAGTCCCAGCAATTTTTCATAAATCATCGGGAAATGCTGACGAACAAATTCTTCCGGTTTATGGCTGATGTCGAGAAACATGCAGTCAGCGCCCAGGCGCTTCATTTCGTGGTCAATGGCGCGGGCAACAATATCGCGGGGAGCCAGTTCGCCACGCTCGTCAAAATCGGGCATAAAGCGCGAACCGTCCGGGCGCTTCAGATGTGCGCCTTCGCCACGCAGCGCCTCGGTTAGCAGAAAGTTGCGCGCCTGCGGATGATACAGCGCCGTCGGGTGAAACTGGTTAAATTCCAGGTTGGCGACACGGCATCCCGCACGCCAGGCCATCGCAATCCCGTCACCCGAGGAAATATCTGGATTGGTGGTGTATTGGTACACCTTTGACGCGCCGCCGGTGGCCAACACTACTGACTTGGCATGGCAGGTTTCTACGGCTTCTTTATTACGGTTCCAGATCCAGGCTCCGACAACCCGACGCGTTCCCGGCAGACCGATTTTATCGGAGACAATCAGATCGACGGCATTACTGCGCTCAAGAACCCGTATGTTGGGGTGATTTTGTGCCTGGCTGACGAGGGTGGTTTCGACTTCTTTACCGGTGGCATCCGCAGAGTGCAGAATGCGTCGATGGCTATGACCACCTTCACGGGTCAGGTGATAGCTCTCCTCACCGTTGGGCTGAACCTGCGTATCAAATAAGACGCCCTGATCGATAAGCCACTGAACGCAGGTGCGGGCATTGCTGGCGACAAATTCAACCGCATGGCGATCGCACAGGCCGGCCCCGGCAATCAGAGTATCTTCAACGTGGGAGTCGATGCTGTCGGTTTCATCAAACACCGCGGCAATACCGCCCTGGGCATAAAATGTCGAGCCTTCGCTGACCGGACCTTTGCTCAGGACAATAACCTGATGTTTTTCGGCCAGGCGCAGCGCCAGTGAGAGTCCGGCAGCCCCGCTGCCAATGATCAGCACGTCACAGGATAATTCAGGAGTCGTATTCATGATTTTTGTTTAATTTACTAAACAGTGTTTGGTCACCATAGCACCACATTGCGCGATACTGCACGTTTTATTTTTAAATGTGTTGCAGTGACTAAACATGAAAAAAAAGCATGACGAGGACGAAATGAGCAAAAATATTTTGTGAAGCAGGCCGTTAGCACCAGATTATGTGATGAAATTAAGTGGCCGTTGGGTTACTCTGCAAGCGGTGAAATGGGCATTTCTAAACAGATAGTGCGTCGATCGGATTATGTAGACTTATAATGAGAGATAAGACCTGTCTACAACATGACAAACAAAAAACAATGCGTAACGGAACTTTACGAAACTTGAGCACTCTAAGCATTTGCTTGCTCATAGTGAAGCTGATGGAGTGGCGTTTCGAAGGCGCGTGGAAATTTGGTTTGGGGAGACTTTACCTCGGATGAGCGAGCAGTTAACGGACCAGGTCCTGGTAGAACGGGTCCAGAAGGGAGATCAGAAAGCCTTTAACCTACTGGTAGTGCGCTATCAGCATAAGGTGGCGAGTCTGGTTTCTCGCTATGTACCGTCGGGCGATGTACCCGATGTAGTACAAGAAGCATTTATCAAGGCCTATCGTGCGCTGGACTCGTTCCGGGGAGATAGTGCTTTTTATACCTGGCTGTATCGTATTGCAGTCAATACAGCGAAGAATTACCTGGTCGCTCAGGGGCGTCGTCCACCTTCCAGTGATATTGATGCGATTGAAGCAGAAAATTACGAAAGTGGCGGTGCGCTGAAAGAAATTTCGAACCCTGAGAACTTAATGTTGTCAGAAGAACTGAGACAGATAGTTTTCCGAACTATTGAGTCCCTCCCGGAAGATTTACGCATGGCAATAACCTTGCGGGAGCTGGATGGCCTGAGCTATGAAGAGATAGCCGCTATCATGGATTGTCCGGTGGGTACGGTGCGTTCACGTATCTTCCGAGCGAGGGAAGCTATTGATAATAAAGTTCAACCGCTTATCAGGCGTTGACGATAGCGGGATACTGGAAAAGGTATTAGGCATGCAGAAAGAAAAACTTTCCGCTTTAATGGATGGCGAAACGCTGGATACTGAGTTACTCAAAGAGCTGACTCAGGACCCGGAAATGCAAAAAACCTGGGAGAGTTATCACCTGATTCGCGATTCCATGCGAGGTGATACCGCCGACGTTCTCCATTTCGATATTTCCGCCCGCGTAATGGCTGCCATCCAGGATGAGCCAGTACGTCAGACGGTGCCATTGATTCCTGAGGCCCAGCCAGCACCGCACCAGTGGCAGAAAATGCCATTCTGGAAGAAAATGCGTCCGTGGGCCGCGCAGCTTACCCAAATGGGTGTGGCCGCGTGTGTATCACTTGCAGTTATTGTTGGCGTCCAGCACTATAATGGGCAATCTGAAACGTCCCAGCAGCCCGAAACGCCGGTATTTAATACATTACCGATGATGGGTAAAGCCAGTCCGGTAAGCTTGGGTGTACCCTCTGACGCGACGGCCAGCGGCGGTCAGCAACAGCAGGTACAGGAGCAGCGTCGTCGTATTAATGCCATGTTGCAGGACTACGAACTGCAACGTCGACTGCACTCTGAACAGCTTCAGTTTGAGCAGGCCCAAACACAGCAAGCCGCTGTGCAGGTGCCAGGAATTCAAACTTTAGGAACGCAATCGCAGTAATGAAGCAACTTTGGTTTGCCATGTCACTTGTGGCTGGTAGCCTGTTTTTCTCTGTAAACGCCTCGGCCAATCCTGCGTCCGGGGCGTTGTTGCAGCAGATGAATCTGGCCAGCCAGTCGCTAACCTATGAGCTGTCATTTGTCAGCATCAATAAGCAGGGTGTTGAATCCCTACGTTATCGCCATGCCCGCCTGGATAACCGTCCGCTAGCGCAACTGTTGCAAATGGATGGACCGCGCCGGGAAGTGGTGCAGCGTGGCAATGAAATCAGCTATTTTGAGCCTGGTCTCGAACCGTTCACGCTGAACGGCGACTATATCGTTGACTCTCTGCCCTCTCTGATTTACACCGACTTCAAACGTCTTGCTCCCTACTATGACTTTATCTCAGTAGGTCGCACCCGCATTGCCGATCGGCTCTGTGAAGTGATCCGCGTAGTCGCCCGTGACGGTACGCGTTACAGCTATATCGTCTGGATGGACACGGAGACTAAGCTGCCGATGCGCGTCGATCTTCTCGACCGTGATGGTGAGACGCTGGAACAGTTCCGTGTTATCGCGTTTACCGTAAACAACGGCGTTAGCGATAGCATGCAGGCGCTGGCGAAAGCCAATCTACCGCCGTTGCTGTCAGTTCCTGCTGGCGAGAAAACCAACTTCAACTGGAGTCCGTCGTGGTTGCCGCAAGGCTTCAGCGAAGTTTCCAGCAGTCGACGTCCGCTGCCGACGATGGATAACATGCCGATCGAATCGCGCCTATATTCTGATGGCCTGTTCAGTTTCTCCGTGAACGTAAACCGTGCGATGCAAAACAGCGCCGATCAGCTGTTGCGAACCGGGCGTAGAACGGTTAGCACCAGCGTGCGTGATAACGCAGAAATTACGATTGTGGGCGAGCTTCCACCGCAAACGGCGAAGCGTATCGCGGACAATATTAAGTTCAGGGCTGCACAATGATTAAAGAGTGGGCGACAGTCGTCTCCTGGCAAAATGGTCTGGCGACGGTCAGCTGTGATGTTAAAGCATCATGTAGCAGCTGTGCTTCGCGGGCCGGATGCGGGAGCCGCGTGCTGAACAAACTTGGGCCGCAGACCACGCATACCATCGTGGTGCCCAGCGACGAACCCTTAGCGCCCGGTCAAAAAGTTGAACTGGGTATTGCCGAGGGTAGCCTGCTGGGTTCAGCGATGTTGGTCTACATGTCTCCGTTGGCGGGGCTCTTTCTCTTCGCGGCGTTATTCCAGGTGCTGTTTGGTTCCGACCTTGCGGCATTAAGCGGTGCCGTGCTGGGGGGCGTGGGCGGATTCCTGATTGCCCGTGGATACTCTCGTAAGCTTGCTGAGCGCGAAGCCTGGCAGCCGGTCATTCTGAACGTTGCTCTCCCACCCGATCTCATTCGCGTCGAAACCCAACAGTGATAGCTTTGCCTGATGGCGCTTGTGTTGCCATCCGGCAAAAGTTTCACCGACTTTGCAAAGTTGTTTCCAGTTCCCGCTATCCTTGCTCTATGAACATTTCCTCGCCTCAGCGTTGTAGTGTAGAATGCGGCGTTTCACTTAAACAGACGTTAAGCTCAGATCAGCGACTTCTCAGAGCCTGCTCAGGCGGGCGTAAGGCACAATAATTACACTATATGAAGAACATACGTAACTTTTCAATCATAGCTCACATCGACCACGGTAAATCGACGCTGTCTGACCGTATTATCCAGATCTGCGGTGGCCTGTCTGACCGTGAAATGGAAGCGCAGGTTCTCGACTCGATGGATCTTGAGCGTGAGCGCGGTATTACTATCAAAGCGCAGAGCGTGACGCTCGATTTCAAAGCATCTGATGGTGAAACCTATCAGCTTAACTTTATCGACACCCCGGGCCACGTTGACTTCTCGTATGAAGTTTCCCGCTCGCTTGCCGCCTGTGAAGGCGCACTGCTGGTGGTTGATGCCGGACAGGGCGTCGAAGCACAGACCCTGGCTAACTGCTATACCGCCATGGAAATGGATCTGGAAGTAGTGCCGGTACTGAACAAAATTGACCTTCCAGCCGCCGATCCTGAGCGTGTGGCGGAAGAGATCGAAGATATCGTCGGTATCGATGCGACGGATGCCGTTCGCTGTTCGGCGAAAACCGGCGTTGGCGTCACTGACGTTCTTGAACGTCTGGTGCGCGACATCCCGCCGCCGGAAGGCGACCCGGAAGGTCCGTTACAGGCGCTGATCATCGACTCCTGGTTCGATAACTACCTGGGCGTCGTATCACTGGTGCGTATTAAAAACGGCACCATGCGTAAAGGCGACAAAATTAAAGTGATGAGCACCGGTCAGGTCTATAACGCTGACCGTCTGGGCATCTTCACGCCAAAACAGGTTGACCGTACCGAGCTGAAATGCGGCGAGGTGGGTTGGTTGGTTTGTGCGATTAAAGACATCCTGGGCGCACCGGTTGGCGATACCCTGACGCAGGCGCGTAACCCGGCGGACAAGCCGCTGCCAGGCTTTAAAAAAGTGAAGCCGCAGGTTTACGCCGGTCTGTTCCCGGTGAGCTCTGACGACTACGAAAACTTCCGTGACGCGCTCGGCAAGCTGAGCCTCAACGACGCCTCCCTGTTCTATGAACCGGAAAGCTCAACCGCGCTGGGCTTCGGCTTCCGCTGTGGCTTCCTCGGTCTGCTGCACATGGAGATCATTCAGGAACGTCTGGAACGTGAATACGATCTGGATCTGATCACTACCGCGCCGACCGTAGTCTACGAAGTCGAAACCACGGCGAAAGAGACGATCTACGTCGATAGCCCGTCCAAGCTGCCGCCGTTGAACAACATTTACGAACTGCGTGAGCCGATTGCTGAGTGTCACATGCTGCTGCCGCAGGCTTACCTCGGTAACGTCATCACGCTGTGTATCGAGAAGCGCGGCGTACAGACCAACATGGTTTACCACGGTAACCAGGTGGCGCTGACCTATGAAATTCCGATGGCGGAAGTGGTACTCGACTTCTTCGACCGTCTGAAGTCAACTTCTCGCGGCTATGCGTCGCTGGACTATAACTTCAAACGTTTCCAGGCGTCTGACATGGTGCGCGTTGATGTTCTCATCAACAACGAACGTGTCGATGCGCTGGCGCTGATTACCCACCGCGACAACTCCCAGAGCCGTGGTCGTGAACTGGTCGAGAAGATGAAAGATCTGATCCCTCGCCAGCAGTTTGATATCGCGATCCAGGCGGCCATTGGTACGCACATCATCGCGCGTTCAACGGTTAAGCAGCTGCGTAAAAACGTTCTGGCGAAATGCTACGGTGGCGATATCAGCCGTAAGAAAAAGCTGCTGCAAAAACAGAAAGAGGGTAAAAAGCGCATGAAGCAGATCGGTAACGTCGAACTGCCACAGGAAGCCTTCCTCGCCATTCTGCATGTCGGTAAAGACAGCAAATAATCTTAAGGAGTTGGCATGGCGAACATGTTTGCCCTGATTCTGGTGATTGCCACACTGGTGACGGGCATTTTATGGTGCGTAGATAAATTCATCTTCGCGCCAAAACGCCGGGAGCGTCAGGCAGCAGCGCAAGCTGCTGCAGGTGATTCACTGGATAAAGCAACGCTGAAAAAAGTGGCCCCTAAGCCAGGCTGGCTGGAAACCGGGGCATCCGTTTTCCCGGTTTTAGCTATTGTGCTGGTGGTGCGTTCATTTATTTATGAGCCGTTCCAGATCCCGTCTGGTTCGATGATGCCGACACTGCTTATCGGTGACTTTATCCTGGTGGAGAAATTTGCCTACGGGATTAAAGATCCGATTTACCAGAAAACGCTGATCGAAACCGGCCATCCGAAACGCGGTGATATCGTGGTGTTTAAATACCCGGAAGATCCGCGTCTGGACTACATCAAACGTGCTGTCGGTTTACCGGGAGACAAAGTGACGTACGATCCGGTGGCGAAAGAGGTAACTATTCAGCCAGGATGCAGTTCCGGTCAGGCGTGTGAAAACGCGCTGCCGGTAACGTACTCTGATGTTCAGCCAAGTGATTTTGTGCAGACATTTGCGCGTCGTAACGGCGGTGAAGCGACCAGCGGCTTCTTTGAGGTTCCGCTGAATGAAACGAAAGATAACGGTATTCGCCTCTCCGAGCGTAAAGAAACGCTGGGTGAGGTAACGCACCGCATTCTGACCGTGCCAATCGCGCAGGATCAGGTGGGGATGTATTACCGCCAGCCAGGCCAGCAGTTGGCAACCTGGATCGTCCCGCCGGGACACTACTTCATGATGGGTGATAACCGTGACAACAGCGCGGACAGCCGTTACTGGGGATTTGTGCCGGAAGCGAATCTGGTTGGTAAAGCAACCGCTATCTGGATGAGTTTCGATAAGCAAGAAGGCGAATGGCCGACCGGTGTGCGCTTAAGCCGTATTGGTGGCATTCACTAATCGCTGATAATCGTTCACGTTGTCGTCATTATGGCGACAGCGTGAATTATTTCTCGGATAAATTCCCGCAGACTAACGACATCCCTTGTCGTTGTGTATAGAATATTCCCCCGAAGTTTGAGGTTGGCACCGACAGGTTGCCACGGCACACGAAACAGCGTTGGTTTGTGTATAAATGCATTCAGCCGAAGCGGGATGGCTAAGCGAAATGCGTATATCAGGTCTGTTTCGTGTGCTGAATTGTTGACGCATTCATTTATTGGTATCGCATGAACCCCATCGTAATTAATCGGCTTCAACGGAAGCTGGGCTACACTTTTAATCATCAGGAGCTGTTGCAGCAGGCATTAACTCACCGTAGCGCCAGCAGCAAACATAACGAGCGTTTAGAATTTTTAGGCGACTCTATTCTGAGCTTTGTTATCGCTAATGCGCTGTATCACCGTTTTCCGCGTGTGGATGAAGGTGATATGAGTCGCATGCGCGCGACGCTGGTTCGCGGCAATACGCTGGCTGAATTAGCCCGTGAGTTTGACCTCGGTGAATGTTTACGTTTGGGGCCAGGCGAGCTGAAAAGCGGCGGTTTCCGTCGTGAATCGATCCTGGCAGATACCGTTGAAGCTTTGATCGGCGGCGTCTTCCTCGACAGCGATATTCAAACCGTTGAACAACTGATCCTGAACTGGTATCAGACTCGTCTGGATGAAATTAGCCCAGGCGATAAACAAAAAGATCCGAAAACGCGCCTGCAGGAATATTTGCAGGGTCGCCACCTGCCGCTACCGTCCTATCTGGTGGTGCAGGTTCGTGGTGAAGCACACGATCAAGAATTTACTATCCACTGCCAGGTCAGCGGCCTGAGTGAACCGGTGGTTGGCACAGGTTCGAGCCGTCGTAAGGCTGAGCAGGCTGCCGCCGAACAGGCGTTGAAAAAACTGGAGCTGGAATGAGCGAAGAGAAAACTTACTGCGGATTTATTGCCATCGTCGGTCGCCCGAACGTCGGCAAATCCACCCTGTTGAATAATCTGCTTGGGCAGAAGATTTCCATAACCTCACGTAAGGCTCAGACAACACGTCACCGTATTGTTGGCATCCATACCGAAGGTGCGTATCAGGCGATTTATGTTGATACCCCGGGCCTGCATATGGAAGAAAAGCGGGCGATCAACCGCCTGATGAACAAAGCGGCAAGCAGCTCGATTGGTGATGTTGAACTGGTTATTTTCGTTGTGGAAGGCACCCGCTGGACGCCGGACGACGAAATGGTGCTCAACAAGCTGCGCGACGGTAAAGCCCCGGTTATTCTGGCTGTGAACAAAGTGGACAACGTTCAGGAAAAAGCCGATTTACTGCCGCACCTGCAGTTCCTGGCAAGCCAGATGAACTTCCTTGATATTGTCCCGATTTCTGCCGAAACCGGCCTGAATGTTGATACCGTTGCGGGCATCGTGCGTAAGCACCTGCCGGAAGCCATTCATCACTTCCCGGAAGATTACATCACCGACCGTTCTCAGCGCTTTATGGCTTCTGAAATCATCCGTGAAAAGCTGATGCGTTTTCTGGGGGCTGAACTGCCGTACTCCGTTACCGTGGAGATTGAACGTTTTATCTCTAACGAACGCGGTGGTTACGATATTAACGGGCTGATCCTCGTTGAACGTGAAGGGCAGAAGAAGATGGTTATTGGCAACAAAGGGGCCAAAATTAAAACCATCGGCATCGAAGCGCGTAAAGACATGCAGGAGATGTTCGAAGCGCCCGTTCACCTCGAGCTGTGGGTGAAAGTGAAATCCGGCTGGGCCGATGACGAGCGCGCGCTGCGTAGCCTCGGTTACGGCGACGACGTCTAATTTTTCATAGGTTATGGCTTTCGAGGTGCAGGAAGGCGGCAAGACCGCAGATCCTCGGGAGCTTACTCAAGTGAGTGACTGGGGTGAGTGGGCGCAGCCAACACACCTGCAGCTTGAAAGACGGCGGGTATGATGGAAGGATGGCAACGCGCTTTTGTCCTGCATAGCCGCCCGTGGAGCGAAACCAGTCTCGTGCTGGACGTCTTCACGGAAGAATCGGGTCGTGTGCGCCTGGTGGCTAAAGGCGCGCGCTCCAAACGTTCTAATCTCAAAGGCGCGCTCCAGCCTTTTACTCCATTGTTGCTTCGCTTTGGTGGACGTGGTGAGGTCAAAACCTTACGCAGTGCCGAAGCCGTTTCTCTGGCTCTCCCCCTTAGCGGTATCACACTGTACAGCGGCTTGTATATCAACGAGCTTATCTCTCGCGTACTTGAGTATGAGACCCGCTTTTCTGAACTCTTTTTCGACTACCTCAACTGTATTCAGGCGCTGGCTGGCGCGACGGGTTCGCCAGAGCCTGCGCTGCGTCGCTTTGAGCTGGCCTTACTTGGACATCTGGGGTACGGCGTCGATTTTACCCACTGTGCGGGTAGTGGCGAGCCGGTGGACGACACTATGACCTATCGTTACCGGGAAGAAAAAGGGTTTATCGCAAGCGTAGTGATTGATAACGCCACCTTTACCGGACGCCATCTGAAAGCACTCGAATCGCGGGAATTTCCGGATGCTGATACGCTTCGCGCCGCGAAACGCTTTACCCGCATGGCGTTAAAGCCGTATCTTGGTGGTAAGCCGTTAAAAAGCCGGGAACTGTTCCGGCAATTTATGCCAAAACGCGCAGTAAAAACAAAAAATGATTAACGAGGATGGATTGCCATGGCCGAATTACTGTTAGGCGTCAACATTGACCACATTGCCACTTTACGTAATGCACGCGGCACCGCATACCCTGACCCGGTTCAGGCGGCGTTTATCGTTGAGCAGGCGGGCGCAGACGGCATTACCGTGCACCTGCGTGAAGACCGACGCCATATTACCGATCGCGACGTGCGCATTTTGCGCCAGACGCTGGATACGCGTATGAATCTGGAAATGGCGGTAACCGAAGAGATGCTGGCGATTGCCGTTGAGACTAAGCCGCATTTTTGCTGCCTGGTGCCGGAAAAACGTCAGGAAGTGACGACTGAAGGTGGCCTGGACGTCGCGGGTCAGCGTGACAAGATGCGCGATGCCTGCAGACGCCTGGCGGACGCAGGCATTCTGGTTTCGCTGTTTATCGATGCTGATGACGAACAGATTAAGGCCGCTGCTGAAGTCGGCGCGCCGTACATCGAAATTCACACCGGCTGTTACGCCGATGCGAAAACCGACGCTGAACAGGCCAGCGAACTGGCGCGTATCGCCAAAGCGGCGACCTTTGCCGCCAGCCTTGGCCTGAAGGTGAATGCGGGTCACGGCCTGACGTACCATAACGTTAAAGCCATCGCCCGGATCCCGGAAATGCACGAGTTGAACATTGGCCATGCCATTATCGGCCGCGCGGTGATGAGTGGTCTGAAAGATGCAGTAGTCGAAATGAAGCGCCTGATGCTGGAAGCGCGTGGCTAATGGCGATTCTGGGATTAGGTACGGATATCGTGGAGATTGCCCGCATCGAAGCGGTGATCTCCCGTTCCGGCGACCGTCTGGCAAGACGCGTGCTCAGCGACAACGAATGGGCAATCTGGGAGACGCATCAGCAACCGGTGCGCTTTCTGGCGAAGCGTTTTGCGGTCAAAGAGGCGGCAGCAAAAGCCTTTGGTACCGGTATTCGCAACGGTCTGGCGTTTAATCAGTTTGAAGTCTTTAACGACGAACTCGGTAAGCCGCGTCTGCGGTTATGGGGGGAGGCGTTAAAACTGGCGGAAAAACTCGGCGTCGCACATATGCATGTGACGCTGGCCGATGAGCGTCACTACGCCTGCGCCACGGTGATTATCGAGAGCTAACGTTTTGTCGGCCTGATAAGCATAGCGTCATCAGGCAACGTTACAGCTTATCGGCGTGGTGCATCAGTACAAACTTATCCCACAGCTGCTCTTCCGTTTCGACATGTGCCGGATCTTTCAAAATAGTATTGGGGATCGGGCACACCTTCTGACAGGTTGGTGTGTCGTAATGGCCTACGCATTCCGTACACTTGTCGCTGTTAATCTCGTAAATGCTGTCACCCATCGAAATCGCCTCATTCGGGCACTCGGGCTCGCACATATCGCAATTGATACACTTTTTAGTGATTAACAGGGCCATCAGGAAACTCTCAAAACATCACAAATCGGGCGGGCATTATACGCGCATTCTTTGCTCAGACCAGTTTTTTTACCAGTGCTTCGCTGTGGCGAATGCGTTCCGGGGCATGCTCCAGATCTTGCTGCACCAGCGCCATAAACAGTAAATCAGTGAGCATCATTTGCGCATGGGTAGAGGAAATCGCTGCGCTGCGCGTGGCCTGTTCTTCAGCAATCGTGTACAGACAATGAGTTGCGCGCTGTTGCAGGGCGTTAGGTGTAAATCCGGTGATGGCGAGAATTTTGGCTCCGGCGCGCAACGTTTCATCCGCAGCCAGGTTGAGTTCGCGCCGTTCTCCGGTATACGAAATGGCCAGCAGCAGATCGTTGGGTGAAAGCGCCTGCACCGCCGCCAGCAGGGCGTGCATATCGCGTTCAACCACCGCGTTAAACCCAATCTTTAGCAGTTTCCAGGCAAAATTCTGCGCTACCAGACCCGATGCGCCAATCCCGGTCAGGATAATGCGCCGGGCTGAACGCAGCATCGTGACGCTCTCTATCAGTTTCTCTTCGCTGTTGACATCCAGCGTCGCATGCATCGCCGCCACGTTCTCTTTAATCAGCTTTTCGCCCACCATACGCATGGGGTCGTCACCGCGAATCTGATTATGCACCGGAATGGAATGAGGGTTGGGATTGCTGGCCAACGCTTCGCTAATCGCCAGTTTCAGCGCCGGAAACCCTTTAAAGCCCATCTTTTGCGCGAACTTCACCACGCTGGACTGGCTGACACCTGCTTCACAGGCCAGCTGCTGTGAGCTGAGATGACGCGCGGTATCCGGCTGAGCAAGAAGATAATCCGCAAGTTTTTTATCGCTTTGCGCGAGGTCCGGGTAACGCTGACGAATGCGAATTAAACAGTTCATGCTGTCTCCTGGCGAAAACGTGATGGCGATTGCAAAACAAAATTTCACTCGCCTGGATGAATATAATATTCCATTATGACAGATTATTATGAATTAAAAATTCCTAAGGAACAAAAAATGAATCTCGGTGCATTAGTTTCAGAAACCCGCAATCCACAGACCATGGATCTGGATGCGCTCTCAACGTTGGAGTTGGTTCATCGATTTAATCAACAGGATACGCTGGTAGCGGAAGCAGTAAAAGCAACTCTGCCTCAAGTTGCGTGTGCGGTCGATGCGGCAGCCAACGCGTTAAAAGCCGGTGGACGCATTATTTACATGGGCGCAGGTACCAGCGGACGTCTTGGAGTGCTGGACGCGTCTGAGTGCCCACCGACCTTCGGTGTACCGCATGGTCTGGTGGTTGGGCTGATTGCCGGGGGGCCGGGCGCGCTGCTCAAGGCGGTAGAAGGCGCGGAAGATAACCCGCAGTTAGGCGAAGACGATCTGCGCGCACTCAACCTTACCGCACAGGATCTGGTGGTTGGTCTGGCGGCTTCAGGTCGCACGCCGTATGTGATTGGCGGGCTGAAATATGCGCGTTCGGTGGGTTGTACGACGGCGGCTATTTCCTGCAATCCGGATTCTCCTGTCGCGCATGAAGCGGATATTGCGATCTCCCCGGTGGTGGGACCGGAGGCGTTGACCGGGTCAACACGGCTGAAATCCGGCACCGCGCAAAAACTGGTGCTCAATATGATCTCCACCGGTGCGATGGTGAAATTTGGCAAGGTGTACCAGAACCTGATGGTGGATATGCAGGCAACCAACGTCAAACTGGTCGATCGAGCGTGCCGTATGGTGGTTGAAGCCACCGGCATTGCGCGTGAACAGGCGCAAGCGCTGTTAAAGCAGACTGATTTTGACGTTAAGCCAGCGATTTTAATGGCGCTCACCGGCCTGGATGCCGCTACCGCCCGCGAAAAGCTTGCCGCTCACCAGGGTTTTTTACGCGCGGCGTTAGAACACTAAGAGGTGTATATGGATAAGACGGCGGTGCTGGCCAGCGACATTCTGCTGGGCGTAGGCGGAGAGCAAAATATTCTGCGCCTGGAAAACTGTATGACCCGCGTCAGGGTGGAAGTTCAGGATGACGATCAGATTGATATTCCCCGTCTCAGGCAACTGCCCGGTGTTAGCGGTTACGTGAAGCAGGGCGCGCAGCATCAGATAATCGTCGGCCCCGGTAAAGCTGCCAAGGTGGTGGATGCCATGCGCTCCCTGATTGCCGGTGGCGGCGAGCGTGCAGATGTGAATAATATCGAGCGCACCAAATCAGAGGCCAAAGCGAAGTACAAAGCGCCAATGAGCGATGCGCTGCGCAAGCTGGCGAACGTCTTTATCCCTCTTATTCCTGCGTTTATCGCCTCCGGTTTGATCACCGGCATTATAAACATCCTTAAGCGACCGGATATCGTGGGGGATTTTGCGACCCATTATCCGAATATGCTGGGGCTGATGGGCATATTTGGCAGCGCCGTGTTTGCCATCATGAATATTCTGGTTGGGGTGAATACCGCCAAAGTCTTCGGCGGCTCTCTGGCGATGGGCGGGGTGATGGCGGGGATCCTCTCCAGTCCGCAGCTGGCGCAGATTACCCTGTTTGGCGAAGCGTTGCAGCCGGGGCGCGGCGGGGTGATCGCAGTGCTGCTGGTGGTTGCGCTGATGTGTTGGATCGAGCGCAAATTCCGCGAGCTGTTGCCGGAATCGCTGGAGCTTATTCTTAACCCGCTGCTGACCACCATCATTACCGGGGCCATCGCGATTGTGGCGCTACAACCGCTTGGAGGCTGGATTTCTGAATCTATCGCTCACGGCGCATCCTGGGCTATCGACCGCGGCGGTTTCCTGGTTGGTGCCATACTAGCGGGAACTTTCCTGCCATTGGTGCTCACCGGACTTCATCAAGGGTTGGTGCCCATCCACGTTGAGCTGGTACAGGCACACGGTTATAACGCGCTCTTTCCTATCCTGGCGATGGCAGGCGTTGGACAAGTAGGGGCTGCGATAGCGGTGTTGATGAAAACCCGCAATGCGCGGCTAAAGAAAGTGATCAAAGGAGCGCTGCCGGTCGGGCTGCTGGGCATTGGCGAGCCGCTTATTTTTGGCGTCACGCTGCCGTTGGGTAAACCGTTTATCGGTGCCTGCCTTGGCGGAGCGGTAGGCGGGGCGCTGATTAGCTACTGGAAGGTGGCGACGGTTATCACCTTTGGCATCTCCGGTTTGCCGCTGGCACTGACGATTGTTGCCGGAAAAGTGATGTTCTATCTGTTAGGCTATCTGGTAGCAGTTATCGCCGGGTTCCTGTTTACCTGGCTATTGGGGTTCAACGATCCAGAGGAATAAGGTTTGACCAATCACCAGCGCCGCGTTGTTTTTTTTGATTTGGATGGCACGTTACACCAGCAGGATATGTTCGGTAGCTTTATACGTTATCTGCTGCGTCGCCAGCCGCTGAACGCGTTGCTTGTGCTGCCTCTGCTACCGGTGATTGCGCTGGCGCTGCTGATACAAGGGCGCGCCGCCCGCTGGCCAATGAGCCTGCTGTTATGGGGATGTACTTTTGGTCGTAGCGAGGCGCGCCTGAAAGGGCATCAGGCTGACTTTGTGCGCTGGTTTCGCAGTAACGTGACGGCCTTTCCGCTCGTGCAGCAGCGGCTGACAACCTACCTGTTAAGCTCTGACGCCGAAATCTGGCTTATTACTGGCTCCCCGCAGTCGCTGGTCGAGCAGGTGTACTTCGACACGCCGTGGCTACCGCGTGTCAATCTGATCGCCAGTAAAATGGCGCGGGGATTCGGCGGGTGGGTGCTGCCTTTGCGCTGTCTGGGCCATGAGAAAGTGACGCAACTGGAACGCCACATTGGTGCGCCGCTTCAGCTTTACAGTGGCTACAGCGACAGTAATCAGGACAATCCTCTGCTCTCTTTTTGCCAGCATCGCTGGCGCGTCACGCCGCGCGGAGAGCTGCAACAACTCGAATAGAGTAAACGATAGCGTCTGTGTATAATGCGCCCGCTTTGATTACTGGAGTTACCCCCTTTGTCTGAAGTTGAATTTAGCCACGAATACTGGATGCGTCATGCTTTAACGCTGGCTAAGCGCGCCTGGGATGAGCGTGAAGTCCCGGTGGGCGCGGTATTGGTACATAACAACCGCGTGATTGGCGAAGGCTGGAACCGTCCGATTGGTCACCATGATCCGACTGCCCACGCTGAAATTATGGCGCTGCGTCAGGGCGGCCTGGTGCTGCAAAACTATCGTCTGTTGGATACCACGCTGTATGTCACTCTGGAGCCGTGTGTGATGTGCGCAGGCGCGATGGTGCACAGCCGTATCGGCCATGTCGTTTTTGGCGCGCGCGATGCGAAAACGGGGGCAGCCGGGTCATTAATGGATGTACTGCATCACCCTGGAATGAATCATCGGGTGGAGGTGACCGAAGGGGTGCTACGGGATGAATGCGCCACGTTGCTCAGTGATTTCTTTCGCATGCGTCGTCAGGAAATCAAAGCGCTGAAAAAAAACGCCAATTTGTAAATGCCGGTCTGATTGCCTGATGACGCTGCGCTTATCAGGCTTCCGAGGCTACTTGCCCTCTTTTTTCTGCGGTGAAAACAGCAGGGAAGGGGAGTGCGACAGGTAATTTGACGACGTCTGAGACAGAAACGCCGAAAGCGGCAATTCATCTTTACCTATTAGCTCTGCCGGCGTCACCGCCGGGTAATCCTGCGCCAGTTGCTGCGTTTCAAGCGCCCGTTTTTCTTTCTCCTGCAGATACCCCACCAGGCTAATTTGGTACTTACGGATATTTTCTACATAAGCGTAGGCTTCGTGGCCTCGCGCATAACCATAGGTCAGCTTGTTGTAATACGGCTTTTGGCTGAGCAGTGGCAGACGCTGTTTTACGTCGGACCAACTGTTCGGATTGCCTTTGGTTTTCACTGTCAGCGCCCGTGCATCCAGCATGTGCGCATAACCCATGTTGTAGGCTGCGAGCGCAAACCAGATGCGTTCCCCTTCGGGGACGGTATCGGGCACTTTACTCATCATATCCTGCAAATACCGTGCGCCGCCGCTGATGCTTTGTTCGGCATCGGTACGGTCGGTCAGTCCGAGACTTTGAGCGGTATTTTTGGTCAGCATCATCAACCCGCGTACGCCGGTCGGGGAAGTGGCCTGCGCGTCCCAGTGTGACTCCTGATAAGAGATTGCGGCGAGCAGTCGCCAGTCTATCTCCTGAGCATATTTCTCAAACAGCGGCTTAAGGTCCGGCAATACGCTGTCTACGGCGCGTAAAAAGGTGCGGGTATCAACATAGTCAAAATCATCGCCATGTCCGAGATACTTTTCTTCTAGTCGCGCCAGAGAGCCGTCTTCATTCATGGTGTTAAAAAAATCCAACAGGGCGGCAGACAGCGTGTTGTCATCGTCCAGGCGACTAAACCAGGTCACCGGCTGTTCGTCAGATACGTCCAGCGCTACGGCCAGTTCAGGATGTACGCGTTGGTATAAGCTGATGGCGACGGAATCGGCAATGGTGTAATCCAGCTTCCCGGCGATAACATCATCAAGCAGTTCAGTGGTGCCCTTTTTGTCATCCACCTTCCAGCTCAGATCGGGAAATTTATTCTCTTTAAGTAACTGGAGATCGTTAACCACCACGTGTCCCGGGGCGATGGTCAGCTGATTTTCGTTCACAGTGGCAAGAGTGCGCGGGCGGTATTGCCCAACCCGATACACCAACTGTTGTGAAACCGAATAGTAGGTTGGGCCGGGCTGGTAATTTTTCACCCGCTCGCTGTTATATACCAGGCCTGCGGCTAACAGATCGGCATGGCCGTTATCCAGGTCGTCAAAGAGCTGGCTGATGTTCTGGCGCACGGTGACTTTTAACTTCACGCCCAGGTAGTTGGCGAACGCCTGAGTCAGTTCATAATCCAGGCCGAATTTCTTACCGTTGAGGGTCGCGTAAGTTAACGGCGAGTCGAGGGTACTGACGCGCAGTTCTCCCCGCGACTGAATGGCGGCGATACGATTTTCGGCTTTACCGAACCAGGGAATAGATGGCCAGAGGGCCGCTGCCAACAACAGCGTTAATATGCCGATGAACAGATAATTAATCTTTAATTTTTTCAATTAGTTAATTCTCTGAACCGTACGTTGTCTCTGCCTGCTGTGGTGATGATTAAGAAGTGAAGTCGTCATTAATGAGCGGCATTTTGCTTAAACTTGCGTCAGTTGGCAACTTATTCAGAAACCAGACCGCATTTGATGATAAGAGACGGTCGTGATTTTATTTCGACGCAAACGGTTTCGTCGGCGCGGTAGATTCTTTATAATGACGCCCGTTTCCCCCACTTGGGCACACCGAAAGCTTAGAAGACGAGAGACTTATGATGGAAATTCTGCGTGGTTCACCTGCACTGTCTGCATTCCGTATTAACAAACTGCTGGCACGTTTTCAGGCTGCCAACCTCCAGGTCCACAATATTTACGCCGAGTACGTCCATTTTGCCGATCTGAATGCACCGTTGAATGAGGATGAGCACGCCCAGCTTGTACGCCTGCTGAAATATGGTCCTGCTCTTCACAGCCATGCCCCTGAAGGCAAACTGCTGCTGGTTACGCCTCGCCCTGGCACCATCTCCCCGTGGTCTTCTAAAGCGACTGATATTGCCCACAACTGTGGCCTGCAACAGATTAGCCGTCTGGAACGTGGCATTGCCTGGTATGTAGAAGCCTCTACGCTGACCGCTGAGCAGTGGCAGATGGTTGCCGACGAACTGCACGACCGCATGATGGAAACGGTTTTCTCTGCGCTGAACGATGCCGAAAAACTGTTTGTCCATCACCAGCCTGCGCCGGTCTCCAGTGTTGATCTGCTGGGTGAGGGACGCCAGGCGCTGATCGACGCTAACCTGCGTCTCGGTCTGGCGCTGGCGGAAGACGAAATCGACTATCTGCAGGATGCGTTTACCAAACTGGGACGCAACCCGAACGACATTGAACTGTACATGTTTGCGCAGGCTAACTCCGAGCACTGCCGCCACAAAATTTTTAACGCCGACTGGGTTATCGACGGTAAACAGCAGCCCAAGTCGCTGTTCAAGATGATCAAAAACACTTTCGAAACCACGCCGGACCACGTGCTGTCTGCCTATAAAGACAACGCCGCGGTCATGGAAGGTTCTGAAGTGGGCCGCTACTTTGCCGACCACAAAACCGGCCGCTACGATTTCCATCAGGAGCCAGCCCACATTCTGATGAAGGTTGAAACCCACAACCACCCGACGGCTATCTCTCCGTGGCCGGGCGCGGCTACCGGCTCCGGCGGCGAAATTCGCGACGAGGGTGCAACCGGTCGCGGTGCAAAACCGAAAGCCGGGCTGGTGGGCTTCTCCGTTTCCAACCTGCGTATTCCTGGCTTTGAACAGCCGTGGGAAGAAGACTTTGGTAAGCCGGACCGTATTGTTACTGCGCTCGATATCATGACCGAAGGTCCGTTGGGCGGCGCGGCGTTTAACAACGAATTCGGTCGTCCGGCGCTGACCGGCTACTTCCGAACCTACGAAGAAAAGGTCAACAGCCACAACGGCGAAGAGCTACGCGGTTACCATAAACCGATCATGCTGGCGGGCGGGATCGGTAACATCCGTGCCGATCACGTGCAAAAAGGTGAGATCGTCGTTGGCGCCAAGCTGATCGTCCTCGGCGGCCCGGCGATGAACATCGGGCTTGGCGGCGGGGCGGCCTCCTCTATGGCTTCCGGCCAGTCTGATGCCGATCTTGATTTCGCTTCGGTACAGCGCGACAACCCGGAAATGGAACGTCGTTGCCAGGAAGTTATCGACCGCTGCTGGCAGATGGGCGATGCCAACCCGATCCTGTTTATCCATGACGTTGGCGCAGGCGGTCTGTCTAACGCCATGCCGGAGTTGGTAAGCGATGGCGGTCGCGGCGGTAAGTTCCAGCTGCGCGATATTCTTAGCGACGAGCCGGGTATGAGCCCGCTGGAAATCTGGTGTAACGAATCCCAGGAGCGCTATGTGCTGGCGGTTGCCGCTGACCAGCTACCGCTGTTTGACGAACTGTGTAAGCGCGAGCGCGCGCCGTATGCGGTGATCGGTGAGGCCACCGAAGAACAGCATCTCACACTGAGCGACAGCCACTTCGATAACCAGCCGATCGACATGCCGCTGGATGTGCTGCTGGGTAAAACCCCGAAAATGACCCGCGATGTGCAGACGCTGAAAGCCAAAGGCGACGCCCTGAATCGTGGCGAAATCTCGATTGCAGATGCGGTTAACCGCGTGCTGCATCTGCCGACTGTCGCTGAGAAAACGTTCCTCGTGACGATCGGCGACCGTACCGTTACCGGCATGGTGGCGCGTGACCAGATGGTTGGTCCGTGGCAGATCCCGGTAGCCAACTGCGCGGTCACCACCGCAAGCCTGGATAGCTACTACGGTGAAGCGATGTCTATCGGTGAGCGTGCGCCCGTTGCGCTACTGGATTTCTCGGCCTCTGCGCGTCTGGCGGTAGGTGAAGCGCTGACTAACATTGCGGCAACGCAGATTGGCGATATCAAACGCATTAAACTGTCGGCTAACTGGATGGCGGCTGCGGGTCACCCCGGTGAAGATGCCGGGCTGTACGAAGCGGTAAAAGCCGTTGGGG
This sequence comes from Citrobacter sp. Cb023, assembly GCF_030336805.1. NCBI lineage: Bacteria > Pseudomonadati > Pseudomonadota > Gammaproteobacteria > Enterobacterales > Enterobacteriaceae > Citrobacter > Citrobacter sp. Cb023. The sequence goes on along the minus strand of NZ_JAOWCV010000029.1, from coordinate 158,542 downwards.
AAGAATTATGTCCGGCGCTTGGCCTGACTATTCCGGTGGGCAAAGACTCTATGTCGATGAAAACCCGCTGGCAGGAAGGTAATGAGCAGCGTGAAATGACTTCGCCGCTGTCGCTGGTGATCACCGCCTTTGCCCGCGTGGAAGACGTGCGCCACACGATAACCCCGCAGCTCTCTACTGAAGACAACGCCCTGCTGCTGATTGACCTCGGTCTTGGTCACAACGCGCTGGGCGCGACGGCGCTGGCACAGGTTTATCGTCAACTGGGCGACAAGCCTGCCGACGTGCGTAACGTTGAGCAACTGAAAGGCTTCTACGACGCCATTCAGGCGCTGGTCGCGCAGCGTAAGCTGCTGGCCTACCATGACCGTTCCGACGGCGGACTGCTGGTTACGCTGGCGGAAATGGCCTTCACCGGTCACTGCGGTATTGACGCTGATATCCACTCTCTGGGTGACGATCGTCTGGCGGCGCTGTTTAATGAAGAGCTGGGCGCAGTGATCCAGGTTCGCGCTGCTGACCGTGCAGCGGTTGAGGTGTTGCTGGCACAACATGGCCTGGCAGATTGCGTGCACTATCTTGGCCAGGCGGTAACGGGTGACCGTTTCACCCTGAGCGCCAACGGTCAGCCGGTGTTCAGCGAAAGCCGCACCACGCTGCGCATGTGGTGGGCGGAAACCACCTGGCAGATGCAGCGTCTGCGCGACAACCCGGAGTGTGCCGATCAGGAACACGACGCGAAAACCAACGATGCCGATCCTGGCCTCAACGTTAAACTGTCGTTTGATATCAACGAAGATGTTGCCGCCCCGTACATCGCTACCGGTGCGCGTCCAAAAGTGGCCGTGCTGCGCGAGCAGGGCGTGAACTCCCACGTTGAAATGGCGGCTGCCTTCCACCGTGCGGGCTTTGACGCCATCGATGTGCATATGAGCGACCTGCTGGGCGGACGCATCGGTCTGGGTAACTTCCAGGCGCTGGTCGCTTGTGGCGGTTTCTCTTATGGCGATGTGCTCGGCGCAGGGGAAGGCTGGGCGAAGTCGATTCTGTTCAACAACCGCGTCCGTGATGAGTTCGAAACCTTCTTCCATCGCCCGCAAACGCTGGCGCTCGGGGTGTGTAACGGTTGCCAGATGATGTCTAACCTGCGTGAACTGATCCCGGGAAGCGAGCTGTGGCCACGCTTTGTGCGTAACCACTCCGATCGTTTTGAAGCCCGCTTCAGCCTGGTCGAAGTGACGCAAAGCCCGTCTTTACTGCTTGCTGATATGGTTGGTTCGATGATGCCGATTGCCGTTTCTCACGGTGAAGGCCGTGTGGAAGTGCGTGACGGCGCGCATCTGGCCGCGCTGGAGAGTAAGGGGCTGGTGGCGCTGCGCTACGTTGATAACTTCGGTAAGGTGACCGAGACCTACCCGGCTAACCCGAACGGTTCGCCGAACGGAATTACTGCCGTTACTACTGAAAATGGTCGCGTCACCATTATGATGCCGCACCCGGAACGTGTATTCCGTACCGTGAGCAACTCCTGGCACCCGGAAAACTGGGGCGAGGACAGCCCGTGGATGCGTATCTTCCGCAACGCGCGTAAACAGCTCGGGTAATCAGCTCGATAACCTTTAAGCCCCTCTGCGTGAGGGGCTTTTTTTTGTCTGTCATTTTGTATGCCAGATAACGCATGTATGCCGCTATCCGACAATGCGTTTAAGTGTCGGGAAATCCCGACATAGGTGGGGTTACGTTGTCGTCAAAAAGAGACACTTAATTATATGATTTGCAATGACTTTATTTTTAAGTGCTGCAAGTGTTGCTGATTGGAGACGGTAAGGGTGAAAAATAGCCAAAATCATTTTTCATATGAATAAGAACATTTTCTATATTTATCATTGTGTTAATAAAGTGTTTTGAATATTGGCACAGATGCTGCATAATATAACCCAGTGGCTCATTCACCTTCTTATGTCAGCCCCTTCGGGACGTGCTACATAAACTTCGAATGACGCACAACAAGGTGCCTGCCGTCCAACATCTGATATTAGCATCGCTCATATCAACCTTCGGGCGAAACGTCGAGTTAGGCACCGCCTTATTCCACAACAAAGCCGGGTTAATCCCGGCTTTGTTGTATCTGACGTTCCCCTCAGTTAGCATCAACCTATTCCTGTCCATTGAGAGTAACGCCTTGAAGCGCTGGTCTGTTTTCCCCCGATCTTTACGTCAATTGGTTACGTTGGCATTTTTGCTTATCCTGCTGCCGTTGTTAGTTTTGGCCTGGCAGGCGTGGCAAAGTCTGAATGCCCTGAGCGCGCAGGCGGCGCTGACGAACCAAACCACGCTGATTGACGCCAGACGCAGTGAAGCGATGACCAATGCCGCGCTGGAGATGGAGCGTAGCTACCGGCAATACTGTGTGCTTGATGACCCAACGCTGGCTAAGGTTTACCAGAGCCAACGTAAACGCTACAGCGACATGTTGGATGCGCATGCGGGCGTGTTGCCGGATACCAAGCTTTATCAGGCACTGCGTCAGGACCTCAACGATCTCGCGCAGTTACAGTGCACCAACAGTGGTCCTGATAGCGTGGCGGCGGCGCGGCTGGACGCTTTCGCCAGTGCCAATACTGAAATGGTACAAGCGACGCGCACGGTCGTCTTTTCTCGTGGGCAGCAGCTACAGCAGGAAATAGCCGAACGTGGGCAGTTCTTTGGCTGGCAGGCGCTGGTGCTGTTTCTTGTCAGCCTGGCGATGGTGTTGCTGTTTACCCGCATGATAATCGGTCCGGTGAAGGGCATAGAAAAAATGATCAATCGTCTGGGGGAAGGGCGCTCGCTGGGCGATAGCGTATTATTTACGGGACCCCGGGAGCTGCGGTCCGTGGGCCAGCGCATTATCTGGCTGAGCGAACGTCTTTCCTGGCTGGAGTCACAACGACATCAGTTTTTACGCCACCTCTCCCATGAGCTGAAAACGCCTCTGGCGAGTATGCGCGAAGGTACCGAGCTGTTAGCCGATCAGGTCGTTGGGCCGTTAACGCCAGAGCAAAAAGAGGTGGTCGGAATTCTCGATGACAGTAGCCGCAACCTGCAAAAACTGATTGAGCAACTGCTCGATTACAACCGCAAGCTGGCGGATGACGAGGTTGAGCTTGAACGTGTGGAAATCGCGCCGCTGGTGGAAAGCGTTGTTTCTGCACATAGCCTGCCCGCTCGCGCCAAAATGATACATACTGATGTTGCGCTTGCGGTGAACGCCTGCCTGGCAGAACCGATGCTATTGATGAGCGTGCTGGACAATCTTTATTCCAATGCGGTGCACTATGGCGCTGAATCCGGTAACATTTGGATCCGCAGCAGTTTGCATGGCTCAATGGTATACATTGATGTAATGAATACCGGCACACCGATTCCAGAAGCAGAACAGACCATGATCTTCGAGCCTTTTTTCCAGGGTAGCCATCAGCGAAAAGGGGCGGTAAAAGGAAGCGGGTTGGGGCTGAGCATTGCCAGAGATTGCATCCGCCGTATGCGGGGCAAACTGTATCTGGTTGATGAGCATGCGCAAAACGTTTGTTTTCGCATAGAACTGCCGCTATCTGCAGCGAAAAATCACTAAAATAAACCTAAGTCTGGTGAGTATGCCATACGTTGTTGTCCGAATGCTTAAACGACATTTTTTCCGTCGCGTCATCCTCGCAAGCCTGCCGTGTCTGGCGCTGGTAGGCTGCGTCCCGAACGCGGTGAATCATATTATCGGCGACCCCTCGCAGGAGAAAATTCCGCCTCATCAACTGGCGGACTACCTTGCAACCGACTGTAGCGATATCTGGTCGCTGTCTGGTCAGCCCACAGAGACCAATCCGCTGTACTGGCTGCGGGCGATGGATTGCGCCAATCGTCTGATGCCGGTACAGGCGCGTAGTGAAGCCAGCACGATGATGCCTGATACCTGGCAGGGGGCTTTCAGGCGCGGGATCCTGCTTGATAACGCCAACATTACGCCGCCTGAAAGGCGGGAGACGGTTACGCGCCTCGACGCATTAAGCCCGCAAATTCCGCCACAGGTACGCCCGCTGTATCAGGTCTGGCGCAGTAGTCAGACGTTGCAGTTGCAACTGGCCGAAGAGCGTATGCGCTACAGCAAGCTTCAGCAGGCGTCAGACAGCGATCTTGATACGTTACGTCAGCAGCAACAACATTTGCAGTCTCAGCTCGATCTCACGACCCGCAAGCTGGAGAATCTAACCGATATTGAACGCCAGCTTTCCACGCGCAAACCTGCCGGTAGTTACAACCCTGATGCGCCGCACGGGAACGATAAACTCACCCCACCTGATAACGAGGAAGTTGCAGCGCCGTCTGCCGATGAGGTCACGCCATGATAAGCCGTAAGCCCGCGCATCTGCTGCTGGTGGATGACGATCCCGGCCTGTTGAAATTACTTGGAATGCGCCTGACCAGCGAAGGCTACAGCGTCGTAACCGCAGAAAGCGGACAGGAAGGGCTACGAGTGCTGAACCGTGAAAAAGTGGATCTGGTTATTAGCGATCTGCGCATGGATGAAATGGACGGCATGCAGCTGTTTACTGAAATCCAGAAAGTGCAGCCGGGAATGCCGGTTATTATCCTCACCGCTCACGGTTCCATCCCCGACGCCGTTGCGGCGACCCAGCAAGGGGTGTTCAGCTTTCTCACTAAGCCGGTCGATAAAGACGCGTTATACCATGCGATCGACGGGGCGTTGGAACAGTCTGCGCCTGCCGCTGATGACAGCTGGCGTGAGTCCATCGTCACCCGCAGCCCACTGATGCTGCGCCTGCTGGAACAGGCGCGCATGGTGGCGCAATCGGACGTAAGCGTATTGATCAACGGCCAAAGCGGAACCGGGAAAGAAGTTTTTGCCCAGGCCATTCATAACGCCAGCTCGCGCAGCCACAAGCCCTTTATTGCCATTAACTGCGGCGCATTGCCGGAACAACTTCTGGAGTCTGAACTGTTTGGTCATGCGCGCGGCGCCTTTACCGGCGCGGTGAGCAATCGTGAAGGGCTGTTTCAGGCCGCGGAAGGCGGGACGCTGTTTCTCGATGAGATTGGCGATATGCCCGCGCCGTTGCAGGTTAAATTGCTACGTGTATTGCAGGAGCGAAAAGTCAGGCCGCTGGGCAGTAACCGCGATATCGATATTGATGTGCGGATCGTTTCCGCGACCCACCGTGATTTACCCAAAGCGATGGCTCGGGGGGAATTTCGCGAAGATTTGTACTATCGCCTCAACGTGGTGAGCCTGAAGATCCCAGCGCTGGCCGAGCGTACGGAAGATATTCCGCTGCTGGCAAACCATCTGCTGCGCCAGTCTGCTGAACGACACAAACCGTTCGTGCGCGCCTTTTCTACCGATGCCATGAAACGACTAATGACCGCCAGTTGGCCTGGTAACGTGCGTCAGTTGGTTAACGTGATTGAGCAGTGCGTGGCGTTGACCTCTTCGCCGGTGATCAGCGACGCGCTGGTGGAGCAGGCGCTGGAAGGGGAGAACACCGCGCTGCCGACCTTTGTTGAAGCGCGTAACCAGTTTGAACTCAACTACCTGCGTAAGCTGTTGCAAATCACCAAGGGCAATGTGACCCACGCGGCGCGAATGGCGGGGCGCAACCGCACCGAGTTCTACAAGTTGCTCTCTCGCCATGAGCTGGATGCAAACGATTTCAAAGAATAAATCTGCGGATTATGTTAGTTTTATTCGATCAAAAGACAGGCGACCTTTTCAAGGAATAGCATGAAAAAGATTGATGCGATTATTAAACCCTTCAAGCTGGACGACGTCCGCGAAGCGCTGGCTGAAGTCGGCATTACCGGTATGACTGTAACAGAAGTGAAAGGGTTTGGCCGTCAGAAAGGCCATACTGAGCTGTACCGTGGTGCGGAATATATGGTGGATTTTCTGCCGAAGGTAAAAATTGAAATTGTGGTCACCGACGACATCGTCGATACCTGCGTCGACACCATTATTCGTACTGCCCAGACCGGTAAAATCGGTGACGGTAAGATTTTTGTCTTCGACGTGGCACGCGTGATTCGTATTCGCACCGGTGAAGAAGACGACGCGGCAATCTAAGCCGCGCCGTGCTTGCCGGATGGCGGTGTAAACACCTTATCAGGCCTACAATATCCCGTAGGCCTGATAAGCGCAGCGCCATCAGGCATGAGTAATTACAAGACTTTATGCGGGCCGAAGCATTCGTAATGAATGTTCTCGTTTTTCACGCCCAGGCCGATCAGCTGCTTCGCGGCAAACTGCATAAAGCCAACCGGACCGCACAGATAAAACTGCATCGCCGGATCGCTGATTGCGCCTTCCAGTTTGTTCAAATCCATCAGACCAACGCTATCAAACGCACCTTTCGCGCGATCGGCTTCGGTTGGCTCACGATACCAGGTGTGTGCGCTAAAGCGTGGCAGCGTTTTGCCCAGTTCATTCACTTCATCGGCAAAGGCATGTACATCGCCATTTTCTGCCGCGTGGAACCAGTTAACCTGCGCCGTATGATTCGCTTTTGCCAGCGTATCCAGCATCGCCAGCATCGGGGTTTGACCCACGCCTGCTGAAATCAGAGAGACTGGGGTATCGGTTGCGACGTCCATAAAGAAATCGCCCGCAGGTGCGGCTAAGTGAACGACGTCGCCCACATTCGCATGGGTGTGCAGCCAGGTGGAAACCTGACCACCGTCTTCACGCTTCACAGCAATACGGTAGCCTTTGCCATCGGGTTTACGGGTCAGTGAGTACTGACGAATTTCCTGATGCGGGAAACCTTCCGGCTTCAGCCAGACGCCCAGGTATTGCCCCGGATGATATTCAGCCACTGCGCCACCGTCGACAGGTTCAAATTCAAAGCTGGTGATAAGCGCACTGCGTGGGGTTTTTGCCACGATGCGGAAAGGACGGGTACCTTCCCAGCCGCCATTTTTATTGGCATTTTCGCTGTAGATCTGCGCTTCACGGTTGATGAAAACGTTCGCCAGCACGCCGTATGCTTTGCCCCATGCATCCAGAACTTCCTGGCCCGGGCTGAACATTTCGTCCAGCGTTGCCAGCAAATGGCCACCTACGATGTTGTACTGCTCCGGTTTAATCTGGAAGCTGGTATGCTTCTGCGCGATTTTCTCAACGGCAGGCAACAGCGCCGCCAGGTTCTCGATATTGCTGGCATACGCGGCAATAGCGTTAAACAGCGCTTCCCGCTGATCGCCATTACGCTGGTTACTCATGTTGAAGATTTCTTTCAGCTCTGGGTTATGCGTAAACATGCGATCGTAGAAATGGGCGGTCAGCTTCGGGCCTGTTTCAACCAGCAGGGGAATGGTGGCTTTCACTGTAGCGATGGTTTGTGCGTCAAGCATACGGTCTTCCTTTATCTGAAATTTTAATGATGTATGTCAAATACATCTTATAAAAAATACCCCTGCATTGTAAATGGTTCTTTGTCACTTTGCGTTGTAAAGGTTACATCGTGAAAAATATGCATCACAAACCTGAAAAGAAATCCGTTGAAATTCAGCAGACCTTTGTTCTCCAAAGCCTTGCGTGCCGTGAAGGTAATCGTTTGCGTAAAATCCTTTGTCAAGACCTGTTATCGAAGAATGATTCGGTTATACTGTTCGCCGTCGTCCAACGGGACTGCCTTTTTAGGCCGAAATTCTATTGTTAGCTGAGTCAGGAGATGCGGATGTTAAAGCGTGAAATGAACATTGCCGATTATGATGCCGAACTGTGGCAGGCTATGGAGCAGGAAAAAGTACGTCAGGAAGAGCACATCGAACTGATCGCCTCCGAAAACTACACCAGCCCGCGTGTTATGCAGGCGCAGGGTTCTCAGCTGACCAACAAATACGCTGAAGGTTATCCGGGCAAGCGCTACTACGGCGGTTGTGAGTACGTTGATATCGTTGAGCAATTGGCTATCGATCGTGCAAAAGAGCTGTTTGGCGCTGACTACGCTAACGTACAGCCGCACTCCGGCTCCCAGGCTAACTTCGCTGTTTACACCGCTCTGCTGCAACCGGGTGATACCGTTCTGGGTATGAACCTGGCGCAAGGCGGCCACCTGACTCACGGTTCCCCGGTTAACTTCTCTGGCAAGCTGTACAACATCATCCCTTACGGTATTGATGAGTCCGGTAAAATTGACTACGAAGATATGGCTAAGCAGGCCAAAGAGCACAAGCCGAAGATGATCATCGGCGGCTTCTCTGCTTACTCCGGCGTTGTTGACTGGGCAAAAATGCGTGAAATCGCCGACAGCATTGGCGCATACCTGTTCGTTGACATGGCGCACGTTGCGGGCCTGATCGCCGCAGGCGTTTACCCGAACCCGGTTCCACACGCACACGTAGTGACCACCACCACCCACAAAACCCTGGCAGGTCCGCGCGGCGGCCTGATCCTGGCGAAAGGCGGTGACGAAGAGCTGTACAAAAAGCTGAACTCCGCGGTGTTCCCAAGCGCGCAGGGCGGCCCGCTGATGCACGTGATCGCGGCGAAAGCCGTGGCGCTGAAAGAAGCGATGGAGCCTGAGTTTAAGGTTTACCAGCAGCAGGTTGCTAAAAACGCTAAAGCGATGGTAGAAGTGTTCCTGAACCGTGGCTACAAAGTGGTTTCTGGCGGTACTGAAAACCACCTGTTCCTGCTGGATCTGGTTGATAAAACCCTGACCGGTAAAGAAGCTGACGCCGCACTGGGCCGCGCTAACATCACTGTTAACAAAAACAGCGTGCCGAACGATCCGAAGAGCCCGTTTGTGACTTCCGGTATCCGTATCGGTTCTCCGGCTGTAACTCGCCGTGGCTTTAAAGAAGCGGAAGTGAAAGAGCTGGCTGGCTGGATGTGTGACGTTCTGGACAACATCAATGACGAAGCCGTTATCGAGCGCGTCAAAGGTAAAGTTCTGGATATCTGCGCACGCTTCCCGGTTTACGCGTAATTCTGCTTAACGCAAAACGAAAGGCCGCTGATGCGGCCTTTTTTAATGCCTGATAGCGCTGCGCTTATCAGGCTGCTATCACAACGACTTCAGCGCTACGCCTTCATCGCACAGCGCTTCCTCGCTTACTACTCGTCCTGAATGAATTAACTTACGCAGTGCGCGCACTTCGCGTCCGTTGTTGAGCGCTACTGCGCCAATTAGCTTCCCATCATGCAGTTGGAACCAGATAGCCTTGCCGTCATCCGGATTGCCACGACATAACCATGTTTGCCCTTGCATATCGCCAACAAATTGCAGATTGTCATTAAATTGGTCAGTCCAGAACCAGCCTGGCGTCTTCTCCGGCAACGGCAGATTAAGCATTGCGGCAGCGGCAATCTGTGCCTGGTTATTGGCATTTTCCCAGCTTTCTACTCGTTCTAACGAACCGTCGGGCTGGCGCGTTATCGCCACATCACCGGCGGCAAAAATCGCGGGATCGGAGGTGATGCAGGCGGAGTCAACGATAATACCGTTAGCCGTCTCCAGCCCCGCTTCGCGAGCCAACGCATCATTCGCCACGATGCCGATGCCATAAACCAGCGCATCGGCCTGTAGCGTCTCGCCGTTTTGCAGGGTAAGCGAGAGAAACTCTCCCGCTTCAGCGTGCTCAATGGCGCTGTTGAGCAGCACCCGCACCCCTGCCTGTCGGTGGCGGTTTAGCAGATAGTCGCGCACCGGAGCAGGGGCGTTGCGACCCATTACCGTTGAGGCCAGCTCCACTAACGTCACCCGACAGCCGCGTAGGATTGCGCTGGCCGCTAATTCCAGGCCAATGGTGCCCGCACCGACAATCACAATCGACTTGCCCGGCAGCAAGGTACCGCGCAGACGCTCGGCATCTGTGGCGTGACGCAGGGTAAAGCAACGTTCGCCCAGTTTATCCAGTAGCGGCAGCGGTCTGGCGGCGGCCCCGGTCGCCAACAGCAACTGCGACCAGCGGTAAGACTGACCATCGGCGAGTATCAGCGTGCGCGAGGTGCGGTCAATCTGACGCAGCGTGACGCCAAGATGCAGCTGTACGTTGTTCTCCCGCCACCAGTCAGCGTTCAGGATCGGCTGTCGCTGTGGATTTTCGTCCAGCAGCATCGCTTTGGAGAGCGGAGGGCGTTCATAGGGCAGATACGGCTCATCGGAAAACAGATGCAATTCGCCGTTAAATCCTTGCTGACGCAGTGCGACGGCGGCCATTGCCGCAGCCTGACCACCGCCGACGATAGCGATAATTTTATGGCTCATAACGCCTCCTCAGAGATCCAGTCCGGCGGCAACGTGACGAATACCGCGAATGCCCAAACCGGCATCGGCATTGATCATCACGCCACTCAATGTGCGATTGTTGCGCTTTGACGCCAGCATCACATACGGGCCGGTAAAATCCGCTGGCTCAGGAAAAAACTGCAACGGCAAAATGGCGGCGATTTTTTCCGGCGTCAGCGACTGCATAATCGACGTATCGCCCTGACCCAGCGCCTGTGGGCCGCGCAGATCGGTCGCCATGCCGCACGGACCGACGCCGTTGACGCGCACCTTTGGCGCCAGCTCGTAGGCTAACTGGCGAATCAACCCGGTGGCGGCATGTTTAGAGGCGGTATACAACGGACCGCCGCCGCCGGGATACCACGCCGCGTTGGAAAGGGTAAAGATGATGTTGCCTTCGCTGGCGATAAGCGCAGGGGCGCAGGCTTTTGCGCCCAGCAGATAGCCCAACACGTTGACGTTAAACAGCTCATGAAAGCCGCTCTCCAGCGCGTCCGCTGGCGTATTGACCAGCGAGGCGTTGTGATCCCATATCCCGGCGTTGCCGATCAAACAGTCCAGGGTGCCGTAGCGCGCCAGAATTTGATCCACCGCGCGCTGATAGTCGGCGTAGCAGGTGACGTTGCCTTCTACTGCCAGCACATGTTCGCCAAAACGTTGGCGCAGGCTGGCGACTTTGGCTGGCGAAAGTTCCAGCGTGGCGACCCGCGCGCCTTCCTCAATGAAACGCTCGACCAGCGCCAGGCCAAGACCGGAGCCGCCGCCGGTGATAAAGACCACGTTATCGCGTAAATCGCTCATCTCGCGTCCTCTGGAATATCAACGAACACATCACTACCTTCCACGTACACCGCGTAGGTGGTCAGCGGATCGGTGGCAGGTAAACACAACGCCTTACCGGTTTTCAGGCAGAAACTGGCGGCATGTAGCGGGCATTCCACCGTCGCATCGTCTTCCAGATAACCTTCCGACATCGAGGCATTACCGTGGCTACAGCGATCGTTAATGGCATAAAACTCGCCGCCAACGTTGAACAGCGCGATGACGGGCGAGGTGTCGAGCCGGAGCGCTTCACCCTCCGGCAAATCCCCTACGGGGCAGGCATAAATACGACTCATCAGAACAATACACTCAGGTTATGGGAGGTGATCACCGCTTGATCCAGCACGATCTCACGCTCCAGTAAGCGCCACTCATCGCCCGGTAAACGGCGCACTTTGTCCATGCGCATGCCGACGTAAAAGGTTTCATCGCGCTCTTTTTGCGCGCGATACAGCAGATAGTTAAGACGCACGGCGAATACATCCGGCACTTCGGTTTCACTGACCTGGCAGTTGCTGATCAGGTGCCGGGTACGCGACGGCGGCTCCTCTGCCCAGGCCATTCCGGTTTCCAGTCGCGCAATACGGCGTTCAAGCTGATCTTTGTTGTCGTTAAAAATCCAGGTGGTTGGCGGCTGCACGCCTTTGCGACGGTCGCGCGTCTGGGCATTGACCGTTGTGCGCATGGTATAGCGAATGTCGTCATCCAGCTGTGCCAGCCAGTCTCGAAACTGCCAGTCATCCAGCAGGCTGGCTTCATGGTAGAGAAACTGCGTAATGCGGTGATGCAGTTCCAGGGAAACTAAAGCACTCATTTCATCACCTCCTGCTGGTAAGCGGCGGTTTTTTCCTGCACTTCCTGCCAGCTTTCGCTGCTGAGTAAATCAGCCCAGCGCTGATACATGCCGCGGGCGGCGGTTTCTGAGAAGATGTAGTTGGTGATCCCCGGAATGCCGTCTTCACGACGTTTCTCCTGACCTAACCCCATTTCCAGGCACAGTTTGCTATTACGCGCCCGATGGCCCTTCAACAGTTTTTGAATTTCACACCAGTTTTCCGAGTCGTCCTGCTCAAGGAATCCGGCGGGGCCAAAAGCGCGCGTAGCGCTGTTTTCAAATGCGGCTTTCACTTCATCAGAGGCGGCTTTATCGGTAATACAGAACGCCCACACTTCAACCTGATCAGGACCGCGCGGATGCCAGACGCGCAACGTAGCGGTACCATTGAGCCAGGAAAGCGTTGGAAAAATGTTGTTGTGACCGGCCAGACGCAGAGCACGAACCTTACCCAGACGCTGTTCAGCTTCTGCGTAGGTGTCGCGGTAGTAGCTGGAGACTTCGCCGTCGACCCACACGTTGGCATCCGGCTTTTCGGTAAAGAAGAAGCCGCTGCCGTGCCCGTCCTGGCCGAACTGTAGTGCATCTTTGGCGGTTTCCCACACCGGGCGAGCGGTTTGTCCGTCACCGAGGCGTTTATCGCTACCGTCGTCTTTTGCCCCCAACACCTGCACAGCGGAGGCATGGCTGAACAATGCGTGATACTGATCGCTGGCAAACTGTTCGGCGGGGAATTTCCAGTTACAGTCGATGGTCCACTTCTGTACGCCGCCGACGATTTCTGTGCCGCCTTCGCGGCGGTCAAGCACACCGTCGAGATACCACGCGATGTCGCCGAGATAATCGCGTAGCGTGGGCGCGGTGGTGTCCCAGTTGCCGAAAATCAGCCCTTTATAGCTCTCTACGCCAGGAACTTCGTTCAGTCCCCAGTGCGATTTGCATAACCCTTGCGGGTAAGCGCGAGGCTCCAGCGGAACGTCGATCAGCTCGCCATTGATACCGTACGACCAGCCGTGATACGGGCAGGTAAAGGCGCGAGTGTTCCCGCAGTCGGCGTAGCTGACGCGCATCGCCCGGTGGCGGCACTGGTTGAGAAACGCTTTGATGCTGCCGTCTTTCTGGCGAACCACCACGACCGCATCCTCGCCCATGTAGGTGTTAAAAAAATCACCGGCTTTGGGGATTTGGCTTTCGTGGGCGAGAAATAGCCAGCAGCGCCCGAAGATGCGCTCCAGCTCCAGTTGGTAAATTTCTGGGTCAGTATAAATCCGTGGGGTTACACGACCGTTTTGCGTGTCGATCAGTTGGTAGATGTCTAAATTTGAGGGTGTGGTCATATTTTTTAATCCTGAAAGATAAGATGTATTGACCTTCTATTTTTGTGCCATAAGGATGTTGCTGGTTAGTTATCAATCTGTGAAATAGTAAATTTCTACCAGTTGAGACATTTTTTCGATAACAAGGAGAAGCGCATGGAACTGAGGCACTTACGCTATTTTGTGGCGGTGGCGCAGGCGCTGAATTTCACCCGGGCGGCAGAAAAGCTGCATACCTCTCAGCCGTCGTTAAGCAGCCAGATCCGCGATCTGGAAACCTGCGTGGGCGTTCCGTTACTGGTGCGGGACAAGCGAAAAGTTGCGCTGACGGCGGCGGGGGAGTGCTTTTTACAGGACGCGCTGGCGATCCTTGAGCAGGCGGAAAATGCCAAAGTTCGCGCCCGTAAAACGGGGCAGGAAGATAATCATTTCGCTATTGGTTTTGTCCCTTCCGCTGAGGTGAATTTGCTCCCGAAAGTGCTGCCCTTATTTCGTTTAAAACAACCGGATACGCACATTGAACTGGTAAGCCTGATAACCACCGAACAGGAAGAAAGGATCCTCAACGGAGAACTGGACGTGGGCTTAATGCGTCACCCGGTGTACAGCCCGGAGCTGGATTATCTGGAGCTGATTCATGAGCCGCTGGTCGTGGTGTTACCGGTGAATCATCCGTTAGCCAATGAGCAAGCGATCTCCGCAGAACAGCTGCATGGCGTAAATTTTGTCAGTACCGATCCCGCTTATTCCGGGGCGCTAGCGATGATTGTCAAAAACTGGTTTCAGCAGCAGGAAAGCCAGCCCAATATTGTGCAGGTAGCGACCAATATTCTGGTGACCATGAATCTGGTCGGCATGGGGCTGGGGGTGACTTTGATACCCGGTTATATGAATAATTTTAATACCGGGCAGGTGGTTTTTCGGCCAATCGTCGGTGAAGCGCCAACGCTGGCATTGTTGATGGCATGGAAGAAGGGCGAGCTAAAGCCCGCCCTGCAGCAATTCATCGAACTGGCACAACGCCAGAGGATAGAGTAAAGCGCTATTTCACGAGAACGGTAATCGTGGCTGTACCGCTAAATTTACCTGGGGCTGGCGTTCCACCGAGGAGATTGATCGGCCATGCCTCCAGACTGATGTGCCCCTCGCCGATATCATCGATAGCGATCAACCCATTTGTGAACGGGATATTGATGTGGGTGTCGCCGATACGAGCCATTCTCACGCCGATGTCCGGGATATTATCGGCCTCCCGGCGGCGGGCGACTAACGTGTACTGATCAAGCACATCATCGCCATCAATCCTCATTTCCAGATCATTGTTGATGCTTGATGTATCGCCACAGTTGTAGACAATATCAAAATTGACTGGTGTATAGCCGTCCGGCATCTCATTACGGGTAGTGAAACGGCTGGTGTTGATATAACCGAGATCGACCTGAATGACGTCGCCCTGGTTGATTTTACAGTCCTGAGGCACGGTAATGCTCCCCTGGATGTGCAGCTCGGCGATATCTCCCAGGTTGTTCATTGACGGAGAGGTGGTCGTCGTGCTCCATCCGGCCCGTACGGAGGCGATTTGGGTATCTGGAATCACCAGTTCACCTAAGAAGGGTTTGGTGACGTACAGCGTAAAACGGGTACGTGCGCCAATCGTCACCGGCGCGGCGCGAGTCTCCGCCGGATCGTCGATACATACGCTGCCTTTTTCGCTGCTTATCCCATACGAGCCGCTTTCTCTCAATGGGTCACGGTTTGTCGGTAAGACGGCTGTGGCGCCGGGAATATCGTCAACTTCGGTTTTAATATCCAGATTATCATTCAGATGGTAAAAGCCGCTGAGTTGACCGTTTCCGGATAGCGCGCTGGTGACCGTATAGAACAGCGCCACTCTGCTACCCGCGCCACAGCCGCAATCAATTTGATAAGCACCGCCCGTGAGTGGCGTCGGCAGCTCCAGCGAGGTTCCGGCGACGTTCTGGGCTTGTGTCCAGTCGCTGGAGACATCGGCGTTAAAGCGACCTGATGGACCTGATGCGACGCAGGACCCGTTCGCCGCGTAGACCGGGGCGATAGATAGCGCCAGCAGCGCGGCGGCAATCCCATTTTTCATCCACGAATTCTTTATTGACATAGTGCGTTCCCATTATGTATTGCGGCGCTGCGAGCGGCATCTTCCTGCAGGCTGAAGGTAAACTGGCACTGTTGATCAGGCTGATTGCCCCAGCGCACGGACCACCTCTGCGGCTGATTGTTCACGCCGGTGATATACAGCACGCCGCCTTCATCGACGATGCTTTGCTGCGTCTGGCTGCTGGCTACTGCGCCGAAGGGCAGCGCATTCCCTCGCGCATCGGTGAGTTTCAACAGCACGCGGTAGCCGGTCTGGGCAATAAAGTGCGCCGTTACAGCGGCACCGCGATTAGGCACCACGGTACGCACGGTTTCGGTCACATCGACATTATCCGGCATCATAGTGGTATCGAGAGAGATGGCGTTTTCCTGATACGCGGTCAGATAGGGGATAATGGCATAGCCAAAATAGTCGGTGGCGATGCCCGGATAGTTTTTCACCCGGATACCTGCCGCGCCGTTGGCGTCAATCAGCGCAAAGGCATTACCCAGCGGCTGCGACAGCGTCACGCCGTGGGGATGGGCGACAATACCGCCGGAGAGGCCGTAGCTCATCTGCTGGCTATCGCTGCTGTAGTCGTAGCCCGCATTCATGGTGCCATAGGCAGAGCGATAGCTGCCGTACAGGCTGCTGCTATCACCGCCGCCGCCTTCGCTTTGCCGCTGTTTGAGGCTATAGCTCAGTCGACGGTCTTCCAGCAGCGAGCCGTTGATACCCACTTCGTGCTGTGTGGCGCGATCGCGTTGATCGGTGGTGCGCCAGGTTGCCCGCGCATGCGACAGCCAGCGATCCAGCGGTACGCTCAGGCTGAGCGACAGCGTGCGATCGTTGTCGCTGTCCTGCGAATCGGTGAACTGGCCGCTGAGGTTATAGCTCACGCCCCATAGATTGCCGTTCAGACCAATGGACAGGTTTTTATCCTGCCCCCCGCGATCCCAGTACTTCTGCTGCGAGCCGGAGGCGTAGAAGCTGATACCAGAAAACAGCGACTGGCTGACGGTGAACTGAGCTTCGTTGCGCAGGCGGTCGTCGGCGCTGATGTCCTTCTGGTTGGCGTCGGAGAAGTTGAAATAACCGCTGCTGGTGTAGCGATAGTAGCTTAGTGACACGCTGGTGCCGCTTTCCGGTAGATCTTTGATGTACTGGGTACGCCAGCTGTAGCCGTGATAGTTTTCATCGTTATCAAGCTGGGTATCCGCACGGCTGACATCCATCGATACCGCCCCAAGTTCGCCGAGCGTAGAGCCGAGACCCAGCGCCAGCGCCCGATAGTCCTGCGAGGCATTCAGGCCACCGTACAGGGTCAACACGTTGTTCAGGCCATAGCTGGCGGTGCTTTCAAGGAACTCCGGTTCGTTGCTGTCCTGCGAGCTGGCGGCGCGAAAGCGCCCGGCGGTGGCGCTGTATTTGAGATATCCCGGCCTCTGCATCTGCGGTAGCGCGGAGAAGGGCTGGACGAAGTGCCGCACGCTACCGTCGGCCTCTTCGATAGTGACGTCTAAATCGCCGCTGAAGGAAGAGGGGTAGAGATCGTTGATTTCAAAAGCGCCGGCCGGGACATTGCTTTGATACAGGGTGTAGCCGTTTTGCCGTACCGTGACGATAGCGCTGGAGTTGGCGATACCGCGAATGGTCGGCGCAAAGCCGCGTTGACTGTTGGGCAGCATGGTTTCATCGGAGTACAGCCGCACGCCGGTAAACTGATAGCTGGTGAATACTGTGCCTTCCGTTGCGCTCTCGCCCATCACCAGCTGCGATTTCAGACTTTTGATATCCCGCTGCAACCAGCTATTAATGCTCTCCCAGCGTGTGTCGTTATCGTTGTGCGTCCAGGTGGAATAATTGCGCAGCCGCCAGGGGCCGATATTGGCGCCGTTTTGCATATTCAGATACTGGCGCTGGGTGTTATCGCTGTCGTATTGGTTCTGCGAGCCGCTAAAGGCGTAGTTGGTAAACAGCACCGGCATACCGTCGTCCCAGCGGGAGGGGTCAATATAGCCGCGGGCGTCGCGGTACAATGCAATCTGCGGCACGCTGAGATTCAGCCGGCTGTGGTTGAAGTCGAACTGAGAGACGCTGCCGGGGATGGCCTGCGCCAGATCGGCAATTATCGTACGGTTGTCCTGCTCCGCAAGCTGCGGATAGTTGTCGATCTTAAAGCCCAACTCACGTAGCTGCCCAAGGGTGAACTGAGGAATCAGCTGGTGGTCTTTACCGGCGATGAACGGCAGCGTACGTTGTAGCGTTTTCTTTTTATTAATATAAATATCAACAATATATTCACCAGGGAGCTGGGCGTTATTCTGAGAAAATACGTTGAGATCCACTGCCCGCTGGCCACTTTTCTCCGTTTCCAGCAGCGCCGGGTCAAAATAGAGATCGCTGGCCCAGGCCTGGCATGCGCTCAGGCATCCGCTGACAATCGCGCAATGTATCCAGAAAGAGAGCCGTTTCGTGGTTAATAAATGCGGTGTTAATTGCACCATTTCGCTTGTCATTCCTTGAGAGCTATTATCGTGTGGTCAACGTGGGGTACGGCTATTGCAGCGTTCGGGTTTCCGTTTTGGTGGCCCCGCCGTAGTCGTTAATGGCTGCCCACTGCACCGTTTTCCCTGCAGAAGCGGGAACCTCGATCTGTTTATGCTCGCCGGGAGCGATATAGTCGATTTTACTGGTGAGATCGGTTTTCCCGAGCGCAATACCGGCAAAGACGACGTGATAAGCTGATGGGTTATAGATGTCTAACTTATTATTGCTATATTTATATTCGAGAGATTTATAGGCATCGTAAGGTTTACCCGTTAAATTGGCTGGCCGATAGAACAGTTTGATACGCGTTTTAAATACCAGGGTCAGCATATTATTATCGCTATCGGCAGACTGGCTTTTTGCCGGGATCGCGCGGACGTTAATAAAGAAAAGTGATTCTTTGTTATTAATGATGTTTTCAGATGATTTAATTATTCGTAGTGATGAATCGCTACCCGAATCCAGACGAAATAGCGGTGGCGTAATAATAAAAGGACCACGCGCCGTTCCTTGCGCATTATCGACCCACGACTGTAATAAATAGGGCAGGTTCTCGCTGCGGTTAGCCACCGGCAGGGCGGCCTCTTTTTTCCCGGCATCGTAGATGACGCGAGTTCTCTCTAGCACAATTCCACCCGCGAGGCACTGGCTGACCCAGCCGCCAAGCAGCATCGATAATACGAGAATAGTGTGTTTTTTCATCACAGTCATCCTTAACCAGACGTCAGAAAACGTCTCTTTCCGTCCTTGCTGGAAGAAAAGAGACGACGTACGGGAATTAGCGGTAGTCTATGGTGACATCCACGCTGGCGTTGGCTTCCCCAGGGGTGATCAGTGATGAATCAACGGTGGAGACGTAATAGGCTTGCAGACCTACGGTAGTGGTGCCATCGGCTTCCGGGGTAAAACTAACTTTCGGCGTGGTGAGCTTATTCAGCGACATTTGTTGGCCGTCACTGGCTCTGTCGATACGGATACCCACGCCGGTTGCAGGGGTATACAGGCTGCTAACGGCGACCAGATCGTCGTGATTGGCCACGGTGCCGCCTGCACGCGTTTCCAGCCACACCTGAAACGAGTTGTCCGTTGTACCATCAACGTGTTCCCACGGGGTGGTTGGGCAATTTTTTAACGGAATATCAACCGGAATCGCCGGGGAACGGTCGCCAACGCTTTTAAACTGAGCAGCGGCGTAGTGACCCAGTTCTACGTTGATGACATCGCCATTAGAAAACTCACAGGTGCTGGTTAGAATTTCACCCGTAAATTCAATGGTACCATCTGTCGCCCATGCGCTTCCCGCAGAAAGCGCTATCAGGCTAACTGCTATAGATTTTGTAATTTTGTTCATTAAATTCCCTCTTATCCGATAAACCTATTGACAATTAAATTTATGAAAACATACAGGTTAAAATTAATTGCGGGGCGATGGTATTCGATATTCGTGCATAAGCAAGTTAAGGCGTGATGTTTTCAGATTATATTTATTAAAAATAAGCGAATTAACTGTCATTGTATTAAATAATATTAAATTAGTGAGGGGTGAAATATTATAATAACGAATGTTTTTGCTAAGTATTATACTCGTGATGATATTAAGCCCTTAATATTCAGTTGCGTGTTTTTTAGCTAAATATTTTCCTTTCTTGCATTCCTGTTTACTCATCCCATCACATCTTCTGCTGTAAAATTGTACAGGTGTAAATGATTGTTGATTCGGATAGCCAACAGTGTTGGTTAAAAGTGATGTTTGTCACAATTATCTGGTAAATGTGAACAGTAGTACTCTTCAGAATGCGGCTTGTGTCATTAGACTAGGGCTTCTAAAACGGGAGGACCCATGGCTTTGCATTCCACGCGCTGGCTGGCGCTCGGTTATTTCACCTACTTCTTTAGCTACGGTATTTTTCTGCCTTTCTGGAGCGTCTGGCTCGAAGGGCTGGGGCTGACGCCGGAAACCATCGGTTTACTGCTGGGCGCGGGGCTGATTGCCCGTTTTCTCGGCAGTTTGCTGATTGCGCCGCGCGTAAGCGATCCCTCTCGTCTGATCTCCGCTTTACGTATTCTGGCCCTGTTGACGCTGGTGTTTGCGCTGGCCTTCTGGGCGGGCACCAACGTGGCGTGGCTGATGGTGGTGATGGTCGGCTTTAACCTGTTTTTCTCGCCGCTGGTGCCGTTGACCGACGCGCTGGCCAACACCTGGCAAAAACAGATAACCATGGACTACGGTCGGGTAAGACTGTGGGGATCCGTTGCCTTTGTGATTGGCTCCGCGCTGACCGGCAAGCTGGTGAGCCTGTTTGACTATCGGGTGATTCTGGTCCTGCTGTCGCTTGGCGTCGCGTCGATGCTATTGGGGATGATGATCCGCCCGAGCGTGCAGCCAGCGGGGGAAAACCGTCAGCAGGAGAGCGCGGGATGGCCCGCCTGGCGTGCGTTGATAACCCAAAGCTGGCGTTTTCTGGCCTGTGTGAGTCTGTTGCAAGGTGCGCATGCCGCTTATTACGGGTTCAGCGCCATCTACTGGCAGTCTGCCGGATATTCCGCTTCGGCGGTGGGCTATTTGTGGTCATTAGGCGTGGTGGCGGAAGTGATTATTTTTGCGCTCAGTCACAAGCTATTCCGCCGCTTTAGCGCGCGCGATTTGCTGCTGCTTTCCGCCGTTTGCGGCGTGGCACGTTGGGGGTTGATGGGCTGGAGCACTGAGCTACCGTGGCTGATTGTGGTGCAAATCCTCCATTGCGGAACCTTTACCGTCTGCCACCTGGCGGCAATGCGCTATATCGCGACGGGCCAGGGCAGCGAAGTGATACGTTTGCAGGCGGTGTATTCTGCGGTGGCGATGGGCGGTAGCATCGCCATCATGACCGTATTCGCAGGCTACCTGTACCAGAATCTGGGCAACGGCGTATTCTGGGTGATGGCGCTGGTGGCGCTACCGGCAATCTTTCTGCGCCCGAAGGTGGTGGCGCAGCCTGCAACGTTATGATTCGAGAATTTTGCGGATCTGCTGCTGCTGATGCGGCGTAAGTGCCAGATCCGCATGAATCAACGGCGGTGAAAACAGCGGCAGCGGCGTGGTATACGGCGTAATAATCAGCGTGACTCCGCGCGGCGAACCCTGTTTTTGAAAGTCCTGCATCGGCATATGTTTTACGTTGAGCGGCAGCAGCGTCAGTTCGCGCAGCTGTTGCTCAATATGCGCTTCAAGTTGTTCATTGTTGCCGGTCAGCAGGATAATCTGCTTCTCGTGCAAATCCTTCTCCTGCATCAGCCAGGCACCGAAAATAACGGCGACCAGCCCGATCTCTTCTTCTGAAAACTGCACATCGTACTCCGCTTCGAAGCCATGTATCGCCTCGCGGGTAGTACGAACCAGACGGGGATAAAGTCGGCTGAACTCCTCCGGCAGCGTGTTATCTATGCCAATGGCAAACACGCTGCGGTTAAGCGCCTGGGCAAGGTGAATATACAGCTGATCGTTCAGTCCTTGCTCATCGCTGAAGCGTACATTGCCATACTCGCGAAAACGCAGCACCAGCCGTGCAATAGCAAGACGCAGGCGACGATCCTGCTGGTGGTTATCGCGCACAGGGTCGGGGATACGGAGCATTGAGAACAACAACGCCATAAACAGCGATTCGCCCGGCGGCGCACTCTGCATGACGTGGCGCTGCCAGTGGCGGCCAATTTCCTCAGCGAGCGGATACTCTGCGCAGGATTGCGCCCAGCGTTGCTGGAGCGGATTAAATTCCGGGGTGACTCCCGCGTGATGCTGTAGCAGACAATACTGTAAATACAGGCGCAGGAACTGGATGTCACGGTACTCAAACGGCTTCTGCAAGCGCCGGGAGCACAGATTAATGAGCGCATGCAGATTGGTGTCGTCATACAGCGTACGCGCGATACCTTGTTGTTTCAGCGCCATTTTTAATGCGGGTGTGAAATGCTGGGCGATAAAAGTCGGGCAGATCCGCAGACCGCGGCGCAGCCACTGCAACAGACACAGGCGCTGATTTAGCGGGGTCCCTTCGATCGTATAGCCGCCATTCAGCGCGGTGGTAATCGCGAGTCGGTGATAGCGCTGGATTTCGAGTCCTGCGCCAATAATATCTTCCTCAACAGTGGCATCATCAACGCCATTGAGGCTACTGAAGGTTTGAGCTGTAGCGGTTTGCCCTGGCAGGAAAAGCGTCAGCAGCACCTGGCAACGGCGCTGGGGAGCGGAAAGTACAGATGGTGGAGCAAGCGTTGACATCATCTGTAGGATCTCCCGTAAGTATGTTTGATAAGAATAGCTAAAGTTTGCTCATAGATTTGGAGAATGGAATGCTTTCCACCAGGAATGCTGGAGAGCGTCACAGAATTTTTAACGTGCGGAACAGATAGCAGGAGTGGAACGCAGCGCGTTAACTGGCTTTTTCACTGTTTTATCTTCTATTGAGACATAAAAAAAACCCGCCTGAGGGTGACGGGTTGAGAAGACGAGTGGAAATGCGCGGTCTGGTGTTACTGCTCGCGGCTCAGCGTTAATCCCACATCACCGCCAGGATGTACAGACAATAGCGTCTCTTTTGAGTAACCGCTTTCGCTCATCAGACAGGCGCAGGCGGCGTCAAAGATAGCCAGGACCAGTAAAATTGAGGTGGTGGCCAACATGTTCAACGGGTCGGCCTCACGCTGGACGCCGGTGGAAATCACCAGCCTCGACGCTTTAGCAATGGCTGAGTCGGCGTTTTCAGTCACGCTCAGGATGGGCACATTTCTCGCAGCCAGCCCGGGCAGCAGTCGGGTGAGTTCATCCGAATTTCCCCCGCGTGATAGCATAATGACCAGGTCATCGGCGCGTAAAAAACCGAGATCGCCATGCGCCGCATCCGTCGCGTTGAGGTAAATCGCCGGACGTTCCACGCAGGCGAGCATGTGCGCGACTTTACGCGCCGCAATACCGGATGTACCGACGCCAGTGACGACGATTTTCCCCTGGCAATCGCGCAGCTCCGCCATTAGCGACTGCCAGACCGGTTCAGTCAGATGCTGTCCCAGACCTGCGAGGGCATCGCTATAGAGCTGAAATACGCCGGTGGCCTGAGACCAGGAGTCACTCATGCGTCCTCCTGCATCAGTTGGCGGTATTTCATATGATCCTGATACATCTCGTGGAATACCCGATATTTGCGATCGTAGTACTGCTTAATGCGATTGGTCTGCGGGGTGACCGTTTTACCAATCCGGCTCATCGCCGACATCGCTTCCGGGAACGTGTCGAACACGCCTGCGGCGATAGTCCCCATCATGGCGCCGCCCAGCAGCATGGCTTCGCTCTCTTCAGGCAGCAGCATGGCGCAACCGGTGGCGTTGGCATGCTCCTGAACGAAGATCGGGTTTTTCGTCCCGCCGCCGCTGGCCATAATCGTATCGATGGTGTAGCCGCTTTGGTTCATCGTTTCAATGATATGGCGCGTTCCCAGCGCAATGGCCTGGATGGTTGCGAGGTACTGGAGCGCCATATCTTCCGGCGTGCGGGACAGCTTCAGTCCGGTGATTGCTCCCGTGAGCGTGGGGTTAGCGCGCGGCGAGCGGTTGCCGTGGAAATAGGGCAGGATGTGCATGTCACGGGTCAAAAAGGCGATATCTTCCGGCTCACCAGCCATTTTACGCAGCAGCGCATTCAGCACTTCATAAATGGTTTGCCCCTGAGACTTAGCCTGCGTCAGCAGGGTTTCGTAACACGGGTGCGACTGAATAACGTGGTCGATTAACGCCCCGGTTGCTGACTGCCCGCCTTCATTGAGCCAGTATTCCGGCAGTACGGCTGAGTAGTAAGGGCCCCAGACGCCGCCGATAAAACGCGGCTCTTTGGAAATCGCCATGTGTCCGGTGGAGGTGCCACCAATTAGTGCGACACGACGGTCAAAATCCGCCACCTCGCCGGAAACTCCGCTTGCGCCGAGCGTACCGAGTGTGCCGGCGTGGGCATCGATTATCGAGACGCTGACCGCGGTCCCCGGAATCAGTCCCATTTCGCTGGCGGCGCGCGCGGACAGCCCGTGACCGAGCGGTTCGCCCATGGTTTTCACGTAGCGACCAATTTTGGCAGCATCATGTTCCAGCAGGTCTTCCAGCCCAATCTGGCGGAAATAGCTGGCATCCCATTTGTCTTCATGGCCCATATAGGTCCATTTACACACTGTCGAACACAATGAGCGTGTGTCATCGCCTGTTGCGCGCCAGGTCAGGAAATCGGGCAGATCAAAGTAGTAACCCGCATTGGCCCAGGTATTGGGCATATGCTGCTTCAGCCACAGCAGCTTGGGCGTTTGCATTTCCGGGGAGATAATCCCGCCAACGTAGTCCAGCACCCGATGATGCAGGGCGTTAATGCGTTCAGCCTGGGTAATGGCGCGGTGATCCATCCACACAATGATGTTCTGTTCGCTGCGCCCGGACGGGCTGATGGTCAGCGGTTTACCTTCTTTATCCAGCACCACCAGTGAGCAGGTAGCGTCAAAGCCCAGACCTTTCACCTGGATTGGGTTGATATCCGACTGATTAATCGCATCGCGAACCGCGTTACACACCGCCTGCCAGATGTTATCGGAAGACTGCTCAACAAAATCGGCCTGCGGGCGGTAAATCTCGATAGCCCGACTGGCCTGGCCGACCATTCTGCCGTTGAGATCAAACACGCCGGCACGGGCGCTTCCGGTTCCGACATCCACACCAATAAAGTAACTTGCCATAATTTTTTCTCCTGAAATCAGGCTTTACGATTCTGTAATGCGATAAAGAGGATCAGCACCGCGCCCCACAGGGCCATCGTCAGATAGCTGCTGACCCCCAGCAAGTTAAGGCCGCTTTCCAGCATTTGCAGCACAATCAGCGCCAGTACCAGGCCGATAATGCGCCCGAAACCGCCATCCGGGTTGATGCCGCCGAGGACGGAGGCAAGGATGGTGACCAGCAGGTAGGACTCACCGTATCCGGCTTTTGCCGAGTTGAATTTCGCCATCATCAGAATGGCGGCGACCCAGCCGAGCAGGGCAGAAATCACGTACACGGAAATTTGTACCCGGACGGTATTTACGCCGCTGTAGCGGGTAGCCTGTTCATTGGAACCAACGAGATACAGACTGCGCCCAAGCGTGGTGTGCTCCAGCAGTACCCACAGCAGGATTGCCACCAGGAAAAAGAGCAGCAGCGCTACCGGAATACCGGCAATCGTGGCGTTACCAAGATATTGAATGGCGGTCGGGAAACCGGAAATCACCGTCCCATTGGAAAGCAGAATATTCAGCCCGGAGATAAGCGTCATCGTGCCGAGCGTGGCGAGAATCGGCGAAACCCCGACC
Organism: Citrobacter sp. Cb023; assembly: GCF_030336805.1. Lineage (NCBI taxonomy): Bacteria > Pseudomonadati > Pseudomonadota > Gammaproteobacteria > Enterobacterales > Enterobacteriaceae > Citrobacter > Citrobacter sp. Cb023. The sequence goes on along the minus strand of NZ_JAOWCV010000029.1, from coordinate 133,274 downwards.
CAGGCAATCAGCGCGCCGTTGAGCGTACCGATTGCGACCGCCACGGCAGCGCCTGCCAGCAGCGCCAGCACCAGAAACAACGGGTTATCCGGATGGGTGACGATAATCGCCGCCATTACCAGCGAGCAGGCATTCGCACCTGCAATTATCGACAGGTTTATGCCGCCGGTCAGCATGGTCATGCCCATCCCGAGGGCCAGCATGCCAAGGATCGGCAGTTGCGAGCCAATCGACTGGAAGTTAGCGACGCTGAAAAAACGGCTGCCGAGCAGGGCCGAGAAGACCAGGGCGACGACCACAATAATGACGCATTGCAGACGAATGATGGCATCACCGGGTAAAAATCTGGCGATTGTTTTCATCTCAAAGCTCCCTTGCCAGTTTGCGTTTTTCGTTCCAGGCCGTGGCGCTAATGCTGACCAGGATAATGGCGCCGCTGAACACGGTGTGCCAGTAAGAGGAGACGCTGAGCAGCGTCAGGCCATTTTGTAAGAAGGCCAGCAGAACCACGCCGAGCAGGGTTCCGGTTAATGTTCCGCGTCCGCCGCTCATGCTGGTTCCGCCGAGCACGACCGCCGCCAGTACCGTCAACTCAAAGCCGAGCAGCGAATTGGGCGCAACTGACTGGGTGATTTGCGCCTGAACCACGGCGGCAACGCCTGCCAGAATGCCCATGTAGCCATACACGTAGAAATGCAGCTTCAGCAGATTCAGCCCCAGGCGCGAGGCCGCATCACGATTACCGCCCATGGCGTAAACCTGACGGCCAAGACGGGTATAGTTCATCAGCACGGCGGTAAAGATGATCACAGCCGCCAGGCACAGCAGAGGCAGTGTCAAGCCGTAGTCGTAGCCATCCGCCGCGGTGAACGAGAACCAATTGATGCCGTTCATAAACCAGTCCGGAAAGCCGTACAGCCAGGTGCCTTTGGTGGCGTACACCAGCAGACCGTAGTAAACGTTCAACGTGGCGATGGTAATGATGATGGCCGGAACGCGCAGCCAGTAGACCAGGAAGCCATTAATAAGTCCAAGCAACAGGCCCACCGCAATCGCGATGATTAACGCCAGCGCGAAGTTGCCGCCGTGGCCGATAACCCAACTGGCCATCGCATACTGGGCTATCGCGGTCATCGCCGGAAATGAGATGTCGATCCCGCCGGAAATCAGTACCACAAACAGCCCGCAGGCAAGGATGCCGAGAATCGCATAGCTGGTAGCCACATCCGTCAGGTTCCCCAAAGACAAGAACTCATCGGTGCTGATGCTCAGCCCAACGGCAAGGGCCACAACCAGCAGGCCCAGCCAAAATTCATGTTGCCCGATTAAACGGGAGAGATGCATCTTATTCATTGATTACCTCGACCACTTCAGCAATCTCCTCTTCACGGCACTGATGAGGATTAAATTCCGCCACCAGCCTGCCGCGACGCATCACCAGCACGCGGTGGCTGTTGTAATACGCTTCCGGGATTTCATCGCAAATCATCAGCACCGCCATACCCTGTTCCGCCAGATCGCGGGCTATCTGGTAAATACCCTCTTTGTTGGCGATATCTACGCCTACGGTAGGGGAGTCGAGGATCAGGATGCGGGGGTTAGTCGCCACCCATTTGGCAATGGCGATACGCTGGGCATTACCGCCGGAAAGGGTTTTAACCGGCAGGTGTGGATCGGACACTTTGATATTCAGCTCGCGGATCAAGTCGGCGACCAGTTTTTGCGCTTTACGATGATCGAGCAGGCCGCTGCCAGTATGCAGTTGATCAAACACCGTGACGATGGTGTTGTCGTAGATCGACTGCTCCATGATCAGCCCCTGCGTCAGGCGATCTTCTGAGACGTAGCCGATCCCATGTTTGATGGCATCATGGTTATTGCGAAGAGTGACCGGCTGGCCGTTAATGCGAATCTCACCGCTTTCTGGGTGCGTCATGCCAAACAGGCTCAGACAAAGTTCGGTGCGTCCGGCGCCCAGCAGCCCCACAATGGAGACAATCTCGCCGCCGTGCAGCGACAGATTAATGTTTTGGTATTTGCCTCTGCGGCTGAGGTTGCGCAGCTCCAGCAGGGGCTCTTGCTCAATAGCGGGTCTTTCCGGCAGCGGGCTATAGTGGAAGCGTTGTCCGGTCATCAGGAAAGCCAGCTCGTGGCTGTCGAGTTCGCTGGCAGGATAAGTGCCCACCAGTTTGCCGTCGCGCATCACGCTGATGCGGTCAGCCACTTCCATCACTTCATCCAGACGGTGGCTGACAAACACTACACAAATTCCGGCAGCTTTTAGTTCGTTAACGACCCGTAGCAGGCCATTAACCTCCTGACGGGTTAGTGAGGCGGTAGGCTCGTCCATAATCACCAGACGCGCATCGGCGGCAATCGCCCGGCAAATGGCGACCAGTTGTCGGTCGGCAATCGAGAGTTTTTCAACCTTTTTATCGGGATCGATGTTCACACCGATGCGCTTCATGGCTGCCAGCGCCTGCTGCTTCATGGCGCCACGACGTACCCAGATATCGCCACCGGGCAGATAGCGGTTGACCGCGATATTCTCCGCGACGCTAAAGTTAGGGAACAACGACAGGTCCTGATAAATAACCTGAATGCCATAATGGGAAGAGAGCTGCGGCGTCAGGTGATGGAACAATTTGCCATCGAGTAAAATCTGCGCACCTTTTTCCGGATGATAAACTCCGGAGATCACTTTAATAATGGTACTTTTACCACAGCCGTTTTGACCCGCCAGACAGTGAACTTCGCCTTTTCTCAGCGTCAGATTCACGTTATCCAGCGCCAGCACGCCCGGGAATTGTTTGCTGATATTCTCAAGAGTGATAAATGCGGTGGTGTCTGCCATGGACAATACCCCTGCGAGCGCCCGGATGGACGCTGAGTGTTAGTTTGGTTGATAGCGCCGGCCAGACGGCCGGCGTTAAGGTTCCCTGGTGTTGGCTAAAGCCCTAGAAACCAAGTGATTGTGCGTTGTCTTTGGTGACTTCGAGGATCTTGTTAAAGCGGATCACTTTCTTCTCCGTGTCGATATCGGCTTTCCCTAAACCATCGATACTCAGGTCGGCGTTAACTTCTTTGCCCTGCAACAACTGATCGGCAACCGTTACCAGCGCGTAGCCCGCGTCTTTTGGATCCCACAGCAGCGCTTTTTTGATATCACCGCGCATCAGGTAAGGTGCAGCCTGTGCTGGCATTGCGATCCCGACGACGGCGATTTTATCTTTGGCGCGTTTTTTCTGCACAGCCTGACCCGCCCCGATTGGACCCAGCGAGCCGAAACCGATAATGCCTTTCATCTGCGGATAGGTTTTCATCAGGTCCAGCGTCGTGGCGTAGGATTTATCGATGCTTTCCGCAACCGGCAGACGTGAAGTGACCTCAAACATTTCCGGATATTTTTCTTTCTGGTACTTAATTGCATAATCCGCCCACGCGTTATGCAGCGGCACCGTCAGTGAACCGACATAGATGGCGTAACCCCCTTTGCCGCCCATGTTTTTTGCTAACTCATCGACGTTGGCCTGTGCGTATTTTTCACTATCGATGGTTTCGATATCCCATTGGCCAATTTGCTCATCCGGGGATTCGTGCGTCAGAACGACAATGCCTTTATCGCGCGCTTTTTTCAGTACTGGCTCAAGGACCTTGGCATCATTCGGTACCACGATGATGGCGTTGACGTTTTTGGCGATCAGATCTTCAATCACTTTGACCTGCTGTGCCGGATCCGGCGTGGAAGGCCCGGTCTGGTAAGCATTCACATCCAGTTTTTTTGCTGCTTCATTAACACCGGTTTCCATCCGGTTAAACCACGGAATCCCGGTGACTTTGGCAACCACAGCAATTTCATATTTTTCCGCCGCAAAGGACGTGCCGGACAACATGCATGCAGAAACCAGGGTTGCACTGAGTAATGCGAGTTTGAATTTCATAGTTGTACCTTTCGTAGGGGGCAGGACATGTCACGGCGTGAAGTTAACAACGAATGGAAGAGGGAATGAATCAGAAGTTTGGTGAATGTGATCTATGCCCATTATTGTAATTTTATGGGAAATAAAAGGTTAAATATTGGTTAAATTTGCGCGGAAATACACTCAGTAATTTAAATTCAGTGTTAACAAAACATTAAAATGAAACCGTAAATTAACAAATTGTTATCATTTTACTTAAGTTGTGGCGACGAAAAGGTATTTGGGAGGATGTTGCTGAAGAAGAAATTGTTGAAATTGAGAACTGAATCGATACCGGAAAAGGAGGCTCAACATTTTTTCGTTCAATGGTATCCTCAGCACACTTTCGCCAAACACGGCATCATTATTTGTGGCGGTGTAGATTTTTCTCGTGGAGAACTCATGCAAGGCGTTAAACGTATCATTATGACGTTGTTTCTCGCGATCCTGTCCTTTGGCGCAGGTGCGCATCCCCACAGCTTTATCCATTTGAAAACCGAGATAGTGAGCGAGAATGACCAGTTCGTCGCGCTAAAAATGCGCTGGACGATGGATGAAATCACCTCGGCAGATCTGCTTTACGATGCGGGAAATGCCAAACCTGGTGATGAGATCTGGAAAAAACTGGCGGCAGAAGTGATGGCCAACGTCCTCGGGCAGCACTATTTCACCGAAGTGTGGCACGACGGGAAAAAGGTAAAGTTTAAAAACAGGCCGACGGAATATGGCATGGAGCGTGAAGAACATCAGGCAGTGCTGACGTTCGTGTTGCCGCTGGCAGAAGCTCAGCCGCTGAGCGGTCAAAAATATACCATTTCAACCTTCGATCCCACCTACTACGTTGATATGAGCTATGACAAAGACAGCGATGCCTGGCTGGCGCAGGCCATAAGTCAGCAATGCCGTATTTCAGTACATACGCCGACGCCGAATGAACAAATGCTGAGCTTTGCGCAGTCGCTGGATAAAGAAGACGCACCGCCGGAGGATATGGAATTGGGTAAACAGTTTGCACAGACGGTGACGCTGCAATGTCCGTAGTTTATCAACAACGCGCCGCCAGACGCCGCTGGCTCACGCTATGGCCGCTGGCGGTGTTTTTACTGCTGGCTGCAGTCGGCATACTGTGGCTATGGCAGGCCTGGCCGCAGGTGATGATGAAAAGTGTCGTCTGGCAGCGCGACGTTAACCAGCAGATGAGCGGTTTGCTGAAAGCCGTTGCCGCCAATCCGGCCCAGGCCGGGGGATCGCTGCTGCTGTTTAGTTTTCTCTATGGTGTGCTGCATGCGTTGGGACCAGGACATGGAAAAGTCGTCATTACCACCTGGCTGGCAACGCATCCCTCGAAGCTGAGGTCGAGTATTGGCCTGACGCTGGCCTCATCTTTATTACAGGGACTGGTCGCCATCGGGCTGGTGGTTGTGGTACTCACCATTTTGCAGTTGCCTGCGCGACAGCTACATATGAGTAGTTTCTGGCTGGAGAAAGGGAGTTATGCGCTGGTTGGCGTGTTGGGCGTTTTATTGTGCGTCCGTGCGCTGAAGAAATTGCGCCAGTTGCTGCGTCGCCCGAAATTTACCGCCTTCACGCCGCACCATGTGCATCACGAGGGCTGTGGCTGTGGGCATCAGCATTTGCCTGATCCTGAACAGCTGCAAAGCGGTGATGACTGGCGCGCCCGGCTGATGATCGTTTTGTCTATGGGAATGCGGCCATGCTCCGGGGCAATTATGGTTTTACTGTTTAGCAAAGTGGTTGGCGTTTTTAGCTGGGGCATGGCGTCGGCGCTGGCGATGGCGGCAGGAACCTCTTTGACGATTACGTCACTGGCTTTGCTGGTACACAGTTTCCGCTCGCTGGCGGTGAGACTTAGCGGACATAAAGCGCCGGTGCTGTGGCGACAGATTGGCTGGACGACGCTGGCATTAGCCGGTGGTGCGATGCTGATTGCTGCAGCGGTAGTGATGTGGGTGAGCGCGGTGCCGGTGGGGCGAGGGATTAGACCGTTTTAATCAAAGCCGGATGGCGGCTACGCCTTGTCCGGCCTGTATCAACACGTAAGCCCGGTAAGCATGACACCACCGGGCTGTACTGAATTAACGCTTCAGCGCGTCGCTCAGTTCGTCACGCATGTTAGCCAGCATGGCTTTCACTACGCGCGGATTACCTGCAACGATGTTGCCAGTCGCCATGTAGTTATGACCGCCGGTGAAGTCGCAAACCAGTGCGCCTGCTTCACGAGCAATCAGCTCACCTGCGGCGAAATCCCATGGTTTCAGACCGATTTCGAAGTAACCGTCAACGCGTGCAGCGGCAACGTAAGCCAGATCCAGCGCAGCAGAACCTGTGCGGCGGAAGTCAGCGCACTCGGTAAACATCTTGCCAAGAATTTTCATGTAAGAAGTGGCGTGCTGTTTCGCTTTGAACGGGAAACCGGTGGCGATGATGGTGCCGTCCAGATCGCGTGCGGTGCTGCCACGCAGACGGTAGCCGTTCAGCTGTGCGCCCTGGCCGCGGGTTGCGGTGAACAGTTCGTTACGCATTGGATCGTAAACAACGGCGACTTCAGTACGGCCTTTAATGCGTACTGCGATGGAAACCGCGAAGTGCGGCAGACGTTTTACGAAGTTGGTAGTGCCATCCAGTGGATCGATAACCCATTGAACATCCTGATCTTCACCAACATGCTCACCGCTTTCTTCGGTGATGATGGTGTGCTGTGGGTAAGATTTGCGAATTGTTTCGATAATAATCGCTTCGGCGGCTTTATCGACGTTAGTCACGAAATCATTGCTGCCTTTCTGGCTGGTTTCTACAGAGTCTGGCGTTTCGTAGTGTTTGGCAATTACATTACCCGCCTTGCGCGCTGCGCGCACGGCGATGGTCAGCATCGGATGCATCGGTCTCTCTCACTGGATGTTAAAGAACGGGAAAACGGCGCAGAGTATAGCAGCGAGTTCGGAATATGTCTTCGTTTTATGATAATATGCCCGAATAATCTTTAGCCGAAGAAATACAATGCTGCAAAATATTCGAATCGTGCTGGTGGAAACCTCTCACACTGGCAACATGGGCTCTGTGGCCCGCGCAATGAAAACCATGGGTTTAACTAATCTGTGGCTGGTAAATCCACTGGTTAAACCGGACTCCCAGGCCATCGCCCTGGCGGCAGGTGCCAGCGATGTGATCGGCAGCGCGCAGATCGTCGATACTCTCGATGAAGCGCTGGCGGGTTGCAGCCTGGTGGTGGGTACCAGCGCGCGCTCCCGTACGCTGCCGTGGCCAATGCTGGATCCGCGTGAATGCGGTTTAAAAAGCGTCTCTGAAGCAACGAACTCGCCGGTGGCGCTGGTGTTTGGACGTGAGCGCGTTGGCCTGACCAACGAAGAGCTGCAGAAGTGCCATTATCATGTCGCCATTGCCGCGAACCCGGAATACAGCTCGCTCAACCTGGCGATGGCGGTGCAGGTCATCTCTTATGAAGTTCGCATGGCCTGGCTGGCAACGCAGGAAAGCGACAAGACCGCAGAATACGAAGAAGCTGAGTATCCGCTGGTCGATGATTTAGAGCGTTTTTACGGTCATCTGGAACAAACGCTGCTGTCGACCGGGTTTATCCGCGAAGGACATCCGGGGCAGGTGATGAACAAGCTGCGCCGTCTGTTCACTCGTGCGCGTCCTGAGAGCCAGGAGCTGAACATTTTGCGCGGAATTTTAGCTTCTATAGAGCAGCAGAATAAAGGCAAGTAAGCGTCTTGATGCCGGATGGCTGCACGATTTCCAGGCCGGATTAGCGAAGCGCCATCCGGTAAATGAAAATGGCACTGAAGGTTAAATACCTGACTAAATTAGTCAAGTAAATAGTTGACTGATTTAGTCGGGAATGTCAGACTTGCCCCTGCTATGCAATACCCCCATTTTACAATAAAAAACCCCGGGCAGGGGCGAGTTTGAGGCTAAGTAAGACATGAGACTGACATCAAAAGGGCGTTATGCCGTGACCGCAATGTTGGACGTTGCGCTCAACTCCGAAACGGGCCCGGTACCGTTGGCTGATATTTCTGAACGTCAGGGAATTTCCCTGTCATATCTGGAGCAGCTGTTTTCCCGTTTGCGTAAAAACGGTCTGGTTTCCAGCGTACGTGGACCAGGCGGCGGGTATCTGCTGGGTAAAGATGCCGGCAGCATCGCAGTAGGTGAAGTGATTAGCGCTGTTGACGAGTCTGTAGACGCGACCCGTTGCCAGGGCAAAGGCGGTTGTCAGGGCGGCGATAAATGCCTGACTCACGCGCTGTGGCGCGATCTGAGCGATCGTCTGACCGGTTTCCTCAACAACATTACGTTGGGCGAACTGGTGAATAATCAGGAAGTCCTGGATGTGTCTGGTCGCCAGCACACACATGACGCTCCACGCAGCACTCGCACGCAAGACGCTATCGACGTCAAACTGCGTGCCTAATAAAAATTACGCAATATCTTCTGGTTGCATCAAGGCAGCCAGAAAGATGAAGCGTAAAAAGTATTTCAGAATCAGGCCGGGGTGCCAGACGCCCCGTTAACTCGGTCGTACATCCAGCCGGTTGCCTGGTTCCTTGCATTGAAGCGATGTACGGAGTTTATAGAGCAATGAAATTACCGATCTATCTCGACTACTCCGCAACCACGCCGGTGGACCCGCGTGTTGCCGAGAAAATGATGCAGTGTCTGACCCTGGACGGAAACTTTGGTAACCCAGCTTCCCGTTCACACCGTTTCGGCTGGCAAGCTGAAGAGGCGGTAGATATCGCCCGCAATCAGATCGCTGATCTGGTCGGTGCCGATCCGCGTGAAATCGTCTTTACTTCCGGTGCGACGGAATCCGATAACCTGGCGATTAAAGGTGCAGCCAACTTTTACCAGAAAAAAGGCAAGCACATCATCACCAGCAAAACCGAACACAAAGCCGTGCTGGACACCTGCCGTCAGCTGGAGCGCGAAGGGTTTGAAGTGACCTACCTCGCCCCGCAGCGTAATGGCATTATCGACCTGAAAGAACTTGAAGCGGCAATGCGTGACGACACCATTCTGGTCTCCATCATGCACGTTAACAACGAAATCGGCGTGGTACAGGATATCGCAACCATCGGCGAAATGTGCCGTGCCCGCGGTATCATCTATCACGTTGATGCGACTCAGAGCGTGGGCAAACTGCCTATCGATCTGAGCCAACTGAAAGTTGACCTGATGTCCTTCTCCGGCCACAAAATTTATGGCCCGAAAGGTATCGGTGCGCTGTACGTTCGTCGTAAACCGCGTATTCGTATTGAAGCGCAGATGCACGGCGGCGGTCACGAGCGTGGTATGCGTTCCGGTACGCTGCCTGTGCACCAAATCGTTGGGATGGGGGAAGCTTACCGTATCGCCAAAGAAGAGATGGAAACCGAGATGGCGCGCCTGCGCACTCTGCGTAACCGTCTGTGGAACGGCGTGAAAGATATGGAAGAGGTGTACCTCAATGGTGACCTCGAGCAGGGCGCACCGAACATTCTCAACGTTAGCTTCAACTTTGTTGAAGGCGAGTCGCTGATTATGGCGCTGAAAGACCTGGCTGTGTCCTCCGGTTCTGCATGTACCTCTGCAAGCCTGGAGCCATCCTACGTGCTGCGCGCGCTGGGGATGACCGACGAGTTGGCACATAGCTCAATTCGTTTCTCTTTAGGTCGTTTTACTACCGAAGAAGAGATTGACTACGCCATCAATCTGGTTCGCAACTCCATTGGCCGCCTGCGCGACCTTTCCCCGCTGTGGGAAATGTTCAAACAGGGCGTGGATTTGAACAGTATTGAATGGTCACATCACTAATTCGGCGCACATAAGGAGAATTCAACATGGCTTACAGCGAAAAAGTAATCGATCATTACGAGAATCCACGTAACGTGGGCTCTTTTGACAACAGCGACGAGAACGTGGGCAGCGGCATGGTGGGTGCACCGGCCTGTGGCGACGTGATGAAGTTGCAGATCAAAGTCAACAATGAGGGTATCATTGAAGACGCGCGTTTCAAGACTTACGGCTGCGGTTCCGCTATTGCCTCCAGCTCTCTGGTTACCGAATGGGTAAAAGGGAAATCTCTGGACGAAGCACAGGCGATCAAAAATACCGATATCGCCGACGAGCTTGAACTGCCACCGGTGAAAATTCACTGCTCTATTCTGGCTGAAGACGCGATTAAAGCCGCGATTGCGGATTACAAAAGCAAACGTGAAGCAAAATAATTAAGAGTTGAGGTTTTATTATGTCGATTACCTTAAGCGACAGTGCAGCAGCGCGTGTAAATACCTTCCTGGCAAACCGCGGTAAAGGGTTTGGTCTGCGTCTGGGCGTGAGAACCTCCGGCTGCTCAGGTATGGCTTATGTACTGGAATTTGTTGACGAGCCGGCGGCTGAAGATACCGTGTTTGAAGACAAAGGCGTAAAAGTCGTGATCGACGGTAAGAGCCTGCAATTCCTCGACGGTACGCAGTTAGACTTCGTCAAAGAAGGTCTGAACGAAGGGTTTAAGTTCACTAACCCGAACGTGAAAGACGAATGTGGATGCGGCGAAAGCTTCCACGTGTAACGCGCTTACTGATAACCCCACCGTGGTCGCCTGCGCGTGGGGTTTGTTTTACCTGACTCTCTGGTTTTGCCTCATCGAACAACAGAGAATCGATGCCCTGAGAATGTTATGGACTACTTCACCCTCTTTGGCTTACCGGCCCGTTATCAGCTCGATACTCAGGCGCTGAGCCTACGTTTTCAGGATCTGCAACGTCAGTATCATCCTGATAAATTCGCCAGCGGTTCTCAGGCGGAACAACTTGCTGCGGTTTCGCAGTCCGCCACTATCAACCAGGCCTGGCAAACGCTGCGTCATCCTTTGATGCGCGCCGAATACTTGTTGTCTTTACACGGCTTTGATATCCGCAGCGAGCAGCACACGGTGCGCGATACCGCGTTTCTGATGGAACAGCTGGAGCTGCGCGAAGAGCTGGACGAGATTGAACAGGCAAAAGACAATCAACGGCTGGATGCGTTTATGCAACGCGTCAGCGAAATGTACAACGTTCGCCATCAACTGATGGTGGAACAGCTGGATAGCGAGACGTGGGACGCAGCGGCAGATACCGTGCGTAAGCTGCGTTTTCTCGATAAACTGCGAAGCAGTGCAGAACAACTCGAAGAAAAACTGCTCGATTTTTAATTTCCGGAAGCGAAAATGGCCTTATTACAAATTAGTGAGCCTGGTCTGAGCGCCGCGCCGCACCAGCGTCGTCTGGCGGTCGGTATCGATTTAGGCACCACCAACTCCCTGGTTGCGACCGTACGCAGCGGCCAGGCCGAAACGCTGGCAGATCATGAAGGTCGCCACCTGTTGCCGTCAGTGGTTCACTATCAGCAGCAGGGCTACTCGGTCGGTTACGATGCCCGCGCCAATGCTGCGCTGGATACGGCAAACACCGTCAGCTCGGTAAAACGCATGATGGGCCGCTCTCTGGCGGATATCCAGGCGCGTTACCCGCATCTGCCTTATTCATTCCAGGCGAGCGAAAACGGCCTGCCGATGATTGAAACCGCTGCCGGTTTGCTTAATCCGGTGCGCGTATCCGCTGACATTCTGAAAGCGCTGGCCGCGCGGGCAACCGAATCGTTGTCCGGCGAACTGGATGGCGTAGTGATCACCGTTCCGGCTTACTTTGACGATGCACAGCGTCAGGGGACGAAAGACGCCGCGCGTCTGGCGGGCCTGCACGTATTGCGTCTGCTGAACGAACCGACCGCTGCGGCGATCGCTTATGGCCTGGATTCCGGTCAGGAAGGCGTGATCGCGGTCTATGACCTTGGCGGCGGTACTTTTGATATTTCTATTCTGCGCCTGAGTCGCGGCGTGTTCGAAGTGCTGGCGACCGGTGGTGATTCCGCGCTCGGCGGCGACGATTTTGACCATCTGCTGGCCGATTACATTCGCGAGCAGGCGGGCGTTGCCGATCGCAGCGATAACCGCGTACAGCGCGAACTGCTGGATGCCGCGATTGCAGCGAAAATCGCACTCAGCGACGCCGATTCTGTGACGGTTAACGTGGCGGGATGGCAGGGTGAAATCAACCGTGAAACCTTTAATGAACTCATTTCCGCACTGGTTAAACGTACGCTGCTGGCCTGCCGCCGTGCGCTGAAAGATGCGGGCGTTGAGCCGCAGGATGTGCTGGAAGTGGTAATGGTCGGTGGTTCAACGCGCGTGCCGCTGGTACGTGAACGCGTCGGTGAATTCTTTGGCCGTACGCCGCTGACCTCTATCGACCCGGACAAAGTGGTCGCCATCGGTGCGGCAATCCAGGCGGATATTCTGGTCGGGAATAAACCGGACAGCGAAATGCTGCTGCTGGACGTTATCCCGCTGTCTCTGGGACTGGAAACCATGGGCGGTCTGGTGGAGAAAGTGATCCCGCGTAACACCACTATCCCGGTGGCGCGCGCGCAGGACTTCACCACGTTTAAAGATGGCCAAACCGCGATGTCCATTCACGTGATGCAAGGCGAGCGTGAGCTGGTGCAGGACTGTCGTTCACTGGCGCGTTTTGCGCTGCGCGGTATCCCGGCGTTGCCGGCAGGCGGCGCGCATATCCGCGTGACCTTCCAGGTCGATGCTGATGGGCTACTGAGCGTCACCGCTATGGAGAAATCCACCGGCGTTGAGTCCTCGATTCAGGTCAAACCGTCCTACGGTCTGACCGACAGTGAAATCGCCTCCATGATTCAGGATTCGATGAGTTTTGCCGAGCAGGACGTTAAAGCTCGTATGCTGGCAGAACAGAAAGTCGAAGCGGCACGCGTACTGGAGAGTTTATCCGGTGCGCTGAACGCTGATGCCGCGCTGTTAAGCGCCGCAGAACGTCAGGCTATCGACACCGCTGCTGCGCACTTGAGCGAGGTAGCACAGGGTGACGATGTTGACGCGATAGAACAAGCCATTAAAAACGTAGACAAACAAACCCAGGAATTCGCCGCTCGCCGTATGGACAAATCCGTCCGTAGCGCGCTGAAAGGCCATTCCGTGGACGAGGTTTAATATGCCAAAGATTGTTATTTTGCCTCATCAGGATCTCTGTCCCGATGGCGCAGTTCTGGAAGCTGAGACCGGCGAAACCATTCTCGACGTTGCCCTGCGTAACGGTATCGAGATTGAACACGCCTGTGAAAAATCCTGTGCCTGCACGACCTGCCACTGCATCGTACGTGAAGGTTTTGATTCTTTGCCGGAAAGCACAGAAGAAGAAGACGACATGCTGGATAAAGCCTGGGGACTGGAGCCGGAGAGCCGTTTAAGCTGTCAGGCACGGGTAACCGAGGACGATTTAGTGGTCGAAATCCCACGTTACACAATCAATCATGCACGTGAGCATTAACAGAGGGTAGTATGGGACTGAAGTGGACCGATAGCCGCGAAATCGGCGAGGCGCTGTACGACGCGTTCCCCGATCTCGATCCCAAGACCGTTCGTTTCACCGATCTGCACCAATGGATCTGTGACCTGGAAGAGTTCGATGATGATCCACAGGCATCGAACGAAAAAATCCTTGAGGCCATTTTACTGGTCTGGCTGGACGAAGCCGAATAAGTCAACGGGCTGCCCACGGGTGGCCCGTTTTCCTGTATGCGCGAAATAAGGATAAATAAAATGACAGAAGCCATGAAAATTACGCTTTCCACGCAACCCGCTGACGCTCGCTGGGGTGAAAAGGCGACATACAGCATTAATAATGACGGTATTACCCTGCACCTGAACGGAAAAGATGATCTCAGCCTTATCCAGCGCGCCGCGCGTAAAATTGACGGCCTGGGTATTAAACATGTCCAACTGGATGGTGAAGGCTGGGATACCGAACGTAGCTGGGCGTTCTGGCAGGGTTACAAAGGACCAAAAGGCACCCGCAAAGTTGAGTGGGCCGCTCTGGACGAGGCGCAGCGCAAAGAGCTGGATAACCGTCTGAAGATTATTGACTGGGTGCGCGATACCATTAACGCACCTGCAGAAGAGCTGGGCCCGGAACAGCTGGCGCAACGCGCGGTAGACCTGCTGTGCGGCGTGGCCTGCGACAACGTCTCGTACCGTATCACCAAAGGTGAAGATCTGCGCGAGCAGAACTACATGGGGCTGCATACCGTAGGTCGAGGCTCTGAACGCCCGCCGGTGCTGCTGGCGCTCGATTACAACCCGACTGGCGACAAAGAAGCTCCAGTTTATGCCTGCCTGGTTGGCAAGGGAATTACCTTTGACTCCGGCGGATACAGCATCAAGCAAAGCGCATTTATGGACTCAATGAAGTCCGATATGGGCGGTGCGGCAACGGTCACCGGCGCGCTGGCGTTTGCCATCACCCGTGGCCTGAACAAGCGTGTGAAGCTGTATCTGTGCTGCGCGGATAACCTGATCAGCGGCAACGCCTTTAAGCTTGGCGATATCATTCACTATCGCAACGGTAAAAAAGTTGAAGTGATGAATACCGATGCTGAAGGGCGTCTGGTACTGGCCGATGGCCTGATCGATGCCAGCGCGCAAAAACCTGAATTGATCATTGATGCTGCCACGCTGACCGGCGCGGCGAAAACCGCACTGGGCAACGATTACCACGCGCTGTTTAGCTTTGATGACCAACTGGCCGCGCGTTTGTTGGCAAGTGCGGCGCAAGAAAACGAGCCGTTCTGGCGTTTGCCATTGGCAGAGTTCCACCGTAGCCAACTGCCGTCAAATTTTGCCGAGCTGAACAATACCGGCAGTGCGGCCTACCCAGCGGGTGCAAGCACCGCGGCGGGCTTCCTGTCCCATTTCGTGGAAAATTACCAGCAAGGCTGGCTGCACATCGATTGCTCTGCAACCTATCGCAAAGCGCCGGTTGAGCAGTGGTCTGCGGGCGCAACCGGTCTGGGTGTGCGCACCATCGCGAATCTGCTGACCGCATAATTCATGACTGTATTGCCGGATGGCGCTACGCTTATCCGGCTTACATGTATTCATCCAATTTGTGATACTTATGTCCGAAACAAAAAATGAATTAGAAACGTTGCTGGAGCAAGCAGCGACAGAGCCTGCGCATCGTCCGGCATTTTTCCGTACTTTACTGGAATCCACCGTCTGGGTGCCGGGTACTGCCGCAGAAGGCGAGGCGGTAGTAGAAGACAGCGCCCTCGACCTTCAACACTGGGAAAAAGAAGACGGCACGACCGTGATCCCGTTCTTCACCTCCCTGGAAGCCCTGCAACAGGCGGTTGAAGATGAGCAAGCATTTGTCGTTATGCCGGTGCGTACGCTATTTGAAATGACGCTTGGCGAAACGCTCTTTCTCAACGCTAAACTGCCGACCGGCAAAGAGTTTATGCCGCGTGAAATCAGCCTGCTGATGGGGGAAGAGGGTAATCCGCTAAGCACCCAGGAAGTACTGGAAGGTGGTGAATCGCTGCTCCTTTCTGAAGTCGCCGAACCTCCGGCGCAGATGATTGACTCACTGACCACGCTGTTTAAAACCATTAAGCCGGTAAAACGCGCATTTCTCTGCTCAATCAAAGAAAGTGCGGAAGCCCAGCCGAATCTGCTGATTGGTATTGAAGCTGAAGGTGATATTGAAGAGATCATCCATGCTGCGGGTAGCGTCGCGACCGATACGTTGCCGGGTGATGAACCCATTGATATCTGCCAGGTGAAGAAAGGTGAGAAGGGCGTGAGTCACTTTATCACTGAGCACATCGCACCGTTCTACGAACGCCGCTGGGGCGGTTTCCTGCGCGATTTCAAACAGAACCGGATTATCTGAGGCATTCGGGGTGAGCGCTCACCCCGTTGCTTCCAGCAGCAACAAATCCATGAGTAGCACCAGATTCGATTCAAAAGAGGTCACTCCGGCGGCCTCAGCGGCAAAGTGTACCGCTTCGTCATATAGCGCAAAGTGCAAATCCGCCATGCCCGCCAGCGAATTGGCCGACGCACGGGTAAAGGCCACAATCGTCATGCCAACGTTTTGCGCAATCCTGACTTTATCAATAACCTGTTCCGTTTCGCCGCTGCGTGACACCGCGACGAATACCTGATAGCGGGCGGCATTACTGAGAAAGATGTTCCGGCTGTCACCTGGCCCGGAAATAAAAGCGGTCTTACCGAGAACCTGCAATTTTTTGGTCAGATACTCCGCAAACAGATAGGAAAATCCGGCGCCATACAGAAAGAAACTCTCCTTTTGCCGTAATAAATCAACAAAATGGCGACGTTTTTCCTGGGTATTCCATTGAAAAGTAAGCTGATAGTTGGCGATGAAACGGCTAAGCATCGCCGGTAACTCGCCGCTCTCCGCGGCCTGCGCTGCGATGTGCGGCGTATCGGAGAGCAGCTGTTTGCAGTGCCATATAAACTCGCTGAAACCGCTGAAGCCCAGTTTCTGACACAACCGCATAATGGTGGCCGTGGAAACAAAAGTCGCCTGGGCCAGCTCACGTACCGTGATGTTACCTACCAGCAGCGGATGCTGTGTCAGGTGCGCCAGCACACGGTACTCTGCGCGGGTAAGCGGTTCTCCGCGCGTCAGCAGAGAGGCAAGCCGGTTGTCCATGATCAGGCCGGTTTCACTTGCCGGGCAGGAAGGGAGAAATATGGGATAGTCATTGGGCCTCCGTTTTCATCAATTCGCGGAATTGTCGGTGTTTTCATCCACACCGACAAGTCTTCCGCACCAGACTTTAGCGCAATTCCCCCTCCTGCCAGGCTTTTTTCAGCGCTGGCCAGTAGTCCCGGTTAGCCTCGATCATCTCATCAAGGAGGGTTTTGGCATGTACCATGGTTGGCACCGTCCGGTTCAGCGTGAAAGCCTGTAGTGCCTTCTCGTAGCTGCCTTCAATGGCGGCCTCAACCAGCAGTTGCTCTGAGGCCAGCTGTTGCATCAGCAGCGTCTGGTGAAACAACGGTACTGCCCCCATGCGAACCGGTTCAGCTCCCTGTGAAGTGATGTACGCAGGTACTTCGACCATCGCGTCATAGGGCAGATTGGCAATCGCGCCTCTGTTTTCAACAATCACCAGGTGACGCTGGCGTAAATCAAAAGCCAGGCTACAGGCGACATCAACGATAAACGCGCCGTGAACTCCGACGTGAAACGCATCGGGCAAAATCCCCGTGCTCTGGTATTCCTGAGCCGCGGCGAATAATTTCTTCTCACGCCCCTCCATCACTTCGTTGGCCCGGGTGTGATCTGGATCCTGATGGGCCACGATCTGTTCCGACATCAGGTAATACTGTAAATACGGATTCGGCAGATATTCCGGGAAGTTGTCCATGATCGGCTTGATGTTACGCCATGTTTTGACCCATGAAGGATCGGCATGCTGCGGATCCGTTTGTGCGGCATCTTCTGTCAGCAGGCCGAATTTAGCGATATGCCGCCGTAACGCCGGGAGCTGGTCTTCGCCATCAACCCGCACGCGGGTAAACCAGCCAAAGTGGTTAAGGCCGAAGTAGTCCACCTCCAGCTTATGACGGTCAACGCCCAGAATCGCACCCATGTTACGCATTGCAGCGACCGGCATATCACAAATATTGAGAACCCGCGCGTTCGGGCGTAAGCGACGTACCCCCTCTGCCACAATCGCCGCCGGATTGGCGTAATTGACAATCCACGCCGCTTTATCGGCAAAACGTTCGACCAGATCGATTAGTTCCACCATCGGCAGAATGGTGCGTAGCCCGTAGGCTAAACCACCGGGGCCGCAGGTCTCCTGGCCGACGACGCCGTGTTTTAACGGGATTTTTTCGTCCAGCTCGCGCATTTTGTACTGGCCTACGCGCATCTGCGAGAAAATAAAATGCGCCCCGCGAAAGGCCGTTTGCGCATCGCGGGTTACGGTAAATTTAATTGACTGGCTGTGATCGCGGATCACTTTTTCAACCACCGGTGCAATGGTGCTTTGACGTGCTTCGTCAATGTCATACAGACGAATTTCAGCCAGCGGAAAATCGGCAAGACGCACCATCAGACTTTTGACAATCCCGGGCGTATAAGTGCTTCCACCGCCAGCAATGGATAAAATAAAAGGGGGGGTAAACATGATTGGCTCCTTCAGAGAAACGCCTCTACAGCTTCTCGCATTTTCTTAACGTGCAGTCCGTAGACCACCTGAACGTTATTACCTTGTTTAATGACGCCTTTCGCGCCGGTCGCTTTGAGCTGCGGCTCGTTGATGATGGCGATATCTTTCACGGTGACGCGCAGACGGGTGTAACAGTTATCAACCACTTCAATATTGGCGCGACCGCCCAGCCCGGCAATAATGGCTTCGCCAGAATCATCGCGGCCTTTTGCCTGATAATCTTTTTTGCTGTACAAACGTGTCTCCCGCGCGTCCTCCTCACGACCTGGCGTTTTCATATCGAAATAGCGGATAAGAAAGCGAAAGATGACGAAGTAGAGAACGAACATCATCATCCCGACCGCGATGTACATCGGCCAGTTAGCCTTTTCGACGCCCAGCGGCAGGTTGTAGAGAATGAAGTCAATGACGCCGTTGGCGCCGATGGCGTGAACATCCAGCAGAGAAAACAGCATCATGCCGATGCCGGTCAGCACCGCGTGTACCACAAACAGCAGCGGAGCGACAAACAGGAAGGAAAACTCAATGGGCTCGGTGACGCCGACCAGTAATGAGGTCAGCGCGGCGGGGAGCAGAATGGCCTTCGCGGCAGCCCTGCGTTGTGGCGTGGCCGTCATATACATAGCCAGCGCGGCGGCAGGCAAGCCAAACATTTTACTGATGCCGCGAGCGTCCCACACCACCGTATTGCTGAGCTGTGCCACTGTCGGACAGGCCATCTCGGCGAAATAGATGTTGCGCGCCCCCTGATACACATTACCGCAAACCTCGGCAGTGCCGCCCAGTTCGGTATACAGAAACGGCGTGTAAACCAGGTGGTGTAGTCCGGTCGGCACCAGAATGCGTTCAAGAAAACCGTAAATAGCGACGCCGTAAGGTCCAGCGTCTTTAATGGTCAACGCCATGGTACTGATGCCATGCTGAGCGAAAGGCCACAGTTCGCTCATCGCTACGCCGAGAAGCATTGAGGTGGGCAGAATAATGATGGCGACGAAACAGTGGCCTGAGTAAATCGCCATCGCACCGCTGAACTGCACGCCGGAATAGCGGTTATAGAGATAACCTGCCACGACGCCCAGCAAAATCCCGGCAAAAACGCCCATCTCCAGCACCTGCACGCCAAGCACCATACTCTGACCCGCACCGCGCATCTGATCCGTCGCAACCAGATCGCCGCGTAGCTGAAGCGTGACGTTCATCGCGTTGATAAAAACAATAAAAGCGACAAGACCTGTCAAGGCCGCATAACCTTTATCACGGGTGGCAAGGCCAATGGGAATGCCGACGGCGAAAACCAGCGCCAGATTTGCCAGTACAGATACGGCGGATTTCGCAATTAACTGACCACTGTTTTGTAAAATGGGATGAGCGAGAAAAGGCAAGTATTGCGCAAGATTGCCATTGCTAAGGACGTTACCGAAGGCAATGAATAAGCCCACGATCGGTAGAATGAGCACCGGACCATAGAGCGATTTGCCAAAATTTTGTAGGGCATTGACAGCTCTTTTCATCATGTTCTCTCTTATATGAACCGCACATCAGAGTGCGAAAACAGGACAAAGTTAGCAGCGTCAAAGGGGAGAATTCCAGCTATCTGGTTGTTTTAAAAACAAATGACGCATAACGTTACATGTAACGTTATGCGTTGTGAGCGGGGTAACAGCAGGGGGAGGGTTAAGCAGAGGGATTATGGGCGGCCGGTTCTACCGGTAAATCGTTACGCGCGCCCCATTCGCTCCATGCGCCGTCATACAATGCGACGTTAGAAACGCCCAGCGTGGCTAGCGCCAGCACAACCACCGCCGCCGTAACGCCTGAGCCGCAGCTGGCGATAATGGGACGGTCAAAGCTTACGCCGTGGCTGAAGAAAATAGCATCCAGTTCGTCGGTAGTTTTCAGTTCACCGTCACTAACCAGCTCTGTCCACGGTACGTTAAGCGCACCAGGCACATGGCCACGCTTGAGGCCCGGACGCGGCTCGTCAACTTCGGCATTAAAACGCGCAGCCGGTCGGGCATCGACGATCTGCGCCGTTTTTTCATGACTGGCCAGCAGTACGTCGGTAACGCGCACAACCGCTTCAGGCGTAAATGCCACGTTAAATTCACCTTCCGGTAAATCCTCATTTCCTTCTTTGAGCATTAGCTCATCGCGCTGCCAGCCAGCCAGACCGCCCGCCAGAATGGAGACATTCTCGACACCAAATGTCCGCAGCATCCACCATGCGCGTGGCGCGGAAAACAGGTTGCCATCATCGTAGACAACCAGGTGTTTATCCTGATGAACGCCCAATTCGCGCATCGCTACGGCAAAGGCTTCCGGTCGCGGCATCATATGCGGTAGCGGTGACGTATGGTCGGAAAGCGCTTCAATATCAAAAAAGACTGCGCCAGGAATATGGCCTGCACGATACTCCTCGCCAACATCACGATCTTCCTGTCCTGGAGGTGCCATCCGGGCATCAAGAATTTGTATTTCCGGGTCGTCAATGTGTTCGGCAAGCCAGTCGGCAGCGACAAAAAAGGCGGTGGTCATAGGCATCTCCATTTTTACCAGGTTTTGGCAAATTGTCGGATGTTTAGTGCAATGCGACAAGTAAAAGAGGCTGATTTGTCAGGCGAATCCACATTAATCACGAAAAAATAGGACAACGTAGAACAGTTACTGGCTTCCACAGCCGAAAATCTGACGCATAATAGTTGTTCTACGTAGCTAACGGGCCACTATGGCCAGGGATGAAAAATGAAACATTTACGCGTAGCGGCCTGTATGCTGATGCTGGCACTGGTTGGGTGCGATAATAATAACGAAAAATCACCGACGGCTGCGAAGCCTGATGCGCCTGCACCGCAGACTGCGCCAGCAAAAGATAAGGCCCAATTACAAAAGCTGATTCAGCAAAGCCAGGGCAAGCCGCTGACGTTGCTTGATGCCTCCGAGGTCCAACTCGACGGCGCGGCAACGCTTGTTTTGACCTTTTCCATTCCCCTCGATCCGGAACAAGATTTTTCTCGCGTAGTGCTCGTTGTTGATAAAAAAAGCGGAAAAGTGGATGGTGCCTGGGAGCTGGCGCCAAATCTAAAAGAGCTACGCTTACGCCATCTCGAACCTAATCGGGAACTGGTGGTTACCATTGAGCGTGATTTGCTGGCGCTGAATAAAGCGACGTTCGCTATCGATTATGAAAAAAATATTACCACCCGCGACGTCCAGCCAAGCGTAGGGTTCGCTAGTCGCGGCTCGCTGCTGCCGGGAAAAGTGATTGAAGGGTTACCGGTGATGGCCCTTAACGTTAATAGCGTGGATGTGAACTTCTTTCGCGTGAAGCCTGAATCGCTCGGTGCGTTTGTCAGCCAGTGGGAATACCGTAATTCGTTGTCAAACTGGGAGTCAGACAATCTGCTGAAAATGGCGGAGCTGGTTTATACCGGACGCTTTGACCTCAATCCTGAGCGTAACACCCGAGAGAAGCTGCTACTGCCACTGAGCGATATCAAGCCGTTGCAGCAAGCAGGCGTTTACATTGCGGTGATGAATCAGGCCGGACACTATAACTACAGCAATGCTGCTACGCTGTTTACGCTCAGTGACATTGGTGTCTCTGCGCACCGTTACCACAATCAACTGGATGTCTTTACGCAAAGTCTGGAAAACGGCGCTGCGCAGCAGGGTATTGAGGTCACGTTACTCAACGAAAAAGGGCAGGCGCTGGCGCAGGCTACCAGTGACGCGCAGGGTCACGTCAAGCTGGAAACCGATAAAGACGCGGCCTTATTGCTGGCCCGTAAAGACGGGCAAACCACGCTGCTGGACCTGAAGCTCCCGGCGTTGGATCTGGCTGAATTTGATATTGCCGGCGCGCCGGGATACAGCAAGCAGTTCTTTATGTTTGGCCCCCGTGACCTCTATCGCCCTGGCGAAACGGTGATCCTCAACGGATTACTGCGAGATAGCGACGGCAAAACGCTGCCTGACCAGCCGGTGAAGCTGGAGGTCGTTAAGCCCGACGGACAGGTGTTACGCTCGGTAGTGAGCCAGCCGGAAAACGGTCTGTATCGCTTTAGCTGGCCGCTGGACAGCAGCGCGCCAACCGGCATGTGGCATATTCGTGCCAATACTGGCGACAACCAGTCGCGGATGTGGGATTTCCACGTCGAAGATTTCATGCCTGAGCGGATGGCGCTCAATCTCACCGCCAATAAAATGCCGGTGGCTCCAACTGATGAAGTGAAGTTCTCGGTGGTGGGCTACTACCTGTACGGCGCGCCCGCCAACGGCAATGCTCTGCAAGGGCAGCTTTTCCTGCGCCCGTTGCGGGAAGCGGTGCAGGCATTACCGGGGTTCCAGTTTGGTAATATTGCCGAAGAAAATCTTTCTCGCAGCCTCGATGAGGTTCAGTTGACGCTGGATGACCACGGTCGCGGCGAAGTGACTTCCAGCAGCCAATGGCAGGAGACGCATTCTCCGTTACAGGTGATTCTGCAAGCCAGCCTGCTGGAGTCGGGTGGCCGTCCGGTGACGCGTCGGGTTGAACAAGCCATCTGGCCTGCGGATACGCTGCCAGGTATTCGTCCGCAGTTTGCGGCGAAAGCCGTTTATGACTACCGCACCGATACCACCGTCAATCAGCCTGGCGTTGATGAAAACAGCAATGCCGCTTTTGATATTGTGTATGCCGATGCGAAAGGCGAGAAAAAAGCGGTGTCCGGTTTACAGGTGCGTTTGATCCGTGAACGCCGTGATTATTACTGGAACTGGTCTGAAGGTGAGGGCTGGCAATCGCAGTTCGATCAAAAAGATCTGGTTGAGGGTGAGCAGACCCTGGATCTTAAGGCCGATGAGACCGGTAAAGTCAGCTTCCCTGTCGAGTGGGGTGCCTATCGCCTGGAAGTGAAAGCTCCGAATGATGCGGTGAGCAGCGTGCGCTTCTGGGCTGGTTATAGCTGGCAGGATAACAGCGACGGCAGCGGGGCAGTACGTCCCGATCGCGTGACCCTGAAACTGGATAAACCCGGCTATCGTCCCGGCGATACCATGAAGCTACACATTGCCGCACCCGCTGCAGGCAAAGGTTACGCGATGGTGGAGTCCAGCGAAGGCCCGCTGTGGTGGCAAGAGATAGACGTACCGACGGATGGTCTTGATATCTCCATCCCGGTCGATAAAACCTGGAATCGCCATGACTTGTATCTCAGCGCGCTGGTGGTTCGTCCTGGCGACAAGTCTCGTTCGGCAACGCCAAAGCGGGCAGTCGGCTTACTGCATTTGCCGTTAGGCGATGAAAACCGTCGTCTGGCGCTGGCGCTGGAAAGTCCGGCGAAAATGCGTCCAAATCAGCCGTTGACCGTCAAGATTAAAGCCAGCGTTAAAAATGGCGACGTGCCAAAACAGGTTAACGTGCTGGTCTCAGCCGTTGACAGCGGGGTGTTGAACATTACCGATTACGCCACGCCGGATCCGTGGCAGGCGTTTTTCGGGCAAAAACGCTATGGCGCGGATATTTATGATATTTACGGCCAGGTGATCGAAGGGCAAGGACGTCTGACGGCGCTGCGCTTTGGTGGTGATGGCGATGAGTTAAAACGCGGCGGCAAGCCACCGGTTAATCACGTCAATATTGTGGCGCAACAGGCGCTGCCGGTGACGCTTAACGAGCAGGGCGAAGGTACGGTGACGTTACCAATTGGTGATTTCAACGGCGAGCTGCGGGTAATGGCGCAAGCCTGGACGGCGGATGACTTTGGCAGTAGCGAAAGCAAAGTGATTGTCGCCGCGCCGGTAATTACTGAACTGAACATGCCGCGCTTTCTGGCGGGGGGGGATACCTCGCGCCTGACGCTGGACGTGACCAACCTGACTGACAAACCGCAAACGCTGATTATTAATCTCGCGGCCAGCGGTTTACTGGAGCTGATGGGGCAAGATCCCGCCCCGGTGAATCTGGCTCCAGGCGTACGGACTACGCTGTTTATTCCGGTGCGTGCGCGGGAGGGCTTTGGCGATGGCGAAATTCAGGCGCAAATTAGCGGTCTGAATCTACCGGGTGAAACGCTGCCTGTTCAGCATAAACAGTGGAAAATTGGCGTGCGACCGGCGTTCCCGGCGCAAACTGTTAATTACGGCGTCGCACTTCAGCCGGGCGCAACCTGGCAGCTTCCGGGCGAAGAACTGACGAATTTCTCTCCTGTGACGATGCAGGGACAACTGCTGTTCAGCGGTAAGCCACCGCTGAATCTGGCGCGCTATATCCGTGAACTGAAAGCTTACCCTTACGGTTGCCTCGAGCAAACGGCGAGCGGGTTGTTCCCATCCTTATACACCAATGCCGCGCAGTTGAAGGCGTTAGGTATCGCGGGCGACAGCGATGAAAAACGCCGTGCGGCAGTAGAGATTGGCATCTCTCGTTTACTGCAAATGCAGCGTGATAACGGCGGTTTTGCGCTGTGGGATAAGAACGGGTCGGAAGAGTACTGGCTGAGCGCGTATGTGATGGATTTCCTCGTTCGTGCGAATGAACAAGGCTATAGCGTTCCGGCAGAGGTGATTAACCGGGGTAACGAGCGGCTGCTGCGCTATTTGCAGGATCCGGGCATGATGTCGATTCGCTATACCGACGACGCATCAGCAAGCCGGTTTGCCGTACAGGCCTACGCCGCGCTGGTGCTGGCTCGTCAGCAGAAAGCCCCGCTCGGCGCGCTGCGTGAGATCTGGGAGCGTCGTGCACAGGCGGCTTCCGGTTTACCGCTGTTGCAACTGGGGATAGCGCTGAAAAACATGGGCGACGCCAACCGCAGTGAACAAGCGTTGACGCTGGCGCTGAATACGCCACGCCGTGATGCGCAGCAGTGGATGGCGGATTACGGCAGTCAGCTACGTGACAACGCGCTGATGCTGGCATTGTTGGAAGAGAACAAGCTTAAACCTGACGTGCAGAATACGCTGCTGAACACTTTGTCAGAACAGGCCTTTGGGCAGCGCTGGCTCTCTACTCAGGAAAACAATGCGCTGTTCCTTGCCGCGCGTACGTTACAGGACTTGCCTGGCTCGTGGCAGGCGCAAACGTCACTCTCTGAACAGGCGTTAGCCGGGGAGAAATCACAAACGCGTAATCTGGATGCTGACGCGCTGTCTACGCTGAACGTCACCAATACCGGTAATCTGCCGCTGTGGCTGCGTCTGGATGTGAGTGGTTACCCGCAAACCTCGCCGACGCCTGCCAGCAACGTCCTGCACATTGAGCGTCAGATCCTGGGACTCGACGGGAACAGCAAAGCGCTGGATTCTCTGCGCAGCGGCGAGCTGGTACTGGTCTGGCTGGAGGTGAAAGCCAGCCAGAACGTACCGGATGCGTTGGTGGTTGACTTACTGCCAGCCGGCCTGGAGCTGGAAAACCAGAATCTGGCCAACGGCAGCGCCAGCCTGCAGGACAGCGGCAGCGAGGTAGCGAATTTGCTCAATCAGATGCAGCAGGCGGATATCCAGCACGTTGAGTTCCGTGACGATCGCTTTGTCGCCGCGGTAGCGGTCAACGAAGGGCAGCCGGTGACGCTGGTCTATCTGGCGCGGGCGGTAACGCCGGGGACCTATCAGGTTCCTGTGCCGCAAGTGGAGTCAATGTATGTTCCGCAGTGGCGCGCGACCGGTGCGACAGAGGGGCTTTTGATTGTCAGACCGTAAATGATGCGCGGGTTGGGGAAACGCGGCTGCTGGCTCTGGCTGGCAGCCGTTGCGCTATTGCTGGTAGCGGTGGTTTGGGCGGCAGATAAAATCTGGCCGCTGCCGCTTCACGAAGTCGATCCGGCACGTGTCGTGGTGGCTTACGATGGTACGCCGCTATGGCGCTTCGCCGACGCGGACGGCATCTGGCGTTATCCGGTGACTATTGATGAGGTGTCCCCCCGTTACCTTGAGGCGTTAATCAACTACGAAGACCGCTGGTTCTGGAAACATCCCGGCGTCAATCCGTTTTCAGTGCTGCGCGCGGCATGGCAGGACCTCTCCTCAGGTCGCGTCGTTTCAGGCGGCAGTACGCTCACCATGCAGGTCGCACGATTGCTCGATCCCCACCCGCGAACTTTCGGCGGCAAGTTCCGCCAGCTCTGGCGCGCATTGCAGCTGGAATGGCATCTTTCTAAGCGCGACATCCTGACGCTATATCTTAACCGTGCGCCGTTTGGCGGCACGCTGCAGGGCGTGGGTGCTGCGAGCTGGGCCTACCTTGGTAAATCACCCGCACAGTTGAGTTATTCCGATGCCGCGCTGCTGGCCGTGTTGCCGCAGGCACCGAGCCGTCTGCGCCCGGACCGCTGGCCGGACCGCGCTGAAGCGGCGCGCAATAAAGTGCTTGAGCGCATGGCGACGCAGGGCGTTTGGCCTGCCAGACAGGTGCAGGAGTCACGCGAAGAACCGGTCTGGCTGGCGCCCAGACAAATGCCGCAGTTAGCGCCGTTATTCTCGCGCATGATGCTGGGAAAAAGCCGGAGCGATAAAATCGTGACCACCCTTGACGCCGGATTGCAGCGCCAACTGGAAGAGCTGGCGCAAAACTGGAAGGGCCGCTTACCTGCGCGCAGTTCGCTGGCGATGATTGTGGTCGATCACACTGATATGAGCGTGCGTGGCTGGGTGGGGTCGGTAGATATGAATGACGACTCCCGCTTTGGCCATGTGGATATGGTGAATGCGATCCGCTCGCCGGGCTCGGTGCTGAAGCCGTTTATCTATGGTCTGGCGCTGGATGACGGATTAATTCATCCTGCTTCATTGTTGCAGGATGTGCCGCGTCGAACCGGAGATTATCGACCAGGGAATTTTGACAGTGGTTTTCATGGCCCGGTGAGTATGAGCGAAGCGCTGGTGCGCTCGCTAAATTTACCCGCCGTGCAGGTACTTGAAGCCTATGGCCCGAAGCGTTTTGCCGCATCGTTACGTAACGTTGGCTTACCGCTGTATCTGCCCGCAGGTGCCGCACCGAATCTGTCGCTGATTTTGGGCGGGGCAGGGGCCAGACTGGAAGACATGGCGGCGGCGTACAGTGCCTTTGCCCGTCAGGGAAAAGCGGGAAAACTGCGCCTGCAGCCAGACGATCCACTGCTGGAGCGTCCGTTGATGTCGGTAGGCGCGGCGTGGATTATTCGCCGCATTATGGCTGACGAAGCGCAACCGCTGCCGGATAACGCGCTGAGCAGAGTGGTTCCGCTGGCGTGGAAAACGGGTACCAGTTATGGCTATCGCGATGCGTGGGCGATTGGCGTTAACGCCCGTTATGTGATGGGGATCTGGACCGGCAGACCCGACGGTACGCCGGTGGTGGGCCAGTTTGGTTTTGCCAGCGCCGTGCCGCTGCTCAATCAGGTCAACAATCTTTTGCTCTCTCGCGGGACAAATCAGCCGGAGGATCCGCGCCCTGAATCCGTTAGCCGCGGCGTAGTGTGCTGGCCGGGCGGGCAGTCACTTGCGCCCGGAGACAGCAACTGTCGACGCCGTCTGGCAACCTGGCTGCTGGACGGCAGCCAGCCGCCCACGTTATTATTGCCCGAACAGGAGGGTGTGAGTGGCATTCGTTTCCCCGTCTGGCTGGATGATGAAGGCAAACGTGTGGCGGCGGATTGCCCGCAGGCGCGCGAACAAACGTTAATCGTCTGGCCTTTACCGCTGGAGCCATGGCTGCCGGAGTCAGAGCGCCGTGGGGCGAGATTACCGCCGGTTTCTGCCACGTGTCCGCCGCTGGGGCAGGATGCTTCGCTGCCGTTGCAGTTGACAGGGGTTCGTGATGGCGCGATCGTGAAGCGTTTACCCGGTTCTGCGCTGGCCTCATTGCCGGTACAAACCAGCGGTGGGACTGGCGATCGCTGGTGGTTTCTTAACGGTGAACGGCTGGATGAACGCGGACGCCGTCTTACGCTACGGCTGGCGACCAAAGGGGATTATCAACTGCTGGTAATGGATGACGCCGGACAGGTGGCGACGGTGAGATTTTCGTTGCAGTAGACCACCAGGTGATTTTTGTTGCTAAAATTCATCTTATTTTAAAGAAATGTTATCTTCGTCAATAGTCAATTGCCGGGATGCTCTTTATAATCCGCGCCAGGTAAACAACAACAAAACATCTTTTTCAGAGGTAATCATGGCTATTGAACGTACTTTTTCCATCATCAAACCAAACGCGGTGGCAAAAAACGTTATTGGGAGCATCTTTGCGCGCTTTGAAGCAGCAGGGTTCAAAATTGTCGGTACTAAAATGCTGCACCTGACCGTTGAGCAGGCGCGTGGCTTCTATGCTGAGCATGATGGTAAGCCGTTCTTTGACGGTCTGGTTGAATTCATGACCTCCGGTCCGATCGTTGTTTCTGTTCTGGAAAGCGAAAATGCCGTACAGCGTCACCGTGATCTGCTGGGTGCAACCAACCCGGTGAATGCGCTGGCGGGTACTCTGCGTGCAGACTACGCTGATAGCTTCACCGAGAACGGTACTCACGGTTCCGACTCCGTTGAATCTGCCGCGCGTGAAATCGCCTATTTCTTCGGTGAAGGCGAGGTTTGCCCGCGCACGCGCTAATCTCCTGCGTTTTTCACATCGCATAGTTTTCTATGCTTTCAGGGAGGCTCGAACGTGCCGCTTTCCTGCGATGCGAAATCCTTTGGAGAGGAATTAGCGATTTACATATTATTTTCGCTAATGCTTCGTGCAAACGTGGCATCCCTGCGCCAGACTTTGTACAATGCAACGCCCCGGAAGAGCAGAACGCTTGCCGGGGCGTTTCTTTTTAACCCTCCACGGGCCACAACGTGTAACAACGAGGCCGGAAAAAATTATGTCTGAATTAGTTAACACCTCTGAAGTCGTCATTCCTGCGGTTCCAAATAAAAATGGAAAAATCAACCTGCTGGATCTGAACCGTCAGCAAATGCGCGAATTCTTCAAAGATATGGGTGAAAAACCGTTTCGTGCCGATCAGGTCATGAAGTGGATGTACCACTATTGCAGCGACAACTTTGATGACATGACTGACATCAATAAGGTGCTGCGTAACAAGCTGAAAGAAGTGGCTGAAATTCGCGCCCCGGAAGTGGTGGAAGAGCAGCGTTCCTCTGACGGTACGATCAAATGGGCCATCGCGGTTGGCGATCAGCGCGTAGAAACCGTGTATATCCCGGAAGACGATCGCGCGACCCTGTGTGTTTCTTCACAGGTCGGTTGTGCATTAGAGTGTAAATTCTGCTCTACGGCGCAACAGGGCTTTAACCGTAACCTGCGGGTGTCGGAAATCATTGGTCAGGTCTGGCGTGCGGCGAAAATCGTCGGCGCGGTGAAAGCAACGGGCGTGCGTCCTATCACCAACGTGGTGATGATGGGGATGGGCGAGCCGCTGCTCAACCTGACCAACGTGGTGCCAGCGATGGAAATCATGCTGGATGACTTCGGTTTTGGGCTGTCCAAGCGTCGCGTCACGCTCTCCACCTCAGGCGTTGTCCCTGCGCTGGATAAGCTGGGCGATATGATTGATGTCGCGCTGGCGATTTCTCTGCATGCGCCGAACGATGAAATTCGTGACGAAATTGTACCTATCAACAAAAAGTACAATATCGAAACATTCCTTGGCGCGGTTCGTCGTTATCTGGAGAAATCCAACGCTAACCAGGGTCGTGTGACCATTGAGTATGTGATGTTAGATCACATCAATGATGGTACTGAACACGCGCATCAGTTGGCAGAGCTGCTGAAAGATACGCCGTGTAAGATTAACCTGATCCCGTGGAACCCGTTCCCTGGCGCGCCGTATGGCCGTAGCTCTAACAGCCGTATCGATCGTTTCTCCAAAGTGTTGATGAGCTATGGTTTCACTACCATCGTGCGTAAAACACGTGGCGATGACATCGATGCAGCCTGCGGTCAGCTGGCGGGTGACGTTATCGACCGTACCAAGCGTACTCTGCGTAAGCGTATGCAGGGCGACGCTATCGATATCAAGACCGTTTGATGTTGAGTGCACTACGGTATAATTCATGTACCGTAGTGCAACGTAAGCCAAATGAGGTTCTTTGTTGTTTTCGTGAGGTCAATAATAACGGTGCGTTTTTGTCGACTTTAAGGCAGTATGTAACGGCGCAACAAGCCTTTAGCCCTCAGGTTTACGTTGTTTTGTCTTTGATAGTCTGACCGTTTTATACTGTCTGACGAAGGTTAACTGACCAGATGTTTCGCGGTGTGGGTGAGCATTGTGGCTCGCCGGCATCAGAACCCAAATTTACGCAGCTGTAGCGAATGAATACTGAAGCCACGCACGACAAAAATGAAGCACTATCCACCGGCGTTCGTCTGCGCAATGCCCGTGAACAACTCGGATTCAGCCAGCAGGCAGTCGCGGAGCGACTTTGCCTGAAGGTCTCCACGGTACGTGATATTGAAGAAGATAAGGCGCCAGCCGATCTCGCTTCAACATTCCTGCGCGGGTATATCCGTTCTTATGCGCGTCTGGTGCATATTCCTGAAGAAGAACTGTTGCCAGGGCTGGAAAAACAGGCTCCGATTCGCCCAGCCAAAGTCGCACCGATGCAGAGCTTCTCGCTCGGTAAGCGTCGTAAAAAACGCGACGGCTGGTTAATGACCTTTACCTGGCTGGTGCTGTTTGTCGTTGTCGGACTGACGGGAGCCTGGTGGTGGCAGAACCATAAAGCGCAGCAGGAAGAGATCACCACCATGGCCGATCAATCCTCCGCTGAGCTGAATGCCGGTAAAGATGGTGCGCAGAACGTACCGTTAGATACCAGCGCCGCAGCGGGCCAGGATACTACCCCGGCTCCAGACGATGGCGCGGTGGCGGACGCAGCGCCTACGCCAGATGTTGCTGCAACCCCGGCACCTGCCGCTGATGCGCAGCAGAATGCCGTTGTGGCACCTTCTCAGGCTAACGTCGATACCGCAACTGCAGCGCCAGCTACCGCGGCGCCGCTGCCAACTGACCAGGCGGGTGTCACTACCCCAGCAGCCGATTCTAACGCACTGGTAATGAACTTTACCGCCGATTGCTGGCTGGAAGTGACCGATGCGACCGGAAAAAAACTGTTCAGTGGTATGCAGCGTAAGGACGGCAATCTGAATCTGACGGGTCAGGCGCCGTACAAACTGAAAATTGGCGCTCCGGCGGCAGTGCAAATTCAGTTCCAGGGTAAACCTGTCGATCTGAGTCGTTTTATCAGAACTAACCAGGTTGCGCGTCTGACCGTTAATGCCGAACAATCACCGGCTCAGTAACAGACGGCAATGCGGGAGATTTTTTAATGCATAACCAGGCTCCAATTCAACGTAGAAAATCGACACGCATTTACGTTGGGAACGTGCCGATCGGCGATGGCGCGCCCATCGCCGTACAGTCTATGACCAATACGCGTACCACAGATGTGGAAGCGACGGTTAATCAGATCAAAGCGCTGGAACGCGTCGGCGCAGATATTGTTCGTGTCTCTGTACCGACAATGGATGCCGCAGAAGCGTTCAAGCTTATCAAACAGCAGGTTAATGTCCCGCTGGTTGCCGATATTCACTTCGACTATCGTATCGCGCTGAAGGTGGCGGAATACGGCGTCGATTGCCTGCGTATCAACCCAGGCAATATCGGTAATGAAGAGCGTATACGCATGGTAGTGGACTGCGCTCGTGATAAAAATATTCCTATCCGTATCGGCGTCAACGCCGGATCGCTGGAAAAAGATCTGCAGGAAAAATACGGTGAACCGACGCCGCAGGCGCTGCTGGAATCCGCTATGCGCCATGTGGATCACCTCGATCGTCTGAACTTCGATCAATTCAAAGTCAGCGTTAAAGCGTCTGACGTTTTCCTCGCCGTAGAATCCTATCGCCTGCTGGCGAAACAGATCGATCAACCGCTGCATTTGGGGATCACCGAAGCCGGTGGTGCACGCAGTGGGGCGGTAAAATCAGCGATCGGTTTAGGATTGCTGTTGTCCGAAGGGATCGGCGATACGCTGCGTGTCTCTCTGGCAGCGGATCCGGTGGAAGAGATCAAGGTTGGCTTCGATATCCTGAAATCGCTGCGCATTCGTGCGCGCGGGATCAACTTTATCGCCTGCCCAACCTGCTCGCGTCAGGAGTTCGACGTTATCGGTACGGTGAACGCGCTGGAACAACGTCTGGAAGATATCATTACGCCAATGGATGTTTCGATTATCGGCTGCGTGGTGAACGGTCCTGGCGAAGCGCTGGTTTCTACGCTGGGCGTGACGGGCGGTAACAAGAAAAGCGGTCTGTATGAAGACGGCGTGCGTAAGGATCGACTCGATAACGACGATATGATTACGCAGCTTGAAGCCCGCATTCGCGCCAAAGCGAGTATCCTGGACGAAGCGCGTCGTATTGACGTGCAGCAGCTTGAAAAATAACAACGTGATGGGAAGCGGCGTGCTTCCCGTGTATGATTGAACCCGCATGGCGCCCGCATTGTTCGGGTTAGCGCTGAGGGTTCATTTTTATATTCATAAAGAGAATAAACGTGGCAAAAAACATTCAAGCCATTCGCGGCATGAACGATTATCTGCCTGGCGAAACCGCCATCTGGCAGCGCATTGAAGGCACTCTCAAAAACGTGCTCGGCAGCTACGGTTACAGTGAAATCCGCTTGCCGATTGTAGAGCAGACCCCGTTATTCAAACGCGCGATCGGTGAAGTCACCGACGTGGTTGAAAAAGAGATGTATACCTTTGAGGACCGTAATGGCGACAGCCTGACGTTGCGTCCTGAAGGGACTGCGGGCTGCGTACGCGCCGGCATCGAACATGGTCTCCTGTACAATCAGGAACAGCGTCTGTGGTATATCGGGCCGATGTTCCGCCACGAACGTCCGCAAAAAGGGCGCTATCGTCAATTCCATCAGCTGGGTGTCGAAGTGTTTGGCCTGCAAGGTCCGGACATCGATGCTGAACTGATTATGCTGACCGCTCGCTGGTGGCGCGCGCTGGGTATTTCTCAGCATGTCAGCCTTGAGCTGAACTCAATTGGTTCGCTTGAAGCCCGCGCTAACTACCGTGATGCGCTGGTCGCCTACCTGGAACAGCACAAAGAGAAACTGGACGAAGACTGCAAGCGCCGTATGTACACTAACCCGCTGCGCGTTCTCGACTCCAAAAACCCGGAAGTACAGGCGCTGCTCAACGACGCACCTGCGCTGGGCGACTATCTTGATGACGACTCTCGCGAGCACTTTGCGGGCCTGTGCAAACTGCTGGAATCCGCAGGTATTGCCTACACCGTCAATCAGCGTCTGGTTCGTGGTCTTGATTATTACAACCGCACCGTATTTGAGTGGGTCACCAGCAGCCTGGGCTCTCAGGGTACCGTGTGTGCCGGTGGGCGTTACGACGGTCTGGTAGAGCAACTTGGCGGTCGCGCAACGCCGGCCGTGGGTTTTGCCATGGGTCTGGAACGACTTGTTTTGTTAGTTCAGGCAGTTAATCCGGAATTTAACGCAGATCCTGTTGTCGATATATACCTGGTCGCTTCGGGGGCGGATACGCAGTCGGCGGCAATGCGGCTTGCAGAACGTCTGCGCGATGAAGTTCCTGGTGTGAAACTGATGACAAACCACGGTGGCGGCAACTTTAAGAAACAGTTCGCCCGCGCCGACAAGTGGGGCGCCCGCGTTGCACTGGTACTGGGCGAGTCCGAAGTGGCTGACGGTACTGTTGTAGTGAAGGATTTGCGCTCTGGTGAGCAAACGGCAGTAGCGCAGGATAGCGTTGCCGCGCATTTGCGCACTCTACTGGGCTAAGGAGAAGGACAGCGTGGAAATTTACGAGAACGAAAACGACCAGATTGATGCAGTAAAACGCTTCTTTGCTGAAAACGGCAAAGCGCTGGCTGTTGGGGTCATTTTAGGGGTTGGCGCGCTGGTTGGCTGGCGTTACTGGACCAGCCATCAGACGGAGTCCGCACGCTCTGCTTCTCTGGCATATCAAAATACGGTGACTGCGGTTAGCGCGGGTAAACCGGATAGCCTTCCTGCTGCAGAGAAATTTGCCGCAGAAAACAAAAATACCTACGGCGCGTTAGCTTCACTGGAACTGGCGCAGCAGTTTGTTGACCAAAATGAACTTGAGAAAGCCGCAAGCCAGCTGCAACAAGGCTTAGCAGCGACCAGCGATGAGAATCTCAAAGCGGTGATTAATCTGCGTCTGGCTCGTGTTCAGGTTCAGCTTAAACAGGCTGATACCGCGCTGAAAACACTCGACACCATTAAAGGTGAAGGGTGGACGGCCATTGTTGCCGACCTGCGCGGTGAAGCATTGCTGAGCAAAGGCGATAAACAAGGTGCGCGTAGCGCATGGGAAGCGGGCGTGAAAAGCGATGCCTCTCCTGCTCTGAGCGAAATGATGCAGATGAAAATCAATAATTTGTCCATCTGAGAGGGACCCGATGCAATTGCGTAAATTACTTCTGCCAGGGCTGCTTTCCGTTACCCTATTGAGCGGCTGTTCACTGTTTAGTGGCGAAGAAGATGTCGTTAAGATGTCCCCATTACCGGTGGTTGAAAACCAGTTTACTCCGTCTACGGACTGGAGCACCTCTGTAGGTAACGGTATTGGTGATTTCTATTCCAATCTTCATCCTGCGCTGGCGGATAACGTTGTCTATGCAGCCGATCGCGCCGGCGTCGTTAAGGCGTTAAATGCGGACGACGGCAAAGAAGTCTGGTCTGTTAATCTGGGTGAGAAAGACGGCTGGTTCTCCCGCGCATCTGCACAGCTTTCTGGCGGTGTAACCGTGTCCGGTGGCCATGTTTACATTGGCAGCGAAAAAGCGCAGGTTTATGCGCTGAACACCAGCGATGGTACCACCGCATGGCAGACGAAAGTTGCCGGTGAAGCGCTGTCTCGTCCTGTTGTGAGCGATGGCGTGGTATTAATCCACACCAGTAACGGTCAGTTGCAGGCCTTGAACGAAGCTGACGGCGCTATCAAATGGACCGTTAACCTCGACATGCCTTCTCTGTCTCTGCGCGGCGAATCTGCCCCAGCGACCGCCTTTGGCGCAGCTATCGTTGGCGGTGATAACGGCCGCGTAAGCGCCGTGCTGATGCAGCAGGGCCAGATGATTTGGCAGCAGCGTATTTCTCAGGCGACAGGTCCAACGGAAATCGATCGTCTGAGCGACGTTGATACCACGCCGGTTATCGTCAATGGCGTTGTCTACGCGCTGGCTTATAATGGTAACCTGACGGCGCTGGATCTGCGCAGCGGTCAGATCATGTGGAAACGTGAACTGGGCTCAGTGAATGATTTCATCGTCGACGGTAACCGTATCTACCTGGTTGACCAGAACGACCGTGTACTGGCGCTGACCACCGACGGCGGTGTGACGCTGTGGACGCAAAGCGATCTGCTGCACCGTCTGCTGACGTCCCCGGTATTGTATAACGGCAATCTGGTCGTGGGTGATAGCGAAGGCTACCTGCACTGGATTAACGTTGACGATGGCCGCTTTGTCGCCCAGCAGAAAGTTGACAGCTCTGGTTTCCTGACCGAGCCGGTCTCTGCTGATGGTAAACTGCTGATCCAGGCGAAAGACGGTACGCTGTACTCTATTACGCGTTAATCGTCCCGGCCGCTCGCTTTGAAAAACGGCTCCTGGTGCAGGGGCCGTTTTACTGTTTTTAACAACGGCGCAAAAAATGTGCCCGTTGTCTGATGATTTATTAAATGAGGCTTTAAACATGGTACCTGTGGTCGCGCTTGTCGGGCGCCCTAACGTTGGCAAATCCACGTTATTTAACCGTCTAACTCGCACCCGAGATGCGCTGGTTGCGGATTTCCCGGGTCTGACTCGTGACCGTAAGTACGGTCGTGCGGAAATTGAAGGCCGCGAGTTTATCTGTATTGATACCGGCGGTATTGATGGCACCGAAGACGGTGTAGAAACCCGCATGGCGGAACAGTCGCTGTTGGCGATCGAAGAAGCGGACGTTGTGCTGTTCATGGTAGATGCACGTGCTGGCCTGATGCCTGCGGATGAAGCCATTGCGAAACATCTGCGTTCGCGCCAGAAACCGACGTTCCTGGTAGCCAACAAAACTGACGGACTCGATCCTGATCAGGCGGTCGTCGATTTCTACTCGCTGGGTCTGGGTGAAATTTATCCGATCGCGGCATCCCATGGTCGTGGCGTTCTCAGCCTGCTGGAGCATGTTCTGCTGCCGTGGATGGATGACGTTGCTCCTCAGGAAGAGGTGGATGAAGATGCAGAATATTGGGCGCAACTGGAAGCCGAAGAGAACGGCGAAGAAGAGCCTGAAGATGACTTCAATCCGCAGGATCTGCCGATCAAACTGGCGATTGTTGGTCGCCCGAACGTAGGTAAGTCCACGCTTACTAACCGTATTCTCGGCGAAGACCGCGTAGTGGTTTACGACATGCCGGGGACCACGCGTGACAGTATTTATATCCCGATGCAACGCGATGAGCGCGAATATGTGCTCATTGATACCGCGGGCGTGCGTAAGCGCGGCAAAATTACCGAAGCAGTAGAAAAATTCTCAGTTATCAAAACGCTGCAGGCGATTGAAGATGCCAACGTGGTGATGCTGGTGATTGACGCGCGCGAAGGTATTTCCGATCAGGACCTGTCGCTGCTGGGCTTTATCCTCAATAGTGGGCGTTCACTTGTTATTGTGGTCAACAAGTGGGATGGCCTGACGCAGGAAGTGAAAGAGCAGGTCAAAGAGACTTTGGACTTCCGTCTGGGCTTTATTGATTTTGCGCGTGTACACTTCATCTCTGCGCTGCACGGCAGCGGCGTGGGTAATCTGTTTGAATCGGTCCGCGAAGCGTATGACAGCTCCACCCGTCGCGTCAGCACCGCGATGCTGACGCGTATTATGACTATGGCGGCAGAAGATCATCAGCCGCCGCTGGTGCGTGGTCGTCGTGTGAAGCTGAAATATGCCCACGCCGGTGGTTATAACCCACCAATCGTGGTGATTCACGGCAACCAGGTCAAAGACCTGCCGGATTCCTACAAGCGCTATCTGATGAACTATTTCCGTAAGTCTTTGGATGTGATGGGGACGCCGATCCGCATTCAGTTCAAAGAAGGGGAAAACCCGTTTGCGAACAAGCGTAATACGCTGACGCCGACGCAGATGCGTAAACGTAAGCGTTTGATAAAACACATCAAAAAAAGCAAGTAACCGTTGCTGATGCTGATAAAAACCCGTGCTTGTCGCGGGTTTTTTTTCGAAGTTCCATCGCCAGCCTCAGCCCGTGCGATGTCAATCACTATTCATTTTTTACCAAGTTTAAATCTAAGAAAGTAGACATTTGTCGAGTTTTCGTCTTAAAGTCCGGGGGCTGGTACTAGACAAAACTAGCCTTAGGTTATCAAATGGTTAAATAAATTTTCGCCGCATGTAAAAAATCGGTCAGATACGTAACTGGCTGGCGTACATCGCGGTGTTTACACACACGACGACATAACTTTCGGGAGAATTATGCAATCCTCTGTTAATCAAAAAGAAAGCCGAACTTTCTTCGGCCATCCTTATCCACTCGGCTCGCTGTTCTTCACAGAGATGTGGGAGCGCTTCTCGTTTTATGGCATTCGCCCGTTACTGATCCTGTTTATGGCTGCTACCGTTTATGACGGCGGCATGGGGCTGGCACGTGAAAATGCCTCGGCGATTGTGGGTATCTTTGCCGGTACGATGTACCTCGCTGCGCTGCCGGGTGGCTGGCTGGCGGATAACTGGCTCGGCCAACAGAAAGCGGTGTGGTACGGTTCCATCCTGATTGCCCTCGGCCATCTGTCAATTGCGCTCTCCGCCATTATGGGGAACAACCTGTTCTTTATTGGTCTGATGTTTATCGTGCTCGGCTCCGGTCTGTTTAAGACCTGTATTTCGGTCATGGTTGGCACGCTGTACAAAAAAGGCGATGCGCGTCGCGACGGCGGTTTCTCGCTGTTCTACATGGGCATCAACATGGGGTCGTTTATCGCGCCGCTGATTTCCGGCTGGCTGATTAAAACCCACGGCTGGCACTGGGGCTTTGGCATCGGTGGTATCGGGATGTTGGTGGCGTTGATCATTTTCCGTGTATTTGCCGTTCCATCAATGAAACGCTATGACAGCGAAGTGGGGCTCGACTCCACCTGGAATAGCCCGGTAGTGAAACGTAACGGTGTGGGCGCGTGGCTGCTGGCGCTGGCCGTCGGTGCGGCGGTTATCGTTACGCTGATAGCGCAGGGCGTGATTGTAATTAATCCGGTCGCGGTTGCCAGCATGCTGGTGTACGTGATTGCAGCCTCCGTTGCGCTCTACTTTATCTACCTGTTCATCTTTGCCGGTCTGAACCGTAAAGAGCGCGCCAGACTGCTGGTCTGCTTTATCCTGCTGGTTTCCGCTGCATTCTTCTGGTCCGCGTTTGAGCAGAAGCCAACCTCGTTTAACCTGTTCGCCAACGACTACACTAACCGTATGATTGGTGATTTTGAAATCCCGGCGGTCTGGTTCCAGTCGATAAACGCGCTGTTTATTATCCTGCTGGCACCGGTATTCAGTTGGGCATGGCCGAAGCTGGCAAGCATGAATATTCGCCCGAGTAGCATCACCAAGTTTGTTATCGGTATCCTCTTTGCGGCGGCAGGCTTTGGTCTGATGATGCTGGCGGCGCAAAACGTTCTCAGTAACGGCGGGGCAGGCGTTTCTCCATTCTGGCTGGTGGGCAGTATCCTGATGCTGACGCTTGGCGAGCTGTGCCTGAGTCCGATCGGTCTGGCGACAATGACGCTGCTGGCTCCGGAAAGAATGCGCGGGCAGATGATGGGCCTGTGGTTCTGTGCCAGTGCGCTGGGCAACCTGGCCGCAGGTTTGATTGGCGGTCATGTGAAGGCTGACCAACTGGATATGCTGCCGGATCTCTTCGCACGCTGCTCGATTGCGCTACTGATCTGTGCTGCGGTACTGATCATCCTCATTGTTCCGATTCGTCGCATGCTGGAGAATACGCAAACTAAACCGGCAACTAGCGCCTGATAACACCTCGATTGTGCCGGGGCAGACGTTATGTCCCGGCTATTCAATTAACGAGGTAAGAGCATGCTGTTAGGATTTGTTGGGCTTGGTGCAGTCGTTGAAACGGCATACTTGCCCGCATTACGTAATATGTTCGGTGATGCACTACGCTGTGTGGGATTTGATGTTCAACCCGCAAAGCAGCCCGCAGACGTGATGCGCTGTGCGTCGCTCGCTGAACTTCTTGCAATGCCGCTTGATACCATTTTTATTACCACCGCATCCCTGTATCACCTCGATGTGCTTGAACAGGCGCTGGCGGCTCCCATCGCTCGTATCGTGGTCGAAAAGCCTATTGTCGCCACGCTTTCCCAAATTGAAAAACTGACAACGCTGCTGGCTCAACCGGATGCTGCCAACCGCGTGCTGGCACTCGACCATTGGATGGCACGCAATGGCGCAATGCAGCTGGCGTTGGGCAAACTCGGAGCGCAGTGGCAGGGCGATAATCCGCAACAGGCACTTGTCTCTCATTTTTCACACATTGTTAAAATCGACGGTTTTTTGCAGGAACCGAGCGGGTTTAACGCTGTTGGAGAACCCATTGCGCTTAACTTTGCCACCGGTGAGCCGGATACCCGTGAGCTTCGTCATCCGGACGGTGTGATTCTGGACATTGGCACACATGTACTGGCAATGCTGCGTGAAACAGTGCGTTACCTGGGCGGTAATGACAGTATGACCTTGCAGGTGAAGAGCGCTAAAGACCGTCTGGGACGAAATATTGTAGAGGGCGACCTGACCACAGCAGAAGGAGATGCGCATCTGCAGGGACAGATTAGCGGCATTCCGCTGGACATCTGGCTGAATAAATACGCGGGGCCGGCTGGCGGACAAAAAGGCTTGCGCCTTTGTCTGCGCGATGGTCGTGTCATTAGCCATGATCGCCGTGGTGTCGAGGATGTGCTCGAATTGATTGACGGTGATGTTGTACAACGCTGGAGTCTGCCTGGTAGCGTATATGCCCATTGTCTGGCGGAGCATATTCTGGGCGCGCAAAGTCTGTTTGAACGCAGCCCACAGGAAGTGAGCCGCACGACGCAGCGCAGGCTGGAGGAAGTGGAGCGCCTGTTAACGTTACAGCAGCAGTTACGCGGGCGGCATTAAACGCATCGTGTTAAACTCAGCGCAGTAATGGATCCCTGTACTGGAGTCGCTATGTCTATTATTTGCCCGGATTGTCATGCAGAGCTGGAGCCGCAAAACGGTATGGCGCACTGTGATAACTGTAATAAAGATATTCAGTTAGAAGCGCACTGCCCGGAGTGCAATCAGCCGCTGCAGGTGCTTAAAGCCTGTGGCGCGGTGGATTATTTCTGCCAGAACGGTCATGGCCTTATCTCGAAGAAACGCGTGGCGTTTGTGCCGCTTTAATCCTGTTTTTTCCTGCGTGTTTTCTTTGTCTTCGTGACAGCTCTCACTTCGCTTTCCACCCATCCGTCAGACAGGCGGGTGGTGAGCACATCACCTGCTGTAACCTGTTTAGTCTGTTTCAGCACTTCACCCTCTTTTGCGGTCGTCACGCTATAACCGCGGGCCAGCGTGGCCAGTGGGCTGACTGCCTCAAGATGGGTAACCGCGTTGCCAAAACGCTCGCGCTGTTCGCTTAAACGCGCACGGATATTTTCCGCCAGTCGGTATTCCAGTTGCTGAATACGTGTTTGCGCACGGTAAATACGCGGCTGCGGGTTTTGCTGATTCAGACGCTGCAGCATGCGCTGCTGACGCTGATTTGCCTGTTTAATCTTATTCTCAAGTGCGAAGTTCATTCTCTGACGCAGTCGTTCCAGCACGGTCTGTTGACGGGCCAGACGCAGTTGCGGATGCTGCTGTTGCAAGCGGTGATGAAGCTGGGTAAACCGACGAGTACGATTGGCGAGGTAGTAGTCCATCGCCATCTCCAGACGCTGCTGACCATGCTGTATTTGACGCAGCAGTTCAAGCTGATTACGGCTGACAATTTCAGCTGCCGCCGACGGCGTAGGTGCCCGTAAATCTGCAATAAAATCGGCAATAGTGACATCGGTTTCATGGCCGACGGCGCTGACAACTGGAATGCGGCTGGCAAAGATCGCCCGTGCAACACGTTCGTCGTTAAAGCTCCACAAATCTTCCAGCGAGCCGCCGCCGCGCCCGACGATCAGCACATCGCACTCGCCCCGCGCGTTCGCCAGTTCAATGGCCCGAACGATCTGCCCTGGCGCATCATCGCCCTGGACTGCGGTCGGGTAGATAATAACGGGCAGGGAAGGGTCGCGACGCTTCAGGACGTGGAGAATATCGTGCAGCGCGGCGCCGGTTTTAGAGGTGATTACCCCGACGCAGTGGGCCGGTGAGGGCAGCGTTTTTTTGAACTGCTGATCGAATAGCCCTTCACCCTGCAGTTTGGCCTTGAGTTGCTCATATTTTTGCTGCAGCAAACCTTCGCCCGCTGGCTGCATGCTCTCAACAATTATCTGATAGTCGCCGCGCGGCTCGTACAATGTAATGTTGGCGCGTACCAGTACCTGCTGACCGTGCTGTGGTCGGAACGTTACCCGGCGATTGCTGTTGCGAAACATCGCGCAGCGTACCTGAGCGGTGTCATCTTTGAGCGTGAAATACCAGTGACCGGAGGACGGCTGCGTGAAATTCGAAATTTCACCGCTGATCCACACTTGTCCCATTTCCTGCTCAAGCAGCAAACGAACCGTCTGATTCAGGCGGCTTACGGTAAAAATTGAGGTGGTCTGAGAGGATAACATGTGAGCGGGATCAAATTCTAAATCAGCAAGTTATTCAGTCGAAAGTAACATGCTCACAGAGGAGCGCAAGGTTTTTTTGCAAAAAAGTGTGGATGCAATCGGTTACGCTCTGTATAATGCCGCGGCAATATTTAATAACCTCCCAGGTGAGATATTGCCCATGCTACGTATCGCAAAAGAAGCCCTGACGTTTGACGACGTCCTCCTCGTTCCCGCTCATTCTACTGTTCTGCCGAATACTGCTGATCTCAGCACCCAGTTGACGAAAACCATTCGCCTGAACATTCCTATGCTCTCCGCAGCAATGGACACCGTGACGGAAGCGCGCCTGGCAATTGCCCTGGCTCAGGAAGGCGGCATCGGTTTTATCCACAAAAACATGTCTATTGAGCGCCAGGCGGAAGAAGTTCGTCGCGTGAAGAAACATGAATCTGGCGTCGTGACCGACCCACAAACCGTACTGCCAACCACCACTCTGCGCGAAGTAAAAGAACTGACCGAGCGTAACGGTTTCGCAGGCTACCCGGTAGTGACTGAAGATAACGAACTGGTC
This sequence comes from Citrobacter sp. Cb023, assembly GCF_030336805.1. Lineage (NCBI taxonomy): Bacteria > Pseudomonadati > Pseudomonadota > Gammaproteobacteria > Enterobacterales > Enterobacteriaceae > Citrobacter > Citrobacter sp. Cb023. Next base: position 90,790 of record NZ_JAOWCV010000029.1, on the reverse strand, counting down.
GGCATCATCACCGGTCGTGACGTACGGTTTGTGACTGATCTGAATCAGCCGGTTAGCGTCTACATGACGCCGAAAGAGCGTCTGGTGACCGTTCGTGAAGGCGAAGCACGCGATGTTGTCTTTGCCAAAATGCACGAAAAACGCGTCGAGAAAGCGCTGGTTGTTGACGACAGCTTCCATCTGCTCGGCATGATCACCGTTAAAGATTTCCAGAAAGCGGAACGTAAACCTAACGCTTGTAAAGACGAGCATGGTCGTCTGCGCGTTGGGGCTGCTGTAGGCGCAGGTGCGGGTAACGAAGAGCGTGTTGACGCGCTGGTTGCCGCTGGCGTTGATGTTCTGCTGATTGACTCCTCTCACGGTCACTCAGAAGGCGTACTGCAGCGTATCCGTGAAACTCGTGCTAAATACCCGGATCTGCAGATCATCGGGGGGAACGTTGCGACTGGTGCAGGCGCTCGCGCGCTGGCGGAAGCCGGCTGCAGCGCTGTTAAAGTCGGTATCGGCCCAGGCTCCATCTGTACTACCCGTATCGTTACCGGCGTCGGTGTACCGCAGATCACCGCCGTTTCTGACGCTGTTGAAGCGCTGGAAGGCACTGGTATCCCGGTTATTGCCGATGGCGGTATTCGTTTTTCCGGCGACATCGCAAAAGCGATCGCTGCGGGTGCTTCTGCAGTGATGGTTGGCTCTATGCTGGCGGGGACTGAAGAATCTCCGGGCGAAATCGAACTGTATCAGGGCCGTTCTTACAAATCATACCGTGGTATGGGCTCTTTGGGCGCGATGTCCAAAGGTTCTTCCGACCGTTATTTCCAAAGCGATAACGCCGCTGACAAACTGGTCCCGGAAGGTATCGAAGGTCGCGTTGCGTATAAAGGTCGCCTGAAAGAGATCATTCACCAGCAGATGGGTGGCCTGCGCTCCTGTATGGGTCTGACCGGCTGTGGTACTATCGACGCGCTGCGAACAAAAGCAGAGTTTGTACGTATCAGCGGTGCGGGTATTCAGGAAAGTCACGTCCACGATGTGACCATCACCAAAGAGTCCCCTAACTACCGCATGGGCTCCTGATAAGTTTCCGCGCCCGGCTATATGCCGGGCGAATTTGTTTCACTTGCCTCGGAATTAGCGTCAATGACAGACAATATTCATAAACATCGCATTCTCATCCTTGATTTCGGATCTCAGTACACTCAGCTGGTTGCTCGTCGCGTACGTGAACTGGGCGTCTATTGTGAACTGTGGGCGTGGGATGTTACGGAAGCACAAATTCGCGAATTCAACCCAAGCGGTATCATTCTTTCCGGTGGTCCGGAAAGCACCACTGAAGAAAACAGCCCGCGTGCGCCGGAATACGTTTTCACTGCGGGCGTGCCTGTGTTCGGCGTGTGCTACGGCATGCAGACTATGGCAATGCAGCTCGGTGGTCATGTTGAAGGTTCTAACGAACGTGAATTCGGCTATGCGCAGGTTGAAGTTCAGACCGACAGCGCGCTGATCCGCGGTATTGAAGACTCTCTGACCGCAGACGGCAAACCACTGCTGGACGTGTGGATGAGCCACGGCGACAAAGTGACCGCTATTCCGGAAGGTTTCGTGACCGTTGCCAGCACCGACAACTGCCCATTCGCCATCATGGCGCACGAGGAAAAACGTTTCTACGGTGTGCAGTTTCACCCGGAAGTTACCCATACCCGTCAGGGGATGCGCATGCTGGAGCGTTTTGTGCGCGACATCTGCCAGTGTGAAGCGCTGTGGACCCCGGCAAAAATTATCGATGACGCCGTTGCCCGCATTCGTGAGCAGGTTGGCACTGATAAAGTGATCCTCGGCCTCTCCGGCGGCGTTGACTCCTCCGTCACCGCGATGCTGCTGCACCGTGCAATTGGCAAAAACCTGACCTGTGTGTTCGTCGACAACGGTCTGCTGCGTCTCAACGAAGCTCAGCAGGTGATGGATATGTTCGGCGACCATTTCGGCCTGAACATCATTCATGTTGAAGGTGAAAAGCGTTTCCTGGACGCGCTGAAAGGCGAGAACGATCCGGAAGCTAAACGTAAAATCATTGGCCGCGTGTTCGTGGAAGTCTTCGACGAAGAAGCGCTGAAGCTGGAAGACGTTAAGTGGCTGGCGCAGGGAACCATCTATCCGGACGTGATCGAATCCGCGGCTTCTGCCACCGGTAAAGCGCACGTCATCAAATCTCACCACAACGTGGGCGGTTTGCCGAAAGAGATGAAGATGGGTCTGGTTGAACCGCTGCGTGAGCTGTTCAAAGACGAAGTGCGTAAGATTGGTCTGGAACTGGGGCTGCCGTACGACATGCTGTACCGTCACCCATTCCCGGGGCCGGGTCTGGGCGTACGCGTGCTGGGCGAAGTGAAGAAAGAGTACTGCGACCTGCTGCGCCGTGCGGATGCTATCTTCATTGAGGAACTGCACAACGCTGACCTGTACAACAAAGTGAGCCAGGCGTTCACCGTGTTCCTGCCAGTACGTTCCGTTGGCGTCATGGGCGATGGCCGTAAGTACGACTGGGTTGTTTCCCTGCGTGCTGTTGAAACCATCGACTTTATGACCGCGCACTGGGCGCACCTGCCGTATGACTTCTTAGGCCGTGTCTCTAACCGCATTATCAACGAAGTTAACGGTATTTCCCGCGTGGTGTATGACATCAGCGGTAAGCCGCCAGCTACGATTGAGTGGGAATAATATTCCTCCCGTTTAGCGGTTTCTGAACCGGTAGTATGTAAAAGCCCTCTTTTTACAGAGGGCTTTTTATTGCGCGAATTTTATCGATGCGACAGTCCTGCTCGATAGTAGGGTTAATCACACACTTAACGTCTGCGATCCATTCAACACCGCTTCTTATTTACGGAAATAATGAAAAGTACTCATGGTATTACCCTGTAGAATTTAATAATGGTAACAATTCAAATAAGCATTTAATTTCATTCTAAATATGAATGTTTTAGTCAGTGATATTTTCTGCCGATATTAATTAGCGTCTATTTGAGCGCAGTGTAACTTTTTTATATCCAGTACACTGGAACGTAAAAAATCAGCGCGAATGGCGCGGTGAAGTGGGATTAAAAGATGGTGTATTTGTGCGAAAAACACGGTTGATTATACGATATATCAGCACGTGTGGGCGGGTAAGACTGCGTGAAGTTTCATCACTCAAATCCCTTACCGGATGGTTAAATATCAGGCGATTAGCCATCCGGTAAGGAATCTTAATGCTGTAGTATCATCGGCTCGGCTCGGCTCGGCTCGGCGCGAGCGATCAGCGTACGTCAGTTTGTGCAGGAGATGCCTGTTGCGGCAGGGTGATCTGCTGAGATTCTTTTTTGTTCTGGTGGTGGTGCCACGCACCTATGGCGGAGTAGACGAAGCGTCCGAAGAAGAAAAGAAAGCTGATAAGCAGTACGATCCGGATCATGCGACTGTTAAATCGGTGTCGTTTGCGTAGGCTGGTAACCTGGCTCACAAAAGGTTCCTTGTAGTGTACCCAACTGAGGGCGATAGTCACATTAAGGCATACTGTGAGGGAATGGTCAATTTTTCCTTATGTAAAATTGCTTCAGTTGTTTTATCTATTTATGTTATGGAAATTAATATTATTATTTGCATTAATAATGAGATAACGATAAAAAACCATGAAAAGAGTAATAATTGATTAATGAGGGACTTATTTATTGATGTGTATCAAGCATCACCCTTTGCTGACAACTAAAATTGATGAGTCATTTTAATGTATTTAACTTTTTCGTTTTAACGTCAGGTGGGATGCCTGTCCGAATACCCCTGCAGGATGCGTGGGATTCTACTGAGCATCTATGAAACTCAATAAAAATTATATTGGTATTAGAGATAGATGGTGGGCGTTACCTCTCATCTTGCCTTCCTTGCTGTTGCCTATATTGAGCACTGCTAACACCTATGCCCATATTAGTACCGGGAACGTAATTCTTTTCTACCTGCCTTTAGCGCTGATGATTAGCCTGATGTTGTTTTTTGGCTGGGCGGCATTACCAGGAATTATCATTTCCATCATCTGGTACAAATATCCGCAGGTTGGGTTATTTGAAATGCTCTCAATAATTTCGCACTTTATAGTTACGATAGTGCTCAGTTGGGGAGGGTATAAAGTTTTTGCTCCCCGGCGGAATAACGTTTCTTACGGTGACTCCCACCTGATGTTTCAGCACATGTTTTGGCAGGTTTTCTGCCCGGCAACGCTGTTTCTGCTATTCTTCCATTTCGCCGCGTTTGTGGGCGTCTATGAGAGCAAATCCGGCATGGTGGGCGTTATGCCCCTTAATACCGGCACGTTGATCAACTATCAGGCCATGCTGGCCGGGAATCTGGTTGGGGTTCCACTGTGCTACTTTATCATTCGCACGATTCGTAATCCTTTGTATATCAGAGGCTATTTATCTCAATTAAAGCAGCAGTTTGATACCAAAGTTACCAAAACAGAGTTTGCGGTCTGGTTGATTATATTGACCATACTAATGACATTGTTGTGTATGCCGCTAGATGAGAAAAGCTCGATATTTAGCACGAATTATACCTTGTCACTGATGCTGCCCGTCATGCTATGGGGAGCAATGCGTTACGGTTATAAATTTATTTCGTTAATATGGATGCTCGTACTCATTACAGCAATTCATTATTATCAACGCTATATGCCCTGGTATTCGGGTTACGATGTGCAACTTGCCATTACCTCATCGAGTTACCTGGTTTTCTCCTTCATCGTGAATTTTATTGCCGTACTGGCAACGCGCCAGAGAATTGTCGCCAGACATTCTCATCGTCTGGCCTTCTTTGACCCCATGGTGCATATTCCGAATTTGCGCGCTTTGAACCGGGATTTGAGAAAAGCGCCATGGTCAGTGCTTTGCTTTTTGAGTGTTCCGGGTATGGAACTGCTGGTGAAAAATTACGGCATTATGCTGCGTATCCAGTACAAGCAAAAACTTGCCCAGTGGGTAAAGCCATTGCTGAAACAAGATGAGCATGTCTATCAGTTATCGGGTAATGATTTAGTTCTGCGTTTTAACACCGAGTCGCATCAGGAGCGTATTGAAGCGCTGGACAGGCATATCAAGCAGTTTCGTTTTATCTGGGATGGCATGCCTTTACAGCCGCAGGTGGGGATTAGTTTTTGCTATGTCCGTTCTCCTGTTAATCACATCTACTTGTTACTGGGGGAGTTAAGCACCATCGCCGAGCTTTCTCTGGCGACCAATGCGCCAGAGAATTTGCAGCGCCGAGGCGTGATGCACCTGCAACGTGACCTGAAAGATAAGGTTGCGATGATGAATCGTCTGCAACTGGCGCTGGAGCACCATCGCTTTTTCCTGATGGCGCAGCCGATTTCAGGCGTGCGCGGCGATGTTTATCATGAAATTCTGCTGCGGCTAGAGGGGGATGATGGTGAAACCATCGGTCCTGACAGCTTCTTACCGGTAGCGCATGAGTTTGGATTGTCATCCAGCATCGATCTGTGGGTGATTGAAAATACGCTGAAGTTTATGGCGCAGAATCGGGAAAAAATGCCCGCTCGTCGGTTTGCTATTAACTTATCTCCCACATCGGTATGCCGTGCCCGGCTTCCGCATGACATCAACCAACTGCTGATTAAGTACAAAGTTGAACCGTGGCAACTGATTTTTGAAGTAACGGAAAGCAATGCCTTAACCAATGCGGAACAGGCGCAGGCAACGTTACTGCAGCTGCAATCATTGGGCTGTCAGATTGCGATTGATGATTTTGGTACCGGATATGCCAGCTATGCGCGGCTGAAGAATGTGAATGCCGATATCCTGAAAATTGATGGCAGCTTTATTCGCAACATCGTTTCGAATAGCCTCGACTATCAAATCGTGGCCTCTATTTGCCATCTGGCGCGGATGAAAAGAATGCTGGTGGTCGCGGAGTACGTCGAAAGCGAAGAAATACGCAGTGCGGTAATTTCGCTGGGGATTGATTACATGCAGGGGTATCTGATTGGTAAACCGCAGCCGTTGCATGAAATGCTGGAAGAACAGGTGCCAGAAGAACTGGCACCTGCTGAGAGCTTATGCGGCGATATCGGGTGAGCTCTCTTCTTCAATTTTGAGACGCCAGCCGGTAACGGCTTCCCAGTATTGCTGCTCTTTTTCCAGATCGAGCAGCACCAGCGCATTCTGGCTAAACCAGTCATGCGGAAAGCGTAAGGTCCAGTGGTTGTCGTCGGTAATTAGGGTCAGCGTCGGTGGCGTGGTGGTCGCCTGTCGCTGATTATTCAGCAGCACGCCCAGGCGCAACAGCTGAATTAACGGCAAAAACTGTTTTTTCTTGAACAGCGTAAAGCGGGGCAAATCATCCAGTTTCACCGCTTTGCGATGATATCGAACCAGGGTTGCCATCATCAGCTGTTGTTCCTGATTGAAACCCGGTAAATCGCTGTTTTGGAGGATATACGCCGAGTGGCGATGTAAACCGCTGTGGTTGATGTTCAGCCCAACCTCATGCAGCATCGCCGCCCAGCGCAGCAACGCTTCCAGTTGTGGATTGGCCAGCTTTGGCTGCTGCGTATGCCACTGGTCGTACATTTGCATCGTCGTTTCCAGTACGCGCCGGGCCTGTTCGCTGTCGATATTGTACTGGTTCGCCAGGCTGCTCGCGGTACGACTGCGAACGTCCTGGTGGCGAAAACGACCTTCCATCTCATACAGCACGCCTTCGCGTAGTGCACCATCAGAAAGGCGGAGTTCGCGGATAGCCAGTGCGTCAAAAACGCCGCACAGAATCGCGAGTCCCGGCACAAACACCGCTTTTCGTTCTTCAGACAGCCCCGGCAGGCTGAGCGCATCGAATGACGTATGCTTCAGCACTTCGGATCGCAGTTTGTCCAGGCGTTCGGGGGTGATAAAACCATCTTTCTCGCCCATCTCCAGCAGCACTTCGTGTGCCGCTTTAATCGTGCCCGACGCGCCCAGCGCAACGTTCCAGCCCTGAATGCGAAACTGCCAGGTTAAGGTTTCAAGCTTTTGCGCTGCCGCCATGCGCGCACGCTGGAAGTTTTCCCGACTAATAGCGCCGCCCGGGAAATACATCTGAGCAAAACTGACGCAGCCCATACGACGACTTTCCACCAGTTTGGGCTCGAAATCTTCGCCGATCACCAGTTCTGTTGAACCACCGCCGATATCAATAACCAGCTTACGACCCTTTTCCGGCTGGGTGTGCTCCACGCCCATAAAAATCAGTCGGGCTTCTTCATTACCGGAAATAATCTCAATCGGGTAGGGGATAACTTTTTCTGCTCGCTTGAGAAAATCGGTCGCATTTAGCGCCTGACGCAAAGTATGGGTTCCCACGATGCATACGCTTGATGGGGGAAAGCCCTGCAGACGTTCGGCGAACAGCGACAGGCAGCTTAATCCGCGCTCCATTGCCTCTTCGCTCAGCTTGTTATCTTCGCCGAGGCCATCCGCCAGATGAACGCGCTGTTTCAGTCGCCCGATAATCTGCATTGCGCCATCAACCACGCGGGCAATGACCATATGGAAACTGTTTGAACCAAGGTCGACCGCAGCAAATTCCTGCGGTCGTGGAGTCTTGTCGTGTATTGGCATAGCGTTAGTCAGGTTGCTCGAGTGATTTGATGTAGTCGTATATCGCCAATTGTGACTGAACCTTACGGCGGTTTCCGCGTGGTACGTAGCGATTACTGAGTTCTTTATCGATGAAGCGAGCCTTCACCGTGTCGCTGAACAGGATATCGATAATATCCAGCACCCGTTGCTTAAGACGCGGGTCCAGCAGCGGTGTGGCGACTTCGATGCGATAGTCGATATTCCTGGTCATCCAGTCTGCGGAGGAGAGGTATACCTGCTTGTCGCCACCGTTTTCGAAGATATAAACCCGGTCGTGTTCAAGGTAGCGGTCAACTATGCTTATCACGCGAATATTGTCGCTAATGCCTTCCAGATTCGGAATCAAAGAGCACATACCGCGAATCAATAAATTGACTGGCACGCCTGAGCATGAGGCCGCATAGAGACGATCAACCAGGCCTTTATCGACCAGGTTATTCAGTTTTAGGGTGATACCGGAAGGCTGTCCTTGCTGCGCGTTGGCGATTTCTTTGTCAATCATCGCGTACAGCAAACGGCGCGAGTTCTGCGGAGAAACCAGCAGATAATCGAACGTCACCGGACGATACGGGTTCTCGATGAAGTTGAACACCCGACGAACCTCGTTGGTAATACGTGAGTCGGCGGTAAGTAACGAGTAGTCGGTATAGAGACGCGCCGTTTTTTCGTTGAAGTTCCCCGTCCCGATATGCGCATAGCGCACAACTTCATCACCTTCTTTACGCGAGATAAGGAACAATTTGGCGTGAATTTTCAGGCCCGGCGCGGAGAAGATGACGTGAACGCCTGCCTCGGTAAGACGCTTGGCCCAATGAATGTTGGCTTCTTCATCAAAGCGAGCCTGCAACTCCACCACCACGGTGACTTTCTTACCGTTGTGCGCAGCATGGATCATCGAATCAATGATGCGCGAGTCTTTGGCCACACGGTAGATGTTGATTTTTATCGCCAGCACGCTCGGGTCGAAAGAGGCCTGGCGCAACAGCTCAAGAACGTGCTCAAAAGTGTGATACGGATAATATAGCAGCACGTCGCGTTCGCGAACGGCGTCAAAGCCGTTACGAAACTTCTCGTTATCGAACCAGATATGGCGCAAACGCGGCAGCGGTTTGTTCACCAGGTTAGCTTTGCCAACGTTGGGGAAATTAATAAAGTCTTTGAAGTTATGGTAACGCCCGCCGGGAACAATCGAGTCGTAGCGAGAAATCGTCAGCTTTTCACGCAGTACCTCGACCAGCGCATTGGGCATGTCGCGCTGATAGACAAAACGTACAGGCTCTGCGGTCAGACGCTGTTTCAGGCTGGACGACATCAGCTCCATCAGGCTCGATTCCATCTCGTGCACCAAATCGTATTCGGCGTCGCGAGTCATTTTCATCGAATAGGCGTTCAGCGCATCGTAATCAAAGAACCCTTTGAAAATGTCGTCAAGGCAGTAGCGTAAAATGTTGTCCAGCAGGATCATCGGTTTGCGACGGCGCGGGGTTTCCGGCGGTAGATTCACAAAACGGGGAACCTTGTCGGAAGGGATTTCCAGCAGCGCGTAGCGGATCGTATCGCCGCGGATAATTTCCACCGCCAGATAGGTGTAGTCATCTTTCAGAAACTGAACTAAATCCGTCTCGCGGTTAATCAGGATCGGTGTAATGTGCTGGCGAAGATATTGTTTGAAGTAATGGCGTAACCAGCTCTGTTGATTGACCGACAACTGACGTTCATTGATAAGGAAAATCTGGTTGCGCGCCATCTCCAGCAGCAACTCGTTGTACAGGCCGTCAAATTCCTGATCGGCTTTTAATACGCGGGCCTGGATTTTACCTAACAGATGGCGGGAGTGAGAGTTTGAACCCTGTTCTTCGCTAATAATGATTCGGCGCTTCAGTTCGGCGAAACGAACCTTATAAAACTCGTCGAGATTATTGGAATAGATGCCTAAGAAACGCATCCGTTCGATCAACGGGTTTGACTTATCAGCAGCTTCCTGGAGTACACGTTCGTTGAACGCTAACCAGCTGAGTTCTTTCTCGATGTATAGCTTTTCCTGACCCATTACCACTTTTACTCCGTTTCATTCACGGGACACTACCGATTTATTATGGCGAGCATTGCTCTCAGATGTCCAACAGTGCCAGAAAAATATGACAATAAACCGTCTGATAGCAAAGAGAAAGGGGGGAGCGTAGATGAATACCGGAGATGTTAACCGGAAAAGGTATTTATGCCTGTAAACCGGATGGTGAGATCCGGTTTACAGGTTGATTTTATTATTCGTCGGCGGCGTAGCCTTGTGGCGGCAGACGAACGCCGTCCAGCCATGCTGCGTTATCACGCATTTTCAGGCGACCATCAGTAAACCAGCTTACCACCAGCGGGTAAATGGTATGTTCCTGGGCCTGGACTCGTGCCGTGACATCATCTTCGCTGTCGCCTTCAAATACCGGAACCTTGGCCTGGAGAATAACCGGTCCGCCGTCCAGTTCATCGGTGACGAAATGGACGGAGGTGCCATGCTCTTCATCTCCGTTTTCCAGAACCTGACGGTGCGTGTGCAGGCCAGGATACTTCGGCAATAAAGACGGGTGGATATTCAGCAATCGTTCAGAATAGTGAGCAACAAACGCCGGACTTAGAATGCGCATATAACCGGCCAGCACCACGACATCGGGGGTATAAGCGTCGATCTCTTGTATCAGTTGCTGGTCGAATGCTTCGCGACTGGCAAACTGGGCGGCTTCCAGCGAGTGTGCAGGAATATTCGCTTCGCGTGCGCGCTCAAGGCCGAACGCATCGGCCTTGTTACTGAATACTGCACGTATGGTGCCATTGATTTTATTCTGTTCGCAGGCATCGATTATCGCCTGCAAATTGCTTCCGTTGCCGGAAATGAGCACCACAATGCTTTTCATTCAATGACCACACGCTGTTCGGAATCAGAAGCTTTGATGATACCGATTTTCCATGCGTTTTCACCTTTCTCATTGAGCAAAGCAAGGGCTTTGTCCACTTCAGAAGCTGGCAGGGCGATAACCATGCCTACGCCGCAGTTAAAGGTGCGATACATCTCATGCTGGCTGACGTTACCCGCCGTTTGCAGCCAGTTGAAGACGGCTGGCCACTGCCATGAAGATTCGTCGATCACAGCCTGCGTGTTGTCTGGCAGAACGCGTGGAATATTTTCCCAGAAACCACCGCCGGTCAGGTGGGCAATGGCATGCACATCAACCTTCTCAATCAATTCCAGAATGGATTTGACATAAATGCGGGTCGGGGCCAGTAAGTGATCGGCCAGCGGCTTGCCTTCAAGCTCGGTGGTTTCCGGGTCACAACCGCTGACTTCAACAATTTTGCGCACCAGAGAGTAGCCGTTGGAGTGCGGACCGCTGGAGCCGAGTGCAATCAGTACGTCGCCGTCAGCCACTTTTGAACCGTCGATGATCTCTGATTTTTCGACGACGCCAACGCAGAAGCCTGCCACGTCGTAATCTTCGCCGTGGTACATCCCCGGCATTTCAGCCGTTTCACCGCCGACAAGCGCACAGCCAGACTGCAGACAGCCTTCGGCAATACCGTTAATGACGCTGGCTGCGGTATCCACATCCAGTTTGCCGGTAGCATAGTAGTCGAGGAAAAACAGCGGCTCAGCGCCCTGAACCACGAGGTCGTTGACGCACATTGCGACGAGGTCAATGCCGATAGTGTCGTGGCGTTTCAGATCCATCGCCAGACGCAGTTTTGTGCCGACGCCATCAGTGCCGGAAACCAGTACCGGTTCACGATATTTTTGCGGCAATGCGCACAGCGCACCGAAGCCACCCAGACCACCCATAACTTCCGGACGACGAGTTTTCTTTACTACGCCTTTGATTCGATCAACCAGAGCATTACCTGCATCAATATCAACACCGGCATCTTTGTAGCTAAGAGAGGTTTTATCGGTCACTGCCTGCTTCCCCACATGTTTACTTGCAGTAAAAGTTAAATTCGGCGCAATTCTAACAGGGAAAGCAAACGTTTGCGAGCCTGCTCTGCATCAAGTTTTATGTGCTGATTTTTTCAGCATTTTACAATCATTTATCTATTTGTTTGAACTGCGCCACGAAAATGAAACCGGGTACAGTCTTGTGCTTGAAACCTGCCTGCTGAATACACAGTATCGTACTGAAACCGGTTTCTGTTTTCTGTTGCAGACCTCATCAACAGCGTTTTGCACAGAGTAATCACGAGAGGGGAAGGGGATGTCAGGATTTAAAGCAGATTTCATGTGGGGTGGTGCCGTAGCCGCTCATCAACTGGAAGGTGGCTGGCAGGAAGGTGGAAAAGGAATTAGCGTTGCCGATGTCATGACGGCGGGGGCGCATGGCGTGGCGCGTGAAATCACTGACGGTGTGATTGCCGGTAAAAACTACCCTAACCACGACGCCATCGATTTTTATCACCGCTATAAAGACGACATTAAACTGTTTGCCGAAATGGGGTTTAAATGTTTTCGTACTTCGATTGCCTGGACGCGTATTTTCCCCTTAGGCGACGAAGCGCAACCCAATGAGGCTGGCCTGCAGTTCTATGATGACCTGTTTGACGAATGCCTGAAATATGGCATTGAACCGGTGATTACGTTGTCGCATTTCGAGATGCCATACCATCTGGTGACGGAATATGGCGGCTGGCGTAACCGTAAGCTTATCGATTTCTTTGTCCGTTTTGCCGCAGTGGTTTTTACCCGTTACCAGCACAAAGTGAAGTACTGGATGACGTTTAATGAAATTAACAACCAGGCAAATTATCACGAAGACTTCGCGCCTTTTACTAACTCTGGCCTGAAATACCAGCCCGGTGAAGACCGCGAGCCGGTTATGTACCAGGCGGCGCACTATGAACTGGTGGCAAGCGCACTGGCGGTAAAGGCTGCGCGTGAGATTAACCCGGCATTGCAGATAGGGTGCATGATTGCCATGTGTCCTATCTATCCACTGACCTGCGCGCCGGACGATATGATGATGGCGATGAACGCCATGCACCGGCGTTACTGGTTTACCGATGTCCATGTGCGCGGCAAATACCCGCAGCATCTTCTCAACTACTTTGCCCGGCGTGGCTTTGATCTTGATATCACCGAGGAAGACCGTCAGGCGCTGACCGAGGGTTGTGTCGATTACATCGGCTTTAGCTACTATATGTCTTTCGCAACGCAGGCCACGGCAGACAACCCACAGCTGGACTACGACGAGTCGAAAAGTCTGGTTTCCAACCCGTACGTGCAGAAATCGGACTGGGGCTGGCAGATTGATCCCGTTGGTCTGCGCTATTCGCTGAACTGGTTCTGGGATCATTACCAACTGCCACTGTTTATCGTCGAAAACGGCTTTGGTGCGATTGACGTGCAGCAGGCCGACGGCTCGGTAGATGATTCCTATCGTATTGACTATATGGCCGCACATATCAGCGAAATGAAAAAAGCGGTAGTGGAAGATGGCGTGGACCTGATGGGTTATACCCCGTGGGGCTGTATTGACTTAGTCTCGGCCGGGACGGGGGAGATGAAAAAACGCTACGGCTTTATCTATGTTGATAAAAATAATGACGGAAGCGGAACGTTAGCACGCTCGCCGAAGAAATCTTTTTCATGGTATCAAAACGTTATCCAGACCAATGCTGAATATCTATAAAATTCATAGTATTGACAGCCAGCCCCGCCAATAATGCGGGGCTTGTTTTATACTCATCATCCAGACGCAAACGACTTTGGTTGATCCATATCAAGCGTATCCAGTGTTGCGCCAGAGACGAAAAGCGGTATAATCCGGCGATTTTTTTGTGGTTGCCACTCGTCTGAGGAAAGGAGAAGAGTATGAAGATCGTGGAAGTCAAACACCCACTCGTCAAACACAAGCTGGGACTGATGCGTGAAAACGACATCAGCACTAAACGCTTTCGTGAACTCGCCTCGGAAGTTGGCAGCCTGCTGACTTATGAAGCAACCGCTGGTCTGGAAACCGAAAAGGTGACCATTGAAGGCTGGAACGGTCCGGTTGAAGTTGACCAAATCAAAGGTAAAAAAATCACCGTTGTGCCAATCCTGCGTGCGGGCCTGGGCATGATGGAAGGCGTACTGGAAAACGTTCCGAGCGCGCGTATCAGCGTGGTTGGTATGTACCGTAACGAAGAAACGCTGGAGCCGGTTCCGTACTTCCAGAAGCTGGTATCTAACATCGATGAGCGTATGGCGCTGATCGTTGACCCGATGCTGGCAACCGGCGGTTCCGTTATCGCCACCATCGACCTGCTGAAAAATGCAGGCTGCACCAGCATTAAAGTGCTGGTCCTGGTTGCGGCACCGGAAGGTATCGCGGCACTGGAAAAAGCGCACCCGGATGTTGAGCTGTACACGGCCTCCATCGATCAGGGGTTGAACGAGCACGGATACATTATTCCGGGGCTCGGCGATGCCGGCGATAAGATTTTTGGTACCAAGTAAACGAATAAGTGAAAAGAAGCCGACTTTAAGAGTCGGCTTTTTTTTGAATATAACAACCCAAGGCTAATAACAAACAACACTCAGAGGAAAACACTATGACGCGCCGTGCTATCGGGGTGAGTGAAAGACCGCCGCTTTTACAGACAATCCCGCTTAGTTTGCAGCACCTGTTCGCCATGTTTGGCGCAACGGTACTGGTGCCAGTCCTGTTCCACATCAACCCGGCTACCGTTCTGCTGTTTAACGGCATTGGTACGTTGCTGTATCTCTTTATCTGTAAAGGTAAAATTCCTGCGTATCTGGGTTCCAGCTTCGCATTTATTTCCCCGGTACTGCTGTTGCTGCCGTTAGGGTATGAAGTGGCGCTGGGTGGTTTCATTATGTGCGGCGTTCTGTTCTGCCTGGTTTCTTTCATCGTTAAGAAAGCAGGAACCGGCTGGCTGGATGTCATGTTCCCTCCTGCGGCGATGGGCGCAATCGTTGCCGTCATCGGTCTGGAGCTGGCTGGCGTCGCTGCGGGCATGGCGGGGTTACTGCCCGCAGAGGGACAATTACCGGATTCAAAAACCATCATCATCTCAATGGTGACGCTGGCGGTTACGGTATTTGGCTCTGTACTGTTCCGCGGTTTTATGGCGATTATCCCGATTCTGATTGGGGTGCTGGCCGGCTACGCGCTCTCCTTCGTGATGGGAGTCGTGGACACCACGCCGATTGCGCAGGCCCACTGGTTTGCTCTGCCAACGTTCTACACGCCGCGCTTTGAATGGGTTGCCATTCTGACCATTCTGCCGGCGGCGCTGGTGGTCATCGCTGAACACGTTGGACACCTGGTGGTAACGGCGAATATCGTGAAAAAAGATTTGATTCGCGATCCTGGCCTGCATCGTTCAATGTTTGCCAACGGCCTGTCTACGGTTATCTCTGGTTTCTTCGGCTCTACGCCGAACACCACGTACGGTGAAAATATTGGCGTAATGGCGATTACTCGTGTTTACAGTACCTGGGTTATCGGCGGCGCGGCAATTTTTGCCATTCTGCTCTCCTGTGTGGGCAAGCTGGCGGCGGCGATCCAAATCATTCCACTGCCGGTCATGGGTGGCGTATCGCTGCTGCTGTACGGCGTGATTGGTGCTTCCGGTATTCGCGTACTGATCGAGTCAAAAGTTGACTACAACAA
Source organism: Citrobacter sp. Cb023 (assembly GCF_030336805.1). Lineage (NCBI taxonomy): Bacteria > Pseudomonadati > Pseudomonadota > Gammaproteobacteria > Enterobacterales > Enterobacteriaceae > Citrobacter > Citrobacter sp. Cb023. The sequence continues at coordinate 75,480 of NZ_JAOWCV010000029.1, read as the reverse complement.
AGCGCAAAACCTGATCCTGACCTCGGTTATTTTGATCATTGGCGTGAGTGGTGCGAAAGTTCACATTGGTGCCGCTGAGCTGAAAGGCATGGCGCTGGCGACCATTGTTGGCGTTTGTCTGAGCCTGATTTTCAAAGTTATCAGCCTGCTGCGTCCGGAAGAAGTCGTGCTTGACGCGGAAGATGCCGACAGTCCGCAACAGTAAATCTCTTACCGGGTGGCGATGCTGCCCGGTTCTATCACGACGTATTTCTGTGTTAAACTCAACGCGATTTTATGAAATCCTGGGTTGAGGTATCTCTGAACACACCGGCACAGCTCTCTTTGCCACTTTATCTTCCTGACGACGAAACTTTCGCAAGTTTCTGGCCGGGGGATAACTCCTCTTTACTGGCTGCACTGCAAAACGTGCTGCGTCAGGACCATAGCGGGTATATTTATCTCTGGTCGCGTGAAGGCGCTGGCCGTAGTCATTTGCTGCATGCAGCCTGTGCGGAACTGTCCGCGCGCGGCGATGCGGTAGGCTATGTGCCGCTCGACAAGCGTACCTGGTTCGTCCCCGAGGTGCTCGACGGTATGGAGCATTTATCGCTGGTATGCATCGATAACATCGAATGTGTGGCCGGGGATTCGCTGTGGGAAATGGCGATCTTTGATCTCTACAACCGCATCCTGGAGTCGGGGAAAACGCGTCTGCTGATCACCGGCGATCGCCCGCCAAGACAGCTGAATCTGGGGTTGCCGGATCTCGCCTCGCGCCTGGACTGGGGACAAATCTACAAGCTGCAGCCGCTTTCCGATGAAGATAAGCTGCAGGCGTTGCAATTACGCGCCAGACTTCGTGGGTTTGAACTGCCGGAAGATGTGGGACGCTTCCTGCTCAAGCGTCTGGATCGAGAAATGCGTACGCTGTTTATGACGTTGGATCAGCTTGATCATGCATCGATCACCGCCCAGCGTAAGCTGACCATTCCATTCGTAAAAGAGATACTGAAGCTGTAAGCGCCGCAGCCGAAAAGACTGCGGCAGGTTTCAGGTTAACCGATGATTTCCAGTACCTGCTCCGGCGGGCGTCCAATTCTCGCCTGGCCTTTGGCAACCACAATCGGGCGCTCCATCAATTTCGGGTTTTCCACCATTGCCTGAATCAGCGCATCTTCACTCAGATTTACGTCCGCCAGATTAAGTGACTTATAGAGATCTTCTTTCTTGCGCATCAGCTCGCGCGCGCTGGACATGCCCAGCATCTGCAGCAATTCACACAGGGTTGTGGCGTCAGCCGGGGTTTCCAGATACAACACCACTTCCGGGTCCACGCCGTTGGATTTCAGTAACTCCAGCGTTTCACGGCTCTTGGAGCAGCGTGGGTTATGGTAGATTTTAATCGCGTCTGACATGACTTCTCCTTGCATAACAATCCTGCCGGATGGCGACCAAAAGACCTTATCTGGCCTACATATCGCCATCCGGCAAGGGTTCGATAATTACATTTTCGTATACGGTTTAAAGCGCTCTTGCAGTTGGCGTAGCTGGTCGATACGGGCATCGTATCTGGCCTGCTGCTGGCTACCCAGCTTGACCTGTGAGCTTGCGCTGCTGAGCATCGAAATCGCCTGATCCAGACGTCCTGCGAGGGCATACCCTTCCGCGCGGGCTGCCAGTTCCTGATCACGGTTGTTCAGGTTGGCTTCCGTTTGCGCTAACAGATCCCAGCCGTTAGGGTCGTCCTTATGGTTAAACGTATAGCGATTCAGGATGGTCGCTGCCTCTTTGGCTTGCCCGGCCTGTAAATACGCATTTGCCAGGTTGAGCTGCAGTACCGGGTTGGTGCGCAGGTCGCGGGCGTTTTTCAACCGATTAATGGCATCGCTGGTTTTCTTCTGACCGAGATCGATATCCGTTGCCAGGTCGAGATACCAGGCATTGTTAGCATCTGCCGCCAGCAGCGGTTGCAGTGCTTTACGTGCCTCGTCATATTTACTGGCCTCCATTGCCTGCAATGCCCGGCCATACTGCGCCGCACGTTGCTCACGTATGTTGCCTTTCGACCAGTTACTCAGCAGGTCATCGGTCAGCTGGTTGCGACCAGAGTTGTACATGCCTAAGGTGCGTGCCTTGGCCAGATAAAAATCTTCTGAAGACTGGACGACAGCCGGACGCATTTGGTTGGCGCGGTTACGGGCATCCGACAGACGGCTTTCTGGCAGGGGGTGAGTCAGCAAAATTTCTGGTGGACGCGAAGAGTAACGGGCCTGATCGAGCAATTTTTCCAGAAACGTCGGCATGGCCTGGGGATCGAATCCCGAGCGTTGCAGTACCTGAATACCGATGCGGTCTGCTTCCTGTTCGTTTTGCTGCGTAAAGCTAATCATCCCCTGACGTGTACCCGCCAGCGTACCGGTCAGCGCCGCCATACCCGCCTGCGGGCTGGCCATCGCCAATAAAATTGACCCTAACGCACCCACCCACGTTAGCGGCGCGCTGCGTTTCTGGTCTTCCATTGCACGCGCCAGGTGACGCTGCGTAACGTGGGAAATTTCGTGCGCCATAACCGATGCCAGTTGGCTTTCGTTATCGGAATAGCGGAACAGTGCGGAGTGCAAAACAACGTTGCCGCCAAAGAAAGCAAAGGCGTTGATTTCATCGTTGTTAATCAAAAAGAAGGTGAAGGGCGTTTTTACCGAGTCGGCGTGCGAGACCAGACGCATCCCCAGCGCATTAATGTATTGCGTCAGCAACGGATCGTTAATTAATGGCGCACTGCCGCGCAGCTGGCGTACATAATAATCGCCCATCTGCATTTCCTGTCCTATGGAAAGCGTACTCCCTGCCGAGGTTCCCATATCAGGCAGGGTGTCCGCGGTTTCGGCAAATGCGGGCGCAACCTGACCGATGGTCAGTGCAGCAATGAGGGTAGCAACCAGGTTTTTTTTCAACTGCCTGAACATAACCTCTGTCCTGTATTCTTTTTTGAGATAGCCATTTGACCAATGCCGTGAAGTTTCGTTCACACTCCGCAAGCTTAGGGAGTGTAACTGCGAAACCTGACGATGAACACCCAGGAAAAATGACTTTTCACTTTGCGTAATCCGCTATAAAAAGCGAAGTCTTTTTTGTGACATTTCGATACAATTCGGGATCGCAATCCCGCTATTGGATTCATGGAAGGGTTTTATGCTCGAAATGTTGATGCAATGGTATCGCCGCCGCTTTAGCGACCCCGAAGCCATCGCCTTGCTGATTATTCTTGTTGCCGGTTTTGGCATCCTGTTCTTTTTTAGCGGTCTTTTGGCGCCGCTGCTGGTCGCCATTGTGCTGGCGTACCTGCTCGAATGGCCGACAGTACGGCTGGAACATATTGGTTGTTCACGGCGTTGGGCGACATCGATTGTGTTGGTGGTGTTTGTCGGTATTTTGCTGCTGATGGCGTTTGTGGTAATGCCCGTTGCATGGCAACAGGGGATCTACCTGATCCGCGATATGCCCGGCATGCTCAATAAATTGTCTGATTTTGCCGCCACCTTACCGCGGCGTTATCCGGCGCTGATGGATGCGGGCATTATTGATGCGATGGCGGAGAATATGCGCTCGCGAATGCTCACCATGGGCGATTCGGTGGTGAAATATTCGCTGGCTTCACTGGTCGGATTGCTGACGCTGGCGGTGTATCTGATTCTCGTCCCGTTGATGGTGTTCTTCCTGATCAAAGATAAAGGACAAATGCTGAACGCAGTGCGTCGGGTGCTGCCGCGTAATCGCGGACTGGCGGGGCAGGTGTGGAAAGAGATGAACCAGCAAATCACCAACTATATCCGCGGCAAGGTGCTGGAAATGGTGGTGGTTGGCGTGGCGACCTGGCTCGGCTTCCTGCTGTTTGGCCTCAACTATTCGCTGCTGCTGGCGGTGCTGGTAGGCTTCTCCGTGCTGATCCCGTATATCGGCGCTTTCGTGGTCACTATTCCGGTGGTCGGTGTGGCATTGTTCCAGTTCGGGCTTGGCACCGAGTTCTGGAGCTGTTTTGCCGTATATCTGATAATCCAGGCGCTGGACGGTAATTTGCTGGTGCCGGTGCTGTTCTCCGAGGCGGTAAATCTGCATCCGCTGGTGATTATTCTCTCAGTGGTGATATTCGGCGGCCTGTGGGGATTCTGGGGCGTATTCTTTGCGATTCCTCTGGCGACGTTAATCAAAGCGGTAATGCATGCCTGGCCGGATGGTCAGGTCGTTGATGAACCCTAATCTGTTTGCTCCGGCGATGCAATGTCGCCGGAGCCGAACTTGTCTGACCTCTATCCACACATTCTGAATAATCTCTTCTGGTGTCGTTTTTCTCTGCGTTTGTCTTTAACTTGACCCGCGTGATGTCTTTAAGTCACGCAAGGAATAAGGCCAACAGGAGAACAAAATGGGTCACAACACACACACGCAGCAGAAGGTGGGATGGGGCGGTTATCTCGCTTTTTTTATTACGATTATTCTTTTTTCCGGCATGTTTGCGAAAAGTACCGAATGGTGGCGAGTCTTTGATTTCACCGTTCTCAACGGTGCGTTTGGGCAGATTAATGCGGCGGGGGACACGGCGGTCTCTTTTCGCGGCACGGGCGGTATGGGCGCAAAAGACGGCTTCTTATTCGCGCTTGAGCTGGCGCCTTCCGTCATTCTTTCACTCGGGATAATTTCCGTCACCGAAGGGCTGGGAGGGTTGCGTGCGGCGCAGCAACTGATGACGCCAGTCCTGCGCCCGTTACTCGGTATTCCGGGTATTTGCTCGCTGGCGCTGATTGCGAATTTGCAAAATACCGATGCTGCGGCAGGGATGACTAAAGAAATGGCGGAAGAGGGCATTATCACTGAACAGGAACGTGCCATTTTTGCCTGCTGGCAAACCAGCGGCAGTGCGTGTATTACCAACTATTTTTCCTCGGGTGCTGCGCTGTTTACGATGGTTACCGTTCCGGTGATTACGCCGCTGGCGGTGATCCTTGTCTTCAAATTTGTGGGTGCGAACCTGCTGCGTTTGTGGATTGCGCAGCTGGAAAATCGCCGTACGAAGCAGGAGGCGTGAGATGACAACGCAAGTACGTAAAAACGTCATGGATATGTTTATCGATGGCGCACGGCGCGGATTCACTATTGCAACAACCAGCCTGTTGCCTAACGTGGTAATGGCGTTTGTGATTATTCAGGCGCTGAAGGTGACGGGACTGCTCGAGATTGTCGGGCGGGTATGTGAGCCGGTAATGGCGCTGTGGGGACTGCCGGGGGAATCTGCTACCGTACTGCTGGCGGCGGTGATGAGTATGGGAGGCGGCGTCGGTGTTTGCGCCAGCCTGGTTGTCGCCGGTACGCTTTCGGGACATGATGCTACGGTGCTGTTACCGGCTATCTACCTGATGGGCAATCCGGTGCAAAATGTGGGACGCTGTCTGGGTACCGCGGGAGTCCATCCCCGTTATTACCCGCTTATTATTGCGGTATGCGTAATTAATGCGCTGCTCTCTATTTGGGTTATGCAGGTTATTGCCTGACAAGGAAGGTTATGAACTGTTCCATTCTTAATTTGACGTTGTTCCTGCAGGGACACGTGTACGCGCCGGAAGATTTAGGACGCCAGGATATACTGGTGTCTGACAGCAAAATTGTTGCCATCGCGCCGTCGATTTCCCCTGACGATTTTCCTGGCTGCGAGTGTATCAATCTTAACGGTGCGATTGTGTGCCCAGGATTTATCGATCAACACGTCCATCTGATTGGCGGCGGCGGAGAAGCGGGGCCGCACACCCGCACGCCGGAAGTGCGCTTGTCGCGGCTGGTTGAAGCTGGCGTCACCTCGGTGGTGGGATTGCTGGGGACAGATGGTATTACCCGTCACCCTGAATCGCTGCTGGCGAAAACCCGCGCGCTGGAATTTGAAGGCATTAGCGCATGGATGCTGACCGGGGCGTATTCTCTGCCTTCTCCGACCATCACCGGCAGTATCGATCGCGATGTGGCGCTGATCGATAAAATCATTGGCGTGAAATGTGCTGTTTCGGACCATCGTTCTTCAGCCCCGGACACCTCGGCGCTGGCAAACATGGCGGCGCAGTCGCGCGTTGGCGGATTGTTAGGGCGCAAGCCGGGGATTAGCGTCTTCCATATGGGCGACAGCCCGCGCATGCTGGAGCCGTTGCATCAGATCCTCGACAGTTGCGATGTACCGATTACCAAGCTGCTGCCCACACACGTCAATCGTGCGGAACCGCTGTTTCAGTCGGCGCTGGAGTATGCCCGCAAAGGCGGTTATATCGACATTACCAGCAGCATTGATGAACCCGTCGACCCGGCCACGGCTATCGCCACGGCACTACGCCAGAACGTGCCGCTGTCGCGTATTACCTTGAGTTCAGACGGCAACGGTAGCCAGCCGGAATTTGATGACTACGGTAATCTTATCGGCATCGGTGTCGCAGGGTTTGAATCACTGGCTGAAACAGTGCGCCAGTTGGTGAAGGTTCATGCCATACCGCTGGAACTGGCGCTGTGTCCGCTGACGCGAACGGTCGCAGAATTTTTGGGACTGGAACATAAAGGGCGTCTGGCGGTGGGATGCGATGCCGACATTCTGGTGCTCAATGATGCGCTTGAAGTTCATCACCTGTGGGCGAAGGGAAAAGCCGTCGTCAGAGAGAAAAAAGCCTGTGTAAAAGGGACGTTTGAATAAACGACGTTGATGCCGGATGGCGGCGTAGACGCCTTATCCGGCTACGGAGTTATGCGGATGGCGGCCTGATAAGACGCGTGGCGTCACCATCAGGCGCTATCTGGCAAAATGTAAATCAGGCGTTCTCTTTCAGCCAGTTCATTACCACGTCGTGGTGGTTGCTGGTTTTGAAGTCATCAAACACATGCTCAATTTTCCCTTCAGCATCAATCAGGAAGCTGATGCGGTGGATGCCATCATAGGTTTTGCCCATAAATGACTTCTCACCCCAGACGCCGAACTGCTCGCAAACCTGGTGATCTTCGTCGGACAGGAGCGTGAAGTTAAGGACTTCTTTCTCCGCGAATCGGGAAAGCTTCTCTGGTTTATCGGTGCTGATTCCCAGCACTTCAACACCTGCTTTTTTTAACTCATCCATGTTATCGCGCAGGCCGCAGGCCTGTACGGTACAGCCGGGTGTCATGGCTTTCGGGTAAAAATAAACCAGAACACGCTGTCCCTGGAAGTCGGTTAAATTTACTTGTTCTCCGTCTTGATCCGGCAAGCTAAATTTCGGTGCGATATCACCGGCTTTCAGTGGGTTCATTACTTAACTCCATCCTGTTCATCATGCTGTGAGTAATTGACGACGTTAATACTGCCTTGCGCATTGAGTTCTGTACAGAGTGCTTTAAACGCATCTTCAATATTTGCCGAATCATGTGACGCAGGACTATGTGCGGTAATTTGAATAAACAGCTGTGCCGCCTTTCCGTTCTCAGCCGGTTGCGTGCGTGAAACCAGTTCCGCAATATTCATTTGGTGGCTGTCAAACAGGGCGGTAAAGCGTTCAATCAAATGCGGAGAATCAGGAACATCGACCTGCACCCATACCGTAGCGGGCATCGCCGGACGGGGGCGTGCGGTCGTGCGCTTCATCACAATCAGTAAATCCAGCTCTGCACCTTTCAACGGCAAGGTTGATTCAATTAGGGTAATGGCATTCCAGGTGCCCGACAGCAACATGATAAACGTGAACTCGTCACCCAGCATGGCCAGTCGGCTGTCTTCGATATTACAGCCGCAACTGCTGACATGACGTGTGATGGTGTTCACAATTCCCGGGCGGTCAGCACCCAGCGCAGTAATGACCAGATAGTGTTGCGATGACGATGTCAAACCTGTTCTTCCTTTGAGCGGTGAGGTAATCATAAGGAAAGCATAAAAAAAACATGCATACAACAATCAGAACGGCTCTGGTCGCTTGCTTTTATTGTCGTACCAAACGTACCATTGAGACACTTGTTTGCACAGAGGATGGCCCATGTTCACGGGAAGTATTGTCGCGCTTGTTACGCCGATGGATGAGAAAGGTAAAGTCTGCCGGTCGAGCCTGAAAAAACTGATTGATTATCATGTCGCCAGCGGCACCTCGGCGATCGTTTCGGTTGGCACCACCGGTGAGTCTGCCACCCTGAGTCATGATGAGCATGGCGATGTGGTGATGATGACCCTGGAGCTGGCCGACGGGCGTATTCCGGTGATTGCCGGAACCGGCGCTAATGCGACCGCGGAAGCCATTAGTCTGACGCAGCGTTTCAACGACAGTGGTGTTGTCGGCTGCCTGACGGTGACGCCTTACTACAACCGCCCAACCCAGGAAGGTTTGTTCCAGCATTTCAAAGCCATCGCTGAACATACTGACCTGCCGCAAATTCTGTATAATGTACCGTCCCGTACCGGCTGCGATATGTTGCCGGAAACCGTTGGTCGCCTGGCGAAAGTAAAAAATATTATCGCTATTAAAGAGGCCACGGGGAACTTAAGTCGCGTTCACCAGATCAAAGAGCTGGTTTCAGACGACTTTATTCTGCTCAGCGGTGATGACGCGACCGGACTGGATTTTATGCAGCTCGGTGGTCATGGCGTGATTTCCGTGACGTCTAACGTTGCGGCACGCGATATGGCCGAAATGTGCAAACTGGCGGCAGCCGGGAACTTTGCCGAGGCGCGGGTGATTAACCAGCGTCTGATGCCGTTACACAACAAACTATTTGTCGAACCCAATCCTATCCCAGTGAAATGGGCGTGTAAGGAGTTGGGACTTGTGGCGACCGATACGCTACGTCTGCCGATGACGCCAATCACGGATAATGCTCGTGAAATCGTCAAAGCGGCGCTTAAGCATGCCGGTTTGCTGTAAAGTTTAGGGAGATTTGATGGCTTACTCAGTACAAAAGTCGCGCCTGGCCAAGGTTGCGGGTGTTTCGCTTGTTATGTTGCTCGCGGCCTGTAGTTCTGACTCGCGTTATAAGCGCCAGGTGAGCGGTGATGAATCCTATCTGGAGGCCGCACCGCTTGCTGAGCTTCACGCTCCAGCTGGGATGATTCTGCCGGTTATGTCGGGTGACTATAATATCCCGGTCACCAACGGCAGCGGTGCCGTTGGTAAAGCGCTGGACATTCGCCCGCCGGCTCAGCCGTTAGCACTAGTCACCGGTGCTCGCACTCAGATCGCGGGTGATACGTCGACATTACTGGTGGAAAATGGTCGTGGCAACACGCTGTGGCCACAGGTCGTTAGCGTCATTCAGTCTAAAAACTACACGATCACCAAACGTGATGATGCCAGCCAGACGTTGACCACCGACTGGGTTAACTGGAACCGTCTGGATGAAGACGAGCAGTACCGTGGACGTTATCAAATCTCGGTTAAACCGCAGGGTTATCAGCAAGCGGTAACGGTGAAACTGATTAACCTCGAGCAGGCGGGTAAACCCGTAGCTGATCCAGCATCAATGCAGCGTTACAGCGCTGAGATGATGAACGTTATCTCCGCAGGTCTGGATAAGAACGCCACTGATGCCGCGAATGCCGCGCAGAACCGCTCTGCCGCCACCATGGATGTTCAAAGTGCTGCCGATGACACCGGTTTACCGATGCTGGTGGTACGTGGACCGTTCAACGTGGTATGGCAACGTCTGCCGGCAGCGCTTGAGAAAGTGGGGATGAAAGTGACCGACAGCACCCGTTCTCAGGGCAGCATCGCCGTGACCTACAAACCACTGTCTGATAGCAACTGGCAGGAGCTGGGCGCAATCGATCCGGGTCTGGTATCCGGCGACTATAAACTGCAGGTCGGTGATTTAGACAACCGCAGTAGCTTGCAGTTTATCGATCCGAAGGGGCATACCCTGACGCAAAGCCAGAACGACGCGCTGGTCGCCGTCTTCCAGGCAGCGTTCAGTAAGTAAAAATAAAGGGCTGGATAACTCCAGCCCTTTTTTTCTGATATGATACGCAAACGTGTGCGTCGGCAGAAAAACGCAATATTTATCGTTAATTCACACCCAGGAGTAATAAAGATGCAAAAGCAAGCTGAGTTGTATCGTGGTAAAGCGAAGACCGTATACAGCACGGAAAACCCGGACCTGTTGGTGCTCGAATTCCGCAATGATACGTCAGCAGGGGATGGCGCGCGCATTGAACAGTTTGATCGTAAAGGCATGGTGAACAACAAGTTCAACCATTTCATTATGACTAAACTGCAAGAAGCGGGCATTCCTACCCAGATGGAGCGACTGCTTTCCGATACTGAATGTCTGGTGAAAAAACTGGAGATGGTACCGGTTGAATGTGTGGTTCGTAACCGCGCAGCAGGTTCCCTGGTTAAGCGTTTAGGCGTTGAGGAAGGTATTGAACTGAATCCGCCGCTGTTTGATCTGTTCCTGAAAAACGATGCTATGCACGATCCAATGATTAACGATTCCTATTGCGAAACTTTTGGTTGGGTGAGCAAAGAGAATCTGGCGCGTATGAAAGAGCTGACCTACAAAGCCAACGACGTGCTGAAAAAGATGTTTGATGATGCCGGTCTGATTCTGGTCGACTTCAAACTTGAATTTGGTTTGTATAAAGGTGAAGTGGTCCTGGGCGATGAGTTCTCACCGGACGGCAGCCGTCTGTGGGACAAAGAAACGCTGGATAAAATGGACAAAGATCGCTTCCGCCAGAGCCTGGGCGGCCTGATCGAAGCCTATGAAGCCGTCGCGCATCGTCTGGGTGTGAAGTTAGACTAATCCTCCCCTGAGCCGGCGATCGCTCTCCGGCTCATCAATCCCGCCGATTTTGATTACTGTTTCTTATGGTAATCCTGTTCCGAACCGCCTACGATCATCATCATAATGAATAAAAAGTTGAGGTGATTATGCGCTGGCAAGGGCGTCGTGAAAGTGACAATGTGGAAGACAGACGAAATAGCTCCGGTGGCGGCCCTTCTATAGGCGGCCCTGGTTTTCGTTTGCCCAGTGGTAAAGGCGGCATCATCCTGCTGATTGTGGTGCTGGTGGCGGGATATTATGGCGTGGATCTCACCGGATTAATGACCGGCCAGCCAGTTTCCCAACAGCAATCATCACACTCCATCAGCCCAAATGATGATGAAGCAGCAAAATTTACCTCGGTGATTCTGGCCACCACGGAAGATACCTGGGGGCAGCAGTTTGAAAAAATGGGCCGGACCTACCAACAGCCGAAGCTGGTAATGTATCGCGGAGCGACGCGTACCGGCTGTGGCGCGGGTCAGTCGGTGATGGGGCCGTTTTACTGCCCGGCGGATGGTACGGTGTATATCGACCTCTCATTTTATGATGACATGAAAAACAAGCTGGGCGCCGATGGTGATTTTGCTCAGGGCTATGTTATCGCCCATGAAGTGGGCCACCACGTGCAGAAACTGCTGGGTATTGAACCGAAAATTCGCCAGATGCAGCAGAATGCCTCACAGGCTGAGGTGAACCGTCTTTCCGTACGTATGGAACTGCAGGCGGACTGCTTTGCCGGCGTCTGGGGCAACAGTATGCAGCAGCAAGGCGTGCTGGAGTCCGGCGACCTGGCAGAAGCGCTGAACGCCGCTCAGGCCATTGGCGACGATCGCCTGCAGCAGCAGGGACAAGGACGCGTTGTGCCGGACAGCTTTACCCACGGCACTTCTGAGCAGCGGCTTAGCTGGTTCAAACGCGGTTTTGACAGCGGCGATCCGGGACAATGTAATACTTTTGGTAAAGGCATTTAAGCTACTGAGGCAGGGATGTCTGATAATACGGCGCTGAGCGCGTTAACCGAACAGATGGCCCACGAAGGGATCCGTCGTCTGCTGATTATCAGTGGCGAGGGGAACTGGTGTCAGGAGCGGGCATTAGCGCTACGCGACACGTTACCCGGCGACTGGTTATGGGTGGGCGCACCCGCCCCTGCTGAGCCAAACTGTACGCCACAGGCGCTGCAAACGTTATTAGGGCGCGAGTTTCGTCATGCGGTTTTTGACGCCGGGCAGGGATTTGACGCTGCGGCGTTTGCCGCCTTAAGCGGAACGCTGATCGCCGGGAGCTGGCTGGTTTTGCTGACCCCCCCCTGGCATACCTGGCACACGCATCCGGACGTGGATTCACTGCGCTGGAGCGACTGTGCTGAACCTATCCCAACGCCGCACTTTGTTGAACATGTCAAACGGGTGATTTCCCGTGACGGACAGGCGCTGCACTGGCAGCAGCATCACGCAGTTTCCAGCCCGCGTTTTCCTGTTCGTGCAGTCTGGCACGCGGCAACCGGTTACCCTCAGCCTGAACAGGCGATGATTTTAACCCAACTGCTGGATATGCCTCCCGGCGTGGCTGCGGTCACAGCTGCACGTGGCCGGGGCAAATCGGCTCTGGCAGGGCAACTGATAGCACGTATCAACGGGACCGCGATTGTCACCGCGCCTGCTAAAGCGGCAACGGATGTGCTGGCGCAATTTGCCGCAGAGCGTTACCGCTTTATGGCCCCGGATGCGCTCTTAAGCAGTTCTGCAACCGCAGACTGGCTGGTTGTGGATGAAGCCGCCGCGATCCCCGCGCCGCTGCTACACCAACTGGTTGCGCGTTTCCCTCGTACGCTGTTAACCACCACCGTACAGGGCTACGAGGGAACCGGCAGAGGCTTTTTGCTGAAATTTTGCGCCCGCTTTCCCCATCTTCGACGCTATGAGTTGCAACAACCCGTACGCTGGGCGCAGGGATGTCCGCTGGAGAAAATCGTCAGCGATGCGCTGGTGTTTGACGACGAAACCTTTGCGCATGCCCCCTTGGGGGAGCTTAACTTCTCGGCATTTGATCAACTCTCATGGCAGACAAACCCGGCGCTGCCGTTAGCGGTATATCAGCTACTTTCCGGTGCGCATTATCGCACCTCGCCACTGGATCTGCGGCGAATGATGGACGCGCCGGGTCAGCATTTTCTTCAGGCTTCGGCTGCTGACTCGGTGGCGGGAGCCGTCTGGCTGGTCGACGAGGGGGGATTATCCGCAGAATTAAGCCAGGCCGTCTGGGCCGGATATCGCCGACCAAGAGGAAATCTGGTTGCGCAGTCACTGGCGGCGCACGGCGGAGATCCATTGGCGGCGACGCTCGTCGGGCGGCGGGTCAGTCGAATTGCGGTTCATCCCGCGCGTCAAAGGGAAGGTATTGGGCAACAGCTGATTCTGCAGGCCCGGCACTATTGCACGCAGTGCGACTATCTGTCCGTCAGCTTTGGTTATACGGCTGAATTATGGCGTTTCTGGCAGCGTTGCGGTTTTGTCCTGGTACGGATGGGCAATCATCGGGAAGCCAGCAGCGGCTGTTATACCGCTATGGCGGTGCTGCCCATCAGCGAAGCAGGAAAACGCCTTGCCTGGCGGGCGCACCAGCGCCTGCGACGGGATGCGGAGATTCTTGCTCAGTGGAACGCAGAGCGCATTCCGCTGGTACCGCTGAAAGAGACTACGCTTAATGAGGATGACTGGGGTGAGCTGGCTGGGTTTGCCTTCGCGCATCGACCATTACTGACATCATTAGGTTGTCTGAGTCGTTTGCTTGAGCGCAGCGAGTTGCCTCTTCCGGCATTGCGCGGGCGTATACAGGCTCAACGCAGCGATGCTGAATTGTGCCAACAGTTGAAAATATCGGGTCGCAAAGCGCTGTTGGCAGTTCAGCGCGCCGAGGCGGCGCAGGCCTTAAAACAGCTGGATGCTGAGCGTGAACAACGGCTACATAATCGCATTATGCAATGGCAATTTTTTCACTAACTTCTTCAATTTCCTGGCATGGTCATTGCGGTTAAGCGGCGTAGAATGATTCTCATCAGTTAAGGAGATCGCCATGAAACATGACCATTTTGTTGTTCAAAGTCCCGATAAACCCGCTCAACAGCTCTTGTTGCTGTTTCATGGCGTCGGCGATAACCCGGTTGCCATGGGCGAAATTGGCTCCTGGTTTGCGCCGCTGTTTCCGGATGCGCTAATCGTCAGCATTGGCGGGGCAGAGCCTTATGGTACGACTTCCGGGCGTCAGTGGTTTTCGGTACAGGGGATAACGGAAGAGAACCGCCAGGCGCGTATTGACGCGATTATGCCGGTCTTTATCGAAACCGTTCGCTACTGGCAGAAGCAAAGCGGCGTTTCGCCTCAGGCGACCGCGCTGATTGGTTTTTCTCAGGGCTCGATTATGTCGCTTGAGAGTATTAAAGCCGAGCCAGGGCTGGCGTCGCGGGTCATCGCCTTTAATGGTCGCTATGCCACGTTGCCGGAGGTTGCAACCACCGCGACGACGGTGCATTTGATTCACGGCGGTGAAGACCGGGTGATTGAGTTATCTCATGCCGTTGCCGCGCAGGAGGCGTTAATACGCGCCGGTGGGGATGTGACGCTGGATATCGTCGAAAATCTGGGGCACGCCATTGATGAACGCAGTATGCAGTTTGCGCTCGACCACCTGCGTTTTACCGTACCGAAGCACTACTTTGATGAAGCGTTGAGCGGCGGTAAGCCTCACGATGATGATGTGATTGAGATGATTTAACCCGCAGGCCGGATGGCGATGTGAAACCGCCATTCGGCCTACGTTGGCTTATTTCTTCGGTTGATCCTTGTTTGGCCAATCGTCGTCGTCATCCCATTTATCGTTAAAATCACGATGCGGGGGAAGCTCCGGCTTATTGGCAAGAAATTTCTTGTGGTCGACGCGCTTGAGATCTTTAATCACGTTCAGCAATACGCCTACCAGAAACACCAACACTAGAATCCACCAGTATTTTGCCAGCCAGTCCATGCTCATTTCCTCTTACAGGAACACTCATCAGGCGACGAGTTGCTCCATGATACGTTGATACATACGGGCAAGCAGCTGCAGGTCGGCGGCATTAACACATTCATTAATTTTATGAATGGTCGCGTTGACCGGCCCCAGTTCTACTACCTGTGCCCCCATGCGGGCAATAAAACGCCCGTCGGACGTCCCGCCTGTAGTCAGTAACTGCGGTTTAATCTCATTATAGTGCTCAATGGCGTTCACCACCGCATCCACCAGTTTACCGCGTGCGGTCAGGAACGGTTGACCGGAAAGCCACCAGTCGACGGTATAACGCAACTGATGTTTCTCCAGCAGTTCCAGCACCCGGGACTTAATCATTTCATCGTTTAATTCGGTGCTGAAACGGAAGTTGAACTGGATAAACAGTTCGCCGGGAATAACATTGTTGCTGCCGGTTCCTGCCTGAATATTGGCAATCTGCATGCTGGTAGCCGGGAAGAATTCGTTGCCCTGATCCCACTCAATCGCCACCAGTTCATTAAGCATTGGCGCCGCGCGGTGTACCGGGTTATCGGCCAGATGCGGGTAGGCTACGTGGCCCTGCACGCCGTGAATGGTCAGATTGCAGGTCAGTGAACCACGACGCCCATTTTTCACCACGTCGCCAACGATTTCCGTGCTGGACGGCTCGCCAACCAGACAATAATCCAGTCGTTCATTGCGTGCCATAAGTGCTTCAACCACTTTTACGGTGCCGTTTTGGGCGCTGGCCTCTTCGTCAGAGGTTATCAAAAACGCCAGACGACCCTGATGGTTCGGATGCTGGGCGACAAAACGTTCTGCGGCCACGACCATTGCCGCCAGTGAGCCTTTCATATCGGCTGCGCCACGCCCGAACAACATGCCATCGCGAATGGTCGGTTCGAACGGTGGATTAATCCAACGATCGACATCGCCGACAGGCACTACGTCAGTGTGACCGGCAAATGCCAGAGTCTCACCTTTGCCGCGCCATGCCCAAAAATTCTGTGTGTCACCAAAATCCATACGCTCAACGGTAAAACCTACCGCGCGCAGGCGTTCAATCATTAACGCCTGGCACCCGGCATCATCCGGGCTCAGGGAAGGACGGCGAATAAGCTGCTGTGTCAGCTCAATAACCGGGCACGACATAGACTATACCTCATTAAAAAACTGCGTATAACTGGATTCACTAAAGCCAAGCAGCATAGGCTTACCCGGCGCGCAGAGCAATGGGCGTTTGATAATTGCAGGCATTTCAATCATCAATGCAGCAGCAGAGGACGCATCGGTGATTTGGTTACGTGTGGCTTCATCCAGTTTGCGCCAGGTGGTTCCACGTGTATTGAGCAGCGCCTCCCAACCTAATTCGCTGATAAAGGCGTGTAATAACGCATTGTCCAGGCCGTCGACGCGATAATCATGGAAGCGGTAGTCGACCCCATTGTCTTCCAGCCAGCGTCTGGCTTTTTTAATCGTATCGCAATTCTTAATGCCGTAGAGGGTGATCATTTGAATCCTTATTGACGTATTTTGAATATTTATTCTCGTGTTCTATAAACATGAATAATACATATTGTCATCGAACCGTTATAGAAAAATATAACATTGTTGTTGAATGGTGAATAATGATTCCTGAAAGTTCCAAAATTCACGGGGAACTGAAAATCAGATTTTGCCTGTTTGCATCAGCCTGTTTTTCCATCAGAATTGCCAAAGTCGTAGATGATGTATGAATATTTCAAAATATTGCAGTAAGTCACATAAAATTTATGGGGTTAGCGCATAGTGATTACATATACCCCCGAACACTGGAGGATGTAATCGCAACCATTGGTTAAATGATCTTCTTTTTATGATGATGATTTCGTAGAATGCCCATAATAATAAGAGAGGTTGTTATGATTGAACGTGAACTGGGGAACTGGAAAGACTTTATCGAAGTGATGCTTCGTAAATAATTTTCTGGAAGAAATTCATATCCTGCAAAGGATAATAAAAGGCGACTCAACGTAAGTCGCCTTTTTTGTGTCCGATTATTCTGGGCGTGGCTTCAATGGGAAGCGTCTGCGTACCAGCACAAAGAACAGAGGAACGAAGTAAATCGCCAGGACAGTGGCTGAAATCATCCCGCCCATTACGCCAGTCCCCACCGCATGCTGACCGCCGGAACCTGCGCCACTGCTGATGGTCATCGGCAACACCCCAAAGATAAACGCCAGTGACGTCATCAGAATTGGGCGTAAGCGTTGGCGACAGGCATGCAGCGTGGCGTCGAGCAAGTCGTGACCTTTCTCGTTCATCTCATTGGCGAATTCAACAATCAATATTGCGTTCTTCGCCGAAAGCCCGATCACGGTGAGTAACCCGACCTGAAAGTACACGTCGTTTTCCAGGCCGCGCATCCAGGTAGCGAGCAGCGCGCCAATGACCCCCAGCGGTACAACCAGCATGACGGAGAAGGGAACCGACCAGCTTTCGTACAACGCCGCCAGACACAGGAACACCACCAGCAAAGAAATGGCGTACAGGGCTGGCGCCTGAGAGCCCGACAGCCGTTCCTGGTAAGACATCGCGGTCCATTCGAGTCCGAATCCGGTCGGCAACTGGTGGACCAGCGATTCCATAATGTCCATCGCCGTACCGGTACTGACGCCTGGGGCGGCTTCGCCAACAATCTCGACGGCGGAGTAGCCGTTATAGCGTTCCAGACGCGGTGAACCCGTTTCCCAGCGCGACGTGGCAAAGGCCGAGAAAGGCACCATGCCGCCGCTATTATTGCGGACGTACCACAGATTGATGTCGTCCGGGAGCATGCGATATTTTGCCGCCGCCTGCACGTAAACCTTCTTCACGCGACCCCGGTCCATAAAGTCATTGACGTAGCTGGAGCCCCAGGCCGTTTGCAAGGTGTCGTTGATGTCATCAATGGAAACGCCCAGCGCCTGGGCTTTGCGCTGATCGATATCAATTTGCAACTGCGGGCTGTCGTCCAGACCATTATGACGAACACGGGTCAGAGACGCGTCTTTCCCGGCCAGCTCAATCAGCTTGTCGCGCGCGGCCATTAACGCATCATGGCCCGCACCGGCGTGATCTTGCAGCTCCATATCGAAACCGGCGGAGCTCCCGAGACCGCTAATCGCCGGAGGACTGCTGGCGAAGACGCGGGCTTCTTTAATCTTATTAAAGGCTTTAGTCGCGCGCTCGATGATGGCGAAAGAGGTTCCGGTGGTGGTGTCGCGATCATCCCAGTCTTTTAAGCGGACAAACATCCGCGCCACGTTTTGACCGTTCCCGCCAGGGCCAGAACCGACCGTGGAAAAGACCGACGTAATGTTGTCTTTCTCATGGGTGAAGTAATACTTCTCCACTTCCTCAACTACTTTCAATGTTTGCTGCTGGGTCGAGCCGCTGGGCAACTGTATCGAGGTGGTAAACATGCCGCGGTCTTCGAGCGGCAGGAAGGAGGTTGGCAGGCGCAGGAACAGGAAAACCATACCGCCGAGCAGCAGGCCGTAAATCAGTATCCAGCGCAGGCTGCGGTGCAGGATCCTGGCGACGCCTTTTTCGTAGCGTTCGGCGTTGCGGTTAAACATCCGGTTAAACCAGCCAAAGAAACCGGTTTGCCCGTGATGCTCGCCTTTATGTAACGGTTTGAGCAGAGTGGCGCACAGGGCAGGGGTGAGGATCATCGCCACCAGAACTGAAAGAACCATTGCGGAGACGATGGTAATCGAGAACTGGCGGTAGATAGCCCCGGTAGTACCGCCGAAGAAGGCCATCGGGATAAACACCGCCGACAGCACCATGGCGATACCGACCAGCGCGCCCTGGATTTGCCCCATCGATTTCCGCGTCGCTTCCCGCGGCGAGAGGCCTTCCTCACTCATAATTCGCTCGACGTTTTCCACCACCACAATGGCATCATCGACCAGCAGGCCGATCGCCAGCACCATCGCAAACATCGTCAGGGTGTTAACGCTGTAGCCAAAGGCGTAGAGCACGGAAAAAGTACCCATCAGGACGACGGGAACGGCGATTGTAGGGATCAGCGTGGCGCGGAAGTTTTGCAGGAACAGGTACATCACAAGAAATACCAGCGCGATCGCTTCCAGCAGCGTTTTCACCACGTCGATAATTGAGGCTTTGACAAAGGAGGTAGTTTCATACGCCACCTTGTATTCCAGCCCGTGCGGAAAATACTGTGAGAGCTCGTTCAGGCGGTCGATAACCAGCTCCGCCGTTGCCATTTCATTGGCGCCGGAGGCCAGTTTTACCCCCAGACCGGAAGCCGGGTGGCCGTTGAAGCGGCTGAGATAGTCGTACTTTTCCGCACCCATTTCGACCGTCGCCACATCACCCAGTTTAACTTCTGAGCCGTCCTGGTTGACGCGTAGCGTAATCGCGCGGAATTCATCCGGAGTCTGCAGCAGCGACTGGGCGTTGATCGTCGCATTCAGCGCTTGTTTGTCCACCGAAGGCGTGCCGCCAAGTTGCCCGACGGCAATCTGCGCATTCTGTGACTCGATAGCATCGGTCACATCTTTGGCGGTCATCTGGAAGCTGTTAAGTTTGACCGGGTCGAGCCAGATACGCATGGAATATTGTGAACCGTAAGCGTCAATATCGCCCACGCCGTTTATACGACTGAGCGGATCCTGGATATTACTGGCGACGTAGTCGGCGATGTCCTGCTTATCCATTGAGCCATCGGTGGAGACGAAGGCGATGGTCAGAATATTGGTGTCACCGGTCTTGCGCACCGTGACCCCTTGATTCTGTACCGCCTGCGGCAGCTTACGCATTGCCGATTGCAGCTGGTTTTGCACCTGCTGGACGGCTTCATCAGGATCGGTTCCCGCGAGGAAGCTCAGCGTAACCGACGCCTGGCCTGTCCCGCTGCTCTGCGACGACATGTACATCAGATTATCGAGACCAGTCATGTTCTGCTCGATAACCTGGGTGACGGTATTTTCCAGGGTTTGTGCGGACGCGCCAGGGTAGTTCGCGGTTACCCGCACGTTTGGCGGTGCCAGATCGGGATATTGCTCAACGGGCAGCGAAAAAATAGCCAGGGCTCCTGTCAGGCACAACAGGATTGCTAACACCCAGGCAAAAATGGGGCGATCGATGAAAAAATTCGCCATTAAAAGGGGACCTCGTGTTTCTGCGTATCGTTATGGGTGTGAATTGCTTCACTTTAGCGGCAAGGTACGGGGCAAACGTGGAGAAAAAAAGAAGATAATGTAAATTATCATGCCCGTTTACAGCTTACCTTTCGTGCCAACGCCGTCAGGCCTGGATCGAGAACCGACGGCGCTTTGCGGTTCTTTACGTTAGCTCACCGTCGGATTCTGCCGAACGAAAACTGATGCTCACCAGCGTTCCCCCTCCGGAGGGTTGAGAGAAAGTCAGCGTGCCGCTCAGCCTTTCCGCCCGCTCGCGCATAATATTTAATCCATAGTGCCCCGAAGGCTCATGCGGCTCGCCAATGCCGATGCCGTTATCGCGAATATAAACCGTGTGATTACCATCCGGCGCGGTCACGCAACTGACGGCAATTTCGGTTGCGCTGGCATGTTTAATCGCGTTCAGCACTGCTTCACGGACGATCTGCAGCAGATGCACCTGCATTTGCGCGTCCAGCGCCAGCGTCGGTAACCGGCAATCAAGCGTCAGTTTAGCTGAGGTCTGATTTTGCAGCGTTTCCAGCATTTCATGCAGGGCGGAGGGGAGATCGGCCTGCTGTAAAGTCAGGCGGAAGGTGGTGAGCAGTTCGCGTAGCTGGCGGTAGGCATCGTTCAGCGCCTGAGAGAAATCCGCCATAATGCTTTGCGCTGGGGCGTTATCTTCGGGAATCGAACGCTTCAGCAGCGTGAGCTGAATGCGTAAATAAGAGAGCACTTGCGCCAGCGAGTCGTGCAGCTCGCGCGCAATCGTCGCCCGCTCCTCCATTAACAACAGCTGCTGAAAATGTTTTTGCGCCTGGTTGAAGTACAACCCGCGACCCAGCATCGAGGAGACGCTGTTGAGCAGAGGGGTAGAAGCATTGACGTTCGGGCTTTGCCAGTGCAGTTCACCGTAGACGGTTTCCTGCATGGTGACCGGCAGGATCTGCATCGGCAGCTCGGGGCTTTTTGCGCCTTCGCTAATTCGCCAGTTATCTCCGACGGTGAGTTCCAGGAAATAGGCGGCGTCATGCTCGCGGACGATCTGTAAAATATGGCGGAAGCAGTACACATCAATCTGACTGGTATTTAACGCCTGAGAGCACTGATACAACACTTCCAGACGACGATTAGCTTCGTGGAGATCGTGGGTCTTCTCAGCGACAGACGCTTCCAGCGAGCGGTACAGCTTGTGTAATTCACTCGACATCTGGCTGAAGGTCTTGCCCAACAACCCGAGTTCGTTGGGCAAATCAGTATCCAGCGACGGGATGTCAAACTGACCGTGTTCAATGTGCTGGCTGGCCACCACCAGCTTATTCAGCGGACGCACCACCTGCTGGCGAATACGCCGTAAGGTAAAGAAAACGAGGGTGAAAATGCCGATCCCGCCCGCCAGTGAAATACCAAAAACCAGCATCACTTTGCGTTCGGCATAATGCTGCAGCGCCAGCACGAAGAGATCGATTTGATCGACATAGTTATTGATATTGCTCTGGTACCAATTTAAATCGCCATCGATCAGACGGGCGTTCATTTCCAGCCAGTTTGCATGTAGACGCCCATAGCGACTTTTTACTGCTTGAGGCACATACCACGCGTTCAGGTTCTGTAGTGCTGGCGAGTTTAGCGCCTGCTGGAAAAGCTGGCGGTGAGCGTTAAGCTGCGGACTTTGGCTTTGCAGATCGTAACCCAGACGGTAACTTTGCATGCGCAATGAGCCAGCCACGTTGATGGCTTCGGCATCTCGTAAGCTGCTGGTCAGCGTGAGCAGAGCAATACCCGTTGAGAGAATCGACAACAGCACTATGTAGAAAAAAGCTTTAGCCAGACTGGCCGAGACCGGACGCTTTACCGTCACTTGTGCATCCTCACACAATACACGTCGCGCCTTAAAACAGCCCGAACGATGCGGTGTATTTGATAAATGTTTATAAAACGCCATGAAACTGGATGGTAACTGAAACGCAATTTCATATGCGATGAAATAAATTGATCTGCCACAGGTTCTGGATAAATAGTTGTGCTTCCTGGGCAAATGAACATTGCCGCTTCCTTCCGTGTCGGTTAATAACAACACTCATATAAAGAATAAGGTTTTTGCAACCAAAAAAGAAGGAAGCCATGAATCGTTTTATTATGGTTAATAGCCAGCAGTGCCTGGGATGCCATGCCTGTGAGGTCGCCTGCGTCATGGCTCACAATGGCGAGCAGCATGTCCTGAGTCAACGGCATTTCCAGCCCCGAATTACCGTCATCAAGCATCAGCAGCAGCGCAGTGCGGTAACCTGCCATCACTGTGAAGATGCGCCCTGCGCCAGAAGTTGCCCGAACGGGGCAATCAGCCATGATAACGACAGCGTTCAGGTGAACCCGAAAAAGTGTATTGGCTGTAAATCGTGCGTCGTTGCTTGTCCTTTCGGCACGATGCAGATCGTACTCACTCCTGTCGCTAAAGGGAAGGTGAAAGCCACTGCGCACAAATGCGATTTGTGTCAGGGACGCGAACAGGGACCTGCCTGCGTAGAGAACTGTCCGGCGCAAGCGTTACAACTGGTGACGGAAAATTCGCTTACTGGTCTGTCAAAAGCGCGCAGGCTACGCACCGCCAGTCTGGAAAGCCAGCCCTGGCACGCCAACGCCACCGATTTCGTTTCGCATAAAATTACCAAACGTGAGCAAATGCAGGCGACGCCTGCGCGTGGTGAGCCGGATAAGCTGGCAATTGAGGCCCGTAAAACCAGCTTTGAGGAGATCTATCTGCCGTTTCGTACGGCGCAGGCGGAACGGGAAGCCTCCCGTTGCCTGAAATGCGGCGACCACAGTATTTGCGAATGGACCTGCCCATTGCATAACCATATTCCGCAGTGGATTGAACTGGTCAAAGCCGGGAATATCGACGCGGCGGTTGAGCTTTCTCACCAGACCAACTGCCTGCCGGAAGTGACCGGGCGCGTATGTCCGCAGGACCGACTCTGCGAAGGGGCATGTACGGTGCGTAGCGAGCATGGGGCGGTCACTATCGGAAATATTGAGCGTTACATCTCTGATCGGGCCCTGAGCAAAGGATGGCGACCGGACTTAAGCCACGTGCAGAAAGTGGATAAGCGCGTTGCTATCATCGGCGCGGGTCCGGCGGGTCTGGCCTGCGCGGATGTGCTGGCGCGCAGCGGAGTCAGCGCCACCGTATACGATCGCCACCCTGAAATCGGCGGTTTGCTGACGTTCGGCATTCCGGCCTTCAAGCTGGACAAATCGCTGCTGGCCCGCCGCCGTGAAATCTTCAGCGCCATGGGTATTCATTTCGAACTTAACTGTGAAGTGGGTAAGGATGTGGCGCTGTCGGCGCTGCTGGAGGATTACGATGCCGTGTTCGTGGGCGTAGGAACCTATCGTTCCATGAAGGCGGATCTGCCGAATGAAGACGCGCCTGGCGTTTATGACGCGTTACCGTTCCTGATTGCCAACACCAAGCAGGTGATGGGGCTGGATGAACTGCCTGAAGAGCCGTTCATCGACACCGCCGGACTGAACGTGGTTGTACTGGGCGGAGGCGATACGGCAATGGACTGCGTGCGTACCGCGCTGCGTCATGGCGCACGCCAGGTGACCTGCGCTTATCGTCGTGATGAAGCCAACATGCCCGGTTCGAAAAAAGAGGTGAAGAACGCCCGGGAAGAAGGGGCGAACTTCGAGTTTAACGTCCAGCCGGTTGAGCTGGTGTTGCATGATGATGGGCGAGTCAGCGGCGTGCGTTTTTTACGTACCCAGCTTGGCGAGCCGGACGCGCAGGGGCGTCGTCGCCCGGTTCCCCTCGCCGGGAGTGAGTTTGTCATGCCCGCAGATGCGGTGATCATGGCGTTTGGTTTTCACCCACATGGCATGCCGTGGCTGGAGACGCATGGGGTTAAGGTCGATAACTGGGGGCGCATAGCTGCCAATGTTGAAAGCGCATACCGTTATCAAACCAGTAACCCGAAAATCTTCGCCGGTGGCGACGCGGTACGCGGTGCGGATCTGGTGGTTACGGCCATGGCGGAAGGACGGCATGCCGCCCAGGGGATCGTTGACTGGCTGGGCGTAAAATCAGTCAAATCTCACTAAGTCGCTAAGAAGGCCGGATAAGGCGCGTTAGCGTTGCTATCCGGCTCTGTGCCGCCTAATTGCCTGATGGCGCTTCGCTTATCAGGCCGACATTGCACCAAGACAAACCCGGTTTCACGGCGTAGTATTATTTCTCACTTCTTGCTGTGGAGCCGGTATGTCGCAAAAAATTACCCTCATCAAAGATAAAGTCCTTTCCGATAACTACTTCATCCTGCGCAATATCACCTATGACCTGACCCGTAGCAATGGAGAGGTGATTCGTCACAAACGCGAGGTTTACGATCGCGGCAACGGCGCCACTATCCTGCTGTATAACCCGGAGAAGAAAACGGTGGTGCTCATCCGCCAGTTTCGCGTCGCCACCTGGGTCAATGGTAATGAAAACGGTCAACTGATTGAAACCTGCGCCGGGCTGCTGGATAACGACGAACCGGAAGCGTGCATTCGGAAAGAGGCCATTGAAGAGACCGGCTTTGAAGTGGGTGAAGTGCGTAAGCTGTTTGAACTCTATATGTCGCCGGGCGGCGTGACGGAGATAATTCATTTCTTTATTGCACAATACAGCGACAGCCAGCGGGCAAATGCGGGCGGAGGGGTGGAAGATGAAGATATTGAGGTTCTGGAGCTGCCGTTCACCCAGGCGCTGGAAATGATTAAAACGGGTGAAATCCGTGACGGTAAGACGGTGCTATTGCTGAACTATTTGCAGTCGTCGCATCTCATGGACTAATGCGCGGGATTTATATTTCTTTACAAATTTTCGGCCAATCCGACGATTCTTATTGAGCCACATCAGTCGCGCAAGGAAGATACCGCTTAGGCTGTGTGTTTTGACTTCGGGGTTGTACCGTCCATGCGCTATCGCGTTATTTTACTTTTCCTGCTCGGGTTGTTACCCGTCCGTTTGCTGTGGGCCGCGCCCGCGCAACAGACGTTTTCTGACTGGCAGGTGACGTGCAATAACCAAAACTTTTGCGTGGCGCGCAATACCGGAGAACATCACGGCCTGGTCATGACCTTGAGCCGCAGTGCCGGGGCACATACCGACGCCGTGTTGCGTATTGAACTGGGTGGGCTGGAATCGCCCACAGCCAAAGAGAGCGATATTGCGCCACGTCTGCTACTGGATGGTGCGCCGCTCCCGCTTCGCGGCGAACACTGGCGTATTACCCCCTGGCAACTGATGACCGATGATCCGGCCACCATCAGCGCATTTTTAACAACCGTACAGGACGCGAAGGCAATAACCCTGCAAAAAGGGGCGCAAAACCTGTCCCTGGTCGGGCTAAAAGCCGCGCTGCTTTTTATCGACGCCCAGCAAAAACGGGTCGGCAGCGAAACCGCATGGATCGAAAAAGGCAATGAGCCTCCGCTCAGCGTACCTCCCGCTCCCGCTTTAAAAGGCGTGGCTGTGATTAACCCAACGCCAACGCCTCTCACGCAACAAGAGCGCAGTGAATTGCTGGATTACGGTAACTGGCGGATCAACGGTATTCGCTGTTCGATCGATCCGCTGCGTCGCGAGATGCGCGTCACGGCCTTAACGGATGATAAAGCGCTGCTGATGATCGGCTGTGAAGCCGGGGCATATAACACCATCGATCTGGCGTGGGTGGTTTCACGTACTACCCCGTTGACGTCACGGGCGGTACGGCTAAGCCTGCCTTTTAAAACGGATGCGGAAAGTCGCGATATGGAGCTGACCAACGCCACGTTTGATGAGAAGTCGCGCGAGCTGGTAACCCTCGCTAAAGGACGAGGGTTGGCAGATTGCGGTATCCAGACCCGCTGGCGCTACGACGGCCAGCGTTTTCGTCTGGTGCGCTATGCCCAAGAGCCAAGCTGCGATAACTGGCATGGGCCAGATGCCTGGCCCACGCTGTGGATCACACGTTAAGCACCTTATGCGCTTTGTCGACAATGTTATCCACCGTAAAGCCGAAGAACGGGAACAGCTTGTCTGCCGGAGCCGACTCCCCATAACCCGTCATACCGACAATCGCCCCTTTCAGCCCAACATATTTGTACCAGTAGTCGGCAATTCCTGCTTCTACCGCCACGCGCGCGCTGACGTTTGAGGGGAGAACCGATTCCCTATACGCCTCATCCTGGGCGTCGAAGATATCGGTTGAGGGCAGAGAAACCACCCGCACGTTACGACCTTCACCGGTCAGTTTTTCCGCCGCCAGCAGCGTGATTTCCATTTCTGAACCGGTAGCAATCAGGATAACATCCGGCTTACCACCGCCATCCTTCAGCACATAGCCGCCGCGGGCAATCTGCTGCACTTGCTCAGGCGTCCGCTCAACCTGCGCCAGATTTTGCCGCGAGAGGATCAGCGCCGTTGGCCCGTCATGGCGTTCGACCGCCAGCTTCCAGCCTACCGCCGCTTCAACCTGATCGCAGGGTCGCCAGGTGCTGAAATTAGGCGTCAGACGCAGGCTGGCGAGCTGTTCGACGGCCTGGTGCGTGGGACCATCTTCCCCAAGGCCAATCGAGTCGTGGGTATAAACCATGATTTGTCGGGCTTTCATCAGCGCCGCCATGCGTGCGGCATTACGGGCATATTCGACAAACATCAGGAATGTTGCGGTGTACGGTACGAAGCCCCCGTGGTGAGCGATACCGTTGGCAATTGCGGTCATGCCAAACTCCCGCACGCCGTAGTGGATGTAGTTTCCTGCATGATCCTCTTTAAGAGAAGTGGAGCCTTTCCAGATGGTCAGGTTGCTGGGCGCCAGATCCGCCGAACCGCCAAGCAGCTCAGGCAGTATCGGCCCGTAGGCGTTCAGGGTATTTTGCGAGGCCTTACGGGTGGCGATTTTGGCCGGATTGGCCTGCAGCTCGGTGATATATTTCTGGGTCGTTTCTTCCCACTCTTCCGGCAGTCCACCGCTCATCCTGCGGGTAAACTCTGCCGCCAGATCCGGATGCGCATGTCGATAAGCGGCGAATTTCTCATTCCAGCTCTGTTGGGCTTTCTCGCCTTTTTCACGAGCGTCCCACGCCCGGTAAATCTCTTTGGGGATTTCAAAGGCAGGATGATGCCACCCCAACTTCTGCCGGGTCAGCGCCACTTCTTCTTCACCCAGCGCAGCGCCGTGCGCTTCCTCTTTCCCGGCTTTATTCGGTGAACCAAAACCAATCACCGTGCGGCAGATAATCAGCGACGGTTTATCGGTAACGGCCTGTGCTTCCTGAATCGCTTTTTTCACCGCCTCAGGGTCATGACCGTCAATCTCGTGCACTACATGCCAGTGATAGGCCTCAAAGCGTTTCGCGGTATCGTCGGTAAACCAGCCGTCGGTTTCGCCATCAATTGAGATGCCGTTGTGATCGTAAAAGCCGATGAGTTTGCCAAGTCCCAGGGTGCCCGCCAGCGAGCACACTTCGTGAGAAATGCCCTCCATCAGACAGCCGTCGCCCATAAAGACCCAGGTATAGTGATTAACAATCTCGTGGTCTGGCTGGTTAAACTGCGCCGCCAGGGTGCGTTCTGCAATCGCCATTCCGACAGCGTTGGCTAAACCCTGACCCAACGGTCCGGTGGTGGTCTCCACGCCCGGTGTATAGCCAATTTCCGGGTGTCCTGGCGTCTTCGAATGGAGCTGGCGGAAGTTCTTTAACTCTTCGAGCGGCAGGTTGTAGCCGGAAAGATGCAACAGGCTGTAAAGCAGCATTGAGGCGTGGCCATTGGATAAAATAAACCGGTCACGATCGTACCAGGTGGGATCGGACGGGTTATGGCGCAGGAAATCGTTCCACAGTACTTCGGCGATATCGGCCATCCCCATTGGTGCTCCAGGGTGGCCGGAGTTAGCTTTTTGGACGGCATCCATACTTAGCGCACGAATGGCATTGGCAAGCTCTTTACGGGTCATAGGAAATACTCCTTGAAAAGTAAAGTGTTAGATGCGTGTTGTGATTCACACTTTTGAGATAATTGCGGGCGTTGTCAGCAAAAAGCATAGCAGACAAGCATGGTATTGCTGGCTTAAGCAGGTAACATAGATGTTATAAATTGATAACAAATTCTTTCTTTGAATGGTGAGAGTATGGGGACCTTCAAAGTTTGTGCCGTTGACTGAGGTGATAATGTGCGGCTCAGTAGAATGGTTACCCGCGCCACTTTTTTGATAGATACGTGAAAGGAACAACAAGATGGATGACCAGTTAAAACAAAGCGCCCTCGATTTCCACGAATTTCCGGTACCCGGTAAAATCCAGGTTTCTCCGACCAAGCCTCTGGCAACCCAGCGCGACCTCGCGTTGGCCTACTCGCCGGGCGTGGCTGCACCGTGTCTTGAAATTGAAAAGGACCCGCTGGCAGCCTACAAATACACCGCACGCGGCAACCTGGTTGCGGTTATTTCCAACGGTACTGCGGTTCTGGGCCTGGGTAATATTGGCGCGCTGGCCGGTAAACCAGTGATGGAAGGTAAAGGCGTTCTGTTTAAGAAATTCGCCGGGATTGACGTGTTCGACATCGAAGTTGATGAACTCGATCCGGATAAATTTATCAACGTGGTAGCGGCGCTTGAACCAACGTTTGGTGGCATTAACCTCGAAGATATCAAAGCGCCGGAGTGCTTCTACATTGAGCAAAAACTCCGTGAGCGCATGAATATTCCGGTATTCCACGATGACCAGCACGGCACGGCAATCATCAGTACTGCCGCAATCCTTAACGGTCTGCGGGTGGTTGAGAAAAATATCTCTGATGTGCGTATGGTGGTGTCCGGTGCAGGTGCGGCGGCGATTGCCTGTATGAACCTGCTGGTGGCGCTGGGTATGCAGAAACACAACATTGTGGTCTGCGACTCCAAAGGGGTGATTTACAAAGATCGTGAACCAAACATGGCTGAAACCAAAGCGGCTTACGCAGTGGTGGATGACGGTAAGCGTACGCTGGATGATGTCATTGACGGCGCGGATATTTTCCTCGGTTGCTCTGGTCCGAAAGTGCTGACGCAGGAAATGGTTAAGAAGATGGCGCGTGCGCCAATGATCCTGGCCCTCGCCAACCCGGAACCGGAAATCCTGCCGCCGCTGGCGAAAGAGGTGCGTTCTGACGCCATCATTTGCACCGGCCGTTCCGACTACCCGAACCAGGTTAACAACGTCCTGTGCTTCCCATTCATCTTCCGCGGCGCGCTGGACGTTGGTGCTACCGCCATCAACGAAGAGATGAAACTGGCTGCGGTACACGCCATTGCTGAGCTGGCGCACGCCGAGCAGAGCGAAGTGGTGGCCTCCGCCTATGGCGACCAGGACCTGAGCTTCGGGCCGGAATACATCATTCCGAAACCGTTCGACCCGCGTCTGATCGTCAAAATTGCCCCTGCGGTGGCGAAGGCGGCGATGGATTCCGGTGTGGCAACGCGTCCGATTGCCGACTTTGACGCTTACATCGATAAGCTGACCGAATTCGTCTACAAAACCAACCTGTTCATGAAGCCGATTTTCTCCCTGGCACGCAAAGCGCCGAAGCGCGTGGTGCTGACTGAAGGGGAAGAGGCGCGTGTACTGCATGCCACGCAGGAGCTAATCACTTTAGGTCTGGCGAAACCGATCCTGATCGGTCGTCCGAGCGTTATCGAAATGCGTATCCAGAAACTGGGTCTGCAGATCAAAGCGGGCGTCGATTTTGAGATCGTCAACAATGAATCCGATCCGCGCTTTAAAGAGTACTGGAGCGAGTACTACCAGATTATGAAACGTCGTGGTATTACCCAGGAGCAGGCGCAGCGTGCGGTAATTGCCAACACCACGGTGATCGGCGCGATCATGGTGCAGCGCGGCGAAGCGGATGCAATGATCTGCGGTACGATAGGCGACTACCATGAGCACTTCAGCGTGGTGAAAGAGGTGTTTGGTCACCGCGATGGCGTGCATACTGCCGGGGCGATGAACGCCTTGCTGCTGCCAAGCGGTAACACCTTTATCGCCGATACCTACGTTAACGACGATCCTACGCCGGAGCAACTGGCGGAAATCGCCGTGATGGCGGCAGAAACCGTGCGTCGCTTTGGTATCGAACCGAAGGTAGCGCTGCTGTCGCACTCCAACTTTGGCTCATCTAACTGTCCGTCGGCCAGCAAAATGCGCGAAGCGCTGGAGCTGATTAAGGCGCGTGCGCCAGAGTTGATGATTGATGGCGAAATGCACGGCGATGCCGCGCTGGTGGAAAGCATCCGTCATGACCGCATGCCGGACAGTCCGCTGAAAGGCTCAGCGAATATTCTGGTGATGCCGAATATGGAAGCTGCCCGTATTAGTTACAACTTACTACGCGTTTCCAGCTCTGAAGGCGTAACGGTCGGCCCGGTGCTGATGGGGGTTGCGAAACCGGTTCACGTATTAACGCCGATCGCATCTGTTCGTCGTATCGTTAATATGGTGGCGCTGGCGGTCGTAGAAGCCCAAACTCAGCCGCTGTAATTTCACTTTAATTTATTTCCGGCGCGGGTTTCTCCCGCGCCTTTTTATTTCCCCTTTCTTAGTGATCCACTTCACCTTTTAAACATGGTTGCCGAATTTTGTTATTTACTCTGACAAAAAATTGCCACGATGAGGGCAGTTTTAGCGGAGGCGGTGAGCAATGGAAAAAGAACGCATTATTCAGGAATTTGTGCCGGGGAAACAGGTTACGCTGGCGCATCTCATTGCGCACCCTGGTGAGGAACTGGCGAAAAAGATCGGCGTTCCCGAAGCGGGCGCCATCGGCATCATGACGCTGACGCCAGGCGAAACCGCGATGATTGCCGGTGACTTAGCTATGAAGGCGGCAGATGTACATATCGGCTTTCTCGATCGATTCAGCGGTGCGCTGGTCATCTACGGCTCGGTAGGCGCGGTAGAAGAAGCGTTATTACAGACGGTAAGCGGTCTGGGTCGGTTATTAAATTTCACTTTGTGCAACCTGACAAAAAGTTAATCAGAGGCGGCGATGAAACGTATTGCGTTTGTCGGTACGGTGGGGGCGGGGAAAACAACGCTCTTTAATGCGCTACAGGGAAATTATTCCCTCGCCAGAAAAACACAGGCCGTGGAGTTTAATGAAAATGGCGATATCGACACGCCAGGAGAATATTTTAGCCATCCGCGCTGGTATCACGCCTTAATTACCACGCTGCAGGATGTTGATACGTTGATTTATATACACGCGGCAAATGATAAAGAAAGTCGCTTACCTGCCGGGCTGTTGGATATCGGCGCCAGTAAACGACAAATCGCCGTTATCAGCAAAACGGACATGCCGGATGCCGACGTCGCCGCAACGCGACAACTACTTCGCGGGATAGGGTTCCAGGAGCCGATTTTCGAACTCAACAGCCATGACCCGCGCAGCGTGCAGCACCTGGTGGATTATCTGACTGAGCTCAGCCAAAAGGAGGAAAGGGCAGGTGAAAAAACTCATCACAGCTAACGATATTCGTGCGGCCCACGCACGCGGCGAACAGGAAATGTCGGTTGTTCTGCGCGCCAGCATCATCACCCCGGAGGCGCGCGAAGTTGCGGAGCTGCTGGGCGTCACCATCAGTGAATGCGATGAATCCGCGCCAACCGCTGCTGCTGTCGCACCGGTTGCGGTGGATGATGGCAAAACGGAAAGCCAGCGCATTCGCGAAACCATCATTGCGCAGTTACCGGAAGGGCAGTTTACCGAAAGCCTGGTCGCCCAACTGATGGACAAAGTCATGAAGGAGAAACAGTCGCTGGAGCAGGGCGGAATGCAGCCGAGCTTTAACTCGGTGACCGGCAAAGGCGGCGTCAAAGTCATCGACGGCAGCAGCGTGAAGTTTGGTCGTTTTGACGGCGCACAGCCGCACTGCGTGGGTTTAACCGATCTGGTGACCGACCAGGACGGTAGCAGCATGGCCGCCGGGTTCATGCAGTGGGATAACGCTTTTTTCCCATGGACGCTGAACTACGACGAAATCGACATGATTCTGGAAGGCGAGCTGCACGTTCGCCACGAAGGCGAAACCATGATTGCTAAAGCCGGGGACGTGATGTTTATCCCGAAAGGCTCCAGCATCGAATTTGGTACGCCATCGACGGTGAAATTTCTGTATGTGGCCTGGCCTGCGAACTGGCAGTCCTGCTAAGGCGGATGTATGAAGGATTTCATTACCGAAGCATGGCTCAGAGCGAATCATACGCTCAGCGAAGGGGCTGAAATTCATCTCCCCGCTGACGCTCGCCTGACGCCATCTGCCCGGGAATTACTGGAAAGCCGACATCTGCGTATTAAGTATATCGACGAGCAGGGCAGCCTGTTTATTGATGACGAAGAACAGCAGCCGCAGCCGGTGCATGGTTTAACCAGCAGCGATACGCATCCACAGGCCAGTTGCGAACTGTGTCATCAACCGGTGGTGAAGAAAGCAGACACGCTGACGCATCTGACAGCGGACAAGATGGTCGCTAAAAGTGACCCGCGCCTGGGATTTCGCGCCGCGCTGGACAGCACCATCGCCCTGGCCGTGTGGTTGCAGATAGAGCTGGCGGAACCGTGGCAGCCGTGGCTGGCGGATATCCGTTCGCGTCTGGGCAACATTATGCGCGCCGACGCTATCGACGAGCCGCTGGCAGCACAAGCTATCGTCGGGTTAAGCGACGAAGATTTACACCGGCTTTCGCATCAGCCGCTGCGCTATCTGGACCACGACCATCTGGTGCCTGAAGCCAGTCATGGCCGTGATTGCGCGTTGCTTAATCTGCTGCGTACCAAAGTTCGTGAAACGGAGACGGTGGCGGCCCAGGTATTCATCACCCGTAGTTTTGACGTGATGCGACCGGACATCATGCAGGCGCTCAATCGCCTTTCCAGTACGGTTTACGTGATGATGATTCTGAGCGTAGCGAAGCATCCACTGACGGTTAGCCAAATTCAACAGCGACTGGGGGAGAAGCAATGATCATTGAACGTGCTCGTCAACTCGCCCAGCGTTCACCTGCACGGGTGGTGTTCCCGGATGCGCTGGATGTTCGGGTGTTGAAAGCGGCAAATTACCTGCATCAGCACGGTCTGGCACATCCTGTTCTTGTCGCCAGTCCGTTTGCGCTGCGCCAGTTTGCCCTCAGCCATCGGGTGGCGATGGATGGCATTCAGGTTATCGACCCGCAAAGCAACCAGTCCATGCGTGAAGAGTTTGCGCTGCGCTGGCTGGCCCGCGCGGGAGATAAAACGCCTGCAGATGCGCTGGAAAAACTCAACGATCCGCTGATGTTCGCCGCCGCCATGGTTAGCGCGGGTAAAGCTGACGTCTGTATTGCGGGCAATTTGTCGTCGACAGCAAACGTGCTGCGCGCTGGGTTACGCATTATTGGGTTACAGCCAGGCTGTAAAACGCTGTCGTCAATTTTCCTGATGCTGCCGCAGTACCTCGGGCCGGCATTAGGGTTTGCCGATTGCAGCGTCGTGCCGCAGCCCACAGCCGCGCAGCTGGCGGATATTGCGATTGCCAGCGCGCAGACATGGCAGGCGATCACCGGTGAAGAACCGCGCGTGGCCATGCTGTCGTTTTCAAGTCAAGGCAGCGCTCGTCATCCCAACGTCGCTAACGTGCAGCAGGCTACGGAGATCGTTCGTGAGCGTGCCCCGCAGCTTACCGTGGATGGGGAACTGCAATTTGATGCCGCCTTTGTTCCGGATGTCGCCGCGCAAAAAGCGCCCGCCAGTCCGTTAAAGGGCAATGCCAATGTGATGGTCTTCCCATCGCTGGAGGCAGGCAATATTGGCTACAAAATCGCCCAGCGTCTGGGAGGGTATCGTGCCGTAGGTCCGTTGATCCAAGGGCTTGCCGCACCGCTTCATGACCTCTCTCGCGGCTGTAGCGTACAGGAAATTATCGAACTGGCGTTGGTGGCAGCAGTGCCGCGTCAGACTGACATGAGTCGTGAAAACGCCTCACACACACTGGTTGTTTAGGTCCCGTTCTGGACCCCTTAATGAGAGGAAAACACAATGGAAGCATTAGGAATGATTGAAACCCGGGGCCTGGTTGCACTGATTGAGGCTTCTGACGCAATGGTTAAAGCGGCACGCGTGAAACTGGTCGGCGTGAAGCAGATCGGCGGCGGTCTGGTTACTGCAATGGTCCGTGGCGACGTAGCGGCATGTAAAGCCGCAACGGATGCTGGTGCTGCTGCTGCACAGCGTATTGGTGAGCTGGTTTCCGTACACGTAATCCCGCGTCCGCATGGCGATCTGGAAGAAGTGTTCCCGATCAGCTTTAAAGGCGACAGCAACGACATGTAAGTCGTCCATGTGACGCCACAGACTTCATTGCTGGCGTCACCCTCTCTCCTTTTCACATTACCTTCTGCGGAGGGTAGGGGGAGGTTTTACCTGAAATATGCCACGGAGGCGCGTATGAAACTGGCAATCGTCACAGGACAAATTGTTTGTACCGTACGCCATCAGGGGCTCGCGCACGACAAGTTGCTGATGGTGGAAATGATTGATGCCTGCGGAAATCCCGACGGGCAATGTGCTGTTGCTATCGACAGCATTGGGGCGGGAACCGGAGAGTGGGTGCTGCTGGTCAGCGGAAGCTCAGCCCGTCAGGCGCACCGTAACGAATCATCACCTGTCGATCTGTGCGTGATTGGCATTGTTGATGAAGTGGTGGCAGGTGGTCAGGTGATCTTCCATAAATAAGGCAGAAAATCATGAATCAACAGGATATTGAACAGGTCGTGAAAG
This sequence comes from Citrobacter sp. Cb023, assembly GCF_030336805.1. NCBI lineage: Bacteria > Pseudomonadati > Pseudomonadota > Gammaproteobacteria > Enterobacterales > Enterobacteriaceae > Citrobacter > Citrobacter sp. Cb023. Next base: position 40,677 of record NZ_JAOWCV010000029.1, on the reverse strand, counting down.
CGGTACTGCTGAAAATGAAAGACAGCAGCCAACCCGTCAGTGCCGTTCAAGAAATGGGCGTTTTTGCCTCCCTGGATGACGCAGTGGCGGCAGCAAAACTGGCCCAGCAAGGGCTGAAAAGCGTTGCCATGCGCCAACTGGCTATCACGGCTCTACGTGAGGCGGGCGAAAAACATGCCCGAGAATTAGCGGAACTTGCCGTCACAGAAACTGGCATGGGACGCGTTGAAGATAAATTTGCCAAAAATGTGGCGCAGGCACGCGCCACGCCGGGCGTGGAATGCCTGTCTCCACAGGTTCTGACCGGTGATAACGGCCTGACGCTGATTGAAAACGCGCCGTGGGGCGTGGTGGCCTCGGTGACACCGTCCACCAACCCGGCTGCGACCGTTATTAACAACGCCATCAGCCTGATTGCGGCTGGCAACAGCGTGGTCTTCGCACCGCATCCGGCTGCCAAGGGCGTGTCTCAGCGCGCTATCACTCTGCTTAACCAGGCGGTAGTTGCTGCAGGCGGACCGGCAAACCTGCTGGTTACCGTGGCCAATCCGGATATTGAAACCGCCCAGCGTCTGTTTAAGTACCCAGGCATCGGCCTGCTGGTGGTGACCGGCGGTGAAGCCGTAGTGGATGCCGCGCGTAAGCACACCAACAAACGTCTGATTGCCGCCGGTGCGGGAAATCCGCCGGTGGTGGTTGATGAAACGGCTGATCTGGCACGCGCAGCCCAGTCGATCGTCAAAGGCGCTTCGTTTGACAACAACATTATCTGCGCCGACGAAAAAGTGCTGATCGTGGTCGATAGCGTCGCTGATGAGCTGATGCGTCTGATGGAAAGCCAGCATGCAGTCAAGCTGACCACGGCTCAGGCCGAACAGCTGCAACCGGTGCTGCTGAAAAATGTCGATGAACGCGGTAAAGGCACGGTCAGTCGTGACTGGGTAGGTCGCGACGCAGGAAAAATCGCTGCGGCGATTGGTCTGAACGTACCGGAGCAAACCCGGCTGTTGTTCGTCGAAACCTCTGCGACTCACCCGTTTGCCGTAACCGAACTGATGATGCCGGTTCTGCCGGTCGTGCGGGTCGCCAACGTCGATGAGGCCATTGAACTGGCGGTCAAGCTTGAAGGCGGCTGTCACCATACGGCGGCGATGCACTCGCGCAATATCGACAACATGAACCGCATGGCCAACGCCATTGATACCAGCATTTTCGTTAAGAACGGACCGTGCATTGCCGGTCTTGGACTCGGCGGCGAAGGCTGGACCACGATGACCATTACCACGCCAACCGGGGAAGGGGTGACCAGCGCACGCACGTTTGTGCGTCTGCGTCGCTGTGTGTTGGTGGATGCCTTCAGAATTGTATAAGGAGTGAACGACATGGCGCACGACGAACAACGTTGGCTGACACCCAGATTGCTAAAAGCGGCAACACTATGTAACCAGACGCCCGTAAAGAGCGATTCACCGCTGTGGCTGGGCGTGGATTTGGGGACGTGTGATGTGGTGTCGATGGTTGTCGACAGTGACGGACAGCCGGTTGCGGTTTGCCTGGACTGGGCCGACGTCGTGCGCGATGGCATCGTCTGGGATTTCTTCGGTGCGGTGACCATCGTTCGTCGCCATCTCGATACGCTCGAACAACAGTTGGGTTGCCGCTTTACCCACGCGGCAACCTCGTTTCCACCGGGAACTGACCCACGGATCTCGATCAACGTGCTGGAATCTGCCGGGCTTGAAGTCAGTCATGTGCTCGACGAACCGACCGCGGTGGCGGACCTGTTGCAGCTTGATAACGCTGGCGTGGTGGATATCGGTGGCGGTACCACCGGGATTGCGATTGTGAAGCGAGGCAAGGTGACTTACTCCGCCGATGAAGCGACCGGCGGGCACCACATTTCTCTGACGCTTGCCGGGAACCGTCGCATCCAGTTGGAAGAGGCGGAGCAGTTCAAACGCAGCAACGGTAAAGAAATCTGGCCGGTGGTTAAGCCGGTCTACGAAAAAATGGCGGAAATTGTGGCTCACCATATTGCCGGACAGGGCGTGGCTGATTTATGGCTGGCCGGTGGTTCCTGTATGCAGCCGGGCGTTGATGAACTGTTTCGTAAGCGTTTCCCGGAACTGCAGGTGCATTTACCCCAGCACAGCCTGTTTATGACCCCGCTGGCGATTGCAAATAGCGGAAAAGAAAAAGCGGAAGGAATCTATGCAAGCTGAATTGCAGACCGCGCTCTTTCAGGCATTCGATACCCTGAATCTGCAACGCGTAAAAACGTTTAGCGTTCCACCGGTTACGTTGTGTGGACTGGGAGCGCTCAGTACCTGCGGACAGGAAGCACAAACGCGCGGCCTGACGCATATGTTCGTCATGGTCGACAGTTTCCTGCACCAGGCGGGGATGACCGCCGCACTGGAACGCAGCCTGGCGATGAAAGGCGTGGCGATGACGCTGTGGCCATGTCCGGTGGGCGAACCGTGCATTACGGACGTCTGCGCGGCGGTCGCGCAACTGCGTGAATCGAAGTGCGATGGCGTAGTGGCCTTTGGTGGTGGTTCCGTATTGGATGCCGCAAAGGCTGTGGCGTTGCTGGTGACCAATCCCACCCAGACGCTGGCTGATATGGACGAGAGCAGCGCGTTACGCCCGCGTCTGCCGCTGATTGCCGTACCGACTACAGCCGGAACGGGTTCAGAAACCACTAATGTCACGGTGATTATCGACGCCGCGACCGGGCTTAAAAAAGTGCTGGCCCACGCAACCCTGATGCCGGATGTGGCGATTCTTGACGCCGCGCTGACGGAAGGTGTGCCCGCACACGTAACGGCGATGACCGGGATCGATGCGCTGACGCACGCCGTTGAAGCGTATAGCGCTCTGAACGCGACGCCGTTTACCGACAGTCTGGCGATTGGCGCGATTGCGATGATAGGTAAATCGCTGCCGAAGGCCGTTGGCTATGGTCAGGATCTGGCGGCGCGAGAAAGCATGCTACTGGCTTCCTGTATGGCCGGGATGGCGTTTTCCAGCGCGGGACTGGGCCTGTGTCACGCGATGGCGCACCAGCCGGGTGCGACGCTACACATCCCACATGGACAGGCTAACGCCATGCTGCTGCCCACAGTAATGGGTTTCAACCGCATGGTGTGTCGTGAGCGTTTCAGCCATATCGGACGGGCGCTAACCAACAAGAAGTCGGACGATCGCGATGCCATCAACGCCGTCAGCGAGTTGATTAGCGAAGTGGGCCAGACCAAACGACTCTCTGACGTTGGGGCGAAGCCCGAGCATTACAGCGCATGGGCTCACGCCGCGCTGGAGGATATTTGTATTCGCAGTAACCCACGCACCGCCACGCAGGCCGACATTATCGCGTTGTATGCGGCGGCACAATAAATACACATATGACAGGGAGTGAAGGTTATGGGAATTAACGAAATCATCATGTACATCATGATGTTCTTTATGCTGATTGCCGCCGTGGACAGGATCCTGTCGCAGTTCGGCGGTTCGGCACGCTTCCTCGGTAAGTTCGGGAAGAGTATTGAGGGATCGGGCGGCCAGTTTGAAGAAGGTTTTATGGCGATGGGCGCGCTGGGTCTGGCGATGGTCGGTATGACCGCGCTGGCACCGGTACTGGCGCATGTGCTCGGGCCGGTGATTATTCCACTGTACGAAATGTTGGGTGCTAACCCGTCGATGTTTGCCGGAACGCTGCTGGCGTGCGATATGGGCGGCTTCTTCCTGGCGAAGGAACTGGCGGGCGGCGACGTTGCGGCGTGGCTGTACTCCGGCCTGATCCTCGGGGCGATGATGGGGCCGACGCTGGTCTTCTCTATTCCGGTTGCGCTGGGGATTATTGAGCCGTCCGACCGTCGTTATCTGGCGCTGGGCGTGCTGGCTGGGATCGTCACCATTCCGATTGGCTGTATTGCGGGTGGTTTGATCGCGATGTACTCCGGTGTCGAAATCAACGGGCAGCCGGTGGAGTTCACCTTCGCACTGATCCTGATGAACATGATCCCGGTGCTGATCGTTGCCGTGCTGGTGGCGCTGGGACTGAAATTCATCCCGGAAAAAATGATCAACGGCTTCCAGATCTTCGCGAAATTCCTGGTGGCGCTGATCACCATCGGTCTGGCGGCAGCGGTGATCAAATTCCTGCTCGGCTGGGAACTGATTCCGGGTCTTGATCCTATCTTCATGGCACCGGGTGACAAGCCGGGTGAAGTGATGCGCGCCATCGAAGTTATCGGTTCTATCTCCTGCGTGCTGCTGGGTGCGTACCCAATGGTACTGCTGCTGACCCGCTGGTTTGAAAAGCCGCTGATGAGCGTTGGTAACCTGTTAAAAATCAATAACATTGCGGCTGCGGGCATGGTGGCGACGCTGGCGAACAACATCCCAATGTTCGGCATGATGAAGAATATGGATACCCGCGGCAAAGTGATCAACTGCGCTTTTGCGGTCTCCGCAGCCTTCGCACTGGGTGACCACTTAGGTTTCGCCGCGGCCAACATGAACGCGATGATCTTCCCAATGATTGTCGGCAAGCTGATTGGCGGCGTGACGGCGATTGGTGTGGCTATGCTGTTGGTACCGAAAGACGAAGATGTTCCGGCACCAGCAGAAACCAACCCGGAGGCGCAATCGTGAATACTCGCCAGCTACTCAGCGTCGGTATCGATATCGGCACCACCACCACTCAGGTCATCTTCTCGCGCCTTGAGCTGGTCAACCGTGCGGCAGTGTCGCAGGTGCCGCGTTACGAATTCATCAAACGCGAAATTAGCTGGCAAAGCCCGGTGTTCTTTACCCCCGTTGATAAGCAGGGCGGGCTGAAAGAGGCCGAACTTAAGGCGCTGATCCTCGCCCAGTATCAGGCGGCGGGAATTGCGCCTGAGACCGTCGATTCCGGCGCGATCATCATCACCGGAGAAAGTGCCAAAACCCGCAACGCGCGACCTGCGGTGATGACGCTCTCTCAGTCGCTGGGGGACTTCGTGGTTGCCAGCGCCGGTCCGCATCTGGAATCAGTGATTGCCGGTCACGGCGCAGGGGCTCAAACCCTGTCAGAGCAGAAGTTGTGCCGCGTACTGAATATCGACATCGGTGGCGGGACGTCGAACTACGTCCTGTTCGATGCCGGAAAAGTCAGCGGTTCGGCCTGCCTGAACGTCGGCGGACGGCTGCTGGAAACGGACGGTCAGGGGCGGGTGGTGCATGCGCATCAGCCAGGACAGATGATTGTTGATGACGTATTTGGTCCAGGCACCGGCGCCCGGACCCTCAATGCGGCGCAGCTTGTTCAGGTGGCCCGACGGATGGCGGCGCTGATCGTTGAGGTGATTGACGGCACGCTGTCACCGCTGGCGCAGGCGCTGATGCAAACCGGTCTGTTGCCGACGGGTGTGAAGCCGGAAGTGATTACGTTGTCCGGCGGGGTGGGCGAGTGCTACCGCAACCAGCCTGCCGATCCATTCTGTTTTTCCGATATTGGGCCGCTGTTAGCGACGGCGCTGCATGAACATCCGCGTCTGCGTGAGATGAACGTGCAGTTCCCGGCGCAAACCGTGCGCGCCACGGTGATTGGTGCCGGTGCGCATACGCTGTCGCTTTCGGGCAGCACCATCTGGCTGGAAGGTGTGGCGCTTCCGCTGCGCAATCTGCCGGTGGCGATTCCGGTTGATGAGGCTGATTTGGTGGCCGCCTGGCAACAAGCGCTGATGCAGCTCGATCTGGACCCGCAAACAGACGCTTACGTGCTGGCGCTACCCGGTTCGCTGCCGGTGCGCTACGCCGCGCTGTTAACGGTTATTGATGCGCTACTGGCCTTTGTCGCGCGCCATCCGAATCCGCATCCCCTGCTGGTGGTAGCCGAGCAGGATTTTGGTAAAGCCCTGGGCATGCTGTTACGCCCACAGTTACAGCAACACCCGCTGGCAGTCATCGATGAGGTGGTTGTCCGGGCGGGGGACTATATCGACATTGGTACGCCTCTTTTTGGCGGATCGGTTGTGCCGGTGACGGTGAAATCACTCGCATTTCCTTCCTGAGGGAACGACTTATGAAACTAAAGACCACATTGTTCGGCAATGTTTATCAGTTTAAGGATGTTAAAGAGGTGCTGGCAAAAGCCAACGAACTGCGTTCGGGGGATGTGCTGGCAGGGGTAGCTGCAACCAGTTCGCAAGAGCGAGTGGCGGCCAAACAGGTGCTGTCGGAAATGACGGTAGCGGATATCCGCAACAACCCGGTGATTTCCTATGAAGAGGACTGCGTGACGCGTCTGATTCAGGACGACGTCAACGAAACGGCCTATAACCGCATCAAAAACTGGAGTATCAGCGAGCTGCGCGAGTACGTGCTGAGCGATGAAACCTCCGTTGATGACATTGCGTTTACGCGCAAAGGATTAACGTCGGAAGTGGTCGCAGCGGTTGCAAAAATCTGCTCTAACGCGGACCTGATCTACGGCGGTAAGAAAATGCCGGTGATCAAAAAGGCCAACACCACCATTGGTCTGCCGGGCACCTTCAGCTGTCGTTTACAGCCGAACGACACCCGTGATGACGTGCAGAGTATTGCGGCACAAATCTACGAAGGGCTGTCCTTCGGGGCGGGCGATGCGGTGATTGGCGTTAACCCGGTAACCGATGACGTGGAAAACTTAAGCCGCGTACTTGATACCGTGTACGGCGTCATCGACAAATTCAATATCCCGACCCAGGGCTGCGTCCTGGCGCACGTTACTACCCAGATCGAAGCCATTCGTCGCGGCGCGCCGGGCGGGCTGATTTTCCAGAGTATCTGCGGCAGCGAGAAAGGCTTAAAAGAGTTTGGCGTTGAGCTGGCCATGCTGGATGAAGCGCGTGCAGTGGGCGCTGAGTTTAACCGTATCGCCGGGGAAAACTGCCTGTACTTCGAAACCGGACAAGGGTCTGCGCTCTCCGCTGGCGCTAACTTCGGCGCCGATCAGGTGACGATGGAAGCACGTAACTACGGTCTGGCGCGTCACTACGATCCGTTCCTGGTGAACACCGTTGTCGGCTTTATCGGGCCGGAGTATCTCTACAACGACCGTCAGATTATTCGCGCGGGTCTGGAAGATCACTTTATGGGCAAGCTGAGCGGCATCTCAATGGGCTGCGACTGTTGCTATACCAACCATGCTGATGCTGACCAGAACCTCAACGAAAACCTGATGATTCTGCTCGCCACCGCTGGCTGCAACTACATCATGGGCATGCCGCTCGGTGACGACATCATGCTCAACTATCAGACCACCGCCTTCCACGACACCGCGACCGTGCGCCAGTTGCTGAACCTGCGTCCGTCGCCGGAGTTTGAACGCTGGCTGGAAACCATGGGCATTATGGCAAACGGTCGCCTGACCAAACGGGCGGGCGATCCGTCACTGTTCTTCTGATGACGCGGGGATGACACACGATGGATCAAAAACAGATTGAAGAAATTGTACGCAGCGTGATGGCGTCAATGGGTGAGTCGCAGCCGCAGGCGCAAGCGCCGGCAGCACAAGCGCAATGCAGCGCCACCCAGTGCGCCGCGCCGACCGGTGAAAGCTGTGCGATGGATTTAGGCTCAGCCGAGGCTAAAGCGTGGATTGGCGTTGAGAATCCGCACCGCGCAGAGGTGTTGACTGAACTGCGTCGCAGCACTGCGGCGCGTGTATGTACCGGTCGAGCCGGTCCACGTCCGCGTACCCAGGCGCTGCTGCGCTTCCTGGCCGACCACTCGCGTTCGAAAGATACGGTATTGAAAGAAGTGCCGGAAGAGTGGGTAAAAGCCCAGGGGCTGCTGGAAGTGCGCTCGGAAATCAGTGACAAAAACCTGTATCTGACACGTCCGGATCTGGGGCGCCGTCTGAGTGCGGAAGCCATTGAAGCGCTGAAATCACAGTGTGTAATGAACCCGGATGTGCAGGTGATTATCTCTGATGGCCTGTCTACGGACGCTATCACCGCTAACTACGAAGAGATCCTGCCGCCGCTGTTGTCTGGCTTAAAACAGGCCGGATTGAAGGTTGGGACGCCGTTCTTTGTTCGCTATGGTCGCGTGAAAATCGAAGATCAGATCGGCGAACTGCTGGGCGCGAAAGCGGTGATCCTGCTGGTTGGGGAACGTCCGGGCCTGGGCCAGTCGGAAAGCCTTTCTTGCTACGCCGTCTATTCGCCGCGTGTGGCGACGACCGTTGAAGCTGACCGTACCTGTATCTCGAACATTCACCAGGGCGGTACGCCACCGGTTGAAGCGGCGGCGGTCATTGTGGATTTGGCCAAGCGCATGCTGGAGCAAAAAGCCTCCGGCATCAATATGACCCGTTAAGGAGGCATCATGCCAGCATTAGATTTGATTAGACCTTCAGTCACCGCAATGCGCGTGATTGCCTCGGTAAATGACGGTTTTGCCCGTGAACTTAAATTACCGCCACATATACGTAGCCTCGGACTCATCACAGCAGATTCTGATGACGTGGCGTATATTGCCGCAGACGAAGCGACAAAACAGGCAATGGTGGAAGTGGTTTATGGCCGCTCGCTGTATGCCGGCGCGGCGCACAGTCCCTCTCCAACTTCGGGTGAAGTGCTGATTATGCTCGGTGGACCCAACCCGGCAGAAGTTCGTGCAGGTCTGGACGCGATGGTAGCCAATATTGAAAGCGGCGCGGCGTTTCAGTGGGCGAATGACGCAGAAGATACCGCCTTCCTGGCGCATGTGGTTTCGCGTACCGGCTCGTATCTCTCGGCGACCGCAGGATGCCGGCTTGGCGATCCGATGGCGTATCTGGTGGCGCCGCCGCTGGAAGCGACATTTGGTATTGATGCTGCGCTGAAATCGGCTGATGTACAACTGGTGACTTACGTTCCGCCGCCGTCAGAAACCAACTATTCGGCTGCGTTTATGACCGGTAGCCAGGCCGCTTGTAAAGCTGCATGTAACGCCTTTGCCGATGCCGTTCTGGATATTGCCCGTAACCCAATCCAGCGCGCGTAAGAGAGGTTGTGATGATCAATGCACTGGGATTACTGGAAGTGGATGGCATGGTCGCAGCCGTGGATGCGGCGGATGCCATGCTGAAAGCCGCGAACGTGCGCCTGCTTAGCCACGAAGTGCTCGATCCTGGCCGGTTGACGCTGGTGGTGGAAGGCGATCTGGCGGCGTGCCGCGCAGCGCTGGATGCCGGTAGCGCCGCTGCTGCGCGTACAGGCCGTGTTATCAGCCGTAAGGAAATCGGCCGACCGGACGATGATACCCAGTGGCTGATCGGCGGTTTTAAGCGCCAGCCGAAGAAACCAGAACAGAAGCCAGAAGTGAAAACAGATGTAAAAACGCAGAAGACGCAGGACGCTCCGTTGACGCCTGAATCCTCTGATCAACTTCTGACGCTGTTGGCATCGGTCCGTCAAGGAATGACGGCAGGGGAAGTGGCTGCCCACTTTGGCTGGTCACTTGATGAAGCCAGAAAGGCGCTGGAACAGCTCTTTTCTGACGGAGCGTTGCGTAAACGCAGTAGTCGCTATCGCTTAAAAAATTAACCTGTCGGAGGGCCGGGGGCTTCGTTGAAGCTTCCGGCTTAAAAGATCATGAAAAAGAACCGTACTGCAAACCTGCACCATCTTTATCATGAAGCATTACCCGAAGACGTTAAACTTACGCCGAAAGTGGAGGTGGACAACGTTCACCAGCGGCGAACAACGGATGTGTATGAGCATGCGCTGACGATTACCGCATGGCAGCAGATCTACGACCAGTTACATCCGGGAAAATTTCATGGCGAGTTCACGGAAATCCTGCTCGATGATATTCAGGTGTTCCGTGAATACACCGGACTGGCGTTACGTCAGTCGTGTCTTGTCTGGCCGAACTCTTTCTGGTTTGGTATTCCGGCCACGCGCGGCGAACAGGGATTTATTGGCACCCAGTGTCTGGGGAGCGCTGAAATTGCCACCCGCCCTGGCGGGACAGAGTTTGAACTGAGTACGCCGGATGATTACACCATTCTGGGTGTCGTCATTTCGGAAGAGGCGATTGCCCGTCAGGCCAACTTCCTGCATAACCCGGAAAGAGTGCTGCATATGCTGCGCAACCAGTCGGCGCTGGAAGTTAAAGAACAACACAAAGCCGCGTTATGGGGCTTTGTGCAGCAGGCGCTGGCGACGTTTAGCGAAAATCCGGAAAACCTCCATCAACCTGCGGTACGCAAAGTGCTGGGCGATAACCTGCTGCTGGCGATGGGCACTATGTTGGAAGAGGCGCAGCCGATTATCACGGCTGAGAGCATCAGCCATCAGAGCTATCGTCGCCTGCTGTCGCGTGCGCGGGAATATGTGCTGGAAAATATGTCAGAACCGCTGACCGTGCTCGATCTGTGTAATCAACTGCACGTCAGCCGTCGGACGTTGCAAAACGCCTTTCACGCGATCCTTGGTATCGGTCCGAATGCCTGGTTAAAACGCATTCGCCTGAACGCCGTACGTCGGGAGCTGATAAGCCCGTGGTCGCAGAGTACGACGGTGAAAGACGCCGCGATGCAGTGGGGATTCTGGCATTTAGGGCAATTTGCCACCGACTACCAGCAGCTGTTTGCGGAAAAACCTTCATTGACGCTGCATCAGCGCATGCGCCAGTGGGCATGATGCGATGAATGTGCCGGATGCGACGCAAATGCGTTTTATCCGGCCTGGGGGCTGGTATTGTCTGGGGTTACACCCAGTCGCGAACCTGAATAAACGCGCTAAGGGCGGCTTCCGGGCTGTTCGCTTCCGGCTGCCAGTCATACTCCCAGCGCACCAGCGGCGGCATCGACATCAGAATCGATTCCGTACGGCCGCCGGTCTGCAGACCGAATAACGTGCCGCGATCCCACACCAGGTTAAATTCCACATAGCGTCCGCGACGGTAAAGCTGAAAATTGCGTTCACGTTCGCCCCAGTTCATTGCTTTGCGGCGCTCAACGATGGGCAGATACGCTTCGGTATAGCCTTGACCTACCGCCTGCATAAAGGCGAAGCTGTGGTCGAAATCCGGCGTATTCAAATCATCGAAAAACAGCCCGCCAATGCCGCGCTGTTCGTTGCGATGCTTGAGGAAGAAGTAGTCATCGCACCACTTCTTGTAACGGGGATAAACGTCTTCGCCGAACGGCTGGCACAGATCTCGCGCCGTGCGGTGCCAGTGAACCGCATCCTCATCAAAGCCGTAGTAGGGCGTTAAGTCAAAGCCGCCGCCAAACCACCAGACCGGGTCAGTGCCCGGTTTTTCCGCGATAAAAAATCGCACGTTGGCGTGACTGGTCGGAATGTAGGGATTCTGCGGATGTACCACCAGCGAGACGCCCATGGCCTCAAAGCTGCGTCCCGCAAGCTCGGGGCGATGGGCGGTAGCCGAGGCCGGCATTGCCTCGCCGTGAACGTGGGAGAAGTTGACGCCCGCTTGCTCGAAAATACCGCCGTTACGCAGCACCCGGCTGCGCCCGCCACCGCCTGCTTCACGTTGCCAGTTATCCTCAACAAACTCGGCGCCGTCTACGGCGGATAACTGCTGGCAAATATCATCTTGCAGGCTGAGCAGGAACTGTTTTACGCGCTGTGCATCGGGCTTCATGGTTAACGTTTCTTCGAGTGTGCTTTCTGGTTATCAAACCAGTGGAAATAGCTGATGATGCCATTGGCGATAGCGGTGGCGATTTTCTGGCGAAATGCCGCCGTACCCAGCAGACGTTCTTCTTCCGGGTTGGTAATGAACGAGGTTTCGACCAGTACCGACGGAATTGATGGTGATTTTAGCACCACGAAGGCGGCTTGTTCCGTGCTGCGGCTGTGAAGACGGTGTACCGGCTTGATCTTCTTGAGAATATGCGAGCCTAACGTCAGGCTGTTTTTAATGGTATCCGTTTGCACCAGATCGAACAGCACCTGCTGCAGCAAATGGTCTTTATCGGTGGTCTTCTTCCCGGCCACTTCATCGGCCCGGTTTTCACGATCGGACAGATACTTCGCCATGGCGCTACTGGCACCGCGATTGGACAACGCAAAGACCGACGCACCTGCAGCGCTCGGATTGGTAAAACCATCGGCGTGGATCGACATGAACAGGTCAGCGCCATGCTTATGAGCGATCTCGACGCGATCGTAAAGCGGAATAAATGTATCGCCGGAGCGCGTCAGGCGCGCATCAATCCCCTGGTTGCGTAGAATCGAGCGCACGTTTTTGGCAATCGCCAGTACCACGTGCTTTTCCTTCGACCCATTGCGACCAATTGCGCCGGTATCAATCCCTCCGTGACCCGGATCAAGGACAACAACGCGCTTAGCGCCGGCTTTTTTCGCTTTCGGTTTGCTGTGTCCATTGCTGGTCTTAAGCGCTTCTTCTTTAGCGATGGCTTGCGACATGCCTGACAGCGTTAGGGCGGCCAGCCCGGCTTTCAACACCTGGCGGCGCGATGTGAGTGTTTTTAGTGGTTTAAAAGTGCTCATACGGCCTGAGTTGTAAAAAAAGGTTCTAAACGTTATATCGTATCGCGTTGTCCGTTGCGACGGATCGGGATAAGAATTGTTTTACTTTTCATTTCAATACGTGACAATTCCGTATTATGCCATTTTTTCCGCCGCTTCGCGTCAGATATTGGCTAAATCAGCCGTTCGCGCCATAATCGCTTTTTAACGTCCTGAAAAGGTAACCAATACCATGGAAATACGCGTTTTTCGCCAGGAAGATTTCGAAGAGGTGATCACCCTCTGGGAGCGCTGTGATCTGCTGCGTCCATGGAACGACCCTGAAATGGACATTGAGCGTAAAGTCAATCATGACGTCAGCTTGTTCCTGGTCGCTGAAGTGAATGGCGAGGTGGTCGGTACGGTGATGGGTGGATATGACGGGCATCGCGGCTCGGCCTATTACCTGGGCGTGCATCCTGAGTTTCGCGGTCGTGGCATTGCCAATGCGCTGCTCAACCGGCTGGAGAAAAAGCTCATTGCCCGCGGTTGTCCGAAGATTCAAATCATGGTGCGTGACGATAATGACGTCGTACAGGGTATGTATGAACGTCTGGGCTATGAACATGCGGATGTACTCAATCTGGGCAAGCGTTTGATCGAAGATGAAGAGTACTGAGTTTCATCCGGCCGACTATGACGCTCATGGGCGTCTGCGCCTGCCTTTTCTCTTCTGGTGCGTGCTGCTGCTGCAGGCGCGCACCTGGGTTCTGTTTGTGATTGCTGGTTCTTCCCGTGAGCAGGGCAACACGCTGCTGAATCTGTTTTATCCCGATCACGACGCTTTCTGGCTGGGTTTGCTTCCCGGCGTTCCTGCGGTATTGGCATTTTTACTCAGCGGGCGACGCTTTGCGTTTCCGGTGGTATGGCGCTGGCTGCGAGGATTACTGATCCTCGCTCAACTGGTGCTACTGTGCTGGCAGCCGGTGATGTGGCTGGCAGGCGATCCGGTCAACGGCGTCGGGCTGGCGCTGCTGGTGGCGGATGTCGTTGCGCTGATCTGGCTGTTAACTAATCAACGTCTGCGCGCCTGTTTTTCCCTCGAGAAAGAATAACGGCACTTTTTGGCGAAACCGGACTCCAAGCAACGTTGATAAATAAGGAAGGAAGTGAAATGAAATCACTGCGTTTGACTTTATGCGCGATGCCGCTGCTATTGACCGGGTGTTCAACGTTGTCATCGGTGAACTGGTCTGCCGCCAATCCGTGGAACTGGTTTGGTTCTTCAACGCAGGTCACTGAGCAGGGCGTCGGAGCGTTAACTGGCGCAACCCCGCTGGATGAAAAAAACATTGCTGATGCGCTGGACGGTGATTACCGCCTGCGTAGCGGGATGAAGACCGATAACGGTAATGTGGTGCGCTTTTATGAAGCGATGAAAGATGACAAGCTGGCGATGGTTATCAATGGCAATCAGGGAACGATTAGCCGTATTGATGTAGTCGACAGCGATATTCCCTCTTCTGCGGGTGTCGAAATCGGTACACCGTTTAGCGACCTTTACACTAAAGCCTTTGGTAATTGTCAGAAGGCGACTGGCGATGACAGCGCGGGTGTTGAATGTAAAGCAGAAGGAAGTCAACATATTAGCTACGTCTTTTCCGGTGAGTGGAGCGGGCCTGAGGGCTTAATGCCGTCTGACGATACGTTGAAAGCATGGAAAGTAAGCAAAATTATCTGGCGGCGTTAATTTGCGTCTGAACAAATCGGCTTGTTAAAAAAACAGGTAGAATAGCGCCCATCAATGCCACGATGTCGTGGCATCTTTTTTTTCAGGAGGAACAATGTCTCAGGTTCAGAGTGGCATTTTGCCAGAACATTGCCGTGCGGCGATTTGGATTGAAGCCAATGTTAAAGGCGACGTTGAGGCCCTGCGTGGGGCCAGCAAAACCTTCGCCGATAAGCTGGCGACCTTTGAAGCGAAGTTCCCGGATGCGCATCTGGGCGCGGTTGTTGCTTTTGGCAACAACACCTGGCGTACACTGAGCGGCGGCGTTGGCGCAGAAGAGTTAAAAGACTTTATCCCTTACGGTAAAGGTCTTGCGCCAGCTACCCAGTATGATGTGCTGATTCATATTCTCTCTTTGCGTCATGACGTGAATTTCTCCGTTGCACAGGCGGCAATGGAAGCCTTTGGCGACTGTATTGAAGTCAAAGAAGAGATCCACGGTTTCCGTTGGGTTGAAGAGCGCGATCTCAGCGGCTTTGTTGACGGTACGGAAAACCCGGCAGGCGTTGAAACGCGCCGTGAAGTCGCGGTTATTAAAGATGGCGTGGATGCTGGCGGTAGCTATGTGTTTGTGCAGCGTTGGGAACATAACCTGAAGCAGCTTAACCGCATGAGCATTCATGACCAGGAAATGATGATTGGGCGTACCAAGGAAGCCAACGAAGAGATCGACGGTGATGACCGTCCGGTTACCTCTCACCTGAGCCGCGTCGATCTCAAAGAAGACGGTAAAGGACTGAAAATTGTGCGCCAGAGCCTGCCATACGGTACCGCCAGCGGTACGCACGGCCTCTATTTCTGTGCCTATTGCGCCCGTTTGCACAACATCGAGCAGCAACTGCTGAGCATGTTTGGCGACACTGACGGCAAGCGCGACGCGATGCTGCGCTTCACTAAACCGGTGACCGGCGGCTATTATTTCGCGCCATCGCTGGATCGTTTGCTGGCCCTGTAATTTTTTGATGCCAGATGGCGCTGATGCCGCCATCTGGCACAATATAGCTCTCCCCCGAATCACCCAACGTCCGCTATTCTGATAATGCACTCGCGTTGACGCTCATCCTGAAAAATCACCTCCCACGTTCATTATTATTTACCTGCCAGTTTCTCGGTTATGACAACGGTATTAAATGGAATTATTTAGAATTAATAAACTATTAATACCAATTTATTACTTTAAAAATTCTGAATATATCTGAATTAAATCACAATTTAAATGTGAGGAAGATCAGGTTTTTTAATGCAATTTATGAAAACAAAATAAGTAATAAGTGTAATTAATTCCGCTATAAATTGATTTAATGCCTTCATTTGTTGACAATTAAAATGACTGTCTTGTAATCTGAAAATGACCGAAAAATAACGGAATTTATATTTAACCATTTTGCAACAAAGGGTCATTGGAGGTTTTATGTCTACAAAATTATGGGGTGGGCGTTTTGATATGCCTACAAATAAACTGGTCGAATCTTATAATGCGACAATTATGCTGGAACAACGTCTCTGCCCTTTTGATATTCAGGGGAGTATTGCTCACGCCACTATGTTGGGCCGTCAGGGGATTATCACGCAGGATGAAGCGAATGCGATTATTGGCGGGTTAAGGCAAGTTAATAAAGAGATTGAGGACGGGCAATTCGTTTTTGATACCGTTGATGAAGATATTCATATGGCGATAGAAAGACGTATGACAGAAATAATTGGTCCTGTTGGCGGGAAGCTACATACTGGCCGCAGTCGTAATGACCAGACGACTGTCGATTCGAAAATGCACATGAGATCGACTATTCGTGAAATTCAGCAGGATATCGTTCATCTACAAAAAGTTATTATCAGCAAGGCTGAAAATAACATTAATGCGATCATGCCTGGCTATACTCATTTACAGACCGGTCAGCCTATTCTTCTGTCGCACTGGATAATGGCATATTATTGGATGTTACGCCGTGACTGGACTCGTTTTGCAGACCTTTATCAACGCATGGGGGAATGCCCTTTAGGTTCAGCAGCCCTTGCCGGTACTACTTTCCCCATTGATCGTGATTTCACGGCTAAAGAGCTTGGCTTTGACAAACCGACTGAAAACAGTATTGATTCTGTCAGCGATCGTGACCATATGGTTGAATTCACTGCCGCCGCTGCTATGTGCTTTATGCATCTTACCCGTTTGTCAGAAGAACTGGTTTTATTCTCAAGTCAGGATTTTAAGTTTATCGAGCTTTCAGATGATTTCTGTACCGGTTCCAGCATCATGCCACAGAAGAAAAACCCCGACGTGGCTGAAAAAATGCGCGGCAAAGGGGGGCGTATGTACGGAAATCTAATGGCGATGTTGACCATTATGAAAGGTATCCCTCTGGCCTATAATACTGATATGAGTGAGGATAAAGAGCAGGTCTATGACTCTATGGATACCTTACAGACCAGTCTGAAAATTATGGCGCCGATGCTCGAAAAAATGGTTATTCTTTCAGATAATACTCGCAGCGCAGCGGCAAGAGGATTTTCAAACGCAACCGATATGGCTGACTACCTGGTTCGTAAAGGCATTCCTTTTAGAGAAGCTCACCATATTGTTGGCAGTGCTGTTAATTACTGTATAAAACATAGAAAAATGTTGGAAGAGCTTACTCTGGATGAATTCCACACATTTGATGATAAAATTGAAAATGATATTTATGAGAGTATATCTCTCGAAGCATGTATTAAATCAAGAATGTCTTATGGTGGCACAGGGACTGATGCTGTTAAAAAACAGATCGAAATTGCTAAATCATATTTAAACTAATCCCGAGCATAGTAATTAATATCTCCCGGATGCAATATCCGGGAGACGCTTTGAGGTGAAAAATGGATGCTTTATTTTTTATACAATTATTTATTGTACTCGCCTGTATTGGTATAGGCGGGCGTTATGGCGGAATGGGGCTGGGTGCTGGTGGAGGACTTGGTGTTGCAATATTAGTTCTGGGTTTTGGACTTAAACCCTCCGCACCATCTATTACTGCAATGCTAATTATTATTTGTGTGATTGGCGCTGTCAGCGTATTACAGGCCGCTGGTGGGCTTGATTATCTTGTGCGCGTGGCTGAAAAATTACTCCGTAAAAAACCACAGGCAATTACTTTTGTTGCCCCCATATTAACTTCCATATTTACGTTATTCTGTGGGACTACTTACGTTGCTTTCTCTTTGTATCCGGTTGTCGCTGAAGTTGCTGCTGAAGCAAAGGTCCGTCCGGAGCGAGCGTTGTCCGCAACGGTTATTGCGGCCAGTGTCGCGGTTGCTGCCAGTCCGATGAGTGCGGCAACCGCGGGGATGCTGGCTATTCTGCATGAATATGCCGGGATTAGCCTTGGGCAAATACTGACGATTGCTCTCCCATCATTCTTTATGGCAGCTATTGTTACCAGCTTTTCAGTTTATAAACGCGGAAAAGAGCTGGAGGATGATCCGGAATTCCAGAGGAGAGTTGCTGCTGGCGAATATGAGTTCATGCATACTGAGCAGAAAAAAGAATTTGTTGCTTCAGCGGGCGCTAAAAAAGGTGTCGTTATCTTTGCGATTGGTGTGGTACTGGTACTTATTTTAGGTTCTTTTACTGAGTTACTCCCTTCCTGGGATGGAAAAAGACTGTCAACCCCAATGGTTATTCAGATGGTCATGTTGACAGCCGCGTTGTTTATTATGATTGTCAGTAAAGTACCAAGTAGTACCTTGAATAGCGGCTCAGTCTTCCGTGCAGGTTTGATGGGAGTGGTAGCAATACTCGGTGTTTCATGGATGACAGCGACGTTTTTTGATGCCTATCAGCCAGAACTGATTAAGGTTTTTGGTGGCATTGTCAATGATGCACCAATGCTATTTGGTGTGGTTGTATTCTTGTTCTCGCTGGTCATTATGAGCCCGGCGGCGACGGTAGCTGCCATCATGCCACTCGGTGTTACCTTAGGTATTCCAGCCCCGTTTCTTATCGCTATTTTTGCTTGTACCTGTGGTGACTTTATTATACCTGGAGCAAATCAAATCGGCTGTGTTGCATTTGATCGAACAGGTACCACAAAGATTGGACGCTTTGTTGTCAACCATAGCTATATTCGTCCGGGCTTTGTGATGGTTATCTCCCAGGTAATTTTTGCTTATCTCATTGCTCAGGTTGTTCTGTAAAGTACATTCTATGGAAAATTGCAGTGGTGCTATTCAGAAGTGAGTACCAGGCATCCTCTCTGAATTCATTCAGGGGGGATGCCATGAAGAAAAGGTTTACCACAATTAAATTGCTCTCTCACTACATCAGCATTTTTGAAAAAAGGAAGCAAAAAAGAGTTGATGCTACAACGGTGACAAGACCAGGTAGCATGTAGCTGTGATTAACCACATACTTGCCAATTCGAGTTGTCCCGGTACGATCAAACGCCACACAGCCAATCTGTGCCCCCCCTGGAATAATGAATGATCCACAAGTCAGCGGGAGCAGGGCGACCAGGGTTTCTGCCGGATATCCCATTAACACGCCAGCGGGGAGTAGCGCTACAGCAGTCGCTGCGGGGCTATAAATTACGGCTGAAAGACCAAAAACAATAATGCCGAACAAGACTGGATTCTGGAAACCGTGGAAAGCCGTGTTAAATAATTCGTGCCATGCCTCAAAAAAGGAGTTCATCATCCATGACAGACCAAATATGGCGACAACACCTACAAGACCAGCTTTAAAAACAGAACCTGAATCGAGTTTTGACGGAGAAATTCGACATACCATCATAATAATACATGCTGTTGTCAGCATAACTATTTGCAGCGTGGTAGGGATACTCATACGCTCCATTCCGGTACCGTTATTCCACTCAGGACGTAATTCAGGAATTGAACCCATAAGAACGACCAGAATGATACCGGTAAGGAAAATCAGCAATCCTCTCTTCGCCTCTTTTGTCACTATATTGGCTGTTCGCTCTTCAGCTTTTACTGATTCAAACTCACCTTCAGCAACCCTGCGTCGGAATTCCGGATCATTTTTAAGCTCATGACCTCTTTTAAAGACGAACAGGCAGCCGACAACGCAGCCAAGGAACGTTCCGGGAACGGTGACTAACAAGATATCTAAAGCAGAGACATGTAATCCAGCAAGGACAGCAATTGTCCCTGTTACGACCGCACTGACCGGGCTGGCAATAAGCCCAAAATTGGCAGCGATTACTGACATCGACATGGCCCTCTCTGGCCGTACCCTGGCATCTGCTGCAATTTCAGCAATGACTGGATAAACCGAAAAGGCAACATATCCTGTTCCGCAGATAGCAGTAAAAAGGTAAGCGACTGCGGGGCCGAGGAAAGTGATCGCGCCCGGCCACTTTCTGAGGATCCGTTCTGCCATCGTAACGAATAAATCAAGCCCGCCAGCCGCCTGGAGGATTGTGATGCAAGTGATAACCGCAAGGATAATAGAAATAACAGTGAAAGGAGGTGAGTCGGGAGGGAGTCCAAAACCAAAAGTCAGGATAGCGAGTCCTAACCCGCCAGCAGCCCCCAGGCCAATCCCACCAAAACGCCCACCTATACCGATACATATAAGTACTATCGCAAACTGAGTTACGAATAACACCATAATTAATTCCTTTTTATTAACAAATGGCTTGGTATAATTTGAATAATAGGGGCTATAATCTTACCATAACAGTATATTAAGCAATCTAACTTATTAGATTATTTATACTCATCAGTTTTGCAGCACTTTAATCCGAGAGTGTTTATGGATAACAAAAACGAACTGTTTGAAAGTATTAAAAATTATCTGCTTGATGATGCTAACCGCAATGCTGATGGTCGCATTGAAACTGAAACTGAGCTTGCCGTTCGTTTTAATACATCAAGATATAAAGTTCGTCAGGCGCTCAGCACACTGGTACAGATGGGAATGTTGGAACGTTCTCCTCGTCGTGGCAGCGTCTTGAAGAATTTGGAACAGCACAACATAAATCACCAGTTGTTAATGCAGTTTGATTTGTCTGGGTTTGATATCACAGAATTTACAGAGGCAAGGATCCTGATTGAGTGCGCGATTATCCCTCTGGCAACGCGTAGAATTTTTCCGGCGATGCTCTCCAAACTTGAAAATGAGCTAAGGCTTATTGAAGAGAATGCGGATAACCCCCAGGTGGCCGATCGTCACGATAGAGATTTTCATTTGCTCTTGCTACAGGCGAGTGGCAACCGGGTGCTGCAGGTTTTCTCTGATGTCCTCATTACTTATTTTGAGAAAACAAGGGAGTCGTTACCTGCGAACGATCGTCAGTATTTTCTTGATACGGCGGCAAAACAGAGGGAAATACTGCTTCATATTAAAAAAGGGGATGCGCAGATGGCATCGGAGTTGATGAGAGCGCATTTGCTGGAAAAACGGCTGTAAGTCTTCTGTTAACCTGGTCAGAGCATGTTTACTATTGGGTCCCCGCAATGCCGGGGACTTTTTTTACCTGAGATTAACCTGATTTAGTGAGCTATTCCTCAGCACTTATTTGTTATTGCTGTATCTTCTGCGTGAATGAAGCGAATGCTTCATATTCAAAAGGAGAATATTGAAATGGGAAAACTCACGGGCAAAACAGCATTGATTACGGGCGCATCTCAGGGTATTGGCGAAGGGATCGCCAGAACATTTGCCCGCCATGGCGCGAACCTAATCCTGCTGGATATCTCCGATGAGATTGAAAAACTGGCGGATGAGTTGGCTGGGCGCGGGCACCGTTGCACCGCCGTACACGCTGACGTCAGAGATTTTGCGTCGGTCACGGAAGCGGTAAAACGCGCTAAGAAGATTGAAGGAAAAATCGATATTCTGGTCAACAATGCGGGCGTATGTCGCCTCGGCAACTTCCTTGATATGAGCGATGAAGATCGCGATTTCCACATTGATATCAACATTAAAGGCGTCTGGAACGTGACGAAAGCCGTTCTGCCGGAGATGATTGCCCGCAAAGACGGGCGCATTGTGATGATGTCATCTGTGACCGGCGATATGGTTGCCGATCCGGGCGAAACGGCCTACGCGCTGTCGAAAGCCGCAATCATCGGTTTGACCAAATCTCTGGCGGTGGAATACGCGCAGTCCGGCATTCGCGTTAATGCTATTTGCCCGGGCTACGTTCGTACGCCGATGGCGGAAAATATCGCTCGTCAGTCTAATCCGGAGGATCCTGAATCCGTATTAGTCGAAATGGCAAAAGCGATCCCGATGCGCCGCTTGGCCTGCCCACTTGAGGTTGGTGAACTGGCGGCATTCCTGGCGTCGGATGAGTCCAGTTACTTGACTGGCACGCAAAACGTGATTGATGGCGGCAGCACCCTGCCTGAAAGCGTTAGCGTCGGCGTCTGATTGATGCCGGTCTCCTCCCCGTGCGCTGGGGAGGAGGTACCCTTATTCTCTTTTCAACTTTCAAATCATCAAACGGTATATAAAACCGTTACTCCTTTAGCACTGGTTATAAATATGATGACCATAAGAAAGTCATTAAATTTATAAGGGTGCGCAATGGCCGTTAACTTACTGAAAAAAAGAACCCTGACGCTGGCAGCAATGCTGCTGCTGGTGGGTCAGGCGCAGGCAACGGAGCTGCTGAACAGTTCATACGATGTCTCTCGCGAGCTGTTTGCCGCCCTTAACCCGCCGTTTGAACAGCAATGGGCGAAGGATAACGGCGGTGACAAACTGACGATTAAACAATCTCATGCCGGGTCATCAAAACAGGCGCTGGCGATTCTGCAGGGGCTGAAAGCCGATGTGGTGACCTATAACCAGGTGACCGATGTACAGATCCTGCATGACAAAGGCAAGCTGATCCCGGCCGACTGGCAAAGCCGTCTGCCGAATAACAGTTCGCCATTCTATTCCACCATGGCGTTTTTGGTGCGTAAGGGTAACCCGAAGAATATCCACGAATGGAACGACCTGGTTCGCCCGGACGTGAAACTGATTTTCCCGAATCCGAAAACCTCCGGTAACGCGCGTTATACCTATCTGGCTGCGTGGGGCGCGGCAGATAAAGCGGATGGTGGGGATAAAGCCAAAACTGAACAGTTCATGACCCAGTTTCTGAAAAACGTGGAAGTGTTTGATACCGGCGGTCGCGGGGCAACCACCACATTCGTGGAACGCGGTCTGGGCGATGTGCTGATCACCTTTGAATCAGAAGTGAACAACATCCGTAAACAGTATGAAGACCAGGGCTTCGAAGTGGTGGTGCCGAAGGTCAACATTCTGGCGGAGTTCCCGGTGGCCTGGGTAGATAAAAATGTGCAGGCTAACGGTACTGAAAAAGCGGCAAAAGCTTACCTGAACTGGCTGTACAGCCCGCAGGCGCAAACCATCATTACCGATTTCTACTACCGCGTGAATAACCCGCAGGTGATGGACAAACTGCAGGATAAATTCCCGCAGACCGAACTTTTCCGCGTGGAAGACAGGTTTGGCTCGTGGCCTGAGGTAATGAAAACGCACTTTGTCAGCGGCGGTGAGTTGGACAAACTGTTGGCGGCGGGGCGTAAGTAAATGTTTGCTGTTTCTTCCCGACGCGTGCTGCCCGGCTTTACCTTAAGTTTGGGCACCAGCTTACTGTTTGTCTGCCTGATTTTGCTGCTGCCGCTTAGCGCGCTGGTGATGCAATTGGCGCAAATGAGCTGGGCGCAATACTGGGATGTGATTACCAACCCGCAGGTGGTGGCGGCTTATAAAGTGACGCTGCTGTCGGCGTTTGTGGCGTCGATTTTTAACGGCGTGTTTGGTTTGCTGATGGCGTGGATCTTAACCCGCTATCGCTTTCCGGGCCGTACGCTGCTGGATGCGCTGATGGATCTGCCGTTTGCGCTGCCTACGGCGGTAGCAGGTCTGACGCTGGCATCGCTTTTTTCGGTCAATGGTTTCTACGGCGAGTGGCTGGCGAAGCTGGATATTAAAGTGACTTACACCTGGCTTGGCATTGCGGTGGCGATGGCTTTTACCAGCATTCCATTCGTGGTGCGTACCGTGCAGCCGGTGCTGGAAGAGTTAGGTCCGGAGTATGAAGAAGCGGCGGAAACGCTCGGCGCTACGCGCTGGCAGAGCTTTCGTAAAGTGGTACTGCCGGAGCTGTCTCCCGCGCTAGTCGCGGGCGTTGCGCTCTCGTTTACCCGCAGTCTCGGTGAGTTTGGTGCGGTTATCTTTATCGCCGGAAACATCGCATGGAAAACGGAAGTGACCTCGCTGATGATTTTTGTTCGTTTGCAGGAGTTTGACTACCCGGCCGCCAGCGCGATTGCATCTGTGATCCTCGGGGCTTCGTTGCTGCTGCTGTTTTCAATTAACACCCTGCAAAGTCGCTTTGGTCGACGCGTGGTAGGTCACTGATGGCAGACATTACCCAATTGAAACGTTATGGCGCACCCCGCATCAACTGGGGGAAATGGTTTCTGATCGGCACGGGCATGCTGGTATCCGCCTTTATTTTGCTGGTGCCGATGGTTTACATCTTCGTGCAGGCGTTCAGCAAGGGGTTGATGCCGGTATTACACAACCTGGCTGATCCGGACATGCTGCACGCCATCTGGCTGACGGTGCTGATTGCGCTGATTGCGGTGCCGGTGAACCTGGTGTTTGGCGTGTTACTGGCCTGGCTGGTGACCCGATTTAACTTCCCTGGACGCCAGTTGTTGCTCACGTTACTGGATATTCCGTTTGCCGTTTCACCGGTGGTCGCCGGCCTGGTCTATCTGCTGTTTTACGGCTCTAACGGCCCGCTTGGCGGATGGCTGGATGAACACAACCTGCAAATTATGTTTGCCTGGCCGGGAATGGTGCTGGTGACGGTGTTCGTGACCTGTCCGTTTGTGGTGCGCGAACTGGTGCCGGTGATGTTAAGCCAGGGCAGCCATGAAGATGAGGCGGCGGTTCTGCTTGGCGCATCCGGCTGGCAAATGTTCCGTCGCGTTACGCTGCCGAATATCCGTTGGGCATTGCTGTACGGCGTGGTGCTGACCAACGCCCGTGCGATTGGCGAGTTCGGCGCGGTATCGGTGGTTTCTGGCTCGATTCGCGGTGAAACCTTGTCTTTGCCGCTACAGATTGAATTACTGGAGCAGGACTACAACACAGTCGGCTCCTTTACCGCCGCGGCGCTATTAACGCTGATGGCGATTATTACCCTGTTTTTGAAGAGCATGTTGCAATGGCGCCTGGAAAACCAGGAGAAACGCGCGCAGCAGGAGGAAAATCATGAGCATTGAGATTGCCAATATTAAGAAGTCTTTTGGTCGCACCCAGGTGCTGAACGATATCTCGCTGGATATTCCTTCAGGTCAGATGGTCGCCCTGTTGGGGCCTTCTGGATCGGGCAAAACCACGCTGCTGCGCATCATCGCCGGGCTGGAGCATCAGTCCAGCGGGCATATCCGTTTCCATGGCACTGACGTCAGCCGTTTGCACGCCCGCGACCGTAAGGTGGGGTTCGTGTTTCAGCACTATGCGCTGTTTCGTCATATGACTGTTTTCGACAATATCGCTTTTGGTCTGACTGTTCTGCCACGGCGGGAGCGCCCGAATGCGGTGACGATCAAAGCAAAAGTGACCAAACTGCTGGAGATGGTTCAACTGGCTCATCTGGCGGACCGTTTCCCGGCACAGCTTTCCGGGGGGCAAAAGCAGCGCGTGGCGTTGGCGCGTGCGCTGGCGGTAGAGCCACAGATCTTGTTGCTCGACGAGCCGTTTGGCGCGCTCGATGCTCAGGTGCGTAAAGAACTGCGTCGCTGGCTGCGTCAGTTGCATGAAGAGCTGAAGTTCACCAGCGTGTTTGTTACCCACGATCAGGAAGAAGCGACGGAAGTCGCAGACCGCGTGGTGGTGATGAGCCAGGGTCATATCGAGCAGGCCGATGCGCCCGATCAGGTATGGCGCGAACCGGCTACCCGTTTTGTCCTGGAATTTATGGGTGAAGTTAACCGCCTGCAAGGGACGATTCGCGGTGGACAATTCCACGTGGGCGCACATCGCTGGCCGTTGGGCTATACGCCTGGCTATCAGGGTCCGGTGGATCTGTTCCTGCGTCCGTGGGAAGTGGACGTCAGCCGTCGTACCAGTCTGGATTCACCGTTGCCGGTACAGGTGTTGGAAGCCAGTCCGAAAGGACACTACACCCAATTAGTTGTGCAACCCTTGGGGTGGTATAACGAACCGCTGACGGTGATTATGCAGGGCGATGATTCCCCGAACCGCGGCGAACGTCTGTTTGTTGGGCTGCAAAATGCGCGTTTGTATAATGGCGACCAGCGTATTGAAACGCGTGAAGAGGAACTTGCCCTGGCGCAAAGTGCCTGATAGGTTAATTCGTATAGTTATCATCCGGTGGCGCTGCGCTTACCGGGCTTAACGGGTGGTGCATGACCTGTAAGCCGGGNTAAGCGCAGCGCCACCCGGCATTTTATTGAGCTGAAAACGTGAACACATTAGAACAAACAATTGGCAATACGCCTCTGGTGAAATTACAACGTCTGACGGCGGATAACGGCAGTGAAATTTGGGTCAAGCTGGAAGGCAATAATCCCGCAGGTTCGGTGAAAGACCGCGCGGCGTTGTCGATGATCGTTGAAGCGGAAAAGCGCGGGGAAATTCAGCCAGGCGACGTGCTGATTGAGGCCACCAGCGGTAATACGGGTATAGCGTTGGCGATGATTGCCGCGCTGAAAGGCTACCGCATGAAGCTCCTGATGCCAGACAACATGAGCCAGGAGCGACGTGCGGCGATGCGTGCTTACGGGGCTGAACTGGTTCTGGTGACCAAAGAGCAGGGGATGGAAGGGGCGCGTGATTTAGCCCTTGAGATGGCGCAGCGCGGAGAAGGTAAACTTCTCGATCAGTTTAATAATCCTGATAACCCGTATGCGCACTACACGACTACCGGACCCGAAATCTGGCAGCAGACGTCAGGACGTATTACCCATTTCGTCTCCAGCATGGGGACGACTGGCACCATTACCGGCGTATCGCGTTTTCTGCGTGAACAGGACAAACCCGTCACCATCGTTGGCCTGCAGCCGGAAGAAGGCAGTAGTATTCCGGGCATTCGTCGCTGGCCAGCGGAATATATGCCGGGCATTTTCAACGCCTCGCTGGTGGATGAGGTGCTGGATATTCATCAGAACGATGCGGAAAACACCATGCGTGAACTGGCCGTTCGCGAAGGGATTTTTTGCGGAGTGAGTTCTGGCGGCGCGGTTGCGGGCGCGTTACGCGTGGCGCGCGCGACACCGGGGGCGGTGGTGGTGGCGATTATCTGCGATCGCGGCGATCGCTACCTTTCCACCGGGGTCTTTGGCGAAGAGCATTTCAGCCAGGGATTAGGTATTTAATTTGTCGGCCTGATAAGCGTAGCGCTAGCAGGCAACCGTACGGCAGGATCGCCGGATGACGACGCAAAGCGTCTTCTCCGGCCCGCACTGTTCAATCGTTACGTTTTTCTACCAACTTATCAAGGAATTGCCACAGCGTCTCATTCATCTGCTGGTAATCCCAGGTGCGCATCTCTTCAACAGCGCGAATAAAGCGTTTCCCTTTCGCTTCGGCCAGTTCTTGCGCAGAGTGCTGAATTAATCCTTCGACCGCTTCGGCGGTAAACTCCATATGGCACTGAAAACCATAGACGAAATTACCGTATTGTACGATTTGTCGCGGACATCCCTCGCTTGTGGCAAGAATTTTCGCCTGGTCGGTTAATCCCGGCATGTCATTGTGCCAGTGACCCACGTTGAGCGGTGAGCCGAAATGGCTGAACAACGGATGCTGTTGGCCTGCCTCGGTCAGTGCGATCGGATAGTGACCAATCTCTTTTTCCGGGCTTTGGCACACCTTCGCGCCCAGTGCTTCGCCGATTAACTGCGACCCCAAACAGATCCCCACCACGATTTTTCGTGCCGCAATCGCCTGGTTTATCAGATGTTGCTCTGCCTGAGAGTCAAAGTATGGGCACTCTGCGAGCGTGGTGCGGGGTGACTGCGGCCCACCAAATACCACCAGCATATCGAAGCCATCGGCATTAGCGGGAACAGTTTCTCCGGCGTAAACGTGCGACCAACTGATGGTATAGCCGCGTGATTCGGCCCACGGCAGGTACGCGCCAGCAGATTCGAAAGACTCATGAATAACAAAATGAACTCGCACTTTTTCTCTCCTGTTAGCGCTTTAGCGCCTGATGGATATCAGTCGCCAGCTTATCAATGTCGCTGTCTGCTAATGTTGACAGCGTAATGCGCAAGCCATGCGCAGGCGTATTGACGCCAAACACTTCGCCTTCACGTACCAGCCAGCCGGACTTTGCCAGCGCAAAAGCGATCGCCTGGCTGTTATCTTCTAGCGGCAGCCACAGATTAAGACCGTCGCTGTCGGGCAGCGTAATGCCATGAAGCCGCAGAGCCGCTGCCAGCTTTTGCTGCTGGGCGGCGTAAAACTGCTGAGTTTGCGCCAGCGTGTGTTGATAAGTCTCGTCACTCAGGCAGGCGCAGGCCAGATCCTGCAGCAGATGGCTGACCCACTGACTGCCGGCGTTGAGCCGTAAACGCAGTTTCGCGGAAGTGAGTGGATCGCTGGCCACGATGGCCAAGCGTAAATCCGGGCCTAAAGTTTTCGACATTGAGCGAACAATCGCCCAGTGCGTGGTTTCCTTCGCAATCACCGGATACCAACTGCATGCGGACAGCAGCGCAAAGTGGTCGTCGACGATCACCAGCGTCTGCGGATAGCGGGCCAGGATTTCCTGCAATTGCGTCGCGCGGGATGCGCTCAGACTGCATCCTGTCGGATTATGGGCGCGCGGTGTCAGAATCACCGCCCGCGCGCCTTTCTGTAGCGCGATTTCCAGCATGTCTGGCTGCATGCCTTCGCTGTCAACGTTGACCGGACTGGCGGAGAATCCGGCATAACGCAGCATGTTGATGCTACTCAAAAAGCATGGATCTTCTACCACAACGCTGTCGCCAGGCAGTAAATGGGCGCACAGTAGGCGCTCAATGGCATCAATGGCGCCGCTGGTGATATCAATTTCTCCCGTGGCTGGCATCGCATCTTGCATCCATTGCGCGGCCCACGCCTCAAGGCCGGGTGATACAGCGGCATCACCGTACAAACGAGGATTCTTATTTATTTGCGCGAAATAACGGCTGAGGTCGGGAAGACGCGCGGGGGCTGGATTACCGCCGGAAAGATCGATAAGCGCGGTATCTGGATTGCCACCTTCCAGCGCAACGGGGGCTGAAATCCCCTTGATTACCGTGCCGTTACGTCCCTGGCTTTGTGCCAGCCCGGAGGTGACCAGGCGTTTATAAGCCGCCGCGACAGTATTACGGTTAACGTTCAATGCTGTTGCCAGTTCACGCACCGGCGGCAACGTTTCTCCTGCTGCCAACGTGCCTGTAGCGACATGTTGACGAATACTGTCAAAAATTTCGTTAGCGGTTTTTCCGTCGATCATTATTGACCTATGACAAAATGAATTTTAGCATATGACGATAATAGTGAGGCGTAAGCCCGCTGTCCAGCGAGAGGAGAAATTTATGGAGCAGGGGAGTGATATTCAGTCAGTGCTCTTCGGCGACAAGCATCGGGCGTTACAGACCGATATCGTCGCCGTCCAGTCACAGGTGGTTTATGGCAGCGTAGGCAACAGCATCGCCGTTCCGGCCATTAAAGCGCAGGGATTACGCGTGACGGCAGTGCCTACGGTGCTGTTCAGCAATACCCCGCATTATGAAACATTTTACGGCGGCGTTATTCCGGCCGACTGGTTTAGCGGGTATCTCCGCGCCTTGAATGAGCGTGATGCTTTACGCGAGCTGAAGGCGGTGACTACAGGCTATATGGGCAGTGCAGAGCAAATCGCTCTGTTAGCACAGTGGCTGAAAACGGTGCGGGCTACGCATCCGACAGTGTGCATTTTGGTCGACCCGGTGATTGGCGATACGGACAGCGGTATGTATGTAAAAGCTGAAATTCCGCAGGCCTACCGTCAGCACCTGCTACCGCTGGCTCAGGGACTGACGCCGAACGTGTTTGAACTGCAAATGCTGAGCGGAAAGCCGTGTCGTACGCTTGATGAAGCCATCACGGCGGCGCAATCGCTGCTTACCGAAACGCTGAAATGGGTGGTGATCACCAGCGCGCCGGGGGATAGCGAAGATATTATTAACGTGGCGGTAGTGACGGCTGAAACGGTTGAGGTGTTCGCTCATCCACGGGTTAAAACGGATCTGAAGGGAACTGGCGATCTGTTTTGTGCTGAGCTGGTGAGCGGTATTGTGCTGGGTAAAGCGCTGACAACCGCGACGCACGATGCAGCACAGCGCGTACTGGAAGTGATGAAATGGACCAATCTGTGCGGTTGTGATGAGTTAATTCTGCCACCGGCAGGGGAGGCGCGATGAAGAGTTACCGGCTGGTGGTTCGCCAGAATGGGCGTATGGTTGGACATTTTGACACCAGCGGGGCAACGGCGCTGGAAGATATCTGTGTGGCGCGGGCCATGTTTGGCATCGCGGGTGGCTACAATTGTGAACTGTTAGTGGCGGATTCGGAGCGACGGATGCTGGAAAGCGGGCCGGAAGGGATGAAAATCCTGATGCGCGAGGCGTGTTACCGACCAGTCACCTCACAAATTTAGCGCTTTTCCGAACTACAAAAAACCGTTGTCGGGGTATATACAAAATCATTCAGGTTGCATCAAGGCGGCAAAGGAGAGAATCCCCGGGAGCGTACATGAGTACGTGACTGGGGTGAGCGACTGCAGCCAACACAGAGGCAATCTGAAAGATGAAGTATATAAAAAAATGGCGCCTGATGGCGCCATTTTTCTCTGCAGCAAGAATTACTTCTTGATGCGGATAACCGGAGTTTCACCCACTGTCACGCTACCGGACAGTTTGATCAGCTCTTTGATTTCGTCCATGTTGGAGATAACAACCGGAGTCAGGGTAGACTTGGCTTTTTCTTCCAGCAGCGGCAGATCGAATTCAATAACCGGGTCGCCCACTTTAACGCGCTGACCTTCTTCAGCGATGCGCTTAAAGCCTTCGCCTTTCAGTTCAACGGTATCAATACCGAAGTGAACAAACAGCTCAATGCCGCTGTCGGATTCGATAGAGAAAGCGTGGTTGGTTTCAAAGATTTTGCCGATGGTGCCATCAACAGGGGCGACCATTTTGTTACCGGTTGGTTTGATAGCGATGCCATCACCAACGATTTTTTCAGCAAAAACTACATCCGGCACGTCTTCGATGTTGACGATCTCGCCAGAGAGCGGAGCAACAATCTCAATAGTTCCGGTGTCTTTCTTATCATCAGAAACCAGAGATTTCAGTTTATCGAACAAACCCATGATCTTCTCCTAAGCAGTAAATTGGGCCGCATCTCGTGGATTAGCAGATTGTTTTTTCTTCAATGAACTTGTTAACCAGCGTCATTAACTCGTCCGTTGTCGGTTGAGCAAGAGCCTGCTCTGCTAACACCTTCGCATCTTCGAAGTTCGTGTTACGGATAATCTTCTTAATGCGCGGGATAGAAATGGCGCTCATAGAGAATTCGTCCAGACCCATCCCCAGCAACAGAAGTGTAGCACGTTCGTCGCCTGCAAGCTCACCACACATGCCAGTCCATTTGCCTTCCGCATGAGAAGCATCAATAACTTGCTTGATCAGCGTCAGCACAGATGGCGACATCGGTTGGTAAAGGTGTGAAATCATATCATTACCACGGTCAACTGCCAGGGTGTACTGCGTTAAATCATTGGTGCCGATACTAAAGAAATCAACTTCTTTGGCTAAATGACGCGCAATTGTTGCCGCTGCCGGTGTTTCCACCATCACGCCAATCTCAATGCTTTCGTCAAATGCTTTACCTTCGTCGCGCAGTTCCTGTTTGTAGATTTCGATCTCTTTGCGTAGTGCACGCACTTCTTCAACAGAGATGATCATTGGGAACATGATGCGCAGTTTGCCGAAAGCAGAGGCGCGCAGGATAGCGCGAACCTGATCACGCAGGATCTCTTTACGATCCATGGCGATACGTACGGCACGCCAGCCCAGGAACGGGTTCTCTTCTTTCGGGAAGTTCATGTACGGCAGCTCTTTATCGCCGCCGATGTCCATGGTACGGACGATGACCGCCTGAGAGCCACAGGCTTCAGCAACGGCTTTATACGCGGCAAACTGTTCTTCTTCAGTCGGCAGCGATTCACGGTCCATGAACAGGAATTCGGTGCGGTACAGACCAACACCCTCGGCGCCATTACGCTCAGCGCCTTCAACGTCACGAACGGTACCGATGTTGGCGCAAACTTCTACCTGATGTCCGTCCAGCGTGATAGCCGGGAGATCTTTCAGCTTAGCAAGTTCCGCTTTTTCGGTAGCAACCTGCTCCTGAACGGCGCGCAGTTGCTCAATAACTTCATTGGTCGGATTGACGTAAACCTGGTTGTTTACGGCATCCAGAATCAGATAGTCGTCGTTTTTAACCTGAGAGGTGACGCTACCCGTACCTACGATGGCTGGCAGTTCCAGAGAACGCGCCATGATAGAAGTATGGGAAGTCCGTCCGCCCGCGTCGGTGATGAAACCCAGCACCTTGTTCAGGTTCAGCTGTGCGGTTTCTGACGGGGTCAGGTCTGCGGCTACCAGGATAACTTCTTCCTGAATAGCGCTCAGGTCGATAATAGCCAGACCCAGGATGTTACGCAGCAGGCGTTTACCGATGTCACGTACGTCAGCCGCACGTTCTTTCAGGTATTCATCATCCAGCTCTTCAAGGGCTGTGGCCTGACCTTCGATAACTTCATGCGCAGCTGCATCAGCCGTCATGTGCTTATCTTTAATCAGGGCTATGATTTCCTGCTCCAGCTCCTCATCTTCGAGCAGCATGATATGCCCTTCAAAGATGGCTTCTTTTTCTTCACCGAACGTTTCACCAGCTTTGGTTTTGATCGCTTCCAGTTGCGCAGATGCCTTGGCACGACCGCTCAGAAAACGTTCAACTTCCTGATCAACCTTGTCGGCAGAAATTTTTTTCCGGTCAATGACGATCTCGTCTTCTTTCAGCAGCAATGCTTTACCGAAAGCGATACCCGGGGATGCTAAAATGCCTGAAATCATAACCCTACCTTACTTGTGACTGATATTTAAAAGAACTCGTTGAACTTACTCGAGTTCAGCCATCAGTTTAACCAGATGCTCAACTGCTTTCTGCTCGTCTTCACCTTCCGCGGACAGGGTGACAACGGTACCCTGAGTCAGGCCCAGAGTCTGCAGTTTAAACAGGCTTTTGGCGCTAGCGCTTTTGCCGTTGGAAGTCACAGTAATTTCAGAAGTAAAGCCTTTTGCTTCTTTAACAAACTGAGCAGCAGGGCGAGTATGCAGACCGTTCGGAGCGGTAATGGTAACTTCTTGCTGGAACATTATATTTCCCCAACTTATAGGTTTAGTGTTGTGGAACTAAAGTCTAGCCTGGCGGTTCAACTTTAGCCTGTATTGTTAGCATCGGCGTAAACTGGACGCGACACAAAAGGAGTTCGGTGCAATCCGTTGCTGGCAACTTCTTGCCGCTGACGTTTCGTTCGTCATTAAACATTATGCCGCGAAAGGAAGAGTTGAACCAAATCATAAAATCGATTCAGCTAGCGCTTTTCCTGTAACGATTAATTTCGCGCATCAAAATAATTAGTTTGGTTAAATACCAGTTCCGGCGGGTTGAATCAATGCCAGGAGAGTTGAAAATTTGAAGCAGGCCACAAAAAAGCACCCCAAAGGGTGCTTTTTTACGCGTTTTTAACATGCTGGCATTACTGTTGCAGTTCTTTCTCTGTGAAGAGATCGGCAAACAGTGCAGTGCTCAGATAACGCTCACCCGATGACGGTAGGATAACCACAATATTCTTATTGGTAAAGGATTCATCTTCCTGGAGCTTAAGCGCGGCAGCCACGGCTGCGCCAGAAGAGATCCCTGCCAGAATACCTTCTTCTTCCATCAGGCGGCGCGCGGTAGAAATAGCTTCATCATTGGTGATGGCAACGACTTTATCGATAAGCTTCAGATCAAGGTTGCCAGGAATGAAGCCCGCGCCAATACCCTGAATTTTATGCGGGCCAGGTTTGAGTTCTTCACCCGCCAATGCCTGGGCGATAACAGGGGAGTCAGTAGGTTCTACCGCGACGGTGATCAGGTCGGTTTTGCCTTTAGTGCCTTTAATGTAACGGGTCACGCCAGTTAGCGTACCGCCGGTGCCGACGCCGGAAATAAAGACATCAACCTGGCCATCGGTATCTTCCCAGATTTCCGGGCCGGTGGTTTTTTCGTGAATTTCCGGGTTCGCCGGGTTGCTGAACTGCTGCAGCAGCAGGAATTTTTCCGGATCGCTGGCTACGATTTCTTCCGCTTTCTGAATTGCGCCCTTCATACCTTTTGCGCCTTCAGTCAGCACCAGGTTCGCGCCCAGCGCTTTTAAGAGCTTGCGGCGCTCAATGCTCATGGTTTCCGGCATGGTCAGAGTCAGTTTGTAACCACGGGCGGCGGCGACGTAGGCCAGCGCAATCCCCGTGTTGCCGCTGGTCGGTTCTACCAGCTCAACGCCCGGTTTCAGTACACCACGTTTTTCGGCATCCCAAATCATATTGGCACCGATACGGCATTTGACGCTAAAGCTTGGGTTGCGTGATTCCACCTTCGCCAGAATGCGTCCGTTACCGATACGGTTCAGTCGAACCAGCGGCGTATGACCGATAGTCAGCGAGTTATCTTCAAAAATCTTACTCATGGCCTGTCCTTAACTGTATGAAATTGGGATACCGCTTCAGCATACCTGTTGAGAAAGTATGGGGAAGTAAGGAATTCGCATATCTATATGCTGATGAGAAATAATGCGTAGCAGTATGGAATAAGAGCGGGCATAAGCCAGCCCGCTTTTACACATTTTTGCATTACTTCCATAACGCATGTTTAGCACGATAGCAGTCTACCCACATCGCCGTGGCACCACAAACTGCTACCGGCATGATGAACAGATTGAGCACCGGAATCATGGTGAACAGGCTGGTCAATGCGCCAAACTGCATATTGGTCACCTTGCGCGTGCGCAGCGCGACGCGCATCTCCTTAAAAGGCACCTTATGGTTATCAAAAGGATAATCGCAGTACTGAATGGCCAGCATCCACGCGCTGAACAGGAACCACAGGACCGGGGCGACGGTCTGCCCAATGCCTGGAATAAAATAGAGAATCAGCAACACAAAGGCGCGCGGGAGATACCACGCCAGCTTTTGCCATTCGCGTTTCATAATGCGCGGAACGTCTTTCATAATGCCGAGAATACCGGTGTCGGGCGGTGTTGCGCCCGTTAAGCGCGCTTCCAGCTGTTCAGCCAGCAGACCGTTAAACGGTGCGGCGATCCAGTTGGCGATAGTGGAGAACAGGTAGCCGAACACCAATAGCACTGAAATGGTCACAATCGGCCACAGTAAATAGCTGAGCCACTGAAGCCAGTCAGGGACGTGACTCATCAGCGCGGGGACCCAGTTACCGAGTTGTGTAAATAACCACCAGAATGCGCCGCCCATCAGCAGGATATTCACCAGCAAAGGCAGAATAACAAAACGACGAATGCCCGGTTGGGTGATGAGCTTCCATCCCTGAGAAAAGTAATAAAGGCCGCTGCGAGGTACAACTGCAGATGATGAAACCATGGTCAGGACGTACTCCTTGTTATATAAGCTCTGGTAAACTGTGCGTATCTTACCGGGTTGTTGAGCGTTAAGCTGTTCGGAAATGTTCGAAAAAACAGCAAAAAGCACAATTTTGTTCATCTTTATGCCGTGAAAGCCAAGAGTACACTTGCACTTGGCGTAATCGACAAATACTCTTAGTGAGTAAATGTTTGCCGTGGTGGCAAGGTGTTAGAACAACAGAGAATATAATGATGCAGGATTTGCGTCTGATATTAATCATTGTTGGCGCGATCGCCATAATCGCTTTACTGGTACATGGTTTTTGGACTAGCCGTAAAGAGCGGTCTTCTATATTCCGCGATCGCCCACTGAAACGCATGAAGTCTAAACGTGAAGACGAGGATTCGTTCGACGACAACGTCGAGGAAGACGAAGGCGTGGGTGAAGTTCGCGTTCATCGTGTGAATCATGCTCCCGGTAATGCGCAGGAACATGGTGTTCCTCCTCAGTCGCCGCAACACCAGTACCAGCCGCCTTATGCGTCTGCTCAGCCGCGTCAGCCTGCGCAGCAGCCTGCACAAGCGCCGGTACCGCCGCCGCATGTTCAGCAACCGCAGCAGCCGGTGCAACATCAGCCTGTTCAGCAGCCACCTGTGCAGCAACCTGTTGCCCCGCAGGTTCAGCAACCTGCTCAGCAAGCACCGCAACCTGCGCCGCAGACCTTCCAGCCAGCAGAGCCTGTCGTTGAACATCAACCGCAGCCCGAGCCGGTAGTAGAAGAAGCGCCTGTTGCTGAAAAACCGCAGCGTAAAGAAGCGGTCATCATTATGAACGTTGCGGCTCATCATGGTAGCGAGCTCAACGGGGAAGTGCTGCTCAACAGCATTCAGCAGGCCGGTTTCAAATTTGGCGATATGAATATTTTCCATCGTCATTTGAGCCCGGATGGCAGCGGTCCGTCGCTGTTCAGCCTTGCTAATATGGTTAATCCGGGAACGTTTGACCCAGAAATGACGGGCGACTTCAGCACCCCTGGTGTGACTATTTTTATGCAGGTTCCGTCCTACGGGGACGAGCTGCAAAACTTTAAGCTGATGCTGCAGTCTGCACAGCACATTGCCGATGAAGTGGGTGGTGTGGTGCTCGACGATCAACGTCGCATGATGACGCCGCAGAAACTGCGCGAGTATCAGGACCGCATCCGCGAAGTTAAAGAATCTCGCGCCTGATTTTCCTCTGGCGTGACATTTCCTTTCTAAACCCCCGCCTGTCGGGGGTTTTTTATCATTGATGGTGCGATATGGAATCAATCGAACAACAACTGACAGAACTGCGAACCACGCTTCGCCATCATGAGTATCTCTACCATGTGATGGACGCGCCGGAAATTCCCGATGCGGAATACGATCGCCTGATGCGCGAACTGCGCGAACTGGAAGCGCAGCATCCGGACCTTGTTACCCCCGACTCGCCAACCCAACGCGTTGGCGCAGCGCCGTTAACCGCGTTCAGCCAGATTCGCCATGAAGTGCCGATGCTGTCGCTGGATAACGTGTTTGATGAAGAGAGTTTTCTCGCTTTCAACAAGCGCGTGCAGGACAGGCTAAAGAGTACCGATAAACTGACCTGGTGCTGTGAACTGAAACTGGACGGCCTGGCGGTGAGTATCCTGTATGAAAACGGTGTGCTGGTCAGCGCTGCAACGCGTGGTGATGGCACCACGGGTGAAGATATTACCTCTAACGTGCGCACCATTCGCGCGATCCCGTTAAAACTGCGTGGCGAAAACATCCCTTCACGTCTGGAAGTGCGCGGTGAAGTGTTCCTGCCGCAGGCCGGATTTGAAAAAATTAACGAAGAGGCCCGCCGCACTGGCAACAAAGTGTTTGCTAACCCGCGTAACGCAGCGGCCGGTTCATTGCGCCAACTCGATCCGCGTATCACAGCGAAGCGACCGCTTACTTTCTTCTGCTATGGCGTTGGTGTGTTGGAAGGCGGCGTGCTGCCAGATACCCATCTGGGCCGCCTGCTGCAATTTAAAGAGTGGGGCCTGCCGGTAAGCGACAGAGTGGCGCTTTGCGACTCCCCGGAGGAAGTACTTGCTTACTATCACAAGGTTGAAGAAGACCGACCAACGCTGGGATTTGATATCGATGGCGTGGTGATCAAAGTCAACTCCATGGCGTTGCAGGAGCAACTGGGCTTTGTCGCCCGCGCGCCGCGCTGGGCTGTGGCCTTTAAGTTCCCGGCGCAGGAGCAGATGACTTTCGTACGCGATGTTGAGTTTCAGGTTGGACGTACCGGGGCGATTACGCCCGTCGCCCGCCTTGAGCCGGTCCAGGTTGCCGGGGTGCTGGTCAGTAACGCAACGCTGCATAACGCTGATGAAATCGAGCGTCTGGGGTTGCGTATTGGCGATAAAGTCGTCATTCGCCGTGCGGGCGATGTCATCCCGCAGGTGGTGAACGTCGTGCTTTCTGAACGCCCGGACGATACCCGCGAAATTGTGTTTCCAGCGCATTGTCCGGTTTGTAATTCTGACGTTGAACGTGTGGAAGGCGAAGCGGTCACTCGCTGCACCGGCGGTTTGATCTGTGGAGCACAGCGTAAGGAATCGCTGAAACACTTTGTTTCCCGCCGCGCGCTCGATGTTGACGGTATGGGCGACAAAATTATCGATCAACTGGTCGAGAAAGAGTATGTCCACACGCCGGCGGATCTTTTCACCCTGACCGCCGGTAAACTGACGGGGCTTGATCGTATGGGGCCGAAGTCGGCGCAAAACGTGGTCAATGCGCTGGAAAAAGCGAAAGAAACCACGTTTGCCCGTTTCCTCTATGCGCTAGGCATTCGTGAAGTCGGCGAAGCCACGGCTGCAGGTCTGGCGGCGTATTTTGGCACGCTCGACGCGCTGGAAGCCGCTTCTATTGAAGAGCTGCAAAAAGTGCCGGATGTCGGCATTGTGGTGGCGACGCACGTGTTTAATTTCTTCGCCGAAGAGAGCAACCGCGAGGTAATTGTTCAACTGCTGGCGCAGGGGATCCACTGGCCAGCGCCGGTGGTCATTAACGCTGAAGAAATCGACAGCCCCTTCGCAGGTAAAACGGTGGTGCTGACCGGGAGCCTGAGCCTGATGTCGCGCGATGACGCCAAAGCGAGACTGACCGAGTTAGGTGCAAAAGTGGCCGGTAGCGTGTCGAAGAAAACCGATCTGGTGATTGCCGGTGAAGCGGCGGGTTCGAAACTGGCAAAAGCACAGGAACTGGGTATTGCCGTGATCGATGAAGCTGAAATGATCCGCTTATTGGGTGCCTGAGATGGAAAAACAGCAGCTGGTTGACATCGCTAATACTGTGATGCCCTTTGGCAAATATAAAGGGCGTCGGTTGATTGATGTCCCGGAAGAGTATCTGCTGTGGTTTGCCCGTAAGGATGAATTCCCGCCGGGCAAGCTTGGCGAGCTGATGCAAATCACGCTGCTGATTAAAACTGAGGGGCTGACGCAACTGGTGCAGCCCCTGAAACGTCCTCTTTAAGCCTTCGCGGCGCGGCTTTTCTGTTGCGTCTGCAATGCGTCCGTCTGTTGCTTGTAGCGACGCGCCAGCACGGCGCACACCATTAGCTGTATTTGATGGAAGATCATCAACGGCAGCACCATCATCCCAATCACCGAAGTCGGGAACAAAATATTGGCCATTGGGATCCCGTTCGCCAGGCTCTTTTTCGAACCGCAGAATACAATGGTGATTTCATCAGCTTTGTTAAAGCCGCATTTGCGCGCAACAAAGACATTTATGCCAATCACGATTGCCAGCAGTATGATGCTGACCACCACGATAAACAGCAGTGAACCCACCCCCACTTTGTGCCAGATCCCGTTAACGACGGCTTCACTGAAGGCGGAGTACACCACCAGCAAAATAGAGGATTGATCCGTTTTCGCGATCCATTTTTTATGTCGAGAAACCCAGTTTCCAATCCACGGACGTGAAAGGTGACCCAGCACGAACGGCAGCAGCAGCTGCAACATGATTTTTCCCACCTGCTCCAGGCTACCTTCTGCGCCGTGCATATTCATCACCAGCCCTACCAGCAGCGGCGAGAGAAAAATACCCAGCAGACTGGAGGCCGAAGCAGAACAAACGGCGGCGGCAACGTTACCGCCCGCCAGCGACGTAAAAGCGATGGCCGACTGCACAGTGGCAGGCAAAATACACAGGTACAGAAAACCGGTGTACAGCATCGGGTCAACGTTGACCGGCGCCCACCAGGCGAACAGAACGCCGAGAACCGGGAAGACAACAAACGTGCTGCACATCACCCACAGATGCAAACGCCAGTGGCTACCACCAGCAATAATGGCTTCACGCGAGAGTTTCGCCCCGTGCATAAAAAACAGCAGGGCAATGGCGGCGGTGGTTAAGCCTTCAAAGAAAGGCACAAAACCACCTTCGGCCGGGAAAAAGGACGCCAGCAAAACAACGGTAATCAGCGTTATCGTGAACGGATCAAGAATACGAAAAAGTTTCATAAAGACTCCTGAAATTCGGTAGTAACATTTTGCTTTTTTCCGTTTGAGAAATAAAATTGATTTATTGCATCCATATATGAATCGAATAGATGAATTACTCTCTGCGTCAGTTGCGTATCTTTGTCACCGTCGCTCAAGCCAAAAGCTTTAGCCGGGCGGGGGATATCATCGGCTTAAGCCAGTCGGCGGTCAGCCATAGTGTAAAAGAGCTGGAAGGGCAGACGGGTGTGCGGTTATTAGACAGAACGACGCGGGAAGTGGTACTGACGGAGGCCGGACACCAGTTGGCGGCGCGGCTGGAACGTATTCTGGATGAATTGCACAGCACGCTGCGCGAAGCCGGACAGGTAGGAACGCAGTTAACCGGCACGGTGCGGGTTGCCGCCAGCCAGACGATCTCTGCTCATCTTATTCCGCAGTGTATTGCCCAGAGTAATCAGCTTTATCCGGCTATCGATTTTGTGCTGCACGACCGGCCACAGCAGTGGGTGCTGGAGAGTATTCGCCAGGGAGAAGTGGATTTTGGCATTGTGATTGATCCCGGCGCAGTCACCGATTTGCAGTGTGAAGCCGTGCTGTCCGAACCGTTCCTGCTGCTGTGTCGCCAGGATCATCCGTTAGCCCAACGAGAGTGGGTGAACTGGCAGGATTTGTATCACGAACGCCTGGTGCTACAGGATTATGCTTCCGGTAGTCGACCGCTGATCGACGCTGCGCTGGCCCATTTTTCCATTGATGCCAATATCGTTCAGGAGATTGGCCATCCCGCCACGCTGTTTCCGATGGTTGAGGCGGGGATTGGCATCAGCGTGCTGCCCGCGCTGGCGCTCCCCTTACCGCAGGGCAGTCACTTGCAGGTTAAGCGCCTGACGCCGGTTGTTGAACGGCAACTGATGCTGGCCCGACGTAAAAACCGCTCTTTATCAACCGCTGCTCAGGCGCTGTGGGATGTGGTGCGTATGCAGGCCAGTGAATTAACCGCAGCCCGCGCCCGCGATCCGTTGTATCAGTTATAACGCTCACGCTGATGGTTATCAGAGGGGAAATGGTTCTTCTCTGCATAGCAAAAAGGCGCCTTTAGGGCGCCTTTTTATATTGGTAGGTCGTGCAGGATGACTCGCTTCGCTCGCCCTTCGGGCCGTCGCCGTAAACGGCTCCGTTGTCTCACTGCGTTCGACTCG
>NZ_JAOWCV010000028.1:0-5412 GCF_030336805.1 Citrobacter sp. Cb023 | reverse complement strand
GCAACAACGCCCGCACCAACAGTACGGCCGCCTTCACGGATTGCGAAACGCAGACCGTCGTCCATCGCGATTGGGTGGATCAGGGTAACAACCATTTTGATGTTGTCGCCCGGCATTACCATCTCAACGCCTTCCGGCAGTTCGATGGTACCAGTCACGTCAGTAGTACGGAAGTAGAACTGCGGACGGTAGCCTTTGAAGAACGGAGTATGACGGCCGCCTTCATCTTTGGACAGAATGTACACTTCAGATTCGAACTTGGTGTGCGGCTTGATAGAGCCCGGCTTAGCCAGGACCTGACCACGTTCGATTTCTTCACGTTTGATACCACGCAGCAGAACACCAACGTTCTCACCAGCACGGCCTTCGTCCAGCAGTTTGCGGAACATTTCAACGCCAGTACAGGTAGACTTAGCAGTCTCTTTGATACCAACGATTTCAACTTCTTCACCAACTTTGATGATACCGCGTTCTACACGACCGGTAACAACGGTACCACGACCGGAGATGGAGAATACGTCTTCGATAGGCAGCAGGAACGGCTTGTCAATCGCACGCTCTGGTTCCGGGATGTAAGAATCCAGGAAGCCAGCCAGTTCGATGATTTTCGCTTCCCACTCTGCTTCGCCTTCCAGCGCTTTCAGAGCAGAACCACGAACGATCGGAGTGTCGTCGCCCGGGAAATCGTACTGAGACAGAAGTTCACGAACTTCCATTTCTACCAGTTCCAGCAGCTCTTCGTCATCAACCATGTCGCATTTGTTCAGGAACACGATGATGTACGGAACGCCTACCTGACGACCCAGCAGGATGTGCTCACGAGTCTGCGGCATCGGGCCGTCAGTCGCAGCAACAACCAGGATCGCGCCGTCCATCTGCGCAGCACCGGTGATCATGTTTTTAACATAGTCGGCGTGGCCCGGGCAGTCTACGTGTGCGTAGTGGCGAGTCGGGGTGTCATATTCAACGTGAGAGGTGTTGATGGTGATACCACGAGCTTTTTCTTCCGGCGCGTTATCGATCTGGTCGAATGCACGAGCAGCACCGCCGTAGGTTTTAGCCAGTACGGTAGTGATTGCAGCGGTCAGCGTTGTTTTACCATGGTCAACGTGGCCGATAGTACCGACGTTAACGTGCGGTTTTGTACGTTCAAATTTTTCTTTAGACATCGATTGTCCCTCTAAGACACGGATAAATCGGTGATATCACCACATCAACCAGGCCATATGCCTGAGCTGTTGAATGCTTTTAAAAGTAAACAGAGAGAAACGGGAAGGAGAAGTGAAGTGGTGCTGATACCCAGAGTCGAACTGGGGACCTCACCCTTACCAAGGGTGCGCTCTACCAACTGAGCCATATCAGCACGTCTGGAGCGGGCAGCGGGAATCGAACCCGCATCATCAGCTTGGAAGGCTGAGGTAATAGCCATTATACGATGCCCGCATCCTGAAACTCGGCTACCCAGTTCTTTCTGTAATAAAAAAGAGATTTCTCTCTTTTTTATTCGAGCTGATTAATTTTTTAACCAACTCAGGCGGCGATAACGCTGCCAGAAAGTGGTGGTGGGGGAAGGATTCGAACCTTCGAAGTCTGTGACGGCAGATTTACAGTCTGCTCCCTTTGGCCGCTCGGGAACCCCACCGGACTTGATGGTGCCGACTACCGGAATCGAACTGGTGACCTACTGATTACAAGTCAGTTGCTCTACCTACTGAGCTAAGTCGGCATCAAGTAGCGCGCATTTTATGGAGACATGCGCACTCATGCAACTAAAAAATTGCATAAAATGTTCTATCGCTCACATTTTGCGCTATACGACCGATAAATAATCTATTTCTTCTTCGAATTGAACAAATTTCCAACGTCAGCCGCGCTCCCAGAAGGCATTTTGCTCCAGCATGCCGTTATCAATAGAGAGAAAGTGCATCTTTATACATCTGGAATAGCCATCACATTGCGTTTCAGGGGACGATTTTTTCTTATTATTCCCTCCCATCTGGTGTTACCCTCCTGCCCATTGTCCAAATTAACTGAAATGTGCGTGCCATTGCGTACCGGGGATGATTTCGTTTTTTACCGCAGACCTGATATAGCAATGACAGCCAGACCATGCGTATGAGTATAAAAGAGCAAGCGTTAACGTCGCCTTACCTACAGTTTGATCGCAACCAGTGGGCTGCGCTTCGTGATTCCGTGCCGATGACTCTGACCGAGGAAGAGATTGCTCGTCTGAAAGGCATTAACGAAGACTTATCGCTGGAAGAAGTTGCTGAGATTTATTTGCCATTATCGCGTTTGCTAAATTTTTACATCAGTTCGAACCTGCGGCGTCAGGCTGTGCTGGAGCAATTTTTAGGCACCAACGGCGAGCGTATTCCTTATATTATTAGCATTGCTGGCAGCGTCGCCGTCGGCAAAAGTACGACTGCACGTGTGTTGCAAGCGTTGCTGAGTCGCTGGCCCGAGCATCGTAAGGTTGAGCTGATCACTACTGACGGTTTTCTTCATCCTAACCAGGTGTTGAAAGATCGTGGGCTCATGAAGAAGAAAGGCTTTCCTCAGTCCTATGATATGCACCGTCTGGTTAAATTCGTTTCCGATCTAAAGTCTGGCGTCCCCAACGTTACGGCACCGGTCTATTCTCATCTGATTTATGATGTGATCCCTGATGGCGACAAAACCGTT
Organism: Citrobacter sp. Cb023; assembly: GCF_030336805.1. NCBI lineage: Bacteria > Pseudomonadati > Pseudomonadota > Gammaproteobacteria > Enterobacterales > Enterobacteriaceae > Citrobacter > Citrobacter sp. Cb023. Next base: position 2,727 of record NZ_JAOWCV010000028.1, on the reverse strand, counting down.
GCCCAGCCCGACATATTAATCCTCGAAGGGCTCAATGTATTACAAAGTGGGATGGACTATCCTCACGATCCACATCATGTATTTGTTTCTGACTTTGTCGACTTTTCTATTTATGTGGATGCGCCAGAAGAATTACTCCAGACGTGGTATATCAACCGCTTCCTGAAATTCCGCGAAGGGGCATTTACCAACCCAGACTCTTATTTCCATAACTATGCGAAATTGTCGGAAGACGAGGCAATCAACACGGCTACATCACTGTGGAAAGAAATCAACTGGTTGAATTTAAAACAAAACATTTTACCAACGCGTGAGCGAGCCAGCTTAATCATGACGAAAAGCGCCAATCATGCCGTTGAGCAAGTCAGATTACGAAAATAAAAAAATAAAGGGGAGCCATAGCTCCCCTTCTTATTATTCAGCGCTTCTAAGCGATATTTCCCCACCCATCCAGGGTTTTATCACGCCATTTTGTTCGAGTAGTAATGCACCTTGCGCATCTATTCCACGAGATACGCCAAATATTTCTTTATCACCAATAATGAGTTTAACGGGACGGTCGATAAAGTTATCCAGCGCCCTCCAGCGGGACAAATACGGCGCCAGGCCCTCATGCTCAAACAGTATCAGGGCAGCGCGCAGCTCGCGGATCAGTCGGGCAGCCAGAGTATTGCGGTCAATGGTAATACCCGCTTCCTGCAGATTAATCCAGCCTTGATTAACCACATTCTCCTCAACCCGACGCATGGACATGTTTATACCCGCCCCAATAACAATCTGTGCGGCATCGCCCGTTTTTCCGGTGAGTTCAACCAGGATCCCTGCCAGTTTACGGTCGAGCAAATAGAGGTCGTTGGGCCATTTAACACGCACTTTATCCGCGCCCAGATCGCGTAAAACCTCAGCCATGACAATACCAATCACCAGGCTCAGGCCAATCGCGGCTGCCGGTCCTTGTTCCAGTCGCCAGAACATTGAAAGGTACAGATTGGCGCCAAAGGGAGAGAACCATTTACGTCCACGACGACCACGACCGGCCTGCTGATACTCAGCGACGCAGGCATCCCCTGACTCCAGTTGACCAATTCGATCCATCAGGTACTGATTGGTTGAGTCGATAACCGGCAGGACCGTTATATTCCCGCCATCCAGCTGAGAATAAATAAGTGATGAATCTAATAGCTGGATAGGTTCAGGTAAGCTGTATCCTTTACCAGGGACAGTAAATACATCAACACCCCAGTCACGTAGCGTCTGGACATGTTTATTGATTGCCGCACGGCTCATTCCCAGCTTTTCACCGAGTTGCTCACCAGAGTGAAATTCGCCATCGGCTAATAATGAAATAAGCGTCAGGGGGACGGTATTATCCTTCATGCAACGATCTCCACGGCATTCACTTCACCCAGTGGGCCAATAAACCGGACTTCCGGTTCAAGCCAGACATTGAATTTCTCACCGACTTTTTGGCGTACGTGATGCGCCAGTTGCACCACATCCTGACTCGTAGCATGGCCTGCATTGATCAGCACCAGTGCCTGCTGCTGATGTACTGCTGCGCCGCCAATGCGCATGCCTTTTAGCTGACATTGATCGATAAGCCAGCCAGCAGCCAGTTTCACAGAGCCATCAGCCTGCGGGTAATGAGGTGCAGTCGGGAATTTCGCCAGGAGCTCCTGCGCAATGTCCGCGGTAACAACCGGATTTTTAAAGAAGCTTCCTGCATTACCGTTTACTTTTGGATCGGGCAGTTTTGTGGTGCGCATATGGCAAACAGAATCAAAAACCTGCCGAGGCGTTACCGTGGCAGGATCAAGACGCGTCAGGTCACCGTAAGTGAGAACGGGTTGCCACTGTTTAGGTAAGTGCAGACCAACAGCTACAATCGCGAAACGATCCTGGTACTCATGTTTGAAGATACTGTCACGGTAACCAAATCGGCATTCTGCGGCGCTGACGCGCAGATGTTTGCCGGTCGAAAGCTCTACGCAGTCCACGTATTCGCAGACGCGCCGCAGTTCTACGCCATAGGCACCAATATTCTGGATTGGCGATGAACCCACGCAGCCGGGGATCAGCGCCAGATTTTCCAGCCCGGGCATGCTTTGCTGCAGCGTATGCTCTACCAGACGATGCCAGTTTTCACCCGCGCCTACGTGCAAATGCCACGCATCAGGTTGTTCTGTAATCGCTATTCCCTTGATACGGTTGACGATCACCGTTCCATGGAAGGCATCAAGAAACAGGACGTTACTCCCTTCGCCCAGGATTAGCACTGGATGATGTGATGCATTGGCTGATTGCCAGGCATTTAGTAGTTGTTGCTCATTTTCGGCACAGACAAGCACATTAGCTTGTTGATCGATACCGAAGGTGTTCCAGGCTTTAAGGGAGTGATTCATAGACGCTTTCCTGATGCAAAATCGCATTTAGTTTACCGTATATGCAGCGGGATGGCTTGTGTTATGGAAGCTTAGGATGTTGCTTTGCAACCGATGAGGCTGCAATCACAGGCAGAATAAGGTTTACAGGCGCTGTATCCGGTAATAACAGACGCTGGCCGGATAAGGCGGCACGCCGCATCCGGCAGTTCTCACTCCCTGCAGACGCAAAAAAGCCCATCCGGCAGGATGGGCTTCTTCACTTGTTTGATGCCTGGCAGTTCCCTACTCTCGCATGGGGAGACCCCACACTACCATCGGCGCTACGGCGTTTCACTTCTGAGTT
>NZ_JAOWCV010000027.1:0-124483 GCF_030336805.1 Citrobacter sp. Cb023 | reverse complement strand
ACTCAAGCGATATGATGGTTCAAGGCGTTTAATCTGAAACCAGCCACATATCAGCCTCTTCAAACATTTCCTGAACAGTACGGCTTATCTGTTCCTTCTCATGCTTGCTGGCGTCAGTGTTGATCGCCGGCAGTGTCATCATCGGTTTAACCCGGACATCAGCATCAGGGAATACCCGGTGAACCCTCTTGGTCAATTCGCCCAGAATGATATCTTTTGCACCGGGCAGGCCATCAAAATTCCTTTTGTCATAAACGAGTTCCACGAACATTGCTTATTGTCTCTTTACTGGATATATATACAGTATTTATACTGTGTTTTTATCCGGTATTCAAGAGGGGGTTAATGATGCCACGACGCAGCGATATTGAAATAGCCTGGCATGCTTCGATACAGCGAGAACCGAATGGCCGGAAGACTGTCACCACACAGCGGTTTGTCCAGGAACTGGGTAAGGTTAACTGGAACTGGACGATGAAGCAGGCCAACGATTGGATAGAATGTTATGTGACAACATTCCGCGATGTATCCACACAGGAAGGCGAGAACCGAACCTTTCAGCTGTTCAATCCAAACGGAGGGCTTTAGCCATGGGGTTCCCTTCACCGGCCAGCGATTACGTTGAAACGAGGATCTCACTCGATCAGCAGCTTATCAGCCAGCCAGCAGCGACTTACTTCATGCGGGCATCGCGTTCACATTTCAGGGAAGGGATACTCCAGGGTGCGCTGCTTGTGGTAGATGCGTCACTTACTGCCTGTGATGGCTCACTGCTGATATGTGCAATCGACGGGGAATTCAGGATCAAGCGATATCGGACTCATCCTCAACCCCATCTGATTAATCTGGAGAGCGGGAGAAGGGAGGCGCTACCAGTAGATGATGACGGTTACGGTTCTGCACCCGCTATATTCGGGGTGATTACTTACATCATTAATGATGCCAGCAATGCGGAGTTTGATGACTGCCCGGTGATGTAGATAGAAACACATCATGGGAAAGAATAATTATGCTCAATTGGTGGTTATTTGACCACTTATGATCTTGGTAAGATTTTAGTTAAAAATATTAGATATCAATCACAAAGATTTAATGACAACCATCTTTGTAATGACTATAAATTTACCCACTCGCTAAGGATATAGCGTATCCAATATGCACTGCTGTGTAATTACGGGGTCTGTTGATGTCAGCAGACACCCGGTTTTTCATCATCAACTACACAGTCACTGTACTGCCAGGCAAATTTAAAAGTTATGGTTGTGTTTCTCCCCAGTTATTCCCCGGAGTATCCCCCGCTCAGAAAACAGACATAAAAAAGCCGTAACAGGCTGGTTCTTAGATGATTTTTGGTCGGCACGAGAGGATTTGAATCTCCGATCTCCCCATGACGACGAGCCGCCGTCTTAAGGGCTGCTATGTGCCCAGAAGCAGACGCTGGTCATTCGTAATCAATATTGCTTCAATTAACGTATATCCCAAGTCTGATGCAGATTATGCAAATTTAATGCCCCAAGAAGTGGAAGGCTGACTAGCTAAGGAGCCCTTTAAAAATATGAATATATAAGATGATTTGTATCGAACCTCGTTGCACCATGCGTTCCGATTAATGCCGCATTGTCAGTTGAACTTTGCTACTCTATGAGTGGTAGTACCCTTTATCCAATGCGGATTTAAATTAATGGAATAAATGATTATGAGTGAAAATGATATAATCCCAAAGAAGTCTAAAAGCCAGATTAACAAAGCAGTATTCTTTACATCTGCTTTGTTAATTTTCCTTCTTGTCGCCTTTGCCGCCGTATTCCCGGATGTTGCCGACAAAAATTTTAAACTACTTCAACAACAAATCTTCACGAATGCCAGCTGGTTCTACATCCTGGCTGTGGCCCTGATTTTACTGAGTGTCACGTTCCTGGGACTCTCACGCTACGGCGATATCAAGCTGGGCCCGGACCATGCGCAGCCTGATTTCAGCTACCACTCCTGGTTTGCGATGCTTTTTTCGGCAGGGATGGGGATCGGCCTGATGTTCTTTGGCGTTGCCGAACCTGTGATGCATTATCTTTCGCCCCCCGTCGGCACTCCAGAGACCGTTGCGGCAGCGAAGGAAGCAATGCGTCTGACCTTCTTCCACTGGGGCCTGCACGCATGGGCAATCTATGCCATTGTGGCGCTGATTCTGGCGTTCTTCAGTTACCGTCACGGTTTGCCTTTAACGCTGCGCTCCGCACTCTATCCCATTATTGGCGATCGCATATACGGGCCTGTAGGCCATGCGGTTGATATTTTCGCTGTTATAGGCACGGTCTTTGGCGTTGCTACATCGTTGGGTTACGGTGTTTTGCAGGTGAATGCCGGTTTGAACCATCTTTTCGGGATACCCATTAATGAAACTGTGCAGGTCATTCTGATCGTGGTCATCACGGGGTTAGCGACGATTTCAGTGGTGTCGGGCCTGGACAAGGGAATACGCATCCTGTCTGAGCTCAATCTGGGCCTGGCGTTGTTGTTGCTGGCGCTGGTCCTGTGTCTGGGACCAACCGTGCTTCTGCTGAAGTCATTTGTGGAAAATACGGGCGGTTATCTTTCAGAACTGGTGAGTAAAACGTTCAACCTTTACGCGTATGAACCTAAGTCGAGCAACTGGCTGGGAGGCTGGACATTATTGTATTGGGGATGGTGGCTTTCATGGTCGCCGTTTGTGGGGATGTTCATCGCACGGGTATCCCGCGGCCGAACCATTCGCGAGTTTGTCACCGGTGTGCTGTTTGTTCCTGCCGGCTTTACGCTCATGTGGATGACGGTATTTGGTAACAGCGCGATCTATCTTATTATGAACCAGGGGGCGACTGACCTCGCCAATACCGTTCAGCAGGATGTTGCTCTGGCCCTGTTCAATTTCCTGGAGCATTTCCCGTTCTCCTCCGTACTGTCATTCATTGCAATGGCGATGGTCATTGTCTTCTTTGTCACATCTGCTGATTCGGGGGCAATGGTTGTAGATACTCTGGCATCAGGTGGGGTGGCAAACACACCCGTCTGGCAGAGAATCTTCTGGGCCTCGCTCATGGGAATTGTTGCTATTGCGCTTCTCCTTGCAGGAGGGCTAAGCGCGCTGCAAACGGTGACAATAGCAAGTGCATTACCCTTCTCAGCTATCTTATTGATATCCATATACGGACTGTTAAAAGCCCTGCGTCGGGATTTGACTAAGCGTGAAAGCCTGAGCATGGCGACTATTGCTCCGACGGCTGCACGTAACCCAATTCCGTGGCAGAGAAGGTTGCGCAATATAGCTTATCTGCCGAAGCGTTCTCTTGTGAAACGCTTTATGGACGACGTTATCCAACCCGCCATGACGCTCGTTCAGGAAGAACTGAACAAGCAGGGGACGATAAGCCATATCAGTGACGCTGCCGATGATCGTATTCGACTTGAAGTCGATTTGGGCAACGAGCTGAATTATATTTATGAAGTGAGGCTTCGCGGGTATAACTCACCGACATTCGCCCTAGCTGCGATGGATAATGATGAGCATCATGCTGAACAACATCGATATTATCGCGCTGAGGTCTATCTCAAAGAAGGTGGTCAAAATTATGATGTGATGGGCTGGAATCAGGAACAGCTTATTAATGACATACTCGACCAGTATGAAAAACATCTGCACTTCCTGCACCTAGTTCGTTAATATCCACATGCTGTCATGGAAGGCAGCATTTATTTATTCCGACCGCAACCCGAGGAAATGCAGAAAGAATTCACGGTGACCATATAGATATCTGATAGATATTTAATAAAGTCAATTTATTTTGATTTATAATATGGCAACAATTCTAATAAAAAAACCATGGTTGTGGGGCAAGCTATTGGGTTGTTGATAAGGAAAGGGCAAAGCATTCGCGTGAGGATGGGCGTCTGCTTTGTGCCAAGCGGACCTTGAGTGCTAATTATACTTTTGGAAACAGCAGCACAGGTTCTTACGCCATCACCAGATTATTTTTTCAATGGAAAAAGATGCAGGGTATTAGCTGCCAACGGGTATATCCCCAGCATTCGGGTTGACTCCTTCAGTTCTTCAAGGCTAGCGTTCTCCTGGGGCATACGGCCGCCCCAGATGGTTATGCCTTCCGACAGGTGCGCGGGGCGGCCTTGTTTCTCTTCACTGATTTCTATTGTTTCACCATTACTCAGTGTGATAATTAGAGATGCCACTTCCATAGGCTGGTTTTCTCCATTAACGTTCTTAAGTTCTACCTTCATCAAAATACTCCTGTAGCGAGTTTGTGAATGCTGCTCCATGCCTAGTAAGCACACTTACTGATAGCAAGAAAGACCACTAGATTAGTCCTGATGGTCTGCTAAATTGACTAATTTTACCTTATTTCGCCCAGACCTTTTAGCATCATAGAGTTTGGTGTCTGCCACTTTCAATAAATCATCAAAGGTAATAAGCTTCCCTTCTCTCGGATGGTATGTCACTGCACCAATACTGATCGTGACCGATCTTCTGAGCGAACTCAGTTTCTCAATGCTTTTCCTTAATCTTTCACAAGCCAAAAAACAGTCTTTTTCATCCGTTTCAGGGAAAAGCATGATAAATTCCTCACCGCCAAATCGTGCGACCTTATCTTGGCTTCGTAGGTTATGGCTAAGTTCTTTGGCGATATTCTTAAGTGCATAGTCACCTTCCTGGTGGCCATAGGAATCATTATATGATTTAAAAAAATCGATATCGGCAATGGCAATTGACACAGGTACGGGATCTCGCGCAATTCTGGTCATTTCATTCTCAAACCAACGCATAAACTTTCGGCGATTCGCAATCTCTGTCAGGCTGTCTTCAGTAGCCATTCGCTCAAGCATAGTATTAATTTTGTGTAATTCTTCCTTTTGCTTTTTGAGCTCAATTTCCATCGTTTTACGCTCATTAATACTTTGTATCTGAGCAATATAATATTTGACTTCACCATTATCTTCGCGTACCAAAGAAACACTCAGAAGTATCCAGATATAATTCCCTGTTGCTGTCAGATATCTCTTTTCTAGTTGGTAGAAGGGAATTTCTCCTCGAGAAAGAGCATCTAATTGTTTTAAATCAGTGCTTAAATCATCGGGGTGGGTTATATTTTGAAAATTGATAGAAAGCAGATGGTCTTCAGTATATCCCAGCATACGGGTCAGTGAATTGTTGACTTTTTTCCATTGGCCAGAAGAGGCTACCAGCGCCATCCCGATAGTTGAATTTTTAAAAATATATTCGAGTATGTCATTGTTTTTTTGTAGTGCTGAAATAACAATTTCATTTTCACTGATTAATAAATTGATCTCGATTAACGAACCAATACCCTCAGCCATTAAACTAATGAATTCATAGTCATCCTCAGAGAATGATATGGATCTTATCTGAGTGGATGAGAAATTAATTGTACCCCACAATTTTTCCCTCACCCATATTGGCGCTGAGATATAACTCTCCAGCCTCATACCAATATAGACCGGATGGGAATTAAAGTCAGGATGTGTTCCTGCATGTTCAACGCTTATTATTCTTCTTTCTCTGACCACTTGTTGACAATAAGTGTTTTTCAGTTCAAATACCATACCAGCTGAAATGTCTCCACTTGTTGGTGAAACCGCAAGTAGAGAGTAATGCTCACCCTCTATCTGACTAATAATACCAAGAGACAGGTCAAAGGCTTTTAATCCTTCATTCAGAATAGCCAGGTATTTATCTTCAGGAGAAGCATGTCTCTTGGCCAACGCCTCATAAAGGAAGTGAATTCGGTTGATATTAACGTTGTTTTCTTTCATTTTTAACATCGCATTATCTTTTCGTCTTTTTACGCATAAAAGAGGGTTGCTATTCGGCCTTGATTAGTTTTCTACATTGTACCGTAGCAACAGCAGCCGGTATTTGAATAACTATCTTGCTCATCGCCCCTTACTGCTTAAAAATTTATCAAAAAATCGAATGGTGACACTCTTTTTATAACAGGTATCTACGATCTTGACTAAGATTTTAGAAGGGCAGCTATGCGCTGCTTCTCATCTGGGCTTATCATCGTAAGGTCGCACTATGTGTACAAAAAGGGTAATTATTTGCCTGTCAGTAGCTTCTGTACTGTTCACATCCACTACATGGGCTATCAATAAAGATTATCGGCACAAACTTGAGCAGTCTGGTTGTACTCAGGTCTCTGAAGCGCAGGGTTGTGATATCAACAAATCTAAAGATGAAAATGCAAAAGCTGGTTTTGTTAATGAAAGCAGCGATACCACAACATCAGCAACCAGTCCTTATGCAGGTAAGTGGTTAGCTTTGAGTGATAGCGGTGTTACGGTTGCAAACATCAGTATTGATAAAAATGACAAAGTCATCGTCAATGGAAAGAGCGTACATGCCACAAAATCAGATGGTGTGCTGCAGTTCAAGCAGGGGATGGTGATTTATACTATCCAGGGAGATCGTCGGGTGAAAGGTGAGGATGTCTGGCGGGATACGGATGCCGGAACGCAGGGGAAAATCTTCAAAAAGTAAAAATATGTTCGGAACAAAAGCTTGCAAGAAACCGTAAGGTTAATAGTTAAGAAATATCAATTAGTTAGAATTGATCAACAAATTTCGTACTATTCTCAGATATTTTTTCTTAACGTCTCCCTGAAGGCGGTTGTATGGTATTTAGCAATCGTAAGGTAAGTAGTTTTCACTTATCTAATCCAACGTAGTTCGTAGTATATTAAGGGTATTCTTTGTTATCAGGTGTTCTGTATGTCCTATTCCATCGGTGAATTTGCGCGGCTTTGTGGAATAACCGCCACGACGTTGCGCGCCTGGCAACGTCGTTATGGACTTCTCAAACCACAGCGTACGGATGGTGGGCACCGGTTGTATAACGATGACGATATTCAGCAGGCGCTTAAAATTCTCGATTGGGTGAAAAAAGGCGTACCGATAAGCCAGGTAAAACCGCTGCTGGCCCGCCCTGGAGCCAGGCGAACAAATAACTGGCTCGCCCTGCAGGAGAGTATGCTGCAGCGGCTGAACGAAGGGAAAATTGAAACCCTGCGCCAGCTTATTTATGACGCAGGCCGCGAGTATCCTCGCCCTGAATTGGTGAGTGAGGTTTTGCGCCCTCTGCGAAGCCAAGTCTCAGCTAATGTGCCGGCTATAATGACGCTGCGTGAAATCCTCGATGGTATTATTATTTCTTACACCTCGTTTTGCCTGGAAGGGGATAAGCGTGCGCCGGGCGATAACTACCTGATTACCGGCTGGCATCTTACGGACCCCTGCGAGATCTGGCTTGAAGCGCTTTGCCGCACGGGACAGGGGCATCGCATTGATGTGCTTCCCGTACCGCCCGCGACGCTTGCTCCTGAGATTTTCCCCGAGCGCAAATGGTTGTTAGTGACGTCTGGTAAGCTCACCGTAGCGCGTAAAAAACAGATAGACCTCTGGCAACAGCAGGTTAATTTCCTCGATGTGATCCCGCTTTAATCCCCTGTGATTACCTTTCCTGTGTGTGTCGACTGGCCACTGTATTAGTGGCTGTTGGATAATTTAACTCAAAAAATTAAATTTTTAATTTATTGAATTAAATGAGTTTATAAAAAATCTCCAGCAAAAACTTGGACAAATTAAAGTGTTTGTGTAAGTTTTAATTATGCCGCGACGTCATGTGGTTCACTTAAGGGTAAGAGTTATGCGCGCACAGCCATCCGTTATCGACAGGTTTATGGATTACTACGCCAGTTTGGATCGCCAGCCCGTCCCCGCGCTTGCTGGGTTGTACGACGTGCATGCAGTACTTGTCGATCCCTTCGGGGAACATAACGGGCTGTTTGCCATCCAGCGCTATTTTTCGCACCTCCTGGCAAATGTAAACGCTTGCCGTTTTGCCATAGATCCTCCGCTATGTGAGAGCGGGCGGTTTGCCGTGACGTGGACCATGTACTGGTCGCATCCGCGCATTGCTGGCGGAGAAATACGATCTTTGCCGGGATGTTCAATGGTAGAGACGCATGGTGATAAGATTTTTCGCCAGCGAGATTACTACGACGCGGGTGAGATGCTTTATGAGCATCTGCCGCTGTTGGGCTGGGCCGTTCGCGGCGTTAAAAGGAGGGTGCGCGGATGATGACTGTCCTCATTACCGGTGCAAGCTCCGGGATTGGTGCCGGGCTTGCAAAGTCATGGGCCGATGACGGCTGTCAGGTGATTGCCTGCGGTCGCAATCCAGAAAGGCTGGAACAGCTGCGCCAATCCAATGCCAACATCACAGTACGCCTGTTCGATATGACAGACAGGGACGCCTGTCGCCAGGCGTTGGCGGACTGCAAACCCGAACTGGTTATTCTCTGTGCCGGGACCTGCGAATATCTCGACCAGGGCTGGATAGACGCCGAGAAGGTTGAACGGGTGATGGCGACTAATTATCTGGGTCCTATCAACTGCCTGGAAGCGCTTCAGTCGCAGTTAACCTCCGGTAGCCGCGTGGTGCTGGTCAGTTCGATGGCGCACTGGCTGCCGTTCCCACGGGCAGAAGCCTATGGTGCGTCTAAAGCGGCGCTAACCTGGTTTGCTAATAGCTTGCGTTTGGACTGGGAGCCGAAAGGTGTCTCCGTGACCGTCGTGTCGCCAGGATTTGTCGATACCCCGCTTACCCGTAAAAACGATTTTGCCATGCCGGGTCAGGTGAGTGTTGATTCTGCGGTGAAGGCGATTCGCCGTGGCCTGGCGAAAGGAAAAAATCATATTGCCTTCCCGACAGGCTTTGGCGTGCTGCTACGTCTGTTGGCCGGGCTGCCTGAGAGTCTCCAGCGCGCGTTGCTGCGCAGGATGGTGCGTTCATGAAAATTGCTATCATTGGCAGTGGTATTGCCGGATTAACCTGCGCCTGGCGTCTGGCCGGACACCATCAGGTGACGCTGTTTGAAGCGGTGTCGACCCCTGGCGGCCATACTGCGACGGTGGATGTGGCGACCCCGCAGGGGAATTTCGCGATTGATAGCGGCTTTATTGTCTATAACGACCGAACCTATCCGCGTTTTATGGGCTTGCTGAGCGAACTCGGTATCCAGGGGCAAAAAACGCAGATGAGTTTTTCGGTGCATAATCCGCAAAGCGGTCTGGAGTACAGCGGTCATACGCTGACTTCTTTGTTCGCCCAGCGTCGGAACCTACTCAACCCTGCATTTTGGGGTATGTTGCAAGAGATTGTCCGTTTTAATCGTCTGGCGAAACAGGCATTAAATGAGGTCGATGCGAACGCGACGCTACAGACCTTCCTCGACCAGCACCACTTCAGCGCGTTCTTTGCGCGTCATTACATTCTGCCGATGGGCGCAGCCATCTGGTCATCTTCGCTTCAGGAGATGCGCCGTTTTCCGCTTCCGCTGTTCTTACGCTTCTTTGAGCACCATGGCCTGCTGGATATCCGGGATCGCCCGCAGTGGTACGTGGTGCCGGGCGGATCGCGGGAATACATCCGTGTCATATTGGCGAAGCTGGGCGATCGTCTGACATTGCACCTTAATGCCCCTGTTCAGCAGGTTATTCGCTACGACAGCGGCGTCAAAATCCAGTTGGCAGGATCGGTACAGACATTTGATCAGGTGATCTTCGCCTGTCATTCCTCGCAGGCATTGGCTTTGCTTGAAGATGCGACCCCCGCAGAACGCGACGTGCTGGGCGCAATTGGCTGGCAGCGTAACGAGGTGGTGTTGCATAGCGATCGCCGCTGGTTACCGGTACGCGAACGCGCGTGGGCAAGCTGGAATTACCGTCTGAGTGGACAAGATCGTGCCAGCGCCTGCGTCACCTATAACATGAATATACTCCAGGGCTTACCTGAAGGAAGCCCGCTATTTTGCGTGACCCTCAATCCAGACACTCCAATTGACGATCGATTCGTCTGGCGACGCTTTGTTTACGAGCATCCATTGTTTAACCCTGAAAGCTGGCGGGCACAGGCTCGCCGCGCTGAGATCAACGGCCTGCATCGGAGCTGGTTCTGCGGTGCCTACTGGTACAACGGTTTTCACGAAGATGGCGTACGCAGTGCACTGGACGTGGTGTACGGCATTGCTGCAGGAGAGGGGCGCTAAGATGAACAGTTGCCTGTATCAGGGCGTATTGCGTCATCGCCGCCTTCAGCCTACAACGCACCAGTTTACTTATCAGGTGTTTATGGCGTGGCTCGATCTGGATGAACTGGCGCAGCTTCCGGGCGTCGGCGTGAAACGTAATCGCTTTGCCGCAGCGGCTTTTCATGATGCGGATTACCCGCTGGGGACACCGTTAAAAGAGAACGTGTTGAATCAGCTTGCCCTCCTGACGGGCGAACGTCCCGAAGGTCGCGTGATGCTCCTGACGCAATTGCGCTATTTCGGCTTTCATTTTAACCCGGTCAATTTTTACTACTGCTATGACCACGCGCAAATCCTGCGCTGGGTACTGGCGGAGGTCCGCAATACGCCATGGAATGAGCGACATTACTACGCCGTAGATGCACAGGAAAAGCGTCCGCTGGAAAAAGCGTTCCATGTATCGCCATTTAACCCGATGGATATGGTCTATCACTGGCGATTTAACTCGCCGGTTAAAACGCTGCATATGCATATCGAAAACCACCAGGAAGAGAAGATTTTTGATGCCACCCTGATGCTCAAACGCGAGCCGTTGACGCAGGCGAATTTACGTACGTTGCTGCTACGACTGCCGTTGATGACGCTGAAAACGGTGTCAGCGATTTACTGGCAGGCGTTACGACTGTGGCTCAAGCGAGTCCCTCTCTACAACCATCCCGTGAGCAGGAGTGAACGATCATGACCGATCCCGTCTTTGCGCTTGAACCTGATATTCCGCGCAACCTGCGTGTGGCGCGTTGGCTTCTTTTCCGCGTGCTGAGCGGTCTTCGCCAGGGGGCAATCACGGTGCGGGAAGGGGAGCAGACTTTTCATTTTGGTGATGTTTCAGCTGAGTTACGCGCCGACGTACATATTCTCTCACCCACGGTGTACTGGCGGGTGCTGAAAGGCGGAAGTCTTGCGGCGGCTGAGGCCTGGATGGACGGAGAGTGGGAAACGCAACAGCTCACGCCGTTATTGCAAATATTTGCGCTTAACACCACCCTGTTGGGACGGCTGGAAAGCGGATTTCGCCTGCTTGGACGACCCGTCGAGCGTTTGCGTCACTGGACACGTCGCAACCATCGGCAACAGGCGAGAGAAAACATTGCCGCGCATTACGACCTCGGCAATGCGTTTTACGCGCACTTTCTTGATGAGGATTTACTCTATTCCAGTGCCTTGTTCACCTGCCCCGAGCAGTCGTTAGCGCAGGCTCAGCAGGCCAAAATGGCGCGGCTTTGCGAACAGCTGGCGCTCACCGCGAATGATCATCTGCTGGAAATCGGTACCGGCTGGGGAGCGATGGCGGAATACGCCGCGCGTCATTACGGCTGCCGGGTGACCACCACGACCCTGTCGCAGGAACAGTTCGCCTGGGCGAACGCGCGCATTGCCCGCGCAGGTTTACAGGACAGAGTCAATGTACTGCTGTGCGACTACCGCGACCTGACCGGGGAATTCGACAAACTGGTGTCGGTTGAAATGATCGAGGCGGTGGGTCAGCGTTATCTGCCGACGTTTTTCCGCACCTGTCAGGCGCGCCTGCGCCCTGGAGGGAAAATGGCGATTCAGGCCATTACCATTCAGGATCAGCGCTATCGCGATTACAGCAAAGGCGTGGATTTTATTCAGCGTTATATCTTTCCGGGAGGCTTTTTACCCAGTATCACCGCGATGAGCGGTCTGATGACAAAGCACACCGACTTTGTGGTTCGCAATCTGTTCGATATGGGGCCTGACTACGCCCGGACGCTTGCGCACTGGCGACAACGATTTGTTCACGCCTGGCATGATATTGAAAAGCTGGGCTTTGATGAGCGTTTTCGTCGCATGTGGCTGTATTACTTCGGCTACTGCGAAGCCGGTTTTAATGCGCGCACTATCAGTGTGGTGCAACTGACGGCGGAACGTCTATGAACCGCCATTTACAGGTCTTTATCCTGGCTGTCGGGTTCGATCTGTACTGGCTCATGGTGGTGTTATTTCGTGAGCGCGGCTTGGTGTTATGGCTTGGGCTGGCTATTCTGGCCTGCTTCTTGCTGCCGCCTGCACAACGTCTGTACGCGTTGATGCTGGCAGCAGCGGGCAGTGGTCTGGATGCGCTGTGGGCGTTGACGGGGTTGATCGATTTTCACGGTGAAGCATTGTTACCGTTATGGATGGTCGCGCTCTGGCTCATGTTCGCCGCCCTGTGGACGCACCTTACCTGCTCGACCACTTTGCCGGGATGGCTGCTGGCAATCATGGCCACCGGTGGTGGCCCGGTCGCCTATGTGATAGGAGAGCGTTTGGGGTCTATTACTTTTCTGGAACCGGCATTTATCGTTGTCGGTTTAATGGCGGCGGGCTGGCTGGTGTTGATGCTGTTTTTTCATATTTTCATGGGGAAACGCCAATGAAACCTGCCTTACTGATACTGCTGGGCGTCATGGCGATTGCGCCGTTTGCAGGGGCTACAGACTGGTTAAGCTGGCATAAAGTCGGCGATGCAACGCTCACCTGGGGGCCATTCACGATCTATACCTCACAACTGCGCACGCCGGATGGGCTTTATCGCGGGCTAAAAGAGGATCAGGCGCTAATTATCACCTATCAGCGCAAAATTGAACGGCAAGAACTGGTGGATGCCACCCGCGATCAGTGGCGAGCGCAGGGGATTCTGGCGCGGGAAGCGCAGAGCGAGACCTGGCTTCGCATGTTGGGTGAGCTATGGCCAGACGTCGCGCCGGGTACGCAACTGGCTTTTGTATTGCAAGATAAGCAGGGGCAGTTCTGGTATCGCATGTCAGCGACACAAAGGCAATTTATCCCGCTTGGCCCACCGCAGTCGGCGGCGTTCAGCGAAAACTTTCTTGCTGTCTGGCTGGGTTCCCGCACGCAATATCCTGAGCTGCGTCAGCAGCTTACTGGAGGTGAAAAATGAAACGTTTATTGACCCTGAGCCTGCCCTTGCTGATGCAGTTGGCTGGTTGTAGCGCTGAAATTGCCGACTATCGACAACAACAGCCGACGCTGGATATCTTTCAGTATTTTCAGGGAGAAACGCAAGCATGGGGGATGGTTCAGGACCGCAGCGGTAAACAGCTTCGTCGCTTCCACGTCGACATTAACGGCGATGTGGTGGGGGACACATTGACCCTCAACGAACGCTTTGTGTACGACGATGGCGAGAAACAGCAGCGTGTGTGGCATATCCGTAAAGTTAGCGCCGATCGTTACGAAGGCACCGCCGGCGACATTGAAGGTGTTGCGAAGGGACAGGCGGCGGGCAACGCGTTCAACTGGAATTACAGCATGAATGTGAAAGCCAGCGGCAGAACCTGGTTGCTAAATTTTGATGACTGGATGTACCTGCAGGATGCCAATCATCTGTTTAATAAAACTGAGATGAAGAAATTTGGCGTCACCGTCGGCACGGTGACACTCTTCTTCTCCCGTAAAACGCACTAGCGAGGAAGACGCAATGAAAATGCAACCCATCGTTGGGATCAGCGGCTGTTTAACGGGGTCTGCCGTCCGCTTTGACGGCGGGCATAAGCGGGCGCAGTTTGTGATGGACAGGCTGGCACAGTGGGTGACATTCCGGCCCATTTGCCCGGAGATGGCGATTGGCTTGCCTGTCCCAAGACCGGCGTTGCGCTTGGTACAAACGGCTGTCGGCGATATTCGCATGCGATTTAGCCACGCACCTCACGAAGACGTGACCGACAAAATGGCTGACTTTTGCCAGCGGTATCTGGCCGGGTTGGACACTCTGTCCGGGTTTATCGTCTGCGCCAAATCACCCAGTTGTGGTATGGAACGCGTGCGCTTATATGACGAGAAAGGCAATCGCGGGCGCAAAGACGGGGTGGGACTGTTTACCGCCACGCTTATGGAGAAATATCCGTGGCTACCGGTAGAAGAGGACGGGCGGCTGCACGATCCGGTCCTGCGCGAAAACTTCGTCGAAAGGGTTTTCGCGCTACATGAGCTAAATATGCTGCGCAAAAATGGCCTGACGCGTCGGGCTCTACTGGATTTTCATAGCCGTTATAAATTGCAATTGCTGGCTCACCATCAGGCCGGATACCGGGAAATTGGCCCATTCGTCGCATCACTGCATGAATGGGAGGATCTGGAAGCTTTCTTTGCGGTCTACCGGGATAAATTAATGACGCTTCTGAAGAAACCCGCCTCACGTAAAAACCACACTAACGTGCTGATGCACATTCAGGGATATTTCCGTAATCAGTTAACAATGCGTCAGCGCGGCGAGTTGCGCGAGGTGATCCTTAATTACCGAGCAGGACTACTGCCCATACTGGCTCCTATGACGCTGCTGAAACATTATCTGGCGGAATACCCGGACGGTTATCTGCTGACGCAGAATTACTTTGATCCCTACCCGCAAGATTTAGCATTGCGACTGACTGTTAATTGATCATATTTGATTAAAAGAAGCGGGCAGAATAACAATTTATGTAATGTTCAAAATCTTTAATTTCCGCTAATTGCTCATAGTGGATTGCAGCGACTGTAAAATCTGTACCATCGAGGTTTGCCAGTAATGGTAGCGTGTTGAATGTGCCGGCGTGAAAAACTTGGATTCTTGGTGAAAACTCTCCCCAAAACAAAAAACATAGCTCGGATAATCAATGAGTTGAAAAAGGTAGATATGGTACATTTTGCAAAATGTAAACATTATAATTTAATATTTATTATAGTGTTATGAGAGTTGTGGCGATGTAATGCTGCGTTACATTGGCAGGATTAACTGGGCACCTTGATTTTTCACATTTCCAACGGCACTCGTTACGGCATGCCATATAAATTTATCAGCCGGAACGGAACCGTCAGCCGCAATTTCCGCAGCTTCTTTTCCTCCAATGTCCTGCCTCATCCATTCGCGAGCGGCTTCTGGTGACAGTACCAGCGGCCGCCTGTCGTGAATATTTACCAGTCCTTTGTCAGCTGCAGCTGTAACTATCATGAAACCTTCTGCTTCATCTCCTCGATCGAATGGCGTGCTGCCAATCGCCGCCATAAATATCGGCTGTCCGTCGGCCCGATGAATGAAGTAAGGCTGCTTCGTGTCACCTTCCTTTTTCCATTCGTACCAGCCATCAGCAAAGCAAATTGCACGACCGTGCTGCCAGAGCGGTTTAAACATTCTGCTGGTGGCCGCAGTTTCAGATCGAGCATTAATTAGCGGTGGCTTATCCCACCACCCAGGGGCATATCCCCAAATGACAGGGTCAAGGTGCAGTTGCTCATCACGTTCGCTCAGAAGCAGGACTTTGGTGCCAGGCGCTACGTTGAATCTTCCGATGGGTTCCGGGTCATATGGAATGTCTAGTTCGGCTTCTTCAGCGAGCAGGGCAAGATAGTCCTCTCGTGTCATTGACTGTGAAAAACGGCCACACATAGAAACCTCCAGCCATATGTCAGACTGAAAGTATAGGGCAGGAAGAAAAAGTGGTGCGCCCGGTAATGATTTAAAAGGAATTTGTAAGGTAAATCGAAATGATGGTTTTGTGAATTGATGAATTCTTAAAAATGGATGGGCGCTCGTTGAAAGCGATCCCGAATTTTTCCCGACGACGCCACGAAACCAATAGCAACTGATTGATCTTGAACGGGTGCAATAGTAAGTATCAGGAGGTGTTTTTTAGTGGGCTTTTTATGCTAACCTATTGAAGTTTATAGGTTATTGCGTTTTGAGTTGTAAACAGGAATCGTATTCGGTCTCTTTTTATGTGGATTTTATTTCAATCACTTAGGACATCATGTCCGAAAGTTTCCGAAATTTGTCCGCATATCACAATTCGGGATTTCTTCCTTATACCACACTGCTTTTAACATTTACACTTCATTTGCGCAGAAAAAGATCAGATCGTGATGCCCATTTTTTCCTGTGCTCCAGGCGTATGGTCTGCTTATGCGCCAGCATTTCAGTTGTCACTAGTGCCGAGAGGTTTAGACTCACTTGTATCAATAGCGGTATAATTATCCATCAATTGATGCCGTTCTGGCCCCTGATACATGGACTCAGTTTCTCAATAACGAGATATAAGAAATGGAAAAGTTAAAAGAAAGACTCGTGATGGAGATTGGTAATGCTGAAGATCTCTCTGCAGCATTAAAACTATACACCAGTTTCTATCTATTAATCCCAGAGTATAAATTTGTCTTTTCATCGCCTAAAGGGCCATATCCGGGGTTTCAAACTAACAAGAAATTCAAGCATGGGGCGTCTATACGCTCTTTATTCAATGATGAAAATGTTTTCGTTATGGATCCTCAAACCATAGAGGAAATGTTCAGCGATAAAGGACACTCCACATTTAAAATAGATTACTCAATATCTCTTGATAGCCAGGCATTAAGTTATCTCAGACCATATATCAATGGTAAAGTTTCTGGTCTGGATGATGACATCGAAGAAATATTTAAATTTATTTCTCATCAGAATACGCAGGTAGACTCTGTGTTATATGAGCTGGAGAACCTTAAAAATCTGGATGAGAAAGAGAATCACCATAAAATATTCGATAAGTTGATGGGTTACGAATTTATAAAAGATGTTGATCTCGTTAAGTCAGGAACCAGCGGAGTATTGACCTCAAAAATATCGCAAGGTGAGCTTTTTCTTAATACCGACAGACATTTTAGCTCACTGCTCACCAAAAACAAAGACTCTGAGTTCAGGCGTGCGTTAAGAGACAGGCACGATAGTATTTACGCTTATGTTCTTATGATGAGTATCATCCAAATCAAATCGCCTGCCAGATCGCTCAAAAATAAATTGATCGATCTATTAAGTTTTGCTCACACCAAAGTATGCTTTTTGGCGACAAGAGAGTTAATTCTAGCGAGTGAGTTTTTTATACGAGGGACAGAATTTAGGTTTTTTAACAAAATACATAAAAAGTCGAAAAATATGTGGTCGGCATTACATGGTATGGCCTGGGATCTGACTCATTGTCGGTATTTAGAGCAAGCACTTACCTTCAATACAGGAAATGATGAGCGATATTTTTTCCCTGGAATATTGACTTGTGACAAAGGTTTTATTGAGGCGATGGAGCTCACGCCGCTTAAGGCCGTTGCATTTGATACCAAAGGCGGGCCGCCGTTTCTGTTTTATCATGAACATGATGTGATAAAAATTACCGGGGATATCCCTGCGGTTAATGATTTCTATCAGGAATTGTGTTGTAAACAGAAAAGAGAAGAAAGAGCTCGTGCGCGTAATGCACCCACTTATGACCTGCAATCTATAGTAGCTGAACTGGAAGCAGAACTGGAAGCTGTTGCGTTAGTACCTCGTCGACGCGCGGATAGCGTAGGATCGTGATGTATGATTCGGTCGCTCTGTTTTTTACTGCTATGGTTTAATTTAGAACAGGGCAATATTTGTGTACAGGAGGTCAAATGGGACTACCTGACAATGCTTATCAAAGAGTGGAAGCGACGCGCTGGCGACATGTTTGGGTGGTCGGGGATATCCACGGTTGCTTCTCATTATTGATGGCGAAATTGCGCCTGTGTCATTTTGATCCGTGGCAGGACCTGCTGGTTTCAGTGGGGGATGTTATCGACCGCGGACCTGACAGTTTGCGTTGCCTGAAACTACTGCGTAAACGCTGGATTATCGCGGTCAGAGGGAATCATGAACAGATGGGGCTGGACGCGCTGGCAACCGGGGAGCAATTCCTGTGGTTTATGAATGGCGGTTCGTGGTTTGCGCAGGCGGAGCAGCCAGCGGCGACAACCGCTCTTGAAACGTGTCGGCAATTACCCTGGATTCTGGAGCTGCGTTGCCAGAACGGCATACACGTTATTGCTCACGCAGATTACCCTGATGATAATTATCAGTGGCAAAAAGAGGTCGATTTACAGCGGGTACTGTGGGATCGCACAAGGCTGATGAATAAAGGCAACGGCATTCGCGGCGCGGATCACTTTTGGTTTGGCCATACGCCTCTGCGTCAGCGGCTGGATCACGAGAATCTGCACTATATTGATACCGGTGCGGTGTTTGGTGGCGAGTTGACGCTGGTGCAACTGCAATAATCAAAAATCGCTGTATTCCTGGGCCGGACGCCAGAAGCTGTCGATGTAGTCATCCGCGGGTAAACATCCGCCGTTACGAATACGCTGATCGTCCATCGATATCAGGCACTGCTGCTCAGTTTTGTAGACATCAACAACGATATCTTCACAACCGCCACCCAGGTAGCACACAAAAAGAACCAGCGTGAACATTCCATCCTCAAATGGTAAAGCCATACCTGTAGTGTAGAAGATGTTGATAGATGAGGGAAATTAACCAAGAAATAACCCGTCTGGCGACGGGTTCTTTTTGAATCAGGCAAGGCGCATGATCCAGGCATCTGACTTACGATCGTAGTGCTCGCGAAATAGAACTGAATGTTCTCCGTTAAGAAGAGCCGGGACGCTGGTGTCGGCATCCCAGGCATCAAGTTGCATGCATAAATCCGGATCGGATTTACACGGAATGGTTAACGTTCGGTCCCCTGGCGATTCGCCATGTAACTCGGCGTCGTCGATTTCAAAAGCGCCAATGCGCACACTGGTTTTCATCATCGTGCTCTCCGTTTATTTGCTGGTTGTGGTACGACCAGTTAGGCCGTCCATTTTTCAGCGTAGTCAACGTTAGCAAAAGCGCCAGTAAAAACGTGCGTTATCCTGTAAAGAGTTTGCCATCCCGGACAAGATCGCGCGGGTAGCTATTCTTTAATCGCGATCCAATACGTTTCGCCAGGCCAATCGGCTGATGCTGGAACGTAACCAGCACATCGTCGGTGGTCGGTGCGGTCTGCGGGTAGACATCCCGTCCACGGTACCACTCTTCGGCTTCGGCAAGGGTCAGTTCGAACGCATGGCTGTGATTTGTGCTGGCGAGAGCAATGATGGCTTCATGCTGCCAGCGGTACCCTTTATTGTGCGTTTCAGCGAGTTTGATGCCGAGTCGGGAAAAGCGGACTTTGCCGATCAGGGGTTCAATCTCGGTTGGGAATAGCCAAATCTCTTTATCACGCTGCCACAGGCGCAGAGTGTCTTCCCACTGCAATCCACAGGCGTTAGCGGCCTGAGTGACAAGCGCGGATTCACGCCCTTTAAGCGGGCTGAACGGGAAGTTACCGACTTTGTATTTTGGCGTCGGTAGTGCAGGGATCGCGGCGGTTTTGCGCAGACGCGCGACGAAAAAACCTTCACAATCGTAGATCTGCGGGAACACATGCAGGAATCCTTCCGGGGTCAGGGCGCGTTCAGCCTGCGGGAATAAATCGCCCAGTGGTAAAAACTCGACGGCGTCCGGGTAGGCCTCAATCAACCACTGCATAATGTCTTCATTTTCGTCACGGTTCAGCGTGCAGGTCGAGTAAACCAACGTGCCGCCGGGACGCAAGGCATGAAAGGCGCTGTCGAGAAGTTCGCGCTGGGTTGCGGCAATTTCCAGATTACTTTCTGGCGACCAGTTTTTTAGCGCATCGGGATCTTTACGCACCACGCCTTCACCGGAACACGGCGCGTCCAGCAAAATGGCATCGAAGGCTTCTGGCAACGCTGCGCCAAATACCCGCCCGTCAAAATGGGTTAGCGCGACATTGACTATCCCGCATCGGCTGATATTGGCATGCAGGACTTTGACGCGACTGGCGGAAAACTCATTTGCCAGAATCGCGCCCTGATTTTTCATTTTTGCGGCAATTTGCGTGGTTTTGGAGCCGGGGGCTGCCGCGACATCCATCACGCGATCCGGGGTATTGCCATCGGCAAACAGCGCGGCGACCGGCAGCATTGAGCTGGCTTCCTGAATATAAAACAGGCCGCTTAAATGTTCCGCGGTACTGCCGAGCGGTACTGACTTTTCATCATCGCGTTCGATCCAGAAACCTTCAGCGCACCAGGGTATCGGAGTGAGCGACCAGTTGTAAGGTGCTGTCAGAGTGAGGAAGTCGGCAACGGAGATTTTCAGCGTATTGACGCGGATGCTGCGACGAAGCGGACGCTGGCAGGCAGCGAGAAAATCATCAAATGAGAGCGTGGAAGGCATTGCTTCACGCATTTGGTTTAGAAAGGCGTCGGGAAAATAAGCCACTTGGTACCACCGGCAAAAAAACAGGTGCGCAGTGTAGCATAAGTGCTCCGGCGCGAGTATGTACGCCGGAGCAAGGGGAGAGATTAACGTGGCAGGGCGGTTCCCCATTCACGCCACTCTTTTGGTTCGCTTTCGAGCAGCAGGAAGTGTTTACCTGCCTGCGCTTTCGGGGCCAGCGGCGTACCCGGTGGCGTAGCGAAGGCGATTCCGCCGCGAATGAACTGATTGAAGGTACCGGTCTTCACGACGCCGCCGGTCAAACCAAAGTCGAGATTGTATCCGGATGCCAGCCAGAACACTGAGTTGTTCCGCACCAGATGCTGATAGCGCTGGCTAATGCGCATCGCCACCATCACGCGGTCAGAAAGCGAGCCCAGCGTCAGCCCGGTGACGGTCCCCACTTCAATGCCTCTGAACAGGACAGGCGTACCGATATTCAGCGAACCTGCTTCCGGCGCTTCTACCACAATACTCAGACCATCGAGGTAACGAGAGTCGGTAATGGTGGCTTCCTGCAGTTCAAAATCACGGCGCGGGTTACCGCGTCCTGGTTCAACGTTAATATACGGCTGTAAGATCGTATCCAGATGCTCGACGCCTGCCGCTGAGATTTGCGGTGTGATCACGGAGAAGCGGGTACCGCTACGGGCAAAAGTCTGCACGTATTCCGGATACAAAACTGCTTTTGCCTGAACTTCGTTACGGGCGGTGATCAGCTCAAGCGTCTGGATCTGGCCGATATCGATCCCCAGGTAGCGAATTGGCATGCCGGCCGCGAGTTTACCGGCATCGAACGCGTGCAGGGTTATCTGGCCGCCCACTGCACGTGCAGCGGTTTCGGAAGCATACAGAATACGCTTGTCGCCTTTGCGTTGGCTGGCGCTGGCGCCGCTTAGGTTATCGAAGCTAATCGCCCCTTTGAGCGCTCGCGACAGGGGAGATGCCTGTACGGTCAATCCGCTACCGTTAAGCTGAACCTTTGCCCCGCCTTCGGCCCAGAATACGCTGTTGCTGGTCAGCAGGTTGCGATATTCCGGTTTGATATGCAGATCGATATCAAACGCATCGGCGCGTGGGCGAACGCTAATCACTTCACCGACCTCGAATTTGCGGTATAAGACCACCGAACCGGCCTGCACATCAGGCAGCGTTTCGGCGCTCAGGCTGAGCGTGGTAGTTGGCAGATCGCTCAGGCTGTTTTCAATCGCTTTTTCCAGGTTGGCATACAACGGGTAGCTTTTTTTCATTTCACCCTTGGTACCGGGCAAAATACGAATGCCGCCGCTGAGCCATTCGCTGGCGCTGGCGCCAAGGAATTCCACGCCATCAAGCCCGACCTTGACGTCAACGCGGCTGTTGACCACAAACTTACTGTCACCTTGCACCAGGGCGCGATGCTGTGGTTCGATGGCAACGGTAAATGAGACACCTTTGCCAGAGAGCGTGCGATCAATCACCTGACCGACCTGTACGCCGTGAAGAATCAGCGGCTGACCGGCATCAATACCGTAACTCTCCGGCGCGGTCAGCGTAAGCGTCATGACGCCCGGATCGTGTAACAACGACTTCTCAGCAGGAATAACCGCAAACTGGTTACGCGGCTCGCCCTCGCCAGGTACCAGCTCGAAAGTTTTGCCAGTCAGTAGCGAACTGATATTGGCATCGTTTAACGATAATTTAGGGCTGTGTAATTCAATCCGCGTATTGTCGCGCAGCAGCGTTACGACGCTGGGATCGACCGTCATTTCGCCGGTCACTTTACCGCCCGGATTTAAATCCAGTTTGGTCAGTTGCCCGACTTCTAATCCTTGATACATCAGCGACGTTGAGCCGGCCTTGAGTCCATCGCCGCTGGGTAAATCAAGCTTGACGATCACTCCCCGCTGGCTGTGCGCGAGATCCTGATACAAACCAAACGTGTCATCGGCCACCGCGGGTTTAGAGTCTTCGGGCGAATCAAAAGCAATGGCGCCATTGACCAGCGCCGCCAGACTCTCCAGCTTGATCTTCGCTCCGCTGAGGCTGACATCCGCATTCACACCGGACACGTTCCAGAAACGGCTGCCTTTTTTCACCAGGTTGGTAAAGCGACGTTCGATCAGCACGTCGATGGTTACGCCCTGATGATTTGGGTTGATGGTGTAGTCATACACCCGGCCCACCGGAATCTTGCGGAAATAAACCAGCGAACCGCTATTGAGCGACCCGAGGTCAGGGGCGCGCAGGTGCAGCATCAAATCGCCATTATCCAGACGATATTTGGGCTGCGTATCGAGGGCGACGAAATGATCTTCCGGCTCGCCGGTTCCGGGCATCATGCCGATATAGTTGCCGCCAACCAACGCATCCAGGCCAGAAACCCCCGCCAGCGACGCTTTCGGCGTGACCAACCAGAACTGGGTATCTTTGCGCAGAGCATCTTTCATGGTCGATTTGATGCTGACGCGTACTTCAATTTTGCGTAGATCTTCGCTGAGGTTGATATCATGCACGGTGCCCACTTCAACGCCCTGATAGCGAACGGGAGTACGGCCCGGCACAATGCCGTCAGCAGACATAAAGTCAATGGTTACGGTATTGCCGCGATCTTCATAGCTTCCCCAGATAAGCCATCCTGCAATCATCAGCGCGATGAAAGGCAGCAGCCAGAACGGAGAGATACGGCGTTTAGTTTTAATCTGCGCTTCAGTCTGCGAAGCGGGCGTTTCCTGACTCATGTGCATCCCAAAGTAAGCGGCTGTCCAGCCATTCCACAGCAAGAATAGTCAATATTACCGCTGCGCCGAAATAAAACGCAGCTGGCCCCATAGTAAAAGCAAGTATCTGATCGCGATTAATCAGCGACATGGTTAAAGCGATAACAAAGAGATCCAGCATCGACCAGCGACCAATCCAGGTCACCATACGCAGCAGTTTGATGCGGGTACGCAATCCTTGTTCACATCTAAAATGGATGCTGATGAGCAACGTAAACATCACAATCACTTTGGTGAATGGAACCAGAATACTGGCGATAAAAACAATCGCCGCTACGCCAACGTTGCTGTTCGCCAGGGACATTATGCCTGACAGGATCGTGTCTTCCTGGCGGCCGCCATTGACATAAATTACCGAGATGGGCAGCAGATTAGCAGGCAAAAGCAGGACGATCGAGGCCAGCAGAGCAGCCCAACACTTTTGGATACTTTGATTCCTGCGCCAGCGCAACGGGATATGACAGCGAGGGCAGCGACCTCGGGCGTCCGGATAACCTGTAAAGTGGCAGCCGAGGCAGACGCGGAGTTTTTCATCGGGCCGTCGGGCTGGTCTTTGCGGGTAGAAACGGTCCCAAAGCTGCTCAACGTTAAGGTGCGACAGCGTCAAAACACTGAGGATCACCAGCGCAATAAAAGCAAACAGACCTACACCGGGTTGCAAAAAAGCATAGTCCTGAACTTTGATTGATGCGACGCCAATGCCCACCAGATAGATATCAAGCATCACCCACTCTTTGAGCCTTTCCAGCATCAGCAGCACTGGGCGCAGGTTCATCCCAAGAATATTGCCAAACCACAGATAAGCGATTGAGGTCACGAGAATGATGGGCGCACCGGCAACGCAAAAGAGTACGAAGGATGCGGTGAGTGGGTCGCCTTGTCGGGTCATTTGCCAGATGCCTTGCAGCACATTGGCGTCAATGCGCACACCTAATAAATAGATGTGCAGGAGCGGTTCTCCCCAGGCAAAGGGCATCAGCAGCAGCATGGTGAAAGCCATAGCCGCCAGTCGTGTTAATGACCAGTCGCGTCCGTCACGAATTTTTGCCTGACAGCGTGGGCAAAATGCACTTTGGTGCGAACGCATTTTAGGCAAGCTAAAGATCAGGTCACATTCAGGGCAACGATGGTAATGCGCACGAGGGAGTGCATCACCAATGGACCTGATGGCTATTTTTTTAGTCGGCGTGATGCGTGGTGTCGTTAAGGCCATGTATCGCGAATCAAATTGTTGAAGTAATGTTATCTTAACTCATGACGGGAATGATCTTGAGCATTAACGCATTTAATGTTTATTTTAGTAGGCTGCAGCTTTAAGTAAGACAACTAAGTGATTACATAATGAACAAAACAGAGCTATACACGGATCTGAACCGTGACTTTCAGGCATTAATGGCAGGTGAAACCAGTTTTCTGGCAACGCTGGCAAATACCAGCGCGTTGTTGTACGAACGTCTTGCAGAAGTAAACTGGGCCGGTTTTTATCTGCTCGAAAACGATACGCTGGTGCTGGGACCTTTCCAGGGAAAAATCGCCTGCGTGCGGATCCCGGTAGGACGTGGGGTGTGTGGGACCGCAGTAGCGCAGAACCAGGTTCAGCGCATTGAGGACGTTCATGCTTTTGACGGACACATCGCATGTGATGCCGCCAGCAACGCTGAAATCGTCCTGCCAATCACCGTCGAAAATCAGATAATCGGCGTGCTGGATATCGATAGCACGGCGTTTGGCCGCTTTACTGACGAGGATGAACAGGGGCTGCGAACGCTGGTGGCACAGCTTGAAACCGTGCTTGCAACGACGGATTACAAAAAATTCTTTGCGCGCGTCGCAGGATAATCAACGGATAACGTAGCAATTACTGATGACGTCATTATAATGTCGCCTGTTCATGCCTGCGCTTGTTGGCTACGTCCGTTGTAATCAGGAAATTTCATGGAAAATCAACCTAAGTTGAATAGCAGTAAAGAAGTCATCGCGTTTCTGGCCGAACGCTTCCCGCAGTGTTTTAGTGCGGAAGGCGAAGCACGCCCACTGAAAATTGGCATTTTTCAGGATCTGGTAGAGCGTGTTGAGGGCGAAATGAACCTCAGCAAGACGCAGCTCCGCTCTGCCTTACGTCTCTATACTTCAAGCTGGCGCTATCTGTATGGCGTTAAATTGGGCGCAACGCGTGTTGATCTCGACGGCAACCCTTGTGGTGAGCTGGATGAGCAGCACGTTGAACATGCTCGCAAACAGCTGGAAGAAGCTAAAGCCCGCGTTCAGGCGCAACGTGCAGAGCAACAGGCGAAAAAACGCGAAGCAGCCGCTGCTGCTGGTGAAAAAGAAGACGCACCGCGTCGCGAGCGTAAGCCGCGTCCTGCACCGCGTCGTAAAGAAGGCGCTGAGCGTAAACCTCGCGCTGAGAAACCAGCAGCAAAAGCACCGCGTGCTCCTCGTGAAGAACAGCATACCCCGGTATCTGATATTTCAGTACTGACGGTAGGGCAGTCTCTGAAGGTGAAAGCAGGTAATAATGCGATGGATGCCACCGTATTAGAAATCACCAAAGATGGCGTCCGTGTACAGCTGAATTCGGGTATGTCTTTGATTGTACGCGCAGAACACCTGGTGTTCTGAAACGGAGGCCAGGCCTGGCATGAACACTTTTTTTAGGCTTACTGCGTTAGCTGGTCTGCTTGCATTAGCAGGCCAGGCACTTGCTGTGGAAGACATCACGCGTGCCGATCAAATCCCCGTTTTAAAGGAAGAAACCCAGCATGCGACGGTAAGTGAACGTGTGACATCGCGTTTTACGCGTTCGCACTATCGCCAGTTCGATCTGGATCAGGCGTTTTCGGCAAAAATTTTTGACCGCTATTTGAATCTGCTCGACTACAGCCACAACGTGCTGTTGGCGAGCGATATCGAACAGTATGCAAAAAAGAAAACGGTCCTCGGCGATGAACTGCGTACCGGCAAGCTGGATGTCTTTTACGATCTCTATAATCTGGCGCAAAAACGCCGATTTGAACGTTATCAGTACGCTTTAAGCGTACTGGCACGTCCAATGGATTTCACCGGTACCGACACCTTTAACCTCGACCGGAGCAAAGCGCCATGGCCGAAGAGCGAAGCAGAGCTTAACGCGCTGTGGGACGGCAAGGTTAAATTTGACGAACTCAGCCTGAAGCTGACCGGCAAAACCGATGCGGAAATTCGTGAAACGCTGACGCGTCGCTACAAGTTTGCGATTCGCCGTCTGGCGCAGACCAACAGCGAAGATGTGTTCTCTCTGGCGATGACGGCTTTCGCCCGTGAGATCGACCCGCATACTAACTATCTCTCTCCACGCAATACCGAACAGTTCAATACTGAAATGAGCCTGTCTCTGGAAGGTATTGGCGCGGTTTTGCAAATGGATGATGACTACACCGTCATTAACTCCATGGTGGCGGGCGGCCCGGCAGCCAAGAGCAAAGCAATAAGCGTTGGCGACCGTATTGTCGGCGTGGGTCAGACCGGTAAGGGAATGGTCGACGTGATTGGCTGGCGTCTGGATGACGTTGTTGCGCTGATCAAAGGACCCAAAGGCAGCAAAGTTCGCCTTGAAATCCTGCCTGCCGGTAAAGGAACCAAGACGCGCACCGTCACGTTAACGCGTGAACGTATTCGTCTCGAAGACCGCGCCGTGAAAATGTCCGTGAAAACCGTTGGCAAAGAAAAAGTCGGCGTACTGGATATCCCTGGCTTCTATGTTGGCCTGACGGATGATGTCAAAGTTCAGTTGCAGAAGCTGGAAAAACAGAACGTCAGCAGCATCATTATCGATCTGCGCACTAACGGTGGCGGCGCGCTGACCGAAGCCGTTTCGCTCTCCGGTCTGTTCATTCCTTCCGGCCCGGTGGTTCAGGTTCGTGACAATAACGGTAAAGTGCGTGAAGACAGCGATACCGACGGCGTTGTGTACTACAAAGGCCCGCTGGTAGTGTTAGTCGATCGCTTCAGTGCTTCGGCATCAGAGATTTTTGCTGCGGCAATGCAGGATTATGGTCGTGCGCTGATCGTTGGTGAACCGACTTTCGGGAAAGGCACTGTACAGCAGTATCGCTCTCTGAACCGTATTTATGATCAGATGCTGCGTCCGGAATGGCCGGCGCTGGGTTCTGTTCAGTATACGATCCAGAAATTCTACCGTGTAAACGGTGGCAGTACACAGCGTAAGGGCGTTACGCCGGACATCATCATGCCGACAGGTAATGAAGAAACGGAAACCGGTGAGAAGTTTGAAGATAACGCGCTGCCATGGGATAGCATTGATGCTGCGACTTACACCAAATCAGAGAATCTGACGCCGTTCGGACCTGAATTGTTAAAAGAGCACAATGCACGTATTGCCAACGATCCTGAGTTCCAGTACATCATGAAGGATATTGCGCGTTTCAATGCAATGAAGGATAAACGCAACATCGCTTCTCTCAATTACGCTCAGCGTGAGAAAGAGAATAACGAAGATGACGCAATGCGTCTGGCGCGTATCAACGATCGGTTTAAGCGAGAAGGTAAGCCGCCGCTGAAGAAACTGGACGATTTACCGAAGGATTACCAGGAACCAGATCCCTACCTGGATGAAACGGTAAAAATTGCGCTTGACCTGGCGCATCTTGAAAAAGAAAAGCCAGCGGAACAGCCCGCAACCAGTAAATAACCTCCAACAGGCACAAGAAATTGTGCCTGTTTTTTTAACAAACGCATGAAGACGTCAGTGTGATACGATAAAATGTAAAGTTGTGTCTTTCTGGTGACTTAGCACCTATGGATGCTTGAAAATAGCCATAAGACCCATACGATATGGGTAATCGCATAGTGCGTTTTGTTAAATTGAGGTTAAAAGAAAATTATGATGCGAATCGCGCTCTTCCTGCTGACGAACCTGGCTGTGATGGTCGTTTTCGGGCTGGTATTGAGCCTGACAGGGATTCAGTCAAGCAGCGTTCAAGGCTTGTTGATCATGGCACTGCTGTTTGGTTTTGGTGGTTCCTTCATTTCGCTGCTGATGTCCAAATGGATGGCGTTAAAATCCGTTGGTGGGGAAGTGATCGAACAGCCTCGCAATGAAAGAGAACGCTGGCTGATGAATACGGTAGCGAATCAGGCTCGCCAGGCTGGGATCGCTATGCCGCAGGTTGCAATCTACCATGCGCCAGATATTAACGCGTTTGCTACCGGTGCGCGCCGGGATGCTTCGCTGGTGGCTGTGAGTACAGGCCTGTTGCAAAACATGAGCCCGGACGAAGCCGAAGCCGTTATCGCGCATGAAATCAGCCACATTGCTAATGGCGATATGGTTACCATGACGCTCATTCAGGGTGTGGTGAACACCTTCGTTATCTTTATCTCACGTATTCTGGCGCAAATTGCCGCTGGCTTTATGGGCGGAAACCGCGATGAGGGTGAGGGCAGTAACGGCAACCCATTGATCTACTTCGCAGTGGCGACGGTGCTGGAACTGGTGTTTGGTATTCTGGCGAGCATTATTACCATGTGGTTCTCACGTCATCGTGAATTCCATGCGGATGCCGGTTCAGCAAAACTGGTGGGGCGTGAGAAAATGATCGCCGCGCTGCAGCGTCTGAAAACCAGCTATGAGCCGCAGGAAGCGACCAGCATGATGGCGTTCTGCATCAACGGTAAATCCAAGTCGTTGAGTGAGCTGTTTATGACTCACCCGCCGTTGGATAAACGTATTGAAGCGCTGCGCAGCGGAGAGTATTTGAAGTAAGTTAATGACTGTCACGGGGCACTCGTTGCTCCGTGACTCATAAAACATAATGGCTATTTAAAGCTATCGATTAAAGCCTCGCCCAGACTATTCTGTCCCAGTTCAGCTTTACCTCTCATTCCGTCATTTTTCTCTGCCGGGAACGAAAATATTCCTTGTCGCTTTATCTCTGGTAAAAACATTAGAGCCCCGCTGGCTGCCAAAAAGAACAGTGCCAGGCATTTGATGAAACCCAGTGGTAGACGGGCTATCATTGACAGCCCGTCTGGTAGGAAAAAACTAAATCAGAACTGGTAGTTTAATGATACCCAATAGTTACGGCCCGGGTTTACGTATCCGGTAGTGGATTGTGCAGTCTGATAGTAATCTCCTGCGTAGGTGCTATTACGGCCCACCTGGTAAAGTTTAACCTCGCTAAAGTCTTTATCCAGCACGTTATTGACCGCCGTATTCAGCGTCAGATCTTTGGTCAGCTTATAAGACATTCCCATGTCGAGAACGGTCCAGGCTTTTAAATCAGCGCCTTTATCGTCATAGACGGCCTTTTGTACTGCGCTGAGGTTGTTGTAATTTTCGGTAAAGCGTGGAGCTTTACCGCGATAACGTGCGCTCAGCCAGGCATTCATATCTTCCGTTGCCTGCCAGTTCAGGCGAGCGTTAGCCATATGTTTTGGCGTGTAGCTTAACGGCGCGCCTTTATTGTCACCATCTTTTTGCTTGCTCTGGGTGTAGGTGTAGTTGAGGGATAAAGTCAGCACATCCGACCACAGAGGGAAGGTGCTGGCAAATTCAACGCCATCGGTCCTTGCCTTGCCGCTGTTGGTATAGCTGTTGGTATTATCATCGATAGAATACGAGACAATTTTATTTTTGTATTCGGTATAGAAGCCGGTAATGTTGGCGTTCAGCCCGGTGTCGTTCTCGTAATACAGCCCGGTTTCGTAGCTGATACTTTCCTCAGGTTTTAGGTTCGGATTACCGACCGTATTCACGGTTCCTTGCGCGGTTACGCCGCTGATCCCGTTATGTAACTGGCTCAGTGATGGCACTTTATAACCTGTCGTCACGCCGCCTTTGAGCGTCCATTCGTCGGATACGTCCCAAACCATATACGCGCGTGGGCTGAGATGACCGCCAAAGACATCGTTATGCTCGTAGCGTGTCCCTGCGGTTAAGGCCAACGAGTCGAGAATATGCCATTCATCTTCTACATAGGCTGCCCACGTTTTTTGATGGAACGTTTCGCCGGTATTGGCCAGCACCACACCGTCTTTCATGCGCGCATCCCAATATTCCCCGCCGAGGGTTAAGAGGTGCGAATCACCTAATGGCGTCAGCAGTACTGAGTCCAGAATGACGTTAGTGTTCTTCAGTTCACGTGCGTCACCGGCCCGGCCTGCGTTCTCTGGCGTGAGTGCGGAGGAGACCAGTTGTCGTCCTTTGTTCTCAGTTTCATTCCAGCCGAGTGAGGATTTCCAGGTGCCGAACGTTAAGGCGGTATCGTGGCCGAGGGTGACTTTGTTACGCTCATAGCGCAGCGTTTTATCGTAACCCCCCGTCAGGTTACCCAACTGACCGTCATCGTTATCATAGCGCTGTCTGGCGGAGTCGAGATCTAACCATAGCGTATTGCTTTCATTCGTTTTCCAGTCGAGTCGCGTGCCGATGTTATAGTTTTCTGACTCGGTAGGATAAGGTACGCGGGTGGAGGAGGTATCGCTCAGGGAGGTAACGCTGGAACCCTGACGTTGGGTGGTGCTACCCCGAACCTGCATATCCAGTACGCCAGCGATTAACGGGCCGCTTGACCAGAAGTTGGCGACCGTGCTGTTACCCCATTTATTACTCTCTTGCAGGTTAACGCCGGTATTGATGGAGGTGCTCCATTTATCGGTGCTTTTTTTGGTGATGATATTCACCACGCCACCGATTGCGTCGGAGCCATAAAGCGTCGACATCGGGCCGCGGATCACCTCAATATGATCGATTGCCGCCAGTGGAGGCATAAAGCTGGTATTCATAGCTGAGAAGCCGTTTGGCGTCACATCGCTGCTGCCGTTTTGACGAATACCGTCAATCAGGATCAGGGTATAACTGGCGGGCATGCCACGAATGCTGATCTCCAGGCCACCGGTTTTACCGGTGCTGCTTTCAACATCCACCCCTTCAACAGAACGCAGGGCTTCGCCTAAATCATTATATTTATTGGTTTGTAACTCTTGCTGTGAAATAACGGAGACGCTGGCGGCAGCGTTGGTGATTTTCTTTTCGTAACCGGAAGCGGTTACCACCATAACATCTTCAGCGAAGGCCAGGGGACTGGAAAATCCTAAACAGGACAGAACAACAGAAGCAACAGGTTTTAAGCGCATAGTCAAACTTCCTTTGTTAAAAATTCAAAGGAAGTAAGATAATTGATGGGAATGATAATAAAAATAATTATCATTATATGTTTACATAACTTATCACTTCTGGTGTTATTCTTGAATAAATATACATAAATTGTCATTAATTATAGCTAAGTAAATAGCGGAAATGACCAATAATTAGTATTTGTAATCATTAGCTTGTAATTAATTTGCCATTAATTGAATGGCTAACATTTAATCTATTTTCGGTGATTCAGAGGGTACTCAATTAGGAGTATCAGAAAAAAGTATGATAATTTCAGAGAATCGTCATACTTTTCTGCGCCGCATCATTTTTTTCGTCATTTCAGTCCGCCATAATCCCTTCCCCAGGAGACCGTTTAACGGCATTGAATCGTTGAGCGGCATAAAAATAACGCAAATCTGGATAACATAATGATTAAAGGCAAGCTGGCACTGCTTACGTGCGCATTGACTCTCGCATTAACCTCACCACTTCTCGCCGCGCAAAATGTGAGCGAGGGGCAGACGTTGAAGCTGGCAATTGGACCTGAGCCAACGGAAGGGTTTGACCCGATGCTGGGCTGGAGTCATGGCAGCTATTTGCTTTTGCATGCACCATTATTAAAACAAAACGCAGATATGAGCTGGGGTAACCTGCTGACGGAAAAAGTTGAAACCAGCGCTGACGGCAAAACCTGGACGTTGACGTTAAAACCCGACCTTAAATTCTCCGATGGTTCCCCGCTAACCGCTGAAGATGTGGTGTTCACCTATAATAAAGCCGCAAAGAGCGGCGGCAAAATCGACATGGGTAACTTTACTCATGCCAGCCTGAAAGATAACCGCACGGTAGAAATCACGCTGCGCAGCCCGCAGAGCACCTTTGTGAACGTGCTGGGCTCTTTGGGTATTGTTCCGGAAAAACGGTATGACGAAAAAACATTCGCCAAAAATCCGATTGGCGCGGGCCCTTATCGGTTGGTGAGTTTTCAGCCGGGGCAACAGCTGATCGTGGAGGCGAACCCCTGGTATGCCGGTAAGAAAAATGATTTCAGTAAGCTGGTGTTTGTCTTCCTTGATGAAGATAACGCTTATGCCGCAGCGCGCAGTGGTCAACTGGGACTCGTGCGTATTGCGCCTTCAATGGCGGTCGCTCCTCAACAGCAGAATTTGAAGCTTTGGGTACGCGACAGCGTGGAAAACCGTGGCATTGTGTTCCCGATGGTCCCTGCGGGTAAAAAAGACGCCAATGGTTATCCGGTCGGCAACGATATCACGGCTGATATCGCCATCAGACGCGCCATCAACTACGCCATCGATCGTAAACAACTTGCCGATCAGGTCATGGAAGGTCATGCGATTCCGGCGTATAGCGCGGTTCAGGGCCTGCCATGGCAGGGACAGTCAGTTGCGTTCAAAGATGGCGACAGCGAAAAAGCACGGACGATTCTGGAAGAAGCCGGCTGGAAGGTGGGGAAAGACGGCGTACGTGTGAAAGACGGTAAAGAGGCTCGCCTGACTCTATGGTACGCCAGCGGTGACAGTACGCGCCGGGATTTAGCCGAGGCCGTACGTGCGATGCTGGAGCCCGTGGGTATTCAGGTCTCGCTGCAATCCGGAAGCTGGGAAACCGTTGAGCGGCATATGCATTCGAATCCGACGCTGTTTGGCTGGGGAAGCCTGGATCCGATGGAGCTTTTCCATCACTACAGCAATCAGGCCGCGGGCGTGGAATACTACAATCCAGGCTATTACAGCAATCCCGTCGTTGAACAACATCTTAAACAGGCCATTGATGCTCCGGACTGGCAAAAAGCGTTGCCTTTCTGGCAACAGGTGGAGTGGGATGGCAAGCAAGGGGCTGGGGTGCAGGGCGATGCCGCCTGGGCATGGCTGCTGAACATTCAGCACACTTATCTGGCAAATCCGTGTATTGACTTAGGCAAAGGCGCGCCGGAGATCCACGGTAGCTGGTCCCTGCTCAATAATCTGGATGAATGGACCTGGACCTGCCGTTGATGAAGTCTGTTGTAGGCCATTTTCTACGGCTGATAGTGTTATTAGTGCTGGTTGCGGCTGGCACTTTTATGCTGCTCAGCTTTTCTCCTGTCGATCCGATTCGCGCCTATATTGGCAACGATCTCCTGCACGTGCCGCCGGAACAATATGCGCGTATCGCTGCTCGCTGGGGATTAGACCAGCCGTTATGGGAGCGTTTTAGTCACTGGTTTATACGTGTATTGCAGGGCGATCTCGGCTACTCAATGTTGTTTAATGCACCGGTTGCCAGCGTAATCAAGGAGCGCTTTGCAACTTCGTTTGCCTTGCTTGGCGGCGCGTGGCTGCTCTCCGGCATACTGGGAACGGCAATGGGGTTTGTCGCGGGTCGTTATCTGAATCGCTGGCCGGATAAAGCAATCTGTCGACTCAGCTATCTGCTTTCGTCGTTGCCGACCTTCTGGATTGGCATGCTGCTGCTGGCGTTATTTGCCGTGCGCTGGCCGGTATTTCCGGTCTGCTGCGCGTGGGAGCCGGGCAACAGTGGTGATATGGCCACGCTGGCTGAGCGTCTGCGCCATTTAGTGCTGCCCGTTTGCGCGCTAAGTTTATTGGGACTTGGCCAAATTACACTTCATACACGGGAAAGTATCGCCAGCGTGATGAAAAGCGATTTTGTCCGTTTTGCGCGTTCTCAGGGAGATAAAGGCTGGTCGCTGCTGCGTCATCAGGTTCTGCGCCACGCTATCACGCCCGCGCTGTGCCTGCAGTTCGCCTCGCTGGGAGAACTGCTGGGCGGCGCATTGCTGGCGGAAAAAGTTTTTGCTTATCCGGGACTGGGACAGGCCACTATTGATGCCGGATTACGCGGCGATCTGCCGTTACTGATGGGGATTGTGTTGTTCAGTACCGTACTGGTGTTCATTGGCAACTCGTTGTCTACCTGGCTTGTCTATGTGTTGAACCGTGCTCTGGAGCGACCTGATGCTCTATAATCCGACGCCGACGCTGATTCGTCTTCTGCTCTCTTTTAGCTGCCTGCTAGGCATTGCGGTGTATGGCGCAGCGACGCTGGATAACCCATTGAGCGTTAATCTGCTTGCCCGTCATTTACCGCCTGATGCGCTGTATTGGTTTGGCACCGATAACCTCGGTCGCGATCTGTGGATTCGTTGCTTTCAGGGCGCGTTAACCAGTCTGCAAATTGGTATTGGCGCGGCGTTGTGCAGCGGCTTCATCGCATTACTGATGGCAGCGGTTTCACGTATACATCCGCGTCTGGATGTACTAATGCGTCTGATTACCGATGCCATGCTGTCAATGCCGCATCTGCTGTTGCTCATATTGATCTGTTTCACGCTGGGCGGCGGAAAAAATGGGGTGATTATGGCGGTTGCGTTGACCCACTGGCCGCGTCTGGCGCTAATCCTGCGTGCCGAAGCGCAGCGCGTGGCCCACAGTGACTATCTGACGTTAACCTGGCGTCTGGGACACGGACATTTTTACTGCTGGCGGCATCACTATCTCCCGGCATTGTTACCCCAGTGGTTAACGGGAACCTTGCTGATGTTTCCCCACGCGGTGTTGCACAGCGCGGCGTTGAGCTTCCTCGGTTTTGGGCTGGCGCCGCATGAACCATCGCTGGGCCTGTTGCTGGCTGATGCGCTGAGGTTTATCAGTCATGGCGACTGGTGGTTAGTGCTGTTTCCCGGGCTGATGCTATTCAGTCTGGTTATGTTATTCGATCAGCTCGCAAGGGCAGTGCATCGTTTATGGTTACGAGGTGACGCATGTTGAGTTTAAGACAGGTCTCGCTGGACGTGGCGCGTTATCGCTGGTACGGCGCGAGAAACTGGTCTTCGCTGTTGCAGGATATCTCTTTCGACGTAGCGCCTGGTCAGATGGTGGCGTTAGTCGGGGGAAGTGGGGAAGGTAAAAGCCTGTTGCTGCAATGTCTGCTTGATCTCTTACCGGACAATTTGCGCTTCAACGGCTCCATCACCCTGGAGGGGAAAACGCTGGACAGTGATGATATTCGCAAATGTCGTGGTAATACTTTCAGCTATGTCCCGCAAGGCGTTCAGGCGCTTAACCCGCTGCTCTCGATTGAAAAACATCTGCGCAGGGCAAGTCAGCTCTCCGGCCAGGCCTGGAATGCCGGAAAAATTGAACGATTGCTCCAGCGTAGCCAACTGGAAAGTCGCGTATTAGATGCCTTCCCACGCCAGCTTTCGGGGGGGATGGCGAAACGTGTTCTGGCCTGTCACGCGTCGCTGAGCCAGGCTCGCTATATTCTGGCTGATGAAATTACCGCCTGGCTTGATGCACCGCTGGCTAATCAACTGCTTGAACAGCTACGTGAGCAATGTGAGCAAGGGGCTGGCGTTTTATGGGTAACGCACGACCTCACGCTGGCCGCTCGCCACGCGGACCGCATTGTCGCGCTGCACCAGGGAAGGGTGTCGGATAACGTCAGCCGGGAACAGTTGTTACGCGGAGAGATCAGCGAGCATCTGCAACGCCAATGGCGGGCGCTGCCTGAAAGAAATCAACTTTTTGGAGAGCGCGATGCTGTGCTGTCGTGAGGTGACGATTTGTCAGGGAGGAAAGGTGCTATGGCAAAATCTGAACTTCTCTCTGCGCCCCGGAGAACGCATTGGGGTTTGTGCACCCAGCGGAACCGGCAAAACAACGCTGGGACGCGTACTGGCGGGCTGGCAAAAACCGACCTCGGGTGACATTCTGGTTGATGACCAACCGCTGCCAATGCACCAGTATTGCCCGGTGCAACTGGTGCCACAGCATCCGGAATTAACCTTTAACCCGCGGCGTAGCACCGGCGATGCGGTTTATGATGCCTGGCGACCTGATGCTGAACTGCTTACCCGTCTTCACATCAACCCTGAGTGGTTAACCCGCCGTCCCGGACAGCTTTCTGGCGGTGAACTGGCGCGAATTGCTTTACTTCGCGCGCTGGATCCGCGGACACGTTTTCTTATTGCCGATGAAATTACCGCCCAGCTCGATCCTTCCATTCAAAAAGATATCTGGGTATTGCTGCTTGAAGAGTGCCAGCGTCGGCCATTAGGTATGCTCATTATCAGCCATCAGCAGGCTCTGCTTGATCAGATCTGCTTCAGAAAACTCATTGAAGCGTGAGGCAATAACGTGCAGTAATGTCTATTGATTAAATTGTTACGTTATATTATAACAATTCACTCACAAACGATTTGAGGGTGAAATTTTGGCTATTCGTTTTAACAAACTGACAATCGCTCTGGGGATGCTTTTAGTCTGTGGGCAGGTTTTGGCGCATGGTCATCATTCCCATGGTGCGCCGATGAGTGAAGCAGAACAAAAGGCGTCGGAAGGGGTATTTGATGATAACCAGGTGCAAAACCGGGCGCTGTCCGACTGGGATGGCATGTGGCAATCTGTCTATCCGTATCTGGTCAGTGGCGAACTTGATCCGGTTTTCAAAAAGAAAGCGGAGAAAGATAAAAGCAAAACGGCAGAACAAATTAAAGCTTATTACCGTACAGGCTATGCAACCAATGTAGACACCATCGGCATCGAAGATGGCGTGATGGAATTTCACACCGGTAATCAGGTCGCATCGTGCAAATACGATTATGCCGGGTATAAAATCTTGCACTATAAATCAGGCAAGAAAGGTGTACGGTATCTGTTTGAGTGTAAAGCCGCTGACAGCAAAGCGCCTAAATACGTGCAATTCAGCGATCATATTATCGCGCCGCGTAAATCGAGCCACTTCCATATCTTTATGGGAAATACCTCGCAGGCTGCCTTGTTTGAGGAGATGGAAAACTGGCCTACCTACTACCCTTATCAGCTGAAGGGCGAAGAAGTAGTGGATGAAATGCTGCACCATTAATCCGGGCTAACCTTATCTGTACACACCCGCCACCAGTGGCGGGTTTTTTTAATTAATAACCTGCTCTTTCCATCACCTGTCGCATTCGTTAGCATATTGTATCGCAGCAAGTGCATGTGTTTTTTCAGGAAGAGGTTAACGTGTTCGCAGAGTAT
The DNA here is from genome assembly GCF_030336805.1 of Citrobacter sp. Cb023. Taxonomy (NCBI): domain Bacteria; kingdom Pseudomonadati; phylum Pseudomonadota; class Gammaproteobacteria; order Enterobacterales; family Enterobacteriaceae; genus Citrobacter; species Citrobacter sp. Cb023. The sequence goes on along the minus strand of NZ_JAOWCV010000027.1, from coordinate 87,295 downwards.
GGAGTTCTGAATTACTGGACGTATCTGGTGGGGGCTATTTTTATCGTGCTGGTACCGGGGCCAAATACGATATTTGTGCTGAAGAACAGCGTCGGTAGGGGAGTAAAGGGGGGGTATCTCGCCGCCAGCGGTGTGTTTATTGGTGATGCCGTGTTGATGTTTTTGGCCTATGCCGGTGTTGCTGCATTGATTAAAACAACGCCTGTTTTGTTCAATATCGTTCGTTATCTTGGCGCTTTCTATTTACTGTATCTTGGCGCGAAGATCCTGTATGCAACACTGAAATCGAAAGCAAGCGACGCCGCGCCCGAGGAAGTCCCGTTTGGCGCTATTTTTAAGCGCGCATTAATCCTGAGCCTGACCAACCCCAAAGCTATTCTGTTTTATGTGTCGTTCTTCGTGCAGTTTATTGATGTCAATGCGCCGCATTCAGGGCTGTCATTCTTTATTCTGGCTATTACGCTTGAGATAGTGAGCTTTTTCTATTTGAGCTTCCTTATTTTCTCCGGCGCGTTTGTGACGCAATATATCCGTACGAAGAAGAAACTGGCGAAAGTGGGGAATTCCCTTATCGGCCTGATTTTCGTTGGTTTTGCCGCCCGTCTGGCCACGCTTCAATCGTGATGCCATCGGCCCGCTGATTGCGGCGGGCCTTTAATATTGAGCTCTGCTTTTCATTTATAATCGTAGGGTTGTAACCAATAAATGGTATTTTAAATGTATATTTTGAGGCGTACCCTGTGTACAGCAGCGGTTCAATATGACTCGCTGGTTGTCGACTGGAAAAGGGAAGAAAAATGCTTCAAATTCCACAGAATCATATCCATACACGCTCTACGCCATTCTGGAACAAAGAAACGGCGCCTGCCGGAATTTTCGAACGCCACCTTGATAAAGGGACCCGAGCCGGGGTTTATCCTCGACTTTCGGTTATGCAGGGGGCGGTCAAATATCTCGGATACGCAGACGAACACAGTCCGGAGCCAGTAGAGGTGATGATTATTGAAGCCGGTCAGTTTGGCGTTTTTCCACCGGAAAAATGGCATAACATCGAAGTGATGACCGACGACACTTACTTTAATATCGATTTTTTCGTCGCCCCGGAAGTTCTGATGGAGAGTGCAAATCAACGAAAAGTCGTGCGCACCGGCAAGGAGTAAATCATGGGTAAAGCAACCTATACCGTAACCGTGACCAATAACAGCAACGGTGTTTCTGTTGATTATGAAACAGAGGCGCCAATGACATTACTGGTGCCGGATGTGGCAGCTGAAGTGGTCAAAGATCTGGTCAATACCGTGCGTTCGTACGATACCGAAAATGAGCACGAAGTCTGCGGGTGGTAGGCATTATTCACTGCTACTGATTGAGTATATTAGTTTTTAATCTAAAAACTGCACTGCGCTTTGACGGCGCAGTGCGTTTTTTTTCTGGGCGAAACAGGGAAATATCCTGAAAGGATTCCTTAAGAATACCGTAAGAGATTCGCATTGATTGCTAATAGTTGATCATTCACAGGGGTTATGATCGCGAACCAGATATAAAACAGAACATCGCGCTTATGAAACTCAATACCCGACTTACATTACCCACAATCATTCTCGGATTAGCCATCGTGGCGATCCCGTTCGCCGCGAACTGGCATCTCCCGCTACTCAACGGTACTGTCGTCAGCTGGATTGAAAATGGCCAGGCGCTATGGCTGCTGTTTGGTGCCATATTTACACTCAGCTACATCAGGCCCTTATCACGTCCCGAAGGCGAGAAGCAATTTTGGCTTTGGGCGGCAGCGTGGTGGCTGGTATTACTGGGCCGAAGCACAAGTTGGGGCCGCGATTATTTTCCTGAGCATCCTAAACTACTGTTCCGGGCTATCTCAGTGGTATTGATTGCCATGATTATTCTGCCAGTGCTGATTTCGAAGCGCTTACGCCAGGATATTGCCCGTCGCTTTCGCAATGAACCGCTACCTCTGTGGCTGTTAGCGATCACCACCTGTGCATTTTTGATCTCCGATACGGTAGAGCATCATCGTCTGCTGGCTCCCATCTTTCTGCACAATGCTCAGTATGGCGATCTGATTGAAGAACTGTACGAACTACCGTTTATGGCGGGATTGTTTCTGATGAACCTCGGCTTTATGCGGCGGGATAAGCAGGAGGAAGCTGCATCCATCCGCTTCAGTGAACCACAGCTGGCGAAGTCATGAGATAAGGCCTGAGTCTGGAAAGCCAGACTCAGGCGATGATGGCGGTGATTTACGCAATAGCCTCACACAGACGTGACTTCATATCGCTATACGTTTGTGCGGCATATTTTTCTGCCCACCCCTGATCGGTAATGTGTTCAATATTTACGGCGCAATATTTGGTTTCCGGCGTTTTCGAAATAGGATCGAGATTGTCCTGGGTTAACTCGTTACACGCGCCAATCCACCATTGATAAGTCATATAGACCGTTCCGACATTGATGCGCTCGGAGACATCCGCGCGGCTGATAACCTTACCGCGGCGCGAGCTGACCCATACCAGATCGCGATGACGAATACCCAATTTTTCAGCATCATGGGTATTGATTTGCACATACCCAGGCTCGTCTGCCAGCGCTTGCAACGCTGCGCAGTTGCCGGTCATCGAACGGCAGGAGTAGTGCCCAACCTCACGCACGGTACACAGCACCAGCGGATATTGTTCATCAGGAACTTCTGCTGGCGCTCGCCACGGTGCGGCAAACAGTTTGCCTTTGCCATTGGCGGTATCAAACTGGCTGCGCGCGTAAAGGTAGGGTGTACCAGGACTATCGAGATCCGGACATGGCCACTGAACATGACCCATCTCACCCATTTTCTCATAGGTCACGCCGTAGAACAGTGGACACAGCTCGCGCATCTCATCCCAGATTTGCTGGTTATTTTGATACTGCATTGGATAGCCCATTTCGCTGGCCAGCAGGCTGATAATCTCCCAGTCACGCTTTACATCACCAGTGGGTTCAATCGCTTTCTCAAAACGCTGGAAACCGCGATCGGCGCAGGTAAAGACGCCACCGTGTTCACCCCATGAGGTGGCAGGCAGGAGGACATCGGCCATTTCCGCCGTCTTGGTCATGAAGATATCCTGCACGACGATAAAATCGAGCGCGTTAAATCCTTCGCGGACCAGACCCAAATCGGCCTCGGTTTGCAGCGGATCTTCTCCCATGATGTAGTAGGCTTTGATTTTGCCTTCGATAGCCAGATGCGGAACTTCGGTGATGCGGGTTCCAACCTTGTCATCCATCTGATTAACGTCAATACCCCATGCGGCGGCAAATTTCTCCCTGACGGCGAAATCGGTTACGTCCTGATACCCTGGAAACTGGTTAGGCAGCACCCCCATATCGCACGCGCCCTGCACGTTATTTTGCCCGCGCACCGGGCCAACACCGACGTTAGGGCGTCCCAGATTTCCGGTTAGCAAGGCCAGGCTCGACAAACCACGAACCACGTCAACGGCCTGACCAAACTGGGTGACGCCCATCCCCCACATCACGGTGGCCGATGGCGCCGCAGCAAATGTACGCATCGCCTGACGAACCTGCTGTGCGGGAACACCGGTTAAATGTTCAACGTCTTCAGGCGCATACTCCTTAACGGTTTCCCAGTATGTTTCCAGTCCTTCCGCATGCTTTTGTACATACTCGCGATCGTAGAGTTGCTCCTCGATGAGAACATGGCCAAACGCGTTGACCAGCGCCATATTGCAACCGTTTTTCAACTGCAAATGTTGGTCAGCGATACGGGCAGTTTCAATCCGGCGTGGGTCGCAGACAATGATTTTTGCGCCGTTCTGGCGAGCTTTAATTACCCGGCGGGCCACAATTGGGTGTGAATCGGCACAGTTATAACCAAAGATCAGCAGGCATTTTGAGTTTTCAATGTCGCTGATGGAATTGCTCATGGCGCCATTGCCTAACGTTTCCTGTAACCCGGCCACGGAAGGGCCGTGACAGACGCGGGCACAGCAATCGACATTGTTGGTATGGAGCACGCCACGTGCGAATTTTTGCATCACGTAGTTGGTCTCATTCCCTGTTCCACGGGAAGATCCGGTGGTCATGATGGCACGAGGGCCATAGGTATTTTTGATTTCAGTTAAGCGTTTTGCGGTGTAGCGAATGGCTTCATCCCAGCTAACGGGAGTGAATTTTCCACCTTTTTCATAACGGATCATCGGGCGGGTCAGACGGGGAGTCAGAAGGCGAGTGTCGTTAAGAAAGTCCCAACCATAATAGCCTTTCAGGCATAACTGATTTTGGTTCGTTACACCCTCTGCGGCCTCAGCGCGGATGATTTTGTTATTCTCAACAACAAGCTTGAGCTTGCACCCGGCCCCACAGTATGGGCATACACTGGTGATTTTTTTCATCAATAACAGACCTGTTAAATGCTGAAATAGCGCGAATTGTAGACGCAGTCACGCGATACGCATCGCGGACTACGATGTGTCGTAGTGACGGGCTGTTTAAGCATAAAGTGTGCCAGAAGTGAAAACCCAGCAATAGCAGGGGCTGACGGCCAAAGCGTTAAGCAGAATGACTGACGATTCGACATTAATGACGAGGCGCGACAAAATTAGTCTGCCAGTCAGCGGTGTAACCTTATGAAACATCGGAAAAAGATGAAAAACAGAAGTGATAGCGATCACAAATTTTAATTTTTCAGCGCTATGCTATGCTTTTATACGACGAGTGAATCGTTAATTTAAAAACATAAGTGAGGGAAATTATGGGCATTATTTCATGGGTGGTTTTCGGTCTTATTGCTGGGATTTTGGCAAAATGGATTATGCCGGGTAAAGATGGCGGCGGATTCTTTATGACCATTATCTTAGGGGTTGTCGGTGCGGTAGTGGGTGGCTGGATCAGCACCTTCTTTGGTTTTGGTAAAGTCGATGGTTTCAACTTCGGCAGTTTCGCCGTGGCGGTGATCGGTGCGATTGTGGTGTTGTTTATCTACAGAAAAATCAAAAGCTAAGTAAACATACAGATAATAGAGGCCACTAATATGTGGCCTTTTTCTTAGGTCACCACCAGCCGAATTCTGTTCCCAGAACGACGATGATAGCCACGCCAATCATAATAAGCGTTGTTTTTTTCATCGTTATGCTCCCGGCGCAGCGTAGCCGCCAATAAAAAACCAGGATAAGAAAACGACAGCGGAAATGAAAATGATGACGGGGAAAATAATACCGAGTCGCATACGATTATCTGCCAGAGTTATTTAAAGACGGGTTAGCATAGCAGGGCTTAATGTACGACAAAAGTGGTTTTATCCTGACGCTTTTTATCCTTGTACATTGCGCTGTCTGCGAGGTGAAGCGCGCAGTTTACATCAGTCTCCAACGGATTAATTTCCACCACGCCCAGACTGGCGCCAGGATAAAATAGATGAATGTCACCCAGGTGGTAGTCACCGCAAATTTGCTGTTGTAGCTGATTTTTCACCTGCTGCAGGCGGTCCCGCGGATCCCTGTCATCTTCCGGTGACAGGCTCACGACTAAAAATTCGTCACCACCCAGTCGCCCAAGGATATCATTGTCACCGCATTCGCGAAGCAGACGCTGACCAATCTGGATCAGAAACTGGTCGCCAACCTCGTGGCCAAAGCGGTCATTGATCAATTTGAAATCATCCAAATCAATATAGGCAAAAATAATCTTCTGCCTGAGATGTCGGGCAAGGGAAAAAAGAGTCTCAACATTTTCAAAAATGGCGCGCCGATTCGGTAATCCGGTCAGGGCATCGGTGTAAGAGTGCGCAATCAGCGCGGCATTCGCTTCGCGTAGCTGAGCAACCAGCGACTCTTTTTGAATTGACTGGGCGATCAGGCCTGCAAACAGATGTAACACCTGTTCGCCACGTTGGCTTAATGCGTGCTGGTGGCGACTGGTGGCGCAGAGCGTACCGTAAAACGTTCCGTCGGGAAGATGAACCGGCGTGCTCAGGAAAGTGGTTATCTCCAGCGCGCGGGCGGCGGTACACTCCGGCCAGCGAGCGGGGACGTTGTCGCTGTACAGACAGTTTTCGTCTATGGCGCGTTTGCATAGCGTCTCATCCCAGGGTACGGACAGCCCTTCAGGGATCTGCATCTGCTTGCTATTGCGCGCATACAAAATATGCTGCAGGCGGGCATCTAAATCGACCTTGGTTAAATAGGTGGATTCCATCTCAGTCACCACTTCCAGCATCTCCAGAAGTTGCCGAACCAGGCTCTCAACTGACTGCTCCGTGGCTAAGGATTGTGAGACTCTGGCAAGGATCATGTCCGACATGAGGTGTAAATGCTCCTGAGTAATGACTGGGCTGACGTGGCCCGCATGATAGAACATCAAGATGAAAGATGAAACACGCCATCCCGCTCAAAACTTAAACATTAAATTGAAAGCTGACAGTAAAACATGGAGATAGATGGAAAGTCGGGGTAACCTGCCGGGATAAGGTTTTTAACAGGAGTCGATATGAAACTGGCGTCTATTATTTTGCCTGGCTTGTTGGTGCTAGCGGGATGTACCACTCAGCCCGAAGCCCCCAAACCGCCGAAGATTGGTCTGGCGAATCCGGCATCGGTGTATTGCGAACAAAAGGGCGGTTCGCTAATTGCGGTGCAGACCCCGCAAGGCGTAAGGTCGGACTGCAAATTACCGGGCGGGGAAGTGATTGATGAATGGGCGCTCTGGCGCAGAGATCATCCGACAACGGGCAAATGAAATCCGGTTAGCATTGACGTATCCATTCAGCCAGCACCAGCGCGTGGTTTTGCTGGGTGTTTTTCGCCGCATACAGTAGCGTTAAGGTTTGCTGTCGGGCAATCTCTGCGAGACGCTTTCCTTCCTGCTGCTGTTGGGCGAGTTCAGCGCGATATTGCTCGGAAAAGTGTGTGAAATCAATCAATTCTGCGTGGAACGCCTTGCGTAAATCAGATGACGGCGTAAGCGCTTTATTCCATTCGTTAAAAATAAGGTCGGTCTTTTTTACCCCGCGAGGCCACAACCTGTCGACCAGTACGCGATAACCATCATTTTTTTCTGCTGGGTCATATACGCGTTTACATTGAATTTTCATCTTTTCATCCGCTCCATTAATCCACTGCTTTGATATATTTCGACACCTTTATTACGGTTAAATAAGATCGTAAAACGTGACAATTGTAACATTCTGCCCGTCCTGACTCCCAATTTAAGGGATTGTGGTACCAACAAAAAATCGGTAGGCTGAGGCTCCTTATATTGTCCCTCATTGTCTGGACATAAGGAAAGCTTAATGGAAATTTCCCCGTTTAAAGATACGCTTCGCATTGCGCTGGTGGGTGATTACAGCCCTGATATTGTGGCGCATCAGGCCATTCCTCTTGCTATCGATGATGCCGCTGCCGTCCTGGAATTAGTGGCTGATTATGACTGGCTAACCACCTCTGATATTAGCAGCAGTGAAGATCTGATTGGCTATGATGCTATTTGGGTCGTTCCTGGCAGTCCATATCGGCACCTGGAAGGCGCACTGATCGCGATACGCTACGCGCGTGAAAACAGCATCCCATTCCTCGGGACCTGTGGCGGTTTTCAACATGCGATTCTGGAGTATGCCCGCAACGTGCTGGGCTGGAGTGATGCTGCCCATGCGGAAACGGATACCACGGGGCGGATGGTCATCGCACCGTTGACCTGCTCGCTGGTAGAAAAAACGGATGATATTGAACTGAGGGCCAATACGCTGATTGCCAAAGCCTACGGACGGGGTGTTATCTCCGAGGGGTATCACTGCAACTATGGCGTATCGGAAGATTTTGCCGCCGAGCTTGAGAGCGGTGATCTTCGTGTGACTGGCTGGGATGAGGCTGGTGATATCCGTGCCATTGAGCTGGTGACGCATCCTTTTTTTGTCGGCACACTCTTTCAGCATGAACGTGGAGCGCTGGCGGGAAAACCCGTGCCGTTAGTTCAGGCAATGCTGCGCGCTGCGCGAGGATAAAAAACGGGCAGGTTATACTCAAACCTGCCCGCTGCTTTATGCGCTTGCGATCTCCCGATTACGCCCTGCGCACAAACCAAACACCGCCATCAGTATCGCTAACACGGCGACCCCAGCTAATGGAATCAGCCAGCTACCATTGAGGTCGTGAATCTTACCCATCAGCGGTGGCCCACAGGCAGCCAGTAAATACCCGACGGATTGTGCCATGCCGGACAGGGCCGCGGCCTGATGCGCTGAGCTTGCGCGCAGGCCAATAAAGGTCAAACCAAGGATCATCGTGGCGCCTGAGCCAAAGCCAAACAGTATGGTCCACAGCAAAGCCTGCCCGGGCATTACCGCGAATCCCGCTGCGCCGATGGCGCACATTAACGAAACCAGTGCGGCGATGGCGCGCTGATCCTTAAATCTGTTCAGGACGAGAGGGATCAATAACCCCGGCGCGGCGGTTGCCAGTTGCAGTAAACCATGCAACGAACCGGCCTGCGCTTCGCTGTAGCCGTGGCTGATTAAAATGGCGGGTAGCCAGCCAATGATCACGTAGTAGATAAGTGAATTGATCCCGAGAAACAGCGTCACCTGCCAGGCGAGGCTCGAGCGCCAGATCGCGCGGGAATGCAAAGCGCGCGAGTTGCTCAAACTGGCATTGGCCGTCTGGCGACATTGGGGTAACCAGATAATCAGCGCCAGCAGCGGAAAGACCATCAGTACCATCAGCGCACCGCGCCAGCCAAACCCGTTCAGCGCCAGCGGAACCACAATAGCTGAACCCAGTGCCGCCGCTGCGCCCATAGTCAGCGAGTATGCGCCAGTGAGTTTTGCCACATGCTGAGCAAAATCACGCTTAATCAGCCCAGGTAACAGCACATTTCCCAGCGCGATTCCGCAACCAATGATAGCGGTGCCGCTAAACAGGAAACCTGTCGTGGGCAGGGAACGTATCGCAATACCTGCGCAAATCAGTAGCATTGCGGCAAACAGGCTGCGTTCGATACCCCAACGGCGTGCAACGGCGGCGGCCAGAGGCGATACCAGTGCGAAGGCCAGCAGCGGCAGGGTGGTCAGAAGTCCCGTCTGGGCGGTACTCAGGCCGTAGTCGGTGCGAATTGCATCCAGCAACGGGGCGGCTCCGGTAAAGGTGACGCGCAGCGTGGTGGCAATCATCAGGATCCCCGCGATCAGCCAGGCTGCGTTTTTGCCGCGGGAGGAAGGCATATTTGTCATTTTTTTCTCATATCGTCAGGCGAGGCGATACTTTAGCGTTTTTACTCAATGGATGAATCAAGCTAAAATGACAGTTTATCGCTAAAAACGGACATTTTTATGTTAGGACTGAGGCTGGATGGGTATGAGCCCGACCTTTACCACGATGCGGCGGTGGCGTTTTGTATACAGGCCCGGGAAGATGAACTCTTCAGTCCGCTGCATCAGCACCGTAAGGGGCAGTTGATTCTGGCCTTGCATGGCGCGATCACCTGTGAGGTTGAAAATGCTATGTGGATGGTGCCTCCACAATATGCGGTATGGATCCCCGGTGAAATTCCACACAGCAACCACGTTACCGTTGGGGCGCAACTGTGCTTTTTGTTTATTGAGCCGCAGGCAGTAGTGATGCCTGAACGCTGCTGCACCCTGAAAATCGCCCCGTTATGTCGGGAGCTCATTCTGGCGCTGGCGTCCAAAACGGATGATCAACGGCTGGAGCCGTCTACCCAGCGGCTGACGCAAGTGTTATTTGATGAACTCCCGCAGCAGCCGCAGGAGCAAATGCAGTTGCCGGTTTCCGATCACCCGAAAATCCGCAGAATGGTCGCGACGATGGCGCGGGAGCCCGCGCAGTGGCAGACGCTGGGACAGTGGGCCAGCGTATTTGCGATGAGTGAGCGGAACCTCGCCCGTCTGGTCGTTAAAGAGACGGGGTTGAGTTTTCGCCGCTGGCGTCACCAGCTTCAATTGATTCTGGCGCTGCAGGCGCTGATAGATGGCCATAACGTGCAACAGGTTGCGCAAATGCTCGGTTACGATTCGACCACGGCATTTATCACCATGTTCAAAAAAGGCCTGGGACAGACGCCAGGCCGTTATCTGGCTGGACTGGCTACTGCTTACCAACAATCAATGACACCAGACCTGCCGCAATGAGCGGTCCCACCGGCACACCGCGAAATAGCGCCACGCCCAGTACCGTACCCACCAGTAAACCGGCCACAAGCTGAGGCTGGCTACCCATGAGCGTGACACCGCGCCCGCCAAGCCAGGAGACGAATACCCCGATGGCAATAGCGACCAGTGATTTCCAATTCACAAAGGAGTGGATGAGCGTGGAGGGGGGGAGCGTTCCGCTGGCGATCGGCGCCATGACGCCAATGGTTAGAATTATAATCCCGACGGTCAGGCCCTGTTTTTCTATCCATGGAAAGAACGTATTCAGAGGGGTAACACGGACAATGATCAGCACCAGAATTGAAACAGCGACAGTGGTGTTGTGGCTGACAAAGCCCAGAGCTGCCAGTCCGAGCAGGATCAGCAGAGTGACATCAAACATCGTAGTTTCCTTGCCAAAAGAAAAAATAAGCCTGCTTACTGTACGCGTAAACGCGTGACGGAACAGGCTTTTTTTAATGATTATGATTTTTTTTGGGCTAATGCACGATGCTACGCTTTTTACTCCTGACTCGGACGGCTATTGTACGCGGCGGAACGGGAGTAATTCCGGTTGCGCGATACGCAGGTAATCTGCGGTATCCATGATCACGGATTTTTCCAGCACTCCGGCATTGAACGCAATTTCATTAAAACGCTCAAACAATAGCGGATCGGCGACCAGCTTAAGATTTGGATGGAAGCTAAACGGTGGAATAGCGCCGAATACGCAGCCTGTCAGCGCATCGACTTCCGCCGGGCTGGCAAGTGATGCTCTTAACCCGCCGATATGACTGGCTAACAGGCTCAGGTCGGCCTGCTGGTCGGCAGAAAGAATCGCCAGGACATGCTGATTAACGCCGTTGCCTTTGACCTTACAAACCAGCGCTTTTGCTCCCTGGCCCAGTGCGGTACCGCGAATTTCAGAAACCGCTTCACATTTGCCGACCGCTTCATGGCTTACCACGCGATACGTCGCGCCTTGTTCTGACAACAGCGAAATTAAACGCTGATGCGTTGCGTTACCTTTGTTCACTTCCGTCATGACTTACTCCTGGTACAACAATGAAAATCCTGTCAGAAAAATGATTACGCATCCGCGCGTTTTTTCTGTTTGCTCAGGTAGAGCTGTGCATCGGATGCTTTGTAGGCATCATCAATGGTGTCGTTTGGCTGCATATTATAAATCCCTGCGGAGAAGCTGATTGCTCTATCTTGCGCAATAATTTGTAAGTTATAGCGAATCCTCTCCAGCAGACGAGGCGTTAATTCAGCGGGGTAATCAATGAGGATAATGCAAAACTCATCCCCACCGAGGCGGATGGCATAGTCGTTTTTGCGAATCGAGGTTTGAATGGCTCTAGCCAGAATGGTGATAATGCGATCGCCTTCCTTATGCCCCAGCGTATCATTAATGACTTTTAGTTTATCGCAATCAATGGCGATAAAGGTCACGAGGGTTCCCGCGTTTACTAACTGCTGTAAACGCTGTTCGAGCGTCGGCGTTAAAATTTTGCGGTTGTAGAGCCCGGTCATTGCGTCACTAATATTTTCACGCGTGACGTTGTGATACAGCCGAAAATGCGTTCTGACCATATTCAGCAACAGTATTGTCGCCAGCAGATAGAAGGCGAATACTTTCCAGGAGGAGACAATAAAGTACATAAAATCAAGCGATAAGGTGATGCGTATACCGCCGGGCATGTCCTCCTGGTAGTGAACATAGCTAAACAGGTTGTTCTCACTTTGGTGAACGAGTATCTCTTTACCTGAGTTGATGTCCGAAAGCGTCACGTTAAGATAGCGCCAGACGAGAGGGCGGTCGCTGGTATAGAAAATATTCTTTAAATTCTCTTTGTTAATATCCACCATCACCACGCCTTTTAACTTACCGGCATAGTAGACCGGTGTTAAAAAGCTCATCACTTTTTTCTCGGTCAGGTTATCTTCATAAATACGGGAGATTACCGTGCGGCCAGTGAAAATACCGTCAATATCATTCTGGTTGATACCCAGGTTTCCTTTTTGCAAAAACGACCAGTTGTGTATCGCAAATTTCCGCGAGTCGACCAGATCAAAGAAATAGACGTAGTTATTTTTGAGATCGACGTAATATCGAAATTTATACTCCTGCATACCTAAACCATGACCGTAATCTTTCTGTTCACGATTAACGTTTACCGCCCGGTCAAAAGAGGGCAGTAGAAATATGTCTTCAAGTTTCTCGCTACATTTTGTAGTGGGGGTTTGCAACGTACCGTGTAATGGCAGGTAGTTATGCTGGGTGAGGTTGAGCCCATGAGTGCCGTTAACGCTGTCGAAAGCGTTGCAAAGTGCTTTTTGTTGCTCGATAGAAGCGGGTACCTGGGGGGATGAAAATGTGCGCATCAGATGGGCTGCAATACTTTGATTAGTATACTTATCATAGAGAAACGATGAGTCGGCTTTCTCATTGATATAGCGCATGTACGCATTCATTGCTTTATCGCTGGCAATGAGCTCATAAACCAAAAAAGAAAACGTCAAAACAACTACGTTGACGGAGATAAAGAGCCTGAGCGCTTTATGATGCAATTGCATAATGATGTACAGCCCTGTAAGTCTGATACTTCAGTCTATCACACGGCATACATCCGCTCTAACGCTACTGGGAAGGGCATTTTGTAATAAAAATCATTCGCGTGCTTCACCTTTAACTCTTATTGTTGTATTTATAATGCAACTTATAAGGAAGGAGACAAGCAGATGAGCGCGACTGATAAAGCGGGCCATACGTTCTTAGCCAGCCTGGGCAAAACCCGTCTGCGTCCGGGGGGCGTTGAAGCAACAGAGTGGTTGTTCAGCCAGTCACAGCTGACGCCCGACAGCCAGGTGCTGGAAGTGGCGTGCAACATGGCCACGACGGCGATAGAGTTAGTTCAACGTTTTGGTTGTACGGTATACGCCATTGATATGGATAAAATCGCACTGGCAAACGCCAGAAATAACGTGACGGCAAATGGTCTGGAAAATCACATTCACGTTATGGCAGCTAACGCTAACACCCTTCCATTTGCGGATAACAGTTTCGACGTTGTGATCAACGAAGCCATGCTGACAATGTATGCCGATAAAGCGAAGGCGAAGTTAATTGCCGAGTATTATCGCGTATTGAAGCCCGGCGGGCGTCTGTTAACTCACGACATTATGTTCACCGCACAAAAACTGGGCGCGGGCGAGCAGGGCCAGCTTGTAGAGGTAGTGAAATCAAACGTTAGCCCGATGACCAGACAAGGCTGGCGCGATTTATTTCTGAACGGTGGGTTTGCACAGGTCTTGCAGCAGAATGGTGATATGTCGCTGATGTCGCCGCGAGGATTAATTCGTGATGAAGGGCTGACTGGGGCGGTTAAAATTGTATTTAACGGCTTACGCACACGCGAAAATCGTCGCCGGTTCCTGAAAATGTTTCGCTTCTTCCGTTCGCAACGTCACCAGCTAAACTACATTGCCTGCTGCTCCGTAAAGGGAAAATAAAAAGGATAAACGGATGAATATTGATAAAATGAAAAATCAGCATGTTGAAATTCTGGAGAAAATATCATTTCTACGTACGTTGAGCCATGCAGGCGTATCATCCAATGCCCAGGAAATTGCAACTGCGATCGTTAGCATGAGTGCCATTATAAAAACACATTTGTTTGCTGAAGATCAGTTCCTTTATCCTCATATTGAGCAGGATGGAAATAGTACGCTCAGACAGGTTAGCTCAAAATTTCAACGTGAAATGACGGATATCGTCAGCGAATATGAAGTTTTTTCCCGGCGCTGGAATATTGCCAGTAAATTAAAAGGTAATGATGAGGCATTCAGACGTGATGCCAACAATGTTCTACGCAAAGTGTATGAGCGTATGCAAAAAGAAAATAAAGACTTCTATCCGCTGGTGGAAAGGATGTAGGGTGTTTTAAAACACAATGATAAAAGGATGGCGAAGTGTCAGAAAAACACTGGTCGAGAATGGAGTACCTTCATCAGACAGTGACCAACCCTAATATAGTTATTAAGGGTACGCATAGCTATTACAGTGACTGCTGGGATCAAGGATTCGAACGTTCGGTGGTGCGGTATTTACTCGGTGATGAGATCAGCCGGGATTGGGAACCGCTTGGGCATTTGGATAAGTTGATTATTGGGAATTTCGTCTGCATTGGCGCTGAGAGCGTTATTCTGATGGGGGGAAATAGTACGCATCGGCTTGACTGGATCAGTCTTTATCCCTTTATGGCGTCGATCAAAGATGCCTACGAGTTTCGGGGTGACACGGTGTTGCATGATGGTTGCTGGTTAGGCATGCGCGCCATGATCATGCCAGGCGTTACGCTCGGGGAAGGCGCTGTTGTCGCAGCAGGTGCAGTGGTGACTAAAGATGTGCCACCGTATGCGGTAGTCGGCGGCAATCCGGCAAAAATAATAAAATATCGCCTGCCGGTGGGGGATATTGAACGAATACTGGCTCTTAATTTGTATCAACTTCCGGAAGAGTCGCTCGTGAAAATGCAACCGCTGTTGTCTTCTGGCGATATTTCCGCGCTCGAAGTGGAAGTGGCTAGCCTGAGACAAAATGCTAAATGACATAACATGTGGTCGAAACGCGAGGTCATAAAAATCAACCAGAGGAGATAACCTCTGGCTGATTTATGTATGTGGTTAGCTATTGCTGGTTGTACTTTGCTTATGAAACAGTTCGCGAAAGACCGGATAAATATCATCCTGGTCGCGGATATGCTGCATCGCAAAGTTTTCAAACGTTGATTGCAGATGTTCGTATTCACGCCACAAGGTCTGGTGCGCGCGACGGGTGATTTCGATATAGCTATAATATCGCACCATCGGCAGCAGTTTTTTCGCCAGAATCTCATGACACAACGGGGAATCATCCGCCCAGTTATCACCGTCCGAGGCCTGTGCGGCATAGATGTTCCACTGAGCCGGGTCGTAACGGTCTTTTACCACTTCATCCATTAACTTCAGCGCGCTGGAGACAATAGTTCCCCCGGTTTCCTGAGAGTAGAAGAACTCGTGCTCATCCACCTCTTTCGCCTGGGTATGGTGGCGAATATAAACCACTTCCACGTTTTTGTAGGTCCGACTCAAGAACAGATACAGCAAGATATAAAAACGCTTGGCCATATCTTTGGTCGACTGATCCATTGAACCGGAGACGTCCATCAGACAGAACATCACTGCCTGGCTGGAAGGATCGGGCCGTTTTTCATAATTCTTGTAGCGTAAATCAAAGGTGTCGATAAACGGCACGCGTTCGATTTTTGCCCGTAGTTCGGCAATCTCTTTGCGTAACCGTTCCTCTTCCAGCAACTGCGCTGGTTCACTTTTTGCGATGGTTTCCAGATCCGCTTCGAGCGCATGCAATTCGCGACGCTTACCTGCCGTCATCGCTGTGCGGCGCGCCAGTGAGTTTTGCAGGGAGCGAACCACGCTAATGTTGGCAGGCACGCCGTTAGAGGTGAAACCTGCCCGGTGCGTTTTGTACTCCGTTAACTGACGCTGCTGATTCTGCTTCAGGTTAGGAAGTGCTAAATCTTCGAACAACAGATCGAGATATTCATCTTTAGAGATCTGGAAGACGAACTCATCCTGACCCTCGCCATCCTGGCTGGCCTGGCCTTGTCCGCTTCCTGAACCACCGCCGCCGCCCTGCGGGCGTTCAATGCGGTCGTTCTGCACAAAATGGTCGTTACCCGGATGCACGCGATGGCGCAAGCCGCCACGCCCCTGATGGAACATCGGTTCGCTAATATCATCAGTCGGAATAGAGACAGATTCGCCGCTATCCACATCAGTCACCGAACGCTTGTTAATGGCCTCGGAGATCGACTGTTTAATTTGCGATTTATAACGGCGTAAGAAGCGCTGGCGGTTTACCGTGCTCTTGTTTTTGCCGTTAAGACGCCGGTCAATAAACCAGGTCATAAGCCCCCCGTACTGCATTTGCCAACTTTATGCTACATCAGTAACGCCGGATGCGCTGAGCATATCCGGCCTACGGATGTGTATTGTAGGCCCGGCAAGCGTACGCGCCTCCGGGCACTTATTTTAAGACGATTTACGTACGCGCAAATACCATTCGCACAGTAAACGTACCTGCTTACGCGTGTAGCCTTTTTCCATCATCCGGTCGACAAAATCGTCGTGTTTTTTCTGCTCGTCAGTTGAGGTTTTGGCGTTGAACGAAATGACCGGCAGCAACTCCTCGGTATTGGAGAACATTTTCTTCTCAATGACCGTGCGCAGTTTTTCGTAACTGGTCCAGTTTGGATTGCGACCGCTGTTATTCGCTCTGGCACGCAGAACAAAGTTGACGATCTCGTTACGGAAATCTTTGGGGTTACTGATACCCGCCGGTTTCTCAATTTTCTCCAGTTCTGAGTTCAACGACTCGCGGTCAAACAACTGACCGGTATCCGGGTCGCGATACTCCTGATCCTGAATCCAGAAATCCGCATAAGTGACATAACGGTCGAAAATGTTTTGTCCATATTCGGAATAGGATTCGAGATAAGCCGTCTGGATCTCTTTGCCAATGAACTCAGCATATTTCGGGATCAGATAGCCTTTCAGGAACTCAAGGTAACGTTCTGCCAGCTCCTGCGGGAACTGTTCGCGCTCGATTTGCTGCTCCAGTACGTAGAACAGATGCACCGGGTTAGCTGCCACTTCGGCGTGGTCAAAGTTAAAGACGCGTGAGAGGATCTTAAACGCGAAACGCGTCGAAAGACCGTTCATTCCCTCATCGACCCCGGCGTAATCCCGATATTCTTGATAGGACTTCGCTTTTGGATCGGTATCTTTCAGGCTTTCCCCATCGTAAACACGCATCTTCGAGTAAATGCTCGAGTTCTCAGGCTCTTTCAGGCGAGAAAGAATGGTAAAGCGAGAGAGCGTTTCCAGCGTGCCCGGTGCGCAAGGCGCATGGGTCAGCTCACTGTGGTTAAGCAGTTTTTCGTAAATTTTGATCTCTTCGGAGATCCGCAGGCAATAAGGCACTTTGACGATGTAAACACGGTCAAGGAACGCCTCATTGTTTTTATTATTACGGAACGTCACCCATTCGGACTCGTTCGAGTGGGCAAGAATAATTCCGTTAAACGGCAGGGCAGAGATACCTTCTGTCCCGTTGTAGTTTCCTTCCTGGGTTGCGGTCAGCAGAGGATGCAGCACTTTAATCGGTGCTTTAAACATCTCAACGAACTCCATAATCCCCTGGTTTGAGCGGCACAGTGCGCCCGAATAACCGTAGGCATCAGGATCGTTCTGGGCGTGGTGTTCGAGTTTACGAATATCCACTTTCCCGACCAGCGCAGAGATATCCTGGTTGTTTTCATCACCAGGCTCCGTTTTGGCAATAGCGATCTGCTCCAGAATAGACGGCCAGACTTTGACAACGCGGAATTTTGTAATGTCCCCGCCAAAATCATGCAGACGTTTTGCAGCCCAGGGCGACATGATCGTACCGAGATAACGACGTGGGATCCCATACTCTTTTTCCAGGATCTGGGCGTCTTCCTGCGGGTTAAACAGGCATAACGGATGATCGTTTACCGGGCTACGCTCGCCGTTGGCGCTCAGGACATAAATCGGTACTCGCTGCATCAGCGACTTCAGCCGCTCAGCAAGAGATGATTTCCCCCCTCCCACAGGCCCCAGCAGATACAGAATCTGCTTCTTCTCTTCCAGACCCTGAGCCGCATGCTTCAAATAAGAAACAATCTGCTCAATGGCCTCTTCCATGCCATAAAACTCTTCAAAAGCAGGGTATCGTGCAATCACCCGATTCGAAAAGAGTCGAGAAAGACGAGGTTCGTGGGCAGTGTCGACCATGACAGGCTCACCAATAGCCATTAATAGCCGCTCTGCCGCATTGGCATAAGCGCTGCGATCTTGCCGACAAGTGGTAAGAAACTCCTGCAGCGTGAACTCTTCGTCCTTGGCAGCTTCATAACGCTGGCGATAGTGATCGAATATATTCATGGTATGCCGTCCTTTCGTTTTTTTAGCACATGTTAAGAGCCGTTCATATGAATAGTAGAGGCCCCTGAAGAGGTAAACTGAACGACGTCGCTGCTGAAGAAATAAGCAACTCTCATGCCATTGTGGTGGTCAGGAGATCAACGTATTCGGTGATACACCTTCTAAAATTAAGCGTAGATGGCATTTGCAAAACTTGCCTGTGTGCGCAAATGAATTTCAATGGCATATCAATAACTCATCAGCAAAAAAAGCATATCTTTTGTAAATATATGGGGCAGGATTCATGCGGTGTTCACTGTCCTGCAAGCAAAATGTCATCACTCGCTGAGAAATTAGGGGGTTACATTCTGGGGCGAATCCGTAAAATAGTTGGGCTGAAGCGTATTGACGGTTAAACTTTGACCGCTACACATTTAAATAAGGAATTATTGACTGTGACCAAACTCAAACTTCTGGCACTTAGCGTGCTTATTGCCACTTCCGCTAACGTCGCACAGGCAGAGAGCAACCTGACGCTGGGCGCAGGCGTTGGTGTGGTTGAGCACCCTTACAAAGATTACGATAGTGACGTTTACCCGGTCCCGGTTGTGACTTATGAAAGCGATAACTTCTGGTTCCGTGGTCTGGGCGGTGGTTACTACCTGTGGAATGACGATACCGATAAGCTGTCGGTGATGGCCTATTGGTCGCCAATGTACTTCAAACCGGGTGACAGCGACGACAACCGTCTGCGTAGTCTGGATAAACGTAAGAGCACCATGATGGCTGGCCTTTCTTACATTCACAACACGCAATACGGTTTCCTGCGTACCAGCCTTGCAGGGGACACGCTGGATAACAGCAATGGTATTGTATGGGATCTGGCGTGGTTATACCGCTATACCAATGGCGGTTTGACGTTGACTCCGGGGATTGGTGTCGAGTGGAACAGTGAAAACCAGAATGAATACTATTATGGTGTTTCACGCCATGAATCTGCCCGTAGCGGCTTGCGTAGCTACGATCCTGAAAGCTCCTGGAACCCGTATCTGGAGCTCAGCGCAAACTATAACTTCCTGGGCAACTGGAGCGTATACGGTACTGCGCGTTATACCCGCCTGTCTGATGAAGTGACAGACAGCCCGATGGTGGACAAATCCTGGACGGGTCTGATTTCAACGGGTGTTACCTACAAGTTCTGATACCACTGTGTGTCAAACACTCGCCCGCAGAGATGCGGGCTTTTTTGTGCATATCAGAGATGAATATTGATCCAAAACATGTGATTTGATTTTTTGTGCTGTTTTGGCATTACATCGGCCGCAACAAATAGTTAACGTATTTTTCCTGCCGCAATTACCAAAATTAAACCTGTTGTTTGATGAGACTGAAATCTATTCGTTTGTGAATGGAAGAGTATCTGTACAGTTTCACGAATTATTGTTCTGGGAGAGTGATTTTTGGTTTCGCAATATATTGATAATATTCTATTTTATAATCACGGTATAATTTTATCGTGAAACTCTCGCCACTAAAAATAGCAAGATAACTATTTTATTATTTTTGTGAGACGATGAAAGTTAACTTTCATTTGAAAAAATAAAATCATTAAGTTAATTTTTATTTTACATCTTTTAGGTATTTATCTGAAAAAATTAAAATTGACATTAAATAAGCGATTGCAGATATTACTCCAACTTAATAAGTAAAGACAGTAACGCTGCATGGCTCAGATATTAAATGTCATGTGGTTTTCTTGCGAATAAACCTGGTAGAGATAATGAAAAAGTTAATCATGATAGCAGTGATGGGTGGGATTCTGACGGGATGTTCCACCGAGGCTTCACGCATGAGTGCTTGCGAAAGCAAGGGCGTGAGCCGCGATGCCTGCTATATCGCTGAGCAAAACCGTCAGGCGACAATCAATGCCGTAGCTGAAAAACAAGCTATGGAGAACGCGCAAAACGTATATAACTCAAATGATACTAATTCCAGTCATCACCACAAACACAATAATTATTAAGGTGTAACTTATGAAGAAATTAATAATTATCGCTGCACTGGTCGCAACATCTGCGGCTGCACCAGCCTATGCCATCAGCGAGGCTTACCGTCAGCAGTTACAGCATGAACATAAAACGATGGTCAGCGATGCTAATGCTCCGGTGCACGCCAGTAAAATCACACCCGTGCATGTGAATAAACTGGGTGTAGACTTTAAACGTGGCGCTGATGGTATTGCTTATATTAATGGCAAAGCGGCGGCAAATGATGAGAACAATGCAGACGCTCAGTCTTATAGCGCGGGCTTGATTTCCGTCATCGTCTATAAAAACGGGAAAATTAACGCGATGAAAGAGGGGAAATATTTAGGTCGCTTAAAATAACCGCAGTGCAGTTAAGATTTTCTGTCATTCGGCCCGGGAGCATTGTTTGTTCCCGGGTTTTTTATTGCCGTTGCCATAGCGGTCAACTTCCAATCTTAGAAGGTGCAATTTGTGCACCCTAACAGGACACATGCCAGTTGTTTTGCTTTACTGTGGTGCATTAACACAGGAGGGCGCTATGACAGCGAAACAGGTGATGTTTACAAAGCAGGTATCGCTGCCTGCTATTGGGCAGGGAACATGGTACATGGGCGAGGATCCTGGCCGACGCCGGGAAGAGGTTTCAGCGCTGCGGGCTGGTCTGGATCTCGGTCTGCGGTTGATCGATACCGCCGAAATGTATGCAGATGGTGCAGCGGAAGAGGTAGTGGGTGAAGCATTAACCGGGCGTCGTGATAGCGCTTTTTTAGTCTCGAAAGTATATCCCTGGAATGCCGGTGGTCAGAAAGCCATTGCCGCCTGTGAAGCGAGCCTGCGTCGACTAAAAACCGATTATCTGGATCTCTATTTGCTCCACTGGACGGGCAGTTTTTCATTTGCTGAGACCGTTGATGCCATGGAAGCACTCATTGCGCAGGGGAAAATCCGCCGCTGGGGCGTCTCTAATCTCGATTACGATGACATGCAGGCGTTATGGCAAGTCACAGGTGGGCGGGAATGTGCCACTAACCAGGTGCTTTATCATTTAGCATCGCGCGGTATTGAATATGATTTACTGCCGTGGTGCCAGCAGCAGCAGATGCCGGTCATGGCTTACAGTCCGCTGGCTCAGGCGGGGCGATTGCGCGGTGACTTGCTTTCTCATTCTGTGGTGAACGACATCGCGCACGCGCACAATGTTAGTGCTGCGCAGATTTTGCTGGCATGGGTGATCCGTCTGCCGGGCGTGATGGCGATTCCAAAAGCGGCAAGCATAGCGCATGTCGAACAAAATGCCGCCGCGCTGGAGATAACGCTCTCTGTTGATGAGCTGAAGCAGTTAGATAAGGCATATCCAGCGCCAAAGGGTAAAACGGCGCTGGATATGGCCTGATTTGCCGAATGGCGATGCTCACGCTTCTTATCCGGCCAACGCAATGTTTGGTAGGCCGGATAAGGCGCAAGTTCCGTCAGGCTACAGACACAATTTTAGCGTTTAGCAACGCGGATAGTTTGTGCCAGGCGTGATGGTTTTTCTTCGCGGGTTTTCTGCGGCGCGGTCGCGTAAGCCGTCTCTACGCAAACAAACGTTTTATAGCCGTCATCCGGCATGTCGCCCATGCTAACGGACAGCGCCGGACCCGGGTTCCAGCCCACGACATTCAGATGGTGATGATGGACGACGTCGATATTGCGGTTGAGCGCATCATCATGGATAACGCTGCACGCTTGCGGATTCAGATAGACACGATCGGTGCGGTCCGGGAAGGTCTGGATACCATCAGCCAGCACATCTTCTTTAGCATCATTCACTTTGTCGATCAGGCGATCGCCAAGTCCACTGACTTTTACTGCCGCAATGTCACCGACGTTGAAATAGGTATGCAGCGCAGAGGTGGTTTCAAATTCACCGTGGGCTTCCAGTTCCATTTCACAGGTGGCACCTACTTTGAAACGGGCCAGCAGGCAGAACTCGTGCGGCCATAGCTGACGCGTTTCAGCGTTGCTTTGCAATTCAAACGTCAGCACCACGCCATTGTCGTCTTCATTGTGCGCTTTCAGCGTCCATGGCAGGTTGCGGGCAAAACCATGAGAAGGCAGGCCCTGCTGAGCAGCCGGACCAAACCACGGCCAGCAAATTGGTACGCCGCCACGCAGCGCTACGCCGGTTTTAAACGGGGTATTGTTACTTAGCCACAGGACTTCCTCTTCGCCGTTGGGTTTCCAGGAAAGAAGATGTGCGCCCTGCAGTGCGAAAGATGCTTTAACCTGTGGATGATCGACCACAAGAATCTCGAGTTCATCAAGCTGGCGGCGGGAGAGGACCGGGGTAATTTGTTCGATTACCGGAAGTGCAAAAATTTTATTAATCATTATGCAATCCTTTTTTTTACCCTAAATAATTCGAGTTGCAGGACGGCGGCAAGTGAACGATCCCGATGAGCTTACAGAAGTAAGTGATTCGGGTGAGAGAGCATTGCCAACACACCGGTAACTTGAAGTATGACGGGTATCTTCAGGCAAAAAAAAGAGCGACCTGAGTCGCTCTTACAGATTACTGTTTCATCTCAACTTATTTGGAGATGTGAGCAATCAGGTCCAGAACTTTGTTGGAGTAGCCGGTTTCGTTGTCGTACCAGGATACCAGTTTCACGAAGTTGTCGTTCAGTGCGATACCAGCTTTAGCATCGAACACGGAAGTGCAAACTTCACCGTTGAAATCGGTAGATACTACGTCGTCTTCGGTGTAACCCAGAACGCCTTTCATTGGGCCTTCGGAAGCAGCTTTGATTGCTTTCTTAATTTCTTCGTAAGAAGCAGCTTTTTCCAGACGAACGGTCAGGTCAACAACAGATACGTTCGGGGTAGGAACGCGGAACGCCATACCAGTCAGTTTGCCGTTCAGTTCTGGCAGTACTTTACCTACAGCTTTAGCAGCACCGGTAGAGGACGGGATGATGTTCTGGGATGCGCCGCGGCCGCCGCGCCAGTCTTTGTGAGACGGGCCATCAACGGTTTTCTGAGTAGCGGTGGTCGCGTGAACAGTAGTCATCAGACCTTCGATGATGCCGAAGTTGTCGTTGATAACTTTAGCCAGCGGAGCCAGGCAGTTAGTGGTGCAGGAAGCGTTAGAAACGATGTCCTGACCTTCGTATTTGTCAAAGTTAGCGCCTTTAACAAACATCGGAGTGTTATCTTTGGACGGACCAGTCAGAACCACTTTTTTCGCGCCAGCAGTGATGTGCTTACGAGCGGTTTCATCTGTCAGGAACAGGCCAGTAGCTTCAGCTACTACGTCAACACCAACTTCGTCCCATTTCAGGTTAGCCGGATCACGTTCAGCGGTAACACGGATTTTTTTACCGTTTACGATCAGATGACCGTCTTTCACTTCAACGGTACCGTTGAAACGGCCGTGAGTGGAGTCATATTTCAGCATGTAAGCCATGTAGTCAGCGTCTAACAGGTCGTTGATTGCAACGATCTCGATGTCAGAGCGTTCTTGAGCAGCACGGAAAACAATGCGACCGATACGGCCAAAACCGTTGATACCTACTTTGATAGTCATATATTCCACCAGCTATTTGTTAGTGAATAAAAGGTTGCCTGTAAAATTACAAAAACCTTACGCAGCGTCAAGCGGAATCGTGTCAATCATTGCGACAAATCAATCTGCTGCTTAAGCTTTGCGCAACTGACTCGCCTCACTCTTCCTTTGGGCTTGAAACCACATGGGGTCGGCGGCCCGAATTTTAAAGGGCAATCAAGATAAAAACGTGATTGTGATCACGAATTGCAGGCTGCCATTTCGCACGGATCAAGTTTAGAACAAAAGTTCGCACTCTGGTGTTAATGTTTTGTTAGAATCTGTCTCGCGATGTGAGTTTAGATAAAGCGAGATGTGAGCAAATGGCTAATCAACCTTCACCAGAAGAACTAAAAAAAAATTTAACCGAAATGCAGTTCTACGTGACGCAGAATCACGGGACAGAACCGCCATTTACCGGGCGTTTGCTGCACAACAAGCGTGACGGAATCTACCACTGTTTGGTCTGTGACAAACCGCTATTTCGTTCCGAGACAAAATATGACTCTGGCTGCGGCTGGCCCAGCTTTTACGAGCCTGTCAGCGCAGAGGCTATCCGTTACATTAAAGATACTTCACACGGTATGCAGCGCATTGAAATCCGCTGTGGTAACTGTGATGCGCACCTGGGGCATGTCTTCCCGGATGGTCCGCAACCTACAGGTGAACGTTACTGCGTTAACTCAGCGTCTTTGAACTTCACCGATGGTGAAAACGGTGAGCAGACCAAAGGCTGAAGAAACGATTCAGCAAATTATTCTACGGAGAGTGGATTTAACATGAATCTTGATGAGATGATCAACAGCATGACGCCGGAAGTTTATCAGCGCTTATCAACTGCCGTTGAACTCGGAAAATGGCCGGATGGCGTGGCGCTAACGGCAGAACAAAAAGAGAACTGCTTACAGCTGGTGATGTTATGGCAGGCGCGAAACAATATTGACGCGCAGCATATGACGATTGATACCAACGGTGAGATGGTGATGAAGAGTAAGCAGCAGTTGAAAGTGGAGTTTGGTATTACGCCCGAACCCATTGCGACGTTTAAATCCTGATTACTCAGGCCCGGCAAACATCTATGTCGGGCCCGCAGTTGAAGTTATTTCTTGTTCATCATCGCCTTCAGATCGGCGAACGGATTATATTTCGCTTCGCCCACCGCTTTCTGTGCATCTTCGCCTGCAACCACCGTTGAACCATACTGGTCCGCTTCCGTATATTTGGAATGTTCGTGATCGTGGCAGTACAGGCACAACATTTCCCAGTTGCTACCATCTTCCGGGTTATTGGAGTGATCGTGATCGATATGGTGTACCGTCAATTCGCGCAAATTTGAATACACGAACTCACGGGAACAACGTCCGCAGACCCAGGGGAAGAGTTTAAGCGCCTTTTCCCGGTAACCGACTTCCAGACGGGCGTAATTTTTAGGGATAAAAGCCATAAAGCTCATGCCTCCAGTAGAAAATGAAAAGCTGCGCCAAAAGCTGGCGCAGCAGAATGCGATAATCATAACCTATTGTGTCAGGCGTTGGGATCAGTGTTTGATGCCTAACGAATCGGCTAACTGCTTCGCCAACTGGTTTTGGTCATCCGCACCGTATTCCCAGAACATGGCGCCTCCCAGCCCCTTGCTCTTGATATAGTCAGCCTTGATCGCTACCGAGCGAGGATTTTCATAGGAGAGGGCAAAGAGCGCTTTTCCATCCACAGACTGCACTGACAGCCACGGCACTTTTGCTTCATCATCCCAATGCTGGCTAAAGCGCTTCTGCGGATCGTTGATCAATTTCGCCACGATATCGTTGTACTTCACATAGGTATCTTTGCTCAGATCGACGCCCAGTGATTTGAACAATTCAATTTGCGCGGGCTCGAAATAGGGTTGGGTAACAGGATTTTTCTGTGCGTCAGGTTTGCTCCAGTCAATGCCTGGCTCAACAGCGCGTTTCGGTACGCGACCATAAAAACCAATGCCCAGGTTCATCTGACTCGCTTTTAGACCGGCAGCAAGATAGTTGTTGACCACAAAATCAGCGCTGTACTTATCCGCCGCGGCGACTGTCGGCCATTGTGTCGAATCGTACAGGTTCGAGTTGAAATACTGCGTACCGTAAGCCATGTCATAGGTCATCAGGTTTATGTAGTCGAGCGATGGCGCAATGGCTTTCACATCCACCCAGCTTTTCGGGCTTTCCGCATTTGCGCCCACGGCGATAGTCAGCAGTTTTTTATGCCCCAATGCGGCGCGGAGCTCTTTTAACAGTGCGGTAAAGTTAGCTCGGTCGGCCGGTTGACTTTCGACCAGTCCCCAGGCGCCGTTGACCGGATATTCCCAGTCGAGGTCGATGCCATCAAGGCCATATTTCGCAATTATCTCCTGAGCAGACTGAATAAACACCGCGCGCGATTCTTTCGTTGCTGCCGCGCCGGAGAATCCACGAGCCCCCCAACCACCGACGGAAAGCAATACTTTCAGGTTCGGATTCTGTTTACGCAGCTGTGGAATTTTCAGTAAATCATCCTGCACTTTCGGTGAAAGCCAAATCTGATGCAGCTTACTGGCGTCTTTTAAGGCGTCATTGGTCTCGTCTTTTTCGTTGTTGTAGACAAGGCCAAACGAATAGTTGAGATGGGTTATCTGACGAACATCCAGTTTATTGATGTCGCCACCAGGACCGGCAGTGACGTCGCCGCCACCATTGAAGTAGCCAACTGACATCAGTGAACTGGCGGAAACAAAGCTGGCGCAAAGCAGGGGTAATGCTGCCAACAAAGGCAATGGTTTCATCGGTGTTCCTCTTTGACATTTAAACAAGCAAACACGCCACGGAAATGGCGTGGCGAAAAAAACAGCACCTGCAGGTTAACAGTTTCATAACAGGAAAAATGCGAAGGTGTTCACGTCATTTTAACCAAGCGGCTGCTGTGTCTTTGGCTTTCAATTCATCTTGGCACTTATTTGTGATCTAAGTTGCGAAATGCAGATTGTAATCTGTGTTTTAAAGATTTTGTGTTGACCTCAAAAATTATATGGATAAGTATGATGCTAGGTGATGCAAAACTAAACACAAAGGAAAATTCAATGAAAGCACTGGCAAGATTTGGCAAGAGCTTTGGCGGCTACAAGATGATTAATGTCCCGGAACCGATATGCGGCCCGGATGACGTAGTGATTGAAATCAAGGCGGCAGCTATCTGCGGCGCGGACATGAAACACTACAATGTCGACAGTGGGTCCGACCAGTTCAATTCGATTCGTGGTCACGAATTTGCCGGCCAAATTGTGCAGGTTGGCGATAAGGTTAAGGACTGGAAAGTCGGTCAGCGAGTGGTTTCTGACAACAGCGGGCACGTCTGCGGCGTTTGTCCGTCTTGCGAACAAGGTGATTTTCTTTGTTGTACAGAAAAGGTGAATTTAGGTCTGGATAACAATACCTGGGGAGGGGGGTTTTCGAAATACTGTCTGGTCCCTGGAGAGATCCTCAAAATTCACCGTCATGCGCTGTGGGAAATCCCAACAGGCGTTGATTATGAAGAGGCGGCTGTACTCGATCCCATCTGCAATGCCTACAAATCTATCGCCCAGCAATCCAAATTTCTTCCGGGTCAGGATGTGGTGGTTTTTGGTACCGGCCCGCTGGGACTTTTTTCGGTACAAATGGCGCGCATTATGGGGGCCGTTAATATCGTGATGGTTGGGCTGGAAGACGATGTCGCGGTACGTTTCCCGATAGCCAAAGAAATGGGGGCCACGGCTGTCGTCAACGGTTCAACCGAAGATGTGGTCGCACGTTGTCAGGAGATCTGCGGGAAAGACAATCTGGGACTGGTCATCGAATGTTCCGGTGCCAATATTGCCCTGAAACAATCTATCGAAATGCTGCGTCCTAACGGTGAAGTCGTCCGCGTGGGGATGGGCTTCAAACCTCTCGATTTTTCTATTAACGACATCACTGCGTGGAATAAAAGCATCATTGGTCATATGGCCTACGATTCCACTTCCTGGCGCAATGCTATTCGCCTGCTCGCTAGCGGTGCGATAAAAGTCAAACCGATGATCACTCACCGTATCGGCTTATCGCAATGGCGAGAAGGTTTTGACGCGATGGTCGATAAGACCGCGATTAAGGTCATCATGACCTACGACTTTGATGAATAACCCCATTTATTAAAGGAAGGTTCCCGGATGGAACAGATAGCAAAACCGCACTGCGGCGCGAGGTTGGACAGGCTGCCTGACTGTCGCTGGCATACGTCTATGTTTGCCATGGTTGCCTTCGGATTACTGGTTTGCTGGAGTAATGCCGTCGGCGGATTAATTCTCGCGCAATTAAAAGAACTTGGCTGGACTGATAATTCCACCACCGCCACATTCTCTGCCATTACGACGGCTGGAATGTTTCTCGGTGCGCTCGGTGGGGGAATTATTGGCGATAAGATCGGGCGTAAAAATGCATTTATTCTTTATGAAGCGATTCATATTATTTCTATGATCGTTGGTGCGTTTTCACCCAATATGACCTTCCTGATCGCCTGTCGTTTCGTGATGGGAGTTGGATTAGGCGCGCTGCTGGTCACCTTATTTGCCGGGTTTACCGAATATATGCCTGGCAGAAATCGTGGTACCTGGTCGAGTCGGGTCTCGTTTATCGGCAACTGGTCTTATCCGCTCTGTTCACTGATCGCGATGGGGCTGACGCCACTTATCAGCGCGGAATGGAACTGGCGCGTACAGCTGTTGATTCCTGCGGTGCTGTCGCTCATAGCAACTGTTATTGCCTGGCGCAGTTTCCCTGAGTCGCCTCGCTGGCTGGAGTCTCGCGGGCGCTACCAGGAAGCCGAAAAGGTGATGCGGGCAATTGAAGAAGGTGTCATTCGACAGACCGGTAAGCCTCTTCCGCCAGTCGTGATAAAGGATGATGGCAAACAACCTCGTTCTGTACCGTACTCCGCCTTATTAACAGGTGTATTGCTGAAGCGGGTTATTTTGGGTTCTTTTGTTCTGATTGCCATGAACGTCGTTCAGTACACCTTAATTAACTGGCTACCGACAATATTTATGACCCAGGGTATTAATCTGAAAGACTCCATTGTCTTAAATACCATGAGCATGTTCGGTGCGCCATTTGGGATTTTTATCGCCATGCTGGTAATGGATAAAATTCCGAGAAAAACAATGGGGGTGGGGTTATTAGTGTTAATTGCTGTTCTGGGTTATATCTATTCGCTGCAAACCAGTATGCTGCTAATTACATTAATCGGTTTTTTCCTGATTACTTTTGTTTATATGTATGTTTGTTATGCCTCCGCTGTATACGTTCCGGAAATATGGCCGACCGAAGCGAAACTTCGCGGTTCGGGACTGGCCAACGCTGTCGGGCGTGTCAGTGGTATCGCCGCACCTTATGCAGTCGCAGTATTACTTAATGGTTACGGCGTGACAGGGGTGTTTGTACTGCTAGGTGCGGTCTCCATTATTGTCGCCATTGCCATTGCTACCATCGGAATTGAAACCAAAGGCGTCTCTGTCGAAAGTCTCGGGATTGATGCAGTTACCAGCAAATAATATTGACGGGAAATAAAATGAAAAACTCGAAAGCGATATTAAAAACGCCGGGCACGATGAAAATCATCGCCGCCGATATTCCGGTGCCCAATGAGCATGAAGTGCTGATCAAAGTTGAATACGTTGGTATTTGCGGTTCAGATGTTCACGGTTTTGAATCAGGTCCTTTTATTCCGCCGAAAGATCCTAATCAGGAAATTGGTTTGGGGCATGAATGCGCCGGTACGGTGGTGGCGGTAGGGAACCGTGTAACCAAATTTAAACCGGGTGATCGGGTGAATATTGAACCCGGTGTACCGTGCGGTCACTGCCGCTACTGCCTGGAAGGGAAATATAATATCTGCCCGGACGTCGATTTTATGGCTACGCAGCCCAACTACCGCGGCGCGCTAACCCACTATCTGTGTCATCCGGAGAGTTTCACTTACAAATTGCCCGATAACATGGACACCCTGGAAGGTGCGCTGGTGGAACCAGCGGCGGTGGGTATGCATGCTGCAATGCTGGCAGACGTTAAACCGGGTAAGAAAATCGTCATTCTTGGGGCGGGGTGTATTGGTTTAATGACTTTGCAGGCGTGTAAATGTTTGGGCGCAACCGAGATCGCGGTGGTTGATGTGCTGGAAAAACGTCTGGCGATGGCTGAACAACTCGGGGCGACAACCGTTATAAACGGTGCAAAAGAGGACACCATTGTCCGCTGCCAGCAGTTCTCTGGCGATATGGGCGCGGACATTGTTTTCGAAACTGCCGGTTCAGCCATAACCGTTAAGCAGGCGCCGTATCTGGTGATGCGCGGCGGGAAAATCATGATCGTTGGTACAGTACCTGGTGATTCCGCAATTAATTTCCTCAAAATTAACCGTGAAGTGTCTATTCAGACCGTTTTCCGTTACGCCAACCGCTATCCGGTTACTATTGAAGCCATATCCTCCGGTCGGTTCGATGTGAAATCGATGGTGACGCATATTTACGATTATGCAGATGTTCAGCGCGCGTTTGATGAATCCGTTAATAACAAAAGCGAAATTATTAAAGGCGTAATTAAAGTAAATCATTAATTTATCGGAAAGGGAGAAATAACTATGCTGGCAGATATTAAATATTGGGAAAATGATGCCCAAAATAAACATTATGCGATTGCTCACTTTAACGTGTGGAATGCGGAAATGCTAATGGGGGTGATTGATGCGGCGGAAGAATCGAAATCGCCGGTGATTATCTCTTTCGGTACTGGTTTTGTGGGTAATACCTCGTTCGAAGATTTTTCGCACATGATGGTTTCAATGGCTAAAAAGGCCTCGGTTCCAGTTATTACCCACTGGGATCACGGACGTAGCATGGAGATTATCCATAACGCCTGGACTCATGGTATGAATTCGCTGATGCGTGATGCCTCTTCCTTTGATTTCGAAGAGAATATTCGTCTGACAAAAGAGGCCGTGGATTTTTTCCATCCGCTGGGTGTGCCGGTCGAAGCTGAGCTGGGCCATGTGGGCAATGAAACGGTGTACGAAGAAGCGCTGGCGGGTTATCACTATACCGATCCGAACCAGGCGGCGGAATTTGTCGAGCGTACCGGCTGCGATTCTCTGGCGGTGGCGATTGGTAACCAGCATGGCGTCTATACCTCAGAGCCGAAACTGAATTTCGACGTTGTTAAACGCGTGCGGGAAGCCGTATCCGTGCCACTGGTGTTGCATGGTGCGTCGGGTATCAGCGATGCGGATATCAAAAAAGCCATTTCATTAGGTATCTCTAAAATCAACATTCATACCGAACTGTGCCAGGCTGCCATGGTGGCAGTGCAGGAGAACCAGAATCAGCCCTTCCTGCACGTTGAACGTGAAGTTCGCAAAGCGGTAAAAGAGCGCGCGCTGGAGAAAATTAAATTGTTTGGTTCTGACGGTAAAGCGGAATGACAACATGGATAATATCGAGGTTATTTGTATAGGGGCAGCTATTGTTGATATTCCCTTACAGCCGGTGAGTAAAAATATTTTTGATGTTGATTCTTATCCGTTAGAAAGAATAGCGATGACAACCGGCGGCGACGCAATTAATGAAGCGACTATTATTTCTCGTCTCGGTCATCGTACAGCGTTAATGAGCCGGGTAGGTGCTGATGCAGCAGGTCATTTTATTCTCGACCACTGTCGTCGGGAGAATATAGATATTCAGAGCCTGAAGCAGGATGCCGCAATTGATACATCTATTAACGTGGGATTAGTCACCGCCGATGGCGAGCGTACTTTCGTGACTAACCGTAACGGCAGCCTGTGGAAGCTGAATATCAGCGATGTTGATTTTGACCGCTTCTCTCAAGCAAAGCTGCTGTCGCTGGCGAGTATTTTTAATAGCCCGTTACTGGATAGCGATGCACTGACGGCAATTTTCGCTCAGGCGAAAGCGCATCGGTTAATTATCTGTGCGGATATGATAAAACCGCGGCTTAATGAAACACTGAAAGATATTCGACAGGCATTGAGCTACGTGGATTATCTGTTTCCTAATTTTGAGGAGGCCAAACTGCTCACCGGGAAAGAGACGCTGGATGACATTGCCGACAGTTTCCTGAACTGCGGCGTGAAAACAGTCGTGATTAAGACCGGCAAGAGAGGCTGCTTTATCAAACGTGTCGATATGAAAATCGAGGTTCCAGCCGTTTCGGGAATTACCGCCATCGACACTATCGGCGCGGGAGACAATTTTGCCTCGGGATTTATTTCCGCGCTGCTTGAAGGCAAAACACTGCGTGAGTGCGCGCTGTTTGCTAATGCAACGGCGGCCATATCGGTTTTGAGCGTAGGGGCCACGACGGGTGTGAAGAACAGAAAGCTGGTTGAACAACTTCTCGATGAATATGAAGGATAATAGCGGCAGATGAAAATGATTCCTTTAGGCAGTACGGATATTACGCTTTCCCGCATGGGATTAGGCACATGGGCGATTGGCGGCGGTCCGGCGTGGAACGGCGATCTCGATCTGCAGGTCTGTATTGATACCATTGTTGAGGCGCATCGCTGCGGTATTAATTTGATTGATACCGCGCCAGGTTACAACTTCGGCAATAGTGAAGTGATTGTCGGGCAGGCGCTGAAAAAACTGCCGCGTAACGATATCGTTGTTGAAACCAAATGCGGCATCGTCTGGGAGCGAACAGGAAGTTTGTTTAACAAAGTGGGCGACCGGCAGTTGTATAAAAATCTCACACCCGAGTCGATTCGCGAAGAGGTGGATGCCAGTCTGCAAAGACTGGGTATTGAGAGCATTGATATCTACATGACCCACTGGCAGTCGGTCGAACCCTGTTTTACGCCGATTGCGGAAACCGTCGATACACTAAACGCACTCAAGAAAGAGGGGAAAATTCGTTCTATCGGTGCGGCTAACGTCGATGCGGAACATATCAGGGAGTATCTCAAACACGGTGAGCTGGATATCATCCAGGCCAAGTACAGCATCCTTGACCGGGCACTGGAAGCTGAACTGCTGCCGTTATGTCAGCAGCATGGCATCGTGGTGCAGGTATATTCACCGCTTGAGCAGGGTCTACTGACCGGAACTATTGATCGCGATTATGTCCCTGGCGGGGCGCGGGCCAACAAAGTCTGGTTCCAACGAGACAATATGCTACGGGTGATTGACATGCTTGAGCAATGGCGGCCGTTGTGCGAAAAATACCGCTGCACAATCCCCGCGCTGGCACTGGCGTGGATTTTAAAGCAAAGCGATTTAATCACCTTGCTGAGCGGCGCAACCGCGCCTGAACAGGTCCGTGATAATGTTCAGGCGTTAACGATTCCCCTGACCGATGATGATTCTTTATTGATGAGGCGAATGGCTGAGGCGCTGGATACAAAATAAGCCAAATGGGGTTCACCTCTGTTTCTGTGTAAAATAGCACTAAAATCTGTGATTCAGACATGTTATTTTGAAAATAAACATGGCCTGTGAGATACTTGCCTCTTATTATTACTTTGCAGGAAACAGAGGTGTCATCGTGGCGGCAAAAGACAGGATTCAGGCCATTAAGCAAATGGTGGTGAATGATAAGAAAGTAGTGGTATCTAATTTAAGTTCGATCTTTCAGGTGACTGAAGAAACGATTCGCCGCGATCTGGAAAAACTGGAAGATGAAGGGTTTTTGACCCGAACATATGGCGGTGCTGTACTCAATACAACCGCGTTGTCCGACAATATCCATTTTTATAAGCGTGCAAAATCTTTTTTTGAAGAAAAGCAGATCATTGCCCGTAATGCATTACCATTTATTAAAAATAAGACCACCATGGCTGCCGACGCCAGTAGTACCGTGATGGAATTATTGAAACTGTTGAAGGAAAGAAACGATCTGACGCTACTGACCAACTCGGCTGAAGCTTTTCATGAACTTGCACAGTCAGAAATTAACGTTGTTTCTACTGGCGGTGAATTAAATAAGAATACGCTGTCGCTTCAGGGAAGGATCACCAAGGAGATTATCAGCCGCTATCATGTTGATATCCTGGTGATGAGCTGCAAAGGTCTGGATATGCAGAGCGGAGCGCTTGACTCTAACGAAGCGGAAGCGGAAATCAAAAAGACGATGATCCGCCAGGCGACCGAGGTGGCTCTGTTGGTTGATCATTCGAAGTTCGATCGTAAAGCGTTCGTCCAGCTCGTGGACTTTAGCCATATTAATTACCTAATTACCAATAAGGCACCGGGTGCAGAGTGGATTGCATTTTGCAAAGAAAATAATATTCAACTCGTATATTAATTTTAACGTGGGTCGTGTCGATATTATTTTAGTTTGCACCTGGAAAATGCCATAAGAATCTAATGATGATGGATGGCGCGGTGAGATTTTTTCTGCCGCGATCGCCATACTTTCTATTTAGCTTAATTTGAGGCATCCAGATGGAACAATGTGACCCTATCGGTGCAAGATTAGATCGCTTACCTTTATCTCGATTTCATTTTCGTATTTTCGGCATTATCAGTTTTAGTTTATTAGTCACCGGTTTTCTCAGCTATTCCGGGAATGTGGTGTTGGCAAAATTAGTCAGTACCGGTTGGTCAAATAATTACCTCAACGCCGCGTTTACCTCGGCTCTGATGTTTGGCTATTTTATTGGCTCACTAACCGGTGGCTTTATTGGTGATTATCTTGGTCGACGCAAAGCGTTCCGCTTCAATTTGCTGATCGTCGGGGTCTCTGCCTGTGCGGCAACGTTTGTGCCTAACATGTATTGGCTTATCTTTTTCCGCTTCCTAATGGGGAGCGGAAT
This sequence comes from Citrobacter sp. Cb023, assembly GCF_030336805.1. Lineage (NCBI taxonomy): Bacteria > Pseudomonadati > Pseudomonadota > Gammaproteobacteria > Enterobacterales > Enterobacteriaceae > Citrobacter > Citrobacter sp. Cb023. Next base: position 52,680 of record NZ_JAOWCV010000027.1, on the reverse strand, counting down.
GGGAGCGCTGATTATGGTGGGCTATGCCTCATTTACTGAATTTATTCCGCCCGGGGTGCGTGGGAAGTGGTCTGCTCGCCTGTCGTTTGTCGGCAACTGGTCGCCGATGCTTTCAGCGGCGATTGGCGTTGTGATTATCGCCTTTCTAAGCTGGCGGATGATGTTTTTACTCGGTGGCATGGCGATGCTCTTAGCATGGTATCTGTCGGGAAAGTATTATATTGAATCTCCTCGTTGGCTGGCTGGCAAAGGAAAGAGAAACGAAGCTGAAAAACATCTTCTGCAGGTGGAACTGCAAATTCAGAAAGAAAAAAACATCACTTTACCTCCCTGCCATAGCGATTGCCTAACGGCGGATATAAGCACGGAAAGTGATTCATTCTGGCTCTTGTTCAAAGGGCCGATGTTGCGTTGTACGCTGGTGGCAATCACCGTGCTTATCGCGATGAATATTTCGCTCTATACCATTACGGTATGGATCCCGACGATTTTTGTTAATTCGGGAATCGATGTGACGAAATCTATTTTTATGACCGCGATAATTATGATTGGCGCACCCGTTGGGATATTTATTGCCACACTGATTATTGATCGTTTTCCACGTCGATTGTTTGGTTCATTCTTGTTGATTATTATCGCGCTGCTCGGATATTTCTATTCGATTCAAACCGAAGAGTGGGCTATTTTGAGCTACGGGCTGGTGATGATCTTTTTTTTGTATATGTACGTGTGCTTTGCCTCTGCGGTATATGTCCCCGAACTGTGGCCCACACACCTTAGATTGCGGGGATCGGGCTTTGTGAATGCCGTGGGAAGAATTGTCGCAGTATTTACGCCCTATGGCGTCGCTATCTTGTTGACCCGCTACGGCTCGATTACGGTCTTTATCGTGCTAGGCATAATGCTGGTGCTGTGCGCGCTGATTCTTTTTTGCTTTGGCATCGAAACACGCAAAGTTTCGCTGGAAGAGATTTCGACACTGGCTTGAGATAACGTGCCGACAGGGGGGATCCTGTCGACATCAATTAGCGCTGGGTTTCCAGCCAGTCATCAAGCGTATACAGCGTCGCGCCCGCTGCGGCCATTTCCATAAACGCCTCTGCACTATCCTGGGGTTGAATATTGACGCCACGGCAGCCGTCGGTAATAACGCTGACGGTATAACCAAGATCGAGCGCATCCAGAACGGTGAATTTAACGCAATAGTCGCTAGCCAGACCCATGATAATAAGCTCAGCAATACGGTGTTCGAGCAGCCAGGCGTTCAGCGCGGTTGCCTGACGACGACCGTTATCAAAAAACGCACTGTAACTGTCGACCAGCGGGTTCTCGCCCTTGGTGAAGGTTTTCGCTATTGCACGCTGGTTCAGCAGCGGATGCAGGGCCGCCCCTTCGCTGTTTTGCACGCAATGATCGGGCCAGAACGTTTGCGCCAGACCATCCAGTTGTCCCTGACTGTAGGGGGCGACCTGATGCTGGCTGGCAAAACTACCGTGATTAGCCGGATGCCAGTCCAGACTGGCAACAACCGTGTCGCCGCGTAGGGCGCACCAGTCAATCAGACGGTTGGCAATCTCGATTGTGCTGTCGCCTTGCGGAACAGCGAGAGCGCCGCCGGCACAAAAGTCATTTTGTAAATCGACCAACAGTAAGGCTCGGGCCATGGGCATAGACTCCTTTATTCGTCCGGGGTGAGCTCGCCGCGTAGATTTTGCGTCATAGCTTCACGAATGCTCTGCACATCCAGTCCCTGACTCAGTAAATAGTGCAATTTGGTGAGCGTGGCTTCGACGGTCATATCCGCGCCGCCAATCACGCCAGCGTGGGCGAGGGCATTACCCGTCGCGTAGCCACCCATGTTTACCTTGCCGGACATACACTGGGTCAGGTTCACCACCACAATGCCACGTGAGCTCGCATCTTCAAGTTCTTGCAGAAACTCTTTATTTTGCGGTGCATTGCCCACGCCGTAGGAGCGCAAAATTAACGCTTTTACCGGCTGGCGCAGGAAGTTACGCACCACATCAGCGGAGATACCTGGGTAAATGGTGACCACGCCAATCGGTTGTGGAGTAATAGGATGAACAAGCAGTTCACCTGCGCCGTGCGGTGCTGGCGGTGTTCCCAGTCGACGGATGTGGATCCCGGCTTCCAGTAGCGGCGCAAGGTTGGGTGAGGCAAAGGCGTCAAAGCCATCGGCGTGCGCTTTAGTGGTACGGTTGCCGCGAAACAGTCGATTGTTGAAAAACAGGGTGACTTCATTGATCGGATAATTTGCCGCAACGTACAGCGCATTGAGCAGGTTGATTTGCCCGTCTGAACGTAGCTCTGCCAGCGGAATTTGTGACCCTGTCACAATTACCGGTTTACCCAGGTTCTCCAACATAAAAGAGAGCGCTGAAGCCGTAAACGCCATGGTGTCGGTGCCGTGCAGAATGACAAAACCATCGTAATCGTCGTAGTGTGCTTTAATGTCTTCCGCAATATGCTGCCAGTCTTCCGGCGTCATGTCGGAGGAATCCATCAACGGGACGTATTCGTGGATGGTGAAGTCTGGCATCTCCGGGCGGTGGAATTCAGGCATCAATGCCAGTTGACGCTGGAGATGACCAGAAACAGGAATATAACCCTGTTCTGAGCGCTGCATACCAATGGTACCGCCGGTATAGGCAACGTAAATCGATTTCTTTTGCATGACTTTTCTTCTGTCTCAATGAAAACCCCTCTTCATCCCGAAGAGGGGGCAATTGTTAGCGAACGTTGGCGCAGGTCAGGCAAAACGCATATCGGTTTTGCGGATCGTTAAACGCGGCCAGCTTATCGCTTTCCGCTTTAACTGCACTGGCCGCAGAAGCAAGCGGCGCCGGGAGCATGGCCTGAATAGCTTCGGGCAGCATGGCGCGAACGGAGCCTGACATGCTGTCCATTACCATATCGACGAATGTCGGTTCATCCTGATAATACGCAATGTGCCACTGTTTCAGCTTGGCAAGCTCAGCCGCTTTCGCGATGGCGTCGTCAAAATCACCGAGGCTGTCTACCAGTCCGTTGGCTTTCGCATCCTGACCGGTCCAGACGTGACCCTGCGCGATTTTGTCAATCTGCTCAGGGGTTGTCTTACGTGCATCCGCGACCAGCGTGATAAAGCGCTTATAGCCATTTTCAATGCTCAATTGCATCATTTGCTGCACTTCAGGCGGTAACGCTTTGGTGATGGAGATATCCGCCAGCGGGGAAGTGGCCACGCCATCGGTATGTACACCAATGGAACCCAGGCTGTTTTCTACGGTGTTGATCACACCAAAGATCCCGATTGAACCGGTTAAAGTGCTGGGGTTTGCCACAATGTAACTGGCTGGGGTGGAGATCCAGTAGCCACCGGAGGCCGCCATGCCGCCCATAGACACGACAACCGGTTTACCCGCCGCTTTTGCCGCAGCCAGCTCAGCACGAATGACTTCCGAGGCGCTGACGCTGCCGCCAGGACTGTTCACGCGCAGAACAATAGCTTTCACTTTCGGATCGAGACGTGCTTCGCGGATTTGTGCGGCAGTGGTGTCGCCCCCCACATTTCCTGGGGTTTCTTCACCGTCCATAATCGCGCCGTTCGCGAAGATAACGCCAATGCTGTCTCCGGTATCCGCTGGCGTTTTCAGCGAATAATCGTAATAGCTGACGGCGCGATAGTTTTTATCCGCTTTGCTCCAGCCAAACTGTTTGGTCAGCATTTTTTCGACTTCGGCGCTGGAGGCGAGTGCATCCACCAGTTTGTTGTCGAGCGCATATTTCGCCGTATCTCCATCGACCTTCGTCAAACCGTCCAGCATCGCCTGTGCGCCAGGGAACACCTGCTGAGCTGGGATCTGGCGGTTGGCGGCGACCGTGTCGAGATAGTTCTGCCACAGCTCGCCGATCCAGCGACTGTCGGCTTCACGCGCGGCAGGAGACATATCATCGCGGATAAACGGTTCTACGGCAGACTTATAGGTCCCGACGCGGAATACGTGCGTGGAAACTTTCAGCTTATCGAGCAGGGACTTGTAGTACAGACCGTTGGTGGCAAAGCCGTGCAGATCAACGGAACCCTGCGGAGAGAGGTAAATTTTGTTAGCAAAACTGGCGAGGTAATACTGCCCCTGGCTGAAGTTATCGCCCACGGCAAAGACCGGTTTACCGCTGTCGCGGAATTCCCGCAGTGCTTTGCCGATATACTGCATGGAAGGCTGGTCTGCCCCGGCAAAATTTTTCAGATCCATCACGATGCCGGTGATGTTGCGATCATCTTTTGCCTGGCGAATCGTATTCACGATATCGAACAGGGAGTTTTCCTGCAGACGATCGGAACTGGCGCCAAACAGCTGACGGCCAATAACGCTTAACCGACTGGTGCTCGAAGGCTTATCGACAATCACCCCGGAGATATCCAGCAGCAGCGCGCCTCGCTCAGCGTGTTCGCTGGTGTTGCTGCTGCTGACCTGCATCCAGATGCCCACGCCAACCAGCACCAAAAAGATGAAGAACAGGTTAAGCACAAATTCACGGACGAAATTGAGTAATCGCCATGTCCATTTAAAAAATCCGGCAATAAATCGCCACAGGGTTCGCATGTATTCTCCCTACCAATTAACAACACGCCACCCCGAAATCCCGGAGAAAGGCGATAAGATGAGGCTATCGTAATGACCCGACAGGCACTTGTCAGCAGGAATCACCGCCTGTGCTGTAACAAAATCCGCTCACGTGTTAATTTTGTGAACAAATTTCATTGTTGGAGTTAAGCAAATGGATGCACTCGAATTACTTATGACCCGTCGTAGCGCCTCTCGTCTCGTCGAACCGGCCCCGGCAGGAGAACAACTGCAAAATATTCTGCGTGCGGGAATGCGCGCGCCGGACCACAAAACGCTGCAACCGTGGCAATTCTTTGTCATCGAGGGCGAAGGGCGTGAACGCTTTGCCGCCGTGCTTGAAAAAGGCGCTATTGCATCTGGCAGCGATGAGAAGGCCCAGGAAAAAGCGCGCAGCGCGCCGTTTCGCGCGCCGCTGATTATTACCGTGGTGGCGAAATGTGAAGCAAACGACAAGGTTCCGTTATGGGAACAGGAAATGTCTGCCGGTTGTGCGGTGATGGCCATGCAGATGGCTGCCATTGCCCAGGGCTTTGGCGGTATCTGGCGCAGTGGCGCATTAACCGAAAGTGAGGTCGTCCGCGAAGCGTTTGACTGTCGCCCACAGGATAAAATCGTCGGTTTTCTCTATCTGGGCACACCACAGTTGAAAGCATCCACGACGATTACCCTTGCCGATCCGAGCGCATTCGTCCGTTATTTCTGATATCAACGGCAAAACTGTCTGGATTATGAGCAAAGGCACCCGAATTCAGACAGTCACTCTTACCACATCATGGAATGAGCGCTACCATATCCGGATTGCAATGACAGGAGATGTCCATGAGCGAGCAAGCTATTCGTTTAACGCAATACAGCCACGGAGCCGGTTGCGGTTGTAAAATTTCCCCAAAAGTGCTGGAAACCATCCTGCACAGTGAGCAGGCGAAGTTTGTTGATCCAAACTTACTGGTGGGTAATGAAACCCGCGACGACGCGGCTGTATACGATCTGGGGAACGGCACTAGCGTAATCAGCACCACCGATTTCTTTATGCCGATTGTCGATAATCCGTTTGATTTTGGCCGCATCGCCGCCACCAACGCCATCAGCGATATTTTCGCCATGGGCGGCAAACCGATTATGGCAATTGCTATCCTGGGCTGGCCGCTTGATAAGCTGGCGCCGGAAATCGCCCGCGAAGTAACCGAAGGCGGACGCTTTGCCTGCCGTCAGGCGGGTATCGCGCTGGCGGGGGGGCACTCTATCGATGCCCCTGAGCCTATCTTTGGTCTTGCGGTAACCGGCGTTGTTCCAACCGAACGCGTGAAGAAAAACAGCACCGCCGAGGCGGGATGCAAGCTGTTTTTGACCAAGCCTCTGGGTATTGGTGTCCTGACCACCGCAGAGAAAAAATCGCTGCTGAAGGACGAGCACAAAGGGCTGGCGACGGAAGTGATGTGCCGGATGAACATTGCCGGGGCGGCATTTGCCGATATCGACGGCGTGAAAGCCATGACCGACGTTACCGGTTTTGGGCTGCTGGGGCATCTGAGCGAGATGTGTCAGGGGGCCGGCGTTCAGGCGCAGATCGTCTACCAGGCTATTCCTAAGCTGCCAGGTGTTGAAGAATACATCGCGCAGGGCGCGGTGCCGGGCGGTACCCAGCGTAACTTTGCCAGCTACGGACACCTGATGGGTGAAATGCCGCAGTCGGTTCGCGATTTGCTCTGCGATCCGCAAACTTCCGGTGGTCTGCTGTTAGCGGTAACGCCGCAAGCTGAAGCCGAAGTTAAAGCGGCAGCGGCGCAGTTTGGCATCGACCTCACCGCGATTGGTGAGTTAGTGGAAGCTCGTGGCGGTCGCGCCATGGTTGAGATCCGTTAACTCGATGCGGTTGTTTATTGCCGAAAAACCGAGTCTGGCGCGCGCTATCGCCGATGTGCTGCCGAAGCCGCATCGCAAAGGTGACGGTTTTATCGAGTGCGGAAACGGGCAAGTGGTGACCTGGTGTATTGGTCACCTGCTTGAGCAGGCGCAGCCAGATGCCTACGACAGTCGTTATGCTCGCTGGAGTCTGGTTGATCTGCCGATTGTCCCGGAAAAGTGGCAACTGCAGCCGCGTCCCTCGGTGACCAAACAGCTCAACGTTATTAAGCGATTTTTGCATGAGGCCAGTGAAGTCATTCACGCAGGTGACCCCGATCGTGAAGGACAACTGCTGGTGGATGAAGTGCTGGATTACCTGCAACTGGCCCCTGAAAAGCGCCAGCAGGTGCAACGCTGCCTGATTAACGACCTCAACCCGCAGGCCGTCGAGCGGGCGATTGAGCGTCTGCGCGCCAACAGTGAGTTCATCCCCCTTTGCGTGTCGGCACTGGCGCGAGCGCGGGCGGACTGGCTGTACGGTATCAACATGACGCGCGCTTATACCATTCTGGGGCGTAACGCGGGCTATCAGGGCGTACTTTCGGTTGGGCGCGTGCAAACGCCGGTGCTCGGACTGGTTGTGCGTCGCGATGAAGAGATTGAAAACTTCGTTGCCAAAGACTTCTTCGAGGTAAAGGCGCATATCGTGACGCCCGCCGATGAGCGGTTTACCGCTATCTGGCAGCCGAGCGAAGCGTGTGAGCCGTATCAGGATGAAGAAGGGCGCTTGCTAAACCGCACGCTGGCTGAACACGTGGTAAACCGCATTAACGGTCAGCCGGCGATCGTCACCAGCTATAACGATAAACGGGAATCAGAATCCGCGCCGCTGCCGTTTTCGCTGTCGGCGTTGCAGATTGAAGCGGCGAAACGCTTTGGCTTAAGTGCGCAAAACGTTCTGGATATCTGCCAGAAGCTGTATGAAACCCATAAACTGATCACCTATCCGCGTTCGGATAGCCGTTATCTGCCGGAAGAACACTTTGCCGGACGTCACGCGGTGCTGAACGCGATTAGCGTCCATGCGCCGGATCTGCTTCCGCAACCGGCGGTCAATCCCGATACGCGAAACCGCTGTTGGGATGATAAAAAAGTGGATGCGCACCACGCCATCATTCCAACCGCGCGCAGTTCGTCCATCAACCTGAACGATAATGAAGCGAAGATATACAATCTGATTGCCCGTCAATATCTGATGCAGTTTTGCGCGGATGCGGTATTCAGGAAGTGCGTTATTGAGCTGGACATCGCGAAAGGTAAGTTTGTCGCCAAAGCCCGTTTTCTGGCGGAGGCCGGATGGCGTACGCTGCTTGGCAACAAAGAGCGCGACGAAGATAACGACGGGACGCCGCTGCCGGTGGTGGCAAAAGACGACGAGCTGCTGTGCGAAAAAGGCGAAGTGGTTGAACGACAGACCCAGCCTCCGCGGCACTTTACCGATGCCACGCTGCTGTCAGCGATGACCGGAATCGCGCGCTTTGTGCAGGATAAAGATCTGAAAAAGATCCTGCGCGCAACGGACGGACTGGGAACGGAAGCGACGCGCGCCGGGATTATCGAGCTGCTGTTTAAGCGTGGTTTCCTGGTGAAGAAGGGGCGCTATATCCATTCTACCGATGCCGGAAAAGCGCTGTTTCATTCGCTGCCTGAAATGGCGACGCGCCCGGATATGACCGCGCACTGGGAATCGATCCTGACCCAAATCAGCGAAAAACAGTGTCGATATCAGGATTTCATGCAGCCGCTGGTGGGGACGCTGTATCAGCTAATCGATCAGGCGCGCAGCACGCCGGTACGACGCTTCCGTGGAATTGCCGCACCGGGTAGTAGTGGTGGTGACAAGAAAAAGAGCGCGCCGCGTAAACGCACGGCGAAAAAAAGCCCGCCATCTGAAGAGGCGGGCCTGTAGTGCGCTCTTAGGCTGGATAAGGCACGTGTGCCGTATCTAGCCTACGGGAACAACAGATCTGAATTAAATCACACCCTGGCCCAACATCGCGTCGGCAACTTTCACGAATCCCGCGATGTTGGCGCCACGTACGTAGTTGGTTTGCTTACTTTCGCCGCCGTACTCGACGCAGGCATGATGAATATCCAGCATGATGTGATGCAGGCGCGCATCCACTTTCTCCGCTTTCCAGCCCAGACGTGCGGCGTTCTGCGCCATTTCCAGACCGGATGTCGCTACGCCTCCCGCGTTGGCCGCTTTACCCGGCGCGAACATTACACCGGCTTCCAGGAACAGATCGGTGGCCTCGATGGTGGTAGGCATGTTTGCCCCTTCGGCGACAGCCTTCACGCCGTTGGCGATCAGCACGCGTGCCGCATCGACATCAAGTTCGTTCTGGGTGGCGCACGGCAGGGCGATATCAACCGGAACCGACCACGGCTGTTGGCCTTCCAGATAGGTCAGGCCAAATTCGCGGGCGTAATCCGCCACGCGGCCGTCGCGGCTGTCTTTGATCGCGCACAGACGCGCCAGTTTTTCTTTGGTAAATCCGCTTTCGTCGACCACAGTTCCGCTGGAGTCGGAGGCGGTGACTACTCGCGCGCCAAACTCCATGGCTTTCTCAATGGCGAATTGCGCCACGTTACCGGAACCAGAGACGGCCACGCGCATGCCTTCAAAGCCCAGGCCATGGCGTTTGAGCATCGCTTCGGTGAAGTACACCAGACCGTAGCCGGTAGCTTCCGGGCGAATCAGGCTGCCGCCGAAAGAGAGACCTTTACCGGTAAAGACACAGGCGCTGTTGTTGGACAGTTTTTTCATCATCCCGGCCATAAAGCCGACTTCACGACCGCCTACGCCGATATCGCCCGCTGGAACATCGGTATCGGGTCCTAAATGGCGGAACAGTTCGGTCATCAGTGCCTGACAAAAACGCATGATTTCGCCTTCGCTTTTACCTTTAGGATCGAAATCGCTCCCGCCTTTACCCCCGCCCATTGGCAGCGTGGTGAGGGCGTTTTTAAATGTTTGCTCGAAGCCAAGGAATTTCAGGATCGACAGGTTCACGGAAGGGTGGAAACGCATCCCGCCTTTGTATGGGCCAATGGCGGAGCTAAACTGCACGCGCCACGCGCGGTTGACCTGCACCTGATTGCGATCGTCCAGCCAGACGACGCGGAACTGGATCACGCGCTCCGGTTCAACCAGACGTTCCAGCAACGACATCTGACGATAACGCGGGTTTTGCTCGAGGAAGGGCCACAGTGTCGTCATTACCTCACGAACGGCTTGCGCGAACTCGGTCTGATTCGGGTCGCGCTTTTGCACATGGTTAAGGAATGACTCCAGAGAACGTGTCTGATCCATAGATATAAGTACCTCTTATGTATTGATATGGTTATATTTTTGATTTTTGTGTTAAGTGTTTTGCAGTTTTTGACTATAACATCAGCAGTGTGACGGGACGAAAGAAAAAATTAACCGCGCTAAGTAAATTAATATTGCTGCGTGGGTCATAACCAAAAGCGATGATGGCAAGGGCTAAAGTTTCTGCCGGTTTATACCGTTATACTGAGCATAACTGTCAGTCAAAAAGGAAAGAATATGCGCCGTATAATCATGGCAGGAGCGTTGGCACTGGTGTCCAGCGCGACGCTGGCAAATCAGCTTTATCGCCCGGACGTGCAGGTGAATGTCCCACCGGAGGTGTTCAGTTCCAGCGGTCAGCGGGCGCAACCCTGTAGTCAGTGCTGTATTTATCAGGATCAAAACTACTCAGAAGGGGCGGTGATTAAAGCGGATGGCGTTTTGCTTCAGTGCCAGCGCGATGATAAAACGATCAGCACGAATCCGCTGGTCTGGCGTCGCGTAAAAGGATAAACGCTTCTAATAGCGGGATATCGGCAGGCGCCAGCGGATAACGCAGCGCCTCTTCGGGTGAACACCAGACGATATCCTGATGTTCATACACTTTCAGCTCCCCCTGATATGACGGTACATGCCAGGCATGTAAGTGAATGAGTCGGCCTGAAACCTCGCGTTGATGGCTGGCAATGTAGCGCCCAACGACCGCCTCGATGCCCAACTCTTCACGCAGTTCACGGACCAGCGCCTTTGGCTGACTTTCCCCCGGCTCAACCTTACCGCCAGCAAACTCCCACATACCTGACTGATCCGCATGCTCCGGGCGTTGAGCCAGTAAAATTTTGCCATCACGTTCAATGATAGCGGCGACCACGTCGAGGGTTTTCATTATATTCATCAAGATCTAACGGTAGAAAATGACATACTATCGTTATCTTTGTTTTATCTAAAGTATTCAGGAGCCACCGTTGAACGATCCTCAGTCGTGGGTAAAACCGTTAACGCGTATCCCTTCCAGTTTGCAACCGCTCGTTGCTACGCAGAAAAAACATTATGGCGATGTGCTGCATCCCACGCGCTGGTGGGGGCGGATGCCGTTCCTGTTCTGGCTGGTGGCGCTGTTTGTCGGGTATCTGGAGCGTAAAAAGGCGCGCCTGTCGCCGGTGATGCGCGCGCTGTTGATGACCCGCGTTTCTCAGGTGTGCCACTGCGCTTTCTGCGTTGACGCCAACAGTTTACGGCTGGCTGAACGCTGCGGCGCGCTGGATAAAGTCTTACAGGTTGCCAACTGGCAAGAATCAACGCTATTTAGCGCAGAAGAACGTGTAGGGCTGGCCTATGCTGATGCGGTCACCGCAACGCCACCACAGGTTGACGATGCGCTGAAAACGCAGATGAAGCAGTATTTTACCGATGACGCCATTACTGAAATGACCGCGCTGATTGCGTTTCAAAATCTCTCGGCGCGTTTTAATGCCGCTCTCGATATTCCCTCCCAGGGACTGTGCGACAGTTTTAAAGGACGCCCGCATGCTTGACCGCCATCTTCATCCGCGATTAAAACCGCTTTTGCATCGCTGCGTGGGCATCGTTGATCAACCGGCGATTACCCCGGATGGACTTACGCTGGTCGGTTTTGCTATTGGCGTGCTGGCGTTGCCATTTCTGGCGTTAGGCTGGTATATGGCGGCGCTGGTGGCTATTGTGCTCAATCGGCTGTTTGACGGGCTGGATGGGGCGCTGGCACGGCGCAGAGGGCTAACGGACGCGGGAGGATTTCTCGATATCTCGCTCGATTTTCTGTTTTACGCCTTAGTGCCGTTTGGTTTTATTCTTGCTGCGCCGGCGCAAAATGCGCTGGCAGGCGGTTGGCTGTTGTTCGCGTTTATTGGCACCGGCAGCAGCTTCCTGGCCTTCGCCGCGTTGGCGGCAAAGCATCAGATTGATAACCCCGGTTATGCGCATAAATCTTTTTATTATCTGGGTGGACTGACCGAAGGAACCGAGACGATTTTGCTGTTTGTGTTGGGATGTCTGTTCCCGGAATATTTTGCCGTAATGGCGTGGGTCTTTGGCGCGCTGTGCTGGATGACGACGTTCACCCGGATCTGGAGCGGATATCTGACGCTGAAAGCGGTCCAGCGTCAGGCGTAACGTAGTGCGTTGCCGGATGCGCTTCGCTTATTCGGCCTACAACGATGGTTTATGTAGGCTGGGTAAAGCGTTCTCGCTGCATCCGGCAAAAATGACAATCTTACTTGCTGGCGTCCGGACCCCGTTCACCGCTGGCGATCGGGTTTTTCGGAGAGCTGCTCCACTCATACCAGCCGCCGTCGTAGACGGAGACGTTTTTCCAGCCCATTGCGCGGGCATACATAAACGTTTCCGAAGCACGCCAGCCGGTACCACAATAGAATGAGACCTGTTGCTGTGGCAGGATATTCCATTGCTTCCACATGGCGGCGATGTCATCGGCGCTGCGCATGGTGCCATCCGGATTATGGAAATCTTCCATGTGGGTGGAGTCGCTGCCTGCATGGCCCCAACGCGCCCCTGCGATCTCACCTTTTGGCTTAATGTAGCTATAGCCACTGGTCGTACCGATAAATTCCGGCCATGAACGAATGCTCACCAAAGACGCATCCTGGCGATGCAGCAGACCGCGAGCCTGTTCCATATCCAGCATCAGTTGCGGTTGGGCAGGGATCGTCACGCCGAAATCAGGTTCAGGCTTCACCGTTGGTGCAGTACCGCGTTCGACCGGTAAACCTGAGTCAGACCAGGTCTGCCAGCCGCCGTCGAGCAGACGAACATCTTTCACACCTGCATACAGCATAATTTGCGCCACGCGCGCGGCGGCGTAGACATCGCGGCCGTATAAAATCACCGTGGTGTCGTGGCGGATGCCGTGTTTCGCCAGCATCGCTTTGAGCTGCGCGTCGGACACTTTATTCCACAGCGGTTCGCTTTCGACTTCGTTGGTATCAATATAGCCCGCGCCAGGGATATGGCTGAGCAGATACAACTTCGGCGCGCCCCAGGCGGCTTCAATCACTTTCCAGTCACCGGCCGGTTTGGCGGTTACCTCTTTACCCTGCTGAAGGTCGTGCAGCCACTGCGGGTAAACCAACTGTTCGAAGTGCGGCAGACGTTGCAGGCGGGCAGGGTCCGTAAGCGCATCGCTGAGGGTTGAGATAGCGTTAAAGCCGACTTTCTGCAGGCGGGATTTGACGGCCTGCATGTCAGTATCGCTGCCATACAATGCCACCGGCGCGTCGGTTTTCAGGTGATGTGCCTTAACCCAGGCGCTGAGTTGTTCATCATTCATCTTGTCGAGCCAGGCGGCAGACAGGTTCAGTGCGGAAGGCTCGTGTCCTGAAGGACCATTAAGCGATTGCGGCCAGCCGTTGTAAAAAGCGCTCTGACGGGTATCGATCGCCGCGCCTTGCTTTTGCTGTAACTGGTTGAGGGTGAGCGTCTGTGCTGTTTCAGCAGCCCAGGAAGAAGCGCAAGCGAGCCCTAAAGCCAGTGCCAGCGCGGTCATTTGAGAAACACGTTTCATCGAATAGCCCGACGTTGAAAAAGAGGACGACATTCTGTGCCGCCAGTTAAGTAAAAACCTTGCGTTAACGCAGCATATCGCCACATTCACGCCCAGTTTTCCATCTGTAATACGCGACCTGCTGGCGGAACGTCCTGCGCATCGTGGGTAACCTGGACCACCGGAATACCCAGTTTACGTACTTCGGTGAAGACCCACTGGCGAAAGGTATCGCGCAGCGACGCATCCAGCCTGCTAAAGGGTTCATCGAGTAACAGCGCCTGGGGTTGCGCCAGCAGCGCGCGAAGCAGGGCGACACGCGAGCGTTGCCCGCCGGAGAGCGAAGCCGGATCGCGTGAATAAAATCCTGCCAGGCCCGCGCGTGCGAGGGCGCTTTCCACCGCATGGCGTCTGGCGGGACCTTGCACGCTGGCGGGTAAGGCCAGCAGTAAATTCTGCCCAACGCTGAAATGGTCAAACAGCAGCGCATCCTGAAACAGAATGCCAATCTGGCGCTGCGCAGTAGGCAGTGTGTCTACGCGCTGTTCGTTGAGCCACAGTTCGCCTGACGCCTGAAACTGAGGAGACAACGCCCCGATCATCCACGAAAATAACGAAGACTTACCGCTGCCGGAAGGCCCCATAATGGTGACAATGTCACTTTTATTAACCTGGAAATTAACGTCCTTCAGTAGCGCCGTCGTACCCTGGTACAACCAAACGCCTTGTACAATGAGCATTAGCGGAGTCCTTGTCGAAAGCGGCCAATCCACGCAGCGAGAAACGCCGCCAGTGCGAAAATTATAAGCGGTAACAGAAGCTGCCATAGCGCCTGGGTTGCCAGAATGGCGGTGCTACCGCCGCTGCTTAATGCCACCGCTTCGGTGGTCAGCGTGGGATAGCGCCCGGCGCCTAACCACAGCGTCGGCATATACTGGGCGATACTGACTGAGAACCCTACCGTGAAGGCAACCAGCGCCGGGCGCGCCAGCTGCGGACATTTTACTTGCCAGAATATGCGCCCCCGGGTCCAACCCAGCGTTTGCGCAATCAAAATCAATCGTGGGTCAATGCGTTGCCACGCCGGTTTGAGCACAAACAGCATCCATGGCATCACCCACAGCAGGTGTCCCCAGACAATGGTTATCATCAGCCCATCCTGTCCGGCATATAACGCCAACAGATACTGTCCAGTTACCAGCGGCAGCGCAGGCAAAATGAGCGGTAGCCAGACCCAACGGTGTCCGGTTTGCGGACCCCATTCCAGCCAGGCAAAAAGTATCAGCAGCGCCAGCACGCTGGAGATAAGCCCCAGTTGCAGGCTAGTGCAGAGCGCCTCACTATTTAGCGACGAATAGCTGGCGATCAGCGCCAGAACCAGCGCGCACACCACACCGCCAAAGGGCAAAAGTTGTACCAGCGAACGTCCGATTGTACAGGATGAAAAACGCAGGCGTTCCCCGTTTACTGCGGGAATAGTGCGTTGCCAGGCGCGCCAGAGCAGATACCCCGCCAGCGCGATGATGAGTAGCAGCAGTACCAGCAGCAGGCTGGCGAGTGCTCCTTTAGCCTGTTGCTCGGCATCGCCCTGACTGAGCCATTGCCAGCTCAACACGGCAAGCGTTGGTGGGTTTCCGGGACCAAGGACGATTGCTACATCCACTACCGAGAGCGACCAGGCGACAATCGCCAGCATGGCTTTGCCTAACGCGGGGGCGAGAGAGGGCAGAACCAGCCAGTTCAGGCATTGCAGTCGGCTGTAACCCAGCGAATCCAGGACGATAACCTGCTGCGAAAGCTGTTTTTCACTCAGCAGAGCTGAGAGGATCCATAACAAAAAGGCACTCTCTTTTACCGCCAGCGTCACGCCAAGCCCAATGCCGTAGCGATCAGGCTGGGGGCTGAGGAACGGGAGCCATTGCCAGAGCATGCCGCCTTCGGCAAAAACCAGCAGCACGCTGGTGGTGAAGGCAACATGTGGAATCGCCAGCAGCCACGGAAGACGCGTGCACAGACGCGCCCAGCCTGCGCCGGGCCATAAGGCGAGGATCGCCAGCAGGGCGATGATCAGCGCGCCGCCAGCCGCGAGGCTTACGGAAACCAGCGTTGCCAGTAACGCCTGCGGGAGTTGAGGATCGCTAAATAGCGCCAGCCAGTGTCTGGTGTTCAGCGCCGGCGTTATCAGAGAAAAAGCCGCTGGCGCCAGCGGCAGATAAACGCCCGCCATGATGGCCCAGAGTAGCAGAATTAATGTGTACCGTAGCGGCGTAGCCATTCTTGTTCCAGAGCGTTTACCCATGCAGCATGCGGTTCTGGCAGCATGGCAGGGAGCCCTTGTGGGATCCGCGCCAGCAGCGCATTACGCTGGTCGACAGGCAATTTTTGTGGATCAAGCACCGAAGGATCTCCCCAGACAGACGGGTCGGCTTTACGCAACTGCGCTTTGGGTGAAAGCAGGAAATTTGCCACAACTTTCGCTCCGGCGCTGGCACGCGCATTCGCTGGAATGGTGACAAAATGCACGTTGCCGAGCATGCCCTGTGAGAAACCAAAACTATAGCTGCTTTTGGGTAATTCACCGCTGGCCACTTTTTGCTGCGCGTGGGCAGGATTAAAGGTCATTGATAAACGCAGGGTGCCACCGTTGAGCAGCGCATCCATTCGCGCGGGCGTGGGCGGAAAATCTTTACCTTCGCGCCACAGGGCAGGATGCAAAGCATCAAGGTAATGCCACAATGGAGCGGTAACGTCGGCGAATGTGGACGCATCTGGCGCTATTTTCAGCGCCTGCGGCTTGTTGGTGAGCGAAATTAACAACTGCTCAAGAAAAGCCGTTCCGGTAAAGTCTGGCGGACGCGGATAGGTCACCGTGCCAGGGTGCGCCTGGGCAAACTCAAGCAGTGCCTGCGGGGATTGCGGCGGCTGCGCGGTGAGATCGTGCCTGGCAATAAATGTAAGCTGTGCGCCGCCCCACGGTGATTCAGCCCCCTCCGTTGGAATGGAAAAGTCTTCATTCACCGGTTTCTGGGTATCAACATAGCGCCAGTTAGGCAGCGTTTGTGCCCACTGGGTCTGTAGCAGCCCGGCTTCTTTCAGCGTGCGGAAATTTTCGCCGTTCACCCACAGTAAATCGACCGAGCCACCGGCTTTTCGCCCGGATGCCGCTTCCGTCTGGATACGTTTTACGGCGTCGGCGGCATCCGCCAGGCGTACGATTTTCAGGTTAATGGCATAGTGTGTTTTCATCTCGCCGCTAACCCAGTCGAGATACTGGTTAACTGCGTTGTCGCCACCCCAGGCGTTGAACCACACCGTCTGACCGCGGGCGTCATTTTTGATTTGCTGCCAACTGGCGTCCTCGGCGAAAGCCGCCAGCGGAGAGAGCAGCAAACTCAGGCACAATAAGCAGTAACGCATAATATCTCCCTTGCTAAAAATGGGGGAAAGACTCAGGTCTTTTTCCGTTGATGCTCAAGATAAAGGCTTCTGGCCACGGCAATCACCACGCTCAGAGCGAACAGGATGAACAGGCCGGTAACAAACCAAAATGTGCCGCCGGTTAACAGGCTACCAGCCCATGAATAGACGATAGTGGCCGGTAACTGACCGATGCCGGTGGCGATGAAGAAATGGCGAAAACGAATCGAGGTCAGGCCTGCTGCGTAGCTTACCGGGTCGAACGGCACAAAAGGTAACAGGCGACAGACAAGAATTGTGTGCTTGCCATAGCGCTCGAAAAAAGAGTCCATGTTGTTCAGCACCGTTTTTCCGGTCAGTTTTTCCACCGCGCTGCGACCTAAAACGCGGGCAATAAAAAAGCACAGCGCCGCGCCAGCCATCGCGCTGCTCCAGGACAGTACGCCGCCCCAAAATGCGCCAAACAGCGAGGCGTTGGCAAAGGTGATCACAAAGGCGGGAAGCGGCGCGACGATGGCCTGTAAGATCATCAGGAAGAACGACACGACCGCCGCCTGGGTTCCGTAAGAACGAATGAAGTTCTCAAGAGCATGCTGATCGAGCGTGGTAAATGCCGCCAGGCTGGCGTGAAGAAAATCACTCACGCCAGGTATCCACGCCCACGCCATCAGGGCGAGCAGCAGCAGGGCAAGCAAGCTTATACGGTAATAGCGTGTCCGCCGCGCTTTATTCATCTTGATCATTTACCCGCGTACTCGTGACCGGGCGCCGGATCGACATGTTTATGTCGCGCCCAGGCTTTGGCGGCCTGAACGAGGACGAATAGCGCCAGCCCCGCAACGCTGAGCTTACCGATAAATGCCCAGCTAATCCCTTCGCTGGCCAGTTCGTGCGACATCAGCGTATAGATAAAGATGCCGGGCAAGGTGGTTAGCGCAGATATCACGGTAAATGACCAGAACGGAATGGCCGTCAGCCCATAGGCATAGTTTTGAATGTTATAGGGGAACAGTGGCACGAGCCGGGTCAGGATCAGAAAGTCTACTCCACTATGGGCAATGCCTTTTTCGATAGCCTGAAACGTTGCCGTATGGCCAACGTATTTCAGCAGTAATTCCCGGCCAAGCCAGCGAGCCAGCATAAACGACAGCGCCGAAGCCATGGTTGCCGCCACTAACGAGATAAGCGTCCCTGTCACCGGGCCAAACAGCACACCGCCGACGATCACCAGGATGCTGCCAGGGATCAGACACAGCGCGGCAACTATAAACAGCAGGATATAAAGGGTATAGCCGAACAGGCCGCTTTGGCCGATGACATCTTGTAAATGATGGAAATTGGTGATCAGATCGGTCAGACCGTAATGATGGAAAACTCCCGCCAGAACGCAGAACAATACCGCAACAATTAGCAGCCGGTATTCTGCGTTATGCGAACTTCTTTTTCATGGGGGTTCTCCTGTAAAACCGAGTGCAATGTAGCGTTTTCGTCAGCGAAAAGTGCGCGCGAAGATATAATAAATTTCCGGCCGCAACAATGTATTACCGTGGCTTTATTGATTTTGCACAGAATAAACAGACTCTCCAGGCCAGGCCCGGAGAGTGAAAATACGCAGACGATCAGACGCGGAATTTAGCCCATACAGGCGCATGGTCGGACGGCTTTTCCATGCTGCGGATTTCATAGTCGATGCCGGTTTCTTCGCAGCGCTCCGCCAGCGGTTTGCTCGCCAGCAGCAGATCGATACGCAGGCCACGGTTATCGTCAAAACCTTTTGAGCGATAATCAAACCACGAGAACTGGTCGTTCTTTTCAGGCCAGGCGTGACGGTAGGTATCTACCAGGCCCCAGCCCAGCAGACGTTCCATCCACTCGCGCTCTTCTGGCAGGAAGGAACATTTGCCGGTACGCAGCCAGCGTTTACGGTTCTCTTCGCCAATACCAATATCGAGGTCGGTTGGGCTGATATTCATATCGCCCATGATCAATACCGGATTGTCGCGCTTCAGTTCAGTCTCCAGGTAGTTTTGTAGGTTCTGATAAAACGCGGCTTTGGCCGGGAACTTAGTTTCATGGTCTCGGCTTTCGCCCTGCGGGAAATAGCCGTTGATCACCGTGATGCTGCCCAGAGGGGACGGAATTTCCGCCATGATGATACGACGCTGCGCTTCTTCGTCATCACCCGGGAAGCCACGACGCACCGCAATCGGCGTTTCTTTCGTTAATAGTGCTACGCCGTAGTGGCCTTTCTGACCGTGATAAAAGACGTTATAACCCAGCTTTGCTACCTCTTCGAGAGGGAACATATCGTCGTGGACTTTTGTCTCCTGTAAGCCAATAACATCCGGTTGGTGTTTTTCGACAATGGCTGCCAGTTGATGGGGACGGGCACGCAGGCCGTTGATATTAAAAGAGACAAATTTCATAGTCGCTGCCACTTTGCAAGATGAATAGTGCAAGGATGGTAGCAGAATTTCTGCAGGCTGACTCCTTCTTGTCACCTGATTCCAACAATGATTGCTAATGGTGTTAACGATGGAGCAAAAACTGCACCGTTTTGGCGCGTAGCGCGTCGGAATAGAGCAATAATTTCCGATAAATTTCGTATACGATCACAATTCCAGAATTATATTTGGCGACTGAATAAAATTGCGTTTTTTCCTCTGTTTAGTCATCTGGTACGCAAACATATTCACTTTATATGCACATACAGTGAATATCGTCAGGTTGTAACTCGTTGATATTCCGTCACCGCCCTCCGTTTATGCACTTTTTTCGCTGGCTGGCACGAAGCCTGCAATCTACATTTACACCGCAAACACTATATTTATTAACATATAAATAACTTTTTATTTACCGTTGAGGTCGCTATGTCTCTGTCAATTACGCGTGAAAATTTTGATGAATGGATGATGCCCGTATACGCTCCGGCCCCTTTTATTCCGGTGCGTGGCGAAGGTTCACGTCTGTGGGATCAGCAGGGTAAAGAGTATATCGATTTCGCGGGAGGCATTGCGGTTAACGCGCTGGGTCATGCACATCCGGCATTGCGCGAGGCATTAAACGACCAGGCGAGCAAATTCTGGCATACGGGAAATGGCTACACCAATGAGCCGGTGCTGCGCCTGGCGAAAAAGCTGATTGATGCCACTTTTGCCGAGCGTATTTTCTTCTGTAACTCTGGCGCAGAAGCTAACGAAGCGGCATTAAAACTGGCACGTAAATATGCCCACGATAGTTTTGGTAGCCAGAAGAGCGGCATTGTGGCGTTTAAAAATGCTTTCCATGGTCGCACGCTGTTTACCGTCAGCGCCGGAGGACAGCCCGCCTATTCACAGGACTTCGCGCCGCTGCCGCCGGATATCTGCCATGCCGTGTATAACGATCTCGACTCTGCCAGCCAACTGATTGATGACAACACCTGTGCGGTTATTGTGGAGCCGGTGCAGGGGGAAGGCGGCGTAGTGCCGGCAACAAACGCCTTTTTGCAGGGGCTGCGTGAATTATGCGATCGCCATAATGCGCTGTTGATTTTTGATGAAGTTCAGACCGGAGTTGGTCGTACCGGCGAACTGTATGCCTACATGCACTACGGCGTTACGCCGGACCTGCTGACGACAGCAAAAGCGCTGGGCGGTGGTTTCCCCATCGGCGCACTGCTGGTGACAGAGCGTTGCGCCAGTGTGATGACGGTCGGTACGCACGGTACAACCTACGGCGGAAACCCGCTGGCCACTGCGGTGGCGGGAAAACTGCTGGAAATTGTTAACACGCCGGAAGTGCTTAACGGAGTGAAACAGCGCCACGACTGGTTTGTGGAGCGTATTAACGCCATTAACGAACGTTTTGGACTGTTTAGTGAAATTCGTGGACTCGGACTGCTGATTGGCTGTGTGCTAAACGCGGAATTTGCCGGGAAAGCAAAACTCATCTCGCAAGAAGCGGCCGTTGCCGGAGTGATGGTGCTGATTGCTGGCGCTAATGTGGTGCGGTTTGCGCCAGCGTTAAACGTCAGCGAAGAAGAAATCGCCACCGGACTGGATCGCTTTGCGCTGGCCTGCGAACGCATTAAAGCAGGAGGTTCATCATGATGGTGATTCGTCCCATTGAACGCGCTGATATCACCGCGCTGATGCAGCTTGCCAGTAAGACCGGCGGCGGGTTGACCTCGCTACCGGCGAATGAAGCTACGCTGATGGCGCGTATCGAACGTTCGCTACAAACCTGGCGCGGTGAGTTGCCCAAAAGTGAGCAGGGATATGTGTTTGTGCTTGAAGACAGCGCCAGCGGAACCGTGGCAGGGATTTGCGCCATTGAGGTGGCGGTAGGGCTTAACGATCCCTGGTACAACTACCGGGTCGGTACTCTGGTGCACGCCTCGAAAGAGCTGAACGTGTATAACGCGCTGCCGACGCTGTTTCTGAGCAACGATCACACGGGCAGTAGCGAACTTTGTTCTCTGTTTCTCGATCCGGACTGGCGTAAAGAAGGCAACGGCTATTTGTTGTCGAAGTCGCGCTTTATGTTTATGGCGGCCTTTCGTGACCGGTTCAATGAGAAGGTCGTGGCCGAGATGCGCGGCGTGATCGATGAACACGGCTACTCTCCGTTTTGGCAAAGCCTCGGCAAACGTTTTTTCTCAATGGAGTTCAGCCGGGCGGATTTTCTCTGCGGAACCGGGCAAAAAGCCTTTATTGCTGAACTGATGCCTAAGCATCCGATTTATACCCATTTCCTGTCTGACGAAGCGCAGAGCGTGATTGGTCAGGTGCATCCGCAAACGGCTCCTGCGCGGGCGGTGCTGGAGAAAGAAGGATTTCGCTACCGCAACTACGTCGATATTTTCGACGGCGGACCGACCCTGGAATGCGATATTGACCGGGTACGGGCTATCCGTAAAAGCAGGCTGGTGGAGGTGGCTGAAGGGCAGCCTGCGCCGGGCGACTATCCTGCTTGTCTGGTTGCCAATGAAAATTATCAAAATTTCCGCGTCATGTTGGTTCGTGCCGACCCGGATACTCAGCGTCTGGTACTGACGGCGGCGCAACTGGACGCCCTGAAATGTCACGCGGGCGACCATGTACGTTTTGTGCGTCTTTGTGCAGAGGAGAAAACAGCATGACATTATGGATAAACGGCGACTGGTTGACGGGGCTGGGCGAGCGTCGGGTGAAAACCAATCCCGTAAGCGGTGATGTACTGTGGCAGGGGAATGATGCAGATGCAGCCCAGGTGGCGCAGGCGTGCCGGGCCGCGCGCGCAGCCTTTGCCAGTTGGGCTAAACAGCCCTTTGGCGCACGCCAGGCCATTGTTGAAAAATTTGCCTCATTGCTGGAAAGCAATAAAGCCGAACTCACACAGATTATCGCCCGGGAAACCGGCAAACCCCGTTGGGAAGCCGCTACAGAACTGACGGCGATGATCAATAAAATTGCCATCTCCGTGAAAGCCTGGCATGCGCGTACCGGAGAGCATCACAGCGAATTACCGGATGGCGCAGCGACGTTGCGCCATCGCCCGCACGGCGTGCTGGCAGTTTTTGGCCCGTATAACTTCCCTGGCCATTTACCCAATGGTCATATTGTTCCGGCACTGCTGGCAGGCAACACATTGATTTTCAAACCCAGCGAGCTGACGCCGTGGACCGGTGAAGCCGTGACAAAGCTGTGGGAGCAGGCGGGATTGCCGCCGGGTGTGCTGAACCTGGTGCAGGGCGGTCGCGATACGGGGCAGGCGCTGAGCGGGCAGGACGATCTCGATGGCCTGCTGTTTACCGGCAGTGCCAATACTGGTTATCAACTGCATCGACAGCTATCCGGCCAGCCGGAAAAAATCCTCGCTCTGGAGATGGGGGGCAACAACCCGCTGATTATTGAGAACCCGGAAGATATTGATGCCGCAGTGCATCTGACTATTCAGTCCGCGTTTGTCACCGCCGGACAGCGTTGTACCTGCGCCCGTCGCCTGTTAGTTAAAAAAGGCGCGCAGGGGGATGCGTTCCTGACGCGCCTGGTGGACGTCAGCCAGCGTTTAATGCCCGGCAACTGGGACGCAGAACCGCAGCCATTTATTGGCGGGCTGATTTCCGAACAAGCCGCGCGGCATGTCTATGATGCCTGGCAGCGTCTGGAATCGTTAGGGGGCCGGACGCTGTTAGCGCCACGTCTGGTGCAAGCCGGAACGTCACTGCTCACCCCAGGGATCATCGAACTGACCGGGGCGGCGAACGTACCCGATGAAGAGGTCTTTGGACCGCTGCTTGGCGTCTGGCGTTATGACAGCTTTGATGACGCAATTCGTATGGCGAACAACACCCGCTTTGGATTGTCGTGTGGGTTGGTTTCCCCCGATCGCAGCCAGTTTGATCAACTGCTGCTTGAGGCGCGGGCCGGGATCGTCAACTGGAATAAGCCGTTAACCGGCGCGGCGAGTACAGCGCCGTTTGGCGGCGTTGGCGCTTCCGGGAACCATCGCGCCAGCGCGTGGTATGCCGCAGATTATTGCGCCTGGCCGATGGCAAGTCTGGAATCACCGGCCTTAACGCTGCCAACGACGCTTAGCCCCGGCCTGGATTTTTCTCGCGAGGATAAGCTATGAAAGCCCGTGAGGTAAATTTTGATGGTCTGGTGGGGCTGACCCACCACTATGCGGGGCTGTCATTTGGTAATGAGGCCTCAACCAAACATCGTTTTCAGGTATCGAACCCGCGTCTGGCGGCGAAGCAGGGTCTGCTAAAGATGAAAGCGCTGGCGGATGCGGGATTTCCCCAAGCGGTGATCCCGCCTCATGAGCGGCCGTATATTCCGGTGCTGCGTCAGTTGGGCTTTACCGGCCGCGACGAACAGATACTGGAGAACGTGGCGCGTCAGGCGCCTCACTGGCTCTCCAGCGCCAGCTCCGCATCGTCTATGTGGGTGGCGAATGCGGCAACGGTCTGCCCTTCAGCCGATGCGCTGGACGGGAAAGTGCATCTGACGGTGGCGAATCTGAATAATAAGTTTCACCGTTCGCTGGAAGCGCCGACCACCGAAGCGTTGCTACGGGCGATTTTCCGTGATGAGAATAGTTTTACGGTCCACGGTGCGTTACCCCAGGTTGCGCTATTCGGTGATGAAGGTGCGGCAAACCATAACCGCCTCGGCGGGGATTACGGCGACCCTGGCGTACAGCTGTTTGTTTACGGTCGTGAAGAAGGGAATGCGTCCCATCCGAAGCGCTATCCGGCGAGGCAATCCCGTGAGGCCAGCGAGGCGGTCGCCCGACTGAATCAGGTTAACCCGCATCAGCGCATTTTTGCCCAACAAAACCCGGACGTTATCGATCTTGGCGTGTTTCATAACGATGTGATTGCGGTGTCGAATCGCCAGGTACTGTTTTGTCATCAGCTGGCGTTTGTCAGACAGCAGGCGTTGTTCGAGCAGTTACGCAGTCAGGTGGCAGGTTTTACCCCGCTGGAAGTCCCGGCTGCGGAAGTGTCGGTGCAGGATGCGGTGACTACCTATCTGTTTAACAGCCAGTTACTGAGCCGTGATGACGGTTCGATGATGCTGGTCCTGCCGCAGGAGTGTCGGGAGCATGCGGGCGTGTGGCGGTATTTGAACCGTCTGCTCGAGGAAGACAATCCGATCGATGACCTGCAGGTATTCGATCTGCGTGAAAGTATGTCCAACGGCGGCGGTCCGGCATGTCTGCGCCTGAGAGTGGTGCTTACGCCACAGGAGCTGCAGGCCGTAAATCCGGCGGTTATCATGAACGATACGCTGTTTAACACGCTGAATAATTGGGTCGACCGTTACTATCGCGATCGTCTTACCGCCGCCGACCTTGCCGACCCGCAGCTGTTGCGTGAGGGGCGTGAAGCGCTGGATACGTTGACGCAATTGCTCAACCTCGGCTCTGTGTATCCCTTCCAGCAGGAGAGGACCAGCCATGGATAATTTTCTGGCCCAGACGCTGGCAGGGATAACCCCCGAGACAACCGAGGGCACAGCTCGCGGCTTTTCCTGGCAGTGGATTGGTCATGGGATTCTGGAGCTGACGCCGGACACTCCGGCGGAATATTCGCTGGTGCTGTCTGCGGGGATCCACGGCAATGAAACGGCCCCGGTAGAGATACTTGATTCAATTCTCTCCAGGCTGTTTAGCGGTGAACTAACGTTGACATGGCGGCTGCTGGTGATTCTGGGGAACCCGCAGGCGCTGGCGGCGGGACAACGTTATTGTCATAGCGACCTGAACCGTATGTTTGGCGGCCGTTGGCAGATTTTTGCCGCGAGTGAAGAAACGCACCGAGCCCATCAGCTTGAGCTGTGTCTGGAGGATTTTTATTCGCGGGCGAAAGAGCCAGTCCGCTGGCATCTGGATCTGCACACCGCGATTCGCGGCTCGCAGCATCTGCGCTTTGGCGTGTTGCCACAACGCAACGTTGCCTGGGACGAAGATTTTTTGGGATGGCTGGGAGAGGCAGGGCTGGAGGCGCTGGTTTTCCATCAGACACCTGGCGGCACGTTCACCCATTTTAGCGCTGAACATTTTGGCGCGCTGGCCTGCACGCTGGAACTGGGTAAAGCGCTGCCGTTTGGACAAAACGATCTGACTCAGTTTGCGCAGACGGCAGATGCGCTGGCGAAGCTGCTAAAGGGCGAGCGAATGTCACTGGGAGAAACATCTCCGCTGCGTTACCGCGTGGTGTCGCAAATCACGCGGCGTAGCGACGATTTCATTCTTCACATGGATAACCAGACGCTCAACTTTACCCCTTTTACAGAGGGCACCTTGCTGGCGCAGGACGGTGATGAACGTTTTACCGTCACCCATGATGTTGAATACGTTCTCTTTCCAAATCCAAACGTGGCCTGTGGTTTACGTGCCGGATTGATGCTCGAAAAATTGTGACAAATATATATGCCCTTTTGGTTTATCCCTAAGGGCTTATTTTTACGTGCTGTTTTTATTTATTACGGATTATTCCTGGTGAATTGCTTTCTTAATAATCAGGGATGAGGTATAGTTCTTCATAATCCCTTCAAAATCATCCCGTTGTAATTTTTTATTGCAACTCTGCGCAATTTATTCTTTTTTTCTCCATAATTGATGAAAGTTTGTTTTTTACACTTTCATTGTTTTACCGTTGCTCTGATTAATTGACGCTTAAGCCGGTAAAGTTAATCTCGTCAACACGACATCACATTGCATAAGAGTCGCATGAGTGTCGTAAAAATAACTGAAAGAAAGGATAGAAATTATGCGTAAACTGACTGCTCTGTTTGTTGCCTCTACCCTGGCGCTGGGCGCTGCTAACCTGGCCCACGCCGCTGACACGACAACAGCTGCGCCAGCTGATGCCAAACCAATGATGCACCACAACGGTAAGTTTGCCCCGCATCACGACATGATGTTTAAAGACCTGAACCTGACCGATGCGCAGAAACAGCAGATTCGCGAGATCATGAAAGGTCAGCGTGATCAGATGAAACGTCCGCCGCTGGAAGAGCGCCGCGCAATGCACGACATCATCGCCAGCGATAGCTTCGATAAAGCGAAAGCGGAAGCGCAGATTGCGAAGATGGAAGAACAGCGCAAAGCCAACATGCTGGCGCATATGGAAACCCAGAACAAGATTTACAACATTCTGACCCCGGAACAGAAAAAGCAGTTTAATGCCAATTTTGAGAAGCGTCTGACAGAACGTGCCGCGCAGAAGGGTAAAATGCCGCAAGCTGCTGAGTAATCGTTCAGCGTCTACACTATATCATTCACGCTGTGTGTGCTGATTGCCGCACAGTGTGAAACCAAACTCAAGACCGCCGCTCTTGTCCACAACACGTTTAACGAGGTGGGCAGGATCGGCGGTTTTTTCTTTGCTGCCTCTTGCACCGCGCTTGTGACACGTTATTCTCCTGAAGCCCGCGAAAATTCCACCTGGAGGGCGCGTTGTTCTTTTTTGCAAAACACCGGGTTCATCGCTAAGGCAAATCAACTCTGCTGCCGATAACAATAATCTGCAGGGTGAACATAACAATGATGATTTATGGCTGCCTGTTTACGGTGGGCTGCCGTGCTGCGCCTTTCTGGAGGGATGATGGAATACTTTGATATCCGCAAAATGCCGGTCAATCTGTGGCGAAATGGTGCGGGAGAAACGCGTGAGATTTGCTGTTTTCCGCCAGCAACACGAGATTTTCACTGGCGGGCGAGTATCGCCTCCATCGCAGCGAATGGAGAGTTTTCTCTTTTTCCCGGCGTAGAACGCGTGATTACCCTGCTGGAAGGTGGAGAAGTGACGCTGGAAGAGCCGAACACCTTCACGCATACCCTGAAACAGCATCAGCCTTTTACCTTTGCCGGTGACAAGGTGGTAAAAGCGAAGCTGACGGAAGGGCAGATGTCGATGGATTTTAATATCATGACCCGACGTGATGTCTGCCAGGCAAAAGTCAGAGTTGCCGATCGCACCTTTACGACCTTTGGTTCGCGCGGCGGCGTAGTGTTTGTTATCAGCGGAGCCTGGCAACTGGGTGATAAGTTGTTGACCGTCGATCAGGGTGCAAGCTGGCACGACGGTAAACACACGTTACGACTGCTGGAGCGCGAGGGGAAACTGCTGTTCAGCGAGATCAACTGGATGCCGGGGCATTCTCCGGACTCAGTTCAATAATGTCATATTGACCAGACAGAATAGGCCGGCAGAGAATTTTGTAGCCATCTTGATCAAAGCCGGCCGGCATTCGCGCCAGTGTAGCTGCCTCATCCAGCGTTGAAACGGCTCCCAGCCACAGCCAGTTATTGATGATATGGTACTGCGTCATTTCAGTGCGGGTTTCCTGCAGCGCAATGGCATTGCTCCAC
This sequence comes from Citrobacter sp. Cb023, assembly GCF_030336805.1. Lineage (NCBI taxonomy): Bacteria > Pseudomonadati > Pseudomonadota > Gammaproteobacteria > Enterobacterales > Enterobacteriaceae > Citrobacter > Citrobacter sp. Cb023. The sequence continues at coordinate 25,025 of NZ_JAOWCV010000027.1, read as the reverse complement.
GGCCAGCAGATTACGCGCACTCTTTCCAGGGCTTCTACCAGACGCACATGATGCGCTTCAGGGCTTTCTTTCCCACAGCAGGCTCCGGCGCAGCGTTTAAGCGCGGAGCGAAAACAGGCGCGCCCGTGGCTCAGGGGTTCCAGCCCCAACAGGCCGTAGCATAGCTGTTGTTCATCGGCGAGGCTTTGCAGCGTCTGTAGCGCTGCGCGGCGGTTGGCAAACAGGCCAAACAGATTGGGGGCGTGGGAGAAATCAATATCTCGTGCGTAAACCACCTGAACCGTTCGGTCGGTAAGCTGCAAGGCACACAGCTGGCGATTGCGTCGCAGCCGTTTGTTAAACAGGGGCTGCTGTTCTTTGATAAGCCGCGCTTCCAGCAGCAGGGCGCCAATTTCTCCGGCCGTACAAATCCAGCTAATGCGCCTGGCCTGACGCAGCATACTCGCTTCGTCTGCGGTACGCAGATGCGCCAGCACACGGCTGCGAATATTGACACTTTTACCAATATAAAGCGGCATGGTGTCGCTATCACTGTGAAACAGATAGACGCCTGGCGCGGTGGGAAGCGCACTCAAAAACGGGCGCAGGTGCTCGGGATATTCATAGATTGCCGCTGCCTCAAATGTCATACGAGGGGCTGATTGACGCTGTACCACTGTTGACTCCAGATGCTGGTTATTCATCCAGTGTAGCAGTTTGAGGGCGATTAAAAAAGCGGCATGAGATTCAGCAGGCTAATGCCAGATAGGGCCAATCCTGGCGCTACCCGGCATTTTGAAGGGAAAAGGATTACGCTTTTTTCCAGAAATCATCAAACACGGTGATCGGTGTGCGACGTTTATGCTCAGTTTTCACGTACCAGCCTTCAATTTTTTTTGCGACGTCGGCATCCAGCGTTTTTCCTTCCAGATAGTCGTCGATGTTGTCGTAAGTGACGCCGAGTGCGGCTTCATCCGGCAGAGAAGGGCGATCGTCCTCGAGGTCAGCAGTTGGTGCTTTCTTATATAAGTGCTCCGGGCACCCCAGCGCGGCGAGCAGTTGTTTGCCCTGGCGCTTGTTCAGACGAAATAGTGGGTTAATGTCGGTACCGCCATCGCCGTACTTAGTGAAAAATCCGGTGATGGCTTCTGCAGCATGATCGGTACCCACGACAACCCCGCTGGTCATGCCGGCGATACTGTATTGTGCCTTCATACGTTCACGGGCTTTTTCATTGCCACGCACAAAATCGCTCAGTTCAATACCCGCTTCACGCAGGGCCTGCTCGCTGGCCAGCACCGCGCCCTTAATATTGACGGTCAGTACGCGGTCCGGTTGAATAAAGGCGATGGCATCCTGGCAGTCCTGCTCATCGGCCTGAACGCCATACGGTAGGCGTACGGCAATAAACTGCAGTGCGTCATTACCCGTTTCTTTTCGCAGCTCGGTGATTGCCATCTGGCACAGTTTTCCCGCGAGCGTTGAGTCCTGTCCGCCGCTAATTCCCAACACCAGCGATTTCAGAAAGGGGTAGGTCTGCAGATACGATTTCAGGAAATCCACGCTGCGGCGAATTTCTTCTTCTGCATCGATGTGCGGTTTTGCGCCAAGCGCCTGGATTATCTCTTGCTGCAGAGTCATTTAACCCCCTCCGAAAAATAAAATGATCAAAAAAATGATGTGTTAAAGCTAACGCGTTGAGGCCCAAACGACAAGGGATGCGAGCCTGATATAGCATCATTTTGTTTTAATAGAATTTTCCGAAACCACCTAAGTATCCTCTGATTGCTTGAAAAATGCGTTGTTGTGCTCCAGGCTTATATAACACGCTGAAATACAAGAGGACGGAATATGAACAAGAATCTAACAGGAATTCTGAGCGCAGCGGCTGTTTTGACTATGCTGGCAGGGTGTACGGCCTACGATCGTACGAAAGACCAATTTGTTCAGCCCGTGGTGAAAGATGTGAAGAAAGGGATGAGCCGGGCGCAGGTAGCGCAGATTGCCGGTAAACCGTCTTCCGAAGTCAGTATGATCCATGCGCGTGGGACGTGTCAGACCTACATCCTGGGTCAACGAGATGGTAAAGCTGAGACCTATTTTGTTGCTTTAGATGACACCGGACACGTGATTAACTCTGGCTACCAGACCTGCGCAGAGTACGACACCGACCCGCAGGCAGCGAAGAAGTAACAACTGTTTATTGCCTGAGCACTCGGGAAAACCGGCCACTGCGCCGGTTTTTTTATGTCACACGATCTTAATTATTGACGCGAATTATTTACCTGAAGTGTGAGGGTGGTCATAACGCCAGGTCAAGGAGAGACAATTTAGTTGGTCAAGGAAATACCATCCGCTGGTGCAATCCCGTATACTCATTTCAGCCACCTAAAAAAGTAATTTAGCTGACGCAAGTTACCCAGAGCATGGATGCAGGTTAGGGCTTGCGGAGTGTCTGGTGACAGATAATCGCACATGAGGATCGTTTTAATGGAAAAGAAACACATTTATCTGTTTTGTTCTGCGGGCATGTCGACTTCATTGTTGGTTTCGAAGATGCGTGCTCAGGCCGAAAAATACGAAGTACCGGTTATTATTGAAGCGTTTCCTGAAACGCTGGCCGGAGAAAAAGGTCCAGTGGCCGATGTTGTATTATTAGGTCCACAAATTGCTTATATGTTGCCCGAAATTCAGCGTTTGTTACCCAACAAGCCTGTGGAAGTGATTGACTCGCTGCTGTATGGCAAAGTCGATGGTTTAGGCGTGCTTAAGGCTGCGGTTGCAGCAATTAAAAAAGCCGCAGCAAATTAATTATTTTATTTTAATTTTCCCGTCAAAGAGTTATTTCATTAACATTCACCGTAATTATTAATTGCGGTATTTAAGGGTATTTTTCTATGAGTAACGCTATTGCTTCACTTGAAAAGGTACTCCTTCCTTTTGCTGTAAAAATTGGAAAGCAGCCACACGTTAATGCAATCAAAAACGGTTTTATTCGTTTAATGCCGTTAACCCTCGCAGGGGCCATGTTTGTATTAATCAATAACGTTTTCCTGAGCTTTGGGGAGGGGTCGTTTTTTTATTCAATGGGCATTCGACTTGATGCTTCAACTATTGAAACGCTGAATAGTTTGAAAGGCATTGGTGGAAACGTCTATAACGGTACGCTGGGTATCATGTCATTGATGGCGCCGTTCTTTATCGGTATGGCGCTGGCAGAAGAACGCAAAGTCGACTCACTGGCTGCCGGGCTGTTATCCGTCGCCGCATTTATGACCGTAACGCCATATAGCGTGGGTGAAGCCTATGCCGTTGGCGCGAACTGGCTCGGCGGTGCCAATATTATTTCCGGTATTATTATCGGCCTCGCGGTCGCGGAAATGTTCACCTTTGTGGTCCGTCGCAATTGGGTAATTAAATTACCCGATAGCGTACCGACATCCGTGTCGCGCTCTTTCTCTGCGCTGATTCCTGGCTTCCTTATCCTCTCCATTATGGGGATCATCGCCTGGGCATTGAACACCTGGGGTACGAACTTCCACCAGATCATCATGGATTCCATTTCAACTCCGCTGGCATCGCTGGGCAGCGTGGTGGGTTGGGCCTACGTGATTTTTGTTCCGCTGCTGTGGTTCTTCGGTATTCACGGTTCACTGGCGCTGACCGCGCTGGACAGCGGTATCATGACGCCATGGGCGCTGGAAAACATCTCCATTTACCAACAGTTTGGTTCCGTAGACGCCGCGCTGGAAGCTGGAAAGACCTTCCACGTCTGGGCTAAACCGATGCTCGACTCCTATATTTTCCTCGGGGGTAGCGGGGCTACGCTGGGTCTGATTATCGCTATCTTCCTGGCATCGCGTCGTCCGGATTATCGTCAGGTTGCTAAACTGGCACTGCCGTCAGGCCTGTTCCAGATTAACGAACCTATCCTGTTCGGTCTGCCGATCATCATGAACCCGGTGATGTTTATCCCGTTCATTCTGGTGCAGCCGATTCTGGCGGCGATTACGCTGGCAGCTTATTACTCCGGCATTATTCCACCGATTACCAACATCGCACCGTGGACCATGCCAACCGGTTTGGGCGCGTTCTTTAACACCAACGGTAGCGTCGCTGCTCTGCTGGTCGCGCTGTTCAACCTCGGTATCGCCACGCTGGTTTACCTGCCGTTCGTGGTGGTAGCCAACAAAGCGCAGAACGTTATTGATCAAGAAGAAAGCGAAGAAGATATCGCTAACGCATTGAAATTCTAAATTTAATCCGGCATGGCTTCACGGTCATGCCGGACTGAACCAGAGGAAAAAAGTATGTTGGATATCGAGAACATCGTCGACACGCAGTCAGAAGCAGAAGAACTCGAAGAAGTGGTGATGGGTCTCATCATCAACTCCGGTCAGGCGCGTAGCCTGGCGTACGGCGCGCTCAAAATGGCCAAGCAAGGCGATTTCGAGTCAGCTAAGGCTATGATGGACCAGTCCCGTCTGGCGCTGAACGAAGCGCACCTCGTGCAAACGAAACTGATTGAAGGCGATCAGGGCGAAGGTAAAATGAAAGTTAGCCTGGTGCTGGTTCATGCTCAGGACCATCTGATGACATCAATGCTGGCGCGTGAGCTGGTGACTGAACTGATTGAGCTTCACGAAAAGCTGAAATAGCGAGGAGTGCATAATGCAGCTACAGATTAACGCACCGGAAATCAAAACCGTCTATGAACAGCAGCTGTTTAATGGCAAAAATTTCCATGTGTTCATCTATAACAAAACTGAGAGCATCAGCGGGCTGCATCAGCATGACTACTACGAATTTACCCTGGTTTTAACCGGGCGCTATTATCAGGAAATCAACGGTAAACGCGTATTGCTCGAACGCGGGGACTTTGTTTTTATTCCATTGGGATCGCACCACCAGAGTTTTTATGATTTTGGGGCGACAAGGATCCTGAACGTCGGTATCAGTAAACGCTTTTTTGAACAGCACTACCACCCGCTGCTGCCATTTTGTTTCGTTGCATCGCAGGTCTATCGGGCGAATAATTCGTTTCTCACTTACATTGAAACGGTTATTGCATCACTAAACTTTCGCGAGAGCGGACTGGATGAATTTGTAGAAGTGGTCACCTTCTATATTATTAACCGGTTGCGCCATCATCGCGAAGAGCAGGTGCTGGATGATATTCCGCAGTGGCTTAAAACCACCGTGGAGACCATGCATGACAAACGGCAGTTTAGCGAGAATGCGCTGGAAAACATGGTACACCTGTCCGCGAAATCCCAGGAGTATCTGACCCGCGCAACCCAGCGTTATTACAGCAAAACGCCGATGCAGATCATTAATGAAATCCGCATTAACTTTGCTAAAAAACAGCTGGAAATGACTAACTATTCTGTAACGGATATTGCTTACGAATCTGGCTACAGTAGTCCAAGTCTGTTTATTAAAACGTTTAAAAAGCTGACGTCATTTACACCTAATAGCTATCGTAAGAAATTAACTGAATTTAATCAGTAGATATTATTTGCCAATAACCCATTTTTTATAGCTTGCCCAAAATAGCGTCGGGACAGCCACGCTATACCTGACAAACGGGTTGAGCATAATACACGTCAGTGTTTTGACACTGAAGGGAGAAAGTATGAGCCAGAAATTAAAAGTCGTCACTATCGGTGGCGGGAGCAGCTACACCCCTGAGTTACTTGAAGGCTTTATTAAGCGCTATCATGAATTACCGGTTTCTGAATTGTGGCTGGTTGATGTCGACGATGGAAAAGAGAAGCTGGACATTATTTTTGACCTTTGCCAGCGCATGATCGATAAAGCTGGCGTGCCGATGAAGTTGTTTAAAACGCTGGACCGCCGTGAAGCGCTGAAAGATGCTGATTTCGTTACCACCCAGCTGCGCGTAGGGCAACTGAAAGCCCGCGAAAAGGATGAACGCATTCCGCTGAGCCACGGGTATCTGGGGCAGGAAACTAACGGCGCTGGTGGGCTGTTCAAAGGTCTGCGTACTATTCCGGTTATCTTTGATATTGTCAAAGATGTGGAAGAACTGTGCCCGAATGCGTGGGTGATTAACTTTACTAACCCGGCCGGGATGGTGACGGAAGCGGTCTATCGCCATACGAATTTTAAGAAATTCATCGGTGTATGTAATATCCCCGTCGGCATGAAAATGTTCATTAGCGATGTGCTGGCGCTGAAAGAGAGCGATGACTTATCCATCGATCTGTTCGGTCTGAACCATATGGTCTTTATTAAAGACGTACTGGTGAATGGTAAATCACGCTTTGATGAACTGTTGGATGGCGTGGCTTCAGGTCAACTGAAAGCCTCCACCGTGAAGAACATCTTCGATCTGCCGTTCAGTGAAGGGTTGATTCGCTCGCTGAAGCTGCTGCCGTGCTCATATTTGCTCTATTACTTCAAGCCAAAAGAGATGCTGGCGATTGAAATGGGTGAATACTATAAGGGCGGCGCTCGCGCTCAGGTGGTACAGAAAGTGGAGAAACAACTGTTTGATCTCTACAAAAACCCGGATTTGAACGTGAAACCGAAAGAGCTGGAACAGCGTGGTGGAGCCTATTACTCCGATGCGGCCTGTGAAGTGATCAACGCCATCTACAACGACAAACAGACCGAGCACTATGTCAACGTTCCGCACCATGGGCATGTTGACAATATCCCGGCGGACTGGGCGGTTGAGATGACCTGTACACTGGGACGCAACGGCGCCACGCCGCACCCACGTATTACCCATTTTGATGAGAAAGTGCTCGGCCTTATCTATACCATTAAAGGCTTTGAAGTCGCGGCGAGCAATGCGGCACTGAGCGGCGAGCTGAATGATGTGCTGCTGGCGTTGAACCTGAGTCCGCTGGTGCATTCTGACAGCGATGCCGAGATTCTGGCGCGTGAGCTAATTCTGGCGCATGAAAAATGGCTGCCAAACTTCGCCGGGTGTATCGAGAAACTCAAAAGCGAACAACACTAACTGAGGTCGGCTATGGAACGCGTACTGATTGTAAATGCGGATGATTTTGGCCTGAGTAAAGGACAAAACTACGGCATTGTTGAAGCCTGTCGCAATGGCGTGGTCACCTCGACAACTGCACTGGTTAATGGCGCAGCCATTGACCATGCGGTACAGCTGAGTCGCGACATACCTGAACTTGCCGTTGGGATGCATTTTGTTCTGACGCTGGGCAGGCCGTTGACGGCAATGCCAGGCCTTACTCGTGACGGGTTACTGGGAAAATGGATCTGGCAGATGGCTGAAGAAGACACCTTGCCGTTGGATGAAATTTCTCAGGAACTGGCCGCGCAGTATCAGCGTTTTATTGACCTGTTCGGGCGGGAGCCAACGCATCTGGATAGCCATCACCATGTGCATATGTTCCCGCAGATTTTCCCTATCGTGGCCGGGTTTGCTGCCCAACGGGGGATTGCGTTACGGATCGATCGTCAGGCGGTATTCCAGGCGTCTGACTTTCCGCAGACGTTACGGACTTCCCAGGGATTCAGCAGCGAGTTTTATGGCGAAGCGATTTCTGAAGCCCTGTTTTTGCAAACGCTTGACGCGTCAGCAGACCGGGGAGAGTCCTCGCTGGAAGTGATGTGTCATCCGGCCTTTATCGATGACATTATTCGTCAAAGTGCCTACTGTTACCCCCGCTTAACTGAGCTTGACGTGCTGACGTCTCCGTCACTGAAATATGCTATTGCGGAGCGCGGTTATCGTCTTGGCAGTTTTCTGAACGTGTAACTCCTGAGTTTGCGGCGCATAATGCGCCGCATTTTTTTAGGCAGGTATCGTGTCGATTTTTCCGGCGCGTGACCAGACGCGGTGCGCAGTCATTAGCGTCAGCAGGGTATCCATAAACTGTGCGTCTGCACTGTCTGCCTCCACCACGCCTTCTTCTCCTTCATTTTTGATATTCAACGTTGCTTTAAACTGACGCGCATCGCCTGCCAGTGCGATAGGTTTTAAGTGCTTATACGCTTCGAGTAAGTAATATCGGGCATCACCGTTCATAGCGATATCTGCGATATTGCCACACGGAACGATAACCGCATCGACGGTCAGCGATGGTGAACCCGCAAAGGTACCGGCGATTGTCAGGACGGAACCATCATCGGCAACCACATTACCCATTCGGGAATAGAGCAGTTTGGCGTGAACGCCTTTGGCCTGTAAGGCTTGCATGATGGCAAGCAGGTCGCCCGATTTCACCTGGTCATTAAGTAGAATGGCGACCACGCGGCCCTTAATCTCACCTTGCGCACCCGCATATAAACTGAGTGACGGCGCACTTTTCAAACCATTCACGTTAGCCGGTGGGGCGATTTTGGCCTGTTCCTCGGTTAGCTCAAAACCGAGATTATCGGCAACCGCCTCGGCGAGGGCTGTATCAATATGGGCTAACTGTTCGACCACTCTTTCCCGAATATAGGGGCGCGTAACTTTGCTGAGTTCGAAGCTGAATCCGCCGATAATATGCTGCTGTTCAATTGGCATCTGACTTAGCCAGAACAGGCGAGGGTGCGCATAGTATTCGCCAAAAGAGGGGCTACGTTCGCGGATTTTGTTTCCTTCAATCCGTTCCTGATACGATTCAAATCCACCGCGTTTTGGCCCCGGCGGCGTTTCACGCGGCCAGTTATCATTGATGGAATTAGGTTCATAGTTGGCCGGGTTGGTATCGATGTCCATACGATGCATGCCGTCACGCTGGAAGTTATGGTACGGGCAGGTCGGGCGATTAATCGGGATTTCATGGAAGTTGGGCCCGCCCAGGCGGCTGATTTGGGTATCGGTATACGAAAACAAGCGGCCTTGCAGCAAGGGATCGTTGGTAAAATCGATACCAGGGACGATATGTCCGGGATGAAAAGCGACTTGTTCATTTTCGGCGAAGAAATTATCCGGATTACGGTTCAGCACCATTTTACCAACGCGTTGTACCGGAACCAGCTCTTCCGGGATCAGCTTGGTCGGGTCGAGCAGGTCAAAATCGAACTTGAATTCGTCTTCTTCAGGAATGAGCTGCAGCCCCAGTTCGTATTCCGGATAATCGCCTGCTTCAATAGCTTCCCACAGATCGCGGCGATGAAAATCGGGATCACGACCGGTAAGTTTTTGCGCTTCATCCCATACCAGCGAAGCTTTGCCCGCCAGCGGTTTCCAGTGAAAACGGACAAAGGTGGCTTTCCCTTGCGCATTTATCAACCGGAACGTGTGGATGCCAAAGCCTTCCATCGTGCGATAGCTGCGTGGAATACCCCGGTCGGACATTGCCCATATAACGTTGTGCAACGTTTCTGGCTGTAACGAGACATAATCCCAAAAGGTATCGTGGGCGCTTTGACCCTGTGGGATAGCCCAATGCGGCTCCGGTTTTACCGCATGAACGAAATCCGGGAATTTATGGGCATCCTGAATGAAGAAGACTGGCGTGTTGTTTCCCACCAGATCGAAAACGCCCTCTTCAGTATAAAATTTGGTCGCAAATCCTCGAATATCTCTGACCGTATCCGCTGAGCCTGCGCCGCCCTGAACCGTAGAGAAACGGACAAAAACCGGGGTGATTTTATTTTCATCACTCAGAAAGTCCGCTTTCGTCGTCGCGCTGAGACTGGCATAGGGCTGAAAGTAACCATGAACGGCCGAACCTCGGGCATGTACGATCCGCTCCGGGATGCGTTCGTGATCAAAATGGGTGATTTTTTCCCGCAGGATAAAGTCTTCCAGCAGAGTTGGCCCACGGTTTCCTGCACGCAGAGAGTTTTGATCGTCCGCGATGCGCACTCCCTGATTGGTTGTCAGAGCAAAATCTTCGCTGCCTTTGCGAAAACTTTCCAGCGCGTTGAGTTTGTCACTTCTGGTGTCAGGCGCTTTTAAGCTGCCGGACGTAGTGGGCTGCATGCCTGGTGGCGTGGGTTCAGGTGTTGGCCGATGTGAACCGTCTGCTGGCGCCAGTGAGTCAAGTCCTGGTTGGGATTCGCTGGCATCATGAACCGGCGCTGAGTGATGGAGTGGGTGCTTATCATTCTGTGACATTAAACTCGTCTCCTGTTTTCATCGCTTAAAGGTCGTTGTTGCCGTCAAAAGCTTTAACTATAGACCACTTGCTCAGTGGTGCAGGAACTGACCGAGGACGTAAAGCGCGATGAACCAGGCAAACAGCGCACGCAAGGCAGGACGTCAGGAGGCAAAATCGGCTAAGATAGCCGTTTTCTGATTTTTAGAATTAGTCTTTAGTGAAGCAACTGATTATGAAACCTCTTCGCCAACAAAATCGTCCGGTAATTAGCTATGTTCCTCGCGTGGAGCCAGCCCCACCAGAGCATGCAGTTAAAATGGATGCGTATCGTGACGTATGGATACTGCGCGGAAAATATGTCGCTTTTGTCTTAATAGGGGAGGCGTTTCAGCGTTCGCCTGCATTTACGGTCCCGGAATCAGCGCAACGCTGGGCTAATCAGGTTCGCCAGGAAAATGAACTGAGCGATTAATGGATATAAAAAACCGCCGGAGCATGACACTCCGGCGGTTTTTTGTTTTTCAGATCTAACAGATTTAGCGATGCGCCAGTTCGGCGTTATCGTCGCTGTCCAGAATTGTTTTATCGGTCTGTTTCAGCCATTGGCTGGTCAGCGTACCGGCTGTCATAGAACCGCTCACGTTCAGCGCGGTACGACCCATATCGATCAGCGGCTCAACGGAAATCAGCAGCGCAACCAGCGTGACCGGCAGACCCATAGCTGGCAGGACGATCAGCGCGGCAAACGTTGCACCGCCACCCACACCCGCAACCCCTGCGGAACTGACGGTTACGATACCAACCAGCGTGGCAATCCACATCGGGTCCAGCGGGTTGATCCCGACGGTCGGGGCGACCATTACTGCCAGCATTGCCGGGTACAGCCCTGCACAACCGTTCTGGCCAATGGTGGCGCCAAAGGAGGCGGCAAAAGAGGCGATGGATTCAGGCACGCCCAGACGACGGGTTTGCGCTTCAACGTTCAGCGGAATTGAGGCTGCGCTGGAACGGCTGGTGAAGGCGAAAGTCAGCACCGGCCACACCTTGCGGAAGTATTTCAGCGGGCTAACGCCGTTAATACCCAACAGGATCCCGTGTACCACGAACATAATGCCCAGACCGAGATAAGAGGCCACGACGAAGCTACCCAGCTTGATGATGTCCTGCAGGTTGGAGCCCGCAACCACTTTGGTCATCAGCGCCAGAACACCGTATGGTGTCAACTGCATCACCAAACGAACCAGCTTCATCACCCAGCTTTGCAGGGTATCGATAGCAACCAGCACACGCTCGCCTTTCGGCGCATCATCTTTCAGCAGCTTCAGTGCGGCAACACCGAGGAATGCCGCGAAGATAACCACGCTGATAATTGACGTCGGGTTAGCTCCGGTCAGATCGGCAAACGGGTTTTTCGGTATAAACGACAACACCAGCTGTGGAACGCTGAGGTCAGCTACTTTGCCAACATAGTTGGTTTCAATCGCGTTCAGACGAGCGGTTTCGGCCCCACCTTGCACCAGACCTTCTGCGGTCAGGCCGAACAGGTTGGTCACCAGAACCCCTACCAGCGCGGCAATCAGCGTAGTAAACAGCAGTGTACCGATGGTCAGGAAGCTGATTTTACCTAACTGAGAGGCGTTGTGCAGACGCGCAACGGCGCTGAGAATAGATGCAAACACCAGCGGCATGACAATCATCTGCAGCAGTTGGACGTAACCGTTGCCGACAATGTTGAACCACTGTACGGAATCTTTAAGAACCTGGCTGTCGGAACCATAAATGGTGTGCAGGGCGAGGCCAAACACCACACCCATGACCAGACCGACCAGTACTTTTTTTGCCAGACTCCACTGCTTGTGACGGGCTTGCGCCAGCACGAACAGCAGCACTACGAACACGATAATGTTCGCGATTAATGGATAGTTCATCCCCGTTCTCCTGATCTTATTATGCGTATCACCGTGTGACGGTGATTCTGTTGGCGCAAGATTAGCAGAACTGTGACTTGCCTCTTATATTCAAATGGAATTGTTTATGCCAAAAATAACTTTTTGGCTGATTTATTAGTCAACCTGGTGCGTTATAAAACGATTAAACTGCATTTGCAGCGTATTTATCATTTGTGATGACCAGCGCACCGCACTGTTCTCTTGTACGGTCTGCGGCATCCAGATTGCCCACGCGAACAGCGCCATGCACAGAAACCGCTCCAGTTGGTTGCCTTTTTGCGGCACGAGGATAGGCAGACGAAAACGCCAGCGGCAGGGCCAAAGCAGGGGGACGCCCGCCGGGGTCAACATGTCGGCCAGAATGTGGCTGAGATAACCGAGAACCATACCTTGTAAGGCATCCGCTGGAATTATCCAGGTATCAGGGACTTTCAGGTAAAACGTGGCCAGCAGGGCAAAAACCGCCAGCAGGCTATGCGTAAACCCGCGATGACCAAATGCCCGGGCAATGGGCTTTGATACCCACTTCAGACGCTGCCCCAGCAGGGATTTGGGATGATCGATATCCGGCAGCAAGCACGTTAAAATGGCTGAAGGAACAATATGCCACCAGTCACCCTGCGCAAGAACGGGCGTTAGCTCGGCATTCTTGGCAAATACCGCACAGGCAATAGAAAAAAGAAGGTGACCTTCCGCCGTCATGATAAAACCCAATAAACTGTCGATTCATACAGTATAGGGGTTTTATACAGTAGGCGGAAGAGGTGACGTTGTAACCCTTTGTCACAAGTGCGCCTTTACCGCGCCAGCCAACTGCCATCCACGGCTAGCGTATAACCATGTATATAGTCCGAGGCAGCACTTGCGAGGAACACGACCGGGCCTTTCAGGTCATCAGGCGTGCCCAGCGTCCGGCAGGCGGGCAATGCGATCATTGCCCGTCGCAGGATTAGCCGCGCAGGTGAGCGGCAGTGAGTTCGGTGAGCGAGGCCAGTTTGACGTCGGCCAGAACGAAGCGAGGATCGTCCTGATTTTCATGCGCAGGTACTACGATGGAACGCATACGGGCGGCTTTCGAAGCAATCATGCCGTTCACCGAGTCTTCCAGTGCTACGCAGTTTATAGGGTCAATGCCCAGTTTTGCCGCGCAATCGAGATAAACCTGCGGATGCGGTTTGCTGTAGGGCAGTTTTTCCGCAGAAGCCAGTGCATCGAAGCTGCTGCGCAGATCAAACATGGTTAGCACTTTTTCCAGCATATGCAGCGGCGAGGCGGATGCCAGTCCTACTTTCAACCCCTGAGATTTGCACAATGCCACGGCCTCACGCACGCCCGGCAGCAGTGGTTTTGTTTCTTCAACTAACGCAATTGCCCGGGTAATGATGCGCTCGGTTACTTCCTGACGTGAGGGACCGTTCCACGGTTGCTGTGCAAACCACAAATCAACCACCATGTCGATGCGTAAGCCAAGTGTATCGGGAAGTTCATGGCGGCGGGAGATATCAACGCCTAAACTTGCTATCACATCCAGTTCGGCCTGATCCCAAAGCGGTTCAGAATCGACCAGTAATCCATCCATATCGAAAATTGCAGCAAGAATTTGACGCGGGGTTGACATCACAACCTCTCCTTTACGGGTGATAAAAGGGATTAAGAGCCAGCCTGGACGGGCTCTGAGCGTTCATTATGGCTAATTCAGCAGTATACCGCCTTTAAAGATCAGGCGAAAACGATAATCAACGGGTAAACTTAGGCCAAAATGACACGTCTTAATCAAGGGGAACTCATGACGTATCAACAAGCTGGACGCATTGCCATCTTGAAAAGGCTGGTGGGATGGGTGATTTTCATTCCCGCGCTGATTTCAACCCTGGTTTCAGTACTGAAGTTTATGTATGCGCACAGCGAAAAGCAGGAAGGGATTAACGCGGTCATGCTCGATTTTGCTCATGTGATGATCGACATGATGCGTGTGAACACACCTTTTCTTAACGTGTTTTGGTATAACTCGCCGACGCCCGATTTTCAAAGTGGACTGAATCTCGTTTTTTGGCTGATTTTCATTCTGATTTTTATCGGTCTGGCGTTGCAGGATTCAGGCGCCAGAATGAGCCGTCAGGCGCGTTATTTACGCGAGGGCGTTGAGGACCAGTTGATTCTGGAACAGGCAAAGGGCAGTGAAGGGTTATCACGCGAGCAACTTGAGTCGCGTATTGTGGTACCGCACCATACGATCTTTTTACAAATTTTCCCGCTCTATATTTTGCCGGTGATCGTTATCGTGATTGGCTACTTCTTCTTTTCATTACTGGGTTTTTTGTAACTGCTGCACTATCAGGCCTGACGCGTTGTGAAACGCCAGGCCAGATAAGCAACGTGCGACTTTGCTAAGCCGCCAGTAACCGGTCCAGCGCTTTCTGCGCCACGACCAGATGCTGTCCCCCGAACAGAATAGCCCTGTTCAGCAGCGTATAGAGCTGGTAGACAGGCTGTCTGTCGAGAAAATCCAATGGTAGCGGAGAAACAGACTGATAACCGTCATAGAGTTGCGGCGGCTGATCGGTATGTAACGGCAGCATTGCCAGGTCACACTCTCTGTCCCCCCAGTAGCAGGCAGGGTCAAAGATGTACGGGCCGTTCGGGCCGAGGGCGCAGTTCCCGGACCACAAATCACCATGCAGAAGAGATGGCTGCGGCTGATGGGAAGAGAGACGCTGCTGAACATGCTCGACAATGGCGTCGATATTGCCAAACGCAATGCCTTTTTCAGCGGCGAGTTCCAGCTGCCAGCCAATACGCTGCTCGGCAAAAAAGGTTGACCAGCGACGTTGCCAGGTGTTGGGCTGCGGCGTGGTAGAGAGCGCATTATCGAAGTCGAGCCCAAACTGCGGCTGATCGCTCCATTCATGCAAATGCGCCAACTGTTGGCCGAGGATAAACGCGTTGTGCGCATCAAGCGGACGGGGAGGGAGGAAATCCATCACCAGAAAGCTGTAATCTCTGTCTGCGCCTACCGCCCAGACTTTCGGTACAGATACGGTTTGACTGCGAGAAAGTAGCTCCAGCTGATCGGCTTCCGCCGTAAAGCCGGTTAACAGCTCTCTTTCATCGCATTTAACGAAAAAATCGCGCCCCGCATAGCGTAAATGCCATGCGGCGTGGATCTCTCCGCCGGGCAGTTCGTTACGCAGTTCGATTTCGCCTTCACCTAATTGCTCGCTTAAAAGACGACTGATAGCCTGCCACATGATGTCTCTCCCCATGTTGTCTGCCAGATCATAAGGTTAGCGCAAGAATGCGGTTAAAAAACACGAACTGACGCACACCACGGACGCGTCATCGCTGGAAAGGCACTTAATGTGTGTCGTTCTTCTTCACCTCGCATCGTTGTGAAGACGCCTGGTCGCACATGATTCACTGCTTTGTAATCATGTGATTTTTTATCATAGACGTATAACACCCATGCCGACAGTTTTACGGGGAAATCCCCTTGTATCTAGACAAGGGGAAGCCGTCATTACTGAGCCAGATACGCGTATATTTTTTGCGTATCGTCTAAAGCGCACAGACGCGTACCCTGATTCAGGGTGGCGGCGCTACCTGCGGCGACACCGTAACGAACAATATCTGCAAAAGGTGCGCTCTCCGCCAGTTTAAGCGTCATGGCCCCGACCATACTGTCGCCCGCACCTACGGTACTTTGACTCTTCACCGGTGGCGGAACCACCTGGACACAGGTTTCACGATCAACGCCAAGCGCTCCTTGTGGTCCAAGCGAGACCACTACGCGATGCGCTTTTCCGCTTTGCACGATTTCCTGCGCGGCGTTGCGCACATCATCGGGCTGCGTGAGTTCGCGATTCACCAGCGCGCTCAGTTCTTTGAGGTTGGGTTTGACCAGTTCGATATTGCCGATGGTTAATGCTGCTGCCAGCGCTTCGCCAGAACTATCGACGATACAGCGAATCCCTTGTTTTTGTGCTGTGGTAATGAGCCGGGTCAGCTTCTCAAGCTGTACACCAGGCGGCAAACTGCCGCTAATAACCAGCAGTGCGCCAGACTCAATTTCCAGCACCTGATCCTGAAGTTGGTAGAACTCATCATCGGTGAGCGCAGCGCCTGGCATGACGAAACGATACTGTTCGCCGCTGGACTCAACGTGGACATGGAGATTTTGTCGGGTCCAGTCTTTAGCTTCGACGGTGGACACGGGAACATTTTCGTCGGCGAGCAAAGCAACAAGATGCTCTCCGGTGGCGCCACCCGCAGGGAAGATGGCCGTAGCGGTGCCGCCAAGATGGGCAATTGCGCGAGCGACGTTGATACCGCCGCCGCCGGGTTCAAAAACCGGCGAGGTACAGCGAAGCTTACCTTCCGGGTAGATTTGCGGCGTGATTGTTGCGCTATCGAGAGAGGGCGCAAGTGTTAACGTATAGATACGTACCATCTTTACCTCCTGTTAGGCTGTCCTCAGTCTGGCACTTAACCCCCCGAAAGTGAAGTAATTAACAACATGATTTTTCATATCTTTATTTAAAATAATCGCGTTAAAGATATATAAATAAAAAAACGGTTTAGGAACGCTCTTATTCAAAAAATGAAATAAGAATTTATTGCTATGTTATTCGAGTCTTTTTATAATTTGTTACCTTTCAAGGGTCTTTTGTCATTGATCCATATGAAAGTTTCCGAGACCGTTATGGTCTCTTTTTTTGTTGTACGGACTCTTAATAAATGAAGCTTTTGAAGACAGTGCCCGCAGCGTTACTGCTGACGGGTGGCCTGCTTGCGTCAATGCAGGCTGCCGCCGATGATTCCGTTTTTACTGTCATGGATGACCCTTCCAGCGCGAAAAAACCCTTTGAAGGTAACCTGAACGCGGGATATCTCGCCCAGTCAGGCAACACAAAAAGTTCTTCTTTAACTGCAGACACCACCATGACCTGGTACGGTCAAAATACGGCGTGGTCTTTGTGGGGAAATGCCAGCAATACCTCCTCAAATGATGAGCGTTCATCAGAGAAATATGCCGTAGGTGGCCGTAGTCGTTACAACATGACCGACTATGACTATCTCTTTGGTCAGGCAAGCTGGCTGACCGACCGTTACAACGGCTATCGCGAGCGTGACGTGCTAACCGCAGGTTATGGTCGTCAGTTCCTCAACGGACCGGTGCACAGCTTCCGTTTTGAATTCGGTCCAGGTGTGCGCTATGACGAGCACACGGATGGCACCACCGAAACACAGCCGCTGGGCTATGCGTCCGGGGCCTATGCGTGGCAGATGACGGACAATACTAAGTTTACGCAAGGTGTGTCGGTATTTGGTGCTGACGATACAACGCTCAATTCTGAAACGGCCTTGAACGTTGCCATCAACGAACACTTTGGGTTAAAGGTGGCTTACAACGTTACCTGGAACTCTGAACCACCGGCAACAGCGCCGGAGCATACCGATCGTCGTACTACTGTGTCACTCGGCTATCGTATGTAATGACAAGCCGGGTCAAATAATTGGCCCGGCTTTTCTCAATTAACGTTAAATTTATTTAATATTAAATCTGTGTTTTATTTTTAATACTTATCAATAACGCGCTATTTTCAGACGAATTCGATTTAATTGATAAATACAACGGAACCGGGACAGCGTGTGCCAGTATTTTAACCCCAGATCATCGCAGCCCAACGTAGCATCAGCATTGCCGCACAAATAACGAGCAGTATCACAACCATCTTCCAGTGTTTCTTCGCAAAGCGATTTGTTGGCATTGTCCTTTTCCTGCTCAGGTTAGATGACTTTATACAAGTGTAACAAAAACGTCAGGGTGTCAGTGAATTGATTTACATCATAGAGTGCGCGTTGATTGTTGCTTTGATCGGCTCGTAATGCCGTGTACACTGTCAAACGGTGTTATCAAAAAGCGGGTGTAGGTCCAGTGTAGCCATTAAGGCGACCAGTGACATATTTCGCAGAGTGAAGCGGGAATCAGCCCACACCTTTTTGATGATTTTAAATATTGAATCTTTGTATGTGATCTTACGTGTAAGTACCATCCGGAATTTCACCTCATTCCTATCTGTTCCTTCCTGTTTCACCAATTCCGCACTACATCTCACTTTCTTTAATTTACCCGTTTCAATTTAGTTCATCTTGTCCTTGTTCGTGTCGTAGAATCTGTGTACCAAATCGTGTACCAATTCCGACAAAGCTGAATAGGGACAAGCATGCCTCTCAACGATACCAAGCTCAGACGTATAGCTGGCAAGCCATATGATGGACCAGAGGAGATTGCTGATGGTGGTGGACTTTCTGCCAGGATCAGCCCAAAGGGACTAATCACCTTTCAGTACCGCTATCGTTTCAACGGTAAACCGGCCAGGCTAAAACTTGGCACCTACGGCAAGATGTCGATCAAAGAAGCCCGTGACGCGATGGAAGAATGCAAAGGTTGGCTGGAAGAGGGGCGCGACCCGGCAATGCAGCGGAAGAAAGCCAGGGACATCGTATCCAGTTCGCCGAGCATCAGCACTCTCGTTGATGAGTGGCTGGAAACCCCATCAGTAAAAGAGATGGTTAAATACGAATACTGGAAGCGGATGCTGAAGCTTCACGTTACCGACAATTACGGCCGACTGATAGCAGATGAGATGAGCCCTGTTGAATGGGAGCAGATATTCCTGCGCATAACGAAAGGTGGTTCGCCAGTTCAGGCCGGTAATGTTCTGGTGAAGATGAAGCAGGTGATCCGCTATGCTCTGCGCCGAAAGCGTATAACTTCAAATTCGCTTATGTTACTCGAAATTAATGATGTCGGTAGCCGCCCGGATGACGGGGAGAGATTTCTTAATGATGATGAGATAGGCGCGTTCTGGAATGCTATCGATAAAACAAAGATGTCATGGCAAAACAAAATGCTGATCCGCATTGTTGCTCTTACCGGCTGCCGCGGCGTTGAATTGAGATTAGCAAGGAAGGGTGACTTTGACCTGAAGGCGAGGGAATGGGTTATACCGAAAGAGAACTCTAAAACGCGCAAGCGCTTTGTGCGAGGGATTTCTCAACTGGCAGCCGATTATCTGCAGAAGGTTTTTGATGTATACCCCGATCAGTCAATCGTGTTTCCACCGGCTAAGCTGCAGGTGGACAGGCCTATGTCAGCCAGTACATTGATTTCCATTGCGGGGCAGGTGGAAGAGGTTATGGGTGGGGAACACTGGTCCCTGCACGACCTGCGAAGAACGTGCAAAACAAAGATGGCTGAGCTTGGTGTTGCGCCTCACGTATCAGAGAAGATACTCGGGCATAAGTTAACGGGGATGCTGGCTGTTTATGACCAGTATGATTACATCCCCGAGCAGCAGGCAGCAGCGGAATTGTGGGCTGATAAGATTCAGGCGTGTGCAGCCAATAGCCCTTTATCTTTGCAGAACTGAATGACTTCTACGTAGCGGAAGAGAGCGCCACCTTTCGGAGGGTGGATTTCTTCCACTTCCTGCGGAAATGGTGTGCCAGATTCTTCCCACTGTTTGCGCTTGCGATAAAACGTGGTTCTGGAGATACCACCAAGCATCTCCTGAACTCGCTCACGGTTAACCAGAACCGGCTGAATGCTGATTGTTGTTTGCATGCTTTTCTCCAGGCAAAAAGAATCCCGGGTGAACCGGGAAAATGGGGGATAACGTGGCAGTGCATTCGCACCCAATAGCCAGCTCATAACTGGCTATAAGTTGCGTCAGTCGTCTTCATCGTCCCACCAATCTTCGTCATCACCTTCGTGACAATCAGAGAGAAGCGGATTGGTTGCAGATAGCATGTCACTGGCTGCTCCACGGCGTTGAAGTCGTCGTAGCGCCTCATATAATTCGAAGGCTTCAGTTCTCTCATCACCTATTTCGAGAGAGCAAGCTACCTGATGAGCTTCTGGAACTAGCTCGGCTAACTTGTTGCGAATATCCTGAATGGTGCTCATATCTATCCTCATGCCGCCCGCATAGCGCGGAGGCGTTTTAAGTGTTCTGCCGTTTCAAGTTCGGCGCGTATCTGTGCCGCCTCGTGTGGGGCGAGGTGCTCAAAGTCATTGTTGAATCGGTCGATTGAAGCAGTGTTGATCCGGCCCTGTCGCCAGTAGCGGACTATTTCTGATGTGACGGAATGGATTATCACCGGCCACCCGGCGCTGTCAGCGTATATCTGACCCCGTTGAATTAGCTGGAACATTGGCAGGCTCCATACGCAAAACTTTGCGGATTTTGTTTTCTTCCACGTTCAGATCGGCGGCGAAGCTTTTAACCAATTCTTCTCCTTTAAATTCCCGGCATGAATAGCCCATGAACCATTCACGCAAGCCAGTAAACGCTGGCCCATCTTCCGGGTCTTCAACAAATGCCGCCGAGGCGTTTGATACCTCAGAGCAGTCTAAGCATTGCTTGAAACTTTGACCTGAACCGTCCCACACGCCGTGTGAATAGGCGTAATTCTCACCAGGCGTAATGTTGCATCCACACTCGCAGCACTTGTGTTGCTTTCGGGCTTTGCGCTGCTCTTGCCCAAATACTGCTGGCATATCACACATCACATCCTCCTATTCCTATTTTCTTCATCCTGCTGACAACTGACGCACATCGTGCATCCCGGATACGCATCAAGTAACTTGTCTCCGCATTCCTCACAGTGCGTTGCTGATACTGCTGAGTGGTTGAGTCTGTGAGCGGCTACTGCCATTTCTATTCGCTGCTGAGTAAGCTCGCTTGCAGCGTCAAGGGTATCTGGTGTCATAGTCAGTGCTCCATGAAATGTCGGTTAATTCGGTTGAAGGTGAACGCGAGAAAATAAAAAGGCCGACATAGCGACCTTGTGATTCGTTTGGTTAGCGTCATGCGGCCTCCCGTCGAGCGAGAAGTTTCGCTCCGAAAGTCATTAGTTCGTCCCGTTCCACAGTTGCGAAGTGGCAGTGTGTACGCGGGTACGGATGCCAGATGATGAGCATCGAGCCTTTGTTGTTGCCGCTTACCGGCTTACCGGTGACCGGGTTGATAAATGCCAGCCGCCCGGCGGTGATGAAGCGAACCTCGCTGGCGGTCTGGATAGCTTCCTTGAACCAGCCAACCGAAGTGTCTGCCGGAACAAGCATCACCGTACCGATCTGATTTCTGCTCTCGGCGGCCGCCTTTTTCACGAAAGGTGTGATGTCGCTGTAAGGTGGATTTAGCCAGACGTAGCCAGGTACATTCAGATAATCAGCCCAGGATGTTTCCAGCGTGTTCTGCTCGGCGGTGATGAACTTCCTACACAGCGCGTTATGCGGTGCGGCGGCTGCGTCAAGTTGAAAACAGAATTCAGCATCAAGCGCCGCGAACAGTGCCGGTGGTGTGCGCCAGAGGTCTCGCTGGTCTAGCGGTGTTTTACTTCCGCCATAATCACCGTTCAACTTCTCAGTTGGCAGAGTTGCGGCGATGCGCTCACCTATCCAGCGCATTACAGGTACTGCCATGCTATTGCCGATCGCTTTGTAGCGCGGCCCGTCCGGGCATTCAGCAGCATCCTTCCCGCGCCAGCCGATCAGAGTGTGATTATCAGGAAAGCCCTGAAGGCGCTCGCACTCAATCGGTGTTAGGCGGCGAACCTGCATTCCGTACTGAACGACGTCAGCGGATGAGAGAGAATCCTGAGTGAAAGCCACATCTTCCTGATAACCTTTGCCCTGAGGGCCAGCTGCATCGTGACGACCGATAGAAGCATGTTGGATACAGATGGCAGGGGGTTGGCCGCTGTTAGCATGGCTTTTATCGTGGTTGCCTGATCGAACCGTTGGTGACAGATCTGACGTCGCATCAGCTCCATTATCTTTGTAGCTAAATGCAATGCAGGCGTTTTCTTGCCCGTTGTTGCGCCCGAGTGTGTGCGCAAGTTCTCGGTTAATGTCTGGATCTTGAGTTCCATGAACGACATAAGTTTCCAAATCCTCGGCAGTGCTGTCGTTTTCTTTTGCAAGAAGAGTTCGGGAAACATCAGAGTAAGAATCTGATACGAGCCCGGAGCCGCGCTGGCTAAACAATTCCTGATTACTAGCGCCGATTCCGCCAATATTGTTGGACTGATTTAGGGTTGGGTGAGGGTTTGCTGGGTTATCCCAGTGACTACCGACTTTAGTGCGCTCTCCAGCATTTCTGGCAATTTCCGGTTGCGATTCTCGGCGCGGCGCAGAATCCCGGCGCACGCTGTCGAGCTCAAAAAGTACCGCTGCGGGATCGAATCCTTTTCGAGCACTTGCGACAACGAACACACGGCGGCGTCGTTGGGCCACTCCGAAAAATTGAGCATCAAGGACGCGCCAGGCAATAACCCTTTCTGGTCCAGACACACAACCTGCGTGCGTCCATTTTCCCCCTGCTGGCTGCAATTCACTGCTTTCTCCGGCAAGTCCTGCCAGAAAGAACCCGAAGGCATTGTCTTTGCTACTGAGTACGCCGGGGACGTTTTCCCAGACGATGATTGATTCTGGTTCACCGCGTTCGCGGCGATTTGCGTCGATTGCATTGGCTAATTCCACGTAAGAGAGGGTTAACTGGCCACGGTCGTCAGACAAGCCTTCACGTAAGCCGGCGATGCTGAATGCCTGGCAAGGCGTACCGCCGACCAGAACATCAGGCGCTTCTACTTCACCAGCTCGCACCGCATCCGCGATTTTTGTCATGTCGCCGAGGTTTGTTACTTCCGGCCAGTGATGGGCGAGGACAGCAGAGGGGAATGGTTCGATTTCAGAGAACCAGGCGGGCTTCCAGCCGATAGGCTCCCATGCTTTGCTGGCAGCTTCGATACCGCTGCACACGCTTCCGTATTTCATGATTCACGCTCCGGATCCATGTTATCCCATCCATTCCGCTCAATATTCACAGCAAGCCGCTTATCTCCGACCTCTTCGATACTCCTACCGGTAATCTCTGCTACTTCTGCGTTGGTGTAGCGCATGAGAATCGCTAACTCTTCAGCTGACCATTCACGCATAGTTAATCCTCCGGAGCGGGCCAGCGCGTTACGCTTGCTTCTGACTGAGTAAATTGAGCGACCGGTTGCCGTGGCTATCTCTTCCTCTGAGAACCGACCAAAGAGATGAAGCTCTGCCGCCGTCCATGGCTTACCGGTCATCTTGCTGATGAGTGGTGCGCCAATACGTGACGCCTGGCGAGTGATTGCCGATTCGGAACGCTCAAGCTTTTCTGCGATAACCTGAACCGGCATTGTTCTGCCAACTTCATGTAGGAACAGGTTTTCCCACGGTTGCCATGCGACGCTGCTCATGCCGCTTTACCATGGCATTTTATTTTCTGGATCTCAGATTCCAGATCCGCAAGAAAGCTCTTAACTTCAGATTCGATTTCTCGCGCAAGTTCTTCATCGAAATTAATACGCTTCTTGAAATACGCGAGATCAGGCGGCAAGCGATCATCGAAACTAACGAAATCACACCATTTCCGCCCGGTGCACATCATCTGTGCATGCATTTGCAGCATGTACTGGCGCTTTGGCTCACCTGTTTTCAGCGTTTCAAGATGGGTCCAAGTGTTGGGGCATTTGATTTCGATAAGCCCGTCGTCGTTAACAAGTCCGTCCGGGCTGGCTGCGAATCCATAGATGGCTGGGTGATCGATGAGTCCAACTTCAGTGATTTCAGCATCGAACTCATTTAGCGCATACATCTCACGGGCTACTGGCTCCAGTTCGGTACCTCGCATCATCGCGGCATTCGAAAACCCTTCCTCCATCTTCCCGGTCAGCCGTTGGCAAATCAGATCTGCCATGTAGTTCTGGCGGCTGGCGGAGTAGCCAGACTTAGTACGGGCCATGACATCAGCCAGGCGACTGGCTGTGACCTTGCCGCAGCGCGCAGCAAACCATTCAGGGGTGCGTTGTTCCATCATTCAGCCTCCATCTCTGCGACATTGACAGGTTCGGCACTGTCGACTGCAAGACTCATGTCATACATGCGGCGCTTCTCAACTGCGCCGATCACCTGTTTCTCTTCTCCGCTTAACGCCACCCAGAACTCCTGATACTTGACGGTACCAAGACGCGCGGCAGACTCACCTTTTGCGATTAGTTCCGGGCGACGGCTATCTGATTCATGGCCCACGTGAACCTCTGCCGTTGTTCCTTCAATAACTCTCTCTGCCTCGTCCTGATCGAAGATGCCAGCGAAACCAAAGGCCAGGCGCGCGCACTGGATAAGCGTCTTGTGGCGAAGCATGCGGGTAGGGTGGGACTGCCAGGGTTGAGTATTACGTTTACATTCGCCCATGTACTCGGTGACGATGGTCGGGTGCTTACGGTCTTTGCGGTAAATCTTGCAGGTGCATGCGCCTTCTTCTTTGTCGTAAGAGAATTCCATGCCGTCAAACTGCGGGTGCTCGTTGATAATACGCGCCCATCCATCGACGCCGACTACCGGGACAATCCCGCCTTTATCGGGGAAGGCGTAAATCTCTTTGGTCCATGGGTTCAGACCGTACTGGTTGGCGACGATCAGCAGGGCTGTAAACTGTTCGTCCGTTACGTTGCCACCTTTAAACGCTGTATTCTTCAGCGTATTCATCAGGTCTGTACCGGCATCCATTCCGAGGCGTGCTGCCAGTTTCCCGGCCATGGTGGAAAGTGCAGTGCTCATTGTTAATCCCCTCAAAAATTAAAACGGGCAGCCGGTACGGTGTTCCCAGTCGTGCTCCGCCTGGGCGTAAGCAACTGCCGAAATGAAATCGTTGTAGACCTCGCCAGCTTTATCGCTGCGAAGTCCTTCGTATGGGCTGGAATCAATCGGGACCGTGAAGTGGAAGAGGCCGGACGGCTCTTTTGGCATCATGTCAATGATTTGCTGCGCCCGGTCGTCGATCCACTTCTCTTTCTCTTCGGTGAGTTTCTGCTCAACCCATCGCCGATCTTCGATGCGGTCGTAAGTGAGGAATGCGTTCATGATTGCCTCAGTAATGGATTTTCGCGCAAGGGATCAGGTCATCTTTCAGAGCGGTAAGCACTTCGATAGCCTGTTCGCGGGTTAAGCTGGTGT
>NZ_JAOWCV010000026.1:0-32898 GCF_030336805.1 Citrobacter sp. Cb023 | reverse complement strand
AATTGCAGAAAAATGACTGACCGCTGCATTCCACAGCAAAACCCCGCCTTATACCCATTTACACACAGAGTTATCCACAAACCACGCGATCGTTTGTGCACTTCTCTGTTTATATGAGCATCCTTCAACGGAAAAAGAAGAGGTCAAAATCGAAAATTAAAAATTCGCGAGCGTTGCGCAAACGTTTTCGTTACAATGCCCCCGCACAACAAGGATGCCCCGTAAGGGGCGTTAGCTGAGTTTTTAGCCAAGAATTCACCTAACGCTCTCTGTAATAGTCAAATCCAGGGGATTTACCATGCAACAACGTCGTCCAGTCCGCCGCGCTCTGCTCAGTGTTTCTGACAAGGCCGGTATCATCGAATTCGCTCAGGCACTTTCCGCACGCGGTGTGGAGCTGCTGTCTACAGGTGGCACTGCGCGCCTGTTGGCTGAGAAAGGCCTGCCAGTGACCGAAGTTTCCGATTACACCGGCTTCCCGGAAATGATGGATGGACGCGTAAAGACCCTGCATCCGAAAGTCCACGGCGGCATTCTTGGTCGTCGCGGTCAGGACGACGGGATTATGGAACAGCACGGCATCGCACCTATCGACATGGTGGTTGTTAATCTGTACCCGTTCGCCGATACCGTTGCCCGTGAAGGCTGCTCGCTGGAAGATGCGGTAGAAAACATTGATATCGGCGGCCCGACGATGGTGCGTTCCGCTGCCAAGAACCATAAAGATGTGGCTATCGTTGTGAAGAGCAGCGACTACGTCGCCATTATTAAAGAGATGGATGCCAACGACGGTTCTCTAACCCTCGACACGCGTTTCGATCTCGCGATTAAAGCCTTTGAACACACCGCCGCTTACGACAGCATGATTGCCAACTACTTCGGTAGCATGGTTCCGGCCTACCACGGCGAAAGCAAAGAAGCCGCCGGTCGCTTTCCACGTACACTGAACCTGAACTTCATTAAGAAGCAGGATATGCGCTACGGCGAGAACAGCCACCAACAGGCTGCCTTCTATATAGAAGAGAATGTTAAAGAAGCGTCCGTTGCCACCGCGCAGCAGGTACAGGGCAAAGCACTTTCCTACAACAACATCGCCGATACCGATGCGGCGCTGGAGTGCGTAAAAGAATTCAACGAGCCAGCCTGTGTGATCGTCAAACACGCTAACCCGTGCGGCGTGGCAGTCAGTACCTCTATTCTCGATGCTTACGACCGCGCCTATAAAACCGACCCGACCTCTGCGTTCGGCGGCATCATCGCCTTCAACCGCGAACTGGATGCCGAAACTGCTCAAGCCATCATTTCCCGTCAGTTCGTGGAAGTGATCATCGCGCCATCCGCAACCGAAGACGCACTGAAAATCACCGCCGCCAAACAGAACGTCCGCGTGCTGACCTGCGGTCAGTGGGCACAACGTGTGCCGGGCCTGGACTTCAAACGCGTTAACGGCGGTCTGCTGGTTCAGGATCGTGACCTGGGTATGGTGAGCGAAGGTGAACTGCGCGTAGTTTCCAAACGTCAGCCGACCGAACAGGAACTGCGCGATGCGCTGTTCTGCTGGAAAGTGGCTAAATTTGTAAAATCCAACGCCATTGTTTACGCCAAAGAGAACATGACTATCGGTATAGGCGCAGGCCAGATGAGCCGCGTATATTCCGCAAAAATCGCCGGGATTAAAGCCGCCGACGAAGGTCTGGAAGTTCAAGGTTCCTCTATGGCATCCGACGCTTTCTTCCCGTTCCGCGATGGGATTGATGCCGCCGCCGCCGCTGGTGTGACCTGCGTGATCCAGCCGGGCGGTTCTATCCGTGATGATGAAGTCATTGCTGCCGCCGACGAGCACGGCATAGCGATGGTGTTCACCGACATGCGCCACTTCCGCCATTAATCCACGGAGCAGACGATGAAAGTATTAGTGATTGGCAACGGGGGGCGCGAACACGCGCTGGCCTGGAAAGCGGCGCAGTCGCCAAAAGTCGAAACGGTATTTGTCGCACCAGGCAACGCGGGCACCGCGCTGGAACCTGCGCTGCAAAACGTGGCAATCGGCGTGACCGATATTCCGGCGCTGCTGAGCTTTGCCCAGAATGAGAAGATCGATCTGACCATCGTTGGCCCAGAAGCGCCTCTGGTAATTGGCGTGGTCGATGCGTTTCGCGCCGCCGGTCTGAAAATCTTCGGCCCAACCGAAGGTGCAGCGCAGTTGGAAGGCTCCAAAGCCTTCACCAAAGATTTCCTTGCCCGTCATAACATTCCAACGGCGGAGTATCAGAACTTCACCGAGATTGAGCCTGCGCTGGCCTATCTGCGTGAGAAAGGCGCGCCGATCGTTATCAAGGCCGACGGCCTGGCCGCCGGTAAAGGCGTTATCGTCGCGATGACGCTGGAGGAAGCCGAAGCCGCCGTTCATGACATGCTGGCAGGTAACGCTTTTGGCGATGCGGGCCACCGTATCGTGATCGAAGAGTTCCTCGACGGTGAAGAAGCGAGCTTTATCGTGATGGTTGACGGCGAGCACGTGCTGCCAATGGCCACCAGCCAGGACCACAAACGCGTGGGCAACGGCGATACCGGTCCGAACACCGGCGGTATGGGCGCTTACTCACCTGCACCGGTGGTGACTGACGACGTTCATCAGCGCACCATGGAACGCATCATCTGGCCAACCGTAAAAGGCATGGCGGCGGAAGGGAACACTTACACCGGTTTCCTGTACGCAGGTCTGATGATCGACAAACAGGGCAACCCGAAGGTTATCGAGTTCAACTGCCGCTTCGGCGATCCGGAAACCCAGCCGATCATGCTGCGTATGAAATCGGATCTGGTCGAACTGTGCCTTGCCGCCTGTGACGGCAAGCTGGATGAGAAAACCTCTGAGTGGGACGAACGCGCCTCTTTGGGCGTAGTGATTGCCGCGGGCGGTTATCCGGGCAACTACAATACTGGCGATGAGATCCACGGCCTGCCGCTGGAAGAAGTCGCTGACGGTAAAGTGTTCCACGCGGGCACCAAACTGTCTGCTGACGATCGCGTGCTGACCAACGGCGGTCGCGTCCTGTGCGCCACCGCGCTGGGCAACACCGTTGCCGAGGCGCAGCAGCGTGCCTACGCTCTGATGACCGACATCCGTTGGGACGGCAGCTTCAGCCGTAACGACATCGGCTGGCGCGCCATCGAACGTGAGCAAAACTAACGGCTGAGCTTAGCCAGCAGCGTTTTGCGCGTAATACCTAACTGACGGGCGGCTTCGGTTTTATTGCCGCCCGTTTTTTCCAGCGCCGCCAGAATCACTTCTTTTTCGACATCCACCAGCGGTTGGATCTCGCCACTGTATTCCGTTTTTATCGGTGTCGCGGCAATCGCCATCGGCAGTTCGCGTTCGGAAATATATTCCCCCGTTAGCAGCACCACCGAACGCTCAATCGCATTTTCCAGCTCACGGATATTACCCGGCCAGTCATAGTGGATCAGCAGATCCATCGCCTGCGGAGTAAAGCCTTTCACCGCTTTTCGATTACGTGTGGCAAAACGCTGGAGAAAATGTTCGGCCAGCAGCGGAATATCTTCCCGACGCTGGCACAGCGCTGGCATTTCAATAGTGATGACGTTCAGGCGATAGTAGAGATCCTGACGAAAGTGCCCGGCGTTAACTTCCTCCGCCAGATCGCGATGTGTGGCGGCGATCAGCCGGACATCAACCGCAATAGTCTGGTTGCTGCCAACCCGTTGCACTTCCCGCTCCTGGATTGCCCGCAGCAGACGCACCTGCATTAGCGGTGAGATATCACCAATTTCATCAAGAAATAACGTGCCGCCTTCGGCTTCCACAAAGCGCCCTTCCCGCCGCTTATCCGCGCCGGTAAACGCGCCTTTCTCGTGACCAAAAAGTTCGGACTCCAGCAGCGACTCATTAAGCGACGCACAGTTCAGCGTCACCAGCGGTTTATCACAGCGGGCACTGCTGGCATGCAGCGCCCGGGCCACCAGCTCTTTCCCCGTACCGGAGTCTCCGTGAATGAGCACCGTTGCATCCGAGGGCGCAACCATCGCGATTTCATTGATCAACTGCTGCATCGCCGGACTGCTGCCAATCATGCCAAACTGCGCAGCCGACCCTGACGGCAGTTCAGCGCCCGTTTCCCGCGTATGCGCCAGCGCCTTTTCCAGCGTCTCCTGCAGGCGATCAAAATCCAGCGGCTTGATTAAGTAGTCCAGCGCCCCGGTTTTCAGCGCCTCAACGGCGGTCTCCACGCTGGAGAACGCCGTCATGATCAATACCGGAATCGCCGAATTCAACGCTTTAATCTCTTTCAGCGTTGCGATGCCGTCCATCTCCGCCATACGCACATCGCACAGCACTAAATCAAATACGCGTTCACGCACCTGTTCCAGTGCCGCTTGCCCGCTATAGGCCAGCGCGACCTCATAACCCCAGCCGCGCAGCAGCGCCTGTAAAATGGTGCAGTGGCTGATATCGTCATCTACCACCAGAATATTGATTTTTCCGCGCGTCATCCTTGTTAATCCTGTTGTTTCGCGTTGGTTGGCAGCCAGAGGGTAAAGGTTGCGCCTTTGCCCTCAACGCTTGCCACATGAATGGTACCACCGTGCTGTTCAATTATGTTCTGCACTACCGCCAGCCCAAGGCCGGTTCCATCCGCTTTAGTCGTGAAGTAAGGCGTAAAAATGGCCTCCAGCTGTTCCGCGGCAATCCCTTTCCCGCTATCAATAACCACGATTTTAACGCGATCGCCGCTGCTTTCACTCGCTTCAACCGTAATCGTGCCCTGACGACCAATCGCATGAATGGCGTTCAGATACAGATTCAACAGAACCTGAGTCAGTCGGTCGGGATCGGCCTGAATAGCGGGCAGCGTGGAACTGGCCGAAAAACGTAGCTGGATTTCCCGGCTTGCCGCATCCTGACTCACCAGGTTTAATGAGTGGGTGATGACCTCATTGAGATCCACCTGTTGCAGCGTCAGATGCGCAGGTTTCACCAGCTCCAGCAGTTCGCTCACCACCCGATTTAAACGGTCCGCCTCTTTCGCCATCACCTGTGCCAGCTCATGCGACTCGCCACCAGCCGGAGTTCGTTCGGCAAAATACTTCGCTAAACCTTTGATCGATGAAAGCGGGTTTCGAATCTCATGCGCGACCCCGGCAGCCAGATGCCCGAGCGCCATCAGTTTTTCTTTACGCTTCATCGCATCCTGCAGTTCTTTGTACGAGCGCTGATAGCGCTGATACCAGAAGAACGTCAGCACAGTGGCCAGCAGCACGGCCGCCAGCGCAGACAGGACAATCAGGGTGTTACGCCACTCTCTTGCCTGAGTCGCAGCCAGATCGCTGGCATCAAAAGCGATAAATATGGTTTGTGCGGGGGTAATAAGCTGTCCGTCATTGCTGGCACAGCGCGCCATGCCATGACGTCCTGAACCATACATAGGCTGAAACTGACGATAAATTTCCAGGACCGGTGTTTTTTCACCGTCCCCCGTAGGCATGTCAATATTCCGCCAGCTTTCTTGTTCCCCGGGGCTTAATTGCCGCAGGACATCCGGTGAATAGAGCGTTTTACCGACCATCGCGGAATTGCTATGAGTAATAATGACGCCATGATCGTCAACGACGGCAAACCATAGCACGCCTGGTTGTACGGCCATTTCCTCCAGCAGCGTCTGCTGTTGAGCATGATGCATGCGCATCCCCATACCTACGCGCGTACCAGACTCCAGAGCGCGGATGAGCACGCTGCCTTTTTCCAGTAGCGTTTGCCGCGCGGCGCCGCTTTCCCGCCCATAGTCCCGAATGGTCATAATCGAAAACCAACCGACCAAAATCAGGATTGCCGCCAGCAAGAGTCGGCTCAACCACTTGGCCGCCGTGTCCTTATAAAGACGCATACGCTCTCCCTTTATCCCACCCGTTCCTTTCATCGTTGCAGGTATACAGCAGAAATCATGCCATTTTTTCTCCGTGATAACCCTGCCCTCAGACACAAACCGCTGAAAGTAGCGGGTAAAAATGACCCGCCGGCGCGTTCTGGCGAGTCATTTTTACTCGTCGCCCTGTAAAGGCCACGACTACAACGCCCGCGGGACCGGGATTGCCGCTTTGGCACGGAAGATGCAATAGGAAATGTAATCTAACCAACAGGAGAACGACCCATGAAACGGAACAACAAACTGGCGCTGATTGCACTCTCTCTTATCGCGTTGGGCTCTACCCCGGCGCTGGCGCAGAATCACTGGGGATATGGTGATGGAATGCAGCAACGAGGCGGTACGCCAATGACCACTGAGCAGCAGGCTACCGCGCAGAAAATATATGATGATTACTACTCGCAGACCAACGCCTTGCGCCAACAGCTGACCTCTAAACGTTATGAGTACAACGCGTTGCTAACAGCCAGCTCGCCAGACACAGCAAAAATTAATGCCGTGGCAAAGGAGATGGAGGCGTTGAATCAGTCACTGGATGAGCAGCGCGTTAAACGCGATGTCGCAATGGCCCAGGCAGGCGTACCTCGCGGAGCGGGAATGGGCTACGGCGGGTGCGGCGGTGGCGGTAACCATCGCGGCGGCCATATGGGAATGGGCCACTGGTAAACGTTTTTTGCCGGATGGCGGCCTCACCTTATCTGGCCCGATGTCCTGGCATCAGGTTTTCAGAAGGTTTTGGCAGTAGGCTGCCAGTGACAAAAATCTTCATTAGCAACCAGCAGTAGCTGCGACCCTTCTGGCGCTTCCAGCCATGCCACACTCACTTCTACAGATGAATGGCTCTGGCGGCGCTCAATGTGGTTTATCGCCCACGATTCCAGATCGGGCTTCAGTGTTTCACCTTCACAGGTCGTGACTGTGTTATTCGCATGCCAGCGTCCCTGACGCAATATCACCCGTCCCTGACGCAACGCATCGCTGGTCTGGCGGATTTGATCGGCACGATAGCGGTAAAGCGCAATTTGATCGCTGGAAAGCTGCTGCTTTTGCCCATCGACTTCACGCTGCATGAAACTCAGTTCGCCCCGGTCATCGAAGCGTATACGGACATGTTCCGGTGGTTGACTGTAAGTGTTGAGTTCTATCAGCGAGAGCGAATCACCCTGCCAGCGGTATTCACTGGTGGTGGTATCGCCTTTACGCCACGGACTAAATACCGAGAGCAAGTGAACATCGTCGCTGGAATCTTTACGCCAAATGCGTACCGCCCCCTGATCGCCAACATAGCCGCTGGCCGTGAACGGAGGAAGCTCAGAGTGGCGACTACAGGCAGACAGTAACAGCACACCTGAAAGCCAAAGCGAATGACGCCAGATGGACAAAAGGGGCGAAACCGCCCCTTCGATAAAACTGTTCACTGCCACGCGAATTACTTAACCGCGTCTTTCAGTGCTTTACCAGAAACAAATGCCGGTACGTTAGCTGCGGCAATTTTGATTTCTTTACCGGTCTGCGGGTTGCGGCCAGTGCGCTCAGCACGGTGGTTCACTTTGAAGGTACCGAAACCAACCAGTTGTACAGCATCGCCTTCTTTCAGAGACTCAGTAATAGCAGCCAGAGTGGATTCCAGAGCAGCTTTAGCCTGTGTTTTAGACAGTTCTGCTTTGTCTGCAATTACATCAATCAGTTGAGTCTTGTTCATAAGTTATCCTTACAATGTGTTTATCGCTTGCTAAGCATCGAGTGCGACGGAAATGCCAGAAAAGCACTCTCCTGCATACACGCACCGATAGCCACTTTTTTTCGCCCCCCAAATGTAGACCAGACCGGGGGCGGATGGGAAGCCTTCAGGCACGACAAATCAGGCGTTAAATCACGTTTTATGGTGTCATTGCTGAAAATTTATACCAATATTGCTCTCGCCAGCCTCGCGCAGGTCTGCACGAAGCCCTTTTATCAGCTCAATATCGCGTTCTTCACAGTCGGCTAAAAGTCGGAAAATTTCCCACTGAATATCCCATTCTTGCTCAACGGCCGGGTTCTCTTTGAGCTCTTCATCGGTCATTTCGCGACCAGCCTGGGTCATTTCCAGCATCGCAACCGTCGTAATCGAAGCCTTACTCACCTCAATTGCATGTTCCAGCGTTTCACCGCTAAGACGCGAATGCATCAGTTCGCTTAATGCCACACAGGCATCAATCGCCGGATAAACGCCGTACAAATCGTAATCGTCTGCTGAAGGAATAGCCTCTTCAAATTTTTCCAACTGGCTATCGAAATTGATTTTCGCGTCTTTAACCGTCAGCGCTTCCCAAATCAAATCCAGAATTCGGCGGTAAATTTGTCCATCGCCAAATTCGGTTTGCTTACAGAACATGGCGTAGTTGGGGTACATGCGTTCGCACAGACAGGCCATAAACGTGACGTGCTGCCAGCTTTCCAGCTTCTCCAGACGCAGGTGAATCGGATTTTGTAACATGATGAGTTCTCAAATACGGAAATTAGCGGCAGTTTACCCGATATGGGGCGTTTTTGCTGCAAGCCGCGTAAAAGCAGGGCGTTCGGATGCCACCGCATCTGCCCAGCGTGTTGGTTCCGGCAGACGATAGCCGTTCATACAGCATTGTACCCACGCTAACGCGCTGTCCTGGCTCACGCGATGACCCGTAGAGATAAACAGCGGGTTACAGCGTGCTTTGCTGCGCCAAACCCATGCCAGCTGTTCGCCTTTATCCAACAACGGCGCTAACGCTCCGGGTTCGGCGGCGAGCGGCTCAAACTTGCCGCACAACCGTTTTTTCGCCACGCCAATCGTCGGGACATCCACCAGCAGGCCAAAATGGCTGGCCACGCCCAGACGGCGAGGGTGAGAAATCCCGTGACCGTCAACGAATAGCAGATCAGGCTTGTGCGAAAGCTGCTGCCAGGCGGCCATCAGCGCGGGTGTTTCGCGAAAGGAGAGAAAGCCAGGAATGTAGGGCATGGTGGTGGCGATTCGCGCCACCTTGTATTCAACCAGTTCCAGCGAGGGGTACTCCAGTAAGACCATCGCGGCTCGCGTCACTTCGCCCCCCTGCTCGAACCCAACGTCCGCCCCGCCGATCAGATCCGGCGGATCGCTCCTCAGGCGATCCTCGCGGATCACTGAAGAGGCCAGTTCAAGCTGCTGTGCGCGTAATGACGCAAGATCCATAATGACTCCTTAGCGGTGATACTGTTCCGACAACCGATGTACCGCCTCCACGAAGACACCCGCATGCTCTGGCGGGACATCCTGATGAATGCCGTGGCCCAGGTTAAAGACATGGCCTTCACCCTGACCAAAACCGGCCAGAATCGTCGCCACCTCTTCTTCGATGCGGGCTGGCGGCGCATACAGCATGGACGGATCCATATTGCCCTGCAGTGCCACTTTATGACCTACACGACGACGCGCATCGGCAATGTCAGTGGTCCAGTCCAGACCTAACGCATCACAGCCGGTTTCCGCCATCGCTTCCAGCCACTGACCACCGCCTTTGGTGAACAGCGTCACCGGTACGCGACGACCTTCGTTCTCGCGCATCAGGCCGTCGACGATTTTGTGCATGTAATACAGGGAGAACTGCTGATAGTCGCGACCGGTCAGCACACCGCCCCAGGTGTCGAAAATCATTACCGACTGCGCGCCCGCTTTGATCTGCGCGTTCAGGTACAGAGTGACGCTCTTCGCCAGCTTATCAAGCAGCAGATGCAGCGCCTTTGGATCGGCGTACATCATCTTTTTAATCACGGTGAAGGCCTTACTACTGCCGCCTTCGACCATATAGGTCGCCAGTGTCCACGGGCTACCGGAGAAGCCGATCAGCGGCACTTCGCCTTTCAGTTCACGGCGGATAGTGCGCACCGCATTCATCACATACCCCAGATCATCTTCCGGGTCCGGGATCGGCAGTTTGTCGACGTCAGCCTTGCTGGCGATCGGTGAGGTAAAGCGTGGGCCCTCTCCGGCTTCAAAATACAGCCCAAGTCCCATCGCATCGGGAATCGTCAGGATATCCGAAAAGAGGATCGCCGCATCAAGCTTATAGCGACGCAGCGGCTGCAGCGTGACTTCGCAGGCCAGCTCGGCATTTTTGCACAGCGCCATAAAATCGCCCGCTTCGGCGCGCGTGGCTTTATATTCCGGTAGATAGCGGCCCGCCTGGCGCATCATCCATACCGGAGTGACATCAACGGGCTGGCGCAGCAGCGCACGCAGATAACGATCGTTCTTCAGTTCGGTCATTTTTCCATTCCTTGAGCTATTTCACGCCAGTGTAACATGTGTGTCACTCATACTCTGCCCGGCAGAGGGCGACGGTATCTTCAATCAATCGACGCGCGACGGTGCCCGGCGGGGGCAGGAGCGGTAAATCGTCATAGCGATACCAGTTCGCTTCCAGCAGTTCTTTCGGGTCAATAACAATTTCGCCGCTATCATACTCCGCCATAAATGCGGTCATCAAAGACTGTGGGAACGGCCACGGCTGAGAAGTGACGTAGCGCAGGTTTTTCACCTTAATGCCGCTCTCTTCCATGACTTCGCGCGCCACCGCCTGCTCGAGGGTCTCGCCCACTTCGACAAAACCCGCCAGCACGGTATGCACGCCGTTACGATGGCGAACATGTTGGGCAAGCAGGATAGTGTCGTCACGGCGAATAGCGACGATAATGCAGGGGGCAATTTGCGGGTAGTAGCGTTCTCGACAGTGGCTACACAGCATCGCCCATTCCGTTTTACTCGGGTGCATGGGATGACCGCAGTAACCGCAGAATTTATGTGAGCGGTAGAACTCGGCCAGTTGTACGCCGCGTCCGGCCAGTTGAAACAGGCCAACGTCCTGGTCAATGACCTGGCGCACCGATCCCATATCGTACCGACGCTGCTGCTGCACCAGCCAGACCGTCTCCCCTTCCCATTCACCTATAGGAAGTGCACGCTGCCCGGTCAGATCAAAACTTGCTGCGTCGCCGTAAGGCAGTTCGCCACGAGGTAACCATAACTTTTGCTCATGACTGACAATCCACCAGCCGCTATCTAATTTTTCAATTATACGATCCATATCTCTTGCGCAACCTTTGCTTCACAGGCATGTTGTTTACATTATTTTTACATTTACGGGTGAGCCGTTCCTAAACACCATCTTGCGGAGTCAATCATGCTAAACCAGCTGGAAAGCCTGACGGAGCACGTCGGAGGAAGTAACAAACTGGTTGATCGCTGGCTACATGTACGTAAGCACCTGCTCGTGGCTTACTACAATCTGGTTGGCATTAAGCCTGGCAAAGAATCGTACATGCGGCTCAATGAAAAGGCGCTGGATGATTTTTGCCAGAGCCTGGTCGATTACCTTTCCACCGGACACTTCAGTATTTATGAACGTATTCTCCATAAATTGGAAGGGAACGGGCAGCTTTTAAAAGCCACAAAAATTTGGCCGCTCCTGGAAGCCAATACGCAACTGATCATGGACTACTATGATTCCAGTCTGGAGACCGCCATTGATCACGATAACTTCCTTGAATTTCAACAGGCCTTATCGGATATCGGCGAGGCGCTAGAAGCCCGGTTCGTGCTGGAAGATAAGCTGATCATGCTGGTTTTTGATGCGATGCACGAGAGTGGCATGATCAAACGTCCTGCTTGAGATTTGCGACATTAACGCGTAATTTACATTCATTACCTCTTTTTGAGGTTACTTCTTGTCGGAGTGCTTATTTTCCACAGCAGCATGAGTGGAAAAGGCTGAGACCGTTAATTCGGGATCCGCGGAACCTGATCAGGTTAAAACCTGCGAAGGGAACAAGAGTCAATCTACAACCGTATCGCCCTTTGGCGTTCGTCTCTCTTGCTTCATCCGTCGTCTGACAAGCCATATCCTTACTTTTATTTGGAATGAGCTATGTCTGCCACTACTAAACCATCACGCCGCGAACAACGCGCCCAAGCCCAACACTTTATCGACACGCTGGAAGGTACCGCCTTTCCTAACTCAAAACGTATCTACATCACCGGTTCGCAGGCGGATATCCGCATCCCGATGCGCGAAATCCAGCTAAGTCCTACGCTGATTGGTGGTACGAAAGACAACCCGCAGTTTGAAGAGAACGAAGCCGTGCCGGTGTACGACACCTCCGGGCCGTACGGCGATCCTGATGTGGCGATTAACGTTCAGCAGGGTCTGGCGAAACTGCGCCAGCCGTGGATTGCGGCGCGTAATGATAGCGAAGAATTAGACGACCGTAGCTCCGCTTATACCAAACAACGTCTGGCCGACGATGGCCTGGACGAGCTGCGTTTCAGCGGCCTACTGACGCCAAAACGCGCCAAAGCCGGCAAGCGCGTTACCCAGTTGCACTATGCCCGTCAGGGGATGGTTACCCCGGAGATGGAATTTATCGCCATCCGTGAAAACATGGGCCGCGAGCGCATTCGTAGTGAAGTGCTGCGCCATCAGCATCCAGGGATGAACTTTGGCGCTCGCCTGCCGGAAAACATCACCCCGGAATTCGTGCGTGATGAAGTCGCTGCGGGCCGCGCGATTATTCCTGCCAACATCAACCACCCGGAATCCGAGCCGATGATCATCGGCCGCAACTTCCTGGTGAAGGTGAACGCCAACATCGGTAACTCGGCGGTGACCTCCTCCATTGAAGAAGAGGTGGAGAAGCTGGTGTGGTCGACCCGCTGGGGCGCAGATACGGTGATGGACCTCTCCACCGGCCGCTATATTCACGAAACCCGCGAGTGGATCCTGCGTAACAGCCCGGTGCCGATCGGTACCGTACCGATCTACCAGGCGCTGGAGAAGGTTAACGGGATCGCTGAAGATCTCACCTGGGAAGCCTTCCGCGACACGCTGCTCGAACAAGCCGAACAGGGCGTCGACTACTTCACCATTCACGCGGGCGTACTGCTGCGCTACGTGCCGATGACCGCCAAACGCCTGACAGGTATTGTCTCGCGCGGCGGTTCGATCATGGCGAAATGGTGTCTCTCTCATCACAAAGAGAACTTCCTGTTTGAACATTTCCGCGAGATTTGCGTAATCTGTGCCGCCTATGACGTTTCGCTCTCTCTCGGCGACGGCCTGCGTCCAGGCTCGATTCAGGATGCCAACGACGAGGCGCAGTTCTCCGAGCTGCATACGCTGGGCGAACTGACCAAAATCGCCTGGGAATACGACGTGCAGGTGATGATTGAAGGCCCGGGTCATGTGCCGATGCATATGATCCAGCGCAACATGACCGAAGAGCTGGAGCACTGCCATGAAGCGCCGTTCTACACCTTAGGGCCGTTGACGACAGATATCGCGCCGGGCTATGACCACTTCACCTCCGGCATTGGTGCGGCGATGATCGGCTGGTTTGGCTGTGCGATGCTGTGCTACGTCACGCCAAAAGAGCACCTTGGCCTGCCGAACAAAGAAGACGTGAAGCAAGGGCTGATTACCTACAAGATTGCCGCCCATGCCGCTGATTTAGCCAAAGGCCATCCGGGTGCGCAGATCCGCGATAACGCCATGTCGAAAGCACGCTTTGAATTCCGCTGGGAAGACCAGTTTAACCTCGCACTCGACCCATTCACCGCCCGCGCCTATCACGATGAAACCCTGCCACAGGAGTCCGGCAAGGTTGCCCACTTCTGCTCCATGTGCGGGCCGAAGTTCTGCTCGATGAAAATCAGCCAGGAGGTCCGCGACTACGCCGCCGCACAAACCATTGAAATCGGAATGGCGGATATGTCGGAGAACTTCCGCGCCAAAGGCGGCGAAATCTACCTCAAAAAAGAGGAGGCGTGATGTACCAGCCTGATTTCCCGACCGTGCCGTTCCGCCTCGGGCTTTACCCGGTGGTAGACAGCGTTGAATGGATTGAACGCTTGCTGCAGGCAGGTGTGCGCACGATCCAACTGCGCATTAAAGATAAACGTGATGAAGAGGTCGAAGCCGACGTCATTGCCGCCATTGAGCTGGGGCGTCGCTATGATGCTCGCCTGTTTATCAACGACTACTGGAGCCTAGCAATTAAGCACAACGCGTACGGCGTGCATCTGGGCCAGGAAGACCTCGAAACCACCGACCTGAAGGCGATTCAGGCGGCGGGGCTACGCCTGGGTGTTTCCACTCACGATGATATGGAGATAGAGGTAGCGCTGGCTGCTAAGCCTTCTTATATCGCGCTGGGCCATGTCTTCCCGACGCAAACCAAGCAGATGCCGTCGGCCCCGCAGGGTCTCACGCAGCTGGCAAGCCATAGTAAACGACTGGCGGATTACCCCACTGTCGCTATCGGCGGCATCAGCCTTGAGCGCGCCCCGGCGGTGCTGGCGACCGGTGTTGGCAGCATTGCCGTGGTCAGCGCCATAACCCACGCCGCAGACTGGCAGGCAGCCACGGCGCAGCTACTGGACATTGCGGGAGCCGGCGATGAATGACCGCGATTTTATGCGCTACAGCCGCCAGATCCTGCTCGGCGACATTGCCATTGAGGGCCAACAAAAGCTGCTCGATAGCCATGTGCTGATCGTCGGTTTAGGTGGGCTCGGCTCGCCTGCGGCACTGTATCTGGCGGGAGCGGGCGTCGGCACGCTGACGTTGGCGGACGATGATGACGTTCATCTGAGCAACCTGCAGCGGCAAATATTGTTCACCACCGATGATATCGCCCGGCCGAAAGCACAGGCGGCAAAGCGACATCTGGCACGCCTTAATCCGGACAGCGAGCTGGTCGTCCTTGAGCAGCGGCTGACCGGTGAGGCGCTCCGGCATGCGGTAGCGCGTGCCGACGTGGTGCTCGACTGTACCGACAACATGGCGACGCGCCAGGAAATTAACGCCGCCTGCGTGATGCTCAACACTCCGCTCATCACCGCCAGCGCTGTGGGCTTTGGCGGCCAGCTAATGGTACTGACGCCACCGTGGGAACAAGGCTGTTACCGTTGCCTGTGGCCGGATGATGTAGAGCCGGAACGCAACTGCCGCACCGCCGGCATCGTCGGCCCGGTTGTGGGCGTGATGGGCACCTTGCAGGCGCTGGAGGCGATTAAATTACTCAGTGGCATTGAAACTCCCAGTGGGGAGCTACGCCTGTTCGACGGTAAAACCAGCCAGTGGCGCAGCCTCGCGCTGCGTCGTGCCAGCGGCTGCCCGGTCTGCGGAGGACAACATGCAGATTCAGTTCAATGATGAGCCGATGCAGTGCGCCGAGGGACAAACCGTCAGCGGGCTGCTCACTGCGCTAAATCAACTTAAACCGGGAGCGGCGCTGGCGCTTAATCAACAGATCCTGCCGCGCGAGCAGTGGGAGCAGCAAATCGTGCAGGAAGGCGACCAGATCCTGCTTTTTCAGGTTATTGCAGGGGGTTGATATGTTACGTATTGCCGACAAAACGTTTGATTCACATCTGTTCACCGGCACCGGAAAATTTGCTTCGTCGCAGCTGATGGTCGAGGCGATTCGCGCCTCCGGCAGCCAGTTGGTGACGCTGGCGATGAAGCGCGTGGATTTGCGCCAGCACAACGATGCCATTCTGGCCCCACTTATCGACGCGGGGGTGACGCTACTGCCTAACACCTCTGGGGCGAAAACCGCGGAAGAGGCTATTTTCGCCGCACAGTTGGCACGTGAAGCGCTGGGCACAAACTGGCTAAAATTAGAAATTCACCCGGACGCCCGCTGGCTATTGCCGGATCCGATTGAAACGTTAAAAGCCGCGGAAGCATTGGTGAAACTGGGCTTTGTGGTGCTGCCCTACTGCGGCGCGGATCCGGTGCTGTGTAAGCGGCTGGAAGAGGTCGGCTGCGCAGCGGTAATGCCGCTCGGCGCGCCCATCGGTTCTAATCAGGGACTGGAAACGAAAGCGATGCTGGAGATTATTATCCAACAGGCAACCGTACCGGTGGTGGTTGATGCGGGTATCGGCGTCCCCAGCCACGCCACACAGGCGCTGGAAATGGGTGCCGACGCAGTGCTGGTCAACACGGCAATCGCCGTGGCCGACTGCCCTGTCACGATGGCCACCGCCTTCCGTCTGGCGGTTGAAGCGGGCCTTCTGGCGCGCCAGGCGGTACCAGGAAGCAAAAGTTCGCAGGCAAGCGCCACCAGCCCGTTAACCGGATTCCTGGAGGCCTTCGTATGAAAACGTTCAGCGACCGCTGGCGCCAGCTTGACTGGGACGACATCCGCCTGCGTATCAACGGTAAAACCGCCGCTGACGTGGAGCACGCCCTCAACGCTTCACAGCTTAGTCGCGACGATCTGATGGCGTTGCTCTCCCCTGCCGCCCTCAACTATCTGGAGCCGTTGGCACAGCGAGCGCAGCGCCTGACTCGGCAGCGCTTCGGCAACACGGTCAGCTTTTATGTGCCGCTGTATCTCTCGAATCTTTGCGCCAACGACTGCACCTACTGCGGCTTTTCCATGAGCAACCGTATCAAACGCAAAACGCTGGACGAAGATGAGATAAAACGAGAGTGTACCGCTATCCGTGAGCTGGGTTTTGAGCATCTGTTGTTGGTCACCGGTGAACATCAGGCAAAAGTCGGAATGGATTACTTTCGTCGCCATTTGCCTACCATTCGCCGCCAGTTTGCCTCGTTGCAGATGGAAGTTCAGCCGCTGTCAGAAGCTGAATATGCGGAGCTGAAGACGCTGGGACTGGATGGCGTGATGGTGTATCAGGAGAGCTATCATGAGACGATTTACGCTCG
This sequence comes from Citrobacter sp. Cb023, assembly GCF_030336805.1. NCBI lineage: Bacteria > Pseudomonadati > Pseudomonadota > Gammaproteobacteria > Enterobacterales > Enterobacteriaceae > Citrobacter > Citrobacter sp. Cb023. Next base: position 16,220 of record NZ_JAOWCV010000026.1, on the reverse strand, counting down.
CCACCATCTGAAGGGGAAAAAGCAGGATTTCTTCTGGCGACTGGAAACGCCGGACAGGCTGGGCCGCGCAGGGATCGACAAAATCGGTCTTGGCGCGTTGATTGGTTTGTCCGACAGCTGGCGGGTCGATTGCTATATGGTGGCTGAACATCTGCTGTGGATGCAGCAGCATTACTGGCAGAGCCGCTACTCCATCTCCTTCCCTCGCCTGCGCCCATGCACCGGTGGCGTTGAACCCGCATCGATCATGGACGAGCGACAGTTGGTCCAAACCATTTGCGCGTTTCGTTTACTGGCGCCAGAAATTGAGCTGTCGCTCTCCACCCGCGAATCGCCATGGTTCCGTGATCATGTGATCCCGCTGGCGATCAACAACGTCAGCGCCTTCTCAAAAACACAGCCCGGCGGTTATGCCGATAACCATCCTGAACTGGAACAGTTCTCCCCACACGACGCCCGTCGCCCAGAAGCCGTTGCTGAAGCACTAATGGCGCAGGGGTTACAGCCCGTGTGGAAGGACTGGGACAGCTATCTGGGACGCGCTTCGCAGATGCCGTAAGTCCGGAGCAATCGCATAAAACGAAAAAACCCGCTTTCGCGGGTTTTTTCTTCACTGTCACTTAACTGCTCAGGCTCTGGCCTTCATCGCTATCGTAAGCATTAGTGAAATTATCGGCGATTACAGCGCGACAACGTTAACAGCAGACGGGCCTTTAGCGCCATTCTCCACAGAGAACTCCACTTTTTGACCTTCGTCTAATGTTTTAAAATCGTTACTCTGGATAGCAGAGAAATGCACAAACACGTCCTTGCTACCGTCCTGAGGAGTGATAAAGCCGAAGCCTTTCTCAGAGTTAAACCATTTTACTAAACCAGTCATTTTGTTAGACATAGATACTTCCTTTCATATTTTTGAGCCGCTTAAGCAGCGAAGATGGCCTGTTTTGCAGAAATTAACTTATGGGGCACTTAGGGAGGAGGCTCATGAAGAAGAGTATCTGAGGATAACGCTTGAACTGAGAACTGCTTTACTAAAACTGCTTTCATAAGGTCTGTGTATCAAACCGATGTCGCTATAGTAGACTTACTTCTAATCAATAAGCAAGCATTAATTTATTTAATAATCGATTAGCGCCGAAATGTTACACCATCGCGGTTGAGCATTTCAGGTAACAACTTGATCTAAAATGAACAAAAGCCCTGACCATTGCAGTCAGGGCTTTAAGTTACTACACACTTCAAATTTAACATTAATAAACTTAACGATTTAATACTGCTGATGGTACTACTTTAAAATGTACACGTTTACTACAGATAATATTGGATATTGATACTAACTAAAACCGTCCTCTATTTACCGTTAAACATATTCCACCCGCTTGATAATAGAACTCAAGGCTGGTGACCTAAACAAGTACACTTCCCCTCGCGACATATACTCTTTGATGCGTTGCCTTATTTCCCTTGCGATAACCAGAAAACAGAAACCGCAAACATTTACTATTAAATCATGGCGTTACATCGTCGCGTTTTACTAACTATTTGCGATTAGATATATCAACTACGTGGCCTGAAAGCATTGCCGAGGTGAATAAATAGCGTTTTCAGCATCGACTATCCCATACAAAAATACTTCGTGGCCTTTATCGCAACCCCCAATCAAGCTCTACTAACACTTACTACGTTAACAGCAAACTACAATTTCTCCGCTGTTAAGTATTAACATACGGGTTTAAAAAACGCTGTCAATACTGTTTTTTATAACATGTCTTTATTAACAGTGATTATATATTCCTGCATATGATAAATGGGTCAACAATCGCCAAATCAGGGCCAGATCGTAGGGTTGAGCCTCTTTTTGTAACCGGTTTCAGAAAAAGTGACTTTCTTTGTGATGCTTTGCACACAATCGTTGCAAAGCAGTTGTTGCTGCGGCTGGCTCGCGATAATTATCACCCCACACATGTTGATCGAGACTGCTTATGAAAAACATCGTTTTATGCTGTGCCGCCGGAATGTCCACCAGCATGCTGGTGCAAAAGATGAAAGATGCCGCCCAGAAAAAAGGAGTCGACGTCACTATCAAAGCGGTCCCGGTGGCTGAGTTTGAAGAGAATATCGCCACTGCGGATATCGTATTGCTCGGCCCACAGGTTAAGTATGAACAGGCCAAGCTGCAGGCGCTCGCCAACCCGCTAGGAAAAAAAGTCGCCGTTATCGATATGATGGATTACGGCATGATGAAAGGCGATGCGGTACTGGACAAAGCGCTGAAACTATTGGAGTGATGGCATGGAAGAGTTAGAAACGATCATCATGGAATTATTGGTAAACGCCGGAGCTGCGCGCAGTCAAGCCCTGACGGCGTTGCAACTGGCGCGTAAAGGTGATTTCGCCGGGGCAGAACACGCGATGATAGAATCACGCGAGTATGTTAAACAAGCGCATAAAATCCAAACCCAACTGATCGGAATTGACGAAGGTACCGGCAAACTACCGGTTAATCTCATCACCGTCCATTCGCAGGACCACCTGATGAATGCCATGGTGATTCAGGATCTGGCAGGCGATATGATTGAACTGTATCGACGCTTACCACCAGTAAACTGATCGGAAGGCGTAAGCCTGGCGTCATCATGCCGGATGGCAGCTGATGCCTTATCCGGCCAACATAATACATCTTAAATCCATCGACATAAAAAAACCCGCCGAAGCGGGTTTTTTATTAGCGTCAGCAACGATTAATCGTTGTCAGAACCACCCAGGCCTGCGTTCAGCAGTTCTGCCAAGCTGGCAGACGCATCTTCAGCAGTCACCTGCGGAGCAGCTGGCAGTTCGCCCGCTGCGCGGCGGCGCATACGGTCCTGGTGGTACGCATAACCGGTACCCGCCGGGATCAGACGACCCACGATAACGTTCTCTTTCAGACCGCGCAGTTCATCACGTTTACCTGCAACAGCGGCTTCGGTCAGGACACGCGTGGTTTCCTGGAACGATGCTGCAGAGATGAAGGACTCGGTCGCCAGAGACGCTTTGGTGATACCCAGCAGATCGCGGGAGAATGTTGCACCCACTTTGCCGTTCGCTTCCAGATCGCGGTTAGCAATCTTGACGCGGGAGTATTCAACCTGCTCGCCTTCCAGGAAGTCGGAGCTACCAGCGCTTTCGATGGTGGCTTTACGCAGCATCTGACGAACGATAACTTCGATGTGCTTATCGTTAATCTTAACGCCCTGCAGACGGTATACGTCCTGAACTTCGTTAACGATATAACGAGTTACAGCATGCACACCACGCAGACGCAGGATGTCGTGCGGCGCTTCCGGACCGTCGGAAACAACGTCACCACGTTCTACACGTTCACCTTCGAACACGTTGAGCTGACGCCATTTCGGAATCATCTCTTCGTACGGCTCGCTACCGTCTACCGGGGTGATAACCAGACGACGTTTACCTTTGGTTTCTTTACCGAAGGAAATGATGCCGCTGATTTCAGCCAGGATTGCCGGCTCTTTCGGACGACGTGCTTCGAACAGGTCCGCAACGCGCGGCAGACCACCGGTGATATCCTTGGTACCGCCGGATTCCTGCGGAACACGCGCCAGGGTGTCACCAGAACTGATCTGTACGCCATCTTCCAGCTGAACAATCGCTTTACCCGGCAGGAAGTACTGAGCAGGCATATCGGTGCCTGGGATCAGAACGTCGTTGCCCTGAGCATCAACAATTTTCAGTGCCGGACGCAGGTCTTTACCACCCGCAGTACGTTCTGCAGAATCCAGAACCACCAGAGAAGACAGACCGGTCAGCTCGTCGGTCTGACGAGTAATGGTCTGGCCGTCGATCATGTCAGTGAAGCGGACGAAACCACTCACTTCGGTGATAACCGGCATGGTGTGCGGATCCCAGTTCGCTACGGTTTCGCCGCCAGCAACCTGTTCGCCATCACCTTTCGCCATAACGGAGCCGTAAGGCACTTTATAGCTTTCTTTGGTACGGCCGAATTCGTCGATCAGTTTCAGTTCGGTGTTACGTGAGGTGATAACCAGCTTACCGCTGGAGTTAACAACCGACTTCGCATTGCTCAGACGGATGCTACCTTTATTTTTCACCTGGATGCTGGATTCAGCAGCCGCACGAGATGCCGCACCACCGATGTGGAACGTACGCATCGTCAGCTGTGTACCCGGTTCACCGATGGACTGTGCCGCGATAACGCCGATTGCTTCACCTTTATTGATGATGTGGCCACGCGCCAGGTCACGACCGTAGCAGTGCGCACATACACCAAAGTCGGTGTCACAGGATACAACGGAACGGACTTTGACGGAGTCAACGGAGTTCTCTTCCAGCAGGTCACACCACTGTTCGTGCAGCAGCGTGTTGCGTGGAACCAGAATATCCGCCGTACCCGGCTTCAGAACGTCTTCAGCAGTCACACGACCCAGAACGCGATCGCGCAGCGGTTCTTTAACGTCACCACCCTCGATAACCGGGGTCATGGTGATGCCTTCCAGCGTGCCGCAATCGTCTTCAGTAACAACCAAGTCCTGCGCAACGTCAACCAGACGACGAGTCAGATAACCGGAGTTCGCTGTTTTCAGTGCGGTATCCGCCAGACCTTTACGAGCACCGTGAGTAGAGATGAAGTACTGGAGTACGTTCAGACCTTCACGGAAGTTCGCGGTGATTGGCGTTTCGATGATGGAGCCATCTGGCTTAGCCATCAGACCACGCATACCGGCCAGCTGACGAATCTGTGCTGCAGAACCACGCGCACCGGAGTCGGCCATCATGTAGATGCTGTTGAAGGAAACCTGCTGCTCTTCTACGCCGTCACGGTTAATCACGGTTTCGGTTTGCAGGTTATCCATCATCGCTTTGGATACACGATCGTTCGCCGCAGCCCAGATATCGATAACTTTGTTATAGCGTTCGCCCGCGGTTACCAGACCAGACTGGAACTGCTCCTGGATCTCAGCAACTTCAGCTTCCGCTTCAGAGATGATCTCGTGTTTCTTCTCTGGGATGACCATGTCATCAATACCAACAGATGCACCTGAACGCGCTGCATAAGCAAAGCCGGTGTACATTGTCTGGTCAGCGAAGATAACGGTCGGCTTCAGGCCCAGAATGCGGTAACAGGTGTTCAGCATTTTGGAGATTGCTTTCTTGCCCAGCGCCTGGTTGACGATGGAGAAAGGCAGACCTTTCGGTACGATCATCCACAGAATGGCGCGACCAACGGTCGTGTCTTTCAGGCTGGTGTGCGCAACGAATTCGCCGTTTTCATCTTTTTCGTATTCAGTGATACGCACTTTAACGCGCGCATGCAGAGAGGCCAGACCTGCGCGATAGATACGCTCAGCTTCTTTCGGGCCAGTCAGCACCATGCCTTCGCCTTTGGCGTTAACACAGTCACGGGTCATGTAGTACAGACCCAATACAACGTCCTGAGACGGAACGATGATAGGTTCGCCGTTCGCCGGAGACAGGATGTTGTTGGTAGACATCATCAGCGCACGCGCTTCGAGCTGGGCTTCCAGCGTCAGCGGTACGTGAACAGCCATCTGGTCACCATCGAAGTCGGCGTTATATGCCGCACAAACCAGCGGGTGCAGCTGGATAGCTTTACCTTCGATCAGTACCGGTTCAAATGCCTGGATACCCAGACGGTGCAGGGTTGGTGCACGGTTCAGCAGTACCGGGTGTTCGCGGATAACTTCGTCCAGGATATCCCAAACGACAGCTTCTTCACGCTCAACCATTTTCTTAGCGGCTTTGATGGTGGTGGCCAGGCCACGCAGTTCCAGCTTGCCGTAAATGAACGGTTTGAACAGTTCCAGTGCCATTTTCTTCGGCAGACCGCACTGATGCAGACGCAGGTATGGACCTACGGTGATTACAGAACGACCGGAGTAGTCAACACGCTTACCGAGCAGGTTCTGACGGAAACGACCCTGTTTACCTTTGATCATATCGGCCAAAGATTTCAGAGGACGTTTGTTAGAACCGGTGATCGCACGACCACGACGACCGTTATCCAGCAGGGCGTCAACCGCTTCCTGCAGCATACGTTTTTCGTTACGTACGATGATGTCCGGCGCAGCCAGATCCAGCAGACGTTTCAAACGGTTGTTACGGTTGATCACGCGACGGTACAGATCGTTCAGATCTGATGTTGCGAAACGACCACCATCCAGCGGAACCAGCGGACGCAGATCTGGCGGCAGAACCGGCAGAACGGTCAGGATCATCCACTCTGGCTTGTTGCCAGACTGTACGAATGCTTCCAGCAGTTTGATACGTTTGGTCAGCTTCTTACGCTTGGTTTCGGAGTTGGTTTCGTTCAGCTCTTCGCGCAGAGTTTCGCACTCTTGCTCCAGATCCATGCTCTTCAGCAGGGCCTGGATTGCTTCCGCACCCATCTTCGCGTCGAATTCGTCACCGAACTCTTCCAGCGCGTCCAGATACTGCTCTTCAGTCAGGATCTGTTGACGTTCCAGGTTAGTCATACCGCCTTCGATAACCACATAAGATTCGAAGTACAGTACGCGTTCGATATCGCGCAGCGGCATATCGAGCAGCAGACCGATACGGGACGGCAGAGATTTCAGGAACCAGATGTGAGCGGTCGGAGACGCCAGCTCGATGTGGCCCATACGCTCACGGCGTACTTTAGTTTGGGTCACTTCAACGCCGCACTTCTCACAGATCACACCGCGGTGTTTCAGGCGCTTGTACTTACCGCACAGGCACTCATAGTCTTTTACCGGCCCAAAGATACGGGCGCAGAAAAGGCCGTCACGTTCAGGTTTGAACGTACGGTAGTTGATGGTTTCCGGCTTCTTAACTTCACCGAAAGACCATGAACGGATCATGTCTGGCGAGGCCAGAGCAATTTTGATCGCATCAAACTCTTCGGTTTTAGTCTGCGCTTTCAGAAACTTTAATAAATCTTTCACGGATTTGCTCCCGTCGGAGTTAGCACAATCTGGCGCTGGCTGTTACGCCAGCACCAGTGACCTGTTTGATCGAGAGTTACTCGTCTTCCAGCTCGATGTTGATACCCAGCGAACGAATCTCTTTCAACAGTACGTTGAAGGATTCCGGCATGCCTGGTTCCATCTGATGGTTGCCGTCCACGATGTTTTTATACATCTTAGTACGACCGTTCACGTCATCAGACTTAACGGTGAGCATTTCCTGCAGGGTGTATGCCGCGCCGTATGCTTCAAGCGCCCACACTTCCATCTCCCCGAAGCGCTGACCACCGAACTGAGCCTTACCACCCAGCGGCTGCTGAGTAACCAGGCTGTAAGAACCGGTAGAACGCGCATGCATCTTGTCATCAACCAGGTGGTTCAGTTTCAGCATGTACATGTAGCCAACGGTAACCTGGCGCTCGAACTGCTCACCGGTACGACCGTCGAACAGTGTGATCTGACCGGAAGTCGGCAGGCCACCCAGCTGTAACAGTTCCTTGATTTCAGACTCTTTCGCACCGTCGAACACCGGCGTTGCGATCGGCATACCTTTTTTCAGGTTTTCAGCCAGACGCAGAACTTCTTCATCGCTGAAGGTATTCAGGTCAACTTTCTGACGAACATCTGAACCCAGATCGTAAGCACGCTGGATGAATTCGCGCAGTTTCGCGACTTCCTGCTGCTGTTTCAGCATGGCGTTGATCTTATCGCCGATACCTTTCGCAGCCATACCCAGGTGGGTTTCAAGGATCTGACCGATGTTCATACGCGATGGTACGCCCAGCGGGTTCAGCACGATATCTACCGGCGTACCGTTAGCATCGTGTGGCATATCTTCGATCGGGTTGATCTTAGAGATTACACCCTTGTTACCGTGACGACCTGCCATCTTATCACCAGGCTGGATCCGACGTTTAACCGCCAGATAAACCTTAACAATCTTCAGCACGCCCGGTGCCAGATCGTCGCCCTGAGTGATTTTACGGCGTTTCGCTTCGAGTTTTTTCTCGAACTCGTGTTTCAGTTCGTCGTACTGCTCAGCCAGTTGTTCCAGCTGATTTTGTTTCTCTTCGTCGGTCAGGCCGAGTTCTAACCAGCGATCGCGCGGCAGTTTGTCGAGCTTCTCAGCTTCAACACCACCGGAAACCAGCACAGCGTAGATACGGCTGAACAGGCCAGCTTCGAGGATTTGCAGTTCTTCAGACAGGTCTTTTTTCGCCTGCTTCAGCTGCATCTCTTCGATTTCCAGCGCACGTTTGTCTTTTTCTACGCCATCGCGAGTAAAGACTTGAACGTCGATAATCGTACCGGAAACACCGTTTGGCACGCGCAGAGAAGAGTCTTTAACGTCAGACGCTTTCTCACCGAAGATCGCACGCAGCAGCTTCTCTTCTGGCGTCAGCTGGGTTTCACCTTTCGGCGTTACCTTACCAACCAGAATATCGCCACCGGTTACTTCCGCGCCGATATAAACGATACCGGATTCATCCAGTTTGGAGAGCGCAGCTTCACCCACGTTCGGGATGTCAGCGGTGATCTCTTCCGGCCCCAGCTTGGTGTCACGGGACACACATGCCAGTTCCTGAATGTGGATGGTGGTGAAACGGTCTTCCTGGACAACACGCTCAGATACGAGGATGGAGTCTTCGAAGTTGTAACCATTCCATGGCATGAATGCCACGCGCATGTTCTGACCGAGCGCCAGTTCACCGAGATCGGTGGACGGACCGTCTGCCAGCACATCACCACGTTCAACCGGCTCGCCCAGAGATACGCAAGGCATCTGGTTGATACAGGTGTTCTGGTTAGAACGGGTGTATTTGGTCAGGTTATAAATGTCGATACCTGCTTCGCCCGGGTACATCTCGTCTTCGTTAACTTTGATAACGATACGGGAAGCATCCACATACTGGACGGTACCGCCACGTTTAGCAACTGCGGTAACACCGGAGTCGACGGCAACAGCACGTTCCATACCGGTACCAACCAGCGGCTTATCAGCACGCAGAGTCGGAACCGCCTGACGTTGCATGTTCGCACCCATCAATGCACGGTTGGCGTCATCGTGTTCCAGGAACGGGATCAGGGACGCACCGACGGATACCACCTGCTGGGTGGATACGTCCATGTAGTCAACCTGGTCACGGCTAAACAAGCTGGATTCGCCTTTGCTACGGCAGGTAACCAGATCTTCTACAAAGTGGCCTTCGTCATCCAGGTTGGAGTTCGCCTGAGCGATAACGTAGTTGCCTTCTTCGATAGCAGACAGGTAATGAATTTCGTCAGTTACAACACCGTCGGTCACTTTACGGTACGGAGTCTCGAGGAAGCCGTATTCGTTAGTCTGTGCGTACACAGACAAGGAGTTGATCAGACCGATGTTCGGACCTTCAGGCGTTTCGATTGGACATACGCGACCGTAGTGAGTCGGGTGTACGTCTCGAACTTCGAAGCCTGCGCGTTCACGGGTCAAACCGCCTGGGCCGAGTGCAGAGATACGACGTTTGTGCGTAATCTCAGACAGCGGGTTGTTCTGGTCCATAAACTGAGACAGCTGGCTGGAACCAAAGAACTCTTTCACTGCTGCAGAAATCGGCTTAGCGTTGATCATATCCTGAGGCATCAGGGTATCCAGATCGCCCAGAGACAGACGCTCTTTCACCGCACGCTCAACACGTACCAGGCCAACGCGGAACTGGTTTTCCGCCATTTCGCCTACGGAACGGATACGACGGTTACCGAGGTGGTCGATATCATCGACTTCGCCTTTACCGTTACGGATATCGATGAGCTTCTTCATCACTTCGATGATGTCATCTTTGCTCAGGATACCGGAACCTTCGATTTCGTCGCGCAGCAGAGAACGGTTGAACTTCATACGACCAACCGCAGACAGGTCATAGCGGTCTTCGGAGAAGAACAGGTTCTCGAACAGGCTTTCAGCAGCTTCACGCGTCGGCGGCTCACCAGGGCGCATCATGCGGTAGATTTCTACCAGCGCGCTCAGACGATCGTTGGTTGGATCGACGCGTACAGTTTCAGAAATGTACGGACCGTGGTCCAGATCGTTGGTGAACAGCGTTTCGATACGCTTGTGGCCAGACTGGCTCAGCTTAGCCAGCAGATCCAGACTCAGCTCCATGTTAGCTGCGCAGATCAGCTCGCCAGTAGATTCGTCAACGTAGTCTTTAGCCGCAACTTTACCAGCAATGTATTCAACCGGAACTTCGATATGTTTGATATCGTCTTTTTCCAGCTGGCGAATGTGGCGCGCAGTGATGCGACGGCCTTTTTCGACGTAGACTTTGCCGTTAGCTTCGATGTCAAAGGAGGCGGTTTCACCACGCAGGCGTTCCGGCACCAGTTCCATCTGCAGCTTGTTGTCACGAATTTCGAAAACAACTTTCTCAAAGAACAGGTCAAGGATCTGCTCAGTGGTGTAGTTCAGTGCACGCAGAATAATGGTCGCAGGCAGTTTACGGCGACGGTCAATACGCACGAACAGGTTGTCCTTCGGATCGAATTCGAAGTCCAGCCAGGAACCACGGTAAGGGATGATACGCGCGTTATACAGCACTTTACCCGAAGAGTGGGTTTTACCTTTGTCGGAGTCAAAGAAGACGCCAGGACTACGGTGCAGCTGAGAAACGATAACACGCTCAGTACCGTTGATAACAAAGGTACCGTTGTCTGTCATGAGCGGAATTTCGCCCATGTAGACTTCTTGTTCTTTAATGTCTTTTACGGTGCCTTCCGGCGCTTCGCGCTCGTAGATCACCAGGCGCAGTTTTACGCGCAGCGGTGCGGAATAGGTCACGCCACGGATCTGACATTCCTGAACGTCAAACACCGGTTCGCCAAGGCGGTAGCTGACGTATTGCAGCTCGGAATTACCGCTGTAGCTCTGAATCGGGAAAACGGAACGGAAAGCTGCTTCCAGACCATACTGCCCTTCAGGATCTTGCTCGATGAACTTCTGAAACGAGTCAAGCTGGATAGAAAGGAGATAAGGTATGTCCAACACTTGCGGACGTTTACCAAAATCCTTACGAATACGTTTTTTCTCGGTATAGGAGTAAACCATTAGGGTTCCTCAGCTCGCTGACAAGTCGACCCATCTGTCCGACGAAGGGACAGTTTGTGCAACACTATTTTGTTGACCGGAAAATCGAATACTTTCCGCAATGCCTGTTGCTATCACGCTTAAACCATTTCATTGCGATTTACACAGAACTGACGTTCTGTCGCAGTATATTAAGACGTCGATAGAAACAAGCATTGAAAGGCACAGCAGTAGTCAAACAGTGTGAAATGCTACTGGCGCCTTACAGCGCAAAAAGGCTGGTGACTAAAAAGTCACCAGCCATCAGCCTAATTTCTTAGGCTGCAACCAGAAAAGTTGGCTTATTTAACTTCAACTTCAGCGCCAGCTTCTTCCAGAGATTTTTTCAGTGCTTCTGCGTCGTCTTTGCTCACGCCTTCTTTCAGCGCAGCCGGTGCAGATTCTACCAGGTCTTTAGCTTCTTTCAGACCCAGGCCAGTTGCGCCACGTACTGCTTTGATAACAGCAACTTTGTTAGCGCCAGCAGCTTTCAGAATTACGTCGAATTCAGTTTTTTCTTCAGCAGCTTCAGCCGGGCCAGCAGCTACAGCTACAGCAGCAGCAGCAGAAACACCGAATTTTTCTTCCATTGCAGAAATCAGTTCTACAACGTCCATTACGGACATAGCGGATACTGCTTCAATGATTTGATCTTTAGTGATAGACATTTAAATTGTTCCTGAAAATCAGAATAAGTTTATACGTAAGCAGATGCTTTACAAAGATAACTGCGATTAAGCAGCTTCTTTCGCATCGCGTACAGCAGCCAGAGTACGAACCAGTTTGCCAGCCGAAGCTTCTTTCATGGTTGCCATCAGGCGTGCAATTGCTTCTTCGTAGGTCGGCAGAGTTGCCAGGCGATCGATATTCGATGCCGTAATCAACTCACCTTCAAAGGCTGCGGCTTTGACCTCAAATTTTGCATTCGCTTTCGCGAACTCTTTGAACAGACGAGCAGCAGCGCCCGGGTGTTCCATAGAGTATGCAATCAGGGTCGGACCAACAAACGTGTCTTTCAGGCACTCGAACTGAGTACCTTCAACGACGCGGCGCAGCAGGGTGTTACGAACAACACGCATGTATACGCCAGCTTCACGACCTGCTTTACGCAGTTCAGTCATTTTATCTACAGTTACGCCACGGGAATCCGCAACTACTGCAGACAGCGCGCCTTTGGCTACTTCGCTGACTTCAGCAACAATCGCTTGTTTGTCTTGAAGATTTAAAGCCATTAGCTTTGCTCCTGGATGTTTGCCGGAACTCATGTTCCGGAACTCACTTCACTCCCCCCAACGGAGAGAGCGTCTAAATACGGTGAGCAGAAACAAGCCAGAGTATCAGAAATAATCTTAGCGTTCTGTCACCGTCTACGCAGGGCATTAAGTTTCTTACGAAACACCTGCGGTCTTCGACGGAGGCCTGGATTAGGCCAGGCTCCAACGAACAAATCTTTTCTATCTGTCGTTATTCAATCTGTAGCGGCGTTGACTGCCTTGCCACAGCCTGAATATCTCGGATATACGTCTGCAATTAGCAGAATACGTGGGGGTAAGATTGTAGACAAAATCACCGCCCACGTAAAGGCGAATATTAGTTCGCCACAGTCGCAGTCAGACCGGACTGATCAACGGCAACGCCAGCACCCATGGTGGTGGAGATGCTAACTTTCTTGATGTACACGCCTTTTGCCTGAGTCGGTTTTGCTTTTTTCAGCGCAACCAGCAGAGCTTCCAGGTTTTCTTTCAGTTTGTCAGCGTCAAAATCCACTTTACCGATGGTGGTGTGAATGATGCCGTTTTTGTCGTTACGGTAACGAACCTGACCAGCTTTAGCATTCTTAACAGCTTCAGCAACGTTAGGAGTTACAGTACCAACTTTCGGGTTTGGCATCAGGCCGCGCGGACCCAGAACCTGACCCAGCTGGCCAACAACGCGCATTGCATCCGGGGAAGCAATAACAACGTCAAAGTTCATTTCGCCTTTCTTGATCTGTTCAGCCAGATCTTCCATACCTACCAGCTCAGCGCCTGCAGCTTTAGCAGCTTCAGCGTTTGCACCCTGGGTAAATACGGCTACGCGAACGGAACGGCCAGTACCGTGCGGCAGTACAGTTGCACCACGTACGTTCTGGTCAGATTTACGAGCATCGATGCCGAGGTTAACAGCAACGTCCACGCTTTCTACGAATTTAGCAGTGGCCAGCTCTTTCAGCAGAGCGATAGCTTCGTTGATGTCATACTGCTTAGTAGCATCAACTTTGTCACGGATCACGGACATGCGCTTGGTCAGTTTAGCCATTTCTTAGTCCTCCACTACCAGGCCCATGGAACGTGCAGTACCTTCAATGGAGCGAGTCATCGCTTCAATGTCGGAACCAGTCATGTCGGCAGCTTTGGTCTGCGCGATTTCCTGCAGCTGAGCGCGGGAAATTTTACCCACTTTGTCTTTGTTCGGCTTGCCGGAACCAGACTTGATACCAGCCGCTTTCTTCAGCAGAACTGCTGCCGGAGGCGTTTTGGTAACGAAAGTGAAAGAACGGTCAGCGTAAACGGTGATAACAACCGGGATTGGCAGACCTTTTTCCATGGAATCAGTTTTAGCGTTGAACGCTTTGCAGAATTCCATGATGTTCACGCCTTGTTGACCCAGTGCAGGACCTACCGGCGGACTCGGGTTAGCCATACCAGCTGCAACCTGCAGCTTGACATAGGCTTGGACTTTCTTAGCCATTCTAAATTCCTCTAGTTGGGTTATAACGCCTCAAGGAGGCTCCCCGTGATTAAATTCGTTTTACGGATAGGATCCATAAAAACAAAAGGCGCGAAATTGTATTCCAATCTCGCGCCTTGTGCAACGATTAAATCGTCGCTTTTTTGATCGGGGTGTTAGGCTTTTTCAACCTGAGCGAAGTCCAGTTCAACCGGAGTCGCACGACCGAAGATAGATACGGAAACTTTCAGACGAGACTTCTCGTAGTCCACTTCTTCAACCACGCCGTTAAAGTCAGCGAACGGACCGTCGCTAACGCGAACCATTTCACCAGGCTCAAACATCGTTTTCGGACGCGGCTTGTCGCCAACCTGCTGCAGACGGTTCATGATCGCATCAACTTCTTTGTCGCTGATCGGCGCCGGACGGTCAGATGTACCGCCGATAAAGCCCATCACACGCGGCACGCTGCGCACCAGGTGCCAGCTTGCGTCATTCATCACCATCTGGACCAATACATAGCCCGGGAAGAATTTACGTTCGCTCTTGCGACGCTGACCGCCACGGATTTCGACCACTTCTTCGGTCGGCACCATGACTTCGCCAAACAGCTCTTCCATATTTTGTAACTTGATATATTCGCGCAGCGATGTAGCTACGCGGCCTTCAAAACCGGAAAACGCCTGAACGACGTACCAGCGCTTTTTAGGGGCTTCAGACATCTTAGAACCTCAGGCCAGTGATAAAGGATACCAGGCGAACCAGAATACCATCCAGTCCCCACAGGATCAGTGACATTACTGCGGTAACCGCAGCCACAATTAATGTGGTGTGCAATGTTTCCTGGCGAGTTGGCCAAATGACCTTACGGACTTCGGTTCTCGCTTCACGGGCAAAAGCAACGGTCGCTTTACCTTTTGTTGTCAACAGCGCGACACCACCCGCTGCGGCAATCAGAATCACTACGGCCAGCGCACGCAGCGGCAGCATCATGTCACGATAGAGGTAGTTGCCAACGATAGCTACAAGCAGCAATACAGCGACAACAACCCACTTCATCGCTTCCAGGCCGCGCCCGCTTCCTTGAGCTTCGGTATTCGCACTCATAAACCAACCTGTCAGAAGTATTCTACAAACATTTTCACCCCGCGTAAGCGAGGCGATCCAAACCGAAATGCTCTGGTGCGTTTCGGACTAAACGCCCTCTTCAGAGCCTGTCTCAGCAATGATTATGACAAATAAAATCACTGATGAGCCAGGTTCTGGTGTGAAAGCGTGCAAAAAGGGCATCAAATGATGCCCTTTTATTGCGCATTGCGTCAAATGTTATTCGGCAATTAGCTCATTACTTTGGCAACAACGCCCGCACCAACAGTACGGCCGCCTTCACGGATTGCGAAACGCAGACCGTCGTCCATCGCGATTGGGTGGATCAGGGTAACAACCATTTTGATGTTGTCGCCCGGCATTACCATCTCAACGCCTTCCGGCAGTTCGATGGTACCAGTCACGTCAGTAGTACGGAAGTAGAACTGCGGACGGTAGCCTTTGAAGAACGGAGTATGACGGCCGCCTTCATCTTTGGACAGAATGTACACTTCAGATTCGAACTTGGTGTGCGGCTTGATAGAGCCCGGCTTAGCCAGGACCTGACCACGTTCGATTTCTTCACGTTTGATACCACGCAGCAGAACACCAACGTTCTCACCAGCACGGCCTTCGTCCAGCAGTTTGCGGAACATTTCAACGCCAGTACAGGTAGACTTAGCAGTCTCTTTGATACCAACGATTTCAACTTCTTCACCAACTTTGATGATACCGCGTTCTACACGACCGGTAACAACGGTACCACGACCGGAGATGGAGAATACGTCTTCGATAGGCAGCAGGAACGGCTTGTCAATCGCACGCTCTGGTTCCGGGATGTAAGAATCCAGGAAGCCAGCCAGTTCGATGATTTTCGCTTCCCACTCTGCTTCGCCTTCCAGCGCTTTCAGAGCAGAACCACGAACGATCGGAGTGTCGTCGCCCGGGAAATCGTACTGAGACAGAAGTTCACGAACTTCCATTTCTACCAGTTCCAGCAGCTCTTCGTCATCAACCATGTCGCATTTGTTCAGGAACACGATGATGTACGGAACGCCTACCTGACGACCCAGCAGGATGTGCTCACGAGTCTGCGGCATCGGGCCGTCAGTCGCAGCAACAACCAGGATCGCGCCGTCCATCTGCGCAGCACCGGTGATCATGTTTTTAACATAGTCGGCGTGGCCCGGGCAGTCTACGTGTGCGTAGTGGCGAGTCGGGGTGTCATATTCAACGTGAGAGGTGTTGATGGTGATACCACGAGCTTTTTCTTCCGGCGCGTTATCGATCTGGTCGAATGCACGAGCAGCACCGCCGTAGGTTTTAGCCAGTACGGT
>NZ_JAOWCV010000025.1:0-545160 GCF_030336805.1 Citrobacter sp. Cb023 | reverse complement strand
AGGAACAGGTTTTCCCACGGTTGCCATGCGACGCTGCTCATGCCGCTTTACCATGGCATTTTATTTTCTGGATCTCAGATTCCAGATCCGCAAGAAAGCTCTTAACTTCAGATTCGATTTCTCGCGCAAGTTCTTCATCGAAATTAATACGCTTCTTGAAATACGCGAGATCAGGCGGCAAGCGATCATCGAAACTAACGAAATCACACCATTTCCGCCCGGTGCACATCATCTGTGCATGCATTTGCAGCATGTACTGGCGCTTTGGCTCACCTGTTTTCAGCGTTTCAAGATGGGTCCAAGTGTTGGGGCATTTGATTTCGATAAGCCCGTCGTCGTTAACAAGTCCGTCCGGGCTGGCTGCGAATCCATAGATGGCTGGGTGATCGATGAGTCCAACTTCAGTGATTTCAGCATCGAACTCATTTAGCGCATACATCTCACGGGCTACTGGCTCCAGTTCGGTACCTCGCATCATCGCGGCATTCGAAAACCCTTCCTCCATCTTCCCGGTCAGCCGTTGGCAAATCAGATCTGCCATGTAGTTCTGGCGGCTGGCGGAGTAGCCAGACTTAGTACGGGCCATGACATCAGCCAGGCGACTGGCTGTGACCTTGCCGCAGCGCGCAGCAAACCATTCAGGGGTGCGTTGTTCCATCATTCAGCCTCCATCTCTGCGACATTGACAGGTTCGGCACTGTCGACTGCAAGACTCATGTCATACATGCGGCGCTTCTCAACTGCGCCGATCACCTGTTTCTCTTCTCCGCTTAACGCCACCCAGAACTCCTGATACTTGACGGTACCAAGACGCGCGGCAGACTCACCTTTTGCGATTAGTTCCGGGCGACGGCTATCTGATTCATGGCCCACGTGAACCTCTGCCGTTGTTCCTTCAATAACTCTCTCTGCCTCGTCCTGATCGAAGATGCCAGCGAAACCAAAGGCCAGGCGCGCGCACTGGATAAGCGTCTTGTGGCGAAGCATGCGGGTAGGGTGGGACTGCCAGGGTTGAGTATTACGTTTACATTCGCCCATGTACTCGGTGACGATGGTCGGGTGCTTACGGTCTTTGCGGTAAATCTTGCAGGTGCATGCGCCTTCTTCTTTGTCGTAAGAGAATTCCATGCCGTCAAACTGCGGGTGCTCGTTGATAATACGCGCCCATCCATCGACGCCGACTACCGGGACAATCCCGCCTTTATCGGGGAAGGCGTAAATCTCTTTGGTCCATGGGTTCAGACCGTACTGGTTGGCGACGATCAGCAGGGCTGTAAACTGTTCGTCCGTTACGTTGCCACCTTTAAACGCTGTATTCTTCAGCGTATTCATCAGGTCTGTACCGGCATCCATTCCGAGGCGTGCTGCCAGTTTCCCGGCCATGGTGGAAAGTGCAGTGCTCATTGTTAATCCCCTCAAAAATTAAAACGGGCAGCCGGTACGGTGTTCCCAGTCGTGCTCCGCCTGGGCGTAAGCAACTGCCGAAATGAAATCGTTGTAGACCTCGCCAGCTTTATCGCTGCGAAGTCCTTCGTATGGGCTGGAATCAATCGGGACCGTGAAGTGGAAGAGGCCGGACGGCTCTTTTGGCATCATGTCAATGATTTGCTGCGCCCGGTCGTCGATCCACTTCTCTTTCTCTTCGGTGAGTTTCTGCTCAACCCATCGCCGATCTTCGATGCGGTCGTAAGTGAGGAATGCGTTCATGATTGCCTCAGTAATGGATTTTCGCGCAAGGGATCAGGTCATCTTTCAGAGCGGTAAGCACTTCGATAGCCTGTTCGCGGGTTAAGCTGGTGTTGCTGGTGAGCGCGTTAACGATGTTGGTGCCGACCGTCTTGCGGTGCTTCACGTCGGCTTCACGTTTTGCCTGCTCATCGGCTTTGCGTTTCTCTTCGGCCAAGCGCGCTGATTCCTTCGCTTCAGCTTCACGCTTAATGCGATCGGCTTCTTCCTGAGCTTTGCGTTGTTCCGCTTCAATGGCTGCTTTCTTCTCTGCTTCAGCTTTCGCAGCGGCGTCTTTAGCTTCCTGCTCAGCGCGTTCTTGTGCTTGCTTAGCCAGTAATTCAGCCTGAGCTTTTGCTGCAATCGCATCCTCTTCGCGTTTCTTCGCTGCCGCCAGTTCAGCTGCCGCTTTCTCTTCGGCTTCGCGCTTGGCCTGTTCTGCCGCCTGACGCTTTAACTCTTCTTCATGAGCCAGTCGCTGGCGTTCGGCTTCTTCAGCTTTCTCTTTGGCTTCACGGTCATGTTTTTCGTTCATGAGTAGGGCAATTTCGTGGTCGGACTCAAACCGCTTACGGTCTTCCTCTGCTTTAATCTTGGCGGCCTCCTCTGCCTTAATTCTTTCCTGCTCGGCTTCCCACTCGGTTAGCGGTCGGCGCACTTCATCTTTCAGCGCGTCCAGACGTTCACGAACAATGCGGCGACTCTCATCAATCTGCTTTGGCAGCGCTTTCAGTTCTGCTACAAGGTCTTTACCAGCGTTGTCGATATACGTTTTGGAACGCGCGACCTTGTGAGCCATTGACGCGATAGCATCACGACCTTTCTTGGTAGATACATCCGGTACCAGGCTGCGAGCTTCTTTCTCGATTTTTTCAATGATGGGATCGAGTTGCTCGTTATTGGTGAATACAGCCATTGCACTCGATTTTTCGATAACGACTAAATCCGTTACTTCACTCATGGTCTCTCCTGAAATATGGTTGTGCGCTTCCCGTCTGCGATAGCCGGACGAGTAGGGGGAATGGTGTGGAATTAGTGCTGGATAGGGTTGCCGCGTCCGTCGAGAAGGACGTCAATTACGCAGTCAGTGAGTCGGATAATCTCTGCATTGGTGTGCAGGTACACCCATTTTCTCTCCTGGATGACTGCTGAAACGCGATAGGTGCGGCCCTCGTGAAGCGCCATCATTCCAGGCATTACGCACTGGCGAATCATTGGTGTCGTTCCGTAATGTGAAATCATGATTTACCCTCCACCTGCTGCAATAACCCGGCAATGTGCATCTGCCGGCGGTTCATTGTTATTTTCTCTCGAGGTTTGTCGACGGATACAAATTGCCACTCGTTGTCGTTGAGTTTTGATGCGTGGTACAACTTGCCGTTGTGGGTGACTGTCATGATGCCTCCCGAGCGCGGAGCATTGCGTCTGCCATTTGATAGGCATTCAATGCCACTTCATCAGCATTACCGGCGATTACTGGATGCTTGTTGTCATCAGGGTAACTGGCAAGCCAGCCTTGTAATGCCTTAGCCGCAAAGTAGTCACGAATGGAAATTCCGTTGCTGTATCCCTCGATAGGGAAAGCGGCACCTTGTGCCGGTGTATTTGTCATAATCATCTCCGCGCTTAAGCCGCGCCGCTGAGCTAAAGACCTCTGCATGCAAAATAATAATCTTTGCTACAGAATCGTTAAGCGGTGGATAGCCGCCATTCATAACTAAGCGTCCTCTGAGAAGCCGCTGAGGTATGAGGCAATAAAAAACCCGCAGGAGCGGGTTAGTCGTCTTCTTCTCTTTCAACCGTTGTTGCTAAGTCTTGGTTAACCTCAACCGTCTGGATAAAGCATTCATCATCAACGTCCTCATACTGCTCTCTGAAGCTATCAGCTAGTGATGACACAGGATTCCATCGACACCCTCCTGCTGCATGCTCGGCATCACCATCAGACCCGCAATCCCAAGTAGAACCATTAGGTTCACGCTCAACAAAACCGACGCATTCCGTCTTTTGCGGATTCCAGACTAAAACAACCTTTGCCATCGCCTTACCCTCTGTTTGTATCGTGAGCTAATAAAAAGGCCGCCAGTTAGGCAGCCTGTTTGATTTCCAGATTTTTCAGCGTTGCTCCAGCTATCCATGACCAGTACATCCAGTGGTCACGCGCATCGCCTTCATCTTCCGCTTCAATAACCCGATCGAACTCTTCATCATTCCACTGGCCGGTACATCGAAAGCAATTACCTTCCATTGCCTCACCTCATAAGTTAATTAACGCGCCGGATAAATGCTTTTAGTCTTACCGCGATGCCCAGCAGCGTATAACGCAACATCTGGCAAGCAAGCAGATCCGCTTGTATTGCTGTCACGCAGACTACCGAGCGAAGTGGCTCTGTCTACGCGACTCATATCATGTTTAACTGTCTGTGACGCGTTCTGAGAAGCCTCAGCGCGACGCTTAGCCATTAGAGCGCCACGTTTCAGATAACGCCGTGTAACGCTGTTGCTTGCGATTAAGTTGGTCATACATCCTCCAGTGGTTGCTTTGGTGATTGGATGGCCGGTGCTGAACCACGTCCGGCATTGATGATTTCTCGCTAGGTAAACCTGCCTCTCACCATTTTGCGAACCGTTCCCAGGCAGCTTGAGCTTTATCATCTTGACGTCTCAGCGCATCAGCCTGCGCATTCATCCAATCCCAAAGCAACTTCCTTTGGGCCACACTCTCGCAGTGGCGGCGCTCATGCCCTTGAGTATCTGTCGCGTCTTCGCCGCTAATAACCGGTGCGCATCTGGCGTTCGCGCTGCTTTACCGGAGTTTGTTTTGATATAAGAACCTTGACCCATCACTACACAGGCTCGCTCAGTGGCGACTCAGGGCAGCATCACGACTACTGCATTGCCTTTCGGCTGCGGTCTAACCGCGTTAGTGCACCATTTGGCACCTCCTGTTTGGTTAAACTTTTCTCTCCCACAAGGGCGGGAGAAGTAACCCCATCAGTGTTAAAGAGCTGAGACTCAATTCCTTGTCTCGGTGGTGCGTCCTGCTGATGGGATAAAGATACAGATAAAACTGTATTATCGTCAACAGATAAAACTGTATTAATTTTTATGGATAACATATGTATCTGTAAAATATTGAGATTTATTTTTTGTATAGGCGTAAAAAAACCGGCCTAAGCCGGTTCTTTCGGTGATGGCATGTGGTGCTAGCGCTTGCGTCGATAAATTCTGTGTTCAATCATCACACCGATGATTGTCAGGGGCTGGATGCTGCTGTTAATTACAGGGTAATCATCGTTCAATGGAACAAGTTCAAAGTGCTGACATCCATTCATATCAGTAAAAGTAGGGCGGTACTTTTTGAATGTGGCCTGATCACCACCATTTTTAGCCACTACGAATTCACCAGGAACCGGCTCAACTTCAGGATCGACGATAATCACATCACCAGCTTTGAAATCTGGTTCCATGGAATCACCTTCAATGCGCAGGGCAAAACTGTGCTCTGACAAATCAAGATCGGTAAGGATGTACTCTAAGCTGCCATCGAAGGCCTCTATTGGGTTCTTCTCAGCTAAGGCCCCAGCTTGCACATAACTAATCAAAGGAACTCTCCTGCTGTTCACTTCGGCTATTGGCATAAATGCGCCACCGTTCATCAACCAGTCAGCATCACAACGCAATGCCTTGGCTATACCAATTATATTCCGTGGCTTGAGAGTTTTCCCGTCTTCAATGCTCTGCCATGACTGCTGACGGATCCCGGCCTTCTCAGCCGCCTCTGTCTGCGTCAATCCGAGCTCAGTTCTTTTTTGTTTTACTCGTTCTGCAAGGCTCATAAATACCTCTTTCTGTGTGCCTTGATAGTCACAGCTAAAACTGTAATTGACAAACAGAAATAACTGTCACAGAATACAGATAAAACTGTGGAGGTGATATGGAAACAATTTCTCAGCGCCTCAAACAAAAACGTGAAGAGATGAATCTGTCTCAATCCCAGCTGGCAACATTAGCAGGAATGAAACAGCAGTCCCTTCAGGCCATCGAGGCAGGGACAACGAAGCGTCCACGTTATTTGGTTGAGTTGGCTCGTGCGCTTAAGTGCGATCCGGAATGGCTGCTCTTCGGCGACAGTCGCCAAGCTCAGCACTAATTCAAAAATAAGAAACACCGCTCTTTAACATTGCTGCTCATCCTCTCCGCCCTTGTGGAGATAACAACTACGCATCACAGGATGCGCATTAACTATTTCAACACCAAAGGAATTATCTATGAAGGAACACGCAAGTTACAGCAAACCAACACAGCGAGATGTAGATCGAGCTGAAACTGACTTACTCATCAACCTCTCAGCTGTTACCCAGCGAGGGTTAGCTGAAATGGTGGGGTGTCATGAATCGAAGATAAGCAGAACGGACTGGCGGTTTATTGCAGCGGTTTTGTGCTCGTTCGGTATGGACTCTGATATCAGTCCAATTAGCCGGGCATTTCATCATGCGTTAAACGCTATCGCAAAAGATAAAGCGCCCAGCTGCGGTAACAGTCTGGACGCCTAAAAGCACAGTGTCATGTCAACAAAGTTGCAGGAGTAATTATGGCAAAGCGTAAGCAGAAATACCAGGAAAATGAGGAGCGTCGCTATCCTGATTCACCTGACGGACTAATTGTTGCTGCATCAAAGAATCAGGCGTTCGCTGAGCGCCTTGTTGGAGTAATCCGGATCGCAATGGCTAAGTCAGGAGTGAAGCATGGGCGTCGTTAAGCAATTAGCAGACTACAGGCCATCACTGGAGGCCGTGGAGCGTCAGGTGGCAGATCTCGATGATGGCTACACGCGAACCGCTAATGCACTGATGGAGGCCGTCATGCTGTCAGGCCTCACTCAACACCAGTTGCTGATTGTGATCGCTGTGTGGCGCAAGACATACGGATACAACAAGAAGATGGACTGGATCGGCAATGAGCAATTCGCCGCTCTGACCGGGATGGCGCCAACTAAATGCTCTACTGCAAAAAACGAGCTTGTCAGGATGGGAGTTCTTACTCAGACAGGTCGTCAGGTTGGAATGAACAAGAACATATCCGAGTGGAAAACAAAGGTTAACGGAATTGGTAAAACATTTACCGAATCAGTAAAGAAAACCTTCACCAAAACGGTAAATAGTGATTTACCGAATCAGGTAAACACAAAAGACAATATCCAAAAGACAGAAATAAAAGATACCCCCTTACCCCCTGACGGGGGCGACGATGGGCAGGAAAAACTTGAACGTCGCAAACCAGAGAGAATCGACTACGAATCTTTCCTGGAAGCCTACAACGCTGAAGTTGGCGAAAGACTCCCACACGCTGTGGCAGTCAACGAGAAGCGCAAGCGGCGCCTGAAGAAAATCATTCCCCAGCTTAAAACACCAAACGTCGAAGGGTTCAGGGCATACGTCCGGGCTTTCGTGCATCAGGCCAAGCCGTTTTACTTTGGCGATAACAACACTGGATGGACGGCGGATTTTGATTACCTGCTGCGGGACGATACGCTGACAGGTGTTCGGGAAGCAAAATTTGCTGACAGGGGAATGGCATGAGACAGGACATCGAAGCCAGCGTGATTGGCGGGTTACTTCTCGGCGGACTTACCCCGGCGGCAACTGACGTTCTCGCCCGGATTGATGCTGAAGCGTTCACCATCCCACTCTACCGGAAAGCCTTTGAGGTGATCCGCAAACAGGCAAGAAATCGTAAACTGATTGACGCTCTGATGGTCGCTGAGGAATGCGGGGATCAGCATGCTACCGATGTGATGATGACTGCCAGAGCATGCCCTAGCGCTGCAAACCTGACTGGTTACGCAGATATGCTGGCAGACCAGCATCAGCGCAGATTGTTCCTGCACGCCATAGACGAGCTACGCGGCGACGTGAGCAACGGAACTCTGGACGGTGCAGCATCAGCAATGGACGAGCTAATGCGCCGCCTGAGCACCATCAGGAAGCCAAAAGGCGAGGTTAAGCCAGTTAGGTTGGGAGAAGTCCTGAATGACTATGCCGAAACACTGGAGAACAGGCTTAAAAACGGTGAAGAGTCGGACACCATGAAAACCGGTATCGACGAACTGGATGCGATTACCGGCGGAATGAACGCTGAGGATTTGGTGATTATCGCTGCCCGTCCGGGTATGGGTAAAACTGAGCTGTCGCTGAAGATTGCTGAAGGCGTGGCGAGTCGACCGCTTCCGGGAACTGACACCTTGCGCGGGGTGCTGATTTTCAGCATGGAGATGAGCAACCTGCAGATCGCCGAGCGAAGCATTGCAGGACGCGAAAACATGTCGGTCAGTGTTCTGCGCAACCCGGCAAACATGGACGACGAAGGATGGGCGAGAGTTTACAACGCCATATGTCACCTGAAAGACCTTGATGTCTGGATGGTTGACGCATCCAAACTGACAGTCGAAGAAATCCGCAGCATTGCAGAACGGCACAAGCAGGAAAACCCGGCGCTATCACTCATCATGGTTGACTACCTTGGCCTGATTGAGAAGCCAAAAGCAGAGCGAAATGACCTGGCTATAGCGCACATATCCGGCAGCCTGAAGGCTATGGCTAAAGACCTTAAGACGCCAGTTATCTCTCTCAGCCAGCTATCCCGTGAAGTTGAGAAGCGGCCTAACAAGCGACCGGTTAACGCGGACTTGCGCGACTCAGGAAGCGTAGAGCAGGACGCAGACTGCATCATCATGCTCTATCGAGAGGCGGTATACGACGAGCATAGTCCCGCGGCGAAATTTGCAGAAATCATCGTTACCAAAAACCGTTTTGGATCGCTTGGCACTGTGTATCAGCGATTCGTTAACGGTCACTTCATGCCATGCGATCAGGATGAGGCCCGCATGATTTCAACCAGCAATACTTCAACTGGAAAGCGTTATGCCAAAGGAGCAGACGTATGAGTTTCAAAGAAGCACGTAACACCCGGGAAATTATCGAAGCTGAGTACCCGGAATTCCCTGAAACCATCCTCCACGCTGAATTATGCCGCGCATGTGCTCGTGTAGACGGTCGCAGCATCAAGCAGTCGCTTAAGGCCTTTGCGCTGGCGCGTATCGAAAAGGTTGATAGCAAGCCACTTAAAGGCGCACTTGAGCAGATGGCACCCAGCATGTTTCCAGAGACAGAGATAGCCCGTATCCGATCCTGTGTAGGTCGCATGGAGTCGGCACTGGTTAAGACATTCGGAGTGAAGCGAGCATGACCTGCATTCGAATACCTAACGGAATTATCTGCACGTATCCAACTTACCGTTTGCGCCTTGAAGACGGAACCTGCGTTTTCATGTCATGGCATGACTACTGCGGGCCAGAGTTTTATCGAGACAAAAACGAACGTCGCTGGATTGATGAATGGTGGGAAAACCCACTCATTGTAAAGGCGCTCGATTGGTTCACCGGCAGAGGAAATCGCGCATGACTGAAGCCTACATAGCAGAGCTATCTGCAAGCGTGGCCGTGATAGTCGGCATTTTTTATGCCCGGAGGAAATGGTGAAGATTCGTTGCTTAATCGGTTTACATAAGTGGGTTCTGTTTAAGAAAGAGCTCCATCCTTATCAATCTATAACTGGGTTGCAGCCAACCATCATCTTTCACTACGGCTGCAATGGCTGCGGCAGAAAGAAAGAAGAAATCCGGGAGGAAGGTTACTGGCACACCTTCAAACCTGAACATTTAAATCATGAAATTAAATAGCAAAAACATCGATTAACAGGCTCGCATCGCGGGCCTTTTTTATGAGGGTAGGATTATGACCGTATGCGAAATGGAAGGTTTTCTCCGTGGCAAATGTCTGCCCGGAGACATGAAAGTCAATGAAACCCATGCGCAGTATCTGGTGCGAAAGTTCTCTGAGTTGCAATCACAGAGCGCGGACCTTGCATTACAGCTCGCTAACGCCGAGAGCAAGTGCAGGGAACTGGCGGCGGAGAATGGTCGATGCAAATTTGAAATTTCACGCTGCCACCAAACTGTCGATGAGATGTTCAAAAATCGCGATAAGTGGGTGGATAAAGAGTGGCTGTCTGCAATCTGGTCAACGTCAAAGCGCCTGATGAATGAAACCCCAGCTACCGACGCTTTCCTGGCTGAAGTGCGGGCGCAGGGTGTGGAGATGTTTGCCAAGAATGCGGAGGGTGCTGAACAAGGAAACGGACTGATGAAAGCAATCGCACGACGCGCCACTAAGTTCGCCGACCAACTTCGCAAAGGAGCCGCGCTATGAGCATTGTCGACGATTCACATCTGACCGACGAAGTGGTTAACGCCGCTTTCGAAGGTACCAATTTCGGTCGTACTGACTTTCGTACCATTCTGGCTGAAACAGTTATGAAGCGGGCATCTGGTTATCACTCTGGATATACGGCAACGACTATCTGCATGAACCTCGGGCTGCTTAGCAAGAAGAACCAGAGCGCAACCAAACTTGGCCTGACGTTCGCATTCCATCACTACTACAAGCCATGTGTGCGTAACGCACTGATGCCAGTTCAGGAGGCAGCCCAATGACAGCACTCAACAAACAGGCGCTGCGCCAATTAGCAACTGATGCGCACGAGCTTGGCATCATCAAGCGTTACACAAAAGGCATCGAGGCCAATAAGAGATTCGTTGCCATCGCTACTCCTTTGACCGTGCTGGCGCTGCTGGATGAGCTGGAAGCCGCAGAAGAACGATATGAGGATATGCTCCGACAAGCCCGCTCATTCCGTGAGGCTCACGATTCTGCATCAGAATTAATTCGCAAACTGGAGCGCAATAAGCCTGTTGTGAAGCTACCAACTACTAAATTGTGGGCTGGCAAGGTGGCATGTTATGAGGAATCCGAAATTATCGCGCTACTGACCTCCGCTGGCATTGGCGTGAAGGGGGAGTGAGATGGCGCTGACGAAAAAACAACGTGCAGAGCTACGCATGAAGTTTGGCGGTCGCTGTGCCTACTGCGGCTGCGAGCTTGGCGAGAAATGGCACGCTGACCACGTTAAGCCAGTGATTCGTTTTGATGGGCAGATGCTTCACCAGGAGCGCGACGACATCGCCAATATGGTTCCTGCATGCCACCCATGCAATCTGCACAAGCATTGCAGTAGCCTGGAGGGTTATCGGCGAATTATCGGTGATGGTCGTCGTGAATTCCTTGTTTCCGGGAAAGGCAAAGCGCTAGTTCGTATGGGATTGGTTGAAATGAAATCTGACCCAGTGGTGTTCTGGTTCGAAAAATATCAAGAAGGGGCTACTGCATGACAACTAACAACCACCCGGCGAACGGTCCTGTATCACTCGATCGCCTGCACCAGATAAGCGAAATACTCAGCAAAGCAGCAGCACAAAGCGACGGCGGTAATCTCGGCTACGCAATGGCTGATGCTGTGAAGGTTATTGATGTGGCTATTGCAGCGTTTGGTGCAGAGCCTGTGGCGTGGACGGAAAAATGCGAAATCACCAATATGCAGGCTACCGGTCTATATCTTCGCGGTTTCCCTGATAATTCACAGGGGCGTGATATCGCGCTCTACACCGCACCGCCAGCTCCGGTAGTGCCGGATGAGCTGCTGAGCATGGCTGCTTCAGCGATAGAAGACCTTCTGGAGCACACAGACCCCAGCACTAGTTATTATTCCGGCGTGTGGGCTGATGTGCCTGGTAAGTTACGCGACGCCATGCTTCAGGCTGGCAACTCTCCGGTAACTCCGGATGGTTGGAAGGTAGAGGCAGAGCAACTGGCCGAGATACATGGCTGCAGTTTTGTTGTGTTCAGGCATGGCGAGGAACCTCAGTGCGCTGACCCTACAAAGGTAATCCTCTCGTTCTCGGACGAAGGTCTTGGGCATCATTCAGCAGCACCGCAGCAGGAGGTGAACCGTGGCTAAATTTAGCACCAT
Source organism: Citrobacter sp. Cb023 (assembly GCF_030336805.1). Classification (NCBI taxonomy): domain Bacteria; kingdom Pseudomonadati; phylum Pseudomonadota; class Gammaproteobacteria; order Enterobacterales; family Enterobacteriaceae; genus Citrobacter; species Citrobacter sp. Cb023. The sequence continues at coordinate 533,509 of NZ_JAOWCV010000025.1, read as the reverse complement.
TCAGGAGTTAGCAGGGTATGACATGGAGCATGGCCGTGCGCTGATGAAGCGTTACTGGAATTCATCATCACTTCCAATTCGAGAAAAGCGGCAAAACATGCCTAGGCTATGTGTATTTCGTCGGGATAGGGTACTGCGAAGATTGATGAGTAATGATATGAATGCTTTTGTTAATCGCATAACTGAATTCTCATCCTCTGCAACGTCAAGCAACATTACCCACTCTCAAAATTAATGTTATAATTATGTCGCAGTCGGATTGAGCACCCGGCTGTGACCTCTGCATCTGATTGGGAAATTAGATGCGAAACACAAAGAGTACTTCAAACCACCTGTCACAGATGCAGAAATGCACCTGCGATTTTCTGCATTCTGCGTTACCTCTCGGAGGTGGCGTATGAATATCCCAGAGCAGGGTATCAAGCTGCATGCCGGCAACTTCGCCGCCATCGGTCAGCACCTGCAACCATATCTCAATGACGGCCAATGCTATCGACTCCAGTTAAAGCCATGGAGAGAGAAGCGTAGCCTTAGTCAAAATGCACTTAGCCACATGTGGTACACGGAAATCAGCGAATACCTGATTAAATCCGGCCGCACTGACGCTACCCCTGAGTGGGTCAAGCGCAACCTCAAAAAGACTTACCTAGGCTGCGAGGAAGTCACCTACACCGATTTCATCACCGGCGCCAAAGAAACAACCTGGGAACCTCGCCACACGTCTCAACTCGATACCGGAGAGATGCACATCTTCCTTTGCAAAGTCGAGGCGTGGTGCGCTCAGTTTGGCCTGGCACTGACTATCCCAAGTAACTGCGAATTTCAGCAACTCCGCGAACAACAAGACCAGTAAGGAAAGCATATGGCACTCAAAAGAGACAAATACGACACCATTTTTTCTGAACTGGTTCGCGAACGCGCTAACTGGTGCTGTGAAAGTTGTGGCCGTGATTTCAGCAACAACCGCGCATCACTGCATTGTTCGCACATCAATGGCCGTCGTCACACAGCTACACGCTGGCATCCACTGAACGCGCTGGCCCACTGCGTAGGTTGTCACCGTCGATTAGGTGAAGAGCCGATTCAGTTTGCCCGTCATGCTGAATACGAATATGGCGTGATGACCATAGAACAGGTATCCCGCGCCGCGCTGCACCCGATGAAGATTAAGCCATGGCAGAAAGATGAGCTTTATCAGCACTACAAGCAGGAGTTAGTACGACTCAAGCAGTTACGGATTACTGGCGTGTTAGGGCGTATCGAGTTCACTGCGCCTGACTGGTATCAGCAGAACATAACTTTGCGCATGGGAGAAGCAGCATGAGTCACCACAATACACTCGCCTTGCTTAACTGGTATCGCAGCAAGAACGTAGCCGCTGTCAGGACTCCTGCAGGGATTGTTTTCATGGGCATGCGAAACATTACCTCACAGCAGCGTGAAACTCTTCTGGCGATACCACAAGCAGAGCTTGCATCGGCTCTAAGGTGTCAGCAATGAACCGCACCGATATCGACAACTATCAGCGCTCGTCAGTAGAGCGTGCTACCAGGCTGACTCCTTACGCAAGAAGTGAAATAGCCCGTCTGGATGTTGAGACAGCAGAACTTCAGAAACGCATCGATCGGAACAACGAATTACGCCGTGAAATCATCAACCGCGCAAACATGAACAAGGGGCCGTCAGCATGAAACTGGAACTAACTGCAGATCAACGTTGCTGGATTGATAACTGGCTTCACCTTTGGGGCGCGTGGGCTCAGACCGGTAAAATCGACAAATCGATGATTAACATGATCGCCAAGTTCATGGCGACAGTCGAAGGTGAGCAGTCAAGCCGCCCGATGTGTAGTGATGATGACGGCATGCTGATTGATGCAGTGCTGCGTCATTACCTGAAGAACGTCGATGAAAATGCGTGGCGGGTTATCTTCGCATACTACGTCTGCAACTCCAGCGAGATACGGATCGCCTCATGGCAGCATGAGGTCAGCAAACCGCGCTTGATGAAGACGCGAGCCGGTAACCAGTACAAGCGCCCGAGCCTTTCTACTACACGCAGAGAAGTGAAAGAAACCATCAATGCGGCATTGTTCTGTTTGTACCAACCTTTGCAAAATGCTTTCAACGGTCGTGAAAGTGTGAGGAAAGTTGCAAAAAATGTTCACAACGTGCTTGCATTTCAATGAACAAATGAGCATTATATTTAGTGTAGGTTGCCGTATTTGCGTTTGACCTATCAGAACTCAGAGCCTCGCAATTGCGGGGCTTTTTGCATTCAGGGTCAGAAGCACAGAGGTTGTGCGATCGGCTGTTAACCGATTGGTCGAAGGTTCGAATCCTTCCTGTCCCGCCAAATCCCTACCAGGACCATAAGAGCGAAAGCTCAACGCACTACCCTCATCTTGCCAGCATCGCCGCTGGCTTTTTTATTCGCGCCCATCCATACAGCTAACCACTTACTCCTTGAACGCAATGGGTGAGGCGCTTCTCTACAAACACACAACTCCCGCTTCACTTGCGAGGAGAGAGACTATGAAGATGCCTAACACTCCACATGGATGGGCAGACATCAGCGAAATTCTGGCGTCCTGGTGGCGCGGTGACGTTCCTATCGGTGGCGTCATTATGGCTATCGTGATGGCTGTCCTGCGAATGGCTTATTCTGGCAGCAGCTGGAAAGAAACGTTCTTTGAAGGATTAATGTGTGGCGCACTGGCGCTAACCACATATTCCGCTCTCGATTACTTCGATGTGCCGAAAGCACTCACTGTTGGCATCGGTGGATTTATCGGGTTCGTCGGTGTGAAGAAGCTCAGCACCTTCCTGTCTGGATATGTTGGAAATCGTTTCGGAGGTGGCAATGCAGATAAGCAATAACCAGCGAAAAGCGTTCCTCGATATGCTTGCCTGGTCAGAAGGTACGGATAAGCCAGGGCAGCCAACAAAAAACCACGGATACGATGTGATTGTCGGTGGCTCGCTGTTCACTGATTATTCAGATCACCCGCGCAAGTTAGTAACACTGAATCCGAAACTTAAATCTACGGCAGCCGGTCGATATCAGTTGCTGTCTCGTTGGTGGGATGCCTACCGCAAGCAGCTTGGTCTGAAAGATTTCTCCCCCAAAAGCCAGGACGCAGTGGCATTGCAGCAGATTAAAGAACGCCGCGCGCTGGAGTTAATCGACTCTGGCGACATCCGTCAGGCTATCGATCGCTGCAGCAATATCTGGGCATCACTCCCCGGCGCTGGTTACGGTCAGTTTGAGCATAAGGCTGATAGCCTCATCGCCAAATTCAAAGAGGCTGGCGGTACGGTAAACGAGCCAAAGTCATGAGTCGAGTAACTGCAATCATCATTGCCGTTGTCGTCTGCGTCATCGTGTCGCTTGGCTGGGCGGCTAATCACTACCGCGATAACGCCACAGAATACAAGAAGCAGCGCGATGAGAAAACTCAGGCTCTGAATCTGGCTAACGCCACCATCACCGACATGACAACCCGGCAGCGTGATGTTGCTGCGCTGGATGCCAAATACACGAAGGAACTGGCAGATGCTAAAGCTGAAAATGATGCTCTGCAGCGTAAGCTTGATAATGGTGGTCGGGTGCTCGTCAAAGGCAAGTGTCCAGTGTCAGCCGCAACCCAAACCACCGGCGCCGCCAGCATGGGCGATGATGCCACCGTCGAACTCTCTGCAGTTGCTGGACGAAACGTTCTCGGTATCCGGTCCGGAATCGTCAGCGACCAAACAGCCTTGAGGGCGCTGCAGGAATACATCACCACGCAGTGCCTGAAATAACAGCCTCGCAATAGCGGGGCTTTTTTATACCAGCAGTAAACCGCGCATCGCAGCGCATGACAATCCCGAGTCTTTCAGAAAGCTGAGCCTGAGAACTGCCGTATATGGTGGCGACCATCTCGGGGCGGCTTTTCTGTGCGAACAGGCTCATCTTTCTAAAAGGTAAAAACGCTATGAATAATCCGTCAGTTATTCCGGCCTTCGACTTCCGCGAAATGGTGCAAGCCAAAAACGGAGAGGTCGTCACCACTTCCAGAAAAGTTGCCAAGTACTTCGGCAAGCGACACGGCGATGTGCTCAGGAAAATCGAGCAGGTTAAGTCCGATTGCTCGAGTGAGTTTGGCCAACGCAATTTTGCGTCGGCTGATTATATCGATGAGCAGGGTAAGGTTCGCCCGATGTACAGCCTGACAAAAGATGGCTGGATCATGGTTGTGATGGGATTCACTGGGAGAGCTGCTGCAGCAATCAAAGAGAGTTATATCTCAGCATTCAACTGGATGTCCGAACAACTTAGCCGACGCATGGCGATGGGCGAAGAAATGCAGCACCGCTATGCCATCAAAGAAACACGCTCGAAGCTGAAAGGCACGATCGGCAGTCGTTTAATGAACGAACGCAAGAAGGAAAAGCGCGTCCTGGCACTGGAGCATGAGCACATCATGCAGGTGACGCAGCCAGAATTGTTGATTGGCTGATCGCGACATTACAGCAGGCATTCAATGAGTGCCTGCGATAATGCTATACGTTTGGGGAGTGAATATGCCACCGCGCACACCGAAGGCTTGTCGCGTTCGCGGCTGTCGGAACACCACAACAGACCCGTCTGGCTACTGTGAAAATCACAAAGGTGAAGGCTGGAAGTCCTATAAGCCAGGTCAATCACGACAGCAGCGTGGATACGGAACAAAGTGGGAAGTTATCCGGGAGCGGATACTTAAGCGAGACAAAGGGCTGTGTCAGAACCATCTTCGGCAGGGGATCGTGAAGCAGGCGTCGTGTGTGGACCACATCAAAGCGAAGGCCCACGGCGGTACTGATGAAGACAGCAACCTTGAAAGCCTCTGCTGGTCGTGTCACGCCGCGAAGACCGCGCGTGAGCGGATCGTCAGCCAGATGGATCCTGATATGGTCACGCTGATGGAAGCGAAAGCTGGGTAACCGGCTCAAAATTGAGCTCGTCGCCAAGAGAGCCACTTTCACAACGGCTCTTCATTACAAAGCTCATCTCCTGGTGGGCTTGATAATGATTTGTGTAACCCCGCAAGGATGGTGATCACATCTTGCTGACGGGTAAGCCGTAAGTGGCTAAGCAACATCGTGAGATGGTGGCGACCGCTGCACCTTCAATAATACCAATACCCGGCACCGCGCCGGGAATGTCCGCGCATCGCACGCGCAAAACAAGAGAGTCTTTCAGTCGTGAGCCTGGGGAAACCGTTTCTCTCTGGCGGCTTTCCCGTGCGACAGGCTCACACCTAAAAGGAAATCAAGATGAGTAAAATTTTGTACTGGCATGTGAAGCTATTTCAGCATCATCAGTCATCCCTCATTATGGCAGGTGGCGGAATTAACAAGGTGCAGGTTTTCGGAGGCTACGCAACAGACAAACCTCGTTTTCGCCCTGGCGCTGAATTCGTTATTGAGCTATTCACTGCCCCCGGCACTTTGGAAACCATATCCATCCGTACATGCGGTATCGACAGTATGGTTTGTACTCCGGTTTACGAAGAAGAACCAAAGTCAGCGAACCACATTCACGACCACGCATGTACTAACTGCTTCACTGATAATGGTCCATGCCTTGGTGAATGCAATGTCACAGACACAAACAAAGTCTTATCTTCTTCATTCGAAGAAGTGACAAAGCCGGTAATTAAATGGCTGAATGAAAACTCTAATCCTCATTCCATTATCGTGATTGATCCTACCAGCGCGATTTTCCATACGGGTGAAATCGGGTTCACAACCGAAGAGTATTTACGCGACTGACGGCATTGCAGGAGCCATTCACCAAGTGGCTCCGATAATGTCAAACAGCAGGTGATTCAACATGGCAAAACCGGACTGGGGAGACCTCCAAAAACGGTTCCTGTCCGAGCATGCCAAAACCGGCATTTCCCCAAGAGACTGGTGCGAAGCGCAGGGACTGAATTACTCAAGTGCGAAGCGCTATATCAAGGTTACGAATTACGGTGCGAATTCGCAGAAAGGAAATGCGAAAAAAAGTGCGAATTCGCAGAAGCCTAATAAATCGCAACGTGAGCATAACAAGGCCAAGCCAGAAGAATGCGATTCGCAGGATGGTGAGATTTCCCCAGGCGCGAAACCTATTCGAGGCTCCCGCCACGCTCCACCTATAAAGCCATTCCAGCCTGGCAATCAGTATGCCCTCAAGCACGGTGGATACGGTCGCCGGATGCTGCTATCTGACGCAGTCACTGAAGACGCCCAGGCGCTGACCCTCGACGATGAGCTGTTCTGGTTGAGAGCTGCAAACCTCACGGCGGCAGAGAATATTGGTCGCTGGCGGGAAGAGCTGGAACTGGCCACTGATGATAAAGCGAAAGATTTACACTCGCTAATTTCCGCCGCTGAAAAGGCCATGCACCGCAACACGGCGCGAATAGAGTCTCTGGAGTATACGAAAGGCTCGATCGCCAAGATGCAGGTCGATGCTGCATACCGTGAGGCTGCCACTGAAAAAGTGGAGATGGAAATCGACGTTATGCGTGATGGCGACAGCGATAACGCAATAGTCGTCCATAACACGCTGCCAATACCGGGAAGATGACATGGCTGATATTTACCTCCCAACGCTCCATGACGGGCAGTTAAAGGTCTGGTCTGATTCGTGGGATGATCAGCTTCATGCGGTGCGGTGTGGTCGCCGCTGGGGTAAAACCTTCATGCTTTCCAGTGCGGCTGTAACCTACGCCACCGCACAGTTTAAGCGCCCAGGTATGGATGTCCTGCTCGGCGGGCGGGTTGGTATCTTCACCGCTGAATACCGTCAGTACCAGGAGATTTACGACAAGCTGGAAGAAACCCTACTCCCGCTAAAAAAGAGTTTCAGCCGACAGGAAAAGCGCCTGTTGCTAAAGAATGGCGGGAAAATCGACTTCTGGGTAACCAACGACAACAAACTGGCTGGCCGTGGTCGTGAATACGAAATCATCCTGATCGACGAAGCGGCATTCACCAAATCGCCTGAGATGTTGAAAGAGATATGGCCCAAGTCGATTAAGCCGACGCTGCTGACAACGAGAGGGCGTGCCTACGTCTTTTCAACCCCCGACGGTGTGGACGAAGAAAACTTCTTTTACGCTATCTGCAACAACAAATCGCTGGGTTTCGTTGAGCATCACGCACCAACGTCATCAAACCCGTTCGTTCCGCCGGAAGAACTGGAAAAGGAGCGCGAGAACAACGATCCGCGCGTGTTTCGCCAGGAGTTTATGGCTGAATTCGTGGACTGGTCCGCTGCTTCGCTGTTCGACGTCCGCAAATGGTTTGAGGGTGAAAATCAGGATCAGCCTGTCGATTACCCTGAAACATGTGAAGCGGTATTCGCTGTTCTTGATACGGCGGTTAAGGGCGGGACTGAACATGACGGCACTGCTGTTGTGTTTTATGCCGTGGACACCAGACCCGGCAGGCAGCGCCTGACCATTCTCGACTGGGATGTAGTTCAGATTGACGGTGCGCTTCTTGAAACATGGATGCCGTCTGTATTTGAGCGGCTTAACGCGCTTTCAGGCCAGTGCGTAGCTGTTAACGGTAGCCTGGGTGTTTTCATTGAAGACGCCAGCATGGGCAGCATCCTCCTTCAGAAAGGCGAAAGTCTGGGATGGCCGGTCAATAAAATTGAATCCGCCCTGACCAGCAAAGGCAAGGACGAGCGCGCCATTATGGCCTCCGGTTACCACTACCGCGGCCTGGCGAAAATATCCAGACACGCTTACGAGAAGACAGCCGTCTTCAAGGGCGAAACAGCAAACCATCTGCACAAGCAGGTTTCCCGATTCCACCTTGCCGACAAGAAAGCCCATAAGCGCGCCGATGACCTGCTCGATGATTACACCTACGGGCTGATCATCGCCTTCGGCAGCGGCGACGCAATCTGACGAGAGAACCAATGAACGAAGACGATTTCGAAATCGGCAGCTGCTCTCCAGAGTTGATGGCATTGCTGGACAGCGACGATATTCAGCCAGGCTCCTCGGCTGGGTATCAGGCCTGCAAGACGATTTATCTTTTCCACCCCCTGGGCGGCAAGATGGTAGATCGCCCGATTAAAATGGCGATGAACGAGCCGCGCACCGTGCATGTTGCACAGTCCTATGGTCTTGAGCAGCGCCTGCGTGACGCATTCGAGCGCGAATGGAAAGCGATGGGCGCTAACCAGCACATCGCCAATGCCGCGCGCATCGCCCGAATTTACGGTGTCTCTGCGATTGCCATGCTGGTGGATAACCAGGAGCCGAATGAATCGCTGGACTACCGCACGCTGTACAAGCACAGCGTCAGCTTTAACATCCTGGACCCGATGAACACCGCGGGCAGCATCGTGTTGAATCAGGACCCGAACGCCCAGGACTTCCAGAAAGTCGACGGCATCCGGGTGGCTGGCAAGCCGTATCACAAATCGCGCTGTGTCGTCGTGCAGAACGAGGATCCTATTTATCTAGCTTACAACCCTGCAGCGTTCGGGTTCACCGGCCGCAGTGTGTATCAGCGTGCGCTTTTCCCGCTGAAATCCTTCATTCAGACCATGCGCACTGATGACATGGTTGCGGTTAAAGGCGGACTGCTAATTACCAAAATTGCAGGCGCTGGCGCGGTTGTTAACAAAGTTATGCAGGCGCTGGGTGGATTCAAGCGCATGCTGCTGAAGCGAGGTAAAACTGGTGAGGTCCTGCAGATTGGACCGCAGGATGGTATCGAGTCAATCGATCTGAGCAACCTGGAAAAGCCTCTCGACTCTGCGCGTAAGCACATCCTGGAGAACATTGCCGCCGCCGCCGACATGCCAGCGATCATCCTCAACTCTGAGACATTCGCCCAGGGATTTGGTGAGGGAACTGAAGATGCCCGCGCCGTCGCGGTGTACATCGACAACATCCGTGAGTGGCTGGATCAGCTTTATGCGTTCTTCATCCGTGTGTGCCAGTACCGAGCATGGAGCATTGAGTTTTTCCAGTCTCTTCGCGCCGACTTCCCGGAGCTGAAAAACACCTACAGCGTGTATTTCGCGAGCTGGATAAACAACTTCGAATATCGCTGGCCTTCCTCTCTGAAAGAGCCGGAAAGCGAGAAGGTGAAAGTCGACGAGACGCGCTTTAAGGCGATCGTCAGCATGTTGGAAGTGGTGCTGCCTCAGCTCACAGCGGACCCGGAAAACCGCGCGACGCTTATCGAGTGGGCGTGTGAAAACGCCAACGCCAACGAGAACCTATTCCCTCAGCGGCTTAACCTCGATTACGACTCGCTGAAGGACAACCCTCCACCTGAGCCGCCGAAAGCTGAAGCGCCTGGCGGCGGGATGATGCTATGAACACTTTCACCAGGACAGTGAGAGATGCGGTGAAGTTCTTTCTCCGCAACGGCTATTCGTCCCGTGAAGAGCTGGAGCGCTGGCAGGCGATTATCCGCCAGGCTGCCGAAAGCGAAACATCCGATGACTACATGGAGATGGTCACTCGCAACCTGACGAAAGCATACGACCTGCAGGTTGGGCGCGCTGGCGCACTGAAGCGCCACCAGGGCATATCCAGGTTTACGCTCAACTATCTTGAGCCGAAGCTGCGGACGGAACTGGACAGGCGGATCCTCGCCAGCGCCGACCTAATCCAGCTCAACCGCAAAAAAGCCATCGACACCACACTGTCGCGGTTTAGCGGCTGGGCCAGCAGCATACCCTCTGCCGACAGCATTGCGCTGACCGGCATTCAGGGAACGATGCGGGAGACAGCAGCGCACATTCAGAAGTCCGCCGAGAAGGTGGACTATGAAGCGCGCCGGGTGATGATCGACCAGAACCACAAACTGATAGCCAACATCGACAACGTGATCGCAACCAGCAACAACGCGATTGCAGCGATATGGCACAGTCACTGGCGCAGACCTGGTTACAACTATCGCGAGGACCACAAAGAACGTGACCAGCTTTATTACCTCATTCGCGGTAACTGGGCGCAAAAAAACGGGTACGTGAAGGCCGGTCCAGCCGGTTACCTCGACGGGATTACCCAGCCAGGTGAAGAGGTCTTCTGCGATTGCTATGTGACCTACATCTACAACCTCCGCAGTATTCCAGAATACATGCTGACCCAGAAGGGGCAGAAGTTCATGGAGTCTATGAAGAAAGCAGCATAGGAGCATTACAACGTGGCTATTTTTGGCAGCGGGATAATGTTCCGTCAGGGTAAGTTCGTCTTCCTGATCCAGCGCTCAGATGATGGCACGTGGTGTCAGCCCGGTGGCACGGTCGAACCGGGTGAACTGGCTATTGACGCTGCGCGCCGAGAAGTGATGGAAGAGGTGGGTTATCAGTACGATGGCCAACTGACTCCGCACAGCGTTTACGGCGATTATCTGACGTTTCGCGCCGAAGTGCCGGAGAGGTTCGAGGCGAAGCTTAACGACGAATCGCTGGCAGCCGGATGGTTCCACGTTGACGATCTGCCAAAACCGCTTCATCAGCCATTCGCTGAGATGCTGGCGCAGCAGGCGCTAAATGAAACCGAAGTGGCCGCGCTCATCGCTGACGGGACGCTAAGCAGCCCGCAATTCTTTATCAACATGTGGATGTTCGCCATCCGGGTGACCGGGACAGGGGTTACCTGGCGCTCCGCAGATCAACAGATGGCCTTCCGTAACCCGGACGACTATCTCACCCCAGAGTTTCTCCAGCGAGTTGCCGGTGTACCGCTTATCTGGCTGCACCCGGAGAAAAACAAGCTCGATAGCGATGAATTTGCGAAGCGTGTTATCGGCACCCTGACGAACAGTTGGGTTGCCGATAATGGCGAGGTCTGGGCCATTGCCCGGGTGTACGACGCTGAGGCCGCCGAAATCATGGCGACCAGGCAGCTGAGTACATCGCCAACCGTCACGTACAGCGAAATGCAGGACTCAATCATCAAAATCGACGGTCAGCCTCTATTGGTGGAAGGTTCCCCGGTACTGCTCGACCACGTTGCAATTTGTGAACAGGGCGTATGGGACAAGCTCCTTGCCCCTACTGGTGTTAAATCTGATTCCATTCCAAATGAGGCTGAAATAATGGACGAGGAAAAAATCGTAGCGCTAATCAATAAGGCGATTGACGCACGCATGGCTAAGGCTGACTCAGAAGAAGCAGACCTGAAAGCCAAGGCCGATGCCGAAGAAGCAGCTAAGAAAGAAAAGGCTGATGCTGAGGAAAAAGAGGCCGAAGAGGCGAAAGCCAAAGCTGACGCGGAAGAGAAAGCCGCGAAAGAAAAAGCAGGCGCCGAGGAAAAAGAGAAGGCCGACGCGGAAGAGGCGGAACGTATGGCGAAAGAAAAGGCTGATTCTGAACTGCGTCAGCAGATCGCCGACCTGCGCTCCCGCATCCCAACCGAGCTGAGCGATGAAGAGCGCAACGAAGTCGCCGACGCACAGGTGAAGGCTGACAGCGTTTTCTCATGCTTTGGCAAACGTGCTCCTGTGCCGTTGTCCGGTGAAAAGCCGCTGTCGTACCGCCGCCGCCTGATGATCCAGCTTCAGGAGCATTCGCCTGACTTCAAGTCTGTCGACCTGTCATCTATCGCAGATTCCGCGCTGCTGAATGTGGCAGAAAAACAGATCTACGCCGATGCGCAGAAATCAGCAAGTCTGTCGGTTGGTCCTGGTATGCTGCGCGAAATTAAGCGCGCTGATGCTACTGGTCGCCAGATTAGCACCTTTGAAGGCGATCCTGCTGCCACCTGGGCTCCGTTCCAGTCCGGCAAGCGTCAGGTCACCAGTTTCAACAACCAGGCTTAACGGGAGCTCTCAAGCATGGCTACTTTATCTCTTAACCCGATGGCAACCACGAATGCGCTGGGCTCCTTCGGTGTGCAGTCCGACGGTTATATTCAGGGCGTGGCGCTCGATGACCCGGCCAACCGCTTTAACCTGGCGGCGGGCACTGTGGCGGCAACGGAAACCAAACCTCTCTGGGGAGGTCTGCCGGTTGCTGAGCTTCTGCCTGGTACCAGTTCAAGCCCGCGCGGGTCATTCATCCGTCGCGCTGTGTCTGTTGCTGAACTGGAAGGCTTCACCGTCTTCAATCAGGCTCACAACGGCCTGACCACTCCGCAGTCGCCGGTCCCGCTATACGCCTCCGACATGAGCGTTTCGTACTACCGCCTGGGCTCTAACATGCGCGTGCCGCTGAAAGCCTCTGCGCAGGTTGTTGCGCTGGGCACCAATGGTGCTTCAGTGAAAACGCCGCTGGCCTGGGATTTCGTGAACAATCAGATCACCACCGCGGCGGCGGCAGGTTTCGCTGGCTCAGATATCGCGACAACCGCGGTGACCTATGCCAATGGCGTGGCGACAGCAGTAACCGCTTCAGCTCATGGCCTGACAGCTGGTCAATACGTGAAAATCAGTGGCGTCGCTCCTGCAGCGTACAACGGCACTGTGGTCGTGCTGTCAGTCGTGAACGCAACAACATTCACCTATGCACCGGCAACTGCACCAGGCGGCGCTGCAACCACGCAGGGCACCATCGGCGCAGTTACGCTTTCCGACATCACGCTGCCGGTAAAAGTGCTCGCCATCGAATCAGGCAACTCCAAGACTGTCAGCTATGACAGCGCGACGGGCTTCCTGACCTGGAACAACACCGACAGCTGCGCGCTGGTCTTACTTTAATCGGGAGCTGAATTAAATGGCTGCAATTACCCCCAGCTACACCATCGTCAATCCGTCGTACATCGCGCCGGAGATGATCATTGGTTACCAGCAGGCGTCAGGTGCGTTTGAAACCATCGCCAGCGGTAACCCGCAAGTCCGTCTCGGCGTAGGAGACCAGTACGTCTACATGCGTCGCCTGGACATTCGCACCCAGACTACTTCCAGCCAGTCCGGTAACGGTAACCAGCTGCCGAGCGTTGCGCTGGATGCGAAGATGATTTCCACCCCAACCTACTTGTTCCGCTGCCGTGGTATCTACGATCACCATGACATGGCTGCTGCCGGTAACTGGAACTTTGCACTGCCTGAAGCTCAGCGTCTGGGCATGCGTCAGGGTATTTTCCAACAGCTGCGTTCTGCCCTGCTGTACGGAATGAACCCTGCTGGCGGTGAAGGCCTGTTGAACACCGCTGGCGCGACTACCGAGTCCCTGCCACCGGACAGCAACGGCAACACCACTGTGCTGACCTATGATCACGGCCAGATGGCGGTATATCTGCTTGGCCACGTACAGGCCGCACTGACCCGCACCATGCAGCTGGGCCGCCAGCAGCGTGTTGTTATCCTGGGGCCGCAGCGCGTCCTCGGTGCCATGGAGATTCAGCAGATCGTTCAGCTGACTTCTTACCAGCGCCCTGGTGGTGGTACTGACACCGTCGGAGGCACTGTGAAAGAAGTGCTGAAAGGCGCAAACGTCCAGGTTGACTGGGTGTATGACGATACCCTGATCGGAGCTGGCGCTGGCGGTGCCGACGCGGTGGTGATCACCATCCCTGAGGTCGAAGTGCCAATGGTCAACTCGACTGTGAACACCAACGAATTTGCCAAGCTGACCCCGTCTCTTGCCGCGAACGCGCTGATGTTTACCGACATGGCCGCGCCGCGTGAGATTCCGACGCCGATCGCTGGTGGTGCCATCGATGTTCTGTCCGAAATGCGTTCTACCGCAGGCTGGGCCGTTCGTCCGGAAGCAATCACCATCCTGTCCATGGCGTACAGCGCCTGATCCATTCTTTGAAGTGGTTAAGCCTCTGCCGGGGAAACTCAGCAGGGGATTTTTTACGAGGGTAACCAATGAAACTCTATATCGCTAACACCACCAAACAGCGCCAGATTTTTGCCTACCGCAAGCTTGAGACCGGCCGACTTGTTCAGTTCCCTATTAACCACGGCGAACAAATGATGGTTCTGGATGGTTCAACTGAAGAAGTTGATGCAGTTGTTCAGCATCACCAGGTTTACGGGCTGGTTGACTCAACGAGAATTGATCAGAGCCAGGCGTTTGTCGGCCTGTGCTACAGCCTGAACAAACCTGTTCCGTCGTCGGTAATCGAAAAGGCAATTCGTGATAACGATATTCACCTTACTCGTGGTGCACACGGTCGCCGCCAGGCATCTGTAGCAGCTCTTGATAGCTCTCTGCGTGAAAGTGGCACCGGATATTCCGGTGAGATGGAAGTCAGCGCTGAGCAGGCCAAAGGCCGCGAAGACAATGAAGACACCCAAACGGTTAACGAAAAAATCGTAACTGAGAAATCCGGGAGTAAGAAAAAATGACAACGAGCCTGTCGGGATTTATCGAATTCGTTCGAACTGACATGGGCGTTACCGCCGCGCAGGTTCCCGACGACTCGCCATCTTTCACCCTTGCATATGGCGGCGCGGTTGAGTGGGTAAACCCTGATATCGCGTGCGTCACGCCGAATCTGTACACCGTTGCCGTGTACAACCTGGGCGCGTCTTTCCTGGTCAACTACGGTACCGAATCGGTATTCTCCGAGTTCAGGAAAGAGTATGGCCTGAATAATTTCAAGGCTGGCGTAATTACTGGTGCCGGGGATAACTCAACCAGCGCTCAGCGCCTGGTGCCGGACTTCTTCAAAGATCTGTCGCTGGCTGACCTGCAGATGCTGCAGGACCCGTGGGGACGCCGGTACCTGATGATTGCCCAGCAGTTCGGCAGCCTGTGGGGGCTGTCATGATCACCTTCCATCTTGGGGTGATTGATGTCCCGTATGAGGACGAAAACACCACGACCGGAGACGTCGCCGAGTATCTGGAGGAAAAGTACCAGATCATGCAGACGTTTTTCGACAGGTACAGCAATGACATTGCTGACCTGATGGCGAACGATATGGCCGCGTCGCTTGAGAATATGATGGCCGGAGCACCGCCAGCCAAAGACCCTCTGGCAGAGTCGATGTCCCGGATTCATGACCTGTTTGTCGCCTTCCTCGACAACACAGAAATGAACGGATTACCGGGCGTTCCTACGCGCCGCGCGCTGGACGGTATATCCCGGCGATTCAAGAACAAAAAAGGCCCACCGCGGCCGTCATTCATTGATACCGGAACCTATCAGGCCGCGATGCGCGCATGGGTGAGCGGGGTGCTAAATGCCTTCCCTGGATGAGTTGCAGCAAACTGCAAAAACAGAGCTTAACGCCACGCTGACGCAGGGGCTTGACGACCTGAGCCGCTTTCAGGCGGTCACGTTCACGAAGTATATACGCAAGGTGCTACCCCTCGATGGTTTCGTCTTCTGGGTGAAGGCTTCTGTACTGTCGGACGACCCAAGCAGCGAGCCGGATACGGTAGACGTTAAGGGCTATCTGCACCTGACGACCGAAACCATCCAGGACGATGAGCAACTTTACGACCGGAACGTCGTGACGTTTACCGCTCAGGCGGATATCGACCCGTTCAACGATATCGGATCTGACGTCCTGTATATCGGCGAGTTCTTTGGCCTCCAGTTTTCTTTCTCCCGGCGCACCGGACTGAACGAACCGGCCAATCTCTACCACTACACAGGGGAGGCAATATTCCCCTACATGCGATCGCAGATCATCAACTCTGCCAACGATATCGACCTGTCTGATGTGGTGGTTTCAAGCTCATTGCCGGTATGGCTGACGCTGAATCAGTACATGCCAATGTTCCCGGCCATGCTGTCGACGCAGAACCTGTCACCGCCGTATGCAACGGTGAAGTGCAGCAACACCGCGCCGATCGCCGGGAGCTTTTACCTCGATGAGCAGCAGAATCAGTATCAGCTGGTTTCTGAGGATGTGACGATCTCCATCACTGGCCTGCGCAATGCCGGGGTTGAGGATTTCCTGAGGTACGTACAGCAGTACACGCTCGGCGATGACTCGGAAATGGGCGTGATGAATATCCCGGTAGTTCAGGACGAGCGCGTCACGCAGAACGAGCTGAATATCATTGCCATGAGAAAAACCATTAAGTTCAAAGTCAACTATTACCAGCAGCGCATGCGGAACGTCGCGCGCAAGCTGATCACGTCAGCGATTCCGTCCATTTACCCGGAGAAATAAATAAATGGCAATTGTTAACATTAACGTCTCGGTGACTAATCCACCGAAGCCCTCTCAACTGCTCAAATCCGGCGCGATGATCTCCATGGGCGGAACAACCCTGGCGGCAGGTGAGTATCAACTACTGACGACTAAAGATGATCTGAAGGATATCACCTCATCAGCCAAGACCATTTCAACGATTACTTGGACAACTGGTGTTGTTACCGTGACCCTTTCAGCAGCTCATGGATGGAACATTGGCGACACTATCCCACTGGTTGTCTCTGGCGTTACCCCATCAGCATATAACCGCGCCGTAACAGCCACCGTGACCACATCTACCGCCTTCACTTATCCGCTGGCAACAGACCCGGGAACGGCAACAGTCATGGGTTCAGTTAAATCCGTGGCAGCAAACGAAATCATCGAAATGAACACCACGTTCTGGTCCCAGGGAACGACCCGTGCGGTATATGTCCTGGAGTTGGGTGATGTGTCCGTTGCTGATGCTGTAGCCGCGCTGTCAGACTTCATCGATGAAGATATCTCTCTGGGAAACACCTACCAGAAATTCTTCTCGTACCTGGTGCCGCGCGAATGGGACGGTGAGCCGACGTTCAAGACCCTGACGGGCCTGTATACCAGCCCGGCGTCACTGGTTTATTTCTTCGTTACCACTACGATAGCCACTTACCCGGCGTGGGTCGCCACCAAAAACAAATCTGTGATTGCAGGTGTGGAGTCGACAAATATCCCTGCAGGTGAGTTTTCCATGGCGTTCCCGTTCCAGTCCTCTCTGGCAAACGACCCTGGATCGTCAAACATGGTGCCGCCGATGGCGTACCGCTTTGGCTACGGCGTAACCGAGTACCCGGTAGAAGGCAATGGCACATTGCTGAAGACACTACAGGATAACAGCATCAACTACGTCGGAACCGCTGCAGAAGGTGGGCTGAGCAACAAAATGCTGGTGGCTGGACATATGCTGGATGGTAATCCGTTTAACTACTGGTATGCAGTGGCCTGGACTGCGATCAACCTTGAGCTAGATCTGGCTAACGAGGTTATCAATGGATCCAACACCACTGTTAACCCGCTGTACTACGAGCAGAACGGCATCGACCGTCTGCAACGCCGGGCCCTTAAAACGCTGCGCAACGGAGTCAGTTACGGACTGATCCTCGGACGTGTGATTGGTACTGGCCTGACTCAGGAAGACTTCAACACTGAGTACGAGAAAGGAACGTATGCCGGTAATGCTGTCATCAACGCCGTTCCGTTCTCGAATTACACCAGCCTGAATCCGTCAGACTATGCCGCTGGCAAATACAATGGTCTGAGCGCCGTAATGACACCGCGCCGCGGATTCGAATCCATCACGTTTAACGTGAACGTAACCAACTTTGTAGGGGCGTAAAAAATGGCAAACCCATTAGTACCGCAGGGATTCCTCAATCGTGTACGCGGAGCGGTATCGGTAACTGACGTGCCTGCGCTGAACATCACCGCCTCTTATCTTGGCAAGGACGGGATCAGCATTCGTCCTGATGACGCAGCAACGGATATCATCCCGACGATGACCGGAACCGTTGGCAGTCAGGCTCCATATCAGCAGGTGACCGTCACCGTTCATCTGCTCCGTACCCAGGGACTTAGTGACAGCTACAAAAACCGTTTCGCCACCAATACGTCGCTTGGGGAGGTGGTTATCACCCCTGATGCGAACACGCTGAGCAATTTCACCGTGCTTAACGCTTATCTGGTCAACTTCAACGAACTGCCGTTTACCGGCATGGATGCCGGGTATGTGGTGACTATCAGCGGTTATATCCTGGCTAACGACAACATGTGGATCTGATTGTGAAAATTGACAAAAAGCTCAACCTGGTAACAAACATCACTCGGGAAGATGGGTCAATCGTGTATCTGCATGTGACTCCATTCCCGTATGAAGTGGTTGAAGAGCATTGCCTGCTGCTGGGCAATCTTTTCACCAACTTTATCTCTCAGGTCGGAGGACTGGGCGCGGCGCGGGTCGCTGCGATGATGCTCCGTAAAAAGCTCAAGCGCGAGCAGGAGTTAAGGGACGAGACTAACCATCCAGACCAGCAATCCCAGCAGGTTCAGCAGACTCCAACCATCGTTGACGAGATCCAGCGCCTTACTTCAGTGGTCTGGAATGACGGCGGTATTTGGAAAACGACATCATTCGACGCCGCGATGAAGCAGGGGATTATCTCTCCCGATGAATATCGCGAAGTAGAGGGCGAAGTGGTTTTTTTTATGGTTACCTCTGCCATTCAGAAGTCACATCTGATCGCGCCGACAGTGGGAACTGTGCTCGATATGTTCGGTGGGCAACTCAAATCATTAAGCGTTACGGCGTTCCGAGATTCATTGCAGACGTCGAATCCGCCTACCGATACCCAGACCCAGAATGCCCAGCCGGAAACGTCATATATACCCTCTTAGACTGGGCGTCGAATGAGGGATTCTGGCGGGTGATAAGGGAAATCACCGGCGAAGAATTCGCCAGCCCGGCGCAGTACCGCCAGCGTTACATCATTTCCGCGCTAAAAGACAGGGGTTCCTTCAATGGTGGCTAAGTCTATTGTCGATATTGACGTAAATGACGACAAGTTTGTCGCGTTTATGGAGAAGTTTAAGGAATATCAGGCCGCACTTGAGGAACTCCCTGAAGCATGGCGAGGACTGGTGCAGGGCACCACGGATGCCACCAAAGAGACGGCGAAAGCGAAAACAGAGGGCGACCTTCTGGCTAAGGCATTTTCTGAGGGGGCAAACGCGATTCTGTCGATAAATAGTGGACTGGAACGGCTCACTGACAGTCTGGATAGGGCGAATAAAAGTCAGGATGACTTCAACAAGAAAACCCGATCATCAAAGGGGTTTTTTAGTGACGCGAAGAAGGACGCAAAATCACTGGCTGGCCATATCAAGGACGCGACAGTAAGCCTGCTCTCATGGGGCGGTATTGTCGGCCTGTTCACTGGAGTGTTGGGGGTCGGTGGGCTATTCGGCATTAACCGACTGGCAGCCACAACCGGTTCTCAGCGATTCACATCCCTCGGGATCGGGACAAGCATTGGTGAACTTGACTCTACAGCCATTAACTACCAGAAGGCACTCGGCAACCCGACTGGGACGCTTGGTGCCATTCGCGACAGCCAGATGGATCTGTCTAAGCGCTGGCAGTTTCAGGCTATGGGGATCAATAACCCAGACCAGGACCCAGCTAAACTCCTGCCGCAGTTGATTCGGAATGCTCGAGATATCTTTGTCAAAAACGGGAGCACCCTACAGGGGGCAAACGCTTATGGCCTAACGAACTTCTTCAGTCTGGATGACCTGAATCGTTTTAAAAACATGAGCGATGAAGAAATCGATGCTATGGAACGGCGGGCGCAAAAGGATGCAAGGTTACTTCAAATCACCGATCAGCAGGCTCGACAGTGGCAGGATTTCAACGTACAGCTCGATTACAGTAGTCAGAGCATAAGAAATACATTTGTACGAGGTCTTGGACCTCTAGCCCCGCAACTGAGCAAGCTTTCTGACGCGCTGGCCGGTGCCATTGATACGGTACTGCAGTCTCCAGAACTGGGTAAGTGGATTGACGGGCTGGCTGGAGGCATAGAGCGCTTCGGAAATTACCTGGCGTCTCCCGAGTTCACCAAGGACGTTGACAGCTTCATGGCTGGCATTGAAAAGCTTGGGTCCCTCATTGGGAAGGTTTACGACTGGGTTGTGGGTAAAACTGACATCTCCGTATCGGATGTGACTTCCGGATCATCAATACTGAGCGACAAGAAAGTCACAGACCCTAAGACCGGGCAGAACTACACGCCTGGCTCTGAAGATGACCCACGGGTTTGGGGATGGTTGAAGGGTGTTAAGCGCTTCTTCTCCAGTGGCGATATTAAGCCTGTAGACCCAACCCCTGCTGATGTCTCTGCGAAAGGCAGGACGATCGCCGACCGTTTCAATAACCCGACCAACCTACGATGGGCAGATGGGTACGGCACACACAACACTCAGAGCGGAAAATTTGCCGTTTTCCCTACGCTCGATGAGGGCGTACTGGCGTCGGCGAAGCAACTGCAAATTTATGGCACCCGCGGTATCAATACCGTCAGCGATATAGCGAAAAAATGGGCTCCGTCTAACGAGAACGATACGGTGGAGTACATTCGCCACGTCGTCAAAACGACCGGGCTTGGCGCTAACGATAAGTTGAATCTCAACGACCCTGCGATTCTGGCAAAACTCATTTCCGCTATGTCAGCGAAAGAGGGAGCTGGAAACCGGGTTAGCGAGGGCGCTGTTATCCAGATATTCAACAACACAGGCGGCAATGCCATCGTTTCATCATCACAGCTTGGAGTGACTGGATAATGGCATTTACTCGCGAACTCTACCGGCTCGGGTTTGAAATATCCCCGGTTATCCTCTGCAATGGAGTTGCGGAGTCTATACCCGGCGGCATGCTGCCCATAGTGGCGCTCACCCAGAGCGCCAGCTTTGTTACCGGACTGATCGGCGGGGCAATCAACCTTACCGATCTGGACAAATATTTCTGTCACTGGCGGCCTGTTCAGGGCGCAACGATGGTTGACTACGACATAGCTCGTTATCCATTTGCTAACCAGACTGTTGCGGCCAACGCGCTTCTTTCCCAGCCTCTGAGGGTAAGCCTGATGATGGATGCACCAGTGAACGAGAATACTGGTGCCATGACTAAACTGGTAACGCTAAGTTCTCTGCAGGCGGTGCTTCAGGCGCATGCCAACCTGGGCGGAACTTACATCGTGGCCACGCCATCAATCATCTACAACAACTGTATCCTGAAAACGGTTAAGGACAACTCATCCGGCAACGATCCGCTACCTCAGCGGTCTTGGATCTGGGATTTCGAACAGCCACTGATTACTGAAACCGCTGCTGACCAGGTAGTAAACAGCTTCCTCAGCAAAATTGACGGAGGCGACAAAAACAATAGCAGCGCATGGACAAACACCGTCAGCGCACTCGGTAACACATCGCTTGGCGGATCAGTTACTGAGGCGATTACGGGGGTAATTGGCAAGCTGCAGGGGGTATTTGGCATATGAGCACCGTCAATTACCCGTTTACCGGGCTTGAGAGTAAAAGTATGACGTTCTCACCAGTTCTAGACGGAACGGTCTACACCTGCCAGATGAAATGGAACATCGCCGCTCAGCGCTGGTATTTGCTGATAACTAACAGCGCCGGGAACTCGGTGCTGAACACCGCTGTTGTTGGTTCATCATCTTCAAAAGGTATAAACCTCCTGAATGGGGTATTCACATCTACAACCATGATCTGGCGTGAAAAAAACGGGCAGATTGAGGTAACGAGCTGATGCGCTATTACGAAATTAACATTTTTGATGGCGATACCTTAATCCAGCAATACTCCAGCCTGAAGAACGGAGTCTATAACCCAGGCGCGCTGATGGTGGAATTCGACATTATGCGCTTTGGCGAATCAACGCCAGCAGGGGAAACCCATCTTACAGTCTGGGGGATTGGGCCAAAAGACATGCAGCAGGCCAGGCAGAATCTCTACGGTAAGAGAATTCAGATCTTTGCCGGGATGTCTAAAGGTCTGCCATTGGCGGGAGTATGGGATAAAAAACTTGCCATAGAGGGAACCATTTTTCAGGTGTTCGGCAACTGGCAGGGCACAGAGCTGCGACTGGACTTCATCATTGTTGCGGGTCCGGTTAATGCCACCACCCGTGGTCAGATGGTTCCTCTTCAGTTAACCATGCCATGGTCGATGGGGCAGAAACTTTCCTCTGCGCTGACACAATGTGTCATGACGATGGGGGGATTTACACCGAACATAAGCATCAGCGACAGGCTGACGCTGAATTACGATCGCCCAATGTTTTGCGGATCCCTCGCTGATCTGGCAAAAAACCTGAGGGCGTTTTCATTATCGCGCATCAAAGACCCGGGCTACACGGGGGTGGAAATCGCCGTGGTAAATGGCAATGAAATCCGGGTGTGGGATAACGACTACGCCAATCACCCGGATCAGAGTTCAAAAACCGGCGCGACGGAAAGAAGCAAAAATCCTATCCAGATAAATTTCAATGACCTCGTCGGTCAGCCAACATGGATCAGTTTTGGCGTCGTCAGCGTCATCTGCGTTATGCGCGCAGATCTGCAGACTGGCGACCACATCCTGATGCCAGAAAAGGCCAGGCCTATGATTCAGGCGTCTTCTTACTCCCAGTTTCGTGACGACTCGGCATTTAACGGTGAATTTGTCGTGCAATCGGTGAGGTTACTTGGTAACAGCAGGCAGCCAACAGCTGAAGCGTGGATCACTGTGATTGAGGCATACCCGGCGGAGGCGGTTAAGACAAAATGAGTGTTGACCAGAAGCTAAATTTCGGGCGGAACATGAACAGGTTCGCTGAGCAGAAGTTTAATGAGGCGTTCCAGGCAGCTGGGAAGATACTTCCAGCCAGCATTGTTGAGCAGAAAGGCAATATGGTCACGGTGGCTTTCGAGCTGCATGACACGCCATACGTTTTCCCGAATGTCACCATTCCGCTTTTCGGACCACAGTACATCCGCTATCCGATGCAGCCAGGTGATAAAGGCATTGTCATCCCTGCTGACACCTATCTCGGCGGCGTCAGCGGGCAGGGTGGCGGCATTGCCGACCTCACGCCACCTGCGAACCTGAGCGCTCTGGTATACCTACCGATAAGCAACACCGAATGGGAAGCCGTAGACGGGAACGTTGTCACTATCTACGGTCCTGAGGGCGTGACTATCCGTGACCAGGGAAGTAACACGACGTTTATGTTAACGCCTGCCAGCGTAACAATCGCTGCCATGGATCAGTTTAAGGTCACAGTCGGAAGCACCGTCCTAACCCTTACACAGGGCATGTGGAGCATCACTGGAGATGCTGGCAATCTGCAGGACTCAACAGCTAGCACCAGTCCAGCGATCATGCATTCCGGATGGGAGTCCCTGGTTGCATGGCTGAATACTCACCAGCATTCAAACGGTAATGGCGGTTCAAACACTGGCTCTCCAACTACCACTTTCAACGGGAATATCACGCAATGAGAACCTACGGAAGAGACGAAAATGGTAATTGGGTCTTGGTGGTTCCGGATGAAAATGGCTTCAACGATTCAATTTACCTGACTACGCTGATCCAGAATCTGAAGTTGGCACCTCAGGAATCACCATTTTTTGCAAATAATGGCATTCCGGCGCAGAGCTCCGTCATTCAGCAGGTACTTCCAACCTACTATGTTGACAGGCTTCAACGGCAATTTAGCCAGTATTTCTCATCTCT
The DNA here is from genome assembly GCF_030336805.1 of Citrobacter sp. Cb023. Lineage (NCBI taxonomy): Bacteria > Pseudomonadati > Pseudomonadota > Gammaproteobacteria > Enterobacterales > Enterobacteriaceae > Citrobacter > Citrobacter sp. Cb023. The sequence goes on along the minus strand of NZ_JAOWCV010000025.1, from coordinate 510,087 downwards.
GCAGATCGCCCTGGTGAGCGATGACCCACCCGTATACAACATTTCGGCGATAACGAACGCCGGTTCAAAAATTATCACAACGGTGAACGTATGAGTGATTTGTCCGTTAGCTATGACGCAGCCGGTCCCGTGCCGAAAACATCAGAAGAGCTTCGCGCCGATCTTGTTTCAAGAGCAACTGAGTTATCACCGGGTATCACGACAGATCTTCCTGGTTCATTGATTGAGGATATCGTAGGTACCGACGTTGGCGCGCTGCTTATTGCAGATCAAATCCGCGTCGACCTCATCAACTCCGTAGGTCCGCTGAAAGCGAATAAGTACATGCTGAACCTCCTGGCGCAGCAGTCAGGAATTAGCGAGCAAAAAACCGATGGGTCGACTACCGTTCCGGTGACGTTCTCGGGACCTGCGGGATTCGTAATCCCCCAGGGTTTTCTGGTCAGCGACGGAACGTACACCTACCAGATCGCCGATGCGACAGTGGTCCTTTCTTCAGGTGTCAGTTCAATGGTAACAGCTATTGCAACGAATACGGGTTCGTGGGCTGTTCCCGTAGGATCAGTTAACCAGATACTTACCAGTCTTCCCTCGGACATTACCATGACCTGTACAAACCCTGTAGCCGGTACGCCTGGTGGCACACCTGAAACAAACTACGAGTTTCGCGAGCGTGTCTGGGAAGGTCAGATGTCCACCGTTCAGGGGTATCCTGGATTTATCCGTCAGAAGCTTACTGACCTGAGCAATGTTCATGCCCGGCTGGTTTCTGTGGTTCAGAGCGGTAATGCATGGATTGTGATGTGTGGCGGCGGTGATATCTATGAAATGGCCGGTGCAATTTACAAATCTGCAGGTGACATCAGCAGATTAAAAGGCACTGATCTGAATATTACAGGCATCACTAACGCAAATCCTGGAGTTGTCACGACCGATATCACTCATGGATTCAGCTCAGGGCAGGTTATTAACATCACAGGAGTTACCGGTATGAGCGGAATTAATAACGTTCCGCTGACCATTACTGTGTTGGGCCCTCACACTTTCTCTATAGGCATCAACACCGATTCATCAGGTACATGGACAGGTGGGGGTATAGTCACGCCGAATCTGAGGAATAACACAGTAACGATAAATGACTGGCCGGATAATTATGTGATTCCATTCGTCATACCGTTGCAGCAATTGGTAACGATAAAGTTTGAATGGGCCACGGAAAGCGCAAACTATCTGACTGACGCGACTATCGCCTCGCTGGTGTCGCAACCGGTTATCAACTATGTGAACGGGATATTCGCTGGGAAGCCGATGAACATCAATAACGTTAAGGATGTTTTCCTTCAGTCAGTAAACAGCACGCTGGACATGAGTCTGATATCTACTCTGAACGTTATTGTTACTGTGAATGGCGTTATCACGAACGTGGATGCCGGGACCAATATTATCAGTGGAGATCCTTACAGCTACTGGTTTATCGCATCTGACGGGGTCATTGTAGACGGAGTTTAATATGCTGGAAGATATCATTAAATCTTACCTGTATACGCAGTATAACGATGACGATGATATTCAGGCATTCGTTTCTGCATATAACGCCATGGCTCAGGAAATTTATTCATGGATGACTAACGCAAATCTTCCTATTTTTGTGGGTGGGCATAATGCGGGAGAACAGCTTAAATGGATTGCCAGAGGGATTTACGGTGTGAAGCCACCCGTTCTGGTAAGCGGAAAGCAGAGCATCTATGGGCCATTTAACGCAATGCTGTTTAACCAGCTTCCTTTCAATGGTAGAAAGGTTGTAAATCAGTCTGAGCAAGTTGTTGTCTCTGATGATTTATTTAAGCGAATTATGACATGGAACTTCTATAAGGGTGATGGTTATTATTTCACTATACCCTGGCTGAAGAGACGCATTATGCGATTTCTCACTGGTATTGATGGTGTGGATGTTGTTAACGACCAGAGGTGGAGTATATCAGTACTATTCTCAGGTTCAGGCGCGAGTATATCGATAATCAAGGGCTACAGAAAGTTAACTGATACGTCTATGTACAATACATTTTCATACAATACTGGAGTACTAAACCAGAAAAAAAGTATTCTCATAAAGAGTAATGAATATGAGTTTGCTTCTTTATTCAAGCAGGCCTTTGATAGCGGCCTGCTCCACATGCCATTTTACCAACCAGTTACGGTTACGATTGTTGGCTAGTCAGATACTGACGTTATCATTTATGTATTTGTCATTCCTTAATTTATCTTTTCTCAAGTGATTCCTGCGATCTGTTGCCATGTCTGTGAAGTACTTAAGGCATTGACATATAACAAGAAGCATCATGATTGTGAAGAACAAGGCAACGCTGAACTTTATATTTTCGAATGGTGGGAGCCCTTCCTGTAGCCACATGTTGAAAATTAAAATTATAAGGAAAGAAGAAAGAAAAATTGTTACTGCACTAAACGATGATAACAGTATTTTTGTAACAGCTACTGACAGATTGTTCATATCCAACTCCGTTTAATTTTTAAATTAATACTAACACCTTAAAGCCGCCATTGAGCGGTTTTTTTGTTGCCCAAATCCCGGAGGATAAATGGCACTCACTCTTTTAGCCGCCAACAACGCGCAAACTGTACTGGCGGCAGGAATCAACTCTTCAGCTACGTCTTTGACCGTTAACTCAGGAACTGGCGCATTATTTCCAATTCCTTCTCCAGGGGGGAGTTATTTCAAACTTACTATTATTGATGCTGCCACGGGCCTGTTGACAGAAATTGTCCACGTTACCGCAAGATCTGGTGATGTAATGACGATTGAGCGTGGAAAAGAGGGGACAACTCCACGCGCATGGTCTGCTAATGATATTGCAGCTAACATGATGACGGCGGGAACGCTTAGCATTTTGGCTCAGATTAACCAGTCGTTACAGATTTCTAATAATCTTTCTGAAATTTCCGCTGGAGGATCTTCAGCTGTAATTGCATCTCTTCAAAGCCTGGGGCTATCTAATTCCAGTGGATATGTTGGAAGGCTTCTTGGAGTGAAGACATTCACAACTTCAGGTACTTACACCTCAACTCCAGGAACAAAATCAATACTTGTTCAGGTTCAGGGTGGAGGAGGTGCCGGAGGCAGTGCAACTTCAGGTACAGGAACCTCAGCTACGGTAGGTTCTGGTGGTGGCGGCGGTGGATATGCTGAATCGTATTTAACGACTGTTCCATCAAGCGCGGCCGTGGTAGTTGGAGCGGGGGGCGTGTCATCATCCGGAGGAAATTCATCTTTTGATGGAACCATAATCGCTAATGGTGGTGCAGTAGGAACGAGCAACGCTGTATCTGGTGGAACTTCGTTTACTGGTCACGCAAGAAGTGGGATTGGCGGTACTGCAACAGGCGGAAATTTATATAACTCAAAAGGCGGGATTGGGTCGCCTGCAATCATAACCCAAGGAATACCGTCTGGTGGAAATGGCGGCGCATCTCAATTATCAGGAAGTGAAAGTGGCGCAGGTGCAATCGGAGGGTCTGGAATTGCCGGAACACTTGGGTCTGGTGGCTCAGGTGCTGCACAGTCAATAGGTGCAGGCGGGTTCGGTGGTGGCCCTGGCGGTGGTGGCATTGTGGTTATTTGGGAGTATGCATAATGGATCGTTACGCAATCATTAGTAATGATGTAGTGGTGAACATTGTTTCATGGGACGGAGATGGTGATATTTTCAACGGATATGATTCCGTGAAGGTAGATGGTCAAGAGGTTGGTATTGGCTGGCTATATGTAAATGGTAGATTTGAAGATCCAAATGCAGCTATCCCTCCTGATGATTCTGAACTTTACGAGAAAGAGCTCACTGAAATTAATGAAAAATATGAGAAAGATAAATCAGTATTAGCTTCAGCATATCTAAATGCAGGACTATTTGATGGGGAACAAGAGCAGCAGAAGAAGAACGATATCTATCAGAAGCTTCTTGAACTCAATGCAGGATACGATCAGCAGATAGCTGAACTTGATGAAAAATATGGTGGATGATATGACAGAAATTACACAGGCTGTGCCTCCAGAAATTTGCCCGCGCTGCGGCTCTACTGGAACAGTAACGGTTATCAGCAAAACAATAGGTGGAGTTGTCAGGTACTATTTCAAATGTTCATCATGTAACTATCAATGGCCAGCGCAATAATCACGTAAAATAAATAGCTCATCTGGTATAGGTTGCGCAGATGAGCTATTTATATAACTATCTTTATACACACCTTCTCAAGGCATAAACCTTTTTAATTACATACACAAGCAAAAATGAAACTAACAATACAATAATGGTGTTCAGCAAAGGATCAACTATTGCTCTTCCTTTGAATGTAAGTTCTGCGTTGCTTAAAACAAGGTACACAATCCAGTGAGTAAGGTAGATTCCAAAAGAACAATCACCTACAGCCATGATGACTTTTCGCATTCTGGAACCGATGAAAGAGAAATCAATGCTCATAATTGCATTAAACAAAATGAATGATGATATGAAAACTAATGGCGTTGTGTATCCGTAAAAAAACGTATCAGCTTTACCTGTACTGCTTGACACAAGAAGACTAACTGCAAGATTGACCACAGACATGAATACAAATAAAGCAATTCCATTAAAAGCTGATGTATTTCTTCTCAGAAGCGGAAATGCAATTGAATAAATAAGCAATGGTGTAATAGATAACCCGAAATTATTGAACCCAGTCAGAAATGAATAATCACCATAGAATGTATTTAAAGCGTATATTACAGACGGCATAATAATGGAGGACGTCATAATAAGAATAATTATATAATTTTTATTTGGATCTTCATCATTAACAATCTTTTTAATGGCTGGAAGTAGTAGTGTATATCCTATAAATGGAGGCAGGAACCATAGATGGAATGATGTGTTGCTGGTTGTTATCTTTTTTATGAAATCAATAAAATCATTTCCGCCATTATATATATAGTAGACAGCAGACCACACTATATACGGTATGACTAACCTCATCATTCTAGTGCTCATCTTGCTTGATGAATTCCCGTTAAATGACAAGTAAGCAGAGATAATAAAAAATATAGGGACACAAAACCTTGATATGGCATTGTAAAGGTTATTAAAAACCCACGCAGTATAGTTCTCATTCATTAATTTTAAATCATAGAAGTATGGTATTGTCATATGAATCAAAACAACGGCAATAATAGCCATAACCCGCAGAATTTCTATATTTAAAATCGTCTTCTTTTCCATACCTTGATCTCTGGGCATTTCTATAATCCACATCCGAATCAAACAGATGCGTGATAGTGTACATGCCACATGTGCAGATCATCCAGTAATGATGAGCATATAAGTGAAGAGGCAATGTGAGACCAAATCGGGACACACAAAGCTTTGCATCGGCTTGCAAGGCTTTGTGCTGCTCTTACTTAGTCGATCGCGTCCATTGTTGCAAGACATTTTGAATCAATGTGAAACAGAGTGGTGCAATCACCACTTTTTTAGTGTTACCATCACTTTACCGGGTGAGGGACTGCGGATGTCAGTTTTTCATTTGTGTACCAGATTGTGTACCAATTTAGCGATTGTTGGTTAGATGGTTACACAACTTACTGTAAACAAATACATTTTCTCTTTGTATGTGATCTTACGTGTGGGTCACCACTGCAAATAAGGATATAACATGCCTGTTATTACTCTTCCTGATGGCAGCCAACGCCATTACGACCACGCTGTAAGCCCCATGGATGTTGCGCTGGACATCGGTCCAGGTCTGGCGAAAGCCACTATTGCTGGCCGTGTTGACGGTGAGCTGGTAGATGCTTCCGATCTGATTGAGCATGATGCGAAGCTCTCCATCATCACCGCGAAGGATGAAGAAGGTCTGGAGATCATTCGTCACTCCTGTGCGCACCTGTTAGGGCACGCGATCAAACAACTCTGGCCGCACACCAAAATGGCGATCGGACCGGTTGTTGATAACGGTTTTTACTACGATATCGATCTTGACCGTACGCTAACCCAGGAAGATGTCGACGCGCTCGAGAAGCGGATGCACGAGCTCGCTGAGAAAAACTACGATGTCATTAAGAAGAAAGTCAGCTGGTACGAAGCGCGTGAAACCTTCGTGAAGCGTGGCGAGACCTATAAAGTCTCCATTCTTGATGAAAACATTGCCCATGATGACAAGCCTGGCTTGTACCATCATGAAGAATATGTCGATATGTGCCGTGGCCCGCACGTGCCGAACATGCGTTTCTGTCATCACTTCAAACTGATGAAGACCGCTGGGGCATACTGGCGTGGCGACAGCAATAACAAGATGCTGCAGCGTATTTATGGTACTGCGTGGGCCGATAAAAAAGCCCTGAGTGCCTACCTGCAACGTCTGGAAGAAGCGGCCAAACGCGACCACCGTAAAATCGGTAAGCAGCTTGACCTGTATCATATGCAGGAAGAAGCGCCGGGTATGGTGTTCTGGCACAATGATGGCTGGACAATCTTCCGTGAACTGGAAGTCTTTGTTCGCTCAAAACTGAAAGAATACCAGTATCAGGAAGTTAAAGGTCCGTTCATGATGGACCGCGTGCTGTGGGAAAAAACAGGTCACTGGGATAACTACAAAGATGCGATGTTCACGACCTCCTCTGAGAACCGTGAATACTGCATTAAGCCCATGAACTGCCCGGGCCACGTGCAGATCTTCAATCAGGGTCTGAAATCCTATCGTGATCTGCCGTTGCGTATGGCCGAGTTTGGTAGCTGCCACCGCAATGAGCCGTCAGGCGCGCTGCATGGCCTGATGCGTGTTCGTGGCTTCACTCAGGATGATGCACATATCTTCTGTACAGAAGAGCAGATCCGTGATGAAGTTAACGCTTGCATTCGTATGGTCTACGATATGTATAGCACCTTTGGCTTCGAGAAAATCGTCGTCAAACTGTCCACTCGCCCCGAAAAACGTATCGGTAGCGATGAAATGTGGGACCGTGCTGAAGCTGACCTGGCCGTTGCGCTGGAAGAAAACAACATCCCGTTTGAGTACCAACTGGGTGAGGGCGCATTCTACGGTCCGAAAATTGAATTTACCCTGTATGACTGCCTCGATCGTGCATGGCAGTGCGGTACTGTACAGCTGGACTTCTCTCTGCCGTCCCGTTTAAGCGCCTCTTATGTTGGCGAAAACAACGAGCGTCAGGTGCCGGTTATGATTCACCGCGCAATTCTTGGGTCGATGGAACGTTTCATCGGTATCCTGACCGAAGAGTTCGCTGGCTTCTTCCCGACCTGGCTTGCGCCAGTTCAGGTTGTCGTCATGAACATCACCGATTCACAGTCTGAATACGTCAACGAATTAACGCAGAAACTACAAAATGCGGGTATTCGTGTAAAAGCAGACTTGAGAAATGAGAAGATTGGCTTTAAAATCCGCGAGCACACTTTACGTCGTGTCCCTTACATGTTGGTCTGTGGCGACAAAGAGGTAGAAGCAGGCAAAGTTGCCGTGCGCACCCGTCGTGGCAAAGACTTGGGCAGCCTGGACGTAAATGAAGTGATTGAGAAGCTGCAACAAGAGATTCGCAGCCGCAGTCTTCAACAACTGGAGGAATAAGGTATTAAAGGCGGAAAACGAGTTCAAACGGCACGTCCGAATCGTATCAATGGCGAGATTCGCGCCCTGGAAGTTCGCTTAACAGGTCTGGAAGGCGAAGCTTTGGGTATTGTGAGTCTGAGAGAAGCGATCGAAAAAGCTGAAGAAGCTGGAGTAGATTTAGTTGAAATCAGCCCTAACGCCGAACCGCCAGTTTGTCGTATTATGGACTACGGCAAGTTCCTTTATGAAAAGAGTAAGTCTTCTAAGGAACAGAAGAAAAAGCAAAAAGTTATCCAGGTTAAGGAAATTAAATTCCGTCCTGGCACCGACGATGGCGATTACCAGGTAAAACTCCGCAGCCTGGTACGCTTTCTGGAAGATGGCGATAAGGCTAAGATCACGCTGCGTTTTCGCGGTCGTGAGATGGCCCACCAACAGATCGGTATGGAAGTGCTCAACCGCGTCCGTGACGATCTGAGTGAACTGGCAGTAGTCGAATCCTTCCCTACGAAGATCGAAGGCCGCCAGATGATCATGGTGCTCGCTCCTAAGAAGAAACAGTAAGGCCTTCAAGTAGCAATGTCTGTGGAGCCTGCGGGTTCCACAGCCGTTGTTCGCCTACGTTTCGTTTATTAACAATGCGAAGTGGAAGTTATTAAAATGCCAAAAATTAAGACCGTACGCGGTGCTGCTAAGCGCTTCAAAAAAACCGGTGGTGGTGGATTTAAGCGTAAGCACGCAAACCTGCGTCATATTCTGACCAAAAAATCTACTAAGCGTAAACGTCACCTGCGTCCAAAAGGCCTCGTTTCTAAAGGCGATCTGGGTCTGGTTATCGCGTGCCTGCCGTACGCATAAGCCGTTAACGTTTAATTAATTTTTTTACTAAGAATATAGATACAGGAGAGCACATATGGCTCGCGTAAAACGTGGTGTAGTTGCCCGTGCACGTCACAAGAAAATTTTGAAACAAGCTAAAGGCTACTACGGTGCGCGTTCTCGCGTATACCGCGTTGCCTTCCAGGCTGTTATCAAAGCTGGTCAGTACGCTTATCGTGACCGTCGTCAGAAAAAGCGTCAGTTCCGTCAACTGTGGATTGCGCGTATCAACGCAGCAGCACGTCAGAACGGTATTTCTTACAGCAAATTCATCAACGGCCTGAAAAAAGCCTCTGTTGAAATCGACCGTAAGATCCTGGCTGACATCGCAGTATTCGACAAAGTAGCGTTCACCGCTCTGGTCGAAAAAGCGAAAGCAGCTCTGGCATAAGCCGGTGAAAAGAGGGAGCCTGGCTCCCTCTCTTTTATTTGTAGTGCAATCAATTGGTTGACAATTTATCCGTAAGCCTTTTCAATAAAGGTTGTCCGGTTTTTACCACACAAGGTAACGCAAGCATGAATGCTGCTATTTTCCGCTTCTTCTTTTACTTTAGCACCTGAACTCAGGAGGCTTGCGCGTGAAAGAAGAAACGGAAAACAGCGCCTAAAAGCCTCCCTGGTGGAGGCTTTTTTTATACACGTTATCCTTCAGGCTGCCTCTGCGTTGGCTGCAGTCGCTTACCCCAGTCACATATTTGTCTGAGGATTAGCGCTCTACTGCTGTCTTGACTCAGCCAGAATGATTTTGTGTATATACGAGCGACTAGTGAATATCGCAACATAACGAGGAAAACCATGTCACATCTCGCAGAGCTGGTTGCCAGTGCAACGGCCGCCATTAACCAGGCTTCAGATGTTGCCGCGTTAGACAATGTCCGCGTCGAATATTTGGGCAAGAAAGGGCACCTGACCCTTCAGATGACTACCCTGCGTGAACTGCCGGCAGAAGAGCGCCCGGCAGCAGGTGCGGTGATAAACGAAGCCAAAGAGCAGGTTCAGCAAGCGCTGAACGCGCGTAAAGCCGAATTAGAAAATGCCGCGCTGAATGCTCGTCTGGCTGAAGAAACGATCGATATCTCCTTGCCTGGGCGTCGTATCGAAAACGGCGGTTTGCATCCGGTAACGCGGACTATCGATCGCATTGAAAGTTTCTTTGGTGAGCTGGGCTTTACCGTGGCAACCGGTCCGGAAATCGAAGATGACTATCATAACTTCGATGCGCTGAATATTCCTGGCCATCACCCGGCGCGCGCTGACCACGACACTTTCTGGTTTGATGCGACGCGTCTGCTGCGTACGCAGACTTCCGGCGTGCAGATCCGCACTATGAAAGAAAAACAGCCGCCGATCCGTATTATCGCTCCGGGCCGCGTATATCGTAACGACTACGATCAGACGCACACCCCAATGTTCCATCAGATGGAAGGGCTGATTGTTGATACCAACATCAACTTCACCAACCTGAAAGGCACGCTGCATGATTTCCTGCGCAACTTCTTTGAAGAAGACCTGCAGGTTCGTTTCCGTCCTTCCTACTTCCCGTTCACCGAACCTTCTGCGGAAGTCGATGTGATGGGTAAAAATGGCAAATGGCTGGAAGTATTGGGTTGCGGAATGGTTCACCCGAACGTGCTGCGTAACGTCGGTATCGATCCGGAAATCTACTCTGGCTTTGCATTCGGTATGGGTATGGAGCGTCTGACCATGCTGCGTTACGGCGTAACCGATTTGCGTTCTTTCTTCGAAAACGATCTGCGTTTCCTCAAACAGTTTAAATAAAGGCAGGATAAAACAATGAAATTCAGTGAACTGTGGTTACGCGAATGGGTAAACCCGGCGATTGATAGCGATGCGTTGTCAAACCAAATCACGATGGCGGGTCTGGAAGTTGACGGTGTGGATCCTGTTTCTGGCGCGTTCAACGGCGTTGTAGTGGGTGAAGTGGTTGAGTGCGCTCAGCATCCTAACGCTGACAAACTGCGCGTCACCAAGGTGAATGTCGGCGGCGACCGCCTGCTGGATATCGTCTGCGGTGCGCCAAACTGCCGTCAAGGGCTGAAGGTGGCTGTAGCAACCGTTGGTGCCGTTCTGCCGGGCGATTTCAAAATCAAAGCCGCGAAACTGCGCGGTGAACCGTCTGAAGGCATGCTGTGCTCGTTCTCCGAGCTGGGTATTTCTGACGATCACAACGGTATTATCGAACTGCCTGTCGATGCACCAATTGGTACCGATATCCGTGAATACCTGAAACTTGACGATAATACTATCGAAATCAGCGTCACTCCGAACCGCGCCGACTGCTTAGGCATTATCGGTGTAGCACGTGACGTTGCTGTACTGAACAAAGCCCCTCTGGTTGAGCCGGAAATAGCGCCAGTAGCCGCAACCATTAACGACGTCCTGCCGATTCAGGTCGACGCGGTGGAAGCCTGCCCACGCTATCTGGGCCGCGTGGTGAAAGGCATTAACGTTAAAGCGCCAACCCCGCTGTGGATGAAAGAAAAACTGCGTCGTTGCGGCATCCGCTCGATCGATGCCGTGGTTGACGTGACTAACTATGTGCTGCTCGAATTGGGCCAGCCGATGCACGCATTCGACAAAGACCGCATTGAAGGCGGGATTGTTGTCCGCATGGCAAAAGAAGGTGAAACCCTGGTATTGCTGGACGGCAGCGAAGCGAAGCTGAATGCGGATACGCTGGTGATTGCGGACCATAACAAAGCGCTGGCAATGGGCGGCATCTTTGGTGGCGAGCACTCCGGTGTGAATGATGAAACGCAAAACGTCCTGCTGGAATGCGCGTTCTTCAGCCCGCTGTCTATTACCGGTCGCGCACGTCGTCACGGTCTGCACACCGATGCCTCTCACCGCTATGAGCGTGGTGTCGATCCGGCGCTGCAACATATAGCCATGGAACGTGCTACGCGCCTGCTGATCGATATCTGCGGCGGCGAAGCGGGTCCAATCATTGACGTGACGAACGAAGCCTCGCTGCCAAAACGCGCAACCATTACGCTGCGCCGTAGCAAACTGGATCGTTTGATCGGACACCATATTGCGGATGAGCAGGTGAGCGATATTCTGCGCCGTCTGGGTTGTGATGTCACGGAAGGGCAAGATGAGTGGAAAGCGGTAGCGCCGAGCTGGCGTTTCGATATGGAGATCGAAGAAGACCTGGTCGAAGAAGTCGCCCGTGTATACGGTTATGACAATATCCCGAATACGCCAATTCAGGCGGGTCTTATCATGGGTACGCATCGTGAAGCGGATTTGTCGCTGAAACGCGTAAAAACCATGCTGAATGACAAAGGCTACCAGGAAGTTATTACCTACAGCTTTGTCGACCCGAAAGTCCAGGCGCTGCTACACCCGGGTGAAGAAGCGCTGTTGCTGCCAAGCCCAATCTCGATTGATATGTCGGCAATGCGTTTATCCCTGTGGACCGGCTTGCTGTCTACGGTAGTGTACAACCAGAATCGTCAGCAAAACCGCGTGCGTATTTTCGAAACGGGTTTACGTTTCGTACCGGACACGCAGGCCAACCTCGGAATCCGTCAGGATCTGATGCTGGCGGGCGCGATCTGCGGTAACCGTCATGATGAACACTGGAATCTGGCAAAAGAGACTGTTGATTTCTATGATCTGAAAGGCGATCTGGAAGCGGTTCTCGACCTGACCGGCAAGCTGGCGGATATTCAATTCAAAGCTGAAGCGAATCCAGCACTGCATCCGGGGCAGTCTGCGGCGATTTATCTGAAAGGTGAACGCATTGGTTTCATTGGGGTTGTTCATCCTGAACTGGAACGTAAACTGGATCTGAACGGTCGCACTCTGGTGTTTGAACTGGAGTGGAACAAGCTCGCAGACCGCGTGGTGCCTCAGGCGCGTGAAGTTTCTCGCTTCCCGGCGAACCGTCGCGACATCGCGGTCGTTGTGGCAGAAAACGTTCCCGCTGCGGATATTTTATCCGAATGTAAGAAAGTTGGCGTAAATCAGGTAGTTGGCGTAAACTTGTTTGACGTGTACCGCGGTAAGGGTGTTGCGGAGGGTTATAAGAGCCTCGCTATCAGCCTGATCCTTCAGGATACCAGCCGTACACTTGAAGAAGAGGAGATTGCCGCTACCGTCGCCAAATGTGTAGAGGCATTAAAAGAGCGATTCCAGGCATCATTGAGGGATTGAACCTATGGCGCTTACAAAAGCTGAAATGTCAGAATATCTGTTTGATAAGCTTGGGCTTAGCAAGCGGGATGCCAAAGAACTGGTCGAGCTGTTTTTCGAAGAGATCCGTCGTGCTCTGGAAAATGGTGAGCAGGTAAAACTCTCTGGTTTTGGTAACTTCGATCTGCGTGATAAGAATCAACGTCCGGGCCGTAATCCGAAAACGGGCGAAGATATTCCCATTACAGCACGGCGCGTGGTGACCTTCAGACCCGGACAGAAGTTAAAAAGCCGGGTTGAAAACGCAACGCCGAAAGAAGAGTAATCTGAACTAACTAAAAAGGCCGCGAATGCGGCCTTTTTTCTTAGTGGGCCAGAAGGAAAAACAGCCCGGTCAGTGCTGCGCTCAGCAGGTTAGACAACGTGCCCGCCAGGATCACTTTAAGCCCCATTTTAGCAATGAAACTTTTTTTCCCCGGCACAATCCCCCCCAGTACGCCAATCAATGCGGCAGGAGAGGACAAATTGGCAAACCCAGCCAGCGCCATGATCGTTATTATCTGCGAATATTCCGACAGTTGGTCTTTCATTGGAATAAAGCTGGTATACGCGACGAACTCATTCAACACCAATTTTTGACCTAACAGGCTGCCAATTTGCAAGACTTCGTTAGCGGGAATGCCCAACAGCCAGGCAACCGGAGCAAAGAGGTAACTAAAGATAAATTGTAGCGTGACGTTACCATAGCCGAAAAAGCTACAAAACCAGCCCAACAAGCCGTTCACCATAGCAATTAATGCAATCAGTGCCAGAAGCATTGCCCCCACGTTAGCGGCGAGCTTCAGCCCGATAGTCGCGCCATTTGTAGCCGCTTCAACGATGTTGATAGGCTTTTCATCTTGACCAAGCATATCGCCTGTCACGTCGGCAGTGTTTTCGGGTTCCGTTTCTGGAAACAGCATTTTCGCCATTAACAGACCGCCTGGTGCTGACATAAAAGAGGCGGCTACCAGATAGCGAATTTCGATCCCCATACTGGCATAGCCAACCAGCACTGAGCCTGCGATAGAGGCCACACCACCTGTCATGAGTGCAAACAGTTCTGAGCGCGTCATGCGTGGCGCATAAGGCTTCATCAGGACGAAGACGTCAGTATTGCCCGCAAAAATATTGGCCGTTGCAGCCATGGATTCTGCCGGGCTGGTGCGTAGCAGTTTATGGATACCCGTACCGATGAGACGGATAATCCACTGCATGATGCCCAGGTAGTACAGCACGGAGAACAATGCTGACATAAAAATGATAATCGGCAGAACATGCACGGCAAATACAAACCCCATTTTGAACTGTCCGAGATTACCGAAGAGAAAGTTAATCCCTTCCGACGAATAGTTCAGCATGCCTGACAGACTGTTTGATATGGCGAGTAAGATTTTTTCCCCTAAGGGGACATACAGGATAAATGCAGCAAAAAGAGCCTGGATTGCAAAGGCACCGCCAACGGTGCGAAACCGGATAGCTTTGCGATTTTCTGAACATAGCCAGGCAACGAGTAACAGGACAACAATGCCAAGTATGACGATGAGTATCTGCATGGTTTATCCCTCATCGGCATCAATGATGCTACGGAAAAGATCTTTAAAGAGAGCATCCCGCTCAATAAATTTTGCGACCTGAATGACGTGACGGCGGTTATCAAAACTCCAGCTCAGATTGTCATTGATCAAAGGGGATGTACGGTATTCACAGGTGAACCAGTCAGGATTCAGGACATAGCCAACCGTAGTGATATCCCAAATGACTTTGCGGGATGCAAAACCAATCCAGGGGCATCGCGGGGCAATTTCAGCAAAGTAGCTACCAATGCGGCTGGTCTCTGCAAAATAGTGCTGCATCTCTGGGACCGATGAGGCCATAGTGTTAGCCACGCCAAAGCAGGGGATTTGGGTGAGCGCTACGCCGCTATCAAAAAGTACCCGACTCGCCGCAATGTCCTGCATCAGGTTGAATTCATGATTATCTTTCCAGGCATAACTGTTACCCCCAAGCCAGATGACATGAATCTTTGTGACGATGTCCGGCGCGAGGAGCAGTGCGTTAGCGATATTGGTCGGCGCGGCGATTGCGAGTACATGTAATGTTTGCTCAGCCGTTCTTGCCCGGTTAATCAAATCCTGTACTGCTGCTGACATCTCCGGCTGGTTGCTATCTTTCAGATAGCGTGTTGAACCCTGGAATATTTGCGGTATGTTTTCGCGGCGGGGGAGTTTGTTAAATACGCGATAGATCTCATCGACGCTCAGTTGCATGCCTACTGCGGGATCGTCAACATATGTGTGCGAGCCCTCTTTACCAAAATAGTGGTTGGTAAACGGAGCGGCGTATACAGCTTGCAGATCGAGCCGCTCCGGGTGTAAGAATGCCCAGGCAATGGCCATCTGATCGTCAATTTCATTGTAGGTATCGCTGTCAATAACGATAGGCACTTTGCCATACTTAGGTGGCGTAATTAAGGCAATACGCTGCGCTGAAGTTAATTCAGGCCAGTGGATACTTAACATCGTTAATGTTCCTTAAGTTAGAAGTCGTAGGCCAGTCGATAAATGAGAATATCGCCATATCCATCCGCACCAAGTTTGTTATAGAAGTATCGATACATTAATGTGGTGGATATATGAGGCATGATTTTCCAGGTAATATTCAGGCCGCCGTTTAAACCATTGCTACCATGATTGTTAGCGGTATAGTCATCATTACGGTCAAGTTCTATTTCATTCCAATTGGACAGTAAGAAGTCCTGGTTGAGAAGATTGAAAGCATAGCCAGCGTTCCATCCGATTGAGAAACCATTGAGTCCATTAATATCATAAGCTGGGCCAAAATTACTGTGCGCGGTAATGTACTGACGAGCAATCCAGGGTTTAAACCACCATCCATCGCCTTTCAGGTCGGTATAGCCAAGCCCAATAAATTGATTCGTCTCTTTAAAATTGGGGCTTTGCGAATTATAGACTTTTGTAAATAAGCTGGCACCTGTTTTCCAGAGGTAGGTATGGATTTCACCATTCGCAGTCTGCCCCTGATTTCCCTCGTCATCTAGAATATTTTCAAAATCATAAAAACCGTACATTTCACCCCAATCAAAACCAATACCTCCCTCAATACCAATTAAGGCTTGTTCATATTCGAGGTCTTTAACACCGGCATCCCAGGATTGATAGTCAAAATGTATATTCCCCCAACCGTATTGTTGTTCAGCTAATGAGGAAAAAGCTACGCACGATAATAAAGCCCCGAAGGCGATTTTTTTCATTTTATATCCCTATTTTGGTGGTGGATTAATATCAGTATTTAGTACAAGCTAATCGTTTTAATACGAGTTCATGGGATGGCATATTGGCTGCGCCTTCACGCTCTACGGCCAGTGCTGCAAATACACAGGCGTAATGAATTGCGTTGGCAATATTTTCTCCACAGGCAAGTCGTGCAGCGAGTGCACCATTAAATGCATCACCGGCGCCGGATGTATCAATATTAACGGCGGGATATGCCGGGAACTGTTGGTGTGTAGATCCATCAAATAACCAGCACCCATCTTTGCCTAACGTAATTAGAATATATTGTGGTCCCATTTGGTGCATGATTTCGGCGGCCTGACGAATATCGTCTGGCGTACGAATAGCCTTGCCAATAATCGCCTCTGCTTCTGTGAGGTTTGGGGTCAGGATGTGTGTCCAGCGGAGAAGGTCTGTCACCTCCTTGCGCCATGGCGCTGGATTCAGGATTGTCATCACCCCTGCGGCATGTGCGAACTTAATAGCTTGAGCTGTAGCGTCAGGATTGTTTTCCATCTGCGTCAAAAAAACATTGGCGGTGCCTATCTCGTCATAACAGGATATAATTTCTTCACTCGTTATTTCCTGATTAGCCCCTGGATTAATAACGATTACATTATCGCCAGCCTCTTCGGATATCATCACTACGGCACTGCCGGTTGGTGCATCACTTTTGGTAAAGATGGTTAGCTTTTCTAATCCTACGCCATTTAAAAAATGCTGGGCTTTGGTTGAAAACTCATCTTCACCTAATTTGACTGTAAAATAAGTGCGAGCATTGGCTTGTGCGGATGCTATCGCCTGGTTACTGCCTTTCCCTCCGGGTAAACAACAGGAAAAAAGCGCGCGCGTAGTTTCCCCTGAAATAGGAAAACGGTGAAGCCGATATACTAAGTCAGTATTAAATGAACCCAGAATGTAAACTTTCCCATTGTTTTCGTTCATTGATATTTCTCGTTCGATCTTTGATTGGTTAATGATGATGTTTTGGTGCAAATAAAGAGAGTTATTCTCATATAATGGGAATGCATTGTCGTGATTATATACAGCACCTCCATAGCATGAGCGGACATGTCCTGTTTTTACGAGGTCATTGATGTCGCGGCGGAGTGTTCTTTCCGTAACATCAAGTACCTTAACAAGAGATGATATTTTTACACTTCCTTGTTTTTTGAGTAGTGTTAAAATATAGCGAAGACGCTGTTTTTTGTAACGACAGGGCATCTAATCCTCACTTTTCATGAATGTGATGAGAGGTCCATGTAATAAGTTTATTTTGTCTATACGTTAATTTCTTTGGTGAATGAATTTATTTGTTGAATAAATAATTAAAGATCTGATTACCACTAAGTACACCGATGATACCAAATACACCAGGCCAGGCAGCAGGGGCTGGAATGGGGAGTTTTATTAATGTAAATATGAAACCAATAATTGCACCGGCAATAAGCGAAAGAATTATATCCATAAGATAATTCCTGAGGGTGTTATGATGATATGAAGACTACACAATATATTTACGTATTGATGAGAAGACAATCACACAAAACTTCTGCAACCGGACATCTTGTCCGGTTGTGGTTATTTATTTAATCTCAGGAACGATATTAATAATGACAGCTACTACCTGGTATTGCTGCCAGCATTGCATTATGCAAAAGACTAAGGTTCATGCTGTTTTGGGCCATTGCCTCATTTGCGGTAGAGCTTCCTTCCATGTTTTTTGCTTTCATCGTAAAATTAATGAGATAACCCATAAAAAAAGTATAAACATGCAACCTTTTGCACAATTACAACGTCGGCGAGACCGATACTGGTTAGGCACTTTATCGCTGTTGCTATTGGTCATGCTCGTGATTAGCTTATGCGCAGGAGAACAGTGGATCGCCCCCGGCGACTGGTTCAGCGCCCGCGGCGATCTGTTCGTCTGGCAAATCCGATTTCCCCGTACCCTCGCCGTTTTGCTGGTAGGCGCTGCGTTGGCCTTATCTGGCGCAGTGATGCAAGCTCTCTTTGAAAACCCGCTCGCAGAGCCTGGATTACTGGGCGTGTCGAATGGCGCGGGAGTCGGGCTCATCGCGGCGGTGCTGCTGGGGCAGGGGCAGCTCCCTGGCTGGGCGTTGGGTTTATGCGCCATCGCAGGGGCGCTGATTATCACGCTTATTCTGCTCCGTTTTGCCCGCCGTCATTTGTCTACCAGCCGTCTGCTGTTGGCGGGGGTGGCGCTGGGCATTATCTGTAGCGCGCTGATGACATGGGCCATCTACTTCTCCACTTCTTTTGATTTGCGACAGCTAATGTACTGGATGATGGGGGGCTTTGGCGGCGTTGACTGGCATCAGGCCTGGCTCATGGTGGCGTTGATTCCGGTGCTGGTGTGGATCTGCTGTCAGTCGCAGCCGATGAATATGCTGGCGCTGGGGGAGACTTCTGCACGTCAGTTGGGATTGCCATTATGGTTCTGGCGCAACCTGCTGGTGGTCGCCACGGGCTGGATGGTTGGCGTAAGCGTGGCTCTGGCAGGAGCGATTGGCTTTATTGGGCTTGTGATCCCACATATTCTGCGGCTGTGCGGCTTAACCGATCATCGCGTGTTACTGCCGGGCTGCGCATTGGCTGGCGCTATCGTATTACTGTTGGCTGATGTTGTCGCGCGTCTGGTGCTGGCCTCGGCTGAGCTGCCAATTGGCGTGGTGACGGCCACCATGGGCGCACCGGTATTTATCTGGCTATTGTTAAAAGCCGCGCGCTAGAACGCGTTGATTCGGTCTATGATTAAAAACTGAAAATCCACCTGTTGTTCTGGAGATACTATGCAAAACACTATCCTCGATACAGACGTGACGACCATCGACGGCGAGGTGACCTCACTGCAGCCGTATGCCGGAAATGTGCTGTTAATCGTCAACGTTGCTTCAAAATGTGGTCTAACGCCGCAATATGAGCAACTGGAGAATCTGCAGAAAGCCTGGCATCAGCAGGGCTTTACCGTTCTTGGGTTCCCCTGCAACCAGTTTCTGGGCCAGGAGCCGGGCAGTGAAGAGGAAATAAAAACGTACTGCAGTACCACCTGGGGCGTTACCTTCCCGATGTTCAGCAAAATTGAGGTCAACGGCGAGGGACGCCATCCGCTGTATCAGAAACTGATTGATGCCGCGCCAACCGCCGTTGCGCCTGCGGATAGTGGATTCTATGAGCGTATGGCGAGTAAAGGTCGGGCGCCGCTCTACCCGGACGATAT
Source organism: Citrobacter sp. Cb023 (assembly GCF_030336805.1). Taxonomy (NCBI): domain Bacteria; kingdom Pseudomonadati; phylum Pseudomonadota; class Gammaproteobacteria; order Enterobacterales; family Enterobacteriaceae; genus Citrobacter; species Citrobacter sp. Cb023. Next base: position 490,860 of record NZ_JAOWCV010000025.1, on the reverse strand, counting down.
TCTGTGGAATTTCGAGAAGTTTTTAGTGGGTCGGGATGGTCAGGTACTGCAACGATTTTCACCCGATATGACGCCTGAGGATCCTGTTCTGGTGCAATCCATCAAGACGGCGCTGGCAAACTAATGTCTCGATTGATGCAGCTACAGGACGTAGCAGAATCGACCCGACTTGGCCCGCTTTCTGGTGAGATAAAAGCAGGGGAGATCCTGCATTTAGTGGGGCCTAACGGCGCAGGAAAGAGCACGCTGTTGGCGCGAATGGCGGGGCTGACGACTGGCAAGGGCAGCATCACCTTTGGTGATGTGTCATTGGATGAATGGCCGGCAGCAAAGCTGGCGCAATATCGTGCTTATCTTGCGCAACAGCAAAACCCGCCGTTTGCGATGCCGGTCTGGCATTTTCTGACGCTGCATCAACCCGATAAAGCACGCACCGATCTGTTACAGGAAGTCGCCGATGCGCTTGGGCTTGGGGATAAGCTGGGACGCAGCGTGAATCAGCTCTCCGGCGGTGAGTGGCAGCGCGTGCGCCTGGCTGCGGTTATCCTGCAGATTTGCCCACAAGCGAATCCATTCGGCCAGCTTTTGCTGCTGGATGAGCCGATGAACAGCCTGGACGTGGCGCAACAAAATGCACTGGACCGGATGCTGGGTCAACTGTGTTTACAGGGCATCGCGATTGTAATGAGCAGCCATGACCTTAATCACACCTTACGTCATGCGCACAAGGCCTGGCTCCTCAAACGCGGGAAGCTGCTTGCCAGTGGTGCTCGTGATACGGTACTAACGCCGGCCAATCTGTCTGCGGCTTATGGCGTGAACTTCCGTCGTTTGGATATTGAAGGCCACAGAATGCTCATATCAACCACTTAAGTTAAATGGGTTCTTGAAAATCATATAATTTCCACGCTAAATTGACATAAAAATATAATTCAGAGGATTCGTCCTGAATGCGCTTTTGGCTTCTTTTCATCACAGCATTGTTTTTGGCGGGCTGCAGCAGCCATCGTGCTCCTGCGCCAAATGCCCGCTTGTCGGATTCTATCGCCGTTATCGCCGGGCTTAATGACCAGCTACAAACCTGGCATGGCACACCCTATCGTTATGGCGGCATGAGCCGTAGCGGAGTGGATTGTTCTGGATTTGTATTGATGACAATGCGCGATAAATTCGATCTGCAACTCCCGCGTGATACCCGCACGCAATCAAAGATTGGTACCGAAATTGATAAAGATGATTTGCTGCCCGGCGATCTGGTGTTCTTTAAAACCGGGTCTGGGGAAAGCGGTCTGCATGTCGGAATTTACGATACCAATAATCAATTTATTCATGCCTCAACCAGCCGTGGTGTGATGCGCTCGTCACTGGACAACGTTTACTGGCGCAAAAACTTTTGGCAGGCGCGACGTATTTAATCCTCATCAGTCACGAGGCTGCCTACGGCTGAGCAGCCTCGACATTTCCATTTGTTAGTAACTTCTTATTTCTGCCGCCAGCCGGACAATACCCCTGAACATTAAGAGCGTATCTTGCTAAAAATATGATTTATTCCGAGATATTAAAAAGTGCAAAGCTGGATATTCGCTTATAATCAGGATAAGCTAAAAAAAAGGGATTCGATTTACTGGCTATAAAGGGAAAAATGAAAGGGCCTCTACTTGCATCAGCAATAACGTATTTCTCCATCCTTTGCTACAGGATGCCGGATAACACCTATGCAGAGGGGCTGGCACGATGATTGTTTCAATGGATACTCTTTACCATTCAGAGTTCTCTTTTCTCCCTGCGAGAAACGAAAAAGGCGATCTTGAATACGTAGATATCATTACCAGTTTTGCCAGTGCGCAGAGGGATGTGCGTATACCCACCGAGCTGGTCCTACCTCGGATGTCGGACGAAGAGCAATGTCGCTTATTTACCGAAAAGCTTGAATTAATCGAAACGTGCCAACATTTTTTTATTCAACGAAAGGTTTCTGCCTGGATTAATTTAACGCCGGCAATTGCTAATACTTTATTATCAGATGCTAAATTTGCTTCACAAGTTGAACGATTGTCATTTCTGGAACTGGCTATTAATGAAAACTATCCAGAGTTAAATAATGGAAAAGCGAATCCAACGCTGGCAGCACTGGCGGCGCGATTTCCATTAGTACTGACAAACTATGGTGCTGGTGGCATATCAAATCGGGCAATTTTTGATGGGCTGTTCAAACGCGTCGTGCTCGATAAAAACTTTGTTCAACAAAGGATTACACATATTTCGTTTGAGCCCTTTATGCGGGCTATCCTGGCACAGCTATTTCCCAGCAGTGAGTCAATTATCATTAGCGGTATTGATACACCCGAGATGTTAGCGCGCGTACTGCCTCTGGGATTCAGCGCCATGCAGGGCGCGCTGTGGCCTGCTGTGCCCCCCGCGCAGATAATTTCGCTCGCGAAGATATAACCCTTATATTTGCTGGTGTTTAACAGGCTTTTAACAGTCTACACTAGAGACAGGAGGCCCTATGACCCTGTCTTTTACCACCCGCTGGCGTGATGAATTACCAGCAACCTATACAGCACTTTCACCCACTCCCCTGAAAAACGCGCGCCTGATCTGGCATAACGATGCGCTGGCGGAGCAATTAGCTATTCCAGAGACGCTATTTGATATTCCGACCGGAGCCGGTGTTTGGGGCGGTGAATCGTTGCTTCCCGGGATGTCGCCTTTAGCGCAAGTTTATAGCGGACATCAATTTGGCGTCTGGGCGGGCCAGCTTGGCGATGGACGCGGGATCCTGTTGGGAGAACAACAGCTCGCTGACGGCTCAACGTGTGACTGGCACCTGAAAGGCGCCGGACTTACGCCTTATTCCCGTATGGGGGATGGTCGCGCCGTACTGCGCTCGACAATTCGCGAAAGCCTGGCCAGCGAAGCGATGCATTACCTGGGAATACCGACCACGCGGGCATTGTCGATTGTTACCAGCGACACGCCGGTGTATCGCGAAACGGTAGAATCAGGGGCGATGCTCATTCGCGTGGCGCAAAGCCATATGCGCTTTGGCCATTTTGAGCATTTTTACTATCGCCGTGAGCCGGAAAAAGTGCGCCAGTTGGCTAACTTTGCGATTCGCTATTATTGGCCGCAATGGCAGGAAGAAGCCGATAAGTATCAGCTGTGGTTTAACGATGTTGTCACGCGTACTGCGACGTTAATCGCGGACTGGCAGGCGGTAGGATTTGCGCATGGTGTCATGAACACCGACAACATGTCGATTCTGGGACTGACGATGGATTACGGCCCATTCGGTTTCCTTGATGACTACGTGCCCGATTTTATCTGCAACCACTCAGACAACCAGGGGCGATACAGTTTCGATAATCAACCGGCCGCGGCGCTTTGGAACCTGCAACGTCTGGCGCAAACTCTGTCGCCATTTATCCCGGTCGAGGCGCTTAATGATGCGCTGGACAGTTATCAACTGGCGCTGTTAACACGCTACGGTCAGCGGATGCGACAAAAGCTTGGCTTCTTTAGCGAGCAAAAAAACGATAACGAACTGCTTAGTGAACTGTTTAACCTGATGGCGCGGGAAAGAAGCGACTATACCCGAACGTTTCGCATGCTCAGTCAGACGGAACAACACAGCGCGCAATCCCCGCTGCGCGATGAGTTTATCGACCGCGCAGCATTTGATGACTGGTTCACACGGTATCGCTCACGCCTGCAGCAAGACAACATTGCCGACGCAGTCAGACAAACGCAGATGAAGGCGGCTAATCCGACGATGGTATTACGTAACTGGTTGGCGCAACGGGCGATTAATCAGGCAGAGCAGGGGGATTACGCCGAGCTGCATCGGTTACACGAAGCGTTGCGTACCCCATTTGTCGATCGTGATGATGACTATGTCAGCCGTCCACCTGACTGGGGTAAACGGCTGGAAGTGAGCTGTTCAAGCTAAGGGGCCAGAAACACCTGCGGGGATCCGTTGGCCGGATGCTGGCCAACGTGTACCTGCGCGCCATACCAGCGCTTCAGGTCATCGGCCTGTAACACGGCCTCAGGCGTTCCCTGCGACACCAGTCTGCCGTTGTGCAGCAACACTATTCTGTCTGCCCACAGTGCGGCGAGATTCAGATCGTGAAGCACAATGCACACATGCAGCTCTTGTGAAGCGGTAAGCGTCTTCAGCAAGCGCAACAGATGCTGCTGGTGGTAAAGATCCAGCGCAGAGGTCGGCTCATCAAGGAATAACCAGCCGCGAGGCGCGCCGTCGCACCAAAGTTGCGCCAGTGCACGGGCTAACTGTACTCGCTGTTGTTCGCCGCCGGAAAGCGCGGCGTATTGCCGGCCCGCCAGCGGTGTACATCCGGTCATTTCCATCACCTGAGCGATAAGTCGAGGTTCCGACCGCTGGGTCCAGGGCGCACGCCCCATCGCGATGACGGCCTCTACCGGCCAGTCAAATCCCAGTTGCGTTTGCTGGCGCATCACCGCCCGATGCCGCGACAGTGTTTGGCTATGCCATTCATCCAGCGGTTTACCCGCCAGCACGCAGCGCCCTGTATCCGGTTTCAGAAAACCGGTCAGCAGGCGCAACAGGGTGGATTTCCCCGCACCGTTTGGGCCGATGAGCGCCACCAGTTCACCTTTTTCGAGAGCAAGAGTGACGTCGTCAATCACCGCTCTGCCCGCGACGCGATAGTGAAGCCCTTCAGCGATGAAATGTTCAGCCATGCGGTCCTCGCTGACGAAAAATAAGACATAAAAACCACGGTGCGCCGAGAAGACTGGTTAGCAAACCGACCGGCATTTCCGCAGGCGCAACCGCCGTACGGGCCAGCGTGTCGGCTATCAGCAATAAAAATGCGCCCGCCAGCACGGAACCTGGGATAACGGCCCGATGGTCTGAGCCGAGCCACATGCGCATCAGATGCGGGATAACCAGCCCGATAAAGCCAATTACGCCGCTTACCGCCACGGCTGCGGCAACCAGCAATGCGCTACAAAGTAGCAAAACACGCTGAACGGTACGCACATCTACGCCGAGGTAATGCGCCTCTTCCTCACCTAACTGCAGCAGGTTCAGCGCCGGTGCCAGACGCCAGATGATCAGCACCGTCGGGACAGTCAATGAAGTGACAGCCAGCAGCGTGGACCATTGCGCGGCCCCCAGACTGCCCATCCCCCATAGCGACAGCTGGCGCAGTTGCGCGTCATTACTGACCCACGACAGAACGCCAACCGCCGCCCCGCACAGCGCGTTGATGGCAATACCGACCAACAGCAGACGTGAGAGTGAAGCGTCGTGCTGTTGGCTAAGGATAAAAATAACCACCGTAGCTGCCAGCGCACCGAGAAAAGCGGCCAGCATGGGGGCGTACAGCATTAGCAGCGCGGGCAAAGAGACCGGCAGCACTACCCACAGGGCGACGGCGCAGGCGGCTCCGCTGCTTATCCCCAGTAATCCCGGATCGGCAAGCGGGTTGCGAAACAGGCCCTGCATCACGCAGCCCGCGAGCGCCAGAGAACCGCCAATCACCAGCGCCAGCAGGACGCGGGGCAAGCGAATGGTGAGCCAGATTTGACGCAGTGCCTCATCGCCATCACGCCACAGCAGACTTACCGGCAGGCGCAACGCGCCAAAACCGGTAGCCATAATAGTCATCACGACCAACATGAGTGCGAGTGTCCATAAAGAACAACGGATACGTCGCGACATCAGGGCAATTGCTCAGCTTTAGCGCGAAGCTGCAAAATGGCCTGCGGGGTGCGTACGCTAAAGCCGAGTAGCGCCATATCGTCAACCTGCAATACCTGTTTATTCCGTCCGGCAGGCGTCTGCGCCAGGCCCGGCAGCGCCCACAGGTTATCTTCGCCCCCCATCGCCTTAACGCCGTCCTGTGAAATCACCACCAGATCGGGCTGGCTGGCAATGACGCCTTCCTGCGACAGCGGCTGATAGCGGTTAACACCCTGCATTGCGTTGCGCAAACCGGCGGCACGAATAGCCGCATCGGCTGCGGTTTGCTGGCCCGCTGCCATCGCGGTCATCCCGCCATGATTGAGAATAAACAGCACGCGTTTGTTGAGTTCAGATGACGGCAGCGCCGCCAGTTCCTGACGGAAGCGGGTGCGCAGCGTTTCGCCATCGGCCTCCCTATGGGTGGCTTCGGCGATGACGCGAATTTTTTCATCAATCACATTAAGCGCGTTGCTTGCCGGGATCGTCACAACCCTGACGTTGCTCTGTTCGAGCTGTTTTAGCGCCAGAGAGGGCTGCGCCTGCGCGCTGGCAAGGACCAGCGTAGGGCGGGTGGCAAGGATCCCTTCAGCGTTGAGTTGGCGCAAATAACCGACATCAGGTAGGGCGTTTGCTGCTTCAGGCCACTGGCTGGTGCTGTCTCGCGCCACAAGGGAAGACTGTGCTCCCAGTGCGTATACAATCTCGGTGACATCGCCACCGAGAGCAACAACCCGTTCCCTGGACGCAGCCATCGCGACGATGGGCAGTAGCGCAATCAGGACCAGCAGTTTTTTCATGCGGCCAGCCCTTTCGGCGTCAGTGCGTCAATTTGCGCGCGCCATTGCGTCTGCTCCGGTTCACCTTCCGTTCGTTGACCATACAACTGGGCGATTTGCGTGCCGTCGGCAGCAAACAGTTCCAGACTGGTGACGTGGCCATCGGCGGTCGGTTTGCGCGTTACCCATGTTTCTGCCACGCTCTCTTCCAGCAGGTGTAAGGTAAATGTCGGGTTGAATATATTCAGCCAGCCTTTCATCGGCACCAGTTTTTCTATCACACCGGTAAAAATCTGTACGCAGCCACGATTACCCACAAAGACCATAATTTCATTGCCATCCTGGCGCGCGGTGTCGAGTAACTGCGCCAGAGCGCTATTTGCGACTTTACAGGCCAGATCGTCGCCCACCAGGTTAAACGCCTGTTGGCGGGTGAGATCGTGGCGTTTCAGCAGACCGAAGAACTGGTGTACATCGGTCATGGCTCGCCACTCTTGATCAACGGTCTGCGCATCGACCGTGACGGTGGCTGGAGCAGAAGGGGGGGCGGGTTGCAGCGCCAGAGGCGGGTTTTCAGCGAAGATGAAACGGGTCAGCAACGCAGCCCATTCCTCAATGAGGGTATTCTGTGTGGCATAGACCTTCAGCAGCGCATCCCCCTGATGGTCAAAGAACTGAATGCTCTGACGTTCGCCGTGGGCGGTTGTTTCGCTGATATGGAACACGCTTGCCCACTGATTGAGGAACAGGCGCAGGTCGAGGGCGCGCGGATTGAGTACCAGTCCGGCATGACCGTTCAGGTGCTGATTGGTAAACGCACCAACCTGCTCATGCACCGCATATTCGTTGCGGCATATACATTTGGTTTCGCCGACGGCTTCCAGTGCGCCGAGGATTTCACGCACTTCGCCCCGTAAGCGCCAGGCGTCATGACCTACGCGCGCGAAGGTCAGTTCGGCTTCGCTAATATTCATCAATCCCGCAATATCACGTGCGTATTTGCCAGGATTTTCTTTCTTCAGTTCCAGCCAGCGTGTGTAATGATTCATTGTCTCTTCCTTCCAGATTGCTGCCCCGGCGAACCGGGGAAAAGTGATTACCACTGATAACTCACGAAAATTTTGCCATTACGACCATCCTGCGGAATGCCCTGCGGCGACCAGTACTCTTTGTCGAAGGCGTTGCCCAGTACCAGCGTGGTGGTCATGCCTTTCAGCGCTTGTTGGCCCTGATAGCTCACGTAGAAATCGTTTACCGCATAACCGGGCTGTTTCGTGTAGCTGCTGCTGATATGCGTTGAACGGTCAGCAAATGTACCTATCCAGCCAACGGAGAAACCGCTGTGCGCAACCGGTACGTTCAGTTTGCTGGTGACGGTATCCGGGTTAATGCTGGAAATGTATTCGCCGGTGTCTGTATCTTTGCCGCGCGTACGGTTATAGGCCATGTCGAGGCTGAACAGATCGGCGGAATATTTCGCCATCACGTCCCAGCCCCAGATTTTGGCGTTGGGTACGTTATAGGACATGGTTGTCGCGGCGGCGAAGTCGACGCTGGTGGAGATGTAATCTTTCGCTTTGGTGTCGAAATAGCTGGCTTTAAATTCGAGCGCATCGCTCGCCATCAACAGATCGTCAAAGCGCAGGCCAAATCCGTATTCCTGGGTTTCGTTGGTTTCCGGGCGTAGGTTAGGGTTTGGCACCCAGTAGTTGGTGTAAAAACGGCCAATCGAGAAGTGTTTCGCATCGTTATACATCTCGCCCATGGTCGGCGCACGGAAGGCCTGAGCGTATGAACCGAACAGCATCAGCCAGTCGGTTGGCGCAACGGTGAGCCCGGCGCGGGACGACCATTTATCGGCATCGACATCTTCATAGCCGTCGCTGCTGCCACGATAAGAGTCATAACGGGTACCGCCCAGCAGCGTAACCGGCAGGTCGCGCAGGGTGATTTCATCTTGTAGCCAACCGGAGCTGAAATCGATTTTTGCCTCCGGGAAACCGGTGGTTGCGCCGCCTGGCTGTTGTTCCTGACGATAGTATTCCCCGCCGTAGGTCAGTAAATGAGATGCAAAAGAGTCGGTAAACAGGCGGCTGCGGTTGTCGATTTTGCCGCCTTTGGTGGTTTGTTTGCGAAACTCGCCGGTGTTATCCGTGTTTTGCGCATTAATGCGTGCTTCGGACCAGTAGACGCGGGCATCCGCGTTCAACCAGTCATTGTCGGCTGGAGCAATCGAGTAGGTCAGTTGCGCGTCGCGCTGGATGGTTGAGCGATCGGTCATCGGGTTGCTGGTGGCATCCGCCGCGCTGGTTTGCGGGTTTTTAGGTTCACGGGCGTCATTGTTGTAGTAACGCAGCGAGCCGGCCAGCGTCTGGGCGCTGTCGATTTTCCAGCTGCCCTTCGCCAGCATATTGTTAATCGCTTCGTCGTTTGGCGCCGTAGTACCGTCGCTCTGGCGCAAATCACCGCGATCGCGACTGGACCAGGCAAGCAGTCCGTCCAGCGTATCGGTGCGACCAAACGCGCTGGCGCCCATACCGAGGCTATGATCGCCGGTTGCCGCGGTACCGAACACGCGATAACCACTGTTTTGTCCGGCTTCCAGCAGATCTTTGGCATCCGCAGTGTCATAGGCGATCACTCCACCTAACGCGCCGCTACCGTACAGCAGTGCAGAAGGGCCACGGACGACCTCGATGCGTTTGATCAGCGCCGGATCGAGGAAGGTACTGTTCAGGTGTCCGGTGTCGGTTCCCTGACGAACGCCATCAACCAGCACCAGAACGCCACGTCGATCGTAGCCGCGCAGATTCACGTCCTGGCCGTTAGTGCGACCGGTGCCGTCAAGGGTCAGGCCCGGAACCGTACGCAACAGGTCGGCTGCCGAGCTGGCGGTCTGGTTTTCCGGCGCGGTGGCATCAATCACGCTGACCATCATCGGTGCTTCAAAAGCACTTCGGGCATTGCCGGTAGCGGTGACGGTCATATCTTCTACCGCCGCATACGCGACGGCGGGCAGGTTACTGATAATCGCCAGCGCCAAGAGCGAAGGGCGCAGGGATGCAGTGTGCAGGTGTGGCATAGCAACTCTCCATTAGGAAATCGAAAAGCGCTGGCTGCCTGGGTACTACCTGGGTGGCTGGCGAAAAGTGGTGTTTATTTGGTCAGAATGAGTTTTCCGGCTTGTGTCTGGCGCAGCAGATAGAGCTGACCATCGTGTTCTATGATCACGCGCCCCTCTTTGCCCAGCAGACTTTTACTGTCAATTCGGCGCTCGTTTGGCGCGACGGCAGGCGGTGTTTTTTCTTTTGCGGGCGTTGTTGTGTTATCCATACGTGAATAGTGTTTAAAAATAACAATCAATTTAACAATGATAATCATTATCATCAGACTGCAAAATTGCGGCAAGCCTTTTTGTGAAATAATTGTGACGAGAATAGATTTTGTACAATAAGGAGGGGGAAAACAAAGGATTAGCACCGGGCAACGTGATGTTACCCGGCGAACAGCATTAAAAACGGCTATCAACCGCAGAGGCGAGTTTTTCAACCAGCAGTTCAGTATCTTCCCAGTTCAGGCACGGGTCGGTAATGGACTGGCCGTAAACCAGCGGCTGGCCGCTAACGATTTTTTGCGTACCTTCACGCAGGAAACTCTCCGCCATAATCCCGGCAATCGCCGTCGAACCATTGCGAATTTGCTGGCACACATCATCACAAACGTCCAACTGACGACGATGCTGCTTCTGGCAATTGCCATGGCTAAAATCGACCACCAGATGTTCAGGCAGGGAAAATTCGTGCAGGGTATCGCAGGCGGCGGCAATATCTTCAGCATAATAATTCGGCTTTTTACCGCCGCGCATGATGATATGCCCGTAAGGATTACCGCTGGTCTGATAAATGGTCATCTGGCCGGTTTTATCCGGAGAGAGGAACATATGGCTGGCACGGGAGGCGCGAATCGCATCGACGGCAATACGCGTATTGCCATCCGTACCGTTTTTAAAGCCGACCGGGCAGGAAAGCGCAGAGGCCATTTCACGGTGGATCTGGCTTTCGGTGGTGCGTGCGCCAATGGCTCCCCAACTGATTAAATCGGCAATAAACTGACCGGTCACCATGTCGAGGAATTCTGTTGCCGTGGGTACGCCCAGTTCATTGACCTGCAACAGCAGTTTGCGTGCCAGTTCAATGCCGTGGTTCACGCGGTAGCTGCCGTTTAAATCTGGGTCGGAAATTAAGCCTTTCCAGCCCACTACGGTGCGCGGTTTTTCAAAATAAGTGCGCATCACGATTTCCAGACGCGCCTGATGTTTTTCGCGCAGCGCCTGTAAACGCGTCGCGTATTCCATGGCGGCATCAAGATCGTGAATCGAGCAGGGACCTACGATCACCAGTAAACGAGCGTCTTCACCATTTAAAATTTTTTCTATCCGGCGTCGGGAGTCCGTAACATGACGGGCGACGGAGGACGAAACAGGATGCCGTTGCGCAAGCTCTGCTGGAGTGACCAGGTTGTCAATACGCGCAGTACGGAGTTCATCGGTTCTGTTCATTACTTGTCTCAGAAATTTGTTGCTTCAACGGCAGGACTACCGGGAAGTGATGTATATCACAATATCATACTCATCCTGCCTGGTGGCGAGCATAATAACAAAAAATCGAACCAATGCACTAGCATTCTAGTACATGCGGCGATTCAGCCCCATGATGTCGAGGATCTTGGTAGCAATCTCTTCTACCGAATAATTGGTACTGTTCAGCCATGGGATCTGGTTTTTTCGGTACAGCGCTTCCACCTCAGCAACCTCCATCCGGCACTGGCGCATCGAGGCGTAGCGGCTGTTTTCCCGGCGCTCTTCGCGGATGGCTGCCAGGCGCTCAGGGTCGATGGTCAGGCCGAACAATTTATGCTGTAACGGCTTCAGGGACGCTGGCAGCACCAGATTATCCATATCATCGGCAATAAAGGGGTAGTTGGCCGCGCGAATGCCAAACTGCATGGCCAGATACAAACTGGTCGGGGTTTTACCGCAACGGGAAACGCCAAGCAGGATCACCTGCGCCTGATCGAGGTTGCGCAACGAAATACCGTCGTCATGAGCGAGGGTATAATCAATGGCGGCAATGCGCGCGTCGTACTTGTTAAGGTTGCCGGGGTTCAGGCCGTGGGTACGATGGGCGATCGGCGTAGGGTCGAGCTTCATCTCTTGTTGCAGTGGGGCAACCAACGCCTGCACGATATCCTGACAAAATCCTTCGCTTTGCAAAATGATCGAGCGAATTTCCGGCAAAACGATAGAGTAAAACACCAGAGGGCGCACGCCAGTTTGTTGATAGATCGCGTCAATCTGGTCTTTAACCGCTCGCGCACGACTCTCATTTTCCACAAACGGCAGCGTAATGCTGCTGATCGTAACCGGAAATTGCGACATTACCGCGTGGCCCAATACCTCGGCGGTGATGGCCGTACCATCAGAAATATAAAATACGTGACGATCAACAGCATTATCCATTTTGCTCATCCTGGGGCTGACATAATTCTCTGAAAGCATAAATTAAAATTCGCCAGAAGCGAATATTGCTGCATCTATTTTGTAAAATGAAACGGTATTTTTATATTTACTGAAAAGTACATTTCATTTTTCGGAACAAATGTTTATACCGGTAGTTTTTGTGGTGATCCCCTGTGGCTCGCGGGTTTGCGCAAATGCGGAAACAATCTGAAAAAATAAAAAATAAAGTTGCTTGAACGATTCACCGTTTTTTTCGCTGAAGTAAATATGCAAAGATAATTACGCAAAATTGAGTTTCCTAACCTCGTTCATATATAAGGATTGTTCGATGTCCAACAATGGCTCGTCACCGCTGGTGCTTTGGTATAACCAACTCGGCATGAATGATGTAGACAGAGTTGGGGGCAAAAATGCCTCCCTGGGTGAAATGATTACTAACCTTTCCGGTATGGGTGTTTCCGTACCGAATGGTTTTGCAACGACCGCCGATGCGTTTAACCAGTTTCTGGACCAGAGCGGTGTAAACCAGCGCATTTATGAGCTGCTGGATAAAACGGATATTGACGATGTCACCGAGCTTGCGAAAGCCGGCGCACAGATCCGCCAGTGGATTATCGACACTCCTTTCCAGCCGGAGCTGGAAAATGCCGTCCGCGATGCCTACGCGCAGCTGTCAGCAGACGATGCCCATGCCTCTTTTGCCGTGCGCTCTTCCGCCACCGCAGAAGATATGCCAGATGCGTCATTTGCCGGTCAGCAGGAAACCTTCCTCAACGTCCAGGGATTTGATGCCGTACTGGTTGCTATCAAACACGTCTTCGCCTCGCTGTTTAACGACCGAGCAATCTCTTATCGCGTTCACCAGGGTTATGACCATCGTGGCGTAGCGCTCTCTGCTGGCGTTCAGCGGATGGTGCGCTCAGACCTCGCGTCTTCCGGCGTAATGTTCTCCATCGATACCGAATCCGGTTTCGATCAGGTGGTGTTCATCACTTCCGCATGGGGCCTGGGCGAGATGGTCGTGCAGGGTGCCGTTAACCCGGATGAATTCTACGTGCACAAACCGACTCTGGCGGCAAACCGTCCGGCGATCGTCCGTCGCACAATGGGTTCGAAAAAAATCCGTATGGTCTACGCGCCAACCCAGGAACACGGCAAGCAGGTGACGATTGAAGATGTACCGCAGGAGCAGCGCGACATTTTCTCCCTGACCAACGAAGAAGTGCAGGAGCTGGCGAAGCAGGCGGTACAGATCGAGAAGCACTACGGTCGTCCGATGGACATCGAATGGGCGAAAGACGGTCATACCGGCAAGCTGTTCATTGTGCAGGCGCGTCCGGAAACCGTGCGCTCGCGCGGCCAGGTGATGGAGCGTTATACGCTGCATGCTCAGGGTAAAATTATTGCTGAAGGTCGTGCTATCGGTCACCGCATTGGCGCGGGTCCGGTCAAAGTCATTCAGGACATCAGCGAAATGAACCGTATCGAACCTGGCGACGTCCTGGTTACCGACATGACCGATCCGGACTGGGAACCGATCATGAAGAAAGCGGCGGCGATTGTCACCAACCGTGGCGGTCGTACCTGTCACGCGGCGATCATTGCCCGTGAACTGGGGATCCCGGCCGTGGTTGGCTGTGGTGATGCCACCGAGCGTATGAAGGACGGTGAGAAAGTCACTGTCTCCTGTGCCGAAGGTGATACCGGTTATGTTTACGCTGAGATGCTCGACTTCAGCGTGAAGAGTTCCAGCGTGGAGACCATGCCGGATCTGCCGTTGAAGGTGATGATGAACGTGGGTAACCCGGACCGGGCTTTCGACTTCGCCTGTCTGCCAAACGAAGGTGTCGGCCTGGCGCGTCTGGAATTTATCATCAACCGCATGATTGGCGTACACCCGCGTGCGTTGCTGGAGTTCGATGACCAGACGCCTGAGCTGCAAAACGAAATCCGCGGCATGATGAAAGGTTTTGATTCCCCGCGTGAATTCTACGTTGGTCGTCTGACGGAAGGGATCGCTACGCTGGGTGCGGCGTTCTATCCAAAACGCGTTATCGTGCGTATGTCAGACTTTAAGTCCAACGAATATGCCAACCTCGTCGGCGGTGAGCGTTATGAGCCGCATGAAGAGAACCCGATGCTGGGCTTCCGCGGGGCGGGCCGTTACATTGCTGATAGCTTCCGCGACTGTTTCGCGCTGGAATGTGACGCAGTGAAACGTGTCCGTAACGATATGGGCCTGACTAACGTAGAAGTGATGGTACCGTTTGTCCGTACCGTTGCCCAGGCGAAAGCGGTAGTGGAAGAGCTGGCGCGTCAGGGGCTGAAACGCGGTGAGAACGGACTGAAGATCATCATGATGTGTGAGATCCCGTCCAACGCCTTGCTGGCCGAACAGTTCCTTGAGTACTTTGACGGCTTCTCCATCGGTTCAAACGACATGACGCAGCTGGCGTTGGGACTGGACCGTGACTCTGGTGTGGTTTCTGAACTGTTTGACGAGCGTAACGACGCGGTGAAAGCGCTGCTGTCGATGGCGATTCGTGCAGCCAAGAAACAGGGCAAATACGTGGGTATTTGCGGTCAGGGTCCATCCGATCACGAAGACTTCGCCGCCTGGCTGATGGAAGAGGGGATCGACAGTCTGTCGCTGAACCCGGACACCGTCGTGCAGACCTGGCTGAGCCTGGCTGAACTGAAGAAGTAACATCATGCCGGATGGTGGCGTAAATGCCTTACCCGGCCTACGGTTAGTATGCAACGTAGGCCGGATTAGAGGTGTTAGCATCGCCATCCGGTACTTTACCCTTCAACGCTTTCCACACTCTCCACGCTTAAACGCTGAATGATATCCTGACGCAGCTGGTATTTTTGTACCTTGCCTGACGCCGTGCGCGGTAACGTTTCGACAATGACGATGTGTTCCGGATATTTATACTTTGCCACCCGTTTGCGGCTAAAAAAGGCCACCACTGATTCCAACGACAGCGAATGATGCGGCGGTTTCAGCACCACATAAGCGCACGACCGTTCACCTAACCGATCGTCTGGCATCGCGACAACGCAGGCATCATGAATGCGCGGATGCTGCAATAAAATATCCTCCACTTCGCGGCTGCTGATGTTTTCCCCTCCGCGCACAATAATATCTTTTTTACGCCCGGTAATTTTGATGTATCCCGCTTCGTCCATGCGACATAAGTCGCCACTGTAATACCAGCCATCTTTATCCAGCGCGCGGGCGGTCAGTTCAGGCTCATCGAGGTAGCCCATAAAAACATTGGGGCCACGCGAGGCCTCTTCACCTTCGACCCCTGCAGGCAACGTATTGCGCGCTTCATCGACGACTTTAATTTCCACGCCTGCGGCGGCATATCCATCGGTGTTCATCATGCGTGAAAGTGAATCGTCGAGATTGACCAGCGCATGCGGCGAGCTCTCCGTCGAACCATAGATGCTTAACAATTTAATGCCGCGCTGTTGGCAGTCACGGGCAATCTTTTGCGGAATGGTGGTGCCACCGCATAAGAAAAAACGTAGTGATGTGAGATCACAGGGCCGTTTTTCCAGACTACACAACATGTCGTAGACGAAGGGGGTTGCACCGAGCACGCAGGTACAGCGTTGTTGCTCGAGCAGTTCAAGACAGGCGGTTGGGGTGAATATATCCAACAATACGCTGCGTGCGCCGATTAAAAACGGCGCGGTAACGCCATGCAAAAAACCGGTAGCGTGTCCCAGTGGGGCGGGCATCAAAACCACATCCTGCCAGGTGAGATTGAGTCGGGCACAGTAGGCGCGTTCGCTGGCAAGGATATTGTTGTGGGTTAACATTACGCCTTTCGGCATTCCCTCGGTTCCGGAGGTAAACAGCACGGCAGCCAGTTCATCGGCGTGAACGTTAATAACCTGGGTTAATGGCGGAGCCTGAAGCAGTTGGCTGAACGCCAGCGAGGCGGTGGCCGGTGCCAGTTTATCTACGGCGACAATCTGTTGCAGATGCGGCAACTGGTTTTGCAAGGGGAGGATCAGATCAACCGGTCGGGTCTGTTTAAACAACGTCGGTGCGAAAAAAATCTTCGCTTTGCATTTGTTCAGTACCCACACCAGTTCCGCTTCGCGCCAGGCAGGCAGCAGTGGTACGGAAACGGCTCCGGTTTTCAGGCAGGCCAGGTAGATAATGGTGAACTCGCACCAGCCAGGCAACTGAAAGGCAATGCGATCGCCGGGTTGGATCCCGCAGGCTACAAACCAGGTTGCCAGACTGCTGGCAGCATCGTCGAGTGCAGCGTAGGTATATGAAGCGCCATGATTATCAACCACGGCGATTTTATCCGGCATGGCTCTGGCGGTTTGGTGCCAGTAATCGCCAAGCGAAGCATCTCCCCATAAACCCAGTTGTCGCCAGGCCTGGCGACGTTCGGCGTTAAACGTAAGTGTGATACTCATGAAGTTATTCCCAGGATTATTTCGGCATACATCTGACCGGATGGCCAGGCGGGGCCAATCCGGCGTACAACATGCAAAATCCGTTAGCCGTAGCGGAAATCAACGCCAAATGTTCCGAGCGGGTATTCCCATTGTGTGAGGATCGTGTCACCGCACAGCACCCGGCAGGTGCCGCACTCCAGGCAGCCTGCGGAATCAAAATGAATATTTCCACTCTCATCCTGTTTATACAGTCCGGCGGGGCAGGCTTTCAGCAACTTGCGAAATTCATTAAGGTCGGGATGTTCAGCCAGAATGATGTGCGGGTGGCCTTCATCAACATTAAATTTATTGACGCCCAGTTTGACGTCGACGTTAACGTTAGTGTCCTGATTCATAGTGCGGTGGCCCCCTTGATGCCGTCTTTCAGTAAGTTCATCAGCCCAATCTGCCTGGCATGGGACATGATCATCTTGCGAACGGGCTGATTTGGGCTTCCGTCAACGGTAAACATATCGTTCATGATATCGGCCACCATGCGGGGATACTGGGTGAACAGGCGCGGGTTTTCCATCAGCGCCGGGATCTTGCGAAAATGCTGCAAATCACGCATCACACAGCCCTGTTCGAGGGCGCGTTTGTAATCCATCAGGCTACTGGCCGAGTAATCCTGGCGCTCTTTTGCTGCAATGGCTGTTTGGGCGGCGGCTTCTGCGGAGGCTATCGCCAAATCCATGCCGCGCACGGTATAACCCAGATTCAGACAGAAACCAGCGGCATCGCCGACGATCATTACCCCGTCATCAACCAGTTTCGGAACCATTGCCAGACCGCCTTCCGGTACCATATGTGCGGAATACTCCAGCAGTTCACCGCCGGCAATCAGCGGACGAATAGTCGGGTGTCGCTTAAAGTCTTCCAGCATTTGCGGAATGCTTTTCGTGGCATGGGCAATATCCCCCAGACCACACACCAGGCCCAGAGAGATGGAATCCTGGTTGGTATACAGAAATCCGCCTCCCATCAGTCCATCAGACGGTGAGCCTGCGAACAGCCAGGCTGCACCTTCGTTGCCTGACAGATTGAACCGATCCGCAATCACCGCCGACGGTAAGCCGATCAGCTCTTTTACGCCAACGGCATAGTGCTGCGCAGAAGAGGGGGGAACCATTCCCAGCGACCGTCCCAGCATAGAATTAACGCCATCGGCTAGGATGACAATATTGGCTTCAAGGATATCGTCCCCGGCTTGCACTCCGGTGACCTTATTGCCTTCGCGAATTAGCGCGTCGACGCGCACGCCGGGGATGAACTGCACGCCAGCCTGTTCCGCTTTTTCCATTAGCCATGGGTCAAGCCGGTTGCGCAAAACGGTATAAGAGTCCTGCGCTGGCGCGTTGTCTTTTTCACGATGGAAGTCGAGGGTAACGGCGCTCTCTTCGGTCAGGAAGGAGATTTTTTCGCGGGTGACTTTACGTTCGAGAGGCGCTTCCTGTGCGAATCCGGGCATGATGCGCTCAAGGCTATGCGCGTAGAGTCTCCCGCCGGTCATATTTTTACTGCCCGCACTGTTGCCGCGCTCAATGACCAGTACGTCCAGTCCGGCCCGGGCCATAACGTAGCCTGCCATTGTACCCGCTACACCAGCCCCGACCACAATGGCATCAAATTTTTCATCTGACATGCTTTATGCTCCTTTCCCGCCGCGAGGGCAGCGGGAGATGTGCGTTAACGGGATTAGCGGCTGAGATGGTCGATAAGGGCCGGAACCACTTTGTAGATGTCGCCCACCAGACCGTAATCGGCGTAATTGAAAATAGGGGCTTTTTTATCTTTGTTGATGGCGACAATGACTTTCGCGCCGTTACCGCCGACCATATGCTGAATTTGTCCTGAGATGCCCAGCGTGAGATACAGGTCTGATTTCAATAACACGCCAGAAACGCCAATGTAGCGTTCGCGTTCCATCCAGTTTTCGCCTTCGGCAATCGGTCGTGAACAACCCACTTCAGCACCCAGCACCGATGCCAGTTGGCGCACCATTTCCAGATCGTTTTGCGCCACCAGACCGCGACCCACACCCACCACGCGCTTAGCTTTGCTGAGATCCACACTGCTCACGGATTTGGCGCGACGCTCCAGGCACATCACTTCATGGTACGGCGCGATGTACGTTGCTGAGACAACCGGGCAGTTGTGCAAGGCGTTTTCCGCGACCGGTTCAAGCTGGCCTGGGGCAAGCGTGATAATCGCCAGCGTACTTTTGATTTTTTCTTTGCCAAATGCCAGACCACCATACATCCGGTGTTCGGCGAACAAAATGCCTGCATCCAGCGTTACCGATGTGGCGTCGTTCACCATCGCTGCGTTGAGCTGAATGCTTAAGCGTGCGCCAAGGGATTTGGCTCGTTTAGTCGCGGACATCAGCAGCAGCCCGGCGTGTTCCTGCATCAGGGCGGCGATGGTCTCAGCGTAATTTTCAACACGCTGTAAACCGGAGGTTGCGTCGAGCACGACTATCTTATCGGCGCCCAGGGCTTGCAACTGATTGGCCTGGTCGCTGCCTTGTACGATAAGGTGTACCTGCTCACCCCACAGGCGAGCGCCGGCCATTAATTCTGCATAGCGTTCTACGTTATCGCTGAACACCCAGACGTTGGCTAATTTACTCATGATGATTTCTCTCCGTTGGGCTTAGTTCAGGGCTTTTTTCAGGTGTTCAGCCAGTTCGGCAATGGCTTCTGCTGAGTCATTTTCCAGAATGATGTGCTGACGTTCGGTTTGCGGCGGCACGGTAAGACTCACCAGCTCCGCTAACGGTGACGCAGGTATCCAACCAATATCGCTGGCTTGCCACGGGGTGACCGGTTTTTTACCCGCGCCCAGAATCGCCTTCATCGAGGGAATACGCGGTGTGTTGATATCCGACGTCACGCACAGTACGGCGGGGAGCGGCAGATCAATTACTTCGACTTCATCTTCAAGCGTGCGCTCAACCACAAGGCGATCGCCGTTACGTTGGATGCTGCTGACGGCATTAATCACCGGGAGCTGTAATAGTTCGCCAACCAGTAAGCCGACCTGCTGCGCGTAGATATCCCCCGATCCTTCACCGAACAGCATCAGGTCGAAATCCATATTGTTGGCCGCACAGGCCAGCGCCTGAGCGGTATCCCGGGGTAATGAATGCTCCAGTTGTGCATCCTGCACCATATACAAACTGTCCGGCCCGCGGGACAGCACGTCTTTACGCACTTTGGAGTTTTGTAGTAGCGACCCGCCCACCGTTAAGGCGATGATTTCATCACCCTCCGCGCTAAGCTGCGCTGCGGCCTCTATCGCATTTAAGTCAAACTGGCTGATTTTGGCATCGGCCCGGTCAAAGTTAAGCGAGCGCTGTGGGGTAACAACAATGTCCTGTTCTTCAGGCACCAACTTAAAGCAGGTTATTATTTTCATGGCATCTCCAGTGATTCTCGTGTGGATGATGACGTGGTGCGTCATTATCGACAGTAGGGAAAATTGACTGAAAATAGTGTGCGACAGAGGGAGGGCTGTTTTCGACGGGGAAATCTGTTTTCATTGCCAACAATCTTGCAAAAAAAACGTCCCGGGAATGCCTGGTTTATCAGCAATAATCAGACGGTGCGTACCAGAGGAAAAAACGGGAACACAAAGACAGTGAAAATAATTGCGAAATGCGTCATGTTTTTAATCGCCTCTGCGCTGAATTTGTTTCTTATATGTAAATTATTAATGCAGACTTAATAACATTTATTCTTTTTGATTATTATAAAACGCAAATAATCAATGACAGCAATGTACCAAAGCAAAAGGTGTCATCTTGCAGATGGCGCAAATAATTTTGTTTCGCCGGGAAGGAATAACGTTGTATAACGTCATTATCATTTTTATTTTCTGATATTAATAATCCCAAAATTGCTGCCTTTAGGTGGAGGTTGTCATGTATCAACGCTGCTTTGATAATGCCGTGGAGACCCTTTTTGAACAGGGAAAAACCCCGAGATTCTCGCGATTCGTCATCAGTGATGACCCTAACTGGGAGTCGGGTCATCACGTTCACGATAATGAAACAGAGCTTATTTATGTCAAAAAAGGGGTCGCAAGATTAATTATCGATTCGTCGCTGTATGTCGCGCATGCCGGGGATATCGTGGTGATAGAGCAAGGGCGACTCCATGCGGTTGCTTCGGATAGTAGCGCGCCTGCAACGACTTACACCTGCGCGCTCTACGGTTTTCGTTTCAACGGCTGGCAGGATAATCAGCTATTGCAGATGCACTCGTGTCCGGTGATTAGCGTTACTCAGGGGAAGGAGGTTATTAAGAGTATCTTTAATGAGTTAGGGGTTATGCTCCCCCAGAGCAAAAATAACCTGACATCTTCAGCCTACGACGCTTTTGCTTATGCTCTAACCGTTTTATTTTACGAAAACTTTAAAAATGCCTATCGTTCTGAGCAAGGTTATATTAAAAAAGATGTCTTAATTAAAGATGTGCTGGTTTATTTAAATAATAACTTCCGTGAAAAAATTACTCTCGATCAGTTATCCAAAAAATTCCGGGCCAGCGTGAGTTATATCTGCCATGAATTTACTAAGGAGTATCGAATTTCGCCGATAAATTATGTGATTCAGCGACGAATGACCGAGGCGAAATTTGCCCTGACGAATACGGAAGCTTCGTTAGCGGAAATCTCCTGGCGAGTAGGGTATGAAAATGTCGATCACTTTGCCAAACTCTTTCAGCGGCATGTAGGTTGTACCCCCAGTGATTATCGCAAGCAGTTTAAAAATAATCTGGTTGAGCAGGAATGTTTGATGCCAGAGGTCTGATTACCCTGGCTCGTGCCGGAAAACGCTTGTGCGCTATCCGGCACGGATTATCGCTTACTTATTCTGATAATCTTTCAGGATTTGGCGTCCGGCGACGTAAATCATAATTTCGTCGGTGCCGCCGCCAATGCGCTCGCAGCGAACATCGCGCCAGAATCGGGAAACTCGCGCTTCATCGGTGTAACCCAGCCCGCCCATGATCTGAATGGCGTCATCAATCACTTCCATTGCCGTGCGGGCGCAGTACAGTTTTGCCAACGCCGCGCTGGTCCGCAGCGACTGTTCCTGATCGGCCTGCCAGGCCACTTTCAACACCATATTGCGCATGTTTTCAATTTTAATCGCCATCAACGCCAGTTTTTCCTGGATCATCTGGTTATGGCCAATCGGTTTACCAAATGCGATGCGCTGGTTAGCATAGCGGGCGGCATCTTCGAAGGCGCACTCGGCGAAACCGGTACTACGCGCGGCGTTGATCAACCGTTCCATCTCAAAGTTGTACATGACGTTGAGGAAGCCCATGCCTTCTTCGCCGACCATATCGCTTTCGTCTACTTCAACATCATCAAGATAAACTTCGCAGGTGCTGAGCATGTGCCAGCCGATTTTATGCAGCGGATTAACCTTAATACCGGGTTTCTTCGAATCCACCCACCACAGCGTAAAGGCTTTCTTCGGATCTTTCGGCTCCGGATCGCGAGCCAGTACCAGCATATAAGGATACTCTTTAGCGCCGGTGATAAAGGTTTTTTGCCCGTTGAGATATACCTTGCCGTTTTTGCGGGTGTAGCTGGTGGTGGCGCTGTTATTGTCTGAACCTGCTCCCGGTTCGGTTAATGCCAGCGCATAAGCCGGATCGCCCGTTTCCATGGTGCTTTCTGCCGTTTTACGTAACTGCTCGGCGGATCCAAAACGACGCATACTGTGAATACACTGACCGTTCGTGATTAAAAAAGCGGGTGCGCCGCATTTGGAAACTTCCATCAGTGCCAGCATCTGCGTGACGTAATCTGCCGGGATACCGCCGAACTCTTCCGGAACGCCCAGCATTGAAATACCGTTGTCCGCAAGGGCGCGCATAAACTCTTTCGGATAGGTAGCCGTCTGATCGCAGGTACGGAAATATTCCTCCGGGAAATTGCTGGTAATCAGTTCGCGAATGCTGGCAAGCAGCAGCTCTTGTTCTTCAGTTAATGAAAAATCCATCAGGGTACTCCTTTTAATTGGCGGCATCGGGCAATATAAAACCCATCGAAGCATCGATAAATAATCTTTCGTCCATCAGTTTCAGTTCCGGAGAAATAACCGGAGGGAAATCCATTTTGTCCAGAATGTCTTCCTGTAAAGAGACACCTGGCGCAATTTCGACTAAATGAAGACCATCTTCTTTTAACGTAAATACAGCACGCTCGGTGATGTAACGCACATCCAGTCCGCGCTCGAGTGCAATTTTTCCGCTGAATGTGACTTCAGGTAGTTCGTTGACGAATTTTTTCACCCGGCCTTCCTGCACGATATTTAATTTGCCATTGGCAACTTCCGTTTTCAGGCTTCCGGCAGTTAAGGTGCCGCAAAATATTATTTTCTTCGAGGTGGCGCTAATATCGATAAAACCGCCGGTCCCCATAATTTTGCCATTGAATTTATGTACGCCGACGTTGCCTTGGCGATCCACTTCGGCGAAGCTTAAATAGCATACATCCAGCCCACCGCCGTGGTAGAAGTCAAACTGGGAGGTCATATCCAGAATCGCGCGGGTGTTGACGTTGGCGCCAAAAGCGATGCCCTGGGAGGTAATTCCGCCAATCGGGCCGGTCTCGACCGTCAGAATAAAGTCGTCAGCGCAGCCTTCTTCGCGTGCAACGAGACCAATACCATCGGCGATACCCACGCCAACGTTGCCGACCGCGCCTTTACGCATTTCGAACAGGGCGCGTCGGGCCACCAGTTTACGCTGATTGAGCGGCAGGGCAGTCTGCTGGCTGTCATCAAGGACAAAATCGCCCGAGATAAAGCGGTTAACCGGCGCACCGCCGTACAATTGAGTTTGATCGGGATCGATGACCACAATATCGACCAGATAGCCCGGAATACGCACGGCTTTTGGGTGCAGTGTGGCTTTCTTCACCATTTTTTGCACCTGCATCATGACGATACCGCCGTTGTTGTGAACGGCCTGAGCAATCACCAGCGCGTCGAGATACATAACTTCATCTTCAAACGTGGCGTAACCTTCGCTGTCGCAGGTGGTGGCGCGAATAAAGGCGATGTTTGGCGCAATGGCTTTGTAGTAGAGGTACTCTTTGTTATCAATTTCCACCAGCTTGATCAGATCTTCGGTGGTCACTTCATTCAGCTTTCCGCCCTGTTGGCGGGGATCGACAAATGTTCCGATACCGATCTCACTCAGAATACCCGGCTGGTGGGCTGCCGAGGCACGCAGGGTCTGGGTTAATACGCCCTGAGGATAGTTATAGGCGGCAATTTTATTCTGCTCAGCGAGGTCGGAAATTCGTGGTGATTGTCCCCAGTGGCCGCATAATGCCCATTTGACTAAACCTTCTTGTGCTAACGGGCTAATTCCACGGTCAGCACGGTCACCTAATCCCGTTGGGCTAATCAATGATAAGTTTCGGGGGGAGTGTGCGTTTTTATATTTTTCAGCCAGCGCGTTAATTAATGTTGTTGCTTCGAGAATACCGCCGCCTGCGCCTAATACACAGAGCGTTGCCTCATCAGGAATATAATTAATGGCATCCGCTGCGGATAATACGGGGACCCGACCATCAATGCGTTTTGGTCTTGATAATTTCATGTGAACTCCAGATTATATGCGTGCGACTACCTGTCGCTATCTTCGACAATAATAATGTGAGTTATTTAATAATGTCCGGCCATCTGCCCGATATTCGTGATTAAGCGAATATCTGGGGCAGGGCATTACTGATATTAATATGGATAAACGGTACTATTACGCCTGATGCAATATGGTCAAAACGGTACGTAGGTCGGTGACCGAAATTTGCCCAGGGGCAGAGGCTTTTTTCACCGCGCCAAAGGTTGCCGCTGAACCGAAAACCTCACCGGACAGACGTGAAATCACCCCTGTTTTAGCCATCGACATAGTAATGATCGGGCGATCGGCATAGCGTTCCTGCATTTCCAGAGTTGCGCCAAGCAGGGTCAATACATCCGTCTTGTTTTGCGGCATCAGGGCGATTTTCGGGATATCAGCGCCAAGCTCCTGCATTTTACGCAGGCGCAGGACAATCTCTTGTGCCGCTGGCGTCTTATGGAAATCATGATTCGACATAATGACGGCGACATTTTTTGCATGTGCATATTCGACGGTGGCTTTAATCAGTTCGTCACCGGTGAAAAGCTCCAGGTCAATCATATCGACCAGACCGCTATCTACCGCCGCACGGTTTAGCGCAATATAGTTTTCGACAGCCAGCGCCTGTTCACCACCTTCTTTGGCACTACGGAAGGTGAACAGCAGCGGTTTGTCAGCTATCACCTCGCGGATGGCGCGTGCAGCTTCCAGTACGGCATCAACGGAGGACACCTCGGTGAAATGGTCAACGCGCCATTCCAGAATGTCGAAATCCGCCTCGCGATAGGCCAGCGCTTCGCTTTTTACCGTTGCGATGTCTTTACCCATCAGTGAGACAATGATCTTCGGCGCACCCTCGCCAATGACGAGGTTTTTTACGGTTACGGTTTTCATCGATTACCCTTTAATTATTTTACAAATGCTTGCCCATCAGGCTGCAAAACCCATAACCTGTTTCACATACTCAAGAGGGAAATCTTTCCCGGTCCAGAGTTTAAACTGTTCAGCCCCTTGCCATAACAACATGCCGTAACCATCAATCGTTTTGCAACCGGCAAGTTGTGCCTGTTGCAATAATTTGGTCATATGCGGGTTGTAGACGCATTCAGTCACCAGCAGATCCGGGCGTAGCAGGGAAACGTCGGTCACCAGAGATTCGTTCTCCAGCGGCTTCATTCCCACTTTCGTACCGTTGGTCAGAATATCCGCGCTGGCCAGTGCGTCCGCAAAAGCCTGTCGATCGTCGAGATCGATAACGGTGACCACGCAATCGGTATTTTCATTAACACGTTTGGCGAATTCCTGCGCTTTGGCAAAGAACTCATCTTGACGGTTAAAGAGTTTGATTTCTTTGATGCCTTCAATCGCCGCCTGGGCGCCAATGGCCGTTGACGCGCCGCCTGCGCCCAACAGTACCATAGTTTTACCCCTGATATCGAAACCGCTTTCCTTGATGGCACGAATATGACCCGTACCATCAGTATTGTAGCCGCGCAGGTAACCATCATCATTGACGATAGTATTAATCGCGCCGACCAGTTTGGCTGCAGGCGTTAATTCATCAACATATTCACATGCCAGCTGCTTGTTGGGCATCGAGACTCCGGTACCGCGCATTTTTAAGGCCTTCAGCCCGGCAATCGCATTAGCAAACGTGGAGTTATCGACTTCAAATGCCATGTAGGTAAAAGGTAATCCCGCTTTTTCTAATGCCTTATTTTGCATTTCAGGCGACAAGCTGTGTCTGATAGGGTAGGCCATCAGACCAATCAGTTCATATTTTGCAGTTACGTCCATTTGATACTCCTTCTAAGCAATTTATTGAAAATAACGTTCGCCCAACCGCACATCATTTTTGGGAATATCAAATACGCGGTAGTAACGAATAAAGACGATGATGGCGGTGATGAAGGCCAGCAAAGCAAATGCGAGGTCCAGCAAAATGATGTACTGCAGGCCAATGTTTGAAAGGTATCCGGTGATTAATGGGATAATAAAGTTGGCTACGCCCCCCATCATCATATAAATACTGGTGACCTTGGCTTTGCTCCTGGGGAAAAACTCTGACATCACCGAAACGCCGAGCTGTAAAATACCGCCTGCGGCAGAAAACCCGATAAGAAATGAACCGGCGTTACACACCAATGGGGATGGATATAAATAGATAACCGCTGCGGTGAGGGTTGCCAGTCCGGCGTTAAACACATTCGCCCAAATGGGTCGAACCATTTTCTTGAGCAGTACAGCAAAAATAAACACGCAGACCAGCGAACCCATACTGTAGTAAGAGATGGTTTTCAGCGCGTCGGCTTCTGCCATGCCGGCAAATGCCATCGCATATTTCGGCATCCAGACTACGATGACGTAAAAGGTCGAAAATGCGGCCACCCCAAACATAACGGAGGCTACACCTTCCAGCCAGACCAGCGGTTTACTGTTCATCTGTGGTAGCTCTTTTGCAATGCCCGCATCCACCATCTGGCTGGGGAAACGGCTTTTGAGCAGCATCAACGTTATGACGACGAACAGTACCCCCGGGATAATGACCGCATAGCCATACCAGATATGGTTGAGCAGCATGGTGCTGACGACGATGGGGTAGATCATCTGCCCAAATGAGACCATCGCTTTAACCAGGATAACCGCTGACCCAGACGCCTTAGGGAAGCATTCCATCAAAGCCGGATAGCCACCTGTATCCAGGGCCGAGTTAGCGACGCCGACACAAACAGCGAGAATAAAGGCAATCATCAGATTCGGGCTGGCGGGAATGCCGAAGAAAAACAGCATGTACAGAATTGCCCCTAACAGAATGATAGCCCGTCTACCAAATTTATCTGAGAGCACGCCAAAGAATAAAATACTCACCAGGCGACCAAGACCAATGCCGGAAATTAAATAGGCTATCCCAGCATTGTCAGTGGAGAATTTTTCTGCGAGAGAGCTCATATTTTGCGCCAGTGTAATGACGCTAATGCCGTGTAAAAAATAACTTAAATAAATACAGATTATCGCCAAAAGGAATGGCGTATTAAAGGTCTTATTTTGAGACATGTTCACAACTCCTTGCGGATTTTAAAATTGTTCTGTGCTCGTCGATTTTGTTTAAATTGCGGCGACCTTGTGATTAATATACCGAGGCGCTGATATTGTGCCTACATAGCATGGCGTTTAAGTTACCAGGTATGTTGCATGCTCAACTGTGAAACTTAATTCTTTCAACCAACATTTTGCTGAAGTTTTAAAACCGCGACCAATTATTTTGCAGCGGGGGAGAACAATATTGCA
Organism: Citrobacter sp. Cb023; assembly: GCF_030336805.1. Lineage (NCBI taxonomy): Bacteria > Pseudomonadati > Pseudomonadota > Gammaproteobacteria > Enterobacterales > Enterobacteriaceae > Citrobacter > Citrobacter sp. Cb023. Next base: position 463,422 of record NZ_JAOWCV010000025.1, on the reverse strand, counting down.
TCCGCATTATTTTACGACCGTCGCCATGTTTAGTTGCTGCTTTGTCGCGATACGGCTGCGATAGCCAATAAACAATGCTAACAGGAAGCCTACCGCGGCTATGCCGGTATCAAACCACATGATGTGAGCAATGCTGGTCTGCGAGAGTCTTGCCGTTATCAGTGGGATGGTGAAGGTCGCAATGCTGCCCGCGCTGTAGTAAATCCCGGTAGCTTTGCCCTTCGCATCGGGAAAGCGTGCGGCCATCAGCGTTAAACCGATTTGTACAACGCCTCCGGCTGAAGAGAAACCGATGACAAACGCGAAGACGATCACCATGTAGATCGACGGATGCAGGCAAACCATCAGCAATGCGATAAATGAGATAAAGGTGTACAGCATTAACAGAGAGGTTGCGCGCCCCGTCTTTCGTGCCAGTGGCGCGGTGATCAACACACACAGTAGAGAACCGCAGGTGTAAATGCTTAACAGCTTGATTGATAAGGTGTAGGACATCCCGGCGACAAACTGTCCGTACTGTGCCAACCACTGGCTTATCAGATAAAATGTCGCCATGGCGATGTAGCCGTACAGAGTGTAACTGGCGAGATCGAGAAGAGAACAACGATGTTCAGATTGTATGCTTTTCTGTTCAACGGGTAATGCCTTGAGGTGGGCTTGATGCCCAGGATGGGCCGGGAATCGACAGCGAAACAAAAATATGCCATTGATTAGCATTACCGCGGCCGCCACAAGGAAGGACCAGCCAAACCAAAGTTCTGCCCACACCAGCAGACTGATAATCATCGGCAGCAGAAACTGACCGATGGAAACAAACGCTTTAATTAAGATATTAGCCGTGCCGGGAGAGCGGGGAAACGCCTCCATCAGGCTGGGGTAAGTTCCGGCGTCAAGAAAACTGTTTGCCATTCCGGCTAAAAATCCAAAAGCATAGGCAATATAAATGCTGTGAGTATTGATGATGCCTACAAAGAACAGCAGGTAGCAGGCCATGCCGAAAATAATAAACGGTCTGCGGCCATAGCGATCGGAAAGCATGCCCGCCACCAATAACACGCTTAAACGGCCAATGCCGAGTGAGGAAATAACAATTGAGACGCCTGCGGCATCGGTGTGCCACTGTTGTTCCAGTGAAGACATATTGAGGCTCATCAGAATGACCCCCATGCCGTGTACCAGGTAATTAAAGTACAGCCCTATCGCAGTGGAGAAATAGGTGTTTTTCATAATATGTTACTCAGCGAAGAGGCTAAATGAGTGTGGCGCTGCGGTCTCTTAACACAAACGCTCAAGGTCGTGGGCATACAGTTCAACAGCGGCCGATTGATAGATTTTCCAGTCGAGAAAATCATCGTGCTGATAAACCGCCTGAAAAGAGATCAGATCGGGAAAGAAACGCATGGTGTTATTACCGATACGGTTATTTATTTTTTCGATAATGGCGTTAATTCTTAACTTTCGTCTGGCTTTCATTTCTGCACAAATGCGCGTGATGTCTTCCGGGATTTCCCTTTCGCCATTCTCCCATTGTTGCCAGGCGGCAACATTGTGATCCCGCGAGATATACATAGCGCTTTCTTCTACCGTCATAGCAAAAATATGGCGGATAGCCTGGAGTTCTAATGCGTTCATTATTTGATCACCTCATAAAAGACGGTGGAATAGTAATAACATTGCTGTGGATATTTCGGCTTGAAGAGAGTCACAGTATCTTGTGCAATATTATTTGTTTATCAACGGGGAAGAGCGGAGCTGTGGTGCGGTAAGGTTGGTGGCGAGGCGCGCGAAGGACAAAAAAAAGCCCATCGTGGGAGATGGGCAAAGACTACACACAGCAATTCGTTGTTTCACTCAGGGGATTTCCATGCTTATAAATCAATGTGTTGATCTAAAGCCATGGGCTAATAGTAGGCATACTGATTTTTTACGTCGATCAGATTCATCTCAATAGTTTAAAAACTGTAAATAATTTGCGAAGCAAATGAGTATTTAAAGAAGGATAACGTTGGGTCTTATTCAGTAAGCGGGCGGAATTGATTAGTATTGTTAAACAATCAGGCGGCGGTGCCGCCTGACGTGGGATTACTTATTGCGTTCGATTTCAGCAATTTCTTCGAGGATTTCGTCGGGATCGCTACCTGGCGCAGGGGCTTCGTTTACCCAGGCAGAGAACAGACGCCAGGACACGGCCAGTACCACCGGGCCGATAAACAGACCAATCATGCCGAAGGCAATCAGTCCGCCGATGACCCCTGAGAGAATCAGGATCAGCGGCAAATCGGCCCCCATGCGAATCAGCATCGGGCGAATAACGTTATCCAGCGTTCCGACCACGCCACTCCACACCAGCAGCACCGTGCCCCAGGTTGAATCGCCCGTCCAGTACAGCCAGATAATGGCCGGGACCAGCACCGGCAATGGCCCCAGTTGCACCAGACAAGACAGGATCATCAATACCGCCAGCAGCGTGGCGTACGGCACGCCGGTTACCGCCAGACCAATGCCACCGAGCACTGCCTGCACCAGCGCGGTGACCACAACGCCTAATGCGACGGCGCGAATGGCTTGTGCTGCCAGCAGAATGGCGGCATCGCCACGTTTGGATGCCAGGCGACAAGCGAAGTGGCGAATACCTAACGCCACCTGTTCACCGCGCCAGTACAGCAGGGCGCTGAACAGCAGCATCAGACCACAGTGCATCATAAAGCGGCCAAGGTGAGCAGCCTGGCCAACAAACCAGGTCGTCGTCGTGCCGATATAAGGACGAACCTTGGCCATGATGGCCGCGCCGCCCATATCCAGCAGACTGTGCCACGCGGCATACAATTTTGCGCCGACCAACGGAATACTGTTCAGCCACGCCAGATCCGGCAGGGTCATATCGCCTGCGGTTACGGCATGGATCAATGGCCCGCTGCCATCAACAATGCTATTGACCAGTAGCGCGATAGGAATGATGAACAACAGCACCAGCAGCAGGGTCATCACCAGCACGGCCAGCGAGCGACGGCCCCAGAGCAATTTTTGTAAGCGTAGCAGGATCGGCCAGGTCGCAATGACCACCGTCCCCGCCCATGCAAAACCGAGGATAAAGGGCTGAACAATCCAAAGACAGGCCACAATCATGACGGCTAAAAACAGCGCCGATAGCAGCACTTGTGCAATATCCTTGGGCTGGCGGAAATTTACCATAAATACTTTTCACCTTTGTCTTTGCGCCAGAACGTTGACGCGACGTGAACACTTAAATGACACCCTGTAATGATGAGCAATTTCAGCGGTTTTTAACAGGCGGATTCTGCCTGTAAATCTGCTGAGCGTATTAGAAAAAAATGTGATACAACAAACAAAGCAACACGCAAACGATTAAATTCACAACACAGACCGCAGGAAAGGGTCACTATAATGATTCCACAAATTTCTCAGGCGCCAGGTGTCGTTCAACTGGTGCTCAATTTTTTGCAGGCACTGGAGCAGCAAGGATTTACGGGCGATACGGCAACGAGCTATGCCGATCGTCTGACAATGTCGACGGATAACAGTATTTATCAGCTGCTTCCTGATGCTGTCGTATTCCCTCGTTCAACCGCAGATGTGGCGCTCATTGCTCGTCTGGCGGCGGAACCTCTTTTCTCTTCGTTGATTTTTACCCCACGCGGCGGCGGCACCGGGACCAACGGTCAGGCGCTGAATCAGGGCATTATTGTTGATATGTCCCGCTATATGAGCCGCATCATTGAAATCAATGTGCAGGAAGGTTGGGTGCGGGTTGAAGCCGGGGTGATAAAAGACCAGCTCAACCAGTTTCTGAAGCCTTACGGCTATTTCTTTGCCCCCGAGTTATCCACCAGTAACCGGGCAACGCTGGGTGGGATGATCAATACCGACGCATCCGGACAAGGCTCGTTGGTTTACGGTAAAACCTCCGATCACGTGCTGGGTATCCGCGCGGTGCTGATGGGCGGCGATATTCTTGATACCCAGCCAATGCCGGTCGAACTTGCCCAAACGCTGGGTAATAGCAACACCACTATTGGCCGCATCTACAAGACGGTTTATGAGCGTTGCCGCGACAACCGACAGCTGATCATTGATAAATTCCCGAAACTTAATCGCTTCCTGACCGGTTACGATCTGCGGCACGTCTTTAACGATGAGATGACCGAATTTGATTTAACCCGCATTCTTACTGGCTCTGAAGGTACGCTGGCGTTTATCACCGAAGCCCGTCTGGATATCACGCCACTACCCAAAGTCAGACAACTGGTTAACGTTAAGTACGACTCTTTCGACTCGGCATTGCGTAATGCCCCGGTGATGGTGGAAGCGCGCGCGCTGTCGGTAGAAACCGTCGACTCCAAAGTGCTTAACCTGGCACGGGAAGATATTGTCTGGCACTCGGTAAGTGAATTGATTACCGATGTGGCGGATAAAGAGATGCTGGGTCTGAATATTGTGGAGTTTGCCGGTGACGATGAAGCATTGATTGATTCGCAAGTCAGCGCACTGTGCGAACGGCTGGATGGCTTAATCGCGCGTCAGGAAGCGGGTGTTATAGGCTGGCAGCTATGTACCGAGCTGGCAGGCGTCGAACGCATTTACGCGATGCGTAAAAAAGCCGTCGGTCTGCTGGGGAATGCGAAAGGGGCCGCGAAGCCGATTCCGTTTGCTGAAGATACCTGCGTTCCGCCGGAACATCTGGCTGACTATATTGCCGAGTTCCGTGCGCTGCTCGATAGCCACGGCCTGAGTTACGGCATGTTTGGTCACGTGGATGCAGGCGTGCTGCACGTCAGACCGGCGCTGGATATGTGCGACCCGCAGCAGGAAGTGCTGATGAAACGCATTTCTGACGATGTTGTCGCGCTGACGGCAAAATATGGCGGTCTGCTGTGGGGCGAGCACGGGAAAGGTTTTCGTGCAGAATATAGCCCGGCGTTCTTCGGTGAGGAACTGTATCGAGAACTGCGTAAAGTGAAATCGGTGTTTGATCCGCAAAACCGGCTCAATCCTGGCAAAATCTGTCCACCGGAAGATGTTGATGCGCCGATGATGAAAGTGGACGCGGTGAAGCGCGGAACGTATGACCGTCAGATCCCGCTGGCCGTCCGCCAGGAGTGGCGTGGGGCGATGGAGTGTAACGGCAACGGGTTATGCTTTAACTTTGATGCGAAAAGCCCGATGTGTCCGTCGATGAAAATCAGCCTCAACCGCATCCATTCACCGAAAGGGCGAGCTACGCTGGTGCGTGAATGGCTGCGTCTGTTGGCAGATCGCGGGATTGACCCGCTACAGCTGGAAAAAGAGCTACCGGAAAAACGTGCCAGTTTACGTACGCTGATTGCCCGTACCCGCAACAGCTGGCATGCGCGCAAAGGCGAATACGATTTCTCGCACGAAGTGAAAGAGGCAATGTCGGGTTGTCTGGCGTGTAAAGCCTGTTCCACACAGTGCCCGATTAAAATCGATGTGCCGGAGTTCCGCTCACGCTTCCTGCAGTTGTATCACACGCGTTATCTGCGGCCGTTGCGCGATCACATGGTGGCGACCGTTGAGAGTTATGCGCCGTTAATGGCGCGGGCGCCCAACACGTTTAACTTCTTCATCAACCAGCCGCTGGTGCGTAATCTGGCTAAAAAGCACATCGGCATGGTCGACTTACCGCTGCTGTCTGCGCCGTCGCTTCAACGTCAGTTAGTTGGCCATCGTTCCGCTAATATGACGCTGGAACAACTCGAATTACTCAGCCTTGAGCAAAAAGCCCGTACGGTGCTGGTGGTGCAGGATCCGTTCACCAGCTATTACGATGCACAGGTGGTGGCTGATTTTATACGTCTGGTTGAAAAGCTGGGTTTGCAGCCGGTACTGCTGCCGTTCTCGCCAAACGGCAAGGCCCAGCATATTAAGGGCTTTTTAAACCGTTTTGCAAAAACCGCAAAGAAAACATCTGAGTTTCTCAATCGGGTGGCGAAGCTGAATATTCCGATGGTGGGTGTCGATCCGGCGCTGGTGCTTTGCTATCGCGATGAATACAAACTGGCGCTCGGGGAACAGCGGGGCGATTTCCATGTGTTACTCGCCAACGAATGGTTATCGACAGTTGTGGAGTCACAGCCGCCAGTCGCTGTGGGCGGTGAACCGTGGTACTTCTTTGGACACTGTACCGAAGTGACGGCCCTGCCGGGCGCGCCTGCTCAGTGGGCGGCTATTTTTGCCCGCTTTGGCGCAAAGCTGGAGAACATCAGCGTAGGGTGCTGTGGCATGGCGGGCACCTATGGCCACGAAGTGAAGAATCATCAGAACTCACTGGGGATCTATGAGCTATCATGGCACCAGGCAATGCAACGATTGCCGCGTAACCGTTGTCTGGCTACCGGATACTCCTGTCGCAGTCAGGTTAAACGCGTTGAAGGCACGGGCGTTCGCCATCCATTACAGGCACTGCTGGAGATTATAGGATGATCTGGAAACGTGAAGTCACACTCGAAGCGCTCAACGCCATGGGTGAAGGAAATATGGTTGGGCTGCTCGATATTCGTTTTGTGCACATTGGCGATGACACGCTGGAAGCCACAATGCCGGTAGACCACCGTACTAAACAACCTTTTGGTTTGCTGCACGGCGGCGCGTCCGTAGTGCTGGCTGAGAGCATTGGTTCGGTGGCTGGCTACCTGTGTACTCAGGGTGAGCAGAAAGTGGTGGGCCTGGAGGTCAACGCCAACCATATTCGCTCGGCGCGGGAAGGGCGCGTCAGAGGGGTATGTCGCGCGGTGCATACCGGCTCCCGTCATCAGGTATGGCAAATCGAAATCTTCGATGAGCAGGGACGATTGTGCTGCACGTCGCGTCTGACGACAGCAATTTTGTGATGCATATTGCTTTTGGTCATTATCTGCACAGGGAATGGTGTTATACTGTGCAGGTTTTGAACACAAGCGAGGATGATATGTCTACCCAATTAGACCCGGCCCAACTGGCAATAGAGTTTTTACGTCGTGATAAAACCGATCTTTCACCAGCTCAGTACCTGAAAAGACTGAAACAGTTAGAGCTGGAGTTCGCGGATTTATTGACGCTTTCTTCGACTGAACTAAAAGAAGAGATCTATTTTGCCTGGCGCATGGGCGTTCATTGATTCCGGTATGCTTATCGTAATGAAACCCCGACACGCGTTCGGGGTTATTTTTTGCGTTAAATCTCAATCACCACTTCATCTCACCAGTATTAACCTTCGCACTTAACTCCAGAGAACTTGCGTCTGCAAGACCTGGCCATGCCGCGGTGATGGTTTTAATCACATAATCCGAACCTTTCTTCGCCCCTAACGCCTGCTCAAACGATTGCAGATAGTCCTGTGTGAAGCGAATCGCTTTATCGCCCGCAGGGCGTTCGCCGATGTAATGCCCCGGGACCACCTGGGTGGGTTGTAACTTCTGCATTTCGCCCAATACGCTACGCCACGCGCTACGCTGTTCTGCAGATTGCGTATCCGCCGTCCAGACGTGTATACCAGACGCCACGCCGGTACCGCCAATAATGGCACGGTTCGCCGGGATCCAGACGTAGGCTGCATAATCATTAGGGTGGCGCAGTTCCAGCGTTTCACCATCAACCGTGAAATGCGTTTGCGTTGTCGCTTGCGGAACGGTGAGCGATGTTGGTGCGCCGTCCTTCATTTGCGGACCCCAGAATTGCAGTTTGGCCTCTTTGGTGGCACGGATATGGTCTACTACGTGCGGTGTTGCCAGGACTTTTACCTGTGGGAAGGCTTTGACGATAGGCTGCAGTCCGAAATAGAAATCCGGATCGCCGGAGGTGATCACGATGGCCTTCAGCGTTTTACCGCTGGCGCGAATCATCTGCACCAGCTGTTCACCATCTTTAGTACTGAACTGTGCGTCAAACAATATTGCCTCTTTCGGTCCTGAAACCAGCGTTGAAGAGACCGGGAAAATAGCCTTGTCCTGTGGATTGTAGACGTCCAGCTGTAGCGTCGCGGCAAAGGCTGAAGAGGCGAACAGAGGTAACAGCAGGGCCAGCGTTTTAACTTTCATGGCAGGTATCCTTGTGCAGGAAATTGTCTTTTGATAGTTCCTGTATTTTAAGGAAATTCGGATCTGTTAGAATTCCCTTATTAGGACATGCTGAGTTTCATAAAACGATCGGATGGGATGTAATGGACAGAGTGATGGCGGCAACGGTATTCAACCATATCTGTGATTTGGGCAGTCTGAGCGCCGCCGCGCGTGCGCTGGGGCTTTCCCGTCCGATGGTCAGTCGTTACCTCGACGAGATGGAAAAATGGGCGGGTGCAAGGCTTATCCATCGCTCGTCGCGCCGACTGACGATCACGCCAGCGGGTGAAGAGGCATTAGTGAAAACGCGTTCTCTGGCGCAGCTTTCGCTGGATATTGGTGCCGCCAGCGCCGCGCAAACTCCCTCTGGCACGCTACGTGTGGCCTGTGCGCATTTTACAGCTATGCATATTTTAGCGCCGGTACTGCCCGCGTTTCTGACGAAGTATCCACAACTGCGTATCGAGGTGGAGATCAATAATCAACCGGTAAGCCTCGTTGGAGAACGCATTGATGTGGCGATCCGTATAACAGAAAACCCTGAACCTGGAACTATCGCCCGTCGCCTTGGCGACTGTAAATCGGTACTGTGCGCGTCTGTAGAGTACCTGCATCAACATGGCACTCCTGAGACTATCGACGACCTTACGCGGCATAATTGTCTGTACTACAGCGGGTTTGCCGGAAAATCCTGGCACTTTCTGGATGCCCAGGCGCGGGCTGCCGCTGTTGCGATTAAAGGCAATTTGAGCGCCGGGATCTCTTCGTTGCTCTGTGAGTCGGCGTTGGCGGGAACGGGCATTGCGCTGGTGCCGGAACTGGAGGCGCGGGAAGGGCTGGCACAGGGAAAGCTGGTTAGACTCTTGCCCGAGCTTCAACCAAAAAGCCTGCCAATTTATGGTTTATATCTTTCGCGGGAGCATCAGCCTGCAGGACTGCGCCTGTTGCTGGACGCGCTCAGTGAAAAACAGCGCCTAATAATTGATTGAATACGCTTATAAAATAGTCAAATCGCAATTTGTGTTAAACAAAACATATCCGGAAGTGAGATTATTCTTATCGCCCCTTCAAGAGCTAAGCCATCGTGAGTGCCGGAGATAAGCGCCGGATGGGGCCGGAACCCTTAAGCCTGCCAGCAAGCAGCCTTAAGGGTTTTTTGTTGTCTTCACGTAGTGCCCGAACGGGATTGTACCTACTTGCCGTGAGTCTGCAGACCGATGTTGTCAAAAAATAGCCGTGGTGACATTTAAGTTTAAAGAATCATAACCGCTTTATATCGCACAGAGAATGCAGAACAGACCCTTTGGTAAATCATTACTGTGTGCGCTGTTCTGGTCACCGTGAAACGTTAACCGGGTTTAAATAATGGTAGAGAATCTTGTTTTCAATTATAAAAATCAGACACCGATTCACTATCGATTCAAACCGGCCTCCAGAGATTGTCGGCATTTGTTGATTGTCATGTCTGGGTTTAATATCCCGGATGCTACCATCTATGACTTTGTCATGCTTGACCATTGCCATTCTGCAATTCTATGGATTAAAGATGATTTTGGCGGTCTGCCAGCTTATTACTTGTGTAATAAAATGAATTTCGATATTGAGCAGGGGGTTAGTCTACTCATGCAGGGGGTGATTGATTTTGTAAAACCCTCTAACACGACTATTCTTGGTGCTTCCAAAGGCGGGTCGATGTCGATGTATTACGGCATTAAGCACAACATTCGGAACATCATTACAGCAGTCCCCCAGTTTTACATCGGTAGCTATGTTGCAAAAGGATATTGGACGCACGTCGGACAAGAGATGATGGGCACCATCTCGCCAGCGAATATTATTAAGCTGGATAATATGCTGCAGGATGTTATCTACAGAGATAAACATAAAACTGCGAATATCTATCTTTTCACCTCACCAAATGATAAGCAGTTTCCTGTTGAGATTGCGCCAAATTTAGCACTGTTGCAGGAATATAATCATTTCAATCTTGTGGAAACCAGTTCATCCTTTGCAACTGAACATAATCAAATAACACGATATAACTTAAATGTTATTTTATCCATCATCTATCAGCTTGAAAATAATATAACCCCTGCCTTCGGGCGAGTGAAAAATGGCAATGGGTGGTTAGCCAGCCGTTAACTTTTTTCCGTTCACCGCTCTGCGAATCTCATCTCTGATAACTCCCTGGTTAGGTATAGCCTGACAGAGGAAGTTACCCCTTCTATCACAGAAATAGTCATTTTCTATACATCTTTTGATTATCGACCTGTCTCGCCGATTGAAATTACTTAATCCATTATTAATCAATGCATTGAACAAAAAAATCCATCCCTGTTAACCCACGCAGCAGGGTCTATGCTTAGTAAAAGGGGTCAAAAAGGGCGATTAACCCGAATGCCCCTGCTGTTGAGGGGTTGAAGTGATAATCATTATCACTAACATGTTGTTATAGCTTGAAAGCTAGTGACTCGAGGTAACCCTATGGAATTGCATTCAGGAACATTTAACCCGGACGATTTTGCCTGGCGAGGTCTGACGTTAACGCCAGCGGCTGCGGCGCACATCCGCGAGCTGGTGGCAAAGCAACCCGACATGTTAGGCGTGCGTTTAGGCGTGAAGCAAACGGGATGCGCGGGATTTGGCTACGTGCTGGACACCGTTCGCCAGGCGGAAAAAGACGATCTGCTGTTTGAAACGGAGGGGGCCAGACTTTATGTGCCGTTACAGGCGATGCCGTTCATCGACGGCACAGAAGTCGATTTCGTGCGCGAAGGATTAAATCAGCTATTTAAATTTCATAACCCGAAAGCCCAGAACGAATGCGGCTGTGGCGAAAGTTTTGGGGTATAGGCGGTACTATGTCTCGTAATACTGAAGCAACTGACGATGTCAACACCTGGGCTGGCGGGCACCTTAATTACAAAGAGGGCTTCTTCACCCATCTACAAACCGATGAGCTGGCGAAAGGGATCAACGAAGATGTCGTGCGCGCGATTTCGGCAAAACGTAATGAACCCGACTGGATGCTGGAATTTCGCCTGAATGCCTTTAAAGCGTGGCTGACCATGGAAGAGCCGCACTGGCTAAAAGCGCATTACGATAAGCTGAACTACCAGGAGTACAGTTATTACTCCGCGCCGTCCTGCGGTAATTGCGATGAAACCTGCGCGTCTGAGCCGGGCGCGGTGCAGCAAACGGGGGCGAATGCGTTTTTAAGTAAAGAAGTTGAGGACGCATTTGAGCAGCTTGGCGTGCCGGTCCGCGAAGGCAAAGAGGTGGCGGTTGATGCCATTTTTGACTCGGTGTCGGTGGCGACAACTTATCGCGATAAACTGGCGGAACAGGGCATTATTTTCTGTTCGTTTGGTGAAGCGATTCACGATCACCCCGAGCTGGTAAAACAATATCTGGGTACGGTTGTCCCGGGTAATGACAATTTTTTTGCGGCGCTGAATGCGGCGGTGGCCTCCGACGGCACGTTTATTTATGTCCCGAAAGGTGTACGTTGCCCAATGGAACTGTCGACCTATTTCCGTATAAATGCGGAAAAAACCGGTCAGTTTGAACGCACCATTCTGGTTGCGGATGAGGGCAGTTACGTCAGCTATATCGAAGGCTGTTCAGCCCCGGTACGCGATAGCTACCAACTGCATGCCGCGGTGGTGGAAGTCATTATCCACAAAGATGCCGAAGTGAAATACTCGACGGTACAAAACTGGTTCCCTGGTGATGGTAACACCGGCGGCATTTTGAACTTCGTCACCAAGCGCGCTCTGTGCGAAGGCGAAAACAGCAAAATGTCGTGGACGCAGTCGGAAACCGGCTCGGCCATTACCTGGAAATACCCAAGCTGTATTCTGCGCGGCGACAACTCTATCGGCGAATTCTACTCCGTCGCGCTGACCAGTGGTTATCAGCAGGCCGATACCGGCACCAAGATGATCCACATCGGCAAGAACACCAAATCGACCATTATCTCGAAAGGGATCTCTGCGGGACACAGTCAAAACAGCTATCGCGGCTTAGTGAAGATCATGCCGACCGCAACCAACGCCCGCAACTATACCCAATGCGACTCGATGCTGATTGGCGCGGATTGTGGAGCGCACACCTTCCCGTATGTGGAGTGTCGTAACAATAGCGCCCAGCTTGAGCATGAAGCCACGACCTCGCGCATTGGTGAAGACCAGCTGTTTTACTGTTTGCAGCGCGGCATCAGCGAAGAAGATGCCATTTCGATGATCGTCAATGGTTTCTGTAAAGACGTGTTCTCTGAACTGCCGCTGGAATTTGCCGTTGAAGCGCAAAAACTTCTCGCCATAAGTCTTGAACACAGCGTCGGTTAAAATTTAAGGAAAGCACATGTTAAGCATTAAAAATTTACAGGTCAGTGTGGAAGATAAGGCGATCCTGCGTGGGCTGAGCCTGGATATTGGCCCCGGAGAGGTACACGCCATTATGGGGCCGAACGGTTCCGGGAAAAGTACGCTTTCCGCAACGCTCGCCGGGCGCGATGACTACGAAGTCACCGGCGGGACGGTAGAATTTAACGGTAAGGATTTACTGGAACTGTCACCCGAAGACCGGGCCGGTGAAGGGATCTTTATGGCATTTCAGTATCCGGTAGAAATCCCCGGCGTCAGTAATCAGTTTTTCCTGCAAACGGCACTGAATGCGGTGCGCAGTTACCGTGGCGAAGAGTCGCTGGACAGGTTTGACTTCCAGGATCTGATGGAAGAGAAAATCGCGTTATTGAAGATGCCGGAAGATTTGCTAACGCGTTCGGTCAACGTTGGTTTCTCCGGTGGCGAGAAAAAGCGTAATGACATTTTGCAAATGGCGGTGCTGGAACCTCAACTGTGCATTCTTGATGAGTCGGATTCCGGGCTGGATATCGACGCGCTGAAAGTCGTTGCGGATGGCGTGAACTCGCTGCGCGACGGGCAACGTTCATTCATTATCGTCACCCACTATCAGCGCATCCTGGATTACATCAAACCCGATTATGTGCACGTTCTCTACCAGGGGCGAATTGTGAAATCCGGCGATTTCACGCTGGTCAAACAACTGGAGGAGCAAGGTTATGGCTGGCTTAGCGAACAGCAGTAACGTGCTGCAACAGTGGCATCATCTGTTTGAAACGCAAGGGGAGACGCGCTCGCACCATGCCCATCAGCACCTGCAGCAGATGCTGCGTTTGGGACTGCCAACGCGTAAGCATGAGGACTGGAAATACACACCGCTGGAAGGATTAACCAACAGCCAGTTTGTCAGTCATGTCACTGAGATAACGTCCGCCCAGTGTGAAGCGTTAGCGCCGGCTATTGATGCTGTCCGCCTGGTGTTTGTTGACGGGCAATTCTGTCCAACGCTCAGCGACAGCGCGGAAGGTAGCGGGTTTAACATTACCGTTGATGATGTGCGCCAGTCGCTACCGGTGGCTATCCAACCGGAAGTCTTTCTGCACCTGACCGAAAGCCTCTCCCGCAGCGTAACGCACATTCAGGTGAAGCGTAACCAGCGACCGGCAAAACCGTTGCTGCTGCTGCACATTACCCAGGGGCTGGCGGGTGATGAGGTGAACACGGCGCACTATCGCCACCATCTGGATCTGGCAGAAGGCGCAGAAGCCACCGTCATTGAACACTATGTCAGCCTCAGCGAATATCGCCATTTTACCGGTGCACGATTAACGATGAACGTCGCGGCAAACGCACACTTGCGTCACATCAAACTGGCGTTTGAGAATCCGCTCAGCCACCACTTCGCGCATAATGATATTCAGTTGGGCGCTGATGCCACGGCCGCCAGCCACAGCTTTTTACTCGGTGATGCGGTGTTGCGCCATAACACCAGCACCCAGCTTAACGGCGAAAACACCACGCTTCGGCTTAACAGCCTGGCGATGCCGGTGAAAAATGAAGTCTGCGATACCCGCACCTGGCTTGCGCACAACAAGGGATATTGCAACAGTCGACAACTGCATAAAACGATTGTCAGCGATAAGGGGCGCGCGGTATTCAATGGCCTGATCAACGTCGCTCAGCACGCCATTAAAACCGACGGTCAGATGACCAACAATAATTTGCTGCTCGGAAAACTGGCGGAAGTGGATACCAAGCCGCAGCTTGAAATTTATGCCGACGACGTGAAATGCAGCCACGGGGCGACGGTAGGGCGGATCGACGACGAGCAGATGTTCTATCTGCGTTCGCGCGGGATCGGCCAGCAGGATGCCCAACAAATGATTCTCTATGCGTTTGCCGCTGAGCTGACGGAAGCCCTGGGCGAGGAAACGCTGAAACAACAGGTCCTGGCACGGATCGCCCAACGCTTGCCGGGAGGCGTAGCATGACATTTCCCATTGAAAAAGTGCGGGCTGATTTTCCGGTCCTGACGCGTGAAGTGAACGGTTTACCGTTGGCGTATCTGGATAGCGCCGCCAGCGCGCAAAAGCCCAACCAGGTGATTGATGCCGAAGCCGAGTTTTACCGTCATGGCTATGCCGCGGTCCACCGCGGGATCCATACGCTGAGCGCGCAGGCCACGGAAAAAATGGAGAATGTGCGCAAGCTCGCCTCGCTGTTTATCAACGCCCGTTCAGCTGAAGAACTGGTGTTTGTTCGCGGCACAACGGAAGGTATCAACCTGGTGGCTAACAGCTGGGGCGGCAGCAATGTGCGGGCGGGCGATAACATTATCATCAGCGAAATGGAGCACCACGCCAATATTGTGCCCTGGCAGATGTTGTGCGCCCGCGTAGGTGCAGAACTGCGCGTTATTCCGCTCAATACAGAGGGGACGTTGCAACTGGAAACGCTGCCGACGCTGTTTGACGATCGCACGAAACTGCTGGCGATTACCCATGTGTCTAACGTGCTGGGCACGGAAAACCCATTGGTTGAGATGATTGAGCTGGCGCATCAATACGGCGCGAAAGTGCTGGTGGATGGCGCACAGGCAGTTATGCATCATCAGGTTGATGTGCAGGCGCTGGATTGCGACTTCTATGTTTTCTCTGGGCACAAGCTCTACGGGCCAACCGGTATTGGCGTTCTGTATGCCAGAGAGTCGTTGCTGCAGGAGATGCCGCCGTGGGAAGGCGGTGGATCGATGATTGCGACGGTGAGCCTGAGCCAGGGAACGACGTGGGCCAAAGCCCCCTGGCGGTTTGAAGCCGGAACGCCAAACACCGGGGGGATTATTGGACTCGGCGCGGCTATTGAATATGTATCCGCGCTGGGGCTTACTGAAATCAGCGAATATGAACAATTCCTGATGCGCTATGCGCTGGAACAGCTGGCGGATGTGCCTGATTTGACGCTCTACGGGCCGGATAATCGTCTGGGGGTGATTGCGTTTAACCTCGGCAAACATCATGCCTATGATGTCGGGAGTTTTCTTGATAACTATGGCATCGCCGTGCGGACAGGGCATCACTGCGCTATGCCGCTGATGGCCTACTATAACGTTCCTGCGATGTGCCGGGCGTCGATTGCCATGTACAACACCCACGAAGAAGTGGATCGCCTGGTAACGGGCCTCAAGCGTATTCATCACTTACTGGGATAACAGGGAGGCGTTATGGCTGCGCTACCGGATAAAGAAAAGTTGTTGCGTAATTTTCTGCGTTGCGCTAATTGGGAAGAGAAATACCTGTACATTATTGAACTGGGTCAGCGTTTGCCGGAATTAAACGACGACGATCGTAATACGGAAAATAGCATCCAGGGCTGTCAAAGTCAGGTATGGATTGTCATGCGTCAGAATGCTGAAGGAATTATTGAATTACAGGGCGACAGCGATGCGGCAATTGTGAAAGGGCTTATCGCTGTCGTATTCATTTTATATGACCGCATGACGGCCCAGGATATTGTGAATTTTGATGTGCGTCCGTGGTTTGAAAAAATGGCGCTCGCACAGCATCTCACACCGTCTCGTTCACAAGGGCTGGAGGCGATGATTCGGGCTATTCGCACCAAAGCCGCAACTCTTAGCTAAACTGATAAAACACGTCAATTTCAGCTCGACGTGAAAGAGTGAGGTAGTGCAACGCAGTGACTCGTAGGCCGGATCGGGCGCTCGACGCCGTCCGGCAGGAACGCCAGGGGGGTGAGTATGAAACGCGCGTCTGTTATTACGTTAATGCTAATCGGCGCTTACAGCGCTATTCAGGCCGCATGGGCGGTCGATTATCCTTTGCCTCAGGCGAACAGCCGTCTTGTCGGGCAAAATCAAACCTACACCGTGCAGGAAGGCGATAAAAACCTACAGGCGATTGCCCGTAAGTTTGATACCGCCGCAATGCTGATCCTTGAAGCCAATAATACGATTGCCCCCGTACCTAAACCCGGAACGCTGATTACTATTCCCTCGCAACTACTGCTACCGGATGCACCACGAGAAGGCATTATTGTGAATCTGGCGGAACTGCGTCTGTATTACTTCCCGCCGGGAGAGAATATTGTTCAGGTTTTCCCAATTGGTATCGGTTTGCAGGGGCTGGAAACGCCGGTAATGGAAACCCGGGTTGGGCAGAAAATCCCGAATCCGACCTGGACCCCTACAGCAGGCATCCGTAAACGCTCTTTGGAGCGCGGCATAACATTACCGCCAGTAGTACCTGCCGGGCCAAATAACCCGTTAGGACGCTTTGCACTGCGTCTGGCACATGGAAATGGTGAATATCTGATCCATGGCACCAGTGCACCGGACAGCGTGGGACTGCGCGTAAGTTCTGGGTGTATTCGCATGAACGCGCCGGACATCAAAGCACTGTTTGCTCAGGTCCGGACAGGAACGCCGGTTCGGGTGATTAATGAGCCGATAAAATATTCGATAGAGCCGAACGGAATGCGCTATGTCGAGGTGCATCGACCGCTGTCGCCGGAGGAGGAGCAAAACGTCCAGACCATGCCGTATGTGCTGCCAGCCGGTTTTACCCAGTTTAAAGACAATAAAGCCGTGGATAATAGTTTGGTGGAAAGAGCCTTGTATCGTCGTGCCGGCTATCCGGTCACCGTAACGGCCGGGCAAGCGTCGGTCGTAAGCAATGGCGCGGAAGTGAAGTCTGCACAGAATGGCGTGCCAGGAGAGGATGCAGAGGTGCGTGCTACGCAATAACAGGGAAGGGAAATTCAGAGCAAAAAAAATGGCGCACAATGTGCGCCATTTTTATTACACAGATACTATTACTTGCGGTATTTAGTAGCTGCGTTGTCCAGACGCTGGTTAGCGCGAGCTGCGTCATCTTTAGCAGCCTGAACGTCGGAACGCATTGCGTTCACGTCGTTGCTCAGCTGGTCAACTTTAGCGTTCAGAGTCTGAACGTCAGAAGACAGCTGATCGATTTTAGCGTTGCTGGAGCAACCTGCCAGCAGAGTAGAACCCAGGATTACCGCGCCCAGTACCAGTTTAGTACGATTCATTATTAATACCCTCTAGATTGAGTTAATCTCCATGTAGCGTTACAAGTATTACACAAAGTTTTTTATGTTGAGAATATTTTTTTGATGGGAATGCACTTATTTTTGATCGTTCGCTCAAAGAAGCATCGAATTGTGCAAAAACGGCTAAAAACCCGAGTGAAAACAGAAAGCTTCCATCGGATTCATCTTAGATAATCACGGATTAGATAGTGAAATCCGATTTGATTTTTTATTAATTGTAGCTATCGATAAAATAAAAAAAGCGCCACCAGGGCGCTTTTTTAAGCAAATTAATTCGCGTTGGAATTATTACAGCACGTGAACGGATGCCGTGTTGGTCGTGCCGCTCGGAACCAGTGCACCGGAAACCATCACCACAACGTCACCTTTCTGAGCCAGACCGCTTTCCAGAGCGACTTCTTTACCCAGACGATAGAAATCATCGGTAGAGCTGATTTCTTTAACTACCTGTGCAACAACGCCTTTGCTCAGCACCAGCTGACGCGCGGTAGTTTCGTTGGTGGTCAGCGCCAGGATAGTGGCATCCGGGAAATATTTACGTACTGCGCGAGCAGATTTACCGCCCTGGGTTGCTACAACGATCAGCGGAGCATCCAGTTTTTCTGCAGTTTCAACTGCGCCACGGCAAACGGCTTCGGTGATGCGCAGTTTGCGGCTGTCGTTGTTGAAGTCCAGACGGCTGGTCATCACGCGGTCGGTACGCTCACAAATGGTTGCCATGATGGTGACGGCTTCCAGCGGGTATTTACCTTTTGCAGACTCGCCAGACAGCATTACTGCATCAGTACCGTCGAGGATGGCGTTCGCTACGTCACCGGCTTCAGCGCGGGTCGGACGCGGGTTTTTGATCATGGAGTCCAGCATCTGGGTCGCAGTGATAACGACTTTACGTGCACGGATACATTTTTCGATGATCATCTTCTGCGCGAAGATAACTTCTTCAACCGGGATCTCAACGCCCATGTCGCCACGAGCAACCATGATGCCGTCAGATGCTTCGAGGATTTCGTCGAAGTTGTTCAGGCCTTCCTGGTTTTCGATTTTGGAGATGATCTGGATGTTTTCGCCGCCGTGCGCTTTCAGGTGCTCACGGATTTCAACGACGTCAGAACGTTTACGGATAAAGGATGCTGCAACGAAGTCAACGCCTTGCTCGCAACCGAAGATCAGGTCCTGTTTGTCTTTTTCAGCCAGTGCTGGCAGCGCGATGGAAACGCCCGGCAGGTTAACGCCTTTGTTTTCGCCCAGGTCGCCGTTGTTCAGCACTTTACAGATAACTTTGTTACCTTCGATAGCGGTAACTTCCATGCCGATCAGACCATCGTCAACCAGAACGGTATTGCCGACGGACAGATCTTTAGTGAAGCCTTCATAAGTAACAGCAACGATTTCGTTGTTGCCGACAACGGATTTGTCGGTGGTGAAGGTGAAGGTCTGGCCCGCTTTCAGGGAAACGTCGTTACCGCCTTCCAGTTTGATGGTACGGATTTCCGGACCTTTGGTGTCGAGCAGGATTGCGGCTTTCTTGCCGGTTTTGCTCATGACGTTGCGCAAATTCTTGATGCGCTGACCGTGTTCTTCATAGTCCCCGTGGGAGAAGTTCAGACGCATGACGTTCATGCCCGCGTCCAGCATTTTGGTTAACATCTCTTCGGATTCGGTTTTCGGACCGATGGTGCAAACAATTTTCGTCTTTTTCATGACAGTCTTAGTCTTTAAGTTGAGAAGGATATGGAAATCTGGCTCCCGCCGCGCACGGACGGGAAGCTAAACCTGAGTTACGAAAGTTGTGATGCCTCGCTCTAAGGATAGGTGACATCGAAAGAGCGTGCAGAGGAATGTGTGCTTGTGTTTCAGCCCAACGGGATGGTGAGTTTTGTAGTCGTTGAGTTTTACAGGTCAATGTGCTGAAACCATTCAAGAGACAATTGGCGCGCATTATACGCTGAAAATTATCAAAAAGGAAAATGGAAACAGCGTTTCAAAACACTTCTGTGCAGTTTTACAGAAAATATTCATTAATTTGTTTCCAGGTATGGATAAAGAGGTTGTTCGCAGCAGCATTTGTTGCGCAACAAGGTGTAATAGTCATCCCAATCCCTGACTTTTTGTGTATAACGCCGACCAAACCGACATATTTCTAAAAGTTATATCAAATGCGTTTTAATTCATTTTAAAAGCCAATCTCACTGATTAAACTCGTTTGGACATCCATACTGCTAAACAGCCAAAAGCGCTAGCAGCAGAACAATAAGCAGCAGCGGATACCTAAACGACATGATTGTCCTGAAAAATATTTCGAAAGTGTTTACGCCAGGCAGGCTTGCCATTACCGCTGTCGATAACGTCAACCTGACGGTTGAACAGGGACAGATTTACGGAATTATTGGTTACAGCGGGGCGGGGAAAAGCACCTTAATACGCTTACTTAATGGTCTGGAAAAACCGACTTCAGGCAGCGTAACGATTAACGGCCACGATATCTCTGCCGCCCGTGGGGAATCTTTACGTCAGGCGCGACTGAAAATCAGCATGGTGTTTCAACACTTCAATTTGCTGTGGTCACGAACGGTTAGTGAAAATATTGCGTTCTCTATGCAAATTGCTGGAGCGCCAAAAGCATCAATTAAAGCGCGAGTTGCTGAACTGATTTCGCTGGTGGGGCTGAGCGGTCGTGAAAATGCGTATCCGTCCCAGCTTAGCGGTGGGCAAAAACAGCGGGTAGGAATTGCCCGTGCGCTGGCGAACAATCCTGACGTTCTGCTGTGTGATGAAGCCACTTCGGCACTGGATCCGCAAACTACCGATCAGATCCTCGATTTGCTGCTCGATATTAATCGCCGCTTCAAATTAACCATTGTGCTGATCACGCATGAAATGCACGTGGTACGAAAAATCTGCGATCGCGTCGCGGTAATGGAAAACGGCAGGGTCGTTGAGGAAGGCGACGTGCTCAACGTCTTTACCCATCCCCAACAGCCGATCACCCGACAGTTCGTTCGTCAGGTGAGTCAGTACACCGAGGAAGATGAGTTTAACCCACAGTTGGCCCGTGAGCTGGGCGGTGTGGTGATCAAGCTAACGTTTACCGGGCAACGTACTCATAGGCCTGTGGTTGGCGAATTGACCCTGCGCTATGGCCTGCCGTTTAACATTTTACACGGCAAGATGACGCAAACCGCGCACGGTGTGTTTGGTCAGCTTTGGGTGCACGTTGTGGCCTCTGAGGAACAATTGAACAATATTTTGGCCGATCTGCGCCAGAGCGACATTGAAGGCGAGGTAATCAACCATGGCTGAAGAACTGTTTCCTCATCTGAAGTGGGAGCAACTGCTGGCAGCAACCCAGGAAACGCTCTACATGACGGTCCTTTCTGGCGCAGCGACCTTTGTCCTGGGCGTTGCACTTGGTCTGGCGCTGTTCCTGACCGCACGCGGCGGACTGATTCACAATCGCGCGGTTTATAGCGTTATTTCGCTGGTGGTGAATATCTTTCGTTCCATCCCGTTCATCATTCTAATTGTGCTGCTGATTCCGTTTACCAAAGCGATGGTTGGCACCATTCTCGGCGCTAATGCCGCGTTGCCTGCGCTGATTGTAGGGGCCGCACCGTTTTATGCGCGTCTGGTCGAAATTGCCCTGCGTGAAGTCGACAAAGGGGTTATTGAGGCGACGCGTTCGATGGGCGCACGGCTAAGCACGCTTATTTTTCGGGTTTTACTGCCGGAATCCTCTCCTGCCCTGGTGTCCGGGATCACCGTGACGCTGATTGCGCTGGTCAGCTACAGCGCGATGGCAGGGGTGATTGGCGCCGGTGGTTTAGGGAATTTGGCCTATCTGGAAGGATTCCAGCGCAACCACAGCGACGTCACGCTGGTGGCGACGGTGACGATTTTGCTCATTGTCTTCATCATCCAGCTTTGCGGCGATGTGATCACCTCTCTGTTAGATAAACGCTAATAAAATACGGAAACCATTATCATGAAAAAATCACTGACGTTACTCGCCGCAGCAACCTTAAGCGCCCTGAGCTTTGCCTCCTGGGCCGATACTCTGACCGTTGGCGCCTCTAACGTGCCGCACGCGGAGATCCTTGAGCAGGCTAAGCCTATTCTGGCGAAGCAAGGGATCGATTTAGAGATTAAACCGTTCCAGGATTACATTCTGCCCAACACCGCGCTGGCTGGCCGTGAGATTGACGCTAACTACTTCCAGCATATTCCGTACCTGAACAGCGTGATTAAAGATCATGCGGGCGATAAAACCTATGATTTCGTCAGTGCCGGAGCGATTCACATCGAGCCAATTGGGATCTATTCGAAAAAAGTGAAATCGCTTAAAGATCTGCCGGAAGGCGGCAAGGTCATCATGCGCGATGCGGTATCTGAGGAAGGCCGTATTCTGTCGATTTTCGAAAAAGAGGGCGTAATCAAGCTGAAGCCGGGCGTGGATAAAGTCACCGCGCGCATTAGCGATATCGTCGAGAACCCGAAAAAACTGAAGTTCCTGCCTAACGTGGAAGCCGCGCTGTTACCGCAGATGTATAACAACGACGAAGGCGATGCGGTGGTGATTAACGCCAACTACGCCATCGACGCCGGGCTGGATCCGGTGAAAGATCCTATCGCTGTCGAAAGCGGTGAAAACAACCCGTATGCCAACATCATTACCGTGCATCGCGGCGACGAGAAGAAAAAAGATATCGTGGCGCTGGTTGATGTCCTGCACTCAAAAGAGATCCAGGACTGGATCCGCACCAAATATAAAGGTGCGGTGATCCCGGTAAATAACTGATCCGCTGGCATTGCCTTATCCGGCCTACGACGTTCTGTAGGCCGGATAAAACGCGTTGGTGTGGCCATCCGGCGCTAGAGTTTCACTCGCTCAATCCTCGCTGGTAAACCCTGGCGCACCGCTGCACCTGACACCCAGTCAAGCCAGGTATTGGCTACCTGCCGGGTAGGATCCGCAAAGCCCAAATCGTTGAGATTAATCCCCGACCTTATTTGTGCGTCAAACGCCATCGGCTTGCCGTCGAGCGTATGCTGCGCCGCGCCCATTTCTTTATGCCCATAACCGTGTTCAATGGCGATCACGCCCGGCATCACGCCATTAAGCAGGCTTATCTGCGCCTGCGCCTGACCGCCAGGCGTGGTGATACGCACCATATCGCCGTGCGCTAAACCATATCGTTGACCATCCTGCGGATTAAGCGCCACCAGATTAACCGGCTTCAGATGATGCAGACGTGGGATCACCGCCGTGGCGCTGGACATGGTATTGGATTTAAAAGAAATCAGTTTCAGCGGCCACTCTTGTTCCGGGAACAACTCCTCGACCGCACGCCCATCTGACAGGCGTGAAGGATACCAGGCCGGGCAGCCGCTGTAGCGCTCGCCGGTAATTGCATGGCGGTGCGCGGCGACGTCCGCATTCCAGATTTGTAGCGGTTTTTCCCACGCATTGCCTATCCGATTCTCAACCCGCCCGCTGTTGTCTGGCGCAAAACGCCCGCCGCGGGAGTAGATAAACGCCACCCGGCTGATTTCATCGGCTTTCAGCGTTTGGGTCATCACTGGCACGATCCGCTGTACCCCAGTCAGCGCTATGTCTTCCGGTTGCGCTTCAGCGACCGGCGCTTTGCCCATAAACGCAATATTGGCGGCGAGTCGCAGGTAGTAATCTTCCGCACGATTCAACGGATAGTGATTGCCCTGCGGATCGGTAATCGCATTGTCACCAAATCCGGGTAGCCCGATGCGTTTTGCCACTGCGATACAGAAAGATTCCATCGAGGCGGGTTGACCATCAGCGGTACTGCTGGTTGCCGCTGTCACTACCGGCCAACGCGCGGTGGTGGCTTTACTGGCAACGCCGGCCCACGGGGCGCTGAATCCCCAACTTTCGAAGTTGTGCGTATCCGGCACGATGTAATCGGCCAGCGCCGTGGTTTCGTTCATAAAGGCGTCAATAGCGATAAACAGCGGCAGACGCGCAGGATCCTTGAGCTTTTCTTCCGCCACGCCGCGCAACCCTGCGATGCCGTAGAACGGGTTGGTCATGTTGGAGATCCAGGCTTTCAGCGGATAAGGGTAGCCTTCCAACGCCGAGACGAGGAGTTCGGTAAGCTGGCCTGCGACAAACGGATACCACGGGGCTTTGGCCGGGAAGGGCGGTTGTCCGGCCGCCACCTTATTGCGATACTCTTCGGAAGACTCATAAGCAGTTTTACTGCGCGCGATGCTTAATCCTTTTGGTTTTACCTTCCCGGCGAAGCTGTCCATGTTGTAGCGCGGACCGTCGGTGGCGCCATTGAACTTGCCGCCGCCGACAAATACGCCGCCTTCAAGACTGAGATTGCCAATCAGCGCATTGAGCATCATCACCGACCAGGCGTTATAAAATCCATTGCCTGCCATCATTCCACCGTGCGTAATCACCGCTGCCTGGCGGCCATGGCGGGTAAACGCGTCGGCCAGGGCGCCAATGTCAGCTTCAGACACACCGCATTGCTGGCTGTACTGCGTCAGCGTTAGTTTCCCGGCGGACTCTTTCAGACACTGGAAGCTGCTTTTTACCGTCACCGTCTGACCGTCTGCCAGCGTGACCTGGCGGGTGACGAACAGCTGCGCGCGTGGGCAACTGCTGGCGGCGACAATTTCGCCGGCCTCGTTAATGACCACCGGCTCCTGGGCGGCATTTGCACTCAGGTGCGCGAGGGTTAAATGCTGTCCGGCAAGGGTTGGAAGCTCATCGGTAATCACCAGATGCGTGGCGTTAGTCCAGCTTTTTTCCCCGGCCTGCTGCATGGCCTGTACGCCGGGAATGGTGAGATAATCGGCGTTATAACGCTGTTTTTCGATAATCCAACGGATCATCCCCATCGCCAGCGCGGAGTCACTTCCCGGTCGTACAGGCTGCCAGTGGCCGCGATTGTCAGCCTGCACCGTGGTCAATGGCAGGGCCGGTGCCACCACCACATAACGGAAGTCGTCGCGTAAACGGGCGCTGGCCAGTTGGCGAGCCTGGCGCTTAAACGGGTTACCGGATTGCGCCGGAGACGTTCCCATAAATAGCGCGAATTTGACGTTGTCCCAGTCGGGCTTCACGTGGGTATTTTTATCCAGATCGCCCATTAACGCACCGGAACCGGCACGGTATGCCAGACCACAGTAAGCGCCATGAGCGCCGAAGTTTTTACTGCCAAAACTATTTAATGCAAAGCGGCGCAAAAATGAATCACGTCCTTCATCGCTGGTATTGGTGACCAGCAGTTGATTGGATTTAGGGCCAAAGCTGGGATGCCTGGCATCAAGTGGCGTGTTGGTGTCATGGATTGCCCGCAAGCCGTCAACGTGGCCTTCACCAAACAAGTCGCCGCCTTCCACCACCTCTTTGATCAGCTGTTCAAAGCTGATGCTCTGCCATTTTCCCTCACCGCGTTTGCCGACACGTTTCATGGGCTGGAGAATGCGTAACGGGCTGTATAAACCTTCAAGTAAGGTTGCGCCACGGGCGCAGGCCGTGGAACGAGCGTCAAGACCCGTTTCGCCCGCCAGTTGTTCCATTGCGGTGGCAAAGGGGACGGAGGCGTCAATATGGTGCTCGTGAGACAATGGGTGATAGGGGTTGCCCGCAATGCGCAACACCTTGCCTTGTTCGCTGTCAACGCGCACCCGCACGCCACACTGCGTCCAGCAGCCGAAGCACTGTGTCATGGAGATAACCTGCTGCGGGTTCTGCTGCCAGCGCGGCTGGGCATTGGCTTCGGGGATGAGGGCGTTACCAAAGATGCGGTCTCGGGTTATTTTGCCCGAGGAGCCGTCCAGCAAACCGTCTATCGCGCGCTTTGCCACATCCCGATAACTCAGGCCAAAAGTCACCATACCACCTACGGCAAGGCCTACTTTAAGCCACTGACGACGGGTTAAATTAGCCATGTTGCATTCTCCTTGCGATCGCGTTCAGGGCTTCACGAACAATAATGATCAGTGCTATCCACAGGCCGAAGGTGCCCACAATGGCCAGCCAGCCATCGGTACCACCGGGCAGGGTGTAAGGATTAAACAGCGCGTTAAATTTCGGTACGGTCTGCACCTGGATAAGTAACGTCCAGCGCATCAGCCAGCACAGCGCCATCGCGCTAAATGCAAGTAATATGCGCAGCGGCAGCGATAAGGGGTTACGTAGCACCAGCCCGCACAGGACAAGCGAAACAAGCCATAGCGCAACCCAACCGATAGCGTAGTGTCGTGCTAACGGGGCAACGTTCAGCCATTGGCGAATAGCCGAACCGGAAAGCGTGTTGCCGCTCACCCATATCACCACGACTAAAGCCAGTACCATCAGGGTGACTGTCTGCCCCCACGCCAGTTTGCGGGCCAATGTTCCCTCGCTTTTTGTCGCGGCGATGAGCAGGGCGAGAAACGTTTGCAGCGCGCTGAGGAACATCGCAACCGGAAAGGCGTAGCTGAACCAGACAGGACGCGCCTGCACTACCGACACTTCGCGGCCGGTGTATACCAGCAACCCGATGGCTGACAAGGCGCTACCTATCGCCAGCCACTTAGTGACACTGTAACTTTTAAGCGTTAACCGTTTAACATGCTGCGCCAGAAACCACAGACCTAAGAAGCCGGTAAAGAGCGGTAAAAACAGCGCGCCCCAGGGCATCCAGGACCACGGCGTCGGCCAGGCGTAGAAATGCCAGACGCGGGCGGTTTGGTGTAAGTCAGCGGTCAGCGCCAGCGGCGCGGTAATCGCGCAGGTCAGGGCGATTAACAGCGTCAGGTTTTCCAGTTCCGGCATCTCTTGTTTACGCCAGTGAAGCACGCAGGCGAACAGCGCGGCGCAGGCGGCAATGCCGATGAAAAAGAAATATTGTACGGCCCAGGGTAACCAGCTTACGTCCTGGGGATGGGCCAGAACCTCTTCAATAACCAGTGAATGGTTCATTTAAACCTCCTGCCAGAGAGCGGGTTGAGCACGTCCCATCAACGGGGTTACAAACGCTTCGTCCAGACCCAGATAGAACACGTGCGGTGATGTCCCGTTTTCCGGTTTCAGGACTTTGATGGCGTCATGGTGTTCACGCAGCATTTGAGAAATTCGGCTGTGCGGATCTTTGATATCGCCTATGATGCGCGCGCCGCCGACGCAGGATTCCACGCAGGCCGGGAGCAGGCCAGCTTCGAGGCGATGAACGCAAAAGGTACATTTATCGGCGGTTTGTGTTTCATGGTTGATGAACCGCGCATCATAAGGGCAGGCCTGCACGCAGTAGGCGCAGCCCACGCAGCGCGTGTTGTCGACCACCACAATGCCGTCTTCGCGTTGGAAGGTAGCCTGTACCGGGCAAACGGGCACGCAGGGAGGATTATCACAATGGTTGCACAGCCGCGGCAGCAGGACGTTGGTGACGCTCTGCTGACCTTCAATCTGCACCTGGTACTGGTTAACGAGGGTGCGAAATTCACCCTGCGGCGTCTGGTTTTCAATGGCGCAACTGACAGTACAGGCCTGGCAGCCGATACAGCGTCGCAGGTCAACCAGCATGGCGTAGCGATGCTGAAGTGAGCCTTCATGGCGTTCAGGCGAGAAGGGAAATTGCGCCTGAGCCAAGGGTACCAGTGATGCGCCAGCGGTCAGGACGCCCAGTTGCTGGAGAAACTGCCTTTTACTGCTGTCCATATTTTCTCCCGTCACGATGCAACAACGAAACATTGGTCACGCCGTTGGTTTGCGTGTGATGAATAAAGAATCTTGATGATTTACAGTGTAAAAATCGTGACGGGGGGGACTCTATTGTGGTTAACCACATACCCGGCTTGTTGTTGATCTAAAACAACATAATTGACAGGGATAATTGAGTGGGACGCAACGTAGCAAAATGTCTGACGGTGCTGGTGTCGCTATGGATGCTAAGCGGTGTGGTCAGGGCTCAGACATGGAACATTGGCGTTTTGGCGATGCGTGGGGAGGTCTCCACACGTAATCACTGGCAGCCGCTGGAAACCCTGTTGAATCAGCAAATTCCCGGCGAACAGTTTCACATTCAACCACTGGACCTACGGCAAATGCAGGAGGCGGTGAATCGTGGAACGGTACAATTTGTGGTCACGAATCCGGCGCAATTTGTTCAACTAAACAGCCGCGCTGCGCTACGCTGGCTGGCGTCACTCCGTTCTACTCGCGGGGGGAAAGCCACCAGTAATGTGATTGGCAGCGCGATCCTCGTCAGGCGCGATAGCGGGATAACCTCCGCACACGATCTGATCGGCAAAACGGTGGGTGCCATTGACGCTCAGGCATTTGGCGGCTATTTGCTGGGATATAAAGCGCTCAGCGATGCCGGCCTGCGCCCGGAGCGCGATTTGCGCCTGACGTTTACCGGATTTCCCGCCGATGCCTTACTCTATTTATTACGCGAAAAAGCCGTACAGGCGGTGATTGTGCCGGTGTGCCTGCTGGAAAAAATGGACGAAGAAGGGCTTATTCGTAAAACAGATTTTACGGCCGTGCTTAACCATCCAACGTCGATTCCCTGTATAACCAGTACGCCGCTCTATCCTGACTGGTCATTTGCGGCACTGCCTGCGGTAAGCGACGAGCTGGCCGATCGCGTCACGCGGGCCCTGTTCAATGCGCCGCAAAACGCGACGTTTCGCTGGGGGGCGCCCGCCTCGACCCGCGAGGTGGAAGCGTTACTGCGCGATGTCCGCCAGCATCCGCAGCAGCGCCAGCTGTGGCTGGATGTCAAAAGCTGGTTTATTCAACATCGGCTGGCGATGGGGGCCGCGGCTCTCGTACTGTTGTTGCTGACGCTCAATTACATCTGGGTGATGTTGCTGGTCCGCCGACGCGGCAGGCAATTGGAGCGAAACAACGTATTGTTGCGCAAACAGGAACAGGAGCTGGAAACCGCTCGCCAAATGAGCGTGCTTGGCGAGATGACGTCGGGTTTTGCCCACGAGCTCAATCAGCCGCTATCGGCTATCCGTCATTATGCGCAGGGCTGTCTGATCCGCCTGCGTAGTCAGGATCAACAGCATCCACTGCTGCCCGCGCTGGAGCACATTGATACCCAGGCGCAGCGGGGGGCTGATACGCTGCACAATCTTCGCCAGTGGGTCAGCCAGGCACAGGGCAATCCGGTGATGACCGATGACTGGCAGGTCGTCAACGTTCATGATGCTATCCATCACGTCTGGCAATTATTACGCATGCCACAGCAATTCCCGGCGGTAGCGCTGCAAACGCAGATCGGTAAGGCGTTAACATTAACGTTGCCAAGTGTTCTCCTCGAACAGGTACTGGCCAATGTGGTTCTCAACGCCGCCCAGGCGGGGGCAACCACCGTGTGGTTTAGCGCTCAGCGTGAGGATGGTGATGTGAGTATTCAGGTGCAGGATAACGCCGGAGGTATTGATGAGGTGCAGCTGTACCAGGCTTTTCAGCCGTTTATGACCACCCGTAAAGAGGGCATGGGGCTGGGGTTAGCCATTTGTCAGCGGCTGGTGCGCTACGCAAACGGAGACATTGAGATCAAAAATCATCTGGCTCCAGATGAAAAAGCGGGCGTGGTGGTGACATTACATTTTAAGCAAAACCCGGAGGGAGGCCGTCGTGGCAATCATTCATCTGCTGGATGACGATATTGCCGTCACCCAGGCTTGCGCGTTTTTACTGGAAAGTCTGGGATATGAGGTGTGTTGCTGGGAGCAAGGCGAAACATTCCTCACCGAGGCAAATCTGCACCAGGTGGGCGTACTTTTGCTGGATATGCGTATGCCTGTACTGGATGGGCATGCTGTGCATGAAGCCATGCGTCAGCGTGAGAGTACGCTGGCGGTGGTATTTCTCACCGGGCATGGCGATGTGCCGATGGCGGTTGAGCAAATGAAACGCGGTGCGGTCGATTTTTTGCAAAAGCCGGTTTCCGCCGCGCCTCTGCAAGCGGCGTTAGAGCATGCAGTGCAGATTTCTCACGCCGCCTTTTCGCGACAAGAGATCGTGGTTTGCTATCAGCAGCTTACGCCAAAGGAGCGAGAGCTGGCGCAACTGGTAGCAAAAGGGTTAATGAATCGGGAAATTGCTGATGCCATGAATATTGCCGTGCGCACGGTTGAGGTTCATCGGGCGCGGGTGATGGAAAAAATGCAGGCGGGGAGTCTTGCTGAACTGGTTAATCGACTGCAGAGGATTCAGTAAATTTATGACATTTATTTGATTTTCATTGAATTTTGTCTAATCCGTCAGACTGATATATGCTGTTGGTTTGAGTTAATGACGAGCGGGAAAAAATGGGAAATCAGACCAAAGACGATGAGTTGTACCGTGAAATGTGCAGAGTAGTCGGTAAAGTAGTGCTGGAAATGCGCGATCTGGGACAAGAGCCTAAGCATATCGTCATTGCGGGAGTACTGAGAACCACCCTCGCCAACCAGCGTGTGAAGCGCAGCGAGTTAGAAAAACAGGCTATTGAGACCGTAATTAAAGCATTAGCCGGTTAATCCACAAAAAGAGGATGGTGGTCTCGTTCGCCGTCCTTTTATTCTCGTCACGTTAATTTATCAATATATATAATTTAGTGCTGCAATTAGAGGAGTAATCTTCGCTGTATATTAAGTTATATCCCGAGTGATATATTAAAATATATATGCGAGTAGAGTCACAAATATTTGCAAAGCATGTGAAATATTATTTCAACTTATCTTAATGATAATAAATCTCACTCCGCATTTATTATTTCACTTCCGTTTTTTAATTGATGACGATCAAAACTATGAGCGCTGAATAACCACATTATCTTTACGCCTAACCCTAAAGGATTAGATTCATTCAGTTTAACCACCGTCATTTTACGCGATCAGGTTAGGGCAAAAATTTACGTGTTGTTGGCAACATTAACCGCCCGAAATGGCTTGAGCTGCACGGGTTTAATTTAGCTGGAGGTGTTGCTAACACAGCGTTTGCGAAGAGGATGCGAAATAAATGAATCAGGTTGATCGTCCATTTTTAGATTGTGGTTTAACGCGGCTTGAATTTCTGCGGATATCAGGAAAAGGTTTGGCAGGATTAACCATCGCCCCTGCACTGTTATCACTTTTTGGCTGTAAGCAGGAAGATATCGACAGCGGTACCGTGGGGCTTATCAATACGCCGAAAGGGGTGCTGGTGACCCAGCGAGCGCGCTGTACTGGCTGCCACCGCTGTGAAATTTCCTGTACCAATTATAACGATGGTGCCGTGGGGACTTTCTTTTCCCGTATAAAAATCCATCGCAACTTCTTCTTTGGCGATGATGGCGTCGGGTCCGGTGGCGGACTTTATGGCGATTTAAACTATACCGCTGATACCTGCCGTCAGTGCAAAGATCCGCAATGCATGAAGGTCTGCCCCATTGGCGCTATTACCTGGAAACAGGAAGACGGCTGTATTGCGGTGGATCATAAACGTTGTATTGGCTGCAGCGCTTGTACCACCGCCTGCCCGTGGATGATGGCGACCGTGAATACCGAAACAAAAAAATCCTCAAAATGTGTGTTATGTGGGGAGTGCGCCAATGCTTGTCCGACTGGGGCATTAAAAATTATCGAGTGGAAAGATATTACTGTTTGATAGATAGCAGGCATACCTGATACGCGTCATTAATTGCCAAAAATATCGCAGTTTTGCAAAAAAACTGCCTGAAGGATGGCGGGTATATCTATTAAACCTTCTTGCAAAGGAAAACATGATGGCTAATGGTTGGACAGGTAATATTTTACGGGTCAATCTCACCACGGGGAATATCACCCTTGAAGATTCCAGTAAATTTAAAAAATTTGTCGGCGGGATGGGCTTTGGTTATAAAATTATGTACGACGAAGTCCCGCCAGGCACCATGCCTTTCGATGAAGGGAATAAACTGGTTTTCGCCACCGGGCCATTAACGGGCTCTGGTGCCCCTTGTAGCTCCCGCGTCAATATCACCTCCTTATCGACTTTTACCAAAGGCAATTTAGTGGTGGATGCTCATATGGGCGGCTTCTTTGCTGCGCAAATGAAATTCGCCGGTTACGACGCCATTATTATCGAAGGCAAGTCCGCGACGCCTGTCTGGATCAACATTAAAGACGAAAAGGTCAGCATCGAAAAAGCCGATTTCCTGTGGGGTAAGGGAACGCGCGCCACAACCGAAGAGATTTGCCGCATTACCAGCCCGGAAACCTGCGTCGCCGCTATTGGTCAGGCGGGTGAAAATCTGGTGCCGCTCTCCTGCATGATCAACAGTCGCAACCACAGCGGAGGCGCCGGTACTGGCGCGGTAATGGGGTCGAAAAACCTGAAGGCTATTGCGGTAGAAGGGACCAAAGGGGTCAATATTGCCGATCGTAAAGAGATGAAGCGGCTCAATGATTACATGATGACCGAGCTCATCGGTGCCAACAACAACCACGTTGTGCCAAGCACCCCGCAGGCCTGGGCAGAATACTCTTCGCCAAACTCGCGCTGGACGGCCCGTAAGGGACTGTTCTGGGGCGCTGCAGAAGGGGGACCAATCGAAACCGGGGAAATCCCGCCGGGTAACCAGAATACCGTGGGTTTCCGTACCTATAAATCCGTGTTCGATTTGGGGCCAGCCGCTGAGAAATACACGGTCAAAATGAGCGGCTGCCATTCATGCCCCATTCGCTGTATGTCGCAGCTCAATGTCCCGCGGGTGAAAGATTTTGGCGTGCCAAGTACCGGCGGTAACACCTGCGTGGCGAACTTTGTCCACACCACCATTTTCCCCAATGGCCCGAAAGATTTCGACGATAAAGACGATGGGCGCGTGGTGGGAAATCTGATTGGCCTGAACCTGTTTGACGATTATGGCATCTGGTGTAACTACGGGCAGTTGCACCGTGATTTTACTTACTGCTATTCGAAAGGCGTCTTTAAGCGCGTACTGCCAGCTGAAGAGTATGCGGAGATCCGCTGGGATCAGCTGGAAGCGGGCGATCCTCATTTTATTAAGGATTTTTACTACCGGTTGGCGCATCGCGTGGGGGAACTCAGCCATCTTGCGGACGGATCGTATGCCATTGCTGAACGCTGGGATTTGGGCGAAGAGTACTGGGGTTATGCCAAAAATAAACTGTGGTCGCCGTTTGGTTTTCCTGTCCACCATGCAAACGAGGCCTCTGCACAGGTGGGGGCGATCACCAACTGTATGTTTAACCGTGACTGTATGGCGCACACCCATATCAACTTCATCGGTTCCGGTTTACCGCTGAAATTACAGCGCGAAGTGGCGGGCGAGCTATTTGGTTCGCAGGATGCATACGACGAAACCAAAAACTACACCCCAATCAATGCCGCCAAGATCAAATATGCCAAATGGACGCTGCTGAAAGTCTGTCTGCATAACGCGGTTACGCTGTGCAACTGGGTGTGGCCGATGACGGTTTCACCACTCAAGAGCCGTAACTATCGCGGAGATTTGGATCTGGAAGCAAAATTCTTCCAGGCGGTCACCGGCGATGAAACCACGCAGGCGAGTCTGGACTTGGCCGCTGAACGCATCTTTACCCTGCACCGTGCCTATACGGTCAAATTGATGCAAACCAAAGATATGCGCAATGAGCACGATCTCATCTGCTCCTGGGTGTTTGATAAAGATCCGAAGATCCCGGTCTTCACTGAAGGGACCGACAAGATGGACCGGGAAGATATGCGTCAGTCGCTGACGATGTTCTATCAGGAAATGGGCTGGGATCCAGAACTGGGTTGCCCAACGCGTGAAACCCTGAACCGACTCGGACTTGAAGATGTAGCCGCTGATTTGGCTGCACAAGATCTGTTGCCGGCGTAAGGAATGCGAGATGACTAACGTGAGCGACGTGCTGACCCCCGTTGAGGCGTTTCCTGACGAAGTGGATAGCCGAAAGAGACAGTGGCTGCAGGCGTTTCACCCGCCTGTAGAACAGATGAATGCGCCCCAGGTTCAGGAACCAGCCAGCCCGGAGTCGATTGTGGCAGATTTTATCCGTCAGCATTCAGCATCGGGGCAACTGGTGGCGCGCAGTGTCTTTTTGCTGCCGCCTTATTCGGTTCCTGAAACCGATCTTTCCGCGCTGCTGGATGTGCTGGGCCAGGACGCGAATGGTGCGGATATCACCTGTGTGCAGGGTGCGGAAGAAGCATATTTCTATTCGACGCAAACCATGACGGCAAATTACGCCGACATGTGTGTGCAGGTGGTGGAAAACGACATCTGCCGTGCGATTGCCGAGGCGGTACGCTTCGACTGTCGAACGTATCCTCGCCCTTATAAGGTCGCCATGTTGACGCAACCGCCGTATCGCTTTGAGTCTCAACAGATTGCCGCTGCGCTCACGGCCATGGAAACGCATCCTGATTATGCAGATATACGGACTGTGGAATCGTCAAATGCGGAGCCTTATTTGTTCAGCGAACGTTTTATGAGTTATGGCAAAGCGTACGGCCTGTGCGAATGGCTTGAGGTTGAGCAGTATCAGAACCCCTGAATTATTCAGGTTGATGTCATGGAACGTGTGGACGACCACTGTCACAGTATTAGAGGATAACCCGATGTCCTTCACCCGACGAAAATTTGTCATTGGCATGGGGACGGTGATTTTTTTCACTGGCCCAGGTCAAAATCTGTTAGCGAGTACCAGGAGTTCTAAAGACGTACATTACGTCATGATTCACGATGAATCACTGTGTAACGGATGTAATATCTGCGCCCGCGCATGCAGGAAAACCAACCATGTTCCTGCGCAGGGTAGCCGTTTGTCGATAGCTCATATTCCGGTTTCGGACAACGACAACGAAACGCTGTATCACTACTTCCGTCAGTCCTGCCAGCACTGTGATGATGCCCCCTGTATTGAGGTGTGTCCGACCGGCGCCTCATGGCGAGATGACAACGGCATTGTGCGGGTAGACACGTCTTCCTGTATCGGCTGCAGTTACTGTATTGGCGCGTGTCCTTATCAGGTGCGTTATCTCAACCCGCAGACCAAAGTGGCGGATAAATGCGACTTCTGCGCTGAATCTCGTCTGGCGAAAGGTTTCCCACCGATCTGTGTTAACGCCTGCCCGGAACATGCGCTGATTTTTGGTCGCGAAGATAGCCCGGAAATTCAGACCTGGTTGAGAGAAAATAAGTATTACGAGCATCAACTTGCAGGCGCCGGGAAACCCCATCTGTATCGTCGGTTCGGTCAACATTTGATTAAAAAGGAAAATGTATGAACGCGTCGCAGAATGCCGAACAGTTTCACGCCCAGCTTGCGCAGTTTGTTCCCCTGTTTTCACCGGACTACTGGCCTGTGTGGTTGGTCATCGCCGGGTTAATGCTGGTGGGGATGTGGCTGGTGCTGGCGCTACACGCCATGCTGCGCTTTCGGGCCGCGCATAAAGCGTCGGCAGGGCACGGTGAGAAAGTCTATTTATACTCGAAGGCCGTTCGTTTGTGGCACTGGTCGAATGCGCTGCTATTTCTGCTACTTCTGGTCAGTGGCCTGGTCAATCACTTCTCCGTCGTCAGTGCGTCGGTGATGAAAAGCCTGCTTACCGTGCATGAGATCTGCGGCTTTTTGCTGCTCGCCTGCTGGATTGGATTTGTCCTGATCAATCTGATTGGCGGCAACGGGCATCACTATATTATTCAACGTCAGGGCTGGATCGGACGAGCGCAAAGACAAACGCGTTTTTACCTGTTTGGCATTATGCAGGGCGAGTCACACCCATTCCCGGCATCAAAGCGTTCTAAATTCAACCCGCTACAGCAGGCGGCCTATGTTGGCGTGATGTATGGCTTACTGCCACTGCTGCTGATCTCGGGGTTGTTATCGCTATATCCGACGGTTGTCGGTGACCTGTTCCCCGGCGTGCGTTACTGGTTGCTCCAGGCGCACTTCGCGCTGGCAATAATCAGTCTGTTTTTCATTTTTGGGCATCTTTATCTCTGCACGACAGGTCGTACGCCGGGCGAAACTTTCAAGTGTATGGTGGATGGCTATCACCGGCATTAAGCGATGATGATTACGCGAAGTGACTTACGGGCCTGGCGCGTTGGGCCCGTAATGTATCGCTGGTTTCTACGCGCGTTTCCAACTGGCGGAAGCTATGCTGATGTCCATCGTGCGCTCCAGCGGGAAGGGTATACAGACTGGGCAAATAGTCTGGTGGAATACGGCTGGTCAAAATGGCGGGAAGAGGCGAGTTTTGCCCAGCAGGATATT
Organism: Citrobacter sp. Cb023; assembly: GCF_030336805.1. Lineage (NCBI taxonomy): Bacteria > Pseudomonadati > Pseudomonadota > Gammaproteobacteria > Enterobacterales > Enterobacteriaceae > Citrobacter > Citrobacter sp. Cb023. The sequence continues at coordinate 427,652 of NZ_JAOWCV010000025.1, read as the reverse complement.
CGCGCGATGGGGAATATTTCCCGTGTGCAAACGGCGGGGGAAATCAGCCGTCCGCTGGCGAGTGCAGAAGATAATGCCCGATTCAGTTGTGCAGGCGATAACGTTAAAATCACCAGCGCCGGGTATGCCGCACAGATCGCCAGCGCAGGTTACAGCGCACGTATTGGTAGCGTAGGCTATAACGCGCATATCGGCAGTTCAGGCGATCGCGGGCGAATTGCGGTTGCGGGAAATTCGGCACGTATCAGTAGCGTGGGTGACGGGACGCGTATCGCCAGTACCGGCATGCGCGTACGCATCAGTTCGCTCGGCGACAGAAACCGGATTGCCTGCGGTGGTGATTTAACTCAGTTGGCCTGTTTTGGCGCAGAGTCTAAAATCGCCAACTGCGCCGACAACATCCACATTATTGCCAGCGGAGAGAACGCCGTTGTTGCCAGTACCGGTGTTGTCGATTCGATAATACTCGGTCCCGGCGGCTGCGCGGCGCTGGCCTATCACGATGGCGAGAGAATGCGTTTTGCGCTTGCCGTTGAGGGGGAAAATAACATTCGGGCGGGCGTGAAATATCGGCTCAACGAAGACCACCAGTTTGTGGAATGTTGAGCCGTGATCTCATTTTAACGCGAAGCGGCGTTGGGTGATTTTCTCCAGGCTCAGGCACAGCAGGTAATAGACCAGTCCCGTAAAAATAAAAATGGCTGCCGGATAGATTTGTACCCGGCTGTTAACCTGACCCGCAACCGTTGTGAGTTCCGGCACGTTAACGATAAACGCCAACGACGTGTCCTTCAGTAATCCAATAAAAATCCCCGTCAGCGATGGCAGTACGTTACGCAGCACCTGCGGCAATAAGATAAGCCACAGGGCCTGATACGGGCGAAAACCCTGAACCACGGCAGCATCATATTGCCCGCCAGGCAGCGCGCTAATTCCTGCATACACTGAGTGCATGACCGAGGCAGCGGTGAACCATGCCAGCGCCAGCGTCACGGTAACGGCTCCGGGGAGATCGCTTCCGGTCAGCATGGGTAGCAAATACCACATCCAGAAAATCACAAAGATTAGCGGAATGCCGCGAATAAACTCCGCCCAGATAAACAACCCGTTGCGAACCGTGCCCGGAAAACGCCAGGCGCAGCAGGCAAGAACTATCCCACCAGGCAAGGCCAGCAGCGCCGCGCCGAGAGCCATCAACAACGTGAGCAGAACGCCGCCGGGTTGTCCCTGGGCCACCCGTCCCCACAGGAGATAATCAAGATTGTCGGTAATGACCGAAATGTTAGCGATCATGCAGTATGCTCCTGACGCTGAAGATACGCGTTTTAACCTTTGACGATTTACCCGATGCCGGCCGTGGGCCAAGACGCGTAAGCAGCATACCCAGAACGATGCCTGTGAAAAGATAGAGCGCAGTGCCAACAGCAAAGGCTTCCAGCGCGTGCGCGTTGTAGCTCTCAATTTGCCGCACCTGGTAGGTGAGCTCAGCAAATCCAATACCACTGGCAAGCGAGGAAAGTTTCATCAGGTTAAGGTATTGCCCAACAATGGGTTGCCAGGCGTTCGCCAGTCCCTGAGGAAGCAGAATGTGACGAAACGTCGCCCAGGATGAAAAACCCTGCGCCACGGCAGCCTCACGTTGTCCGGCAGAAACCGCCTGTAAACCAGAGGCGATCTCCTCGACCAAAAATGCCGAGGTAAATACGCCCAGCCCCCATGCTGAACAGATAAACTCTGGTGTTAACCACCAGACATCGCCTGGCAGAATAGACCAGGGATGCTCTGCATTGATGAAGGTAATGACGTTGCGGGGCAGCCAGTTCCATGCGGCAAAATACCAGAACATCAGTTGCACCAGTAAAGGCGTGTTGCGAAACACCGAAACCCATACACTGACCACCGCTTTGTTGAAGCGATGGCCCGTCAGACGCAGGCCGAGTAGGAAGATGGCAATGAGCGTGGCGAGTACGACACCTGCCAGTGTCACCCAGAGCGTGGTGAGAAAACCGGAAATTATCCATTGCAGAGGTTGCCCGCTCAGCACTCCCTGCCAGTCCATTGCAAGCATTATAGCGATGACTCCTGGTGTAACGGGTCGAGCACTTTTTTCAGGAAACGCTGGGTTCTCGGGTGCTGTGGCCGGGTGAAAAAATCCTCCGGCGCGGCCACTTCAAGAATTTCTCCGCCATCGATGAATACCACGCGATCGGCAATCTCACGGGCAAAATGCATTTCATGGGTCACGACGATCATGGTGATACCGCTGTGGGCCAGGTTTTTCATCACCTGTAATACCTCGCCGATCATTTCTGGATCCAGCGCGGAGGTGGGCTCATCAAACAGAAGGATTTGCGGCGATGAGGCCAGCGCGCGGGCGATGGCCACGCGCTGTTGCTGCCCACCGGACAACTGTGCGGCATAAGCGCTCGCTTTTTCTGCCAGTCCCACCTGATCCAGCAATTCGAGTGCCCGACGCGCCGCTGCCGCCTTGTTCCAGCCGTGAACATATTCCAGCGCCAGTGAGATGTTCTGATGCGCTGTCAGATGCGAATAGAGATTGAATTGCTGAAAAACGAAACCGATACGGCTGCGTAACTGGCGTAATGCTGCCCCGCGCAACTGACTAATTGGTTTGTCATCAATGAAAATCTCGCCACCGCTGAGCGACTCAAGCTGATTGATAAGGCGTATAAGCGTGGATTTTCCCGAGCCAGAAGGGCCCAGAATAGTCACCACTTCACCGGGTTCAACTGACAGGCTGACGCCGTTAAGTACGGTGTGAGTGTCAAACTGTTTGATGACATTGCGCAGTTCGACGCTTGCCTGGCGCAAATGGTTAAAATCCGCCGCGGAAACTGCACAACGATGAAACAGGGCTGAGAGCATATTACTTCGCTTCTATTTTAAAGGCGCGGGGTTGCGGATTTTTGGTTTCAGGGCCAAACCAGACATCATATATTTTTGCCGCCTGCCCGGTAGATTCCAGCCTCAAAAGCTCATCATTGACGGCTTTTAACAGCGCTGGCTCACCTTTTTTCACTCCCACGCCAATCTCTTCTTTGCTCAGCAGGTCTGGCAGAATTTTGAAATCTGCTTTATCCGGCGCACCGCTTAATAGACCGGCCAGAATCGTACTGTCCTGGGTGATGGCCTGAACATTGCCATTGCGTAGCGCGGTTAACGCCAGTGGAATATCGTCGTAGGCCAGCACACGCGACTGCGGGAAGCGCTGATGGAGCGCCTGCTCACCGGTAGTGCCTTTCACCGCACCGATTCGCGCTTTGCTGTATGCATCGAGCTGGTCCGGGGATTTGGCCGGTACCAGGAACTGCTGCCCGGTAACAAAATAGGGGACGGAGAAGTCAATGACCTGCGCCCGCTCAGGCGTAATCGTGATATCCGCCACGATTAAATCGGCTTTACCGGATTGTAATAACGGAATGCGGTTGGCCGGATTAGTCGCTACCAGTTCCAGTTTTACGCCGAGGGATTTTGCCAGCGCTTCAGCAAAATCAACGTCATAGCCGACAATCTTATGCGTTTTGGCATCGACGGAACCAAACGGCGGATTCGCGTCGAATGTCGCAACTTTTACTACGCCTGCGGCTTTGATATCGGCCAGTTGGTCAGCCTGAGCCTGCGAGGCGGCAATGCCGGTGGCCAGCAGCACGCCGAGTGCCAACAGTGTTTTTTTAGCGCGGTAAGTTTTCGTTGCCATCATGATGTAAATCCCTGTCGTTTTTGGTTTGTGCTTTTTACGCTCCCATAACTTACGTTCAGGACAAAATAAGAAAAAATTCTTATCTATTTACAAAATGTTATTAGTGAAAGCGGTGTTAACAATGGGTAAACGCAATGGGAAATGTAGATAAGAGGAGGGGCATAGTCTGGCGGTAAAAAAACCGGCATTGCGCCGGTTTGGAAATCAGATTTTACAGGCGTCGCCGCAGTCATTATCAGCAATAATGTCCTGCGCTTTCTTGTCTGCATCTTCCAGACGTTCAGCATTACGCTCTTGCGCTTCTTCCAGTCCATCAAAGACCAGATTATCGAGATCAATTTCCATCATTCACCTGCTCAGGTTCAGCGTTTAACATCACATTATTATATTGCAAAAATGTTGCTTAACAGCAGCGATTCTTGCTACTTAGCGTTGAACTCAATTCGGGATGCCTGTTTACCCGCCAGTTGACCAACAATTCGCAATTGCTAAAGAACCGTGAAGCGGAAATACCGAAAAATACTTGTGCCCTCGACTGTTCTACTTCCACTTTTTCATTAACGTGATGCGCGATCATTTTTAACAAATTAGCGACAAAATTACTATACATATAACTTAATATCTTTTATACATTAATTGTTCAACCCTGCGACTATTCCACAAAAGAGAAAGCTATATGGAACAGACACCTGATAAGAAAAACGATAATTTTCAAAAAGATGGCAAAGAACAGTTCAATCGCTCGATCGGTCTTATTTCAAACTTTGCGTTGGGTTTTACCTACCTTTCGCCGCTTACCGCCGTCTATTCGCTGTTTGCACTGGCAGTAACGCTGGCGGGGCCGCCCGCAGTCTGGTGGATTTTAATCGTCGCATGTGGACAACTTTTGGTGGCGTTGGTGTTTGGTGAGGTCGCTTCCCAGTATCCGATAACCGGCGGGCTTTATCCCTGGGCCAGAAGGTTATGGGGCAAGAAATATGCGTGGATCGCTGCCTGGATTTACCTGTGGGCATTGGTGGTCACCATTACGTCAATCGCGGAATATACTTCAACATTTGTTGAGTCGCTCTTCCACTATGGTCAGACGCCAGCCACTATGTTGGCGACTTCCGTCCTGCTGCTGCTTTTGATGATGGCTGTTAATATGTCCGGGACTAAAAATCTGGCTCGGGTCGCAAAAATTGGCTTCTGGTGTGAAATCGTTAGCGTGATTGCGCTGGGAATTTATCTGCTGATATTCCACCGTTCGCAGCCATTCTCCGTAATTTTTGATTCGATGGGCGTGCTGGCGCATGACGGCAGTTATTCCACCGCATTTATGTCTGCCGCGCTGATGGGGCTGTTTATGTTCTTTGGCTTTGAGGCCTGCGGTAACGTTGCGGAAGAGGTACAGAATCCGAGTAAAAAGATCCCGGTTGCGATGATTTTAAGCATCGTATTTGGCGCGATTTCGGCGATTATTTCCGTCATGGGATACCTCCTGGCTTCACCAAATCTGGTCAGTATCGTGAATGGCAAAACGTCTGACCCGATTCCGGCCATCCTTAATGAAGCTCTTGGTGAAACTGGTGCAACTATCTTTATCATCGTCGCGATTGTGGCGATGCTGTCGTGCATTTTGTCTCTGCAGGCTGCGTTAAGCCGTCTTATCTTTTCTTTCTCCCGCGACAGAATGCTGCCGGGAAGTGAGTGGATGTCAAAGATCTCTAAAAATGGCGTTCCGGATAATGCCATGGTTGTTAGCTGTCTGCTGCCAGTCATCATCTGTATTTGGGTCTATTTCCAGCCAGACAACCTGTCGCGTATTACCGCGTTTGCCGTCATCGGTATTTATATCTCGTTCCAGATGGTTGTGCTTGCCGCACTGCGCCAGCGCCTGAAAGGCTGGAAACCGGCCGGGGAGTGGACCATTGGCGGTTGGGGCGTGATTGTGAACGTGCTGGCGCTAGCCTATGGATTGTGTGGGATCTGGTTGTTGGCGCAACCGGCAGACAGCAGCGATTTCATCGACCGTTGGACGGTACTGTTCGGCCTGGCGATTGTCGTTGGCTCCGGGCTTATCTATATGTTCCTGACCCGACCGTTTGGTCGCTCTGCGGCACCGGAAAACGACGCCATTGCCTACGCTAACAAGCTGAATATGGGGCAGGATAACTAAACACTAAGGGCCTTCGGGCCCTTAGTTTTGATAGTGATAAAGGATAAAGTAGTCGCTCTGATAAACAACGGTACTGTTTGCGGGAGAGAGTAATTCACCCACGCGAAAACGTGGCCAGCTGGAAAAGATAATTCTGTTTTCCAGATTGGTCAGAATGACATAGTCAGGATGAGCGCAGGAGAGCAGTTCGGCCTCTATCTGACTGACCAGCAGATCGACGGCGGCAACGCCAAGAAACTGATCGTTGTAGTAGATCGGCACTGCCGAGGTCAGGGTGTAGGAAATATTGCAGATATAGTCGACGTAGGGACCGTGGATATAGGCTTTTCCTGCCGGAGGTGAGTGCTTAAACCACTCGAAGGTTCTGAAATCCAGGCGTTGCTGGGTGGCCTGATCTAAATCGAGGTGCGCCTGACTCAAACCATTATCTTTCTTATACCACCATTCCAGCAGCCAATACTCTTTTGTGGTTGCAGTGCTCTCAATATGGCTGGCGAACCCGGCCCCTGAACAGTAATGATTGTTACTGAGGGTGCGCTTGATGTGTTGCTGAACGGTAGATCTCACCGATGGATCGAGGACAACTTCTGCTGAGGCCTTTTGCACCCCGGAAATCGCCTCATGGATGCTCCTCGCCAGCGCAACGGTAGAATCTACGGTAGAGGCGGTAATATCATCAATCTTACGAATTAATGCGCTTAAGGATGTCGAAGAGCTCATTGTCTGTCCTGCCTTCACTGATTGTCAGTTCGAGTTATATTTCAGCTTTTTTTCAATAAGGTAATAGGTAAACGAGTCGATGATCCGTGTGGCAAGCTGCACGGATTCTGCCTCGTTGTGAGCAGCCAGCGCATCGGCCAGTGCCGAGTAAAGCGCAATAATTTCGGCATGAATGTTGTCTGCGCGATAAAGTATCGCCACCAGCGATGCCCATTCAGCCTGGACCTGCAGCTCCTGATTGGCCAGTCGCGCCGAATGTGAACTGGCAGCTATCGCCAGTAGACAGCGCATATCGGCCTGGGTCATAAGCTCTGGTGAGTTTGCCTTGCTGAGCACCTCAACAAACTCGCGAAATTTGGCGATATCCGCGCCGGTCATCCGTCTGGAAGCCAGCCTTGCGCTATGGCTGATAATGGCGCAATGCATTTCGCCCAGGTCAGAAAGATAATCCGTACTGATCGCTTTGAACGGATGCAGGGCGCTGTTTTTGCCATCAATATTTTCGCAAACGAAGCTCCCGCCATTACGACCACGAACCGTATGGATAAGATTATTAGCCCGAAGCGTGTTTAGCGCTTCTCTGATAGTGATATGTGAGACACCCATCATCTTTGCCAAATCAGTTTCGTTGGGGAGCTGTTCTTTTGGCTCCAGCAACCCCGTGATAATGGCGTTTGACAGGCGCTGCACTATCTGGTCTGAACGACTGACCTGCCCGATAGGCGCAAATATGACCGCGTGAGTAATCATAATCTTTTCTGCACTCAATTCCCTGAAACAACGACCATTTTTAACACATGCCCGTCGGGCAAGGAAGGTAAGAATGGCCGAGTTATTTTACATGCCTATGCGCAACGTCACTGCACAAGCGGATGTGTGTCCCGATAACCTCATGATGAGCTGAGCAAACGCGTTGGCTCACGATGAAAAGCCTTATCTCGAAAATGTAAAAATTAAGTTAAAAATGCGAGGCTTATCATAGTGTCAATGTTGCGCATTTGAAAATCTTTTACAATATATATATTACATAAGATTCTTTATGTATTAACGGACAGGAGACAGACATGAAAACCCTGAAGCATTTTATCAATGGGCAATATGTAGCAGGTCGTAGCGAAGATACCTTCGAACTGGTGAGTCCGGTCGACGGCGAAACGTACGCATTATCACCCAACGCCAATGCGGAAGAGGTGGAGCAGGCCTACTCGGCGGCGGAGGCGGCGTTTATCATCTGGCGAAAATCGACGCCGGCACAGCGGCAAAAGGCGTTATTGCAACTGGCAGATGAGATTGAACGAAACGTTGAGCGGCTGGTGAACGCGCAGAGTCAGGAGACCGGTCAGCTCCGCCATTTTATTGAGAAGGAAGAGATCGCGGCATCCTGCGATGCCATCCGTTTTTTTGCCGGTGCGGCGCGCTGTCTTGAAGGGAAAGCGGCAGGGGAATATTCCGCTGGGTTTACCTCGACTATCCGCCGTGAACCGCTGGGTATCGTTGGACAAGTCACGCCATGGAACTACCCGTTCATGATGGCGGTATGGAAGATTGCGCCAGCGCTGGCGGCAGGCAATACGGTCGTATTAAAACCCAGCGACACCACGCCGGTCAGCACGCTGCTGTTAGCTGAACTGGCCGCGCCGTTGTTCCCAAGAGGGGCGTTTAACGTCGTATTAGGTAAAGCCAGCACCGGTTCGCTGGTGGTTTCAAACCCAAAGGCCTCACTGGTTTCGATTACCGGTTCGGTCCGCGCGGGTCTACAGGTTGCGGCTTCGGCAGCGGCGAACCTGACCAAGGCGCATCTGGAATTGGGCGGGAAAGCGCCTGCGGTGGTGTTTGCTGATGCAGATATGGACAAGGCGATCGCGACGATCACCACGGCAGGCTTCTTCAATGCCGGCCAGGATTGCACGGCGGCTACGCGTATTCTGGTCGAACAATCCATCTACGCTGAATTCCTGGAAAAGCTGGTTCAGAAAACGAAGAGTATTAAATTTGGATCGCCAGCGGATCAGGCTGCGCTATATGGCGCATTGAACAGTAAAAACCAACTGGAGCAGGTGAAAGGCTTTATTGCGCGTTTACCGGCACATGCAAAAATTGAAACTGGTGGGCGTGCCGGGCCAGGTCCGGGCTTCTATTTTGAGCCGACGATCGTCTCCGGATTGCATCAACATGACGAAGCTATTCAGCATGAAGTATTTGGACCGGTAATGACTATTCAGCCGTTTTCGACTGATGAAGAGGGTCTACACAAAGCGAATGATGTGGAATATGGTCTGGCCGCCAGCGTCTGGACCAGTAACCATGGTCGCGCACAGCGCTTCAGCATTGACCTCGATTTTGGCACCGTGTGGATTAACAATCACATTCCTCTGTGCGCCGAAATGCCGCACGGCGGGTTCAAAAAATCGGGTTATGGCAAAGATCTCTCATCCTATTCGCTCGAAGAATATACCCGGGTGAAACATATCATGTGTGACATTTCTGAATAGAGAGGATGTCGATGAAAACATTAAACATAGCGGTGCTTTCATTCGTGATGTTCTCGGGCTATAGCCTGGCAGAAAGCACATCGCTGAATACCGTTAAAGAGTACATGGCGGCCTGGAATGCACACGATGCTTCGCGAGCCGCGCAATATCTTGCTGATGACGCAGTCTATTATGATGCCGCTGCTGGCGAACCGATAAATGGCAGAGAAAAAGCTGAAAAAGACGTTATCGGTGCCTTTATTAAGGCGGTGCCAGACCTGAGCTGGAAAATGGTCGGCAAACCCGTTTACGACGAAGATACCGTGGCGTTTCGTTGGGAATTTTCTGGCAAAAATAGTGGTGAATGGGCAGGGAGTCCGCCGACAAATAATCCGATAAAATTTGAAGGTGTCAGCTATATTCATGTTAAAGCAGGTAAAATCACCTGGCAGGGTGATTATTATGATTCTAAAAAACTGGATGAAGAGTTAAAGCCAGGGAAATAGTCGGCTGTACCCCTTTATTACTATGAAGGGGGACATCTCTTATTTGTGTCGTATTTAGGGCAGTGTGTAGCAATAAGGAAAAAAGTTAATGGCAATTACCAGACGTGATTTTCTCAACGGCGTCGCGGTGACTATTGCGGCGGGGCTTACCCCGCTGGAATGGGTCAGGGCGGCAGGAAAGGGAAACGCATTTATAGATGGAAATTATTATCCGCCAGGGCTGACGGGGCTGCGGGGTAATCATCCTGGATCGTTTGAAATGGCGCATGCAGTAGGCCGCGAGCATAAACATTTTGATTTAAACGCTCTGCCCGTTGAGGAAGAGTACGATCTGGTGATTGTGGGCGGCGGTATTAGCGGGCTGGCTGCCGGTTGTTTCTGGCGCCAGCTTGCCGGGCAAAATAGCCGGATCCTGATCCTCGATAACCATGACGATTTTGGCGGGCACGCCAAACGTAACGAATTTACGAGCTCAGGTAAGAAATTACTCGGCTATGGCGGTAGCGAAGCATTCCAGTCGCCCGCGCACAATTTCAGCCCTGAGGTGCAAAAACTGATGGAAACCGTGGGCGTCAGCGTCACGCGGTTAAAAGAGAGTTTTGACGTAAACTTCTACCCCGACTGGCAGCTCAGTCGTGGTGTTTTCTTCGACAAAAAGAATTTTGGCGAAACAAAAATCGTCAGCGGCGATCCGGGGCGTGCGGTATCTGATGATATCCCGCCGAACAGGCTCAATGGCCGTAAAATTGAAGACTTTATCAATGATTTTCCGCTAAGTGAGCACGACCGAAAGGCGTTGATCGACCTGCACGTCCATCCTGGCGACTATCTTCCTGGCATGACGGTCGATGAGAAAATGGAATGGCTGGATACCCACAGCTACAGTGAATTTTTGGCCACAAAAGTTGGTTTGAGCAAAATGGCGCTGCTCTATTTTCAGCAGCGTTCTAATGACTTCTTTGCCATCGGCATTGAAGGCATTTCCTGTAGCGATGCCAGGGCGTGCGCATTACCCGGCATGGAGGCGCTGGGAATACCGCCGTTGGACGGTGAGTCGCTGGCCGACCTCGAAGAGCCGTATGTTTACCATTTCCCTGACGGTAACGCCGGGCTGGCCCGACTGTTAGTCAGGTATATGCTGCCGGATGCGCTACCGGGTAACACGATGGAAGACTCTGTCCTTGCCAGACTGCATTACGAAAAGCTGGATCTGCCGGAAAACACCACGCGCCTGCGTCTGAACAGCACGGTGATTAATGCGGCCAACACAAAGGATGGCGTGGTGGTGACCTATCTGCGTGACGGCAAAATGCATCGCGTGCGCGGTAAAAACACCATCATGGCGGGCTATAACATGATGATCCCGTATCTGGTGCCTGAGATGCCGGAACAGCAGCAGGCGGATCTCAAACTGAACGTGAAGGCACCGCTGGTGTACACCAACGTGGAGGTCAAAAACTGGCAGGCGTTCAAACAGCTTGGCGTGCATGAATTTTACTCTCCGGCGGCACCTTACAGCCGGATTAAGCTCGACTATCCGGTCAGCATCGGCGGGTATCAACACCCGGCCTCACCGGACGATCCGATGGTCATTCACATGGTCTATGTGCCTACTTATCCGGGCAGTAATCTGTCGGCCAGAGAGCAATTCCGTCTGGGGCGAGCGTATTTACTGGGGACCACATTTGCGACGCATGAGGAGATGATTCGCTCCCAGTTGCAGGAAATGTTTGGCTCAACGGGCTTTGATAATCAACGCGATATCTCCGCCATTACGGTTAACCGCTGGGCGCATGGCTATGCGTATTACGCCAACGCGTTGTTCGATGATATGGATAAAATGCCAGAAATTATCGAGCGGGCGCGTCAGCCAGTTGGTCGCATTGCCATCGCTAATTCCGATTCTGACTGGGGCGCTTATGCCCATACGGCCATCGACCAGGCATGGCGTGCGGTTAATGAACTCAAGGATATGGGGTGATCTATGCGTAACGTAACCGTTCTTGCCGCCTGTTTGTTTACCGCCTCTGTGAGTGCAGCGGAATCTAATGGCGAATATATCGCCCGTATCTCTGACTGTGTGGCCTGTCATACCACCGAAGGGGGGGCGGCGATGGCGGGAGGCAAAAAGTTTCCTACTCCGGTAGGGGATATTTATTCGACCAACATTACCCCAGACAAAACCCAGGGTATTGGTAATTACTCATACGAGGATTTTGACAAGGCCGTACGTCAGGGAATTGCCAAAGATGGTCATCCGCTCTATCCGGCCATGCCTTATCCCTCTTACGCGAAACTTTCTGATGACGATGTACAGGCGTTGTATCGCTATTTTATGCATGATGTCACCCCCTCTGCGCAGCCCAATAAAGAGAATGCCATTCCGTGGCTACTCTCCGCCCGCTGGCCGCTGCATATCTGGAACTGGCTATTTACCGACGCGCCAGCGACGGCTGTAGAACGTGCAAAAACGGATGACAACGCTGCGTTGGTAAAACGGGGCGCTTATCTGGTGGAAGGTCCCGGACACTGCGGTTCTTGCCATACCCCGAGAGGCATGGCGATGAACGAAAAAGCGTATACCAATGCTGATGCCGAGTACCTGAGCGGCGCGATGATCGACGGCTGGTATGCGCCCTCGCTGCGCGGTACGGGAATGTCTGAGCAGGAATTAAAATCGCTGTTGCTGACCGGTAAAAGCAAGCATGCCGCGGTTTCAGGTTCGATGGCTGAAGTCGTTACGCAAAGTACACAGTACCTGACCGATGACGATGCCACGGCGATCGCGCAATATCTGCTGAGCCTGAAAAGCGAGAAGCCTGAAACGGTGCGCGCAGCGGCAACTACGGTGTCCTGGTCGAATTCACCCGAGGCGGGCAAAGTGACCTATAACCGCTACTGCTCCACCTGTCACGGTCTGGAGGGGAAAGGTACGGATGATAACGCACCTTCTTTGATCAACAATCCGTTGGTGATGGTTGATGACCCGACGCCGCTATTCAGAGTGATTGCCCACGGCGCAGAAACACCGACAACGCGTGGCAGCGTCTCCTTTAAGATGCCGGCTTACGGTGGCATGTTAAGCGACAACGAAATGCGCGACGTGATTAATTACGTGCGTAAAAGTTGGGGAGAAGGGAATGGCGAAGTAAGCCAGGAGGACCTGGCAGGAATTAAAAAAGCGTCACATTAAACAGCATGTCGGATGGACAAGGTGCTTGCAGCGCCATCCGGCAGTGCTTAAACGGCGTTTACTCTGATAATACCCACCAGTCGGGTAAACGCCGACGCCATTTCATTCTCTTCGATACTGGCAAATCCCAGCAGCAGACCGCTGCGTTTCTCTTCATTCACGTAATAGCGAGACAGCGGGCGCACCAGCAGCCCTTGCGCATTCGCCTGTTGGGCAATGACAACGTCATCGCTCCCGACGGGCAACTGTAGAATCATGTGCAGCCCGGCGTTGCTGCTGAAGGAGCCAAGATACTGCTCGCCCAACTGGCGACTGATAAGCTCCACCAACGTCTGGCGGCGACGACTGTACAACTGGCGCATTTTACGAATGTGCGCCGCGTAGTAACCCTCGCGGATAAACTCCGCCAGCGCTGCCTGAATCAGCAAATGTCCACCACGATAGAGGTCGTTATGAACCTTCTTCAGCGGCGCGGCGAGCGGTTTGGGCAGTACCACATACCCGAGCCGCAGTGCGGGATAGAGTGTTTTACTGAATGTCCCGATATAGATGACCGGCGTCTCTTCTTCCAGTCCCTGCAATGATGGAATTGGCTGGCCGGAAAAGCGAAACTCGCTGTCGTAGTCATCTTCCACTATCCAGCTTCGCGTTTCACGTGCGCGAAAGAGAAGTGCCCGACGGCGGTTGAGGCTCATTACCGAACCGAGCGGATATTGATGTGACGGTGTCACAAAAATCAGCTTTGGCGCGGATTCGCCAGCCTCTGGCGGCACCATGCCTTGTTCATCAACCGGGATCGCCGAAAAGTTAACCGCATTGATGCGCAGAATATTTTTGATTCCCCAGTAGCCCGGCTCCTCAATCCAGACGTTATCCCCCGGGTTGCATAGCGTCCGGGTCACCAGATCCAGCGCCTGGTGAATACCTTCAGTAATCAGAATTTGCGCCGGTGAACACCGCACCCCGCGTGCGGTGCGCAGATAGTCTGCCAGCGCTTCTTTCAGCTCAGTCACGCCGCCTGCGGCATCGTATGTGAGAAACTCCGGGCGTAACCGTCTCGCCAGCCGATCCTGAATTTTTTTGAGCACCCGGTGAGGGAAATGCTCCACATCAGGTACGCCTGGAATAAATGCGCCCCATTGACGAGGGCTGGCGCTGGCATGGCCCAGCAGCTCAAGGCAGCGGGCAGATAAGCGGGTGTGATCCTCCAGTGTGGCGGCAACGGGCTCTTTGTGGGGACGTAGGTCGAGATTATCCAGCACGCTGTCGGTGACAAATGTGCCGCTGCTGGTGCGCGCGGAAATATAACCTTCGGCCTGCAATTGCTCGTAAACCCGTAGGACGGTATTGCGCGATAGCGTCAGTTCGCCTGCCAGGTCACGGGACGGAGGCATTCGGGTAGCCGGTTTCAGGCTACCTTCGAGGATGCAACTGCAGATGGCGGCATACAGGCGACGATGCAGCTTTTCATCGGTCTGCTGGCTAAATGCCTGCTTGATCACATCTCCGGCAAGTGAACGCATTTGGATCCTTAAAATAAAACGATTTGGCTCTCGATTAAAGTACCAGATGGCGTCTAAATTTAAAGGGTAATTCAACCTAAATGTATTAATGGACAAGGTGTAGAGAATGAACAATAAAAACCTGCAACAACGTCGTCTGGATGCCACCCCGCGTGGCGTAGGTGTAATGTGTGATTTTTATGCCCAGTCAGCAGAAAACAGCACAATTACCGATATCGAGGGCAATCAGTACATTGATTTTGCCGCCGGGATTGCCGTGCTGAACACCGGACACCGTCATCCTCGCCTGGTGCAGGCAGTCGAAGCGCAACTGCAGGCTTTTACCCATACGGCTTATCAGATTGTCCCGTACGAAAGCTATGTGTCTTTGGCGGAGAAAATCAACGCCGTTGCGCCAATCGACGGCAAGCGCAAAACCACATTCTTCACCACCGGGGCTGAAGCGGTCGAAAATGCGGTGAAAATTGCGCGCGCACATACCGGCCGTCCTGGCGTTATTGCTTTTGGCGGCGGTTTTCATGGGCGTACCTACATGACGATGGCGTTAACCGGCAAGGTGGCACCGTATAAAAAAGGGTTCGGCCCGTTCCCTGGCTCGGTTTACCACGCACCGTATCCTTGCGAGTTGCAGGGGATTTCTACGGCGGACTCCATCAAAGCGATTGAGCGCCTGTTTAAAGCCGATATCGATCCCACTCAGGTCGCGGCGATCATTTTCGAACCCGTCCAGGGTGAAGGGGGCTTCGTGGTGGCGCCGCCGGAGTTTGTGGCTGCCATCCGCCGTATTTGCGACGAGCATGGCATCGTGATGATCGCCGATGAGGTGCAAAGCGGGTTTGCCCGTACGGGCCAGTTATTTGCGATGGACCACTATGCTGACAAAGCTGACCTGATGACTATGGCAAAAAGCCTTGCAGGCGGCATGCCGCTGTCTGGCGTCGTGGGCAAAGCTGAAATTATGGATGCGCCTGCGCCGGGTGGTCTGGGCGGAACCTACGCCGGAAACCCGCTATCAATTGCGGCAGCTCATGCGGTGCTGGATATCATTCGTGATGAACAGCTGTGCCAGCGTGCGGCAGCTCTTGGCGAACAACTGCGCGCCACTCTGACTGACGCGCAAACCGGGTGTCCTGAACTGACCGAAGTGCGCGGCTTAGGCTCTATGATCGCCGCTGAATTCTGTGATGCAGCGACGGGAGAACCCAACGCAGCCGCCGCACAACGCGTGCAGAAGAAAGCCCTTGAGCAAGGATTACTGCTGCTGACCTGTGGTCAGTATGGCAACGTTATTCGTTTCCTTTATCCGCTGACGATCCCGCAGGATCAGTTCGTCAAAGCGCTCGATATCATTAAAGCGGCAACCAAATAATCCGTTAGTCCTAGTGTTACCCACAGCCGACGGTGGTCATCACCGTCGGCTTTTTTGTCGGCATAAATTGATCTTCCTCGTGTGTCGTGCGGTATTTATCGCGAATGGGTTGCCTGTCATATCGTTATATAATTAAATACACATCGTTTTTACTCCGCTACCAGATGGTATCCCATGTTAACTTTCCGCTCTTTTGTGCTGGTATGCGCCAGCATGTTGTTTGCGTTTTCTGCCCAGGCCGACCGTACGATCACCGACCAGCTTGGTCGTCAGGTCACGATTCCGGACCACGTCGACAAAGTGGTCGTGCTGCAACACCAGACGCTGAATATTCTGGTCCAGCTTAATGCTCAGCAGGACATTATTGGCGTGATGTCGAGCTGGAAAAAACAGCTCGGGCCTGAGTTTGCGCGCTTTATGCCGGCAATTGCCACATTGCCGACGCCGGGCGATCTCACCAGCGTGAATATCGAAAGCCTACTGGCGATTCATCCACAGGTGGTTTTTGTCGCCAACTATGCGCCTGCGGAGATGATCCAGCAGATTCAGAACGCCGGTATTCCGGTCGTGGCAATCTCATTGCGCAAGGATGCAGCCGGGCAACAGAATAAAATGAACCCGACCATGGCCGATGAAGAGCAGGTCTACAACGAAGGGTTAAAGCAGGGGATTCGCCTGATTGCGGACGTCGTGGGGCGCAAACCGCAAGCTGAGACGTTAATCGACTACGTTTTTGCGGCGCGGGCAAAATTCAATGCGCCGGTCGCAAAAATCCCGGATGCGCAAAAAGTCCGTATTTATATGGCTAACCCCGACCTGATGACTTACGGCTCCGGGAAGTACACGGGACTCATGATGCAGCACGCGGGTGGGCTAAACGTGGCGGCTGCCAGTGTAAAAGGCGCCCGTCAGGTTGCGCTGGAACAGGTATTGGCGTGGAACCCGCAGGTAATTTTTGTTCAGGATCGCTACCCGCAGGTGGTAACGGAGATCCAAAACGATCCTAACTGGCAGGGGATTGATGCGGTAAAAAATCATCGCGTCTGGTTGATGCCTGAGTACGCCAAAGCCTGGGGCTATCCGATGCCTGAAGCGTTAGCGATTGGTGAGCTGTGGATGGCCAAAAAACTGTACCCGGACGCCTATAAAGACGTGGATGTTGATGCGCAGGCGCAAGACTACTATCAGCGTTTTTATGGTGTGAACTGGCAGCCTGATGCAGTTAAGTAAGCGCATTTTACTCCAGCAACCACTCTTAATCGCAACGGTCCTGTTGCTGGGCCTTGGTTCGTTGTGCCTCGGACAATATCCGCTGTCGTTAAGCGAAGTCTTTTATCACCTGATGCACTATAGCGACGCTGAAGGGATTGCCGGTCAGGTTATCTGGACGGTCAGGCTACCGCGAATTCTGATGGCGCTGCTGGCGGGTGGGGCGTTGGGGTTATGTGGCGCGACGCTGCAAGGGGTATTTCATAATCCGCTGGTCGACCCGCATATTATTGGCGTGACGTCCGGGGCTGCTTTTGGCGGAACGCTGGCTATTCTGCTCGGCCTGTCGCCGTGGTTGATGATGGGTTCAACGTTTTTCTTCGGTCTGACGGCGCTGATCCTGGTGTATGCCATTGCTGCGCTGCAGGGGCTGGAGAATACGCTGGTGCTGATCCTGTCGGGTATCATTTTGAGTGGTTTTTTTGCCGCGCTGGTGAGCCTGATTCAGTATCAGGCTGATACCGAAGAAACGTTACCCAATATCGTGTTCTGGCTGCTCGGCAGCTTTGCAACGGCTAACTGGCATAAAGTTCTGCTGTTGGCGATTCCAGTCGGTATCGCTGCGACAGTTTTGTACCAGCTACGCTGGCGGATAAACCTGTTATCGCTCAATGATAAAGATGCCCGTTCGCTAGGCGTCGCGGTAGTTCCTCTGCGACGCAGCGTTTTGCTGTGCTGCGCTTTTTTAGTCGCCGCTCAGGTAGCGGTCAGCGGCAGTATCGCCTGGGTTGGGCTGGTTATTCCGCATTTGGCGCGTTTGCTGGTGGGGGTTGATCATCGTCGTCTACTGCCGTGCGCCTTCTGGATGGGAGGCGGTTTTATGATTGTGGTGGATGATATTGCGCGTACCCTGATGCACGCGGAGATACCGCTTGGGATCATCACCGCAATATTCGGCGCGCCGCTGTTTGCTTTTTTACTCATCCGCTCCAGCCGCCGGGGGACATCATGAAACCTGCCGCATTGCGTGTAAATACGCTTACTTATGGGTATCGCGTGCCGCTATTTGAGCCGCTTACATTCAGTTGTCAGAAAGGTGAGATCTGGGCTGTGCTGGGACGTAACGGCCTGGGGAAAAGTACGCTGCTCGATACGCTAACCGGCACGCTGCCAGCTTTGGACGGCAGCATTGAAAATGACGGCGGGATAGGAATTGTGGCGCAGCATTGCCACCTGCCATTTCCTTATACGGTGAGCGACGTGGTGCTGATGGGGCGGGCACAGCACGTGAAGCTTTTTGCGCAACCCAGCCAGCAGGATCAACTAAGAGCGACCCAGGCGCTGGAGCAGTTAAATATTGCCCAGCTTGCTTCCCACTCGTTTAGCTCACTTTCCGGGGGGCAACAGCAACTGGTGATGATAGCCCGGGCGCTGGTGACGGAGTGTCAAACGCTGCTGCTTGATGAACCGTGCTCCGCGCTGGATCTCGCCAATCAGCAGGTGGTGCTTCAGCTCATCAGCGATCTGGCCCATCTACAGGGATGCAGCATTCTTTTTTCGACCCACGATCCGCTGCATGCGTTACAAATAGCCACCCATACTTTGCTGCTGCTCCCCGAAGGAAAATGGCGGGCAGGGCCAACGGATAGCATTGTGACGGAAGAGAATCTGTTCCTGGCCTATGGCTTACCGCTGCGAAAACTCCGTGTGGAGAACCACCCGACGCCGTTTATCGCACCGCTGTTTTCTGTTCGTCGTTAAGAGGTAAAAACCCGGCGGCGGTAAGAAACGCCTGACCGCCGTTGGAGAGCATGAATTTAACCAGCGCCATCACCTCGTTGGATGCCTCGAGCACCGCCAGTTGGTATTCGCAGCGAATATTGTGCTCATCAGGGATAGCTACATAATGCACGTCGGGTTGGGCGCGCAGCGTTTTCGCGTAATGCGCGTAGCCGATAAACAGATCGGCCAGTCCCTGGCGAAGGATCCAAGCGCTCGCCAGTTCACCAGACGGGATTTTCACCGTATCACGCCCACCAACCAGCGGGATGGCGCGCGCCCTAAGCTGTTGTCCGAGTCCTGGCTCCAGTACATCCATATTGTCGAAAAATGCCCAGGTATAGTCTCCGGAAGGGTCGCAGCCGGGCGTGGATGTACCTATTCGTAGCGTTGGGTCGCGGAGCAAATCCAGCCAGGCGCCGTTTCGGTTGCTGACCAGACTCAGTTGATTCCAGCTAAAGGTTTGCGTGAGGACAGCTTTTTGCAAAGCCAGCAGGCGTTGCGGGTGCTCCCGATTGGCTGAGGCAAAGAGCGCACACGGTTCACCGGCTTCAATACGCTCGCGTAATAAACCGGCCGGACCATATTCCACTTTCACGTCTATTCCACTATGGCGCGAGAACTGGCTTATTAAAGGGGCAAATGCCAGGCGTAAACTGCCCGCGGCAAACAGAATAATGGAAGAGGGCATGGTATCCGATCTCTGGCGAAAAAGGGTTTGCGAAGAGGATAAATGATACGCGCTGAGCATAGAGTTTAGAAGGCTTTGGCGCATCGCTTTGTGCCAGCATCATACGGAGTAATGATTAAACTTAAGGTTACGAACAGGAGGCAATAAAAAGAAATTATGAGGTGTAACGAAGGGAAATAGCACCAAATCATAGAAATAATTTGGTGCGTCCGAGTGGACTCGAACCACCGACCCCCACCATGTCAAGGTGGTGCTCTAACCAACTGAGCTACGGACGCAAGATGGTGCGTTCAATTGGACTCGAACCAACGACCCCCACCATGTCAAGGTGGTGCTCTAACCAACTGAGCTATGAACGCAACGTTGTAGGTGACAACGGGGACGAATATTAGCGGCACAGACCGAATGAGGCAAGAGGGAAATAGCATTTTTCTTCCTGAACTCACGCGATTGCAGAGTAATTAAGCAAGTTGATTATATTTTGTTGATTTTGCAGCGTGTTTTTTATTCAGGCAGTGAGCTGGGGCATAATGGGGACGGTTTGAATGACAGGTGCGCTCAGACTTTAAGCGCAGCAAGGATCGCGGTTTCTATTTTCTCAGGGGTAGTGAACGGCGCAAAACGCTTGAGCGGTTTGCCGTCACGCCCGATCAGGAACTTAGTGAAATTCCACTTGATACGCCCACCCAGCACGCCGGGTAATTCGTTTTTCAGGTAACGAAACACCGGATGTGTAGCTGCACCGTTGACTTCCACTTTCTCAAATATCGGGAAGCTCACACCGTAGTTGATGTGACAGGTTTGCGAGATTTCGTCGGCCCCGCCGGGCTCCTGATTACCGAACTGGTTGCAGGGGAAACCAAGCACCACCAGACCCTGCGCGGCGTACTTCTTGTAAAGCGCTTCGAGGCCTGCATATTGCGGCGTGAAGCCACAATGGCTGGCAGTATTGACCACCAGAACCAGTTTGCCAGCGTAGTCGGCCATAGAGACGGGCTCACCATGCAGACGGGTGGCTGTAAGTTGATAAAAGGTGATCATGCCGGAATCCTCAAATAAGATCGCATTACTCATTTTATTATGGTCGCAACTGTCTGATTAATAAACTGACCGTTAAAGTGATGCCGATTTATTATTTTGTCGGGTTATCGCTAATTTTTTTAAACGCGTCACCCCAGCAGCATCGTTAGGTGACGACTAAAAATGGGGGACGTGACGTTGTGGGCGATTGTCACTGCGACAAACAGGTAACAGATATAAAAAAATCCACGCCTGGCGTGGATTTAGAGAGAGTGTGAGAGCAGGGGATTAACGTTCGTGCCTTGCCATTAGCAGTGCCAGGTCGACGAGGCGATTAGAGAATCCCCATTCGTTGTCGTACCACGCCAGAATTTTGACCATATTCCCGCCAATCACCAGCGTTGACAGGCCGTCGATGATGGATGAGCGCGGGTCACCCTGGTAATCGCTTGAGACAAGCGGTTCATCGCTATAGCCGAGGATCCCTTTCAGTGGCCCTGCCGCGGCGGCGTCACGAAACGCATTATTGACCTCCTCTGCTGTAACATCCCGCTCAAGCGTTACGGTCAGGTCAACAATGGACACCACCGGAACCGGTACGCGCAGCGAGTAACCGGTTAAGCGACCATCCAGCTCCGGGATGACTTTGCCAAGCGCCTTCGCGGCACCGCTGGAGTAGGGGACAATCGACAATGCAGCGGCGCGGGCACCACGAAGATCTTTTTCCGGCTGGTCGTGCAGCGCCTGGCTGTTGGTATAGGCGTGGGTAGTGTTCATCAAACCATGCCTAATGCCGAAATGTTGGTGCAAAACCTGTGCGGCAGGTGCCAGACCGTTAGTGGTGCAGCTACCGTTGCTAACGACAAAGTGTTTATCCGCGGAGTAGAGTTGATCGTTAACGCCCATCACGATGGTTAAATCATCGTTCTTACCAGGGGCGGAGATAATCACTCGTTTTGCGCCACCGCTGTGGATATGCACCGCCGCCTTGTCACGTTCAGTGAAGAAGCCGGTTGCTTCAATGACAATATCGACTTCACGCTGACGCCATGGGATGTTGGCTGGGTCGCGTTCGCTGAACACGGTGATTGATTTACCGTTAACCACCAACTGCCCCTCACCGGCGGTGACGTCGGCGTCGAGTTTACCGAGCAGCGAGTCGTATTTCAGCAGATGCGCCAGCGTTTTACTGTCTGTCAGATCGTTGATTGCCACGATCTGAATCTCCGGGTTACCCAGTGCAGCACGCAATACGTTACGTCCGATACGGCCAAAACCGTTAATACCGACCTTTACCATGATGAACTCCTTATCTGTTGTCTCTGGAGTAAATTTAGGCCGGTCACGGGTTGGCGTAAATGACAAAAAAGGATCATTTTACGCCATTTTACGACAGTGAAAGCGCTGACGATATTCACCAGGCGTCAGGTGAAGCTGTTTTTCAAACAGCCGTCGCAGGTTAATGCTGCTGCCAAATCCTGTTTGTTCGGCGATACGCTCCAGCGTCTCGTTGGTCTGCTCCAGACGCTGTCGTGCAGCGGCCAGACGGGCTTCGGCCACATAGCGTGCCGGTGATACGCCCGTTTCTCGGGTAAACACGCGGGTGAAATTACGTGGGCTCATGGCGACTTTTTCCGCCAGTTTATCCACACTGAGATCGGCGGTGAGGTTCTCAAGCAGCCAGGCGAGCAGATCGTTAATCGGGCCCAGGGTGCTGGTCTGCTGAAGGTTGTAGCGGCTAAACTGGAGTTGTCCCCCGGGACGGCGCAGGTACATGACGAAATCCTGAGCGACGTCGCGCGCCAGACTGAAGCCGTAATCCTCTTCAACTAACGCTAACGTCAGGTCAAAGCCGGAACTGACGCCACCTGATGTCCAGATGTGTTCGTCCTGGATATAGAGCGGACCGCTTTCGACGCGCACCTTAGGGAATTCTGCCTGCATAGTTTCCAGTAGCTTCCAGTGGGTGGTGGCTCGTCTGTCGTCCAGCAGCCCGGTTTCTGCCAGCAGCATCGCGCCGCCGCAAATGGATGCAATGCGGCGGGCATGGGGAGCGGCAAGGCTTAGCCAGTCAACCACCGCAATCCCTTCCTGCGGGTTTTGACCTCTGCCAGTGATGATGACGGTATCGAGAGGTTCGCGAGGATCTATCTCATGCAGGCGGTGATCTGCCAGTAAATTTAGGCCGGACTGACCATGGATCACCTGATGCGGTTGCGTTGTCGCTAACTGAATCTGGTAACACGTCTCCGTAGCGCCTTTGGGATGCAGGCGATTGGCCTGCATCAGAATGTCGGCAATACCGGCGGACTCAAACAGCATACCGCCATCGGGAACAATAATGAGTATCTTCTTCATGTCCTGAAAAGTAATCTTTTTACACAATAAGTCAATATTACATACTCAACTGGAAAAAGTCTTACCCGTGGCGCAGCGACATTACCGCCACAGGCCGATGGTTTGATGTTGACTCAACGGCGTTGCCTGAGCATCTCCCTTGATTAAGAATGGCGTTGCATTGACCCATTAAACTCACCGCGAGGAGCTGACGCTCCGCTGTACCAAAAATGGTATTGTTCTACAAGTCACTCTCCTGACGAGGTCTTATGAAAATCAGAAGGTTTAGTAATGGAGATGAAATTTCGTTATTCAGCGTCTTTTTATCTTCTGTACATACCCTCGCATCACATTACTACACACAGGAACAAATAGATGCGTGGGCCCCAACGGATATCGACCCGGAACAATGGGCCAATCATATGAAAGAATTACGCCCCTTTGTTGTTGAAGTGGATGGTGAAATAGCTGGATATGCAGATCTTCAGCCAAATGGGTACATTGACCATTTCTTTGTCTCGGGAACCTACCCGAGACAGGGAGTAGGGACACTACTGATGAATCGCATTCATGAAGAAGCCAGACAACGTGGAATTGGCGAACTGACTTCAAATGTCAGTAAGGCTGCGGAGGCGTTCTTTCTACGACACGGCTTTCATGTTGTGGAACGTGGGTTTCCTGCCTGTCGCGGAGTGACATTACAAAATGCACTGATGCGGAAATATTTGGTGAAAAAATAGAAGATAATTGGGTTAAAAGCCCGCGATCAGCGAGGGCGGACATTGACTTCTAAATTGGCTGTGCTTTTAAGCCACAATCCTGGATGCACCATTAATAAATTTGTGTAAATTCAACCATGTTAAAGAGTAACGCTCAGACAGGTGCCGAAATAAATAATAAGGCAGATCGTTATTTGCCGCCACGTTCAATCGTCTTATAGTATTATCGTGAAAATAATTATTCATTATTAGGTGTGATGAAAAAACATCGCGGAGAGTTATATTAAAATATATGAGTTGGTCGCAAGTGCTGTATGAAGATTATCAATTTCTATAGGTTATTTAAATGAAGAATTATTCATTTTTAAGTTTGCTTTTCGTCTTGCGTAATTGATTCATAGGATTTCTCTGAATCTTATTGAGTAATGGGTGATAATTACATTTTATTACCCCTATTTTGATGAAAAAGCTTTCCATTCTTGAATCATGACTATTCAGCTAGTTATTTTGGCTGAGCTTCCGGCTCTCTCAACTTAACCTTGAAAGAAGAGCTATCACTTGATGAGGAAACAACAATGACGACTTGTACTGCTCCTGGTCATCCATCTTGCTCTATATCTTGTCCAAACGGGTGTATTGCTGTCTATTATGAACCGAATGGTCCTTGCCGCACCATGTGCGCCAACGGTGCAACCCTTGACCTTGATTCAACCCAAAACTACTCAATACAGATGAGTGATATACTCGCAACAGACCTTGTGGAAATTTTTGGCACATCAATTCCTCTAGATAATTCATTAATTTTGCAGAGTAAAAATACAGTATCACTAAGCTTGCAAAATGTTTCTGTTGAGGAGCTTGTTAAAGCTATTCATAGCGCTTTGTAAGAATAGTAAAGCCAGGTCTTCTGCCTCCGATTAGTTGATTTACAGTAGTGATAATATGTCCGCTCCTGGCACAGGGCTGCTGTTGCAGCCCTGACAACCCTAGACTTCAATCGATTCAGTGATATCTAACGCATCATCGACTTCAATTCCCAGATAACGGACTGAGCTTTCCAGTTTCTTATAGCCCAACAGAAGTTGGAGCACCCGGATATTCTTGGTTTTCTTGTAGATAAGGTAAGGTTTTGTTCTTCTCATGGAATGTGTGCTGTACAGCGAATCGTTGAGGCCAAGCTTCACTATCCATCCATGAAAAATATGGCTGTATTGTCGGGTTGAGATATGTTGGCAAGATCCTACCATATGCAACATCAGATATTTTGAGTTTGACCAGATCACAGCCTCGTAGTTTACTGTCAAAGGCCATATTGAACAGAGCTAAATCACGTGTTTTACCTTCCAGTTCAAGCCAGATTCGGATATCCCCAGATATGAGATATCTGAAGTGGTCTTTTTTGGCCGATGATACTGTCTTTGATCCACGGTGACTTTTCATACTCAAATCGCCTGCAATGTGGGAGATTTGAGTATGGTTGCGCCTTATGAGCGAGGGCAGTACTTATATACACATCCCCATTAACTTGAGTATGCTCCTCTGTGAATTTGTTTCGAAAATGATGTCGCTGATGTGTTTCATTCCCTGCTTTTTATAGAATTTTTGAGCACGTTCATTTTGTTCAAGAACCTCCAGCCATAAATATTTTTTCCCCTGACTTCGGGCAAGATCTATGACTTTATTAAACATTAGTTGACCGTAATGCTGATTCGTTTTGGTTGGGGCAAGGTAGAGTTTATTAAGTAAAACACCGCTGATGTCTGTATTCGGGATAGTTGCTTGCCATGTCAGCTTCACAAAACCAATCGGCTGCTCGATTTCAACTATATACCAGCTAATGTTTTTATCATTAATACTCTGCTCAATAACAGGAAGTGAATATTCACCCTCCAAATAATTATCAAATTCTGATTCTGACTTCCACATATGCTTAAAGTGCGCAGTATAGAAGCGGTAGCCAAGCTCATTTAGTAATGCCGAATCGGCTAATGTTGCTTGTCGTATGATTAAAGACATGGGATAGGCCCTTACTTTATGAGAGAAAAGTGATATTAAATTTGTAATATATACGGCCTGTTAAGTCTACATGTCCGTTGTGACAGTCTTACCCTCAAACGTTGAATACGCAATCTAAGGTCTGAAGTTGGTGGAGCTCGACCATTAAGTTATTTTTTATCGATGTTAGCTTCTGGCTCGAAGCAGACAGGCCAACTGATTGCCTGGTCTGCTTTGAGCGAAAATGAAAAGACATCTTCCGAACTTGCGGCTGTTCATTTAGGATTTTACAAACAAGCTCATTATTCCCACTGCCAGGGCGCTATAGAAAAGCAACTGATATAGATTCGTCGGCACGTCTGTCCATTTTCTAACGATGCCCAGCGCGACCACGATCAGCGCAGCCGGGTAAATGGCGCACAGCACGGGAACCGCCATTGCGGTGAGGGAATTCAGTCCCAGCACGGCAAGTGCTGCTGACACCATCAGGGAGAGCGTCACCAGCAGCCCATAAGAGGCACCGGTCGTCTGGTTGAAATAGCGCGCCGTTCCGGTCGTCAGACCAATGGCCGTGACCAGACAGGCGAGGGTAATGATCGCCGCCAACAACACCCGGCCATAAACGCCAAAAACAGTCTCGACATAGGCGCTCATCACCTGCATACCGTTCGTTGCGCCCCGCACCGGGCTGTGGGACTGTAAACATCCCGCATAATCGTGCCATTCACATTTAGAGATTATCCGGCATAATCAATCTGCCAACGAAGGAGATCGCTATGCGTAAAGCCCGTTTTACTGAGCATCAGATCATCGCTGTGATTAAGTCGGTTGAAGCCGGACGAACTGTTAAAGATGTCTGCCGGGAGGCCGGTATCTCTGAAGCCACCTACTACAACTGGAAGTCCAGATACGGCGGCATGGAGGCTTCTGATATTAAAAAGATCAAGGATCTTGAGGACGAGAACCGACGTCTCAAACAGATGTTTGCCGACCTGAGCCTTGAGAACCGGGCGCTGAAAGACGTTATCGAAAAAAAGCTTTAAAACCAGCCTTTAAGCGTGAGCTGGTCACTCATCTGATAACGACATTTGGACTCAGTATCCGTCAGGCCTGCCGGAGTCTTAACCTGAGCAGAACGGTTTACCATTACCGTCCGGATACCACGCGTGACGAACCCGTTATTGTCGCGTTGCAGGCAGTGGCAGAGCGATACCCACGATACGGTTTTCCGAAACTTTTTCAGGTTCTGAGGCGGCAGGGACACCCGTGGAATCACAAAAGGATCCACCGTATTTACTGTCTGCTGAAGCTGAACTTTCGTCGTAAGGGCAAACAGCGGTTGCCGGTGCGTAATCCCTCGCCACTGGCCACGCCTTAAGCGCTGAACCAGAGCTGGTCTGTCGATTTTATGCTTGATGCCCTGGTCTGTGGCCGTTGTTTTCGCACGTTCAATGTTGTTGATGACTTTAACCGTGAGGCGTTGTCGATTGAAATCGATCTGAATCTGCCAGCTCTGCGCGTGGTCCGTGTACTCGACAGGATTGCGGCAAATCGCGGCTATCCGGTCATGCTGCGCATGGATAATGGTCCGGAATTTATCTCTCTGGCACTGGCTGAATGGGCAGAGAAACATGCAGTAAAACTGGAGTTTATCCAGCCAGGTAAGCCTACGCAGAACGCTTTCATTGAGCGCTTTAACCGGACATACCGTACAGAAATACTCGATTTTTATCTGTTCAGAACGCTGAATGAAGTGCGGGAAATCACGGAGAAATGGTTGTCAGAATATAACTGTGAACGCCCGCATGAATCACTGAACAATATGACACCGGAGGAATACCGACAGCACCATTATTTGGCCGGGATCTCAAAAAATGCATGGAACTAAAACGGGTCTATTTACATTTCCGCTTCTAAGCCAAATGGAGACTTTAATTTATCTTGATAAACCCCGCCAGTTAGTTTGAAAATGGTGCAATTTCTCAACACAGGGTTTACCCAGATGGCTATGTCACCACCTCCTATTTTTGAAGGCAACGACTATTAGAGCGTCTCTGAAGAATTTTTTAGCAAATTACCAGCTGATCTAAGAGCGCCTTTTGAACAAATAATGAAGAAAGGGGCGGAGATTATTAGCGGTTGCGATAAAGAGATTGAAAGTCTGATTAGACTTATAAAGGTAATACCTACTACAACAAGCCTTAGTTACATTTATTGTCGGCTTCGTACGACCAAGTTTGAAATCACTACTGAATCGATGATGGAACAGGAGATGTTAAAAACCGCTTTTGTGGTCAGCTACGCACGTTTGTTCGCCAAAAGCAATGGCACTTGCGTTCTCCAGCGGAATGATCTCCCTGTCCACCTACGGGCTGTTCATGATGAGCTGTATAAAATTCGCAACGAACGTTATGCTCATAACGGAGGTCATAACCCCCTACAGCGGCCTCGTCGGCTTACTGGTTTTAGCACTATTACCTTCTATAACCTCTCTTTTGCGGTAGATAACTATTGCAGGGATCGTTTGGATGAGCAACATGCGTATAATATGGCTTGCCATCACAAAACTCGCATTCGCGTTAAGCGCCAGTGCCGCAAAGGACATTGATTCCACGCTCCCGGGAACCCAGGAGAGCATCAATACATAAAATGGATAATCCAGAAGATGCGCCGCTGTAAATGCCATCATGACCGTCACACCCAGTCCAATAGCAATGAGCTGTATTGAAGACCAAAGATGACGCAAAAATGCAGTCAACGTAAACGCAATAAAATGATGCCCCAGTAATATGCCCATCAGGATCATACTGAACTGATTGAAAATATCGGGAAAAAACACAGTCTGAGATGACAAAGGGTGCAGGAGTGCTGCACAAAGCAACGACGTGATCATAAAGGGCGCAGGAAAGTGGAAGCGTTCAAGGCATTTGCCCAACACATAGCCCGCAAAGACAATACCCAATAGCCAGAGCACATTAGTCGTTGCAAACAATACAGGCGGCATGGCCATATGGGTTTGCGCACCGCCGGTAATATATCCGGCAAATAAGGTCAATGTGATGAGCCGTAGCGAGTGCGAAATGATAATTTTTTGCGGCGGCGTTTTAACATGGGACGCTAGCGCTAATACCGCTGCCATTGCCCCCGGAACGGCGCCCAATAACGCCTCTTCCTTACTCCAGCGTAATCGGTGAATACACCACAAGTAGCATGCGGTGAATTGCAGGGATAAGCATACTAATAAAAACACCAGTAAAAATGCGATATTTCCTTGCGCCCCAAAAGAAAAATCGCGAAATAAAAGACCAATTGACGTACCAAGAGAGAGTTGAATCACCGTCAGGCTGCCCGGCAGTACTGGCACAGAAAGACCGGTACGTTTTAACACCAGCACGGTAATAAGGGGGCCAAACATCATACCTAACGGAACGTTGCAATAGGTAAAACCCAACCCAGCCAGGATACAAAGAGCAAAACCTAACAATAATTTCATACACCTTTCTCCTGGCTACCGGGAGTGTTAAATACTCAGTGAACGGTTTCGTTAACCCAAAGGGTATTTTCAGCAACCCATTGGGTCAATGCATCAAGACGTTCGTGTATTTCCCGGCTGGACTCCGCTTGAACAATAGCACTCACGATCTCGCCATTTGTTAATTTCATCGCGTCATATTGGCGGCCGACGACACCTGTTGCCCGATATTTAACCACAAAAGGCAATGGACATTTTTCCGCAATAGAGAGGAGCGTGCCCTGTGCAGGCGGCACATTTAATTGGCCAACCCGTAAAACGGGTTGTCTTTGCGATAAATCCTGCGGATAGATTTCGCATAAACTGGCTTTAAGCCAGGTCATTCGAGGATCAAGACCAAAAGCGGCCCCTAATTCTTCATTGACAAAGCAGCCACCTAATCGGCAAGCAAGCTCGCCAAAAATAATGTTGTTATCTTTATCAACAAAAACTTCAAGGTGAAGCAATGCGTTTTCTTCCGTTGGAAAAACCTCTTCAGCAAGATATTTGGTGTAGGCAATCAGTTTACGATGCAGCGGCGTGTCATCTTCCATAACCAGACCTAATGTTTTCCCGGATAGAAAATCCAGGCAGGAGACGGTTGCACGAGATGCAGAAACAAATATCGCCTTTCCTTTTAAATACAACGCATTAATTTGATAAGCTTCGCCTTCGATAAATTTTTCAATGAGCAGATTGTGATACTCTGGCGGCTTAACCTGCGCCAGATATTTATAAAGCTGGCCTTCATTTTTAAGAACCACCACGCCCTGTGATCCACGCCCATCATTAGGTTTGATGACGCAGGGATATCCCTGTTCGGCAATGAATCGCGCCATCGCAGTCGCACTGTCGACCCGTGCCATAGCAGGAACCGGTAACTGATGAGACTGAACAAGCGATTTCATCATAAATTTATCACGGAAGAACATGGCCTTTTTTTCACGGTCGTGTGTCAAACCCAGACGATCGCTGATTCGCGCGGCCCTCAGAACATCGATTTCGGCGAGGTAAAAGATACCCGTTGCTTTATTGTCCTGGGCGTAGTGGTAAATATCCATTTCCACGAAGGGATTATCATTAAAGTTTTCATAAAAAAGGAAAGAAAAACCTGCCCCCATATGATCAAGAATATTATCGATCTGGCTTGCGCACGTTGCAATCAGAACCGGGGCCTCTGATTGCAATGACTGCCACTCTTCACGTGAGTGCTGAAAAATAATTTTTGGTGGACACAGCAAGATATTCATTGTTTTTCTCATTCAATATCAAATGTAATGACAAATACATCCCGATAACCTTTTCCTGGCAACAAAGGAACCACTGCCGCGGTATAATGCTGATAATTCACATCATTGAATATTACTGCATCGCCCGCATGCAGTTTGAACGTAGAGGCATCACTGCCCCCATCATGATTAGGAATAAGCGTGGTTTCTCCACCAGTCACATTCTCAATTTCGCTGCAATAGATTGCAATGTACTTAAAACCATCTTTATGAATACCCTCTGGAGCGGGATATCCAGGCCTTCGGTCATCTGTCGTTATTCTTATTTGATGAATGCCAATATTGTAAGTCGTGTCTGGAAGCAATGGCAAAAGCTTACGAAACACCAGATTCATCACTTCTTCAGCAACGTCTTGTTTTATTTCTGGGTATTTTCTTGCAATGCCGCCAGCGTAATTGTTCAGTTTTTCCGCTTGAAAAAACTCACCCACTGCGCACAGATCAAAATACTTTTCACGTCCGGCCCTGGCCTGCATGTAACTTCTGAACCGAAAAATACCATCTTCAGCCTTAAGCCATGGATCGGGTAGTAATTCATCAAAACTATTTTTGACTTTCGCTGAAGTCTTCCCCAGTCGAATATGATGATAGGCGTGCATAGATAACGTCCTTAATACGGTAGTTTGAGCAGTCTACTTATAAGATATGAAATGCATATCCAACAATAAATAATATTGCAGACTCTTTTATACTGATAATCTATGGGCAAAAGTAAGGAGGCAGGCTCCTTACTTTTTAAATAACTCTACTTGCTTTTTTTACGTAACTCCGTCACTGGCACGCCACCAATTCCCCAGTTATCAGTCTCCACTTCATCAATGACCACGATGGTTGTGCTGGGGTTTTTATTCAGGACATCAACCAATAGTTGTGTCACTCCCTCCATTAATTTTTTCTTTTGCTGATCGGTAGCACCTTCATTAGTAATTTTAATATTTACGTAGGGCATATGAACTCCTTTTATTAGATAATTTTTGACATTGCACCAAGATAAACAAGTGCAAAGAGATTAAACGATAGAACATAACCGTAGTGCATTTTAAAACTGGTGTTACTGGGTGATACATTCAGACTGTTTGCGGCGAAAATAGCATTGATCGATACGGGAGAAATAAGCTGAGTTGCAATAAATAAGCAAATCCATATCTGATAATCAACCATCCCCCCCGTAAGATAATCAGAAAATATCGACCATGCGATACTAAAGATAATCAGTGGATGGATACCTAATAAACCAAAAAGCGGTACGATGAACAAAATAATCGCGTAGATCTGCAACGTTGTCAGCCCGCCAACATAAGCAGTGATACCCTCAGGTACATGGGAAAAAAACAGCCAACAAACTGAGGTCAACACACTACAGCTTAAAAGCAACAATACCTCACCGGATATATTCTGTGCAGATTCAGTTAATTGCTCAGCCCAGGGTTTATCCTTTTTAACCAGATGATCGACAACAAAGAGCACGACTGCTGTAAAGGCAATACTTTGCAGTGAATTAAGATTCAGTACCGTTAATGAAAAAATGAATACTCCCCAGAACAGACCTACACATAGCAGGATATACCGCATCCCATCACGGCTGGGTGTCACCGTCTCGTTTTCAGCGATTACCGTCACTTTTGCGCTTTGGTTGAACAAGATACTGAATAAAAAGAGAGGGATACCCACCAGCATCGCCTTAAGATGCGGTACGTCAGGCATTGCCGCCCAAACGGCAGCAGCGCCGATGGTGGTTGGCATCAGTACCATCGTAATGCATACGGTGCGCGTAATAATCTTTGCCAGGTTGAATCTTGGCCCAATAACTGACTTGAGGCCATCGAGCAGCAATGATATTGCCCCCAGACTCATTGGCCATGTTAAGAACGCCGTCAATAACGTAACCCCAAAAGTCATGTTCGATGTTTTTCTACGCGAAAAATATCCTCCCAGAACAGCTGTAAAATTAAGAGAGGCCATGACTTGTCGTAATAAGGCAATACCAACAAGCAGTAAAATCACATCAAAATATCGCGAAAAAATTGCAGGGAGCACAATGCCTTTCAGGTTGTTTGTAGCAAGAAGAAACATCATCGAGCAGAGAAAAATAATCACACCACTTCTGGCGGATGATTTTTTTGACCAGAAAGCAAATGTCGATGTGAAGTAGAGCACGGCGGTAACTCCCGCAATAGCCGACATCGCCGCATGTTTATCCGTCAACGCACAAGCGAACAGAAATACCAGCAA
The DNA here is from genome assembly GCF_030336805.1 of Citrobacter sp. Cb023. Taxonomy (NCBI): domain Bacteria; kingdom Pseudomonadati; phylum Pseudomonadota; class Gammaproteobacteria; order Enterobacterales; family Enterobacteriaceae; genus Citrobacter; species Citrobacter sp. Cb023. Next base: position 395,209 of record NZ_JAOWCV010000025.1, on the reverse strand, counting down.
TGATGTTATCGCTAACGCAGGTTGCAATGATTGCCACGCCTTGCCACGGGCCTGGATTTGCTCAGTCTGCATTTATCGCTACCTCTGGCTGAGCCTGCCGCACCATCATTTGATGATACATATCTGCGACACAACGGCCTGCATCAACCAGGAATCTTGAATTAACCAGCGGACGTGGCAGGACGTAGGTGTAAAAATTTGCGCCTTCCGCAGGATTGCCCAGCACCCAAAAAGCCGTCTGCGCTTCCCCCATGCGATTAATAGGATGCTGGCATTGATCGATATCCAGCCCACCCGGGTGATACCCCTCATTCATAAATGGACGAACAATACCATTGGCTGTCATATTTCTGATTAACGGTGAAGCGTCATGTAGTGGCGAAAAACTGGCAATTTTCGCCTTGATTAAAACATCAGCCTGAATCTCAGTACTCTCTTCTTTAAAAGGTGAGTGAACTTCGAATTTTCCTTCGCAGTCGTTCAATACTAACCTTGAATCTTTACCACCGGCCAGACTCACCACATTCGCTTCCATTAATGCTAATAGTTGTTCATTTCTTAACTTCGGCGGGCCAACGGCAATGCGGTTAAAAATAGGATTAAAATGCTCAAGGAAATACTGATGTGACCGCGATTCAAGCCCTGAATTATCAATCGCTTCTCGTAAAATATCCCTGACATCACGAATAATGTCTGTCGCCGCTTTGATCGGGCCATGGACATTGCCCTCCTCAGACTCCTGGAGATCTTTACGCAGGAAATACATAAACCATTGAGTATAATCCTTTAAACTCAGATGTTCCTGCGATTGATGTGGATAAAGCACACTGTCAATTACCGCGATGTCTTCAGCGCTCGGTTCATAAGAGCCAGCATCTAACCACTGCCCATTTAGGGTTGAACGATAGGCATAACACATTTCTTTATGCAGTAAGGGGAAAACTTGTTCAAGAAAATCGATTTTTGAAGATCCTTTCTCAAACACATTTTTCAACCGCAATTCTCTGATAGCCATTGCCGTTAAGAAGCGTGGGGAGTACTGCCCAGAAACGCCTTTTTGATTCGCGCCGCGACTGCTAAAAGGTAGAGCCTTACGTGAATAGATAAAAATACCCGGTTCTTTTCCGGAAGGATGATAGCGAAGCTCACCATCTTCCCGGCTAAATTTTCCACCCCTGCCGATAGTGAGTTGCGAAATGACATCATAGGCAGTCAGACCAATACCCTGAACAATCACATTTGATTCCGCTGTTATTTTATTCAAATTATTTATTGGATAAGGAGTCGAATAGTAGTCCAGGCGTTCATTTTTCTTATAATTATTGGCAATAAATCGTTCAACAAGATGATCGTCAAACGTTTTGGCGTTGTCGCTGTGACCAGTGGTTAAATAGACGTAATCGGCCACCACACGCTGACTGTCTTCCAAGACAATAATAGACTTCGCATCGTCCTGAATCAGAATGTTGTTGGCCTGCTGATTTATCTGTGTAACCGAGATATTGTCAGGCAAACTTTTGATAATTTCGTGATAAAACCAATTTAAGTATTCACCTAATAATCGACGAGGTAAATAATCGTTGGCGTCAATTGGTTTGCCAGCCACGTCTTTTAAATAACGGCCATCAACATTTTTATAGCCCTGCTCATTAGCCCACTGATGAAAACATGCCCCTGAACGGAAAGATCCGGCATTTTTTACCGTCGCATCACCAAATAATGTTATCTGGCAAGCAACGGTGTTAACCAATAAATGGTCGGGCTGCGATAAACTGTGCGCACCTACACCCATCGCATTTTTATCAACGATAACAATATTAATATGTTCATTCTGTTTACGTTGTGCATGCTGAGCACAAATCCTTTCCAGAATACTAAGCCCCCGAGGCCCCATTCCTATAATAGCAACGGTTGTCTTTTTCATTCTTTGCTCCAACTTTGAGAGTATTTAACTTTGCTGTGTTGAAAATAGCTAATCCCTGCTGCGATAAATAACGCACAAGCGCCAGATAATATTGAAATAGTCATCCCGTTTTTATTGTTCTGAAACGCACTCACGATTAATGGCCCGGCAATTTGCCCAATGCCATATGTTAACGTCACCAGACCCAGAAGATTAATTTTCTGTGGTGCAGAAATCTTTTTCGCGAGTGGCATAACGAGAGAACTGGTTCCCATGAAAGTTGCACCAAAGCCAATACAACTCAAGGTCAATAAAAGCGGGGAATGGATAAACGAGGCCATCACAACGCAGCTCGCCTGCACAATTAAGTTAACACTCAGGCAGGACAATATGCTCCACTTGCGTGCAGCCCATAACCAACCATAGCATCCTGGGATAACGGCAAGGCCAACAATAGACCAGATATGGTTGGCCAGAAATTCATTACCCACTCCCCGGGCCATTAAAGGGAGATAAGTAGCTACAATGATATAACCGAAGCCTGCCAGTCCATATAACAATGCTAAATTCCACCACTGGATGTTCGGCTCGGATGACGAAGCTTTTTTCTGAGGAGGTAGAACGTGTTTATTTGCAGGCAGCAAGATAATCAGCGCGATGAAGAGTACAGCTGAAATGATTGACGCGCCGATCCATAGTAGCTTTGAATTTAATGCATATGCGATACCGGCTATAACATATTCATTGCCTATAAAAATACCCACCCCGACGCCGGCAAACAAAGAAGCAATGACAAACGGATTATGGGTATGCTGTAGCATAAGCATCGACCCGAATATCATCATGCCTGCGCTGGCAACACCGGCGATAAATCGAATAACAATTACTATATCAGGGTGCGTGACTACTGCCATCGCAAAAATAAGCAGGCCGGTGACTAATGCAGCACAAATTAACATCGTTTTGATATTCTTCAGGCCACCAAAAATACCAAACGAGAACAGGAGGCTGCCAACCAGGTATCCGGCGTAATTCGCGCTTGCGATTAACGATAATTGCGAAAAATTAAAAATGCCTTCATGCAACATGACCGGCAGCATCGGAGTATATAAAAACCGACCAATTCCCATCCCCAGCGTTAAAACAATCATACCGAAGACAGCCGTGCTCAACTGGCGATGGCCAATAACATTGTGATCAAGATCCATTTTTCAGGCTCAATATGTCAATCAGATTTGATTGTTATGTTACATAAAGAAATGCTAATAAAAAGTTAATAAAAATGACGAAAACCTTCACTTTGAGTGACAGACACGATGAACAGTACCTCATTAAATTTGTTTAAAACCGTCGCGGAAACCGGCTCTATCACCGCAGCAGCCCGTAATCTGCACTGCGTTTCTTCAAACGTCACGACGCGGCTCAAGCAACTGGAGTCCAGCCTGGATGTTTCGTTGTTTGTTCGCGAGAAGAATCGTCTTCACATCACCCCTGAAGGTGAACTGCTTCTGCGTTACGCTAACAAAATCCTCGCGCTTTTAGACGAAGCCGAGTTGTCTATGCAGGGAACGAAAGCGGCTGGCCCTCTGCGCATTGGCGCAATGGAAACCACTGCCGCCGTCCGACTTCCTGCTTTGCTGGCAAACTTCCACCGTGAAATGCCCTCCGTAGAATTAAACTTAAAAACGTCACCGACAGATGTGTTAGTTCGTCAGATCCAGAATAGTGAACTTGAAATTGCCTTCGTCGCTGACCACAAGGCGTTGCACGTAGACAATTCAAGGCTACAAACGCAGGTGCTGTGTCAGGAAACCCTGGTTCTGGTTACGGCCGCAGAGCATGGTGATGTCGTGACGGGAGCCGATCTGGAGGTGACAAGGCCGCTCGTCTTTGTGAAAGGATGTAATTATCGTTCCCGGCTTGGGCAATGGTTACGGCTACAAAATGTCGATTATGACGACCCGCTGGAGTTTGGTTCTTTTCAGGCAATACTTGGTTGCGTAAGTGCCGGAATGGGCATTGCATTATTGCCTGAGAGCGTCGTCAAACAGTATGAAACGAGCTTCCCCATACGGTGCCACTCTATTACTCCTCACATTGGTAATGTCAATACTATGATGATATGGCTTAAAAATCGTGAGGTTAGCCGGGTATTGAATTGCTTTGTTTCCTTTGTTTCATCCCACTGAGGTATTCCACAACCATATTGTGCCGTTAGGGCTTTTGGGCTGGTAAATACTCTATATGGATCTATTATCGATGCAGGCTTTCAGTTTCAGGATTGACTAATACAATTTAATAGAGTTGCTGAAGATTTCTTTCCTGGGATTGGTCAAGAAATTTGACCACTGTTTTGTAGTAAGAACGGCATCTGCTCTCTGATTCGTTCGTTGCCAGTCTGCCATTGGCACAGGGCTGCTGTTGCAGCCCTGACAACCTTAGACTTCAATCGATTCAGAGATCTCTAACGCATCATCGACTTCAATGCCCAGATAACGGACTGTGCTTTCCAGTTTCCTATGGCCCAACAGAAGTTGGATCACCCGAAGATTCTTGGTTTTCTTGTAGATCAGGTAAGGTTTTGTTCTTCTCATGGAGTGTGTGCTGTAAAGCGAAGCTTCGAGACCAAGCTTTTCTACCCACCCATGAAAAATTCGGCTGTATTGCCGGGTTGATATGTGCCGGTTAGTTCCGATCCGAGACCGAAACAAGAAGTCTTTACTGTGCAAATTGCCAAGCTTTATCAATGCAGCAACAGCTTCTCTTGTCCCTTTGGTTATCTCAAATTGCACAGGGCTACCGGTTTTCTGTTGCAGCACCGTAGCTCTGCTTGAAACCGAGCTACCATATGCAACATCAGATACTTTGAGGTTCACCAGATCACAGCCTCGTAGCTTACTGTCTAAGGCCATGTTGAACAGAGCTAAATCACGCGTTTTACCTTCCAGTTCAAGCCGGATTCGGATCCCCCAGATATGAGATATCTGAAGTGGTCTTTTTTGGCCTATGATACGGTCTTTGTTCCACGGTGACATGTTCATACTCAAATCTCCTGCAATGTTGGAGATTTGAGTATGGTTGTCCCTTATGAGCGAAGGGCGGAAGTTGACAACCAGTATCTCACGTCAGACTTTTTTCAGGGTACAGGCAGACAGCTCAGCGGATTACCCCCCAACCTGACGGAATATAACTGCTCTTCCCACGATATGCAGTACGATCCGGCCTTACTAATTGAGCATAGCAACTGAATCATGTATTTAAGATAGGGCGTCGATTTTGGTTAAGGTATGATGGGGAATTAATTAACCATGGGTATTAAAAGGATTTCCCATGAACACAGACGAAAAGGGCGTACCGGAAGATACCGGCTATTACCGGTATGAAGTCATCGGAGATAGCACCCATAAGACCAGCATTCACAACAGCGTAAAAATCGTTCAGTGCCAGCGGGTTCCGGTCAGGGGGATCACGCTGACGGTAGGGCTATTCTTCGACGGTACGGGGAACAACCGGGCGAACTCAGACGATTTGCGGCTGGCATATACCCACTGCGCCAATCTGGTTGACGAGGCTCGGGCAAAAGCGTGCGCAAAGTATGAAGAGTATGCCGGGGTCGGGCTGGGTAACGCCAGCTGGCAGGGCGGTCACACTAATATATCGCGGCTGTTTGACCTTTATCAGTCGAGTGATGAACTTAGCGACAGCGAGACAGAGGCGCAGGTGAAAGCCTACGTAAGCGGCATCGGGACGGCGGACGGGGAAAGCGACTCTGTGCTGGGTAAGGCGCTGGGAAGCAGTCTTATCCGGCAGTTCGAAGGGGTGGTGACGAAGACTGATGAGGTGCTGGACAAGATCAGCGCAGAGATGACCCGCTTTATCAAACTTAACCGTGAAAAAGTGGCGATCGCGAAGGTGCAGTTTGACGTGTTCGGGTTCAGCCGCGGAGCGGCGGCGGCGCGGCACTTTGCCAACCGGGTGATGAACCAGGACGCCGCGATAGCGGTAGCGATAGAGAATGGGCTGGATATGGCGGGGCACCACGGAAAACCGGCGGGAGAGGTGCGCTTTCTTGGGCTGTTTGACACGGTAGCAGCCATCGGGAGCCTGCTGAACTTCTACGGCGTTAACGGACGCAGTAACCCCGGCGTTAACCTCGAGCTGCGTCCCTCCGTGGCGCAGAAGGTGTTTCAGATAAGCGCGATGCACGAGTGCCGGTATAACCTCAGCCTCAACAGCATCGCGGGGATGTGGCCGGAACTGGCGCTGCCGGGGGCGCACTCGGATATCGGCGGGGGCTACAACGCGGGAGAGGATGAAATCTCCCTGCTGACGATGCCGGACTTTGAGGTAATACCGGAGAACGCGGACGAGACGCAGACGGCTGTGTTCCGTCAGGCGGAGAAGATGCGCCAGGCGTTGTATTCGTTGCCGGCGCTGAAGTACATGATGCCGCACGGCAAGGTGGAGACGAAAATGATATCGTGGCCGCTGGTTAACCGGGACAAGGCGCGGGCGTTTATTTTTGAGAAGAAAGCGGGCGCGGCGGTGTTTATGACGCGCAGGGCGGTGCCGAACGACTGGGGGAAGGTTAGCCTGCGGGTGATGCTGGACGCGGCACAAGACGCCGGGGTGGTGTTTGCACCGATACTCAGTAATAACAAAGAGCTGGAGTTACCGTCAGAACTGCTTCCCCTGTGTGATAAAGCAATAGCGCAGGGGCGGGCGGTCCGGCGGGGCGCGGAGCCGGAGGGATTTACGGCGGAGGAGATGCGGACCATCGGGCGTTACCTGCACTGTTCGGCGAACTGGAACATTGACTCGGACCTGAGCCTGTGGGTGAGTCCATCCTCGGGAGAGGTTTTTCTGCGACACCACTATGCGCCGACGGACGAGCGCTCGTTCGTGTGGCCTATGGCCCCGGGCAAAGGGTGGGTGCGCACGGTGTGGCGGATGGACGACCAGCAGCAGTGGGAAGACCGGGCGCGGGTGAACGTGGACGCGCTGGACGGACTGTTCTGAGGAGGCAGGGATGAGACGATTACCGCTGATGGTGGCAGTGCTGAGCGTTATGCTGACTGCCGGCTGCCATGACCGCCGGGCAGGCGTGAAGACGCTGCTGGGAGACGGCGTAGAGCAGTGGGGGCAGAAGCTGCCTTACAACCACTGGCAGTTTAATTTTTTTCACCCGAAAAACCTGCCTGCACTGGTGACAATGGTGTATCTGGAAGACGGTGATATCCGGGAAAGTATCTTTCGGCAACTTGACACAGCCAGACCAAGTCAGAGCAGTGTGGAGAAATGGAGCCAGCGCGTAGGTAGCTTTTCAGCCAATTTTAATACCGGCAAGGCGCTGCCTGTCAGGATGACGGTGTGCTGGGACTCGGTTATCGATAAAAAGGCGTATGAGACGGAGATCTGGTTCAGCCGAGAGACGTGGCAGCAGATGCTAAATGCCTATCCTGATACCTATAAGCCGGGAAAAACGTATTACCGGGATAATTTGATAATCGGACTGGCTCCGGGGGGAATCGTACGGGTCTGGCTGGAAGATAACGGCGATCCTGTTGTGCTCCAGCATCCTGCACGGCAATTTACCCTGACGGGGAATAACATGTTGATATGCAAAAATGTTCCTAACAAAATTGATTTCAGTTACATCGAGGCTAACGGCTACGATCCCTTTATGCGTGATTTCATCAAAGGTAAAACCTATCCGTATGGTGAGTGGTAGGACATAACGATCAGAAAAATCATAAGGATCTGCTTGAGATCCTTTTGAGCATCAATCTGATTGTTTGACGGGTTAGACTTCTATATTTTTTTAAATGTTTCATTTTGCAAGTTCGCTCCCACCAGGTCAGCTATGACCGATTTTGGCATGGAACGGCTACGCTGACAGACCCAAGGACTGCCACGAGTAAGATTGGCAGTAATACTTTTCGACGCTTGTCATATCGCTTGTGGTAATAGAGGCGTAAAATCCCTCAAGTCAGGGGATAATGTGTTTTATTACTTTTGGATTTCATCATTTCACAGCCAAACTATTCTAATCATTTTCAGCTTCCTGCCAGAAAGCGGGAAAAGTACTATTGTTCAGGCTTTAACAAAACAGTTAAACGCTCTGTACTTGAGAAGAGCTCCAATGATTATTATCTTGGGGGAGTTAGCAACGCCAGCCCCTGGCACTCAGTTTCTCGCGAGTTGGACCTTGAAAGTAGATACTACCTATATGGCAACTACGCGGTTGAGCGAGCACAAAACGAATTGTTTCCCAGACTGAGCGTCCATTTAATAAACGTTCCCCCATTCTGGATTGACTATCAACAAACGTATCTAACCCTGTAAGTTCGAAATCCGGTGGATACAACCCGGTCACACGTATATTTTCTTCGGACAACTGGTGTGACAGTTTAGATGTGAATCCGCTAAGCCCGTGTTTGCTGGCAAAAAAAGCGGGATGCGCAATTGAATCCGTAAAATTCGGAATCCCACATGAAGATATTATTGAGACGACATCCGCGCTTTCTGAACGTCTTAACCCAGGCAACAATGCATGAGTCAGTAAAATCGCACCTGTCAGTCCTGAACTGACGGTATTGATAATTTCAGCGTCTGGTTGATCGTCTAACGTTCCTGACAGCCACTGGGCGGCATTGAGGATTAAAATGTCGATGGGCTTGTCTGAAATTAACAACTGTGAAGAAAACTGCGAAAGGGATTCAGGCTGGGTTAAATCACAGATATATCCTTTTGCAATCCCGCCTTCAGACGCGATGATACTGCAAGTTTTTTGAATATCATCAGCACGCCGCGCGCAAAAATCCACCTCGACGCCTTCTCGCGCCAGCCACACGCACAGCGCCTGACCAAATCCTCCGCCTCCACCCGTAATTACAGCTCTTTTACCTCTCAGCATCTTCATCCATCCTTTCTTTATGACTATGTGTGGATATAGATATACATGAGGAGGTGGATTGGCATCTTTCAATTAGTGCCATTTTTACATGAGGAATAGGGATAGGGGACTTGCAAAGCCATCATCTGGCGCGGAGCGGACTGAGCGTTAGGTTATTATATTCTCTGCAAGGATACGTATGCGCTATACACCAATTTTAATTGTGCTATTTAGTCAGTAAATTTGTTTAGAATACCATTCCTCTTCTGTTTATAAAGACAAGAAGAGGGATGTGCTAATCATTTAGATATCAGTAGCCTGCAGCCCTGTTGGCTTCTTTGATGCGATTGTTTCTTGCGTCTTTATCGTGTTGGTCTTTTGCCTGCATTATTCCACTTGCAGCATCCACCCAATCATTTGCGGTACAACCTGATAATACCATACTCAACATTAATGCAAACGCATACTTCATTTTAACTCCATCATTCATTATTGTATAAATAGCGTCTGTGTAATGCTCAATGTATTTAACGCTAATGCGGTTAATTTAACAAATAATCATATCTCAGGCAAGGTGAGGATTTCGAACCCGTACATGTAATGGGTAATTCATAATGATTAGCTGAAATAATTGAAGGGGCAGGGTAGAAATAACACTGCATAAAAAACGACATATCGTATTGCGCGGATTATTAAACAGCGAATTAATTAGCCTCTGTGACAGTGGTTACCTTTACGCGTCAACGCATGGCTGCGCCACTCCCGGCGATTGTCATTCGTCGGGAGCTATCTTTAATTATCGAACCTGTAGTGCTTCGAGTTCAGAACACCGGCAAACCCAGCCCTTGCTTTACTTCTTTTAATGTCTGCTGCGTGACCTCGTGCGCCTCTTCGCTTCCTTTTTTGAGCATCGCCATCAGCATACCTTTATCCTGGATGTAGGTTGCCCGCCGCTCGCGCATCGGGGCGATAAGCTCCTGCAAGCACATCTCCAGCTCGTTTTTGCATGTCCGGTCACCCAGCCCGCCGCGCTGATAATGTGCTTTCATCTCCGCCACTTTTGCTTTATCCGGATGAATAGCATCGAGGTAAGTAAATACCATATTGCCGTCAATCTGCCCCGGATCGGACACTTTTAGATGATTGGGATCGGTGTACATTGCGCTGACCGCATGATGAATAGCCTCTTCGCTGGCGGACAGGAGTAGAGTGTTGCCGAGCGATTTTGACATTTTGGCATTACCGTCGATCCCTGGAAGACGGCTGGTCTCACTCAGTAGCGCTTTACAATGCGACAAGACAGAGGTCGGTAACAGACTATTCATCTTATGCACGATCTCATTGGTCTGTTCGATCATGGGCAACTGATCGTCGCCGACGGGAACCACCTCGGCTTTGAAAGCGGTAATATCTGCTGCCTGGCTGATGGGATAAACCAGAAAGCCAACCGGTAACGAGCGGGCAAATCCTTTCTGCGCAATTTCGTTTTTGACCGTAGGATTTCGCTCCACGCGAGCCACGGTAACAATGTTCATATAAAGCGCGGTCAGCTCAGCGAGGGCGGGCAGGGCCGACTGCAGACAAATGGTGGTGAGTGACGGGTCGATTCCTGCGGCGAGGTAATCAGCCAGCACTTCGGGAATATTGTTGCGGATCTTTTGTGGTGTGCTGCCGTTATCGGTTAGCCCTTGCAGGTCAGCAACCAATATAAACTGCTGATAATCATGTTGCAGCGTGGCGCGCTGGCGCAGAGAGCCAACATAGTGGCCGAGATGCAGCGGGCCAGTGGGACGATCGCCAGTGAGGATGATAGTTTTGTTGTTCATGTAAGACTCCTTAATCAAAAAACCGAAAGGGGTCTTTAAATGCAAATAACCGCCTTTCGGCGGTTATTTAAAATGTGGAAAACACATTCTGACCGCCTTTAAGAAGGCAGCCACCACAGGTTGTGATTAAACGCGGTGATATCGTGTTTTGTGTTCATCCAGTCAACATATCACCGCCTGGCGCAGAGGTAAAGCAATGCACGGCGTACTGACGTATCTTAGCTCGCTTCCAGCATGCCAAAGCTCACGATGCGCGAACGGCCTAACTCTTTCGCGCGATACAGCGCCACGTCTGCGGCGCGCAGAAGATTGTCGCTCTGGGCGTGCTGCGGATAGCTGGCAACGCCGATAGAGACATCAACGTGACCAATCTCTGAAAGTCCAAAGCGCAGCGACAGTTCGCGTACACCATTATAAATATCTGTCGCAAAGCGGTTGGCGGCCTGCTCATCCGTATTGGCCAGCAACACCAGAAACTCTTCACCGCCGTAACGGAAGGCCATGCCGCTGTCATGGACAACGCGCTGAATAGTGGTGGCGATACTTTTTATCACGCTATCTCCCGCCTCATGGCCAAAGCGGTCGTTAATATTTTTGAAATGATCGATATCGATCATCAGGCAACTGATCGGCTCTTTGTTACGCACTGCCTGGCTCATCTGGGTACGCAGCGTATCTTCCAGATGGTGACGGTTGCGCAGGCCGGTTAGCGGGTCGTAGAGCGCTTTCTCCAGCAGCGCATCACGCAGGCGCTGGTTGGCTAACGCCAGACCGAGTGCTTCCGCCATCAGTTCCAGATACGCGCGAGAGGGAGCGGAATCATTGCTGAGGTTCTGGAATGAGAGCAGGCCGATGGCTTCACCCTGGGCAATCAGTGGCACGCATAGGGTATGCTGCTGGCATGATTCCGGTAGATGGTAGCAGGCGATATCGGGTTCGCCTTGCACCGGTGGATGGCTCTGACCGCGGCGCACTGCCCAGCATTCGTCCGGGTGGAAAGCATCCGCTTTGCCCTGCGGTGAAAGCCATTGCGCAACGCAGCGCATTTGCCAGGGCTCTCGATCCAGTATGTAAAGCCGCCCGGCAATACCGGGAGCAACATTCGGCGCAAACAGCTCTGCCACATTAATGACATCGGCAAAATTCTCGCAGCCTTGCAAACGTTGAGTCATACGTGCGAGCAGCTCGCGGATTGCCCAGTCGGCGTCTCGTTCTTTCTCCAGTCGCTGACGTGCCAGGCCGTTCTCGCGAAAAATGCGGATCGCCTGTGCCATATCGCCGATTTCATCGATCTGATTAAAGCTGGGTGTCTCAACGGCGTAATCCTGCGACGCCAGACGGTTAACCACATCGCTCAAACGCACGACTGGACGCAGTACGCGGCGTTTTAAAATAAAACCGAGAACGAACAAAAATAACAGCGCCGTCAGCCCGACCATCACTTCCGAAGCCGTACGTAGCGTGCGCGATGTCTGAGTGGCATCTTCAATGGTGTTGCGTACGCGGCTGTCGAGTAACTGACGGAAATGATCAATCCGGTCCTGGGCTCGCTCCAGTTCCTGTTCATAGGATTTGCCATACAGCAGGGCGATGGCCTGCGACTCTTCTCCGCGCGCGACGCTGGCAAGCGCCGCAGCTTGCTCATCCTGCAGGGCATCAACAATCTGCAGCCCTTCATGCAATAGCGCCAGCTCTTCATCCGTCGCCCCAATATCTTTTAGTTTCGACAGCCGCTGTTCAACGGCTTTCAGCGACGCTTCTTTCTGGCGGTAGGCGTTAAGCGCTTCCGGGTCTTTTGCAATAACATATTCGCGTGCCAGATCTGACAGCGACCAGGCATCGAGCTCGACTTCTTCGGTCAGTTGATCGAATTGGTAACGTTGCTCCACCACCTGGCGTTCGGTGTTATCGGCGCTGGAGGCCATCAACATGACAACGCCGGAGGCAATGGTCAGACACACCGTCGCGCTGTAGGCCCAGTTGGTGATTGTGGCAATTCGCACTGATTAGTTCCTTCTGCGACGATTAATGAATAAGCATGATTGAAATTATAGGAAACGTATGATTTTGCGTGAAAATAAAAAAGGCGGTCTCAGGACCGCCTTCTGTTATCGTCCTGCCATCATAAATCTGGAGGATTTTTTCCTTCTTCCATAAAGGCTTCGTCGATTCCTTCCACGTTACCTTCATGATCGCGCCCGGAAAACAGGTTCCAGCAGGTAATGAACAGTGCGGCAATCAGGGGGCCAATCACAAAGCCGTTAATGCCGTAGATCTCCATTCCGCCGAGAGTGGAAATCAGAATCAGATAATCCGGCATTTTGGTGTCTTTACCCACCAGTAGCGGGCGCAGGATATTGTCCACCAGCCCGACGATAATCACGAAGAAGCCAACGATAAACAGCCCTTGCCACAGCTGGTGCGTGGCGAAGAGGAAGATTGCCGCAGGTACCCAGACGATCGCTGAGCCGACCGCGGGCACGAGGGAGAGAAACGCCATCAGCGCGCCCCACAGGACGCTGCCGTCGATGTCGACAATTGCAAACGCGATGCCGCCAAGAATACCCTGAACCAACGCCACGACCGCTGTGCCCTTGACCGTTGCCCGCGTCACGCCGACGAATTTGGCAAACAGGTGCTGTTTGGCAAAATCAGAAAGCGGTAATGAGTCCAGAATCTGGCGCACCAGGTACGGCCCGTCCTTCAGTAAGAAAAACAGCAGATACAGCATGATGCCAAAGCTAATAGCAAAGCCGAATGTCCCCTTACCAATCAGGAACGCGCTGCCGGCGAGGTACTGTCCACCCTGCAGTACAACGTCGGACAGTTTTTTCTGGATCTGCGCGACGTTATCCAGATTATGTTCTGCGAGGAATCCTCTGGCCCAGTCAGGAAGATACGAAATAATGGCGGTGACCACTTCCGGGAACTGAGTGTCGTTTTGTTGTAATTTGGCATACACCACGTTCAGCTCAATAGCCAACGAGGAGAAGATCACCATCAGTGGGATAAAAACAATCAGACAGATGATGCCGATGGTGAGCAGTGACGCCAGCCCGTTACGTTCGCCAAGCGCGCTGCGCAGTCTGTTTTTCACCGGGTTAAAGATGGTGGTTAAGATTGCGGCCCACAAAATGGCAGAGAAATAGGGCGACAACACATCGAAGAACGCCCAGGTCACGAGGGCAAGTATGAAAATGAAGAAACCTTTAGTCAGTCCGTTAAATCGCATTAGTGAACCCTGTAATGAGAAGCAGTCCCGACTATAGAACCGTTCAGGGGAATTACCAACTTTCGCTGCGCATATTTACTTAAATTGGTTAACCTGTTTTTCGTAGGGAGCCTGCGACAGATAAATAACGTACGCTATGATTTATTAGTGAAACAGTCATACTTTTCTTCCCGAAAAAGGGCGTCAAAAAAAGAGGGGGCGTTATGAACACTCAACCTGTCATCGGGATTAGTGGATGTTTAACCGGCTCAGCCGTGCGATTCGACGGCGGGCATAAACGGATGGGGTTTGTGATGGACGAGCTGGCTCAGTGGGTGACTTTTAAACCTGTCTGCCCGGAGATGTCCATCGGTTTGCCTGTACCACGCCCCGCGTTGCGTTTGGTTCAAACCGCCCAGGGGAATATCCGCATGTGTTTTAGCCATGCGCCTGGTGAGGATGTCACCGATAAAATGTCCGATTTCACCGCTTCATATATCAATGGGCTTGGCGGTCTGTCGGGTTTTATCGTCTGTGCTAAATCACCGAGCTGCGGAATGGAGAGAGTGAGGCTGTATGACGAAAAGGGAAATCGCGGGCGAAAAGAGGGAACCGGTCTGTTTACCGGCACCTTAATGGAAACCTACCCGTGGTTGCCGGTCGAAGAAGATGGCCGCTTGCACGATCCGGTGCTGAGGGAGAACTTTGTCGAGCGAGTGTTCGCGTTACATGAACTTAATATGCTGCGAGCCTCTGGTCTTACTCGCCACGGTTTACTCAACTTCCACAGCCGCTATAAGCTCCAGCTTTTGGCTCATCACCAGGCGGGTTACCGGGATATTGGCCCTTTCGTGGCCTCGCTCCATCAGTGGGATGATTTGGACGCTTTTTTCGTGGTATATCGCGAAAAGCTAATGGCAATCCTCAAAAAGCCCGCCTCACGGAAAAATCACACCAACGTACTGATGCATATTCAGGGCTACTTCCGCGATCGGTTGAACACCCGCCAGCGCGGAGAGTTGCGTGACGTGATCCTCAACTATAGCGGCGGACTGCTGCCAATATTGGCGCCACTGACTCTGCTCAAGCACTACCTTGCTGAATACCCAGACAGCTATTTACTTACCCAGAACTATTTTGATCCTTATCCGAAGGATTTAGCCCTACGGTTAATGATTAATTAGCCTGATAGCGAGTAAATCTGGGGCAAAAATATCCGTTGTTCGCGAAGGTTATCCCTGCTGTTTTCTGATGCGTTTAAGCAGGGATAACTTTCACGGTGTGTAATCGATGAGAAAATGCGGCCCTGCACCCACGGGCAAATGTGCCGACCGCGATTTAACCGTTTCTGATTTCTTCATCGATACAAGGCTGAGGTTTGCCAAACAGATATCCTTGCGCGAAATCGCAGCCCAGAGCCTGAAGTCTTGTCAGTTGCTCCTGCGTTTCAACACCTTCTGCAACAGCCTTCATATTGAGAGATTTCGCCATGCCCGTGATCAGTTTGATGATAGTCAGGGCGTCTTCCTGCGTAGATATCGAATGCACAAAGGACTTGTCTATTTTGATTTTATCGAAGGCAAGTCTGCTGAGGCGCGAAAGAGAAGAGTATCCGGTACCAAAATCATCGATGGAGATTTTTACCCCCAGGGCCCGGAGCTTATTAAGCGTATTTATCGGCGTAGCACTCTCGGTAAAGAGAGAGGATTCAGTCACTTCCAGTTCGAGGCGGTCAGGTGGAAGTCCAGTTTCTTTCAGAATGGTTAACACGATTCCTGCAAAGGCCTTGCTGCTTAGCTGGACAGGGGAGACATTGACTGAAATTTTAGCCGGAACCGCCCAACCCGCGGCTTCCCTGCAGGCAATTTCCAGTACCGCTTTCCCCATCTCATTAATCATCCCTGTTTTTTCAGCAACAGGAATAAAGCTATCCGGCGACAGGAGGCCCTTGAGAGGATGGACCCAACGAATTAGCGCCTCATAGCTGTATATTTTCTGACTGAAAGAATCGACAATAGGCTGGTAATACACCACGAACTCTTTGTTCACTATTGCTAATGCCATATCATGCTCAAGCGTTCTGCTTTCCTGCAATTTTTCTAACATTCGTTGCCGGAAGACTTTTATTTTGCCAGAGCCTTCATTTTTGGCTTCATAAAGGGCCAGATCGGCAAATTTATAAAGATAGTCAGAGCGACGCTCATTTTCTGAGATAACAATGCCAACACAGGTGGTTATGTTGATAATTGTGTTGTAAATGGTGTAGGGCTGGCTGATAAACTCACATATTTTCTGGGCTCGCGAAACGGCCCGACTTTCTGTCAGACCACTTGAGAGAAACGCAAACTCATCCCCGCCTAAGCGATACAACGTATCCGACGTAAGGCTTGTCGAAATCAGACGATCGGATATCTGGCGCAGTAACATATCACCGGCATCATGACCATATGTATCATTGACCTCTTTGAATCGATCTAAATCAAACAACATCACTGTCACAGCATCGTTATTTTTCTCTGCCATTTCGATTGTTTTATTTAAATCGCTCCAGAATAGCTGGCGGTTATTCATCTCGGTGAGCGAGTCATGGTAGACGTCATATTCCAGTTTGGCATTCTGAATTTGTAGCTTTTCCTTCGATTTCTGCAGTTCTTCGGCAAGACTCTTGACCTGAAGGTGCGCCCGCAGAATATTTCTGTTTTGATAAAAAATGAGCACGCCCAGAATCGCACTCAGTATTATTAGCAGTACAGATGTCGTTGAGTAAATATAGTACAGCGTTTGAATTTTTTGGTTGGCGTTATTAATCGAGTTTACATCTTTGTTTAATGCGCCGGATGAAAGACGGCCAAGTTGTGCATCCAGGGTATGCATTTTTTTCAGATACGCCTGGAGTGCTGGACGGTTCATTTTCTCTAGATTATCATCCAGATAACTAAGGGTATTTTCAAGTGTTACCGCTAGCTCACGGTGGGCAATGTTGCTTTCTATGTAGCGCCCCAAATCACCTTCTTTTATCAAATCACTCTGGCTGAGCATAATGTCGAGACGCATGCGTACATCATCAAGATTCATCGTATCATCGATAGTGTAAAGACCAAGCAACGATTCAAATCGGTAATATTGTGATACCAACTGAGCGGCAGACCAGGAATCGGTGTAGTGAGTCAGTTTCTGTAGCTCTTGTTGCCTTTCATGCACGAGGAAAGAGATATATCCGGTCGATATAAAAAGAAAAAAGATGATGCCAGCCAGTATTCTGTTCATGATGTTCCTCTGAACGCTTACTCAATATCCATACTACTGACCTGCCATGCAGACCTTGAATAATAAATCTGATTATTTAGTTCCGGCATGCTGTCATAGGGGTACACAATGAATAATGGGCCCTTATCACGGATGCGCATATATTTTCCGTTGATTTTTAAAGCAAGGATGGCATTGTATTTTTTGAAATCACTGAGAGGGATAACGGTGGTGTAGTCATTAAGCGCAGTAACCTTTACAACGGAGCCGCTCGCTCCAACATAATCCATGAGTTTTTGTAGTGGAATACCCGTAAAGGTCGTACGTCCATTATACCAGGGGGAGGTGGTCTGAAAACTTACCATGCCCAGCTTCTCAAGGCTGGCGGTATCAAAAACCGCTTTCCCGTCTTCATTTGTATTTTCAATATTACCGGATAACGTTAAAAGAACTTTACCGGTGGGCCTGGAAAGTTCACCCGCCCAAAGCTGGGTGGAGAGCACAACGCTTACCAACATGACTATTAACCGCATTCTAACCTCACCAATCAGCCGGATGTAAAAGAATTATAATTTAGATATCACGCTATTTATATATTCCGCATGTCTATTATTGATGATGTGAAGTTATTTGTATTTTAATTCATTTAAATCAATGAGTTGCCATGCTTAATGGTTATGAATATTTATTAAATCAGGCGAAGTCTGTTATTAACGGACGGTGATTTTTGTTGTATCTGTACAAAAAACACCCACTCTGTGGTTGTTAAAAAATCACACGATCATAAAGGTTTATTTTTTTGTGCAGCGACAGGGAATCGTTGTTTTATCGGCAGGTAACCTTGTTGAATAAATCGAACTTTTGCCTATTCCCGGGACTAGATTACACAGGCGTAGCAGACGTTCAAAAATAGTCAATTATCAGGAATTCAAAATATGCAAAATCACCTACAGGATCGTCAGCAACTTAATGAACTTATCAATGGCTGGATGCACCGCGATTGGGGGAATATGCCGCGCTGGCTTGCTGCATGAGCCAGGCGGATATACCTTGCTGAGCGCCGCATAACCGGGTTTATTCGCCAGCCTGAGCCGACTGGCGGGCATACAGATACGCGGTTGCTCTGGAGACGCCCAGATGCTGCGCCACTGTGTCCATAGATTTTCGTACGTTCAGCAAACCGTCTTTGCGTAATTGTTGAATCAGTCGTTTACGGTCTTCAGGTTTCAGGGCGCGGGCCGTCGTTGCGCATTTAGCGGCAAAGTCATCGATACGCTGGCGGATGACTTCGTTACTGCCGGGATCGATATGTTCCTTAATGGGAGAGTCAGCGGTTTCAGTAAAACGCGCAAGGGCACTCTGCATGCCACGAAACAGCGTCATATCCACGTTCAGACAGAGTGCTGCTACGTATTTGCCTTCATCATCCTTGATGCCGATGGAGGTACTTTTCACCGGGCGGCCATCGGCAAACTGGTTGCTGTAGTTGGCTATAATGCTGGGGAATTCAGGCGATGCGATTCGCGCCAGACCCAGTTCTGTTGCCGGTTGGCCGGGTTCTCGCCCGGACAGGTTATTATGGATGGATAAAATGGCATGTTCAGGATTTTTGAGATCATGAACCACCACTTCGCAAAACGGCGAGAAGGTCTCGCTCAAGCCCCTGGCGATAGTGTCAATTTGGCTGAGAAGTGAGTTGTTATCGGTTTTTGGCATGCCAGTCTCCTGCGGTGATGCTTGTTGCCATGATTGCGGGCAGTTTACAGTGAGCAGGGTTCGCTTTTCCAGACGCGAGTGTTCAGACGGTAATAAGGTATCCGCATGGCAGATACCTTCTTGATTACCCGGCAAGGAATTCACTGTAGCGGCTGATATCCACGTTCCCACCGCTGATGATAATGCCGATTTTCTTGCCGCGAAGCTCAGCTTTGCGCGCTCTGGCGGCGGCAAAACCCAGACAGCCAGTCGGCTCCACGACAATTTTCATTCGCTCAGCGATAAATTTCATCGAGGCGACTAATTCATCGTCTGAGACAGTCAGAATATCGTGCACATTTCGCTGGATAATCGGAAACGTAATATTCCCGAGATGTTGGGTCTGAGCACCGTCAGCAATGGTTTTCGGCGTATCGATATGAACAATCTTTCCGCTGCGAAACGATTGTTGACCATCGTTTCCTGCCTCCGGCTCGACACCATAGATGATGCAGTCAGGTGACAGATGTCTGGCTGCCAGTGAGGAGCCCGAAAGCAGGCCGCCACCGCCCAGACACACGAAAAGAACGTCTAGCTGACCCACTTCTTCAATCAGCTCTTTTGTGGCGGTACCCTGGCCCGCAATCACGTGCGGATGGTCGTATGGCGGGATCAGCGTCAATCCTTGTTTCTCTGCCAGCTCCCGTCCGATTTTTTCACGATCTTCGGTATAGCGATCGTAAATCACCACATTTCCACCATAGCCTTTTGTGGCTGCAACTTTAGCCGCCGGGGCATCATGCGGCATGATAATCGTCGCCGGGATCCCCAACAATTTTGCCGACAGGGCAATGGCCTGCGCATGGTTGCCGGACGAAAAGGTGACGACGCCCGCAGCGCGTTGTTCTGGCGTGAACTGGCGTAACGCATTCATGGCTCCGCGAAATTTAAACGCGCCCATTCTCTGGAAGTTTTCGCACTTGAAGAAAACTTCAGCACCAAATTCGTCATTAACCGTTCGGGAGGTCATCACCGGCGTTTTGTTGGCATAGTCGGCGATGCGCTCTGCCGCGGCGGCAACATCGTTATAATCAGGCAGTGTCATTTCAGTCATTGTTGTTCACCTGTATGTCGTTAAACGTCATGCTTGTGGGGCCAGGGCAATAGCTTCAACTTCCAGTGCGAAACCATAATGAAGCTCTGCAACGCCCGCTACCGCGCGGGAGGGCCGGAAATCACCGATCCACTCCCCATAGATTTTGTTAAACGTTGGCCATTGGTTGATATCTGTCACATAGACGCGTACTGACACCAGGTGCTGTCGAGAAACCCCAGCGCCAGCCAGGCAGGCATCAATATTCTGCAGTACCAGCCGCGTCTGCTCTTCAAAAGAGGCATCCGTTTTTTTTTCGCCATCACTTGTGACCGGCAACTGACCAGAAATGAAGACGAATCCGCCAGCCGTTGTACTGTGTGAGTAATGACCTGCAGGCGGAAAACCTCCTGCAGATGAGTTCAATGTAATGTCCACGGACATAAGTGAATCTCCTGTAGTTATTGATAATCCATTTTGTATAAAATAATACTGTTTGTATTATTTTATACGCTTTCATACCGCGTTCGGCTAGTGATAGTTTTCACAGATGATGATTTTGTGAACTAAGGCAAACGTGACCCACGTTATATAGCTATCCTGGCGCGGTGAAAGAGGGGGAACGCTTTTGATGAGGGTAAAGCTGGGGAGTGAAGAAGCGCCCCGGGGCGGGGCGTTAAAGCCAAAAATTAGCCGATATGGCCGTGGTTAATCTTACTTAACGGTTCATTGATATCGAAGATTTTGCACGTCACGTCATCCACACCCAGGTGCTTCAGGCGGGCCGTGTGTTTTTTGATATAGGCCAGAGCGCTGTCTTCATCCTGAAACAGGTAGATGCCACCCGCTTCGTGGTTTGCTGCGTTCTCGGTCCAGATTTTCCAGATGAAACCCGGTTCCTGGTTGATGGATTCTGCCAGTTCAACAAGCTGATGTGACATCTCAGCGCCAAACGGACCAGGAAAATCAAAGTGTATCTGCACGAGTTTGTTTGCCATAAATCCTCCATGGATTGGTTAATTCGGGTAAGGCTGCTAGCGTAACAGCACTTTACCCGTCAGATAAGTTACTGCTTGTCCACCAATATAAACACGCGTTCCTGTCAGCTGGCAGCGTAAATCGCCGCCGCGTTCAGAGACCTGGCGCGCCAGCATCTGCGTTTTATTCAGTTTTGCAGCCCAGTAAGGAATCAGCATGCTATGCGTCGAACCGGTGACCGGGTCTTCCGCGACCGCTTCACCCGGGCAGAAGAAACGGCTGACGAAATCGTATTCTCCGTCACCCGGCGCGGTGATACATACCATTTTCCCTAGGGGAATCATGGCGTGGATATTCGGGCGCACAGCCTCAACCTGCTGTTGATTCTCCATCACGACCATGTAATCGCGCGCGACGCGCACTTCTTTATATTCGGTGATGCCCAATGTTTCCAGCAGTAAGGCGGGCGGTTCGGCAGGTTCGCTTTGCCAGGCAGGAAAATCAAGCGTCAGCCAATCACCGCTGCGCGTGACCGTCAGTGGACCCACAAAACGGGTGGCAAAATGGATGGTCGCTTCCGGGAAATCCAGATGTTCAAAGATGACATGTGCGGCGGCAAGCGTGGCGTGCCCACACAGATTAATTTCGCCTTGCGTGGTAAACCAACGCAGCTCGAAGCCATTCTCACTAGCGACAAAAAAAGCGGTTTCCGACTGGTTATGCTGCTGCGACATTTTTAATAATATTTCATCGGGCAACCAGTCATCGAGCGGGCATACTGCTGCGGCATTACCGCCAAACGTCGTAGTGGTAAAGGCATCTACCATGTAGAAATCGATTTGTTGCACGATGTAACCCTCTCATCGCACTCAGGATATCCCACACTCTATCATGCAATGATTGTCATTGGTTAAGCGCCCTGATTCGCCTGCGTGGTAAAAATTCGCTATCATCCGTTTCCACACTTCATCCTGGCCGCTCATGTCTACGATCCTCGATACCTTTATTGCCCCGCCTTGTCATGAGGAGATAGCGATCCTCTATCAGGACGAGCATCTGGTGCTTATCAATAAACCCACCGGACTGCTTAGCTTGTCGGGGAAAAACCCGCAGAATTTCGATTCGGTACATCACCGGCTGGTACAGATTTACCCCGGCTGTACGCTGGTACATCGGCTTGATTTTGGGACGTCAGGGCTGATGGTGATTGCCCGTAACAAGGCTATCAACGCCGCGCTTTGCCAGCAGTTCAGTCAGCGCGCGGTAAGCAAGGTGTATAGTGCGTTGTTATGCGGGCATCTGAAAAACGATGAAGGCGTTATAGACGCAGCGATTGCCAAAGACCCGGCGCTGTTTCCACTGATGTCGATTTGCGCCATTAACGGTAAACCCGCGCGCTCGCGCTATCAGGTTATTGAACGTTTTCATCATCGCCAGCAAGATGGGGAGTTACTCGCTTTGACGCGGGTACGGCTGATACCTGAAACCGGGCGTACCCACCAGTTGCGGATCCACTGTCAGCAGTTGGGGCATCCCATTTTGGGGTGCGATTTATATGGTGGGCGTCTGCTGCCAGGCACCGAACGGACGTCGAGACTGATGCTGCATGCCAGTGAACTGCATTTCAGGCATCCGGTCAGTCAGGAATGGATGACGCCCCAAAACGCCAGCCCGTTTTGAGGATATAAAAAAGCCGCCAGATGGCGGCTATTTGGGGATTATCGTGCGGCGCGTTGTAAAATAACCGCTGACGGCTGGCGCTGCAGAAAACGCATCCGCAGCATCATCAACACTGCCGCAGAGGTCAGGCCGATAATAAAGCCCATCCAGAATCCTGCCGGTCCCATCCGGTCAACCACCAGATCGGTCAGCGCCAGAATATAACCGCTCGGCAGACCCAGTACCCAGTATGCCGTAAAGGTAATAAAGAAAATGGAACGCGTATCTTTATAACCACGTAGGATACCGCTGCCAATAACCTGGATAGAGTCCGATATTTGATACACCGCGGCCAGTAACATGAGCTGTGCTGCCAGAGCGACAACTTCCGGGTTATTGTTGTAGAGCAGGGCAATGTGCTCACGGAATGTCACGGTGAAAATCGCCGTCACAACCGCCATGCAGACGCCGACGCCCAGACCTGTTCTGGCTGCGGTTTGCGCATCCAGCGTGGAACCCTGGCCCAGACGATAACCGACTCGAATGGTGACGGCTGCAGCCAGAGACATCGGCAGGACGAACATTAACGAGCTGAAGTTGAGCGCGATCTGGTGTCCGGCCACGTCGACAATCCCCAGCGGGGAAACCAGCAGCGCCACCACAGCAAACAGCGTCACTTCGAAAAATAACGCCAGCGCGATAGGTAAACCCAGCTGTACCAGGCGCTTCATTACGGCGGTGTCCGGTTTCTGGAAACCACGCTCATTACGGATATCACGCATCGAGCGTGCGCGTTTAACGTATGACAGCATGGCGATAAACATCACCCAGTAAACCGCCGCCGTTGCCACGCCGCAGCCCACGCCGCCAAGTTCCGGCATGCCAAAATGCCCATAAATGAAAACATAGTTAACAGGAATGTTCACCAGCAGGCCGAGAAATCCCATCACCATCGCCGGTTTGGTTTTGGCCAGACCTTCACACTGGTTACGGGCTACCTGGAAGAACAAATACCCCGGCGCGCCCCACAGCAACGCACGGAGGTAGCCGACGGCTTTATCCGCCAGCGCCGGGTCGATGTTATGCATGGAGCGAATAATGTATCCCGCGTTCCAGAGCACGATCATAATCAGAATGGAGACGCTGCCCGCCAGCCAGAAACCCTGGCGTATTTGATGGGCAATGCGATCGCGGCGCCCGGAACCATTGAGTTGCGCAATCACTGGTGTCAAGGCCAGCAGCAGTCCGTGACCAAACAGAATGGCCGGCAACCAGATAGATGTGCCAATGGCGACGGCCGCCATGTCCGTGGCGCTGTATCCGCCCGCCATGACGGTATCAACGAATCCCATTGCGGTTTGAGCGATTTGCGCAAGAATCACCGGAATTGCCAGAGCTAATAACTGACGCGCTTCACTTACATACTTTTGCACGTGTACACCACTATATTGTTGTTATTTGAGAGACTAAAAAAGCCGCCTTATATGGCAGCAAGGAGAAAAAGCAGGGGAAATTTCAGTCTATTGTAGCGAGGAATACGTAATTCTCCAGTGAAAAAACAGGCAGTAGCGGCGCATTGCTGGCAACCTGAATTTCCACCTGCTATTGTGCTGTGCAGAGATGTCTTAATTCAGTTCAGGAGTTAGAAGTATGTTTACGGGTATTGTGCAGGGCACCGCGAAATTGGTGTCCATTGATGAAAAACCAAATTTTCGTACGCATGTTGTGGAGTTACCTGAATATATGTTGGATGCGCTGGAGACCGGCGCATCGGTTGCCCACAATGGGTGCTGCCTGACGGTAACCGAAATCAACGGTAACCAGATAAGCTTTGATCTGATGAAAGAAACGCTGCGTATCACCAATCTGGGTGACCTGAAGGTTGGGGATTTGGTCAACGTTGAGCGTGCGGCAAAATTCAGTGATGAAATTGGCGGACATTTAATGTCGGGCCATATTATGACGACCGCCGAAGTGTCGAAAATTCTGACCTCGGAGAACAACCGCCAGGTGTGGTTTAAAGTTCAGGATCCGTCGCTGATGAAATACATCTTGTACAAAGGATTTATCGGAATTGATGGCATCAGTCTGACGGTCGGTGAGGTGACACCGACGCGTTTCTGTGTGCATTTGATCCCGGAAACGCTGGAACGTACGACGCTGGGTAAGAAAAAGTTAGGCGCGCGGGTCAATATCGAAATCGATCCTCAAACCCAGGCGGTGGTTGATACCGTTGAGCGCGTACTGGCGGCGCGTGAAAGCGCCATCAGTAACGTAACGGGTGAGGCGGGAGCCTAAGCCTGAAGGTAAAACCCCCCGTTGGCACGGGGGTGATAACGATTAGCGGGGAACGCGCAGGCCGTGTTCAACGCCGCGGGAAAAAACCACCTGCCACAGCTGGATGTCGCGAGCACGAAACGCACCGGCGCAGGCGTTCAGGTAATAGCTGAACATCCGTTTAAAGCGTTCGGTATAGTTATCGGCGATTTCAGGCCAGGATCTCATGAAACGCTCGTGCCAGGCCATCAACGTTGTATCGTAATCCGCGCCAAAATTATGCCAGTCTTCCATCACAAAATGCGGCTCGCTGGCGTTGGCAATCTGGCGAACTGACGGTAAACAGCCGTTCGGGAAGATATATTTATTGATCCACGGATCAACGTTATTGTCGGTCTTTTTGGAGCCGATGCTATGCAGCAAAAAGAGACCGTCGGGTTTTAAATTACGATCAACCACCTCAAAATAAGTCGCGTAGTTCTTCGGCCCCACATGCTCAAACATGCCGACGGAGACAATGCGATCAAATTTGTCGTTAAGGTCGCGATAATC
The DNA here is from genome assembly GCF_030336805.1 of Citrobacter sp. Cb023. Lineage (NCBI taxonomy): Bacteria > Pseudomonadati > Pseudomonadota > Gammaproteobacteria > Enterobacterales > Enterobacteriaceae > Citrobacter > Citrobacter sp. Cb023. Next base: position 369,874 of record NZ_JAOWCV010000025.1, on the reverse strand, counting down.
CTGCAGCAAAATTGTGACATCCAGCCCCGCACAACGCGCCTGCGCCATTTTCTGCTGTTCTGCCGAAACGGTCACGCCCACCACGCTAACGCCATATTGTGACGCCATAAACTGGGATAAGCCGCCCCAGCCGCAGCCAATATCGAGCACCCGCATGCCTGGCTTCAACTGCAGTTTTTCGGCAATCATTTTTAGCTTCGCCTGTTGGGCAGATTCCAGGGTATCGGCATCTTTCCAGTAGGCGCAGGAATACTGCATATAAGGGTCCAGCATGCGGGTAAAGAGATCGTTGCCCAAATCGTAGTGTTCTTTGCCGACGACCCACGCACGTTTTTTGGTCTGTAAATTGAACAGGCGAGCCGTGGCGATACGGAGCGTATCTTTAAAGTGGCGGGGGAGTTGATTTTCAAGACCGGCGCGCAGGACTTTACAAAAAAACATGTCCAGCCGGTCGCATTCCCACCAGCCATCCATATAACTTTCGCCCAACCCTAACGATCCTTCCTGCAGTACGCGTTTGAAAAAATCGGGGTTCGTTACGCGAATATCTGCCGGTGCCGGACCATTAATGGTAATACCTGCACGGCTTAATAATTCATTGGTGATGCGGTACCAGTCATCATCCGGTACGCTGACGTCTTCTATACACGATGAACTCATAGCTTCTCCATCACTGGTCGGTGATCAGAACCTTAAAATAGCGTAGACGCTTTTTTGGGCTTTGTGAGAACTCTCACGGAATTAATCCGCGAATCTATAATCCGACGTAGAACAGAGGAAGGGAGGAACCCTTGCCGAAAAGACCATCCATGGGAAAACGGGAACGTTCTTGTCCCCGTTAACACATAACAATTATCGTTTTTTTAACAACCGGAAATCAGTATAGGCCTGAATTTTTGATGATTCAACCAATAAATATTAGCAGGCTAATTAATTATCAAGGATGATTACTAGTGAGACTCACCGTGGGCAATTTGCGCCCGATCATCTGTGTGCGGGGCGTTAGCCTTCTGCGACTGCATTTTGTAACCCGCGGCCGCCAGCAGCACCGTTGTCAGCATCACGCTGGTGGTGGTGAGCAGCGGGGTGGCGATCAACCAGGAAACCACAAGGCTTGCCAGGAAGCATAAACCCAGTTGCAGTGTGTTCTGCAATGCCGCTGCGCGTCCCGTAGCTTGTGGGAAAGGACGTAACGCCTGAGCCACAACAATTGGGTAGATTGCTCCATTGGCAATCGCCATAACGCAGAATGGGATGAGGATTTCAGCCAGCGCAACATGGTGAATAAAGCCGGTTGCCCAGGTGGCCACTACGCTAAAGGCATACAGAATGAGTAACCAGGGCAGCAACTGACGGCCCTGCCATTTTTGCAGCGCAGCGCGGCAGCCGTAACCACCAATTAAGAAAGCGATGGTTTGTGGAACATAGCTCAGGCCAATCACCGCCGGACTGTAGCCCATTTCGCTGAGGATGAACGGGGAACCCGTCAGCCACGCGAAGAAGCTCGCGGAGCAGGCGGCATAAATCAGCACGTTTCCGCGGTAAACTTTTGAGCGCAACAGGGTAGCGAAAGTCAGTTTATCCTGGCTGTCGTCGCGTGCTTTAGCTGTTGGTTTTAAGCGCAGAGCCGGAAGCATCAGGATTAGAGTAATGGCAAACAGGGTGGCGAAAATGGCCTGCCAGGAAAAATGTACCAGGATCCAACTGCCTAATAACGGCGCTAATGCCGGGGATAACCCGACCAATGGCATAATGGTGGCAAAGATGCGGTTTACTTTTTGTGAAGGATAATAATCGGTGACCAGCGCCTGCCAGATAACCGATGCCGCACAAACGCCAACGGCCTGAACAAAGCGCAGTACCAGCAGACCGGTGGCATTTTCAACCCACAGCATGCCCAAACTGCCCAGTGCGAAGATGGATAAACCCAGCAGCAAAACAGGCTTGCGACCATAATGGTCAGAGAGCGGCCCCCACAGAAGTTGCGCGACGGCAAAACCCGCTAAGAATAAGCTAAGGCTGGCGCTGACGGCAGATGCAGGCGTCTGCAGATCGGACTGAATTGCGGCAAAGGCGGGCAGATACATATCCGTTGCCAGAAAGCCGAGTACGCTAAGACCCGCCAGCCAGACTAAAAATCCTTTCCCAGGTTGCATCATCATTTCTCTTTTTTTAGCAGTAGAACAATGCCGCTGAGTGTAGTGAGTGTAATTCTTGCTGTGAAACGCTAATATTTGCTTACTGATTTCAAATTTTTTGTAGGCAGAATATGTGGTCGGAATATTCACTTGAAGTTGTGGATGCGGTTGCGCGTAATGGTAGCTTTAGTTCGGCCGCGCAGGAGTTGCACCGCGTACCCTCGGCGGTAAGCTACACCGTGCGTCAACTGGAAGAGTGGCTGGCGGTGCCGCTTTTTGAGCGACGCCATCGGGACGTGGAATTGACGCCTGCCGGTGCATGGTTTCTCAAGGAAGGCCGCTCTGTTATCAAAAAAATGCAGATCACCCGCCAGCAATGTCAGCAAATTGCCAACGGCTGGCGCGGGCAGTTGGCGATCGCGGTAGATAACATTGTCCGCCCGGATCGTACCCGACAGATGATCGTGGATTTCTATCGTCATTTTGATGATGTGGAGCTGCTGGTTTTCCAGGAGGTGTTTAACGGTGTCTGGGATGCGCTGTCCGATGGGCGCGTTGAGCTGGCAATCGGCGCCACGCAAGCGATTCCGGTAGGGGGGCGCTATACCTTCCGCGACATGGGAATGCTGAGCTGGAGCTGCGTGGTGGCAAGCCATCATCCGTTGGCGTCAATGCCCGGACCGCTAAGCGACGACACGTTGCGCAACTGGCCGTCGCTGGTGCGTGAAGACACGTCGCGTACGCTTCCCAAGCGTATTACCTGGCTGCTGGATAACCAAAAGCGCGTTGTGGTGCCTGACTGGGAATCTTCTGCGACCTGTTTATCGGCAGGTTTGTGCGTGGGCATGGTACCGACGCATTTTGCCAAACCGTGGATCGATAGCGGCAAATGGGTCGCGCTACAGCTGGAGAATCCATTTCCTGATGCCGCATGCTGCCTGACATGGCAACAGAACGATACGTCGCCGGCATTGAGCTGGCTGCTGGACTATTTAGGGGATAGTGAAACGCTGAATAAGGAATGGCTGCGGGAGCCCGATGAGGCTCCCGCACAACAGTCTTAACGACGGTAATCGCGGAACGGGCCGTCGGCAACGGAGCGGCGTTCTACCAGGCGCGGATGAACCTCGATAGACTGCGACTCTTCACGTTTATTCACAATACGGTCTAACAGCATGTTGAAGGCCGTTTCCCCCAGTGAATCTTTAGGCTGGTGAATGGTCGTCAGAGCCGGCGTGAAGAAGCGGGCATTGCGCACGTTGTCGTAACCGATGAGCGAAACATCCTGCGGTACGCGCAGTCCCATCTCGTCAGCGGCGCACAGCGCACCCATCGCCATAATATCGCCACCGCAGAAGACGGCGGTCGGACGATGCGACTGTGACAGAATTTGCTGCATGGCGCGATAGCCGGATTCAGGCTCAAAATCGCCCTGCACAATCCAGTTTTCAGGAACTTTAATCAGCGCTTCTTCCATCGCTTTCATAAAGCCTGCCAGACGCCCGGCTCCGGTATTACGCTCCATTGGGCCTGGGATCACGCCAATCTCACGATGACCGCGTTCTACCAGATACCGACCCGCCATGTAACCGCCTTCGAAGGCGTTATCAATGACCGTATCGGTAAAGTCGGCTTTAGCTTCGCCCCAGTCCATGACGACCATCGGAATATGGCGGTACTCTTCGAGCATCGAAAGCAGCGACTCCGGATACTCAGAACACATCACCAGCAGACCATCAACGCGCTTTTGCGCCATCATCGACAGATAAGCCTGCTGTTTTTCGAGGCTGTTCCATGCGTTACCCAGAATCAGGGTATAGCCTTTCTGGAAACAGTTTTTCTCAACGGCTTCGATAATTTCAGCGAAATAGGCCGCTTCGCTGCTGGTGGCCAGCAAGCCAATAGACTTGGTGTGATTCACCTTCAGGCTGCGCGCCACGGCGCTCGGAGAATAGTGCAGCTCTTTGATCGCCGCCCAGACAGCATTACGCGTTTCTTCCGCGACAAAGCGCGTCTTGTTAATTACGTGTGATACGGTTGTAGTGGAAACGTTTGCTCGCTTCGCTACATCTTTAATTGTTGCCATTACATCTCACTCCAGACCATATCCTAAGCTCCTGAGAATACTCCAGGTAAACGTTTGCCTTAACACACCCTTAGCGCAACGTAAGGGTTGCGGCACGCCGGGAAAACGACACGGAACGTCAGGAAGGGGTCAATGGCCGGTACGCTAATCAAGTAAGCGTGGAATTTTGTCTGATCTTAACGAAAAGGGGAAGAGTTAAAAGCAGTTATCAATATAAATCGTGAGAGATTTTTGCTTTCAAGTGTGTAAAAATGCGCAATATCACTTTTTGTGTGGGAATAAAAAGGAGAAAACTTGATGAGCACCGATCTGAAATTTTCGTTAGTGACTACCATTATTGTTCTGGGTTTGATCGTCGCGGGTGGCCTGACCGCAGCGCTGCATTGATTTCCCCCGAGGGAGTTCGCTCTCCCTCATCCTTTCCGCTTGCCTTTCCCGTCGATTGTTTGCGAATAAGCAAAAGTCTTTTGCAATTTTGTTAACTTTATTAATTTTGCGATCAATGTCATGCTTTTGACTCTTATTTTATGTCGCGCCCCGGCTCGACGTTACGGAGTCGAAATATGAAACTCAATTATCCTTTACTGGCGCTGGCGATCGGCGCGTTTGGCATTGGCACCACTGAATTTTCGCCAATGGGATTATTGCCCGTCATTGCCAAAGGTGTGGATGTCTCGATTCCCGCGGCCGGAATGTTAATCAGCGCGTATGCGGTTGGGGTGATGGTGGGTGCTCCGCTGATGACATTACTGCTGTCTCATCGTGCGCGACGTAATGCGTTGATATTCCTGATGGCGATTTTCACGCTGGGCAACGTGCTTTCGGCTATCTCGCCGGATTACACCACCCTGATGTTATCGCGTATTTTGACCAGTCTGAACCATGGGGCATTTTTTGGTCTTGGCTCCGTTGTCGCTGCAAGCGTAGTACCCAAACATAAGCAGGCCAGCGCCGTGGCAACTATGTTTATGGGGCTGACCATTGCCAATATTGGCGGCGTTCCTGCGGCGACCTGGCTTGGTGAAACCATCGGTTGGCGTATGTCGTTTATGGCAACGGCGGGTCTGGGCGTCATCGCCATGGTCAGCCTGTTCTTCTCTTTACCCAAAGGTGGGGCGGGAGAGCGCCCGGACGTCCGTAGCGAACTGGCGGTACTTATGCGTCCGCAGGTGCTGTCGGCGCTGCTGACGACCGTTCTGGGAGCCGGGGCGATGTTCACGCTTTATACCTATATCTCACCAGTGTTACATACAATCACCCATGCCACACCGGCGTTTGTGACCGGTATGCTGGTGCTGATTGGCGTTGGCTTCTCTATCGGTAACTATCTTGGTGGCAAACTGGCTGACCGTTCCGTCAACGGTACGCTGAAAGGCTTTTTACTGCTGCTGATGGTTATTATGCTGGCCATTCCTTTCCTGGCGCGTAATGAGCTGGGTGCGGCAGTTAGTATGGTGGTCTGGGGGGCAGCGACGTTTGCGGTCGTTCCGCCGTTGCAGATGCGCGTGATGCGCGTTGCCAGCGAAGCGCCTGGATTATCATCGTCAGTCAACATTGGCGCCTTTAATCTGGGGAATGCTCTGGGTGCCGCAGCCGGTGGGGCGGTGATTTCCGGTGGGTTGGGCTACAGCTTTGTTCCGGTGATGGGGGCAATTGTGGCGGGGCTTGCGCTGCTGCTGGTCTTTATCTCGGCGCGCAAACAGCCTGAAGAGGCTTTCACTACCGCGAATTAATGCTAAAACGCAGAAGGGTTCTCCTTCTGCGTCATCTTTTTTATGCTGCGAAGTTCTTCGCAACAAATTCCCAGTTCACCAGCGCCCAGAAGTTTTCCAGGTAGCCAGGACGGGCATTGCGATAATCGATGTAGTAGGCGTGTTCCCATACGTCAACGGTCATCAGCGGCGTCGCGTCGGTGGTCAGCGGTGTACCTGCATTGGAGGTGGAAACGATAGCCAGTTTGCCATCTGTTCCTTTTACCAGCCAGGTCCAGCCAGAACCGAAGTTTTTAATAGCGGCATCGGTGAACTGCGCTTTGAAATCCGCAAAGCTGCCAAAGGAGGCGGCAATTGCTTCGGCCAGTTTACCGGTAGGTTCGCCACCTGCGTTCGGTGCCAGGCAGTTCCAGTAGAACGTGTGGTTCCATACCTGTGCTGCGTTATTGAATACACCGCCTTCAGAGCTACGTACGATCTCTTCCAGTGATTTGCCTTCAAACGCCGTGCCTTTAATCAGGTTGTTCAGATTAGTCACGTAAGTTTGATGGTGTTTGCCATAGTGATATTCCAGCGTTTCGGCAGAAATGTGCGGTGCCAGAGCATCTTTGGCATACGGTAATGCAGGTAATTCAAACGACATTGCTTCTCTCCTTATTATTTGTATTGAGTACACACAATAGCCTCATTGTGAGTAAGGATAGGGTAGCAAATTGAAAGGTTATGCAAAAGAAGAACTTACCCTACAGCAGGTACTGTAGGGTAAGTTTTTAACGAATTGTTTTTGGCGTCATTACCCGACGAGCGCCCACATAGTGGCGCTGCCAGTAATCTTCACTCAGAGAGGTGATTTGAATTTCCTGGCCGCTGCGCGGTGACTGAATAAACTTACCGTTGCCAACATAAACGCCAACGTGATCGGCAGTTCCACGCCCCTGGGTACGGAAAAATACCAGATCGCCATTTTTCAGTTCGCCACGTTCAATCGGCGCAGCATCGCGCAGATGATACATTTCGTTCGCTGTACGTGGAATGCGGAATTTCACCAGATCTTTATAGGCGTAATAGACCAGACCGCTGCAGTCAAACCCGGTTCTTGGTGAGGTGCCGCCCCAGCGATAAGGCTTGCCGATTTGATTCATCAGCGTGGACATGGCGGTTTTAGTGGCTTTCTGCACTTTCACTTTATGCGCGTCAGCCAGCGTCGTTGGTGCGGTGGTTTTCACTTTTACACAGCGCGGCTTATGGCCTTTGCGCGGCGTGCATTTTTCAGTCCAGGTAACGGCAGCGGTTTGTGCTGCGGTGTTTTTACCACGACGGTTTGCCGTTTTAGTCGACTTTGCCGGAGCGGCAGTGCGATGTTTAGAAGAGGAAGCGGTTTTGGTGCTGGTTTTGCTGGTGGTTTTTGTCGCCGTTTTCTTGCTGGTTTTTGTTATTTTTTGGCTGGTTGTTGCGCTTTTCTTTTTATCTACCGTTTTGATGGTGTGAGAATGGGTAGGTGTCGTCCTGGCCTGCTTGGAAGCATGAGCCATGGGCGTAAAGGGCAGTGTAGTAAAAAGTAAAGCACAGAGCGTGATCGAGATTCGGTTTATCCGCGCCACTGAGCAATCCTCTGGTAAGGCAGGTCTATCATGCCTGCGTGTGATTTTCAAAACTTGATGATTCTAATCTATAGAAAGAGGGAAAGTTAATAGCTTTTTTGTTTAAAACTACGTTTCGTAACCGACCGCAAAAAAAATCAGCAATTAAAGTTGGCGTTGGTGAACGAATAATCAAATCCACAGGCTTTAAAGGGATAAGTGAGATTGTGAATGCAACTTTTGGCGTCAGGGGATAAAATAATAACGCGTAATGAAAATGTTATTTTCCGTTGCCTGTCTGACCCGCTACAATGTCAGACTACTGCCGTAAAAGAAGTTTAAGGAAGCAAGATAATGAGCACCACTATCGAAAAAATCCAGCGCCAGATCGCTGAAAACCCGATTCTCCTGTACATGAAAGGTTCCCCTAAACTGCCAAGCTGCGGTTTCTCCGCTCAGGCTGTGCAGGCGCTGTCCGCCTGTGGTGAACGCTTTGCTTATGTTGATATTCTGCAGAACCCGGATATTCGCGCCGAGCTGCCGAAATACGCAAACTGGCCAACCTTCCCGCAGCTGTGGGTTGATGGCGAGCTGGTTGGCGGCTGTGACATTTTGATCGAAATGTACCAGCGCGGTGAGTTGCAGCAGCTGATTAAAGAAACAGCGGCGAAATACAAAACCGAAGAGCCGGACGCTGAATAATATCAGCGTAAATAAAAAGCGACCTCGTGATGGTCGCTTTTTTTATCGGTCCGTTATGCCTCTTCAGGCACGGGAAGAGGCCAGCCGCCGAGACGTTTCCAGCGGTTAACAATTTCGCAAAACAGCACGGCCGTCCGTTCGGTGTCATACAGCGCCGAGTGCGCCTGAGTCCCGTCAAATTCCATTCCCGCCGCCAGGCACGCTTTCGATAACACAGTTTGCCCCAGAGACAGGCCGCTTAAGGCCGCAGTATCAAAGGTGACAAACGGATGAAATGGATTACGTTTGAGCGAGGCGCGTTCTGCTGCGGCCATCATAAAACTGTGGTCGAACGTAGCGTTATGCGCCACCATGATCGCCCTATTGCAGCCGCTGTCTTTAATGCCTTTACGCACCATTTTGAAGATGGCATGCAGAGCGTCATATTCGCTGACCGCTCCGCGTAGCGGATTGTTAGGGTCAATTCCGTTAAAGGCGAGGGCTTCCGGCTGCAAATTCGCGCCTTCAAATGGCTCTACGTGGAAATGTAACGTCGTGTCCGGCATCAGCCAGCCTTGTTCATCCATTTTCAGTGTGATGGCTGCGATCTCAAGCAGCGCATCGGTTTTGGCATTGAACCCTGCGGTTTCGACATCAATGACAACAGGATAAAAACCACGAAAACGGTCACACAGACCGGAAAGTTGAGCGTTATCGGACATCTGGGTCTCTTAATACGGGAAAATTGCAGCGCGTATTATGGCAAAATGATGAGTATAAAACTACGGGCACAGACGATCTGCGCCCGTGGGGAGGTTAGTCGCCCAGGCCGCGCCCGGCGTCTTTCTCTTCGATCAGTTCAATTTTGTAACCGTCTGGATCTTCAACGAATGCGATTACGGTGGTGCCGCCTTTTACCGGACCGGCTTCACGCGTGACGTTACCGCCATTCTGACGAATACGTTCACAGGCTTCGGCTGCGTTGTCTACGCTCAGGGCGATATGGCCGTAGGCAGTGCCCAGCTCATACTTGTCGACACCCCAGTTATAGGTCAGTTCGATCACGGCTTCGCTGGTTTCAGGGCCGTAGCCGACAAAGGCCAGGGAGTATTTGTATTCAGGGTTTTCGCTGGTACGCAGCAGCTTCATGCCCAGCACGTTGGTATAAAACTCGATGGAACGCTGCAGGTCACCCACGCGCAGCATGGTATGAAGTAAACGCATCTTTTTCCCCTTCGAAAATGGCTAATACATTCAAAATGTTGTTTTAGTATAGCGGCGTTGTTACGCCGCTATCAATGGCAGAACGGAGTTTGTGACGTTAGAGGGTAGGATAATCGGTGTAACCTTCCGCGCCGCCGCCGTAGAAGCTTTCGGCACGTTGCGGATTCAGCTCCGCTTTACGCTGCAGACGCGCAACCAGATCCGGGTTAGCGATATAGGCGCGACCAAAAGCAACGGCGTCGATCAGGCCTTTCTCGATCAGTGCTTCTGCTTTTTCAGGTGTGTAGGCACCCGCACCAATGATCGGACCGTGGAAACGCGCACGAACTTTTTCGCGAAACGCATCGGAATACGGCTCGCCGCCAGCCCAGTCCGGCTCAGACATATGCAGGTAAGCGATTCCACGCTTGCCCAGTTGTTCAATCAGATACAGCGCATCGGCTTCTTCGTTCGGGCCGTTGTCAACGTTCTGGAATGAGCCAATCGGAGATACGCGAATACCAATGCGATCGGCACCCCATTCTTTAATACCGGCATCGACAACTTCCAGCACCAGACGTGCACGATTTTCGACGCTGCCGCCGTACTGATCGGTACGCTGGTTAGACGTTGGCGACAGGAACTGGTGCAGCAGATAGCCGTGAGCGGAGTGCAGTTCAACCATGTCGAAACCCGCTTCGCGCGCGTTGGCAATCGCCTGACGGAAGTCATTAACGATGCCGGGAATTTCTTCCGTTTCCAGCGCACGCGGCATTGAGGTATCCGCACGCGTTGCCAGACCATTTTCATCACGCAGCGAGGTCCGGGTACCGGCGCTAATCGCCGAAGGTGCGACCGGTGCCTGACCGTTGGGCTGCAGACTGGCGTGAGAGATGCGCCCGGTATGCCACAACTGGACCGCAATATGACCTTGCTCCGCATGTACGGCAGCGGTGATTTTTTTCCATGCGGCAATTTGCGCTTCGCTGTGTAAGCCGGGTGCCCCCGCATAGCCTTTCGCCTGAGCGGAAATCTGTGTAGCTTCACTGATGATAAGACCCGCGCTGGCGCGTTGACGGTAATACTCGGCCATCAGCGGAGTAGGGATGTCGCCAGGCTCAATGCTGCGCAGACGCGTCAGTGGCGCCATGAATACGCGGTTGGCTGCCGTAATAGAACCCACTTTCAGTGGGGAAAAAAGTTTTTCAGATGACATATGGCACTCCTGAATAGACCGGTCGTCTAGTAATAAAAGAAATAAAAACGCCTGTTAAACGGCAGGCGTAGTAATGATGGTTTTAACGTGCGCCAGCGCATTTTCCAGCGGGGTGGCGCTACGAGAAATCTTGGCCTGCAGGTTGGCGCCCAGCCACAGCGCATACAATACCTGCGCCTGCTGTAACGGCTCGCCAACAAAGGACAGACAATGATTTGCCTGACCTTTCTCCAGCGCCTGCGCTAACAGCGCAATAATGTGCCGCGCGCCTTTATCCATCGCCGTGCGCATATCTTCTGACAGATCGCACACTTCGGCAGACAGTTTTACGGTTAAACAACCGCTGATAATACCGTGCTGGCTAAACTGGTTCAGGGTTTCCTGATAGTAGGCCAGAATGCGGTCGCGATAGTTTCCTGCCCCCGTATCAAAGTGCGTAGCCAGTCGCTGATGATAGGCCGCATAGTGGCGTTCCAGCATCGCAACACCGAACGCTTCTTTAGAGCGAAAATAGTGATAAAACGAACCTTTGGGGACTTCAGCGGTTTTCAGTAGTTCGCTTAAGCCCATACCGGTGAAGCCGCGCTGCATACACAGCAGTTCGCCAGTCGCCAGCAGATGTTCGCGCGTATCGTGTTCAGTGATTTTGTTCATGGGAAGGATTGTAATAGACCAGTCGGTCTAATGCAATAGCGCTTGCGAGAAATTCAGTTAACGTCTTCAATAGGTATATCAATCTTACGAAAGGAGGGGATGTGGCCGAACAGCTGGAGTTTTTCCCCGTCCAGAGCCCATGCCGTGGAATATGTCAGTCTGACGAGCGCGGTTTTTGCCGCGGCTGTTTTCGCAGTCGGGATGAGCGTTTTAACTGGCAAAAGATGAGCGATGCCGAAAAGCAGGAAGTGCTACGGCTTTGTCGTCAGCGCCTGATGCGTAAATTACGAGCAAACAAAGCCAACCCTTCGGAAGAACCGCAACAACCTTCACTCTTTTAAAAGCGTAATTGCGTATACTCGATGCACATTCACTTATAAGGAAGCTGCTATGGTTCAGCGTATTACTATTGCGCCGCAAGGTCCGGAATTTTCTCGCTTTGTAATGGGGTATTGGCGCCTGATGGACTGGAATATGTCCGCGCGCCAGCTAGTCAGCTTTATTGAAGAACATCTGGATCTGGGCGTTACCACCGTCGATCACGCCGATATTTACGGCGGATACCAGTGTGAAGCGGCGTTTGGCGAGGCACTGAAGCTGGCTCCGCATCTGCGTGAAAAAATGCAAATTGTTACCAAGTGCGGGATCGCCACGACGGCGCGCACGGAAAATGCGCTGGGTCATTACATCACCGACAGCGCGCATATCATTGCCAGTGCGGAAGCATCGTTGAAGTTACTGGCGACCGATCATATTGATTTGCTGCTCATCCACCGTCCCGATCCGCTCATGGATGCGGACGACGTCGCCGACGCGTTCAAAAAATTGCACCATAGCGGAAAAGTGCGTCACTTTGGCGTATCTAACTTCACCCCGGCACAGTTCTCACTGCTGCAATCGCGTCTGCCGTTCACGCTGGCGACTAACCAGGTTGAGATCTCACCGGTACATCAGCCGCTCCTGCTGGATGGTACTTTAGATCAACTGCAACAACTGCGCATTCGTCCGATGGCCTGGTCCTGCCTCGGCGGTGGTCGTCTGTTTAATGACGATGCGTTCCAGCCATTACGTAATGAACTTGCCACAATCGCCGAAGAGTTAAACGCGCAGTCCATTGAGCAGGTGGTGTACGCCTGGATTTTACGTCTGCCGTCTCAGCCGCTGCCGATCATTGGCTCAGGGAAGATAGAGCGTGTACGTGCTGCCGTTGAGTCTGAGTCATTGAACATGTCTCGCCAGCAGTGGTTCCGTATTCGCAAAGCTGCGCTGGGTTACGACGTACCGTAATCGCGTATTTGACGCTTCTCCGTTCAAATTTGTGTCACTGGTTTACACTTATCAATCAGACACCTTTTGGACGGAGGTCTTATGAAGCGTTTGAGTTTGGCCATTATTACTCTACTTGCCTGTGCAGGTGCGCAGGCTGCCAGTGAAGAAAAAGTGACGATGAATCTGGTAACGTCGCAAGGCGTCGGCCAGGCGATTGGTACGGTCACTATTGTTGAAACCGGGAAAGGGCTGGAGTTTACGCCCGATCTGAAAGCGCTGCCGCCGGGTGAACATGGCTTCCATGTGCATGCGAATGGCAGTTGCCAACCGGCGATTAAAGAAGGAAAAGCCTCAGCCGCGGAATCGGCTGGAGGCCATTATGATCCGCACCAAACCGGCAAGCACGAAGGCCCGGAAGGCGCAGGCCACATGGGCGACCTGCCTCTGCTGGTGGTGAATAACGACGGTAACGCCACAACACCGGTCATTGCGCCGCGGCTGAAAACGCTCGATGAGGTTAAAGGCAAAGCGCTGATGATCCATGTCGGTGGCGATAATATGTCCGATCAACCAAAACCGCTTGGCGGTGGTGGAGCGCGCTACGCCTGTGGCGTTATCAAATAATCAATTGCCTAGCGTACCCGGCGGAGGCGCCTGTTCGAGCTGAGAAAGCGAGCAGTGTAGTCGCCAGATAAGCGCCGACAGTTCTTGCGCCGCAGGTTGATGATGGTGGGCGAGCGTGTCGCAAATACGCTGTAGCTCACTCAGCGTGGCATTCAGCGGTCGTTGCTGAACGCCGCGCTCACTCATTACGTCGCGAAGCAACGAAATACACACGTCTCTGACACGAGCCAGAGGATCTGAACGCACCTCCCAGGTGCGCAGTTGCCACACCACGTGCGAGCAGTTCAGCAAGACAACCCCCCAACGCAATAGCCAGCGTCGCGCCAGTGCATCCTGACTGTTGCTGAGCTGGCTGACGTGGTGATAGGTCAGCGACTCAAATTCGTTTTCACTGAGCGAGGGATGTCGGCTGAGCTGATCGACAAAATCCCGGCGCAGGGCGCGAATATGGCGGCGACTTTTCCGCGCATCCGATCCGGGCCGCAGAATGGCGAATGCCAGCCACGATAGCGCCACGCCGGTTATTTTCGCCATATTGTCATTCAGGAAATCAGCAAAATCATAAACCGGCGGATTAGTCACCGCGATAAACGATCCCATAAACACGATTAGCTGTCCCCAAAGACCCGCCAGCGCGGGCATTTGCAGCTTCAGGAGTTGCATGGTAGCGAGCAGCGGGAAGAGAAACAGAATGAATTGCCAGAGGTCAGAGATTTGCACCATCAGGCCAAACTTAACCACAAAGCTAAACAGCGACAGCAGAACCAGCGTGCGCATCAGCAAAGAAAGTGACTTGAACGGCGTGGCTACGGCGGAATACAGCACGCTGCTGATGGCCGCGAGCGTTAGTGCGCCAGAGCCTGATTCCCATTGCGCGCCAATGCTCCATGCGCCGATAAGCATCAGGGTACAGAACGTACGCAATCCGCTCCAGAGGGCTTCCGCATTATCGGTATGACGGGCAAGTCCTGGCGTGCGGGCGATAGTAATACGCTCGGCGGTAACGCCATTTTCCAGTAAATGCAGATAATGACTGCTGCGTAAGTACAGCCGACAAAAATAACGCAGTCGTTGCCAGAAGGCGACGTGCCGATAGTCGCGCGCATCGAGAGGACGCAGGGGGGCGATAATACGCGCGACGGTGTAGGTGTCGGTATTGGATTTGACCAGCTCGCTGAGCAGTTGTTCGATGATTTCCCGGGTATTAGCCGGGGGAGTGGGCCAGTTCAGGAGCATCCTGCGCAGACTGGAGATCACGCTGGTCATACGTAACTGCTGATGCAACAGCGAATTGAGCAACGCATTTTGACGGCGAAAACGGTAGTGACTCCAGAACGCCTGAATACGCAGCAGGTTCATGGTCAGAATCTGACCGATAACACCTTCATGAGCTGTGCGAATCGCATCCGTTGTCTCCGGTTGCCAGAGTAAGCTGGCATGCTCCAGTAAACGCGAATGCATGTTTTTCAGCGCGGTAAGCAATGTGGTGCCATCGGAGGTGCTGGGCAGGATCATCATCATCATGCCGCCGCACAGGATACCGACGATGACCTCGCATACGCGGGCCTGAGCGATATCCCACAACTGCGTAATCTCTATGGTATTGACCATGGGAAAAGCAATGATCGCCGCCGTATAACCGGCCAGTTGAAAGGCATAGGCGACGTTATTGGTGAAATGCGCGCATGCCCAGGTACAAAAACCGATCCACACTGACATGCTCAGCAAAAACAACCACGGCTCATTGAGGGTATGACCGGCAATAATCAACGCGGCGGTGGCACCCAGCAAGCTACCCGCAACACGACCCAGACTTTTGCTGATAACCCCGCCGACGGTGGGAAAGCTGACCACTGCCGCCGAGGTCATCGCCCAGTAGGGCTCATCCAGATTCAGGTAATAGGCGAACGTTAACGCCAGACACATCGCAATGGTATTTCGCAACGCATAACGCCACTGCGCTACCGTGGCTTTAAACCACGGCCAATGGCCTGGCATCAGGTGGGACATTTTCATTTACGCTGGCCGATAGACACGCTGCAGGTTGTACCAGAAACCAGGGTGACATCCTGCGGCAGAGCGTCGAATTCGATGCGGACCGGAACGCGTTGGGCCAGACGCACCCACGGCACATTGGGTTTGATGTCGGGAATCAGGCCGGAATCGCTTTCCACACTTTGGTCGTAGATGGCGCGACCAATACTGGATACGTGACCCTGTAACTTTATGTTGCCGCTGTAGAGCGTGATAACCGCAGGTGCACCTTCACGAATGTGGCGCAATTTGGTTTCTTCAAAGTACCCCATCACATAGAAAGAGTGGCTGTCGACAAGGGCAAACAGGGGCTTACCGGTTGAGGCGTAGTCTCCAGTACGAGTTGAAAGGTTGGTGACCCAGCCCGCTACAGGCGCTTTGACCACCGTCTGCGTCAGTTGCCACTGTGCCTGGCGCAGACTGGCCTCGGCTGCTTCAACGCTGGCCTGCATGGCTTTCACGTTGAGGTTAGCAGTATCCAGATCTTCGGCTGAGATATAATTTTGCGATAAATGACGGCGGCGGTTGGCTTCGTTATTGGCTTTCGCCAGATCGGACTGTGCCTTCGCCAACTGCGCTTGCGCATTCAGTTCAGCAATGTGAAACGGCGTCTTGTCGATGATAAAAAGGACATCGCCTTTGTTCACAAACTGGTTATCTTTTATATTGAGTTCGCTAATGCTGCCTGAGACCTGCGGCGTGATGCTGACCTGCTCAGCTCGCACTTTGCCATCACGTGTCCAGGGCGATTGCATATAGTAATTCCACATCCACCATCCGGCGAAAACTGCGATGGCAGCGACTATAATGGTGGAGAAGTATTTAATGGTTTTAAGCGACATAATCACCACACAATCAGCATTACAAAGGCCAGACATACGCAAAGCGTAAAGAGTGACAGATCCATTAACAGGGGATGCCAGATTTCGCCGGAGTAAATCCAGTCGCGCAGGAGGCGATGAACAACCAGCCAGAGAATAAATCCTGCTACAAACGCCTTGAAAACAGGAGGGAAGTAGACAGATGCTCCGATCATTAAATCTTGTAGGGGCAATCCTGTTGCATTAAACATAAACTTCACGGGCAAAATCCTTGGCGGAAGAGAGCATTGCTATAGGTTTAGCAAAAAAGAGACAATGAGTCTCTGTAACGCATAATGTCTGAAAAAATGTCAGCCGGTAAGCAAATTTGGCAATACATTTGTTTTGGGAATACAAATGCTGCACACTATTCTAAAATCAGCATAATAACTTAGCAAGCTAATTATAAGGAGATGAAATTGGAATCGCCATTAGGTTCTGATCTGGCACGGTTGGTGCGCATTTGGCGTGCTCTGATTGACCATCGCCTGAAACCTCTGGAGTTGACGCAGACGCATTGGGTTACGCTGCACAACATTCATCAATTGCCGCCTGATCAATCGCAGATTCAGTTGGCTAAAGCGATTGGCATCGAGCAGCCTTCGTTGGTACGCACGCTTGACCAGTTGGAAGAAAAGGGACTCATTTCACGACAGACTTGCGCCAGCGATCGTCGGGCTAAGAGAATTAAACTGACAGAAAAAGCAGAGCCGCTGATTGCAGATATGGAAGCGGTTATCAACAAGACGCGTGGAGAAATTTTGGAAGGGATTTCAGCTGAGGAAATTGATCTGCTGATTAAACTGGTCGCCAGACTGGAACACAATATTATTGAACTGCAGTCACAGGGCTGAAACGATGAGATGACGTGTGGCCAGAGCCTGACCACACGTGAATTCGATTAGCGTGGAGACACGGTAACCTGGCTGCCGTTGTTAGCCATAACAACGCGCTGGCCAGCTGAGAACTTGGTCGCACCCTGTTTCTGAACCACCATGATGGTATTACCGTCGTCCTTACGGATTTCCAGTTCTACACCCTGGGTTTTATTCATCGCACCTTGTACGCCTTGACCCGCTACGCCACCGGCAACTGCGCCAGCCGCCGTGGCTAATGAACGACCCGTACCGCCGCCGACGGTGTTACCCAGGAACCCGCCGAGTACCGCACCACCAATGGCGCCAATCACGTTTGCGTCATCGCCACCCTGGATTTGCACCGGACGAACATGAACAATTGTACCGTAGGTAACGTTCTGAACTTGTTTCGCTTCGGATGCGGTGTATACGTCGCCTGAAAGGCTATCATTGTTAACGCAGCCCGCCAAAGACACACCCATTAATGCAACAGTCAGCACACGTTTAATCATTTACAAATCTCCTTTAACACCACGAAACGCTAATAAAGCACCCTTCATGGCTAAATTATATGGCACTTGTGAGCCTAAGGTCACATGTTCTACTGGAACAATATGAAAATCTTAACCGAAATCGGATATACCGAGTATAAACGAATCATTCATATAATTGATGTAATAAAGCGTCCATTGTAATGATTAGCCCTCAAAAATCATTAAGGAAGCATGGCATTAGTCGGCACTTTATGGTTGAGTGTCAAGGCTAATTTGCTTAAAAGGATGACATATGAAATCGGGCCGTTTTATCGGTGTAATGTCTGGAACCAGCCTTGATGGTGTCGATGTTGTGCTGGCGACAATAGATGAAACGATGGTTGCGCAACAGGCGAGTCTGACCTGGCCTATCCCTCTCCATATAAAGCAGGCGATCCTGGATATCTGCCAGGGGCAGCAGCTTACGCTATCGCAGTTTGGCCAACTTGACGCACAGCTCGGTTATCTGTTTGCCGAGGCGGTGAATGCGCTGTTGGCACAGGAAAAATTGAAACCGCATGAGATCGTTGCGATTGGCTGCCATGGGCAAACCGTGTGGCATGAACCGACGGGAATCGCGCCGCACACGCTGCAAATTGGCGACAACAATCAAATCGTCGCGCGTACCGGGATAACGGTGATCGGCGATTTTCGTCGCCGCGATATCGCTCTCGGCGGACAGGGCGCGCCGTTGGTTCCCGCTTTTCATCAGGCGCTGTTGGCTCATCCAACGGAGCGGCGGATGGTGCTAAACATTGGCGGAATTGCCAATCTGTCTCTGCTTATCCCACAGCAACCCGTTCGCGGTTACGACACCGGGCCGGGCAATATGCTGATGGATGCCTGGATCTGGCGGCAATGCGGCCAACCCTACGACAAAGATGCGCAGTGGGCCACATCGGGAACGATGATCCTGCCTTTACTGCAAAATATGCTTAACGATCCTTATTTTTCTGCGCCTGCGCCGAAAAGCACTGGCCGCGAGTATTTCAATTATGGCTGGATAGAACGTCATATGGCGCAGTTCCCGGGAATAAGCCCGCGGGATGTGCAGGCGACGCTTGCCGAACTGACGGCCGTGACCATTTCTGAGCAGGTCTTGCTAAGCGGAGGCTGTGAACGGCTAATGGTATGCGGCGGCGGCAGCCGTAATCCGCTGCTGATGATGCGTCTGGCGGCATTATTGCCAGGGACAGAGGTCACCTCAACCGATGAGGCTGGGATCAGCGGCGATGATATGGAGGCCCTGGCTTTTGCCTGGCTGGCGTGGCGAACGCTGGCGGGATTACCGGGAAATCTGCCTTCCGTGACCGGCGCATCAGAACCGAGCGTTTTAGGGGCGATTTATCCTGCTAACCCACGAACTCAGAGTTAACTGAAATTATTCAGCGCCATATGTCGATAAACTAGGGATATTAGGGAGGGTGCCATTACCCTCCAGGACCAGGAAAGTCTTCAGGATATGGCTATGAAAAAACTGTTGTTAGTGTGTCTGCCGGTACTACTTAGCGGGTGCAGCGTGTACAACCAATTTGTCGAGCGTATGCAAACGGATACGCTTGAATACCGCTGTGACGAAAAACCGCTTACCGTGAAGCTGAACAATACCCGGCAGATGGCGAGTTTTGTTTATGATAATCAGCTATTGAACCTCAAACAGGGCGTGTCGGCATCAGGTGCTCGCTATACCGATGGTATTTACGTCTTCTGGTCTAAAGGCGATGAGGCAACGGTCTATAAACGAGACAGAATTGTGCTAAATAACTGTCAGTTACAGAACCCGAAGCGTTGAGATTTTCACCTGGGCGGCGCACAATAGCGTCACCCACTGACAATCCGTAGCCAACATCATGTCTGATAACGACGAATTGCAGCAAATCGCGCATTTGCGCCGTGAATACACGAAAGGCGGTCTCCGCCGCCGCGATCTTCCCGCCGAGCCCCTTGCGCTGTTCGAGCGCTGGCTGGGGCAAGCCTGTGACGCCAAACTGGCCGATCCCACTGCGATGGTCGTTGCTACCGTCGATGAAAACGGTCAGCCTTATCAGCGTATCGTGTTGCTCAAACATTATGATGACAAAGGGCTGGTTTTCTATACCAACCTCGGTAGCCGTAAGGCACATCAGATTGAGAAAAACCCACGCATCAGCCTCCTGTTTCCCTGGCATACGCTGGAACGGCAGGTGATGGTGATCGGCAAGGCTGAGCGCCTGTCCACGCTGGAAGTGGTGAAATATTTCCACAGTCGCCCACGTGATAGCCAGATTGGCGCCTGGGTCTCTAAGCAATCCAGTCGGATCTCCGCGCGCGGTATTCTGGAAAGCAAATTCCTCGAACTGAAGCAGAAGTTTCAGCAAGGGGACGTTCCACTGCCCAGTTTCTGGGGAGGCTTTCGCGTGAGTATTGAGCAGATGGAGTTCTGGCAGGGTGGCGAAAACCGTCTGCACGATCGTTTTTTATACCAACGCGAAGATAACGCGTGGAAAATTGATCGCCTGGCCCCCTAAAGATGCAAAATTCTTGTTTTAAGCGCTGGTGCTGAACAATCCGGCGCTTTATTCTATGTTTCTTTCGCATCAGGCGAAAAGTCGTGTACCGGCTAAGGTGCAGTCGTTTTATACATGGAGATTTTGATGGCAAGCAGTAACTTGATTAAACAATTGCAAGAGCGGGGGCTGGTGGCCCAGGTGACGGACGAGGAAGCGTTAGCAGAGCGACTGGCGCAAGGCCCGATCGCGCTCTATTGCGGCTTCGATCCTACCGCTGACAGCTTGCATTTGGGGCATCTGGTTCCATTGTTATGCCTGAAACGCTTCCAGCAGGCAGGCCATAAGCCTGTCGCACTGGTGGGCGGCGCAACCGGTCTGATTGGTGACCCGAGCTTTAAAGCTGCCGAGCGTAAACTGAATACCGAAGACACCGTGCAGGAGTGGGTGGATAAAATCCGCAAACAGGTTGCGCCGTTCCTCGATTTCGACTGTGGCGACAACTCGGCGATTGCTGCGAACAACTACGACTGGTTTGGCAGTATGAATGTACTGACTTTCCTGCGTGATATCGGCAAACACTTCTCCGTTAACCAGATGATCAACAAAGAAGCGGTGAAGCAGCGTCTGAACCGTGACGATCAGGGGATCTCTTTTACCGAGTTTTCTTACAACCTGCTGCAGGGTTATGACTTTGCCTGCCTGAACAAACTGCACGGTGTTGCGCTGCAGATTGGCGGTTCTGACCAGTGGGGCAACATTACTTCGGGTATCGATTTGACCCGTCGCCTGCACCAGAACCAGGTGTTTGGTCTGACCGTTCCGTTGATCACTAAAGCTGACGGTACGAAATTCGGTAAGACGGAAGGCGGCGCTGTGTGGCTGGATCCGAAGAAAACCAGTCCGTACAAATTCTACCAGTTCTGGATTAACACCGCCGATGCGGATGTTTATCGCTTCCTGAAATTCTTTACTTTCATGGACATTGAAGAGATCAATGCGCTGGAAGAAGAAGATAAAAATAGCGGTAAAGCGCCGCGCGCCCAGTATGTTCTGGCTGAGCAAGTAACGCGTCTGGTTCACGGCGAAGAAGGTCTGGTAGCGGCAAAACGTATTACCGAAAGCTTGTTCAACGGTAATCTGAGCGATTTGAGCGAAGCGGATTTCGAACAGCTGGCGCAAGATGGCGTGCCGATGATCGAGATGGACAAAGGTGCCGATCTGATGCAGGCGCTGGTGGACTCCGAGCTGCAACCTTCTCGCGGCCAGGCACGTAAGACAATCGCGTCTAATGCGGTGACCATCAACGGTGAGAAGCAATCCGATCCGGAATATTTCTTCCAGGAGAGTGATATCCTGTTCGGGCGCTACACCTTACTGCGCCGTGGCAAGAAGAACTATTGTCTGATTTGCTGGAAGTAAGATTTAGTTAGCAGGGGCGTGGGAAACTACGCCCCTTTATTTTTTCAGGGTTGTGGTAAGTAAAATGAAGAATATCCTCGCCATCCAGTCCCACGTTGTTTTTGGTCATGCGGGCAACAGTGCAGCAGAATTTCCAATGCGTCGTCTTGGCGCAAATGTCTGGCCGCTGAATACCGTTCAGTTTTCTAACCACACACAGTACGGCAAATGGACCGGTTGCGTTATGCCGCCGAGTCATCTGACTGACATTGTCCAGGGCATTGCCGATATCGATAAACTCCAGACTTGTGACGCAGTACTGAGCGGCTATCTTGGCTCGGCTGAACAGGGCGAGCATATTCTGGGTATTGTACGCAAAGTAAAAGCGGCCAATCCGCAGGCGAAATATTTTTGTGACCCGGTGATGGGCCATCCGGAAAAAGGGTGTATCGTCGCGCCGGGCGTAGCGGAGTTTCATGTGCGCCATGCGCTTCCGGCCAGCGATATTATCGCCCCGAATTTGGTTGAGCTCGAAATTCTGTGCGAGCATGCGGTGAACAATGTCAATGAGGCCGTGGCGGCAGCGCGTGAGCTCATCGCTCAGGGACCAGAAATTGTGCTGGTGAAGCATCTGGCTCGCGCGGGTATCAGCGCAGATCGTTTCGAGATGCTGTTAGTTACTGCTGAACAGGCGTGGCATATCAGCCGACCGTTAGTCGATTTTGGCGCACGTCAACCGGTTGGCGTGGGTGATGTCACCAGCGGCTTATTGTTGGTTAAACTGCTGCAGGGCGCGTCTTTACAGCAGGCGCTGGAGCACGTGACGGCGGCGGTGTACGAAGTGATGATTGCCACCAAAAAAATGCACGAGTATGAGCTGCAGGTTGTGGCTGCGCAGGATTGTATCGCGAAGCCTGAACACTACTTCAGCGCGACGCAGTTGTAACCAATGCCCGATGGCGCTCACGCTTATCGGGCCTGCGTTTGTTTGGCTGAAAGCCGGGTAAGCGCAAGCGCTTCCCGGCAACAACAATTAATTTAACCCTTCTGCTTTCAACGCCGCGGCAACCGCCGGACG
Source organism: Citrobacter sp. Cb023 (assembly GCF_030336805.1). Classification (NCBI taxonomy): domain Bacteria; kingdom Pseudomonadati; phylum Pseudomonadota; class Gammaproteobacteria; order Enterobacterales; family Enterobacteriaceae; genus Citrobacter; species Citrobacter sp. Cb023. The sequence goes on along the minus strand of NZ_JAOWCV010000025.1, from coordinate 347,462 downwards.
TTCAGCCATACGCGCCATATACGCATCGATATTGCTTAATCCTGCCATATTCAGCTTAACCGCATAGGCCCAACGCAGCACGGTGAACAAATAGGCGTCCGCAATGCTGAAGCGCGAACCGCAGATCCATTGGTTATCTTGCAGCGCGTCGTTCACATACTGCATTTTTTTCTCCAGCAGCGCGCGAACGGTTGGCTTGAAGTCTTCCGGCGTATCGGGACGGAACAGTGGGGTAAAGCCCTTATGCAGTTCTGTCGCAATGTAGTTAAGCCATTCAATGGTTTTGTAACGGGAGAGGCTGCTGGTCGGGGCAAGGAGTTGACGGTCTGGAACGGTGTCCGCCAGGTATTGCATGATGGCGACGCCTTCGGTCAGTAGCGTACCGTCATCCAGCAGCAGCGCGGGAACTTGCCCTTTTGGGTTTACCGCGAAAAAATCATCGCCGTTTTCCAGACGCTTCTTCATCAGATCAACACCATCCAGCGTGAAATCTTTACCGCTCTCACGAAGTGTGATGTGGGAAGCAAGAGAACAAGCGCCCGGTTTGTAGAACAGTTTCATCGGTAACTCCTTTTGGCTGAGGTATATCGTATGGTAGTGCTAGCTCAGGCAAAAAAAAAGCCGCTAACACCAGTTAGCGGCCTGAAAAAGAGTTTCCCTGAGAATTACGCTGTCGCGGCCTTAGAGGCTTTCTCATTGACGTCATCGTCCTGAGTCATACGATTCAGTTTCGGTGCCGTCAGTAGCATCAGAACAGCGATAACAGCCGTAGCAACACCAATCTGCAGGAACACACGACCGTAGACTTCAAGGGACATCAGCGGGTCAGTGACGTTCTCTGGTACAGCCATCATGTTGGCTACGTAACCACCGATGATGTTTGCACCGGCAGTGGTCAGGAACCAGCTACCCATGATGAAGCCCATCAGGCGTTGCGGAACCAGCTGAGCCACCATTGCCAGACCCAGACCGGAGATCATCAGTTCACCGATACTTTGCAGACCGTAGCAGATGATCAGCCAGTTAACGGAAACGATGCCCGCATCGGTAGCGAATTTAGCACCCAGAGGCAGGATCAGGAACGCACCGGAACACAGCACCATACCAATCGCAAACTTGGTTGGCATCGGCAGGGTATCGCCCATCTTGTTATAGATAGCGGCGAGGATTGGGCTACCAATGATGATCCAGAACGGGTTCAGTGCCTGGTACTGCTCAGGTTCGAAAGCAATGCCAAGAATAGAGTGCTCAACGTTACGAATCGCGAAGAAGTTCAGTGAGGTCGGCATCTGGCTGTAAAGCACGAAGAAGATAATCGCTTCCAGCATCAGAATGAAGGCGACGATCATTTTACGACGCGCAGCACCGTGCATGGTGAATGCTTCTTTACCGAAGATAAACACGATACCCAGAGCAATGACGCCCAGAACCATACGTGCGATCTGCTGGTTGTGCAGCAACCAGGTTGCAATCGCGATCAGTACCACGACGCCAACAATAGTCAGCAACAGGTTACGGAAGTTGATCGGCTCAAAGTCAGGTTTAGAACCGTACTGTTTAACCCAGCGCTGACAGAATGCGAAGTTAACAACGGTAATCAGCATACCCACGACGCTCAGTGCGAACGCGGTGCTCCAGCCGTAATGCGCAGCCAACCACGGTGTTGCCAGCATAGAGAAGAATGAACCGATGTTGACGGACATGTAGTACATGGTAAATGCACCATCAAGACGCGGGTCATCTTTGGCATAGCAGGTAGAGAGCAGGGATGATGGGTTTGCTTTAAACAGGCCGTTACCGACCGCAATGGCCGCCATGCCCATATAAACGATACCCGCATCGTGACCAGACCATGCTACCAACGCATAACCGATGGCCAGGACAACGGCACCCAGCATAATGACACGTTTTGTACCCAGAACTTTATCACCTAACCAGCCGCCAATGGCAACCAGACCGTACACCAGGGCGCTAAAGGACGAGAAAAGGGTGATGGAATCCGCTTCTGACATACCCAGTTGTTTAACCAGGTAGACGGCCATAATTCCTTGCAGGCCGTAATAACCAAAACGCTCCCACAGCTCAATAGAGAAAATGAGATAGAACGCTTTTGGTTGTTTGAAGGCGTTTAAACTCACGCTTTCTGTTGGTTTATTGTTTGCAGTAGACACTTTTACCTCTTTTTTTACATCCCATATCAACGGGGGTGTTCAGGCACGTGATGAGTCAAGTTCATCCGTCCGATTGTTATAGTGGGAGGGGAAACGGCAAGTAATGTTCACTATCTTGACCATTCAGACAAGTGGTTTGTAATAATCTGTTACATATATCATGACTGGTGAAATCGTCGGGACTGTGAAATGTTATCTAGCGTTAAATTTCTTCATTTGAAAAATGGCAGATTTTTACACTGTTTAATCAGGGTAAAAACCGCAATGTGGCGATATGTTCTGCTATTTGCGCTTGAATCCAGTGATATAGGCCATTATCTGAAAAATAGCCAGTGTAATGTTTTGTTTAGAAACTGTTCAGTTAGGTCATCTGATTGTCACTTTAACTAAAAAATAAATATTTTTTAACATTGTGTTATCTGGATGATCTGGATCACGTATAGATAGAAATTTCTTTTACTAAAAAAACGATTAACCTGCTCAGGTGTTAATTAACAAGAATATTGCATTAGATATGCGCGGTTGAACGGCATCATTGTCGGGAAAATAAACTCAGGGGAGTGCATAACTAATCGTTATGTTAGCGAGGGGCGAGCAGTATGCCCCGGCAGCATCAGATATCGACTTTCTCTTTGAATTCGCAAAGATCTTCGATAATGCAGGAACCGCAGCGCGGCTTTCTGGCTATACAGGTGTAGCGGCCATGAAGAATTAACCAGTGATGGCAATCGACTTTAAATTCACTGGGTACGACTTTCAGCAGCTTCTCTTCAACCTGCTCGACGTTCTTACCTGGGGCGAACTGGGTACGATTACAAACGCGAAAAATATGGGTGTCTACGGCAATAGTGGGCCAGCCAAAGGCGGTATTTAACACCACATTAGCCGTCTTTCGCCCAACCCCGGGCAGGGCTTCTAATGCGGCCCGGTCTTCAGGCACTTCACCATTATGCTGCTCCAGCAGAATGCGGCAGGTTTTAATCACGTTCTCCGCTTTGCTGTTAAACAAACCGATTGTCTTGATGTAGGACTTAACCCCTTCAACGCCAAGCTCCAGCATCGCGGCTGGCGTATTGGCGATGGGGTAGAGCTTAGCCGTCGCTTTATTGACGCTGACATCGGTGGCCTGCGCGGAGAGCAAGACTGAAATCAGCAGTTCGAACGGCGATGTAAAATTTAGCTCGGTTGTCGGATGCGGATTGTTCTCACGCAGGCGCGTCAGTATTTCCAGCCGTTTTGCTTTGTTCATTACACATTCCCTGTTTCACCGGCCGGACTGTCCGTGACAGCCGCCTCGGCACGACGTTTCTTCATTTTCTCATCAATCAGATACTTAACAGCCAGCATCAGACCCAGGCCAATAAACGCGCCTGGTGGCAGCATGGCCAGCAGAAACGGCGTATCGGTATGAAAGATCTCAACGCGCAATACTTTGGCCCAGCTACCCAACAAACCGTCTGCGCCATCAAAGAGTGTACCGTTACCAATTATTTCACGTAGCGAGCCCAGAACAAACATGGCGCCAGTTGCGCCCATGCCGATGGAAAAACCATCGAGTGCGGATAGCGCAGGGCCTTTTTTGGCTGCGAAGGCTTCAGCGCGGCCAACAACAATACAGTTGGTCACAATCAGCGGGATAAAAATGCCCAGAGACTGATACAGGCCAAATGCGTAGGCATTGATCAACATTTGCACCGCGCTCACCACGGAGGCGATGATCATGACATAAATCGGAATACGTATTTCAGGCGGTGTCCAGCGACGAAGGGCAGAAATCGTCAGGTTCGTCAGCGTCAGGACGAGCGTAGTCGCGAGTCCCAGGCCCAGCGCGTTAGTGGCGGTCGAGGTGACGGCCAACAGCGGACACATCCCGAGTAACTGCACAAGCGCGGAGTTATTTTTCCATAACCCTTGGACAATAATGTCTTTAATTTCGCTCATGGTTTATTCTCCACAGGCGCTAAGTTGAGGAAGTTGCGCGGGCAGCGTCTGCGCATACAAACCGGCGCGTTTTACTGCATTAACTACCGCACGCGGCGTAATGGTTGCGCCAGTAAACTGGTCAAAGTCGCCGCCGTCTTTTTTCACCGCCCAGTGAGCGTCGTTACCCGCAGCGATCGTTTTGCCGCTAAAGTGGGTGATCCAGTCGGACAGTCGCAGTTCGATTTTATCACCCAGCCCTGGCGTTTCATGATGTTCGGTCACCCGCGTACCCAACACGGTACCCGAAAAATCGACACCAACCAGCAGTTGAATAGCCCCGGAATAACCATCTGGCGCCGTAGCTTCAAGAATTGCTGCAACGGGACGATCGTCCTGGCGGGCAATATACACTCGGTGAGTGCCTTTGCCCAACGCCTGCGCATCGACCAGATAACAACTTTCGGACAAGTTATTATTGTAGCGATCGCCAGGCAGAACCTGATCGAACAGCGTTTTTTGCTGCAGCGCGGCCTGTTCATCAATGGTGGACTTGGTTAATTGATTGATTGCCGCGGTTAACCCCGTCGAGCCCGCTGCAAACAGCGCCAGAGTAATACCGTGTTTACGAATCGTTTTCAGCATAGGGAGTCCTTAGCGATGTCCGTACACGCGAGGGCGGGTGTAATAATCAATCAGGGGAACCGTGATATTTGCCAGCAATACGGCAAAAGCCACGCCATCAGGATAACCGCCAAAACTGCGAATCAACCACACTAACAGGCCCGCAAGTGCGCCAAAAATCAGGCGGCCACGGTTGGTTGTTGATGCTGTAACGGGATCGGTAAGAATAAAGAATGCACCCAGCATGGTCGCGCCGGAAAGTAGGTGCAACTGAGGCGAGGCCAGCGAATCTGGCGAGAAAATCCAGCCTAAAGTGGCACAAACGGCGAGCGACAGTAGGAAGCTAACCGGGATATGCCAGCGAATCGCTTTCTGCCATAGCAACACGACGCCGCCCACCAGCCAGGCAAGGTTAACCCACTGCCAGCCAGCGCCTGCAAGCATGCCGCTGTAGATTGGGTATTGCATCACCTGCTCAACAGTACGTCCCGCATGCAGCGAAGTCTTAAAGGTATCGAGAGGTGTTGCCTGACTGATACCATCAATACCCATACGCAGCGTGTTCATATCCCCGCCGCTGGCGGTATGTCCGCTAAAGATAACGTTCAGGGCGTCAAAAAAACCAGGCACAGTCGCCGCAATTTCATGCGGCGGCAGCCAGCTTGTCATCTGTACCGGGAATGAGATAAGCAGCACCACGTAACCAATCATGGCGGGGTTAAACGGGTTCTGACCGAGGCCGCCATACAGCTGTTTAGCAATGATAACGGCGAATACCGTGCCTAAAACTACCATCCACCAGGGGGCGAGCGGGGGAATACTCACGGCCAGCAGTAACCCGGTGAGCAACGCGGAGTTGTCTTTTAAAATCGCGGCAATGGGTTGTTTGCGCAGTTTAAGCACGCCCGCTTCGGCGGCGATAGCGCTGATGGCGGCCAGAACTATCTGGAACAACGTACCCCAGCCAAAGAACCACAGCTGAGCGGCGATCCCCGGCAATGCAGCCAGTAATACCAGCATCATGATACGCGATGTCTGGCGCTGGTTATGGGTATAAGGGGAGCTTGCTATTCTGAATACCATTTATTCCTCGTTTACAACCTGCTGCTGGGCGGCTTTCTTTGCCTGAGCGCGTGCAATAGCGGCCGCGACGGCGGCTTTACGCGGATCCACCGGTTCGACTGTTTCCGTAACCGTCTGCTGCTCGAGCTTGCGAGCTTTGGCGCGGGCGATAGCCGCTTCCACGGCGGCTTTACGCGGATCCACCGGTTCGACTGTTTCCGTAACCGCCTGCTGCTCGAGCTTGCGAGCTTTGGCGCGGGCGATAGCCGCTTCCACGGCGGCTTTACGCGGATCCACCGGTTCGGCTGTTTCCGTAACCGTCTGCTGCTCAAGCTTGCGGGCTTTGGCGCGGGCGATTGCCGCTTCCACGGCGGCTTTACGCGGATCCACCGGTTCGGCTGTTTCCGTTACGGTTTCCTGCTCAAGCTTGCGGGCTTTGGCGCGGGCGATTGCCGCTTCCACTGCAGCTTTACGCGGATCCACCGGTTCGGCTGTTTCCGTTACGGTTTCCTGCTCGAGTTTGCGGGCTTTGGCGCGAGCGATTGCCGCTTCCACTGCAGCTTTACGCGGATCGACCTCTGTGCTGCTGCCTCCAGCTTGGGGAGGGTTTTCCATCCGGGTTGCGCGAGCTTGCGCCTTACGCGCCTCGCGTGCGGCAATCACGGCACTATTGTCTGGTTTTTCGCCAGCCTGAATGACCACCGGCTGCATTGCCTGAGCCTGCTTTTCTTTTACGCGAGCCAGCGCGGCGGCAATGGCATCATGATCTTTAGCCGCAGGCTGAACGGCAGCGCTTTTGTGACGTTCAAGACGTGCTGCTTTTTCACGTTCGAGTCGCGCCTGTCGGGCTTCAAATCGCGCTTTCGCTTCAGCGGCACGTTTTTCTTCCTGACTAATGGCATAAATCTCGGCTTTTTCCTGACGGAAATACTGCACCAGTGGAATATTGCTTGGGCATACCCAGGCGCAGGCACCGCATTCAATGCAGTCCGCGATATTGTGCGCCGTTGCTTTGTCGTGCTGCTGCCCTTTACTGAACCAATAAAGCTGTTGCGGCAGGAGATCGGCCGGACAGGCATCGGCGCATGCGCTACAGCGAATGCAGCCTTTCTCTTCCGGCGTTTCTCCCATTTCACTGGCAGAGGGCGCCAGAAGACAGTTGGTTATCTTCACCACCGGTACATCCAGCCACGGCAGCGTAAAGCCCATCAGCGGCCCGCCCATAATCACCATCTGGTCAGCGGAAGGGCAGAAGCCCGCGTCATTGAGCAGATGACGAACCGGCGTGCCTAAACGCGCCCAGACGTTGCCCGGACGGCTGACGGCTTCGCCGGTCAGCGTCACGACACGTTCGGTAATCGGTTCTCCGTCAATCACCGCACGTTTAATCGCGTAGGCGGTTCCAACGTTTTGCATCAGCACGCCGATATCTGAAGAGCGTCCCCCGTGGGGAACCTGCTTGCCGGTCAGGATTTGCGTTAACTGTTTGGCCCCGCCTGACGGGTACTTGGTGGGGATCACGCGTAAGCTGATATCGTGTGAATCAGCCAGCACCGCGCGCAGCATGGAAATTGCCTGTGGCTTGTTATCTTCAATGCCCAGTAGAATTTCGCGTGGCTGAAGAATATGCGCCAGGATGCGGATACCTTCGACGACCTGCGCCGCGCAGTCCTGCATCAGGCGGTCATCAGCCGTAATGTACGGCTCGCATTCAGCAGCGTTAATGATCAGCGTTTCAATTTTATCTCCGCCGCCCTGCAGCTTAACGCCGGTGGGAAAACCCGCGCCACCCAGTCCGGCGACGCCGAACTGGTGAATACGTGCGATCAGCTCTTTCCGGCTGCGGGAACGGTAATCGGCCCAGCCGTCTCGCTCAATCCAGCGATCTTCGCCATCGGCGTCAATAATAACGCTCAGCTCAGCTAATGCCGATGGATGTGCAGTAGAATGCGGGGCAATAGCAACAACGGTGCCTGACGTTGGCGCATGTACCGGAAGCATTTTACCACGCCCAAGGGTTAACGCCTGACCACGCAGCACGGTGTCGCCAACGTTTACGCACAGCTCACCCTCCGCGCCAATATGTTGTTTCAGCGGAATAACAAAGCGTGGCGCCAGCGGAACCTGTCGCAGCGGCGTACCGTTCGACTGGGTCTTCATTTCTGGTGGATGAATGCCGCCATCAAAGTCCCAGATTTTGTTTTTTCTGAATGCAGAGAATAACTTAAACATGTTGTTCCACGGGAATGATGCGCACAGGGATGGTGTTTAAATCCCATTTCCAGCTATCAGGTGTCTCGGCCACCGGGCGTAATTCGATACATTGCGTCGGGCACGGATCAACGCACAGGTTGCACCCGGTGCAGAGATCGCTCATCACCGTGTGCATGGCGCGGGTCGCGCCCACGATCGCATCAACCGGGCAGGCCTGAATGCACTTTGTACAACCGATACAGTTATTTTCATCAATGACCGCCAGCATACGCACGGGGGTAACATCGTGTTCATCACCATCAATCGGCTGCGGGTCGACGTTCAGCAGGGCGGCAATTTTTAACATCACCGCTTCGCCTCCGGGTGCGCAACGGTTGATTTTTTCGCCCTGAGAGCCGATCGCTTCAGCGTAAGGATGACAGCCCGGATAGCCGCATTGTCCACACTGGCTTTGCGGGAGAATTTCATCAATTTTCTCCACGACAGGATCATCTTCGACGGCAAAACGTCGTGAGGCGTAACCCAAAATAGCGCCGAACGCCAGACCCAGTAGACTCACTGCGGCAACGGCAATCCAGATAGCATTCATTACAACTTCACCAAACCACTAAAGCCCATAAAGGCCAATGACATTAAACCAGCGGTAATCAGCGCAATCGCATTACCGCGAAACGGAGCAGGCACGTCCGCCACGGCGAGGCGTTCGCGGATCGCGGCGAACAGTACCATCACCAGTGAGAAGCCGACGGCGGCGGAAAAACCGTATAGCGCCGACTGTAAAAAGTTATGACCGAGATTGATATTCAGTAACGCCACGCCTAATACCGCGCAGTTAGTGGTGATCAGCGGTAGGAAGATCCCCAACAGGCGGTAAAGTGCAGGGCTGGTTTTGCGTACAACCATCTCGGTAAATTGCACGACGACGGCGATGACCAGAATAAAAGCCAACGTGCGCAGATAGATGAGATTGAGTGGAATGAGGATCCATGTGTCAATCAGCCATGCGCAGATGGATGCCAGTGTCATGACAAACGTCGTGGCAAGGCCCATACCCATTGCGGTTTCCAGTTTTTTAGAAACGCCCATAAACGGGCAGAGCCCCAGAAACTTGACCAGTACAAAGTTATTGACCAGTACAGTTCCGACAAACAGCAGCAGGTAATCAGTCATTTTTCGGCCTGAAATAAAAAAGCCGCCTATTATCTGACAATCTACAACAGGCGACAACAGGTTAACTGTAGGGTTATTACGGATTCACAAACGTCGATTTAACGCGTTGCGAGCGTTTGAAATAGGGCACCAGCAGTGCTGCAGCCAGCAATGGGAACAGCAGTTGGCGCACGGCAAAGGCGTCCGGAACCGGTGAAAACGCAAACGCTTTCATCGCCAGTAACACGGAGATCAGCAGCCATAGAATATAATGCTTAGGCACACAGGCTCTGCGTTTGAAAAACGCAATCGTCAGCCACAGCGTGTAATACCACATGGCAATCGCGGTAATAAAAGAGACGCCCCATAACAGCAAATTTGCCGTACTTTGCGCACCCAGCGTTTGGAAGGTTTGCGGTGTAGCCAGCGCAGTGACATAAAGTAATAACGCCAGCGAAGCGCTCAACAATGCGACTAACAGCCAGGCCAGTGGCCCAAGTAGCCAGCCCCCGATACGTTGTGCCGGTGTGGTAGTCATCTCTTCTCCAGGTTTACGCGCGCAATCAAACATGCCATTCATTTTGGGGCAATTATTATAAAGCTTTTAACGTTGAGCGCTACTTTCTTCTTTATTGCACGTAATGCCAGACTGATTTGGGTACCTGACCAACATCAAACAGACGACCTCCTGAGATAAGCTCCGCACGGCGATGGTCTGCAGCGCGATACATATTGATAATGTCGCTATCGTCGGTGAGCGTGTAGTTAAGATGGTCGAACAGTTTTTCCAGACTTTCGAGTGAACTGATTTTGCGGAATTTTAATAAGTAATCCTGAACAGTCATAAATGGAAATCCATATTAATAAAATAATACCAACGGAGTAGTAAATATAAATAATAAACAACATGCACAGGTAAAAGCGGATTGACGCGCAAATGTGAGAAGAGTGTTCATACCTGTGGAAAAGCAGGCGCTATGCGCACCTGCGGTAAGGGTAACGCGCTTCGCTACAGCAGGCAATATGCACCGGAGTGGGATGCGGCATTATTCTCTTTTTTTGACAAAATTCGATCTTTTGCTGCCAAACCCTGCCGTTACTCGATGTTAATTGCCGGGTTATAAGGGACTGCAGATGCTTATTTCTTCTGAACAGCAGCAACGGGCTCCGGTGGCTGGTAATTGTCAATATGATTGGCAACACCCAGCAGGATCACAGAGACGGTGAGAACAATCCAACCTGCTAATTCAATAAGACGATTCATTACTGATGACATTTGCTTTGATTTATCCATAAACACAGGCTGCAAATGTTACTAATCTCTCAATAATACAGCAAGATAATTGGGAACGATTTCTCCCTCTTTTTCGCTGCAAGTTAAGCATAAGTGGCATATGTTTGACTTAAGTTAATAAACAACCTTTGTAGCGCAATGGTTATTAAACTATTGAGACGTTGCAGGGTATGGTGTGAAATAGATAAGTCCTGAATTGAGAGGCTATAACATGAGTGACAACATCCGCGTTGGGCTAATTGGCTATGGTTACGCCAGTAAAACCTTCCATGCCCCCCTGATTGTGGGCACACCGGGCCTCGAACTGGCTGCGGTTTCCAGTAGTGATGAAGCAAAAGTGAAGGCAGACTGGCCAACGGTGGCGGTTGTTGCTGAGCCTAAACACCTTTTTAACGATCCGAATATCGACCTGATTGTGATCCCCACGCCTAATGACACTCACTTCCCGTTAGCGAAGGCTGCGCTGGAAGCGGGCAAACATGTGGTTGTTGATAAGCCTTTCACCGTGACACTGTCACAAGCGCGCGAACTGGATGCGTTGGCGCGTAGCCTTGGCCGCGTGCTGTCCGTTTTCCATAACCGCCGCTGGGACAGTGATTTTCTGACGTTGAAAGCCCTGCTGGCGGATGGCGTTTTGGGGGAGGTGGCGTATTTCGAATCCCATTTCGATCGATTCCGCCCCCAGGTTCGTGACCGCTGGCGTGAACAGGGGGGGCCGGGAAGCGGCATCTGGTATGATTTAGCACCGCATCTTCTGGATCAGGCGATTAACCTGTTTGGTTTGCCCGTCAGCATGACGGTAGACCTGGCTCAGCTCCGCCCAGGTGCGCAAGCGACGGATTACTTCCATGCCATCCTGACTTACCCGCAGCGTCGTGTGATTCTGCACGGCACCATGCTTGCTGCCGCTGAGTCGGCCCGTTATATCGTGCACGGATCGCGTGGCAGCTATGTGAAGTATGGTCTTGACCCGCAGGAAGAGCGCCTGAAAAATGGCGAGCGACTGCCTCAGGAAGACTGGGGTTACGACATGCGCGATGGCGTGTTGACGCGAATAGAAGGCGAAGAGCAGGTTGAAGAGACCTGGCTGACTGTACCGGGTAATTACCCGGCGTACTATGCTGGCATTCGTGATGCGCTAAATGGTCACGGTGAAAACCCGGTACCGGCGAGACAAGCTATTCAAATCATGGAGCTGATTGAGCTGGGTCTTGAATCTGCGAAACATCGCTCGACGCTGTGCCTTGCCTGATTAGGCAAATGCCGGATGGCGATGCTCAGCATCTCATCCGGCACTTTAACCGTCACGCTGCGGCGACTTTCTCGCGCAGGGCACGTTTTTCTTCGTTACTCAGAAATGCCATTTCCAGGCCGTTGATTTGCGCCTGACGGATCTGTTCGCGCGTGAGTCCTGCCGCTGGCGCGGCAATGGTGTACTCGTGAATAATATCCACACCCTGTACCGCCGGATCGTCCGTATTCAAGCTGGCTAAAACGCCATGCTCAAGGAATGTTTTCAGCGGGTGGGTTGCCAGAGAGGCGACGGTGCTGGTCTGAATGTTCGATGTCAGGCAGGATTCGATGCCGATACGGTGTTCGGCGAGGTAATCCATCAATGCACGATCTTCAACGGCTTTTACGCCGTGACCAATACGTTCTGCGCCCAGCTCTTTAATAGCCTGCCAGATACTTTCTGGTCCCGCGGCTTCGCCCGCATGCACGGTAATACGCCAGCCGGCGTCGCGCGCCTGATTGAAATGCGACAGGAACAGACTGCCCGGGAAACCGAGTTCGTCACCAGCCAGATCCAGTGCCGTAATATGGTCACGGTGGGCTAACAGCGCATCCAGTTCCTGCAGGCAGGCGGCTTCGCCAAAGGTACGGCTCATAATGCCAATTAAGCGAGCTTCGACGCCAAAGGTCTTGCAGCCCTCGCGAACGCCGGCAATGACGGCTTCAACCACGCCCGCAACGGGGAGTTGATGCGCCATCGCCATATAGCCGGGTGAAAAACGTAATTCTACATAGTGCAGGCCGTTACGTGCTGCATCCTCAATATTCTCAAATGCCACGCGGCGACACGCATCCAGCGAGGCCAGTACCTTCACGCCCCAGTCGAGCTTGGATAAAAAGCTCACTAAATCCGGCTCAGTTGATGTGACTTGCACATGAGGGATCAGCGTTTCCAGCGTTTGTGCCGGAAGCGTTAAATTGAACTGACGACCCAGTTCCAGGATCGTTTGGGCACGGATGTTACCATCAAGGTGGCGATGGACGTCGGTCAGGGGGAGGGAAGTATCAATCATGGTCGCACTCGTGTATTTAGGTAAAGTGCGTCGTATTATATGAAAAAATCGGGATAAAAAGCTATGTTGCGCAATGAATAATTTCATTGCGCAAACTTAATTAGCGTACAGAACGGATGGCGTTAATCAGCCCCTGAACGCCTTTTTCAAGCTTGGATCTCGGGCATCCGGCATTGAGACGTACAAAACCGCGACCTTCTTCTCCGTAGGTGTATCCCGGCATGATAGCCACTTTCTGCTGGTGGATGAGAGCATCCTGCAAGGCATGGTCATCAATATTGAGCGGACGCAGGTCAATCCATGCCAGATAGGTGGATTGCGGAATCTGCCAGTTGAGTTCGGGGAATGCGGCATTAAGTTCACGAGCTACGTAATGCAGATTGCTGGCAAGATAATCGCGCAGCGCATCAAGCCAGCTTGCACCCTGTTGATAAGCGGCAATATGTGCGCTAAGCGCCAGCACCGCAGGCGAGGAAAGACCATCGCGGCCTTTTAACGCGCTGAGGTAATCGTTGCGGCTTTGAGCATCTTCAATGAGTCCGTAAGCCCCGGTTAGTGCCGGAATATTAAAACTCTTTGAGCCGGAAGTGAGCAGTGCCCAACTGCCACGCGCGACGTTACTCCACGGGATGTGCGGCCGGTCTGACCATACCATATCCATATGAATCTCATCGGAGATAACTTTTACACCATGGCGCTGACACAGTTCCGCCATGGCTTCCAGCTCGTCGCGCGTCCACACTTTGCCCGTTGGGTTTTGTGGGCTGCAAAGCAGAAGAATTTTGCTTTCAGGTCGAGACAGGGCTTTCTCCAGCGCAACCATGTCGCAAAACCAGCCGTCGGCGCGTTTTTCTAGTCCGACTGCGCACACCTGGCGCTGATTACCTTCAATCGCTTTGTAAAACGCATCGTACGCCGGAGTATGGATAACCACCGCATCGCCCACGGATGACCACTGGCGGATCAACTCCGACACCATATAGATGACCGAGGGGCCGTATACCAGCGACTGAGGATCTATTTGGGTGTTATGTCGCGAAAGAAACCAATGGCTTATCGCCGCCAGAAACTCATCGTTTTTCCAGCGGCTGTAACCCAACACGCCATGTGACAGGCGCTGAGTCAGCGCCTCCAGAATGCAAGGTGCGGTGGCAAAATCCATATCGGAGATGGTGAATGGCAGCAGGTCGGCTGAACCAAAACGGTCGGCAACGTAATCCCACTGAGTACACCAGGTACCGTGCCTGTCCACAACCTTTGAAAAATCAAACATATTGTTATCCTTAAGCCTGTACGGTGTTCATCAGAACCGCGATCTCGTCTTTCACTGACTGGACCTGCGGACCGATAACGACCTGAAGGTTATGCTGATTGAGTTGTACTACGCCAATGGCACGATTGTCCTTCAGAGCCTGTACGTTAACAAGCGACATATCTTTCACTGACAAGCGCAGACGGGTGATGCAATTATCCAGGCTGACAATGTTTTCCGCGCCGCCCAGCGCCGCCAGAATAGCAGGGACGTTGTAACCTGATTTACCAGGCGCTCCGGCCATTACTTTTTCGATATTGCTGGCAATTTCGACTTCACGGCCCGGCGTCTTCAAATTGAAGCGCGTGATGGCGAAGCGGAAGATCACGTAGTACACCGCAAACCAGATAGCCGCGACAACAGGGACCAGGTACCACTTGGTGGACAATCCGTGCAGGATGCCGAACACCACGAAGTCAATCAGGTTACCGTCAGTGTTACCGATAGTGACGCCAAGCACCGCCATCACGGTGAAGCCAAGACCGGTTAGCAGGGCGTGGATTACATACAGAACCGGAGCGACGAACAGGAATAAGAACTCAAGTGGTTCAGTTGTACCGCCGATGACACAGGCAATCAGACCAGAAATTAATAACCCTTTAATTTTATGACGATTTTCAGGGCGTGCGCAGTGGTACATGGCTAATGCCGCACCCGGTAAACCGCCGAGGAACGCCGGCATTTTACCCTGGGACAGGAAGCGTGTTGCGCTTTCAGAGAAACCTTGCGTTGTCGGGCAGCTCAGTTGAGCCTGGAAAATAGTCAGTGCGCCGCTCACGCTATGGCCGCAAACTTCCTGTGTGCCGCCAGCTTCGGTGAAGCGAATGAGTGCCACCAGAATATGGTGCAGGCCAAAAGGCAGCAACAGACGTTCACCGGTACCAAACAGCATAGGACCAAATTCCCCCGCGCTATTGATGATGTGACCGAGTCCGGTAATGCCCATGGCGAAAACCGGCCAAATCAAGGGAATGACCAGCCCGACCAATCCCATCACCACCGAGGAGATGATAGGCACAAAGCGCGTACCACCGAAAAACGCCAGCGCATCCGGCAGACGAATGTTGTGGAAGCGTTCATGCAGCATCCAGACAATGATCCCGGCAATAACGGCACCGAGGATCCCGGTGTCGATCGACTGGATCCCCAGAATGTTTTGCACGTTGTTGGCTTTCAGGATCGCCGCATCTGTGGTGGGTAAGATACCTTTGGCGGTTAACCAGAAATTGACGGCGAGGTTCATGACCGCATAACCGACAAAACCGGCAAACGCCGCAACGCCTTTGTTCTCGCGCGCCAGGCCCAGAGGAATGGCAATACAGAACATGACTGGCAGGAAGCTAAACGCAAATGAGCCAACTTTACTCATCCAGGTAAAGATGGCCTGAAGCACCGGATTCCCCAACGCCGGGATCAGCGTCAAGACATCATGGCTACTCAACGAGCTGCCGATCCCCAACATGATCCCGCAAAATGAGAGCAGCGCTACAGGCAGCATAAAGGTTTTGCCCAACTGCTGGAAAAATTCCCATAACGTTATTTTTGGTGTGGTTCTCGCCGTCATCAAACGACTCCTTGTAAAGGCTAGCTGACTAATGATGGCGAGAAGATAAAACGTTTTACCTAATTTTAGTGCGGTATAAATCACATTATCGAACGATAATAGGGGGTATAAATATAAGTGATTGATAAAACGTTTTATCCGTCACGTTATCAGGGAGTTTTCTGTTTTTATGGCTATAGCCAAAAAAATAACCATCCATGATGTTGCGCTGGCTGCGGGGGTTTCGGTCAGCACCGTCTCATTGGTGCTCAGTGGAAAAGGGCGAATTTCATCAGCGACTGGGGAGCGGGTGAATGCTGCTATTGAGCAACTGGGGTTTGTGCGTAACCGCCAGGCATCAGCGCTGCGCGGCGGGCAGAGCGGAGTAGTTGGTTTGATTGTACGCGATCTTTCAACGCCGTTTTACGCCGAGCTGACGGCAGGTCTGACGGAAGCGTTAGAAGCACAGGGGCGCATGGTCTTCTTACTGCACGGCGGTAAAGATGGGGAGCAGCTGGCGCAGCGTTTCGCGATGTTACTCAACCAGGGGGTGGATGGCGTGGTCATTGCCGGGGCCGCCGGTAGCAGTGATGCACTGCAACAGTTGGCCGCTGATAAAGGGATCCCGGTGGTATTTGCATCACGCGCCAGCTACATGGATGACGCAGACACCGTCAGGCCCGATAACATGCAGGCTGCACAGTTACTGGTTGAACATCTTATCCGCCACGGACACCAGCGTATTGCCTGGCTGGGCGGGCAGAGTTCTTCATTGACTCGTGCTGAGCGCGTCGGCGGCTATTGTGCAACTTTACTAAAATATGGTTTACCGTTTCATAGCGACTGGGTGCTGGAGTGCTCATCCAGCCAGAAGCAGGCCGCAGAAGAGGTAACGGCGCTGTTACGCCGCAATCCCACGATCAGCGCGGTGGTGTGCTACAACGAAATAATCGCCATAGGCGCCTGGTTTGGCCTGATGAGAGCAGGACGTCAGAGTGGTGAAATTGGTGTCGATCGCTATTTCGAACAGCAAATATCGTTGGCCGGATTCGCTGATGTGGCGGAAAACGCGTTGGACGATATCCCGATTACCTGGGCCTGTTCGCCCGCGCGTGAAATGGGATACACCCTTGCTGAACGTATGCTACAACGCATTGCCCACGATGAAGGTCATTCACGCAATCTGACGCTTTCCGCTCGTCTGGTGGCGGCGAAATAATAAAGCCCGATAAACACTGTTATCGGGCCTGTCACTGACGAGTGATTATTGTTGCGGGATGGCAGGGGCATCCGGCTGTGTAAGAGAAGGCATACCGAACATACCAACAAACTCATCCAGCGGCATTTTTTGTCCGTTCAGCGTCACCTGGCCGTTTGCGTATTGCAGGCTGGTGCCGATAACGTTGTCCTGCAAAGTCGTAATGCGGAACATCTGCCCCATCGCCGCCAGGCCATTAACCTGTTGCTTCGCCAGACCAGCCGCTTCTTCCTGCTGATATCCTTCCAGTTTGGCAATTTGCGTCATGAACTCAGTCGCCATATCGACAGGGATGGTCAGTTTCGCATCCAGCGATTTGACGGAACGATCCACTTCCTGGGCCAGCGTTTGCGGCTCCACCGTGTTTGCGGTCGGATCTTTTAGCAGCAGTGACAGATTAAATGTGGTTTCACCTTTTGCATTCTTCCAGCTCAGTGGAGCAATGGTGACAACCGGTTCGCCTTTCATCAAAATCGGTAGCGCATTAAAGAAGGCTTCGGTGACTTTCTGCTGATAAAGCTCAGGATTTTGGACCACATCAATCTGCGCCATCAGCGCTTTGGTTTGGGCGCTGTACTGCTGGCTGAACTGGTGCAGTGCTTCACCGTCAATCTGGCCAACTTTTAACGTCAGCTTACCGCTCCCCATATCCTGGCCCTGCAATTTCAGGCTGTTCAGGGTGTAATCCAACTGGCTGTTGACGGTTTTGCCATCGTTAATCAGATCGGATTTGCCATCGATACCCATGCCTTCCAGCACCGCCAGCTCTTTGCCCTCGACTGAAATCGACAGTTTTTCGAGGGACAATTTCTGATCGCCGATGCGCTCACCAAAGCTTGCGATACTGCTGGAACCTTCAGTTTTCAGGTTATTGAAAGTAACTTGTACTTTCTGATCATACTCATTGACGGCATTGACCAGGCCACTTTGCGCCTCGCCAGTCAGCGACACCGCATTACCATCCTTATCTGCCGTAAACTGGAACTCCCCGCCACTAAAGGCCACTTTTTCGTCGCCTTTCTCGTAGTTCAGCGGTTTGAGGGAGAGATCGGAACGGGTATCCCCACTGTAGCCAATACGGGAATTAATGATGAATGGCGTCTCACCTTTGGCAATATCAAACAGCGGCTTCGTCACGTCGTTATTGACCAGCGTCGTTTTCACGGAGGCCATTGCCGGAACAAGATTCAGTGATTTCAGCTGAGCCAGCGGGAAAGGACCGTGATCCACGGTTTCATTCAGGACGATGCTTTGTCCCGGTTTCAGCCAGGAATCTGCCTGACCGGCGACAGGTTTCACCACCAACTGCAGTTGGCTATTGAACACGCCGCGCTGGTAGTTTTGATAACTCAGTTCAATGCCCGCCTCTGGGGAGTAGCGTTTTAACTGATCGTTTGCCTGCGTCACCATCTCGGCGAGATGCGTTTCGAGTTTCTTTCCTGTGTACCAGGCGCCGCCCGTCCAGACGATACCCAGTGCAACCACCACACCCGCAGCTACCAGCGATTTTTTCATTTTGATATCCATAAAATAAAACCAGGCGTTTGAAGACGCCTGGAGGAGTGACATGTCTTTAACTCACTACAGCTTAGCAAGAGTTGTTAAAAATATCAGTATCTTGCTACAGCTTGTTATAAACCCGAGCTAAACGGCCCGTGCCGCTGACGTTTACCGGCGATTCATTCGCGCTAATAAAGGCCGACTCACCCGGCTGCAGCACCAGACGCTGCTCGCCCTTGCTCAGCACAGCTTCACCTTCGATGCAGAACAAAATGGCCGCACTTTGCTGACTGATATCTGCGCCATTGGCGGTCAGTTCATGCAAGGAGAACGCAAAATCGTCGACCGGAATGGGGAAGTCCAGTTCGCTGTCAGTCTTAACTGGCGTGGTCAGCAGTTGATTGGCTGGCTTAGCGACAAACTTAACGTTGGCGACCAGCTCCGGGATATCAATGTATTTTGGCGTCAGTCCAGCGCGCAGCACGTTGTCCGAGTTAGCCATTACCTCCAGCGCCACACCTTGCAGGTAGGCGTGTGGGGTTTCGGCAAATAAGAACATCGCTTCGCCAGGATTGAGCTTCACCACATTGAGCAGCAGCGGGGAGAAGAGCCCGCTGTCATTCGGATAGAAATCGGCGATCAGGCGAATGGTTTGCCACGGTTCACCCTGCTGGCTGTTCAGCGCCGATTTCAGGATCGCCAGCGCATGGGATTTCTCCTCATCCTGCATATTCAGCAAGCTGGCGAAAAGATAGCTCAGACGTTCCGCGCTCGGTTCCTGCAGGAAATGCGCAATAGCCGGATGCGCGGCGGAAACCGGTTGTAACAATGCGACAATGTCAGAGAACTCGCGGAATGCGTTCATCGCCAGGAACGGTGTCAAAGCAAAAACCAGTTCCGGTTTGTGGTTAGGATCTTTGTAATTGCGCTCGGCGGCATCCATCGGGATCCCCGCCGCGTTTTCTTTGGCAAATCCGATTTCAGAGTTGTGCTTGTTAGGATGAACCTGAATCGAAAGAGGTTGCGCGGCGCACAGCACTTTAAACAGGAAAGGCAGTTCACCAAAGCGTTTCGCAACGGCATCGCCTAACAGTGCGGATTTATCGTGTTCGATGACATCACGCAGAGCGACCGTCTGGCCGTTAGCGTCCAGAACCTGCGAACTGCTTTTCGGATGCGCGCCCATCCACAGCTCAGCCATCGGTTGCTGAGTGGGGTTGGCAATCCCATAAAGTTCCGTTAACGCAGTTTTACTTCCCCAGGCGTAGTTCTGCACTGAGTTGATGAGTTTTTGCATTCTCAAGCCCTGTTTCAATGTGGAATTTTCTACGGCTATTAAACCAAGAAACCCTGAGCGAAGTAACCTGCACATGTAAAAAGTCGTACTTGTCTCAGTTTTTGTTAAAAAATTGTGTAGGATATGGTGACTCGCTTTTAATACCCTGAGTAATTCCGGTTGCAGAAAGCCTTTCCTTCTACAACCCGACCTGCGGCAGGGAAGCAGGGCAATGGAACATCTGCCCAGAGAATAACCAGACCGAGCAGTAAGTGAGAGCACAATGTCAAACAAACCCTTTCATTATCAGCATCCTTTCCCCCTCAAAAAGGATGATACCGAATACTATCTGCTGACCAGCGACCATGTCTCCGTTGCCGAATTTGAAGGGCAGGAGATTGTTAAAGTCGCGCCGAAAGCCTTAACGCTGCTGGCTCGTCAGGCCTTCCATGATGCATCGTTTATGCTGCGTCCTGCGCATCAGCAGCAGGTGGCCGACATTCTGCGTGACCCGGAGGCCAGCGAAAACGACAAATATGTGGCCCTGCAATTCCTGCGTAACTCTGATATTGCGGCAAAAGGTATTTTGCCGACCTGTCAGGACACCGGCACCGCGATTATCGTGGGTAAAAAAGGTCAGCGCGTCTGGACCGGCGGCGGTGATGAAGCTGCGCTGGCGCGCGGTGTGTATAACACCTACATCGAAGACAACCTGCGCTATTCACAAAACGCCGCGCTGGATATGTATAAAGAGGTGAACACCGGTACCAACCTGCCGGCACAGATAGATTTGTATACCGTCGATGGCGATGAATACAAATTCCTGTGTATTGCCAAAGGCGGTGGTTCGGCGAACAAAACCTATCTGTACCAGGAGACCAAAGCGCTGCTCACGCCGGGCAAATTAAAAAATTACCTGGTTGAGAAAATGCGAACGCTGGGAACAGCGGCCTGTCCGCCGTATCACATTGCGTTTGTGATCGGTGGAACGTCAGCGGAAGCCACGCTGAAAACGGTGAAACTGGCGTCGGCTAAATATTACGATGAGCTGCCGACCGAAGGTAACGAACATGGTCAGGCATTCCGCGATGTGGAGCTGGAAAAAGAGCTGCTGATTGAGGCACAGAATTTGGGGCTGGGCGCGCAGTTCGGCGGGAAATACTTCGCTCATGATATCCGCGTGATCCGCCTGCCGCGTCACGGTGCGTCGTGTCCGGTTGGTATGGGCGTTTCTTGCTCAGCCGATCGAAATATCAAAGCTAAGATCAACCGTGAAGGTATCTGGATCGAAAAACTGGAGCATAATCCAGGCAAATTTATACCAGAAGAGTTGCGCCAGGCGGGAGAAGGCGAAGCGGTACGCGTTGACCTCAATCGTCCGATGAAAGAGATCCTGGCTCAGCTGTCGCAGTACCCGGTTTCTACACGTCTGTCGCTTAACGGTACCATTATTGTTGGCCGTGATATTGCGCATGCGAAACTGAAAGAACGGCTGGATAACGGCGAAAGTTTGCCGCAGTATGTTAAAGATCATCCGATCTATTACGCTGGCCCGGCAAAAACGCCGGAAGGCTATGCCTCTGGTTCGCTTGGACCAACCACGGCAGGGCGTATGGATTCGTATGTTGACCAGCTTCAGTCCGCAGGTGGCAGCATGATCATGCTGGCGAAAGGCAACCGCAGCCAGCAGGTGACCGATGCCTGTCATAAGCATGGCGGCTTCTACTTAGGCAGCATCGGCGGCCCGGCAGCGGTGCTGGCCCAGGGCAGTATCAAGAGTCTGGAGTGTGTGGAATACCCTGAACTGGGGATGGAAGCCATCTGGAAAATTGAAGTGGAAGATTTCCCGGCGTTTATCCTGGTGGATGACAAAGGCAACGATTTCTTCAAACAGATTCAGACGTCGCAGTGCGCACGCTGCGTTAAGTAACGTCAGCCGCCCTTCGGGGCGGTTTTTTTTTACCGCACGAACCACCAAACGACAGATTAATCCTCGTTAATACTCATAAGACCAATGCAAATGGGCAATGTCGAAACATAACCTAATCAATTGTTAATGTAAGGAGCAGGTAATGGTAACGGTACGCCGCGAGAATGATTCAATGGGGGCGATTGATGTTCCAGCCGATAAGCTTTGGGGCGCGCAAACCCAACGTTCGCTGGAGCATTTTCGTATCTCTACGGAGAAAATGCCGGTCTCGCTGATCCATGCGCTGGCGCTGACGAAACGCGCCGCAGCAAAGGTTAACCAGGATCTCGGGCTACTGGCGGAGGATAAAGCCAGGGCTATTATGCAGGCCGCAGATGAGGTGTTGGCGGATAAACACCGCGATGAGTTTCCGCTGGCCATCTGGCAAACCGGGTCAGGAACACAAAGCAATATGAACATGAACGAGGTGCTGGCAAACCGGGCCAGCGAGTTGCTGGGCGGCGTGCGGGGGATGGAACGGAAAGTTCACCCCAACGAT
This sequence comes from Citrobacter sp. Cb023, assembly GCF_030336805.1. Classification (NCBI taxonomy): domain Bacteria; kingdom Pseudomonadati; phylum Pseudomonadota; class Gammaproteobacteria; order Enterobacterales; family Enterobacteriaceae; genus Citrobacter; species Citrobacter sp. Cb023. Next base: position 325,365 of record NZ_JAOWCV010000025.1, on the reverse strand, counting down.
GATGTTAATAAAAGCCAAAGCTCGAATGATGTGTTCCCGACCGCAATGCACGTTGCCGCGCTGCTGGCACTGCGTAACTCACTGATCCCGCAGTTAAATGTGTTAACCAAAACGCTCAGTGATAAATCACACGCTTTCGCGGATATCGTCAAAATTGGTCGTACACATCTGCAAGATGCAACCCCGCTTACGCTCGGCCAGGAGATTTCCGGCTGGGTGGCAATGCTTGAACATAACCTCAGACACATTGAAAACAACTTACCCCACGTGGCGGAACTGGCGCTGGGAGGAACCGCGGTAGGGACCGGACTGAACACGCATCCGGAATATGCCCGTCGGGTCGCGGATGAATTGCGGGACATTACCTGTGCGCCGTTCGTTACCGCACCGAATAAATTTGAAGCGCTAGCTACCTGCGATGCACTGGTTCACGCCCACGGCGCGCTAAAAGGGTTGGCGGCATCGCTGATGAAAATCGCCAACGATGTGCGCTGGCTGGCATCCGGTCCACGTTGCGGGATTGGCGAAATTTCGATTCCTGAAAATGAACCGGGCAGCTCCATTATGCCGGGTAAGGTCAATCCTACCCAGTGTGAAGCGCTGACCATGCTTTGCTGTCAGGTAATGGGCAACGATGTCGCCATCAACATGGGCGGAGCGTCAGGTAATTTTGAGCTCAACGTTTACCGACCAATGGTCATCCACAATTTCCTGCAGTCGGTGCGTCTGCTGGCTGACGGTATGGAAAGCTTTAACGAGCACTGCGCGACAGGAATCGAGCCTAATCGTGAACGAATCGATCAACTGCTCAACGAGTCGCTAATGCTGGTGACCGCGCTCAATACCCATATCGGTTATGATAAAGCCGCTGAAATTGCCAAAAAGGCGCACAAAGAGGGGCTGACGTTAAAAGCCTCCGCCCTGGCGCTGGGGTATCTAACCGAAGCGGAGTTTGACAGCTGGGTACGCCCGGAACTGATGGTTGGCAGTATGCGGTCAGGCAGTTAATCCGCAACGTACAGGTGCAGCCGGGGAATAATCAATCTCAACGGCTGCGCCTGAGGTTTAAAACGATGCTGAACATTATCGGCATCATAATTCAGTAACTCGCCGATATCTGGTACGGTCATGCCGTTTTCATTGTTGAGCAACGCGATCAAGGGCGTCGGGCAGGCATATTGCACCTGCTTTTGTTCTCCTTTGTACCAGACGCGGGCGATGGGCTGCACTTTTACCGGCCGTTTAATCTTCAGGCGCGCCTGCTGGCCCAGGGCGGCGACATCCTGATATTCCCGTTCAAGCTTCGCCTGCCACTCTTCCCGCGTCCAGGGATGTACGCTGCGCGGCGACGTCAGGCTTTTTTCCAGTTGTTGCAGTACTTCATCGCGTTTCAGATTTTTAATAATGTGTTTGTTGGCCCAGCCAAATCGCAGGGTGGCAGGCTCTCTGACAAGGGTGAGCGTACGATAGGCATTCAGTGTAATCAGTCCCGGCAGGTGACGATGCACCCATTCGAAACGCGCTGCCGGTGCCAGCCCTGATTCCACCGTGACAATGCGCTCGAAGGTGGTTTTTAGCTGGTTAATACGCTGTATTTGCTCTTCCAGAGCGCGCTGAGCTGCGTTATCTACCTGGTAACACAGTACGCCTGGCAGGCGGACGGCCGCTTTGCTGCTACGATTCTCGGACTGTTGCTGGATAAACAGATGACGATAGTGGCGTAGCGCCAGCGTTTCAGCCTCTTTACCTAAATGTTGCTTAACATCAATGTTCTGCAGTGGGGCATGCTCTGCCTCTTTGGCCACTTCCGGTAACGAGAAGACGCGCGCAATCAGCAGCGTCTGCTGCAACAGATTGTCGTTCAGAAGCGCCAGCTCTTGCTCCATCTGGCGGAAGGTGCCGTTCAGGCGGTCGACGAGATCGTAACGGGCCATAGATTTACCATTTTAGTTACAACATACTTTTTTATAGCACAACCTACACCATTTGACCACCGAGCCGAATGGGTCAGGCAGCTGAAATTTCAGGAATGTTATGCCAGACGGGCCAACTGAAACAAAAGCGGGCGCCGCCGAGTTCACTTTCATCACAAACGACCGTACCGCCCATAGCCAATGCGATCGAGTGAACAATGGCTAGCCCAAGCCCGCAACCACCGGTCGCCCGGTCACGGCTGGGGTCAAGGCGTACAAACGGTTCAAAAACCTGTTCGCGGGCGTCTGGAGCAATACCGGGACCGTCATCCTCCACAACCAGCGTTGCCTGATTGCCATTCAATAACAGGCTCGCTTGCACCGTAGACTGGCAATAGCGTAGGGCGTTATTCAGTAGATTATCCAGTACGCGCTCCATCAGGCGCATATCCAGCGCGCCGTAGTCGCCAATATTAAGATGGCGTAAGCGCACCGCACGCTCAGGGTTTACGCTTTGCACATCCTCCAGATGGGTTGTCAGCCAAACGGCCAGATCCGGTACGCTGAGCTTCAGTTCATTTTGCGGACGGTCCAGCCGGGCATAGGTCAGTAATTCTTCGATTAACCCTTCCAGTTGGCCAATATCGCGATTCAGCGCCTGGGATTCCTGCGCGGTGAGGTTATCACTCATTTCCAGCCGGTAACGTAAGCGTACCAGTGGGGTACGAAGCTCATGGGCAATGCCATCGATAAGTTGTTTCTTACTGGCGATTAGCGCATTGATATTGTCTGCCATCTGGTTAAACGCGATACCCAATCGCTCAAAGCTGGAACCGCTGTCAAAATGGAGGCGTTCGCTCAGATGTCCTTCCCCAAAACGCTGTGCAGCAGCTTCCAGTCGTAGCATTTCCTGCCAGTGCGGACGCATCCAGATAAGTACCGGAAAGGCCAGCGAGATGGCAATAAACGCCATCAACGCGATGTCCAGCAAGCGCATTTGATGGAGAAAATAGAGATAGGGAAGCGGGCCGACGGCCAGCACGTAATGGCTGCGTGGGATCCGTTGAATAAATGTGTACTGATCGTCAAGCGCCACGATATCGCCTTCGCGCAAACGTTGCATTGTTTGAACGTCCAGCGTGTACTTATTTAGCGGTTCAACGCGCAGGTCAAAGGAGAGGTTCAAATCCATCTCCTTCAGCGTTTTACCCCAGTCACGTGGCGGGATCTCGCGAAGCTCGCTGCGCATCAGGTATAACGAGCTTTTCATTAAATCGTCGAGCGATTGTCTGCCTGCGCGCTCTGCGGTGAATTTATAGACCAGGCCGACCAGCAGGGTCATCACCAGAAAGCAGACAAACAGCAGGAGATAAAACTGTACAAACAGCTTCTTCATAAAAAATCACCGAATACATAATATAATGCTCACCGATACTCTCAAAATTGCTGTGATATAAAAATATGAATTTCAATCGCTGTTGTTATTTACTACTCATTTTCGCAGCGTTAGGCTGCATTTTCACCTCGCATCCCTTTGTTATATGGTTTTTGCTCGCCAACATACTGACGTTGGCAATGTACGGTGCGGATAAAATGGCAGCGCGCAGGGCCTGGCGCCGAGTGCCGGAGTCCACTTTGCTGCTGTTTGGCGTTGTTGGCGGGTGGGGTGGCGCGATAGCCGCTCAACAACTCTTTCGCCATAAAACACAAAAACAGCCATTCAAAACCTACTTCATTATCAGTGTGATAGTGAATGTGTCTGTCATCGGAGCGGCCTATCATTTCTATCCCATTTCATCCTGGTGAACGTCAGTGACAGGCAGCCTGCTTACTTGAGACAGGAAACGTACTTTTCACCTGAGCGCTGCACGATGTCATCGGCATTTTTCGTTATGTCTTTCCCTTCAAACGCACCATAGAGTTGCTTAAATTTCACCGTACTCAGGCGGTGGGTAATGTCGCTGACCGTTGCGGCTGGCAATGGCAACATATTGGGGTAGCTCCACATAAAGGAGACGGCATGCGCCCCAGGGGTGACCTGAACGATATCGCCGGAAAGCACCACGCCTTCATCTCGCGCCCAGTGCAGAACGCAGCCGCCAGCAAAGTGTCCGCCGAGGCGTATCACACTGACGTCGCGTGTCAGTTCCAGGGTGTCGCCATCCCAAAATTTAATCCATGGGCTGTCGCGCATTACCCACTTGCGGTCATTGGCATGGAGATAAATGGGAGCGTTAAATTCGTCAGCCCAGTCTTGCATGGTGGTGTAGTAATGAGGATGCGAAATCGCGATGGCCTTAAGCCCGCCCAGGGACGTTATTAGCATTTTTGTGGCGTCGTCGAGCGTGGCAATGCAGTCCCATAAAATATTGCCTTCCGGAGTACGCAGAATAAACGCCCGTTGATCAATTGCAAAACCAGGAACGGTGCGGATGCTGAGGAGGGTGCTGTCATGTTGCCGCCACTTATTTGTGTGCGAAGCACAAAGTGCGGCAAAATCGACCCATTCCTGCCCGGTCGCGGGGACATACTGACGTTCGTCCTGGCAGATATCGCAATGTTCAGGAAGGGCGTCTGCCACCTCATAGGATGTTCCACAGGCTTTGCATAACGTGATCATCGTGTCTTCCTCTATTGAAAAAACACAGTCAGCATGGCACACCGATACGCAAGGGTGTGCCCTTTAGTGCTCTACACGATAAGCCAGGAATGGTGGGCGTGGGTCGTTGTGGCCCAACCAGCAGAAAGCAGGAATAATGTCTACACCGTACCTGTCGAGGGTCATTTCCGGCGAAAAAAATGAGGATAATGTTTGGAAAATAGTCTGTTCAACTCCTGGCTCAGCCGTTGGGGACTTACTCCTGATGGCCAACCGCTTGAGACGCACACATCACAGCTTTTGCCCGTGGTGACCAAAGATGGTCAGAAAGCCATACTCAAACTCACCGACGATGACAGTGAACGAAACGGCTGCGAACTAATGGTCTGGTGGAACGGGAATGGTGCTGCGAAAGTGCTTGCTCATGCAGCAGGGGCGATTCTGTTAGAACGTGCAACAGGGGCGGGGTCTTTAGCGGACATGTCCTGGTCCGGCAATGATGCGCAGGCCTGTCGCATTATTTGCCATGCAGCCAGTCGACTCCATCTCCCCCGGAATGCGTCAACGCCTGCGTTAACACCGCTACTTTATTGGTTTCGCGATCTGGCTCCTGCCGCGAAAAAGCATGTCGGCATCCTGACGCATTGTGCAGAGGTGGCAAACGTATTGCTCTCCTCTCCCCAGAATGAAGTCGTATTGCACGGTGACTTACACCACGGCAATATTCTTGATTTCGGAACGAAAGGATGGCTGGCTATCGATCCTAAAGGGCTGGTGGGCGAGCGTGGCTTTGATTACGCCAATATTTTTACTAATCCCGATCTTGCCGATCCCACCAAACCTGTCGCCATTGAGCCAGAAAGATTCGCACAACGGGTAAATATTGTGTCTGAAATCGCGAGGATTGAACGGCAGCGTTTGCTGATGTGGATTATTGCCTGGTGTGGGTTGTCGTCTGCCTGGTTTCTGCAAGAAGGAGACTGCGCCACGATACCCCTGCGCATCGCAGAGTTAGCGAGCGCGGAACTCGCTTTTGGGGGTAATCAATTTTGATCTACGACACTGGGCTGGTAATTCTTTAGAGTTATCATTAGCCTGGTAAATGTTTTATTAATCAATCAGTGAACGGCGGTGTAGTGTGTTTTTTAGCGCAAATTTGACAGGCTGTGAGCAATGAACGCATTGTTTTTATTATTAAAAAAGCGCCCGAACATTATTTTGTTGATGGTCTTACTCATCGGGGCAAACATCGTGGCGTGGCTGTGGGCTTTCACCGCGTTTAGCAACAACACGTCGTTACTGGCGCTTAGTCTGATCGCATGGTGCTATGGTTTGCGCCATGCTGTTGATGCCGATCATATCGCCGCGATAGATAGCGCTACGCGCAAACTTATGCAGCAGAAAAAACGCGCCCTGACGACGGGAGCCTGGTTTTCCCTGGGGCATTCCACCATTGTGGTACTGGCAAGCATTGGCATTGCGTTGACCACCAGCGTGTTTAAGCAACACATGGCATGGTTTCAGAATGTCGGCGGTCTGATAGGTACCACGGTCTCTGCCGTATTTCTGCTGATTCTGGCTACCATTAATCTCGTTATTTTCTGTCATGTCTGGAAGGCTTTTCGTCATCTAAAACGCACCGGTACTTACGATGGCACCACAGAGGATATGACAGTTTCAGGCCCGCTGAACTGGCTTTTCCGCTCGGCGTTTCGGCTGGTAGGCAAAGACTGGCATATGTATTTTGTCGGCTTTTTGTTTGGCCTGGGTTTTGATACCGCTACTGAAATTTCTCTGCTCGGAATTTCTGCTTCAAGCGCGTCCAGTGGCATGTCGGTGTGGTCAATTCTCGTGTTCCCGGCGCTGTTTACCTGCGGCATGGCGCTGATTGACTGCCTTGACAGTATCCTGATGGTTGAGGCCTACGGATGGGCATTCAATAAGCCGCAGCGTAAGCTCTATTACAATATGACCATCACCGGGACCTCGGTAATTGTTGCGCTATTTATTGGCGGGCTGGAGGCGCTGGGGCTTCTCTCTGACGCATTTTCGCTCCAGGGAGGTTTGTGGGATACCGTCAGCGAGTTGAGTGACCATATGGGGAATGTCGGGTTTGCGATTATTGGCGTCTTTATCGGCTGCTGGATTATTTCTGCAGTAAATTACCGTTGGAAAAAATACGACGGGCTGACGTGTAGTTGACACAAAAGAAAGCCTTCCGTGAAAGGGAAGGCTTGGATCTTACTTGAGGGCTGACTAATTCGCGGTGACGATACACACCTTCTTCATCACCCAAATCTGGGTGATATTATAAGTGACGGTGTAACGTATAATGGTCGACCCGGTGGGATTACATTTGAGGCTCATCGTCCCAGGCGTGCGGTGCAAACAGATAACCTTTGTTGCGCACCGTTTTGATTCGATAGGGCTCAGTCGCGTTATCGAGCAGTTTTTTGCGTAACCGGGAAATCGCGACATCAACGCTGCGATCCATGCCGTCATAACTTACGCCGCGCAGGTTCTTCAGCAGCGCATCGCGGTCCATAATTTGCCCGGCATGGGTTGCCAGCTCCCACAGTAATTCAAAATCTGCGGTGGAAAGAGAGACTTGCTCGCCGCCGAGCAGTACGGAACGATTGGTTGGGTCGATAGTGAGTGTGCCAAAGCGCAGCGTCGTGTGCGGCGTGATGGTTGCCGCCTGAATGCCTTTAGACTGGACTGAGTGTTCATTCTGGCGCAGATGCAGACGCAGGCGAGCAAGCAGCACTGCTGGCGGCGTTGTCTTCAGAATATAGTCACAGGCACCCATTTCCAGCGCCAGAATATGGTTCATATCGCTGTCCAGCGAGGTGAGCAGGACAATAGGACCCTGCCAGCGTCCACGCAAATCGCGGCAGATAGTCATCCCATCTTTGCCCGGCAGCATGATATCTAATAACACCAAATCGGGTTGAACTTGCAGGATTTTCTCCTCGGCCAAATCACCTCGAGGCTCAACGATAACCTCAATATCATGCCGGGCCAGATAGGCTGCAATCAACGAGCCAACTTCGGGATCATCTTCAACAAATACGATGGTGTTCATATCATTCATTTTGAATATAAAACGCCAACATACACCGCCCCGGTTTTTCCTTCCATTAATCTTTTCTAAACAAGAACGCTTCCGTTATGCTAGAGGCTGATGTTATTGATGTGTTAAGGCAGGGTGATGGGACTCGTTATAAAAGCGGCGCTCGGTGCGCTGGTGGTGGTGTTAATTGGTGTGCTGGCGAAAACAAAGAACTACTATATTGCCGGATTAATTCCGTTGTTCCCGACCTTTGCGTTGATTGCCCACTATATCGTGGCCAGTGAACGTGGGATCGAAGCGTTGCGTACAACCATTGTATTCAGCATGTGGTCGATTATTCCCTATTTTGTCTACCTCGTTTCGCTGTGGTATTTCACCGGATTTATGCGCTTACCCGTTGCGCTCGGCGGTTCAGTGGTGTGCTGGGGCCTGAGCGCATGGTTGCTTATTTTTTGTTGGATTAAACTGCACTAACGCAGATGACGTCCGCCATCAAGGGCAAAACTACGCCCGGTGACAAAACAGCTGGTCAACAGATAGTCAATTAAATCAATGACCTCTTTTTCACCCGGCGCTGTTTTCATCAGTGATTTGTTCAATGCCTGCTGACGATACTCTGCATCGTCACCCTCGTTAAACAGGATTAGCGAGGGGGCAATCGCGTTCACTTTTACTTCCGGTGCCAGTTTGCGCGCGAACGAGCGGGTCATGTTGTCCAGCGCCGCTTTGCTGGCTGCATAAGCAATGTGCTTATCGCTGCCACGCTCTACAACATAATCCGTAAAATGGATAATATCGCTGGCCGCGTGTCCATGCCCGCGCAGCAATCCTTCCAGCGCGTGGTTGAGCAGGTAGGGGGTATTGACGTGAATCTGCATCATGGCTGACAGCACTTCGGTTAACGGCGCACCGGGCTTTTCTGCAAGCCAGGCACTGGCATTATGCACAATACCTCGCAGGCCATCCGTCTGTGCTTTGACCTCATCCGCAAAGGCCAGTACGCCTTCATCGGTGGAAAAATCAGCCTGGATACACAGCACCCCCGCATCTCGCAGGCCATCAATAGCCGGATAATGCGTGCGGTAGCTAACGATAACTGGCTGTTTTTGATTAATAAAGTGCCATGCGACGGCGAGGCCGATACGTCGACCTCCTCCGGTGATAAGAATTGGCAAAGGGGGTTTTTTACCCATCGTAATCTCCATGTGTCGCGAACGATGGGGACAATGTTACCCCATCAACATCCAGGTCGCCGGAACAGCAGCAACAAGCAGCAGGCCGATCAGCGCCATTTCCTGGCGTTTTAATACGTTTTCATGCGCGTGTGTTTTACGGGCATAAAGGAAGACCAGCAGCCCTGGCGCATACAGCACCACAGACAGCAGCAGGTGCATCGGACCTGACGCATACAATAACCATATGCCATAAATACTCGCTCCGATACCGACAGCCTTATGAATTGGACGAGTGGCAATTTTCAGCAGAAATGCGCCGACCAGTAAATAGGGCACCAGAATCATTTCTGAGGCGATGGTTAATAACGTATTGTAGTCGGAACCTGTGAGCCAGATCAGCACCAGGCAAATCTGTACGCAGATATTGGTTAGCCACAGCGACGCCGATGGCGCGCCTTGCGCGTTCTGCCGCGCAAAAATGCGTGGAAACGCTTTGTGCGTGGAGGCGAGGAACGGCACTTCCGCCGCCATAATCGTCCAGCTTAAATAAGCACCGCACACGGAGACAATCAGGCCTGCGGCAATAATAATTTCACCCCATGGCCCCATCATTTTCACCATCAGACCGGCCATTGACGGGTTGCGGATCTCCGCCAGTTCGGGACGCGCGACAACGCCCAGAGACAGCAGGGTGACAAGCAGATAAACGCCCAGCGCGGCGAGTACCGCCAGCAGCGTAGCGCGTCCGACATCGCGTTTGTTTCTGGCACGAGCTGAAACCACCACCGCGCCTTCCACACCGATGAAAACCCACAGGGTGATGAGCATGGTGTTTTTTACCTGCTCCCAGACGGGAACGCCCAACGCTACGCCGGTAAAATCGAGGGTAAAGGTGTCGAGCTTAAACAGCATAAACGCCAGCACGATAAACAGACCAAGCGGCAGTAATTTCGCCAGCGTCGCCACCAGGTTAATACTGGCTGCTGTTTGCACACCACGCAGCACCAGAAAATGGACCACCCACAACAGCACCGATGCGCCAACAATCGACTGCCAGGTATTACCGTCGCCAAACAGACGTAACTCCGGCGTGTCGGTAAAGAAGCTGAGCGCAGAGAAAACAATCACCAGATACGAAACGTTAGCGATAACAGCACACAGCCAGTATCCCCACGCGGAACAGAAACCAATCAGCTCACCGAAACCTTCACGTGCATAGGTAAATATACCGCCATCCAGTTCAGGACGGATACGCGTCAGAATCAGCATGGCAAAGGCGAGCAAAAGGATACCTGCACCGGTAATCGCCCAACCAATCAGCAATGCAGCCGGGCTTGCTACCGCCGCCATATTTTGTGGCAGGCTGAAAACACCAGCGCCGAGCATTGAGCTTAAAACCAGCGCGGTGAGTGCGCTCAGACCCAATTTCTTTTCCATTTGTATCCAGTGACAAAAACGAGAGTGAGAGAATAATTATTTTGGCAAACCGCATAAAAATGGTGAAAGCCACTAAGGCGCGGGATTTTACGGAGAGAAGAGAACGCATGCAATGGGGATAGAGAGATTTGTGACTAATAGTGTGAAAAGTAGTCTTAATACTGCTGTTTTTGTTTGGCCAGAGGGGAGGATGGCGGGAAATTATCAGGTCTACAAGGCTGTAGACCTGATAAGGTACTGAGTATTACTTATACAGGTCAGCGCTGATGGTCATGTTATTACCACGTTCAGACCACTGGCGGGTGATGTGATAATACTTAGCGCCTTTCTTCGCTGCGCGTTTGGCAACCTGGTAAGAGATTTCAGTCATGTTGCCATAGTTACCGGTGAACTTGATGCTGTCGAACGGCACCATCATAGCGGCGGTTGCTTTGTTCAGTTCTTCAACTTTGGTTCCATCCGGTAGCGTGACAGTGTAACGCCCACCTTTGGTGGATTGCGTTTCGAAGAAACGACCGACTTCAGCGCTCGGAGACGCGGTAGTCGCAACGCCTGGGATCTCAACTTTCTTCGCGGCTTCGCCACCGGCGGCTAATGCGGCACGTCCGGCATCTGAATCTGCTGGGATCGCATCAGGGCTTTGTACTACGCGTTTTTTCGCATCAGCTTTATAGATAAATGCGGTAATACGCTGGTTGCCGCCCTGGTTGGCATCGACCTGGCGCACGATGTAGAAGGAGTAAGCGCCTTTCTCTTTCGCTGCTTTGGTGATGGCATCGTTCACTTCAGGCTGGCTGCGGTAGAAGCCCTGCACCGTAACGGTATCGAATGGTTCTATCAGAACGGCTTGATCTTTCGGTAATTCCATCACGCCGTTAATGACACGGTTTTTGGACGCTTCCGCTTTTTCAGCATCGGCTTTATAGATGTCGGCTACAACGCGCCAGTTACCGCCGCTGCCAAAATCTGAGGTATCAACAACATAAAAGGAGGCTGCACCGTCTTTATCTGCACGGCGTGATACGGCGGTCACCGCGTCACCGATAGCATTAAAACGACCGGTAACCACAATGCGGTCATAGGGTTTCAGGGCAGCCGCTTGCTCCGGCGTCAATTCTGTCGCTGCATTTACAGAAAAAGCAGTCGCAGAAATAAGTGCGGACGCCAGGAGAGTGTTCTTAAGCTTCATAAAAATAATCCTTCGCCTTGCGCAAACCAGGTACTGGTATTGTTATTGACTAGAAACGTCGCTGATTATTGCATTTAAATTGTGTCAGTGTCTGCGTCATTTTTCACTCATCGTGCCACGTGACGTAACAACACAGATAACATTTTGTGATATGTCGGAAATTTCGGCGTTTGGCGACCAAAACTGATAAAGCAGTTGAATTTCATAAGTTAATTTAATGTTAATCAATTGTTTTTGGCAGGCACGTAATCATGTTTTGCCGCTTCGCTTGAGCGAATTATCGGCCTTTGTGGACTATTTTTAGGGTATTTTATCTGCCAGCGGTCCGATTCATCTCTATTTCGCGAATTTCATAATAAATACTGTTTTTTGGCGCTAGATCACAGGCGTCATTTTCAGTAGGTTATACAGAGTTTGTTACTGTTTTATTTTATTGGGGTAACACTGACCTCTTTCGAGAGTGCGCGCATGCCTCGTGCGAACATTGATAAACCATCATCACAAATACAGATGGAAGGGAACATTATGCGAATTGGCATACCAAGAGAACGGTTAACCAATGAAACCCGCGTCGCAGCTACGCCGAAGACGGTTGAGCAGCTGCTTAAGTTGGGTTTCAGCGTCGCGGTTGAAAGCGGTGCAGGTCAACTGGCAAGTTTTGACGATAAGGCGTTTGTACAAGCAGGCGCAGAAATTGTTGACGGAAATGCCGTCTGGCAGTCAGAGATCATCCTGAAGGTCAACGCGCCGGAAGAGGCGGAAATCCCGTTGCTCAACCCGGGCACGACGCTGGTGAGTTTTCTTTGGCCCGCGCAAAACCCTGAGCTGTTGCAAAAGCTGGCAGAGCGCAACGTGACGGTTATGGCGATGGACTCCGTGCCGCGTATTTCGCGCGCGCAGTCGCTTGATGCCTTAAGCTCGATGGCGAATATCGCCGGGTATCGTGCCATTGTTGAAGCCGCTCATGAATTTGGCCGCTTCTTCACCGGGCAGATCACCGCCGCGGGCAAGGTTCCACCTGCCAAGGTCATGGTGATTGGTGCGGGTGTGGCAGGTCTGGCTGCTATCGGTGCGGCAAACAGCCTGGGCGCTATCGTTCGTGCTTTTGACACCCGTCCGGAAGTGAAAGAGCAAGTTCAGAGTATGGGCGCTGAATTCCTCGAACTGGACTTTAAAGAAGAGGCCGGCAGCGGCGACGGTTACGCCAAGGTGATGTCCGAAGCGTTCATCAAAGCCGAAATGGCGCTCTTCGCCGCGCAGGCGAAAGACGTTGATATTATCGTTACCACCGCGTTGATTCCGGGCAAACCGGCACCGAAACTGATCACCCGCGAAATGGTCGATTCGATGAAGGCGGGCAGCGTGATTGTCGATCTCGCCGCGCAAAACGGCGGTAACTGCGAATATACCGTGCCTAACCAGGTGACCACTACCGAGAACGGGGTGAAGGTTATTGGTTATACCGATCTGCCAGGCCGACTGCCGACGCAGTCTTCCCAGCTTTATGGCACGAACCTCGTTAACCTGCTCAAGCTGTTGTGCAAAGAGAAAGACGGCAATATCACCGTCGATTTTGACGACGTAGTCGTACGTGGCGTTACGGTGGTTCGCGAGGGTGAAATCACCTGGCCTGCGCCGCCGATCCAGGTTTCAGCTCAGCCGCAGGCTGCGCCAAAAGCCGCGCCCGCGCCGAAAGAAGAGAAAAAACCGGCCTCACCGTGGCGCAAATATGCGTTGATGGCACTGGTCGTCATACTGTTTGGCTGGCTTGCTGATGTCGCGCCGAAAGAGTTCCTGGGTCACTTTACGGTGTTCGCGCTTTCCTGTGTAGTGGGTTACTACGTGGTCTGGAATGTGTCGCACGCGCTACACACTCCGCTGATGTCCGTGACAAACGCTATCTCCGGGATCATCGTTGTCGGGGCGTTATTGCAAATTGGCCAGGGTGGCTGGGTGAGTTTCCTGAGCTTTATCGCGGTGCTTATTGCCAGCATTAATATTTTCGGTGGCTTCACCGTGACTCAGCGCATGCTGAAAATGTTCCGGAAAAACTAAGGGGTAACATATGTCTGGAGGATTAGTTACAGCTGCATACATTGTTGCCGCGATCCTGTTTATTTTCAGCCTGGCGGGGCTTTCGAAACACGAAACCTCTCAACAGGGTAACAACTACGGTATCGCCGGGATGGCGATTGCGCTGATTGCCACGATTTTTGGCCCGGAGACCGGCAACGTTGCGTGGATCCTGGTGGCGATGATCATCGGCGGCGCGATTGGTATTCGTCTGGCGAAGAAAGTCGAGATGACCGAGATGCCGGAACTGGTGGCGATTCTGCACAGCTTCGTCGGTCTGGCGGCGGTACTGGTGGGTTTCAACAGCTACCTGTATCACGACACGGGCCTGGAACCGATTCTGGTTAACATTCACCTGACGGAAGTGTTCCTTGGTATCTTCATCGGTGCGGTGACCTTTACCGGTTCCGTGGTGGCGTTTGGCAAACTGCGCGGTAAGATCTCTTCTAAACCGCTGATGCTGCCGAATCGTCACAAAATGAACCTGGCGGCACTGGTTGTTTCTTTCCTGCTGCTGGTGGTGTTTGTTCGTACCGAAAGCGTGGGTCTGCAGGTTCTGGCGCTGCTGGTGATGACCATTATTGCGTTAGCCTTTGGCTGGCATCTGGTGGCGTCCATCGGCGGTGCGGATATGCCGGTCGTCGTTTCAATGCTTAACTCCTATTCAGGATGGGCGGCGGCGGCGGCGGGCTTTATGCTCAGCAACGATCTGCTGATCGTCACCGGTGCGCTGGTCGGTTCTTCCGGTGCGATCCTGTCTTACATCATGTGTAAGGCGATGAACCGTTCGTTTATCAGCGTGATTGCCGGTGGCTTTGGTTCTGACGGTTCTTCTACGGGGTCTGATGAAGAAGTCGGTGAGCATCGTGAGATTAATGCGGAAGACACGGCAGAAATGCTTAAGAATTCGCACTCCGTGATAATCACCCCGGGCTATGGCATGGCCGTGGCACAGGCGCAATATCCGGTTGCTGAAATCACCGAGAAACTGCGCGCGCGCGGCATCAAGGTACGTTTCGGTATTCACCCGGTAGCAGGGCGCTTACCAGGTCATATGAACGTACTGCTGGCGGAAGCCAAAGTACCCTATGACATCGTGCTGGAAATGGATGAAATCAATGATGATTTCGCCGATACCGATACCGTGCTGGTGATTGGCGCCAACGATACGGTAAACCCGGCGGCGCAGGACGATCCGCGTAGCCCAATCGCCGGTATGCCGGTGCTGGAAGTATGGAAAGCGCAGAACGTTATCGTGTTCAAACGCTCTATGAACACCGGCTATGCTGGCGTGCAGAACCCGCTGTTCTTTAAAGAAAACACCCATATGCTGTTTGGCGATGCCAAAGCCAGCGTGGATGCGATCCTGAAAGCGCTGTAATCGTCAGCGCAAACCAAGACGGCCTCTGCGGAGGCCGTCTTTTTAATACTCCGCTATTCATGATTACCGCTCATAAACCCATACGGTTTTAACCGTCTAATCACCGTAAAACGCCGTGTATATACTGCTTCCTGACTTTTTAGAACATAACAGGGCGCTATGAGTACACGTAAACATGCCTCGTCGGCGGCTATAGCAAGCCAGACTGGTCTTACTTTTATTCTGATCCTCAGTGGCCTGATGGCCTTTGCCTCGCTTTCCACCGACATTTATCTTCCGGCAATGCCGACAATGGCAGAGGATTTGCATGGCAATGTAGAACTGACGATCACCGGTTTTTTGGTAGGTTTCGCCATTGCGCAATTGATTTGGGGGCCGATAAGCGATCATCTGGGACGGCGTAAACCGCTGTTAATTGGCATGGTGCTTTTTATCATCGGCTCCGCAGGATGTGCGATGTCCACGAGTATTACGCAAATTGTTTTCTGGCGAGTTTTTCAGGCGCTTGGAGCCTGTACCGGACCTATGCTGGCGCGGGCGATGATCCGCGATCTCTTTGCACGTACTCGCGCGGCGCAAATGCTTTCAACTCTGGTGCTGGTCATGGCGATTGCGCCAATAGCAGGACCGTTGATTGGCGGACAAATTATTCGCCTGAGCACCTGGCACTCTGTTTTTTGGCTGCTGGCGGTGATAGGAGCGCTGATGTTTATCTCCTTAAACTGGCTGCCGGAAACATTGCCGGAAGAGAAACGGGTGAAAGCTTCTTTAGCTGGCGCATTTCGTAATTATCGTTCGCTATTCGCCAATGGACGTTTTATGCGCTACACCCTGAGCCTGACGTGTTATTACGTTGCCGCGTATGCGTTTATTACCGGTTCGCCGTTTGTTTATATTAGCTATTATCATGTTGAACCACAGCATTACGGCTGGCTGTTTGCGCTCAATATTGTCGGAGTCATGGTCATGAGCGTAGTAAACCGTCGTCTGGTGCAACGGCATTCTCTGGAGCAACTGCTAAAGTATGCGACGATGCTGGCAGCGCTGGCTGCAGTGGCGCTTGCAGTGCTGGTTAAGCTGGAGTCTGGTGGCGTTGAAGCCATTATCATCACCGTTTTTCTGTTTTTCTCAATGAATGGCATTATTGCTGCTACTTCAACCGCTGCCGCGCTGGACGCGGTACCGAGCATCGCCGGTTCAGCCTCCGCGCTGATTGGCGCGTTACAATACGGTAGCGGCATTATCTCGTCATTGCTGCTGGCCGCCTTCAGCGACGGAACGCCATGGACTATGGCCTGGATAATTGCGTTATTTACGTTGTGTAGCGCCGTTCTGGCGCTACGTGCTACGCGCTAAACGATAAAAATGCCCGCAATGGCGGGGCGAATTCACTCTTTATTGAGATCGCTCAGCAACACGGCAATGCTTTGACCGCCGTTGGTTTGCTCAAGCGCGATTTTCACGATGATGGTCAGCGGTACAGAAAGCAGCATCCCGACAGGCCCCAGTAACCAGCCCCAGAAGATTAACGACAGAAACACCACCAGCGTAGACAACCCAAGTCCACGTCCCATGATTCGCGGTTCGAGGATATTCCCGAACACCAGGTTAATGACCAGATAACCTGCGAAAACCACCAGGGCGTCATAAAGGCCGCTAAATACCAGCACCTGAGCAATAGGGGGAATGGCGGCCAGCACCGAACCGATATTAGGAATATAGTTGAGCGCAAACGCCAGCAGTCCCCAGACAAAAGCGAAACGCACGTCGAGTGCGGCGAGCATGCCCCAGGCCACCAGCCCGGTCACAATGCTGATCGCCGTTTTGAGCACCAGATAGTGGGAAACGCTGTCGATGGCGCGTTGAATCGCCGCCATTCCCTCAATGGGACGGCTCATCATTTGTTTGAGTTTGTTGGGTAACTGCGGTACTTCCAGCAGCATAAAAACCACCGTCAACAGCAGTAAAAATATCGAAGACATGGCATTAGACAACTGCGCCAGTAAATTGGTCACCAGCGTCATTGCCGCGTTCGGGTCGATATATTTGACGAGTTCATCCACGGAAACGCCGATCCCTACGCGCTGTAACCACGGCTCAAGGTTTTTGAGTGGGATAACCAGTGAAGAGCGATACTGCGGCAGCGTTCGCGCAAGCTCATTTAAGGATGTACCTAAATACGCTAATAGCAACACCATTAGCATCACAATAATAACAATGAGCAATGATACCGCTATTACGCGCGGTATGCGAAGTTTGACCATCCGCTGCACCACGGGGTTAAGCACGACGGCAATAAATAACGCCAGAATAAATGGGACGATGATATCTGCGGCAACGCGGATGCCGCTCAGGATGATAACCAGCATGCCCAGCATAATGACTATTTTTAGGCCGTTAAGCGTGATGATCGGTTTCGCCATGTGTATTCCTGCATTTTTCATTTTTGAATCTGAATAATAATGTGATTTGCGTCGAGCCGTTATAACAAAAATCAAATGGGGCAGGTAAAGAAGTGAAAAGACTTTGAGTTCGCATTGAAGCTATGGTACAAATCATCTGTGTTTAACTACCGAGGACAATTATCATCCGCGATGATGAGAAGCAACACTGCGGATAATTGTAATATTATGGACAATATGTTCAGGATGTTTTTGCGTTTACCTTCACTTCTTCGTACCTCCTCCACTTTCTTGCTTGCGGGTGAGCAACACTGGCGCAACGCGCTTTAGTCCCTTCTTCTGCCTGAGCTGGCGCTGTGCGCTGAGCTAACTAATTTTATTTTTTGGTTTACTGCATGCAGTAGGCCCAAAGGACTATATTCTCAAGCAGGAGAAGCATTATGTTTTACTGGATATTATTAGGTCTGGCCATCGCGGCTGAAATTACTGGTACGCTGTCAATGAAATGGGCAAGTGTCGGTCATGGTAATTCGGGCTTTATTTTAATGCTGGTAATGATTGCCTTATCGTATATTTTTCTCAGTTTTGCCGTTAAAAAAATTGCCCTTGGTGTGGCCTATGCCTTATGGGAAGGTATCGGTATTTTATTTATTACGCTGTTCAGCGTGCTGTTATTTGACGAAACCTTGTCCACGATGAAGGTGGCTGGACTGGTCTCGCTGGTGTTAGGTATTGTGCTGATTAAATCCGGTACACGAAAACCGACAAAGGCGGGCAGAGAGGTGAGCCATGCAGCAGTTTGAGTGGGTTCACGGCGCATGGCTTGGCATAGCCATTGTGCTCGAAATCGTCGCTAACGTCTTTTTGAAATTTTCAGATGGGTTTCGCCGCAAGACTTATGGCGTGCTGTCGCTGGTAGCCGTGTTAGCGGCCTTTAGCGCGCTGTCCCAGGCGGTAAAAGGTATCGACCTTTCTGTTGCCTACGCCTTGTGGGGCGGCTTCGGGATTGCCGCGACGTTAGCGGCAGGTTGGGTATTGTTTGGTCAGCGCCTGAATCATAAAGGTTGGATCGGTGTGGCGCTGCTGCTTGCCGGAATGGTAATGATTAAACTTGCCTGATCTCAGTGCTGCCCGTTACTACGGGCAGCATAGGTTATTCCTTCGCCAACTCATCCAGCTTATCGCGAAAACCGGTCACGGATATGGCGCGATTATCGGCCCGCCAGCGATCTTTCGCCGCCGGAGCGGAGCTTTGTACGCCAATCAACTGCCAGCCAGTATCTGTCTTCAACATTAATGGTGAACCGCTGTCGCCCGGGAGTGTGTCGCACTGATGCGACAAGACGGTATTCTGTGCCCAACCGGTCACCACGCAATCCTGATGCGTGTACAAATCATCGAGATGATCTTCCGGGTAGCCCGACTGCGTAACTTTACGATCTGCGGTTTTCAGCGCCGCGGTTAATGCCGCTTTATCACCTTCAAATAATGGCAGCGGTGTGATGCCAGAAGGTGGGTAACGCAGCACCACCAGACCAAAATCCCACGGGGCAGCGGAAGACGGCACAATCCAGCCATCGCCATCGGCTTTTAAACGTTTTCCGAGCGAGGGATCTACCCGTCCTTCAATGCCGTGGATCTCGTAGCGCCAGACACCCTTTTTCGACACGAAGCGTAATGCCACGGCTTTATCCGGCTTGCCTTTCGGGGGGGTGAGTAAGCAGTGTCCGGCAGTCAGTGCCAGACGTGGTGATATGAGCGTGGCGGTACACAGGTTACCGCTGGCGGTTTCCAGTTGCCCGATAGCGTCCCAAGGAGATTGCGTTGGGTCAGTCACTTTTATGCGATCGTCATGACCAAAAAACAGCGTTTTTACGTTTTCAGCTTCAGCGCTGGCCGTTGCAGGCTGGTCCGCATGCGCAACGACAGGAAGTAAACAAATTGAACCCAGTAACACAGCAATGGTTTTATGCATATCACACTCTGGTGGGGAATTATGATTTTTAACAGCAAACCCTCAGTTAATACTATAGACGGGACGGCGGGAAAGTGGGAGTAAAATCAGATAACTACACTCAGGAAAGATAAAAATGCATGGCAATGAGGGCGCAAATTATCAGGGTAATAAGAATGAACTCAAAGCGATAATGTGACACCATTTTACCCTCCAAAAGGCGGCGCTAAATCAGGTCGATTTAGCGCCGTATGCTATGGCGTGGGGGACGCCATAGTAACTACAAATGTGTTATGCAGCTGGCTGAGCAGCGGGTTTAGCGGTGTCGTGTTTTACGGCTTTTTTGGTGTGTTTTTTAGCTGCCTGAGCTTTCTGCTCTGGTGCTTTTTGTTCTGCAGCGGGTTTGGTCGCTGCTTTTTTGGTGTGTTTTTTAGCAGCCTGAGCTTTCTGCTCTGGCGCTTTCTGTTCTACAGCCGGTTTTGTGGTGGATTTTTTAGCGTGTTTCTTGGCAGCCTGCGCTTTCTGCGGCGCTGCTTTGTGCTGTTTTTTATGATGAGTGGTTTTTGCCGGAGCTGCTTTGGTGGTTGCAGCAGCAGCCGGAGCGGTGGTAGCAGTTGTTTCAGCAGCAAATGCAGCAGAAGACAGACCCATAGCAGCGGCAACAACCAGAGCTAATACTTTTTTCATTCTCATACCCTCGATTTGGTTTTTCATTCAACCCCACTGCGGGGCCGTTGAAATAACTATATCGCTGTAATCACAGGGCTTCCGTGAGTCATTGGTTTCGGCGTGTAACGATATGTACAATGACTCACGGTATGAGATTACAAATAGCGGGCTTCCAGGTGAGCGCGGAAATAACGGCTGCTGAGCGGCTCTCCGGTGGCCTGGGTAATAAGCTGTTCAGTGGTAAAACGGCTGCCATGCTGCCAGATATTCTGACGTAACCAGTCAAACAGGGCACCAAACTCACCTTGCGCAATAGACTGCTCTAAATCAGGCAATGCGCGGTTAGCGGCACTGAATAACTGCGCCGCATACATGGCGCCTAAAGTATAGGAAGGGAAGTAGCCAAAGCCGCCATCGGTCCAGTGAATATCCTGCATACAACCGTTACGATAGTTACCGATGGTTGACAGCCCCAGCCAGGACTGCATTTTCTCATTCCACAATGCCGGGATATCATCTACTTCAATATCGCCATTAATGAGCGCGCGTTCGATTTCATAACGCAGGATAACGTGAGCAGGATAGCTCACCTCGTCGGCATCAACACGGATAAAACCGGGTTTAACCTGCTGGTTCCAGGCGATGAAATTGCTTTCTTCAAACGCAGCCTGATCGCCAAAGTGGCGCGTCACAGCAGGAATTAACCGCGTCAGAAATGCTTTACTGCGCCCCAGTTGCATCTCAAAGAACAGACTCTGGGACTCATGAATAGCGGTTGAGCGTGCCAGTGCGATAGGTTGCCCTGACCAACTGTGCGGCAGATTTTGCTCGTAGCGGGCGTGACCGGTTTCATGGATCACGCCAAACAGCGCGCTAAGTAATTCGTTTTCATCATAGCGGGTGGTGATACGCACATCTTCAGGTACGCCACCACAGAAGGGGTGCGCACTGATATCCAGTCGACCAGCCGTAAAATCGAATCCCAACTGCGCCATCGTTTCAAGGCCCAACTCTCGCTGGATTGCGGTTGGGAAAGGCCCAACCGGGGCGATGAGCGACTGCTGAGACTGCTTTGCCACCACCTTGTTGAGCAGATCCGGTAACCAGCTCTTAACGTCTGCAAACAAGACATCCAATTGGGCACTGGTCATCCCTGGTTCGAATATGTCCAGTAGCGCGTCATACGGCGAACAGCCTGTGGCTTCGGCACGCAGCCGGGCTTCTTCACGACTGTGCTTCACGACCTCTTTCAGGTTTTCGGAAAATCCCTCCCAGTCATTGGCTGGTCGCTGGCTGCGCCAGGCATGCTCACAGCGGCTACCCGCGAGTGATTTCGCTTCTACCAACGATTCAGGTAGTAAGGATGCCTGATGATGCAGTCGCGACATTTCGCGCAGGTTGGCTTGCTCAACATCGTTAAGGTCTTCCTGTTGGGCTGCGGCGATCCACGTTGCCACCTTCGGGTCGGTTAACAACTGGTGCTCAAGCACGCTCAGCTCGGCCAGTGCTTCGCCGCGAGCTTTGCTGCCGCCAGATGGCATCATGGTAAACATGTCCCAACTGGCGATTGCCGAGAGGTGGGAGAAGCGAGAGAGCCGCTGGAACGTGCGGGTGAGCTGATGGTAATTATCATTGTTACTCATTTTTTGTTCTCGTTCTGTTTAGGTGTGATGAGAAGTTTACCGTGATTCATTCACTTTTCATAAACACACCTTTGTACGCGACTCTGCGTAACAGCTTTTTATAGCGAAAAGCCAGTAGCACGATAAAACAGAGGGCATAAATAATGGGGAGCGGTGATAACACTTTTACCGACCACAGATAATGCAGCGGAAGCAAAACGGCCGCCAGGTAGACGTAGTTGTGCAACGTTTGCCAGCGTTTGCCCATTTTACGTTGCGCGGCTTGCGTGGAGGTCAGCGTCAGCAGGAATAAGATTATCCAACCAGTCATGCCCAACGTTAACCATGGGCGTGAAACCAGTTCACGTCCCAATAATCCCAGATTTTGTATACCCAACTCCAGCAGCGCATAGCTGGTCATATGCAGCGTGGCCCATGCAAAACACCATAACCCTAATAATCGACGGGTGCGATACAACAACGGCTGCTTTGCGTAGCGGGCAAGCGGTGACACCAGCAGGGTAGCAAGCAGAAACTTCAGCGCGGTGATGCCCGTAAAGTGCTGGATATCTTTACCCGGGTCGGCCCCCAACTCACCACGCTGCGCGGCCCAGAAGAGCCATAGCAGGGGTAATAAACCGGCGAGATGCAGCAGTACTTTCAGGCCGGTTATCTGTTTTGCGGTTAACCTCACTTAAAAATACTCCCGTAGATCCATGCCCTGATATAAAGAAGCCACCTCATCGGCATAACCATTAAAAGGCAACGTGGGCTGTCGCTGCACATCGAGAATGCCACCCGAACCGATAAAACGCTCTGTGGCCTGAGACCAGCGGGGGTGATCGACTTGCGGATTTACGTTGGCGTAAAAACCGTATTCGTTAGGTGCCGACATATTCCAGGTCGTCGGCGGCTGTTCACGCGTCAGCTTAATACTGACTATCGATTTAATGCCCTTGAAGCCGTACTTCCAGGGTACGGTCAGGCGTATTGGCGCTCCGTTTTGCGGCGGCAACGCTTTGCCATACACGCCCACGGTCAGAAGGGTAAGCGGGTGCATGGCCTCATCCAGACGTAAACCTTCAACATAGGGATACTTCAACCCGCCACCAATGAAGCGATCTTTCTGGCCGGGCATTTCATCAGGCGCGTAGCGTGTTTCAAAGGCGACGTATTTGGCGTGGCTGGTGGGCTCAACCAGCGCCAATAATTTATGCAAAGGAAAGCCGACCCACGGTACAACCATCGACCACGCCTCAACGCAGCGCATCCGGTAAATACGCTCTTCTAATGGAAAACGAGTCGTCAGCGCATCATGATCCAACGTTAAAGGTTTGTTCACTTCACCGCTGATGGTTAACGTCCAGGGATCGGTTTTCAGGCTACCGGCATTCGCGGCAGGATCGGCTTTATCCAGACCAAATTCGTAGAAATTGTTGTAGCCCGTTACCTTGTCTTCCGGCGTCAAGGGCAGATTGTTTTGCCAGATCTCTGGTTTTGTGAACTCGAGCGGTTTGCCCGCTGGTGCAGACGGGCGATCGTTGCCTTTAAACCAATTCAACAGACCGGCCTGTGTCGGGGAAGAGAGCGAAGCCGCCGCAGCGCCTATCCCAAGAGCTTTGAGGATCTGTCGTCGTTGCATAAAAAAAACGGACTCGGCGGTAACATCAGCTTCCCGAAGTGGATGTTTTTTCTGCATAACTTTTCCTTTTTATTTTCATGTTAAGGAAAACAAATCGACGTTTCCCTGTTGATGCCTGACCTATCTATAACGACATACTGGACGCATGCGTATCCCTGATTCCTCACGAAAAGTTAAAAATTTTGTGATAACTTCCGCCCCTTGCCTGAGGTAAGCTTTCAGCATGACGAGAGGGGGATGACACTGATGGCAGGCGCGAAAAAGATATTTTTGGTGGAAGATGACAGCGATATCGCCTCACTTTTGCAACTTAGCCTGAAGGATGAGGGGTACGAAATTATTCATGAGGCTGATGGGGCACGAGCGGTCGAGCTACTGGAGAAGCACGTCTGGGATGCCGTTATCCTCGATTTAATGCTGCCGGGGGTGGACGGTCTGGAAATTTGTCGTCGCATTCGGCAAATGAGTTTCTATCTACCTGTCATTATTATCAGCGCTCGCACCAGTGAAACTCACCGCGTATTGGGGCTGGAAATGGGCGCCGATGATTATTTAGCCAAACCTTTCTCGGTGCTGGAATTGATGGCCCGGGTGAAGGCGTTGTTTCGCCGTCAGGAGGCGATGAGTCAGAACCTGCGTATGGAGGCGGGGATTATCACCGTCCATGGTGTGGAGATTGATCCATTAGCCCGGGAAGTCCGCCTGCAGGGTAAATCCCTCGATTTAACGCCGCGTGAATTCGATCTGCTCTATTTTTTCGCCCGCCATCCCGGGGAGGTCTTTTCGCGTCAGGCGTTGTTAGACCAGGTGTGGGGCTACCAGCACGAAGGATATGAGCATACGGTGAACAGTCATATTAATCGCCTGCGCACCAAAATTGAAAAAGATGCTGCGGAGCCGGAAATTATTCTTACCGTGTGGGGACGGGGCTATAAGCTTGCTGCGGTTAACGCGGAGCATCAACCATGATTTATCGATTGTCGCTGAGCCAGCGTCTGACCCTGGTCTTTACCGCTATTATGTTGATTTGCGCGGTTGCGGTCAGCGTTGTCCAGATCCGCAGCAGTAAACAGTATGGCGACGCTATGGTGCAAAGGCTCTCGCTGGAATTGGCAAGCAAAATTGTCAAAAGTGAGTCGCTTATTGATGCCAGCGGGCAGGTTGATCGGCAGACCTTAAAAGGACTGTTTAATCACCTGATGACGCTCAACCCTAGCGTGGAGCTGTATCTGGTTTCACCGTCAGGCGAGATACTTGCTGATGCCGCTCCGCCTGGGCATATTCAGCGCCAGAACATTAGCGTACAGCCGATCCAGGTTTTCCTTAATTCGGACGAGCTGCCCGTTTATGGCAATGATCCGCGCAGCAGCCAGCAAAAGGTATTCAGCGCCGCGCCAGTTTTATTTAATGGCAAGCTGCATGGCTATTTGTACATTATTCTCCAGGGCGAAGATCTCAATATGCTGGCGAATACCGCCTGGCAAAAAACGCTTTGGAACACCGTGACCGGGACGTTAATACTGGTTTTATTAGCCGGTGCAATCGCGGGGTACCTGGTGTGGAGATGGGTGACGAATCCGGTGAAAAGGCTGACCGGTCAGGTGGTTAATCTGGAGCAGGACAGCATTAGCGTCATCAAACAGCTGGCGCATAAAAAGCCCGATTTAACTCCGGCGAATGAAATTGCGTTGCTGAACAATGCATTTATTGAGTTAGCACAGAAAATTGCTCACCAATGGGATTTATTAGCTGACAGCGATCGTCAGCGCAGAGAGTTTATCGCTAATATTTCGCACGATTTACGTACGCCGCTCACTTCACTGCTGGGGTATCTGGAAATGCTGTCACTGAAAGCCGATACGATGACGCCGGAGGAAAATCGGCATTATCTAAGCATTGCACTGCGCCAGGGGCATAAGGTTCGCCATCTGTCACAACAGCTTTTTGAGCTGGCGAGACTTGAGCATGGCGGCATAAAACCACAGCGTGAACGTTTTGCTATTGGCGAGCTGATCCAGGATGTGGCACAGAAATTTGATCTACCCGTTGCCACGCGTCATTTGCAGTTGCACCTTGACGTAATTGGTCCGTTACCGCTGGTGAATGCCGATTTATCGATGATGGAAAGAATCGTCACGAATTTGCTGGATAACGCTATCCGTCATACGCCTGACGGGGGCGAAGTGTGGTTAAAAGTCTGGCGTGAGGAAGACCGCTTGTTAGCAGAAGTGCAGGACAGCGGGCCTGGCGTCGAAGAGGCTGTTCGCGAAGTATTATTTCAGCGCCCGACGGCGTTACTACCCCGTGAGCAGCGGGCTGAGCGTGGTGGTCTGGGCTTACTGATCGTGCGCAGAATGCTCGAACTGCATGGGGGAGATATCCGCCTGATTAATTCGACGGCAGGGGCCTGTTTCCGTTTTTCGTTGCCGCTGGCGGATTCTCCACTGAGTAGCTGATGAGAATGTTCCGCTGAAAAGAGTCTGTAACGCTATACGCGTTGTAAACCGTGGGCATTGCGTAAAAGTTGGTAGGTTGTCAGTGATAATGAGAATTTTTATCATATATTGATAATTCATCAAGTTATCTTTGATAAGCGCAAGGAGATCGTATGTCACAGGATGCCGACAACCTGTATATCGTCAGGACCAAAGCGGTTGCTGGCTGTTTTACCATGTTTTTGCTGATGTTTGGCCTCACGTTTCTTCCGTTGTTTTTCCCCGCCAGCCAGGTTCTGCTTGCCAAAGGGCTACTTTTTCCGCTGCTGTTTGCGCTGGAATTTGTTGTGCTGGTCCCGCTGTATTACTTCTTCTTCAGAAAAAGAGAGGGGCTGGGAAAGGGAATTTTCAACGCCAGGTGGTTTGCCATTTTGTTCGTGGCGCTGCTGTTTATTCAGCTTATCCTGCCATGGTTTCTGGGCCTCAGACAAACCGAAGCGTGGGTGACCAGCCAGATATCCCTAAACAGCTACGCGCTGTGGTTATCCACTCTGACCCTGATATTTATTGCGCCAGTGTATGAAGAGATTGTTTTCAGGGGCTGTTTATTCAACGCATTCCAGTATTGGTTCAATAATAAAACTTGGCTGTCGTCGGTGGTGGTATCGGTCATTTTTGCCATCATGCATACCCAGTATGTGGATCTGCGCACGTTGCTGATGCTGTTTCTTGTGTCGCAGGTTTTGATCATCGCCAGACTGAAAAGCAACGGCCTGCTGATGCCGGTTATGCTGCATATAGCGATGAACGGGACGGTTATTGCCCTGCAAATGGGGGCTCAGACGTTACAGCCTGGTTGATGAAGGCGATGCCCGGAACCCGGGCATCGTGGATTATACGTGCAGACGATGGTGCAGACGTGCACCGACCAGCAACGCCAGCACCAGCATCAGGGCGATAAATCCGCCCACGCCGTTCCAGCCGTAGCTGTGCCAGAATACGCCACCCAGCGTACCGGCAATACTGGAACCCAGATAATAGCTGAACAGATACAGGGAAGATGCCTGGCCTTTAGCGCGTTTTGCCCGTGGTCCAATCCAACTGCTTGCCACGGAGTGCGCGGCAAAGAACCCGGCTGAAAAGAGCAGCATCCCGGCGAAGATCAGCCACAGTGATGTGAACAGGGTCATCAACAGTCCAACCAGCATCACGCCGGTTGAAAAGAGCATTACCGGACCACGTCCATAGCGGGTGGTCATCGACCCCGCTTTCGGTGAGCTCCAGGTCCCGGTCAGATAGGCCACGGACAACAGACCGACAACCGCCTGGCTGAGTTCCCACGGCGAGAGCATCAGACGGTAGCCGATGTAATTAAACAGCGTGACAAACGACCCCATCAGTAAAAAACCTTCCGCAAACAGCAGCGGCAACCCTCTGTCGCGCCAGTGCAAACGAAAGTTGATAAACAGCGTTTTCGGTCGCAGCGACGTTGGTCTGAAATGACGAGATTCCGGCAAGATTTTCCAGAACATCAGCGCGGAGGCGAGGGCAAAACAACCGATCGCCGCCAGCGCGATACGCCAGTTAAAAAAGTCGGTAAACACGCCGCTTATTAAACGGCCACTCATACCACCAATCGAGTTACCGCTGATATATAAGCCCATTGAGAAGGCGACGAAGCTGGGATGTATTTCCTCGCTCAGATAGGTCATTCCCACTGCCGCCACGCCGCTGAGCGAAAGACCTATCAGCGCACGCATGATTAAAATACCGTGCCAGCTGGTCATCATCGTCGAAAGCAACGTACAACAGGACGCGAGCAGCAGGGCGGTAACCATCACCGGCTTGCGGCCTATCGCATCGGAAAGTGGACCGGTAAACAGTAAACCGATCGCGAGCATCGCCGTTGAGATGGAAAGCGAAATACTGCTGCTGGCGGGAGAGACCCCAAACTCGTGCGAGAGCACTGGCAGTATGGGTTGCACGCAATAGAGGAGAGCAAATGTCGCCAGTCCGGCCGAAAACAGCGCCAGCGTGACGCGCATAAATGGGGATGTTCCGCGTTTGATAAAACTATCCGGCGGGGTAACTCTCTGTTCATCAACATCGCTTGTCGGCGCGGTATCGACAGTGGTTGTACGGCTCACTTGAAATCCTTGCTCAATCAATTACCTCTACATGACTAGCTTTAAGAGTATGAAAATCGCATTATTCTGTCTAATATATTAATAATCTCAAATGATATCTTAAAAATATGAATATCGAGCTGCGTCATTTACGTTACTTTGTAGCGGTTGCCGAAGAATTGCATTTTGGCCGGGCGGCGGCACGGCTGAATATTTCGCAACCGCCGCTGAGCCAGCAAATCCAGATCCTCGAGCAGCAGGTCGGCGCCCGACTTCTGGCGCGCACTAACCGCAGCGTGGCGCTGACCTCAGCCGGAAAGCAGTTTCTGGCAGACAGTCGGCAGATCCTGGGGCTGGTTAATGAGGCCGCTGCCAGGGCTGAGCGTCTGCATCTGGGAGAAGCGGGGGAATTGCGTATCGGCTTTACGTCATCGGCACCGTTTATCAAAGCGGTTTCAGATACGTTATCCCTCTTTCGCCAGAGCTACCCCGCTGTACATATGCAAACCCGTGAAATGAACACGCGCGAGCAAATTGCTCCGCTCAATGAAGGAACGCTGGATTTGGGACTTCTGCGCAACACGCAGCTTCCGGAAACGCTGGAGCGTGAAATCATTCTGCATGAGCCGCTGATGGCGATGATCCCGCGCGCGCATCCGTTGGCGCAAAAGCCCGTGGTCACATTGGCGGAGTTGGCCAATGAGCCATTTGTCTTTTTTGATCCGCATGTGGGGACGGGGTTGTATGACGATATTCTTGGCCTCATGCGTCGCTATGGACTGAAGCCGACTATCACTCAGGAGGTTGGTGAGGCGATGACTATCATCGGGCTGGTGGCCGCAGGATTAGGCGTTTCCATTCTTCCCGCTTCCTTTAAACGGGTGCAATTGTATGAAATGTGTTGGATCCCGATAGCGGAAGAAGATGCCGTTTCGGAAATGTGGCTAGTGTGGCCAAAACATCATGAGCAAAGTCACGCCGCGCAACGCTTTCGCGAGCAACTGCTGGCGGCCGTTCAGGCGATTAATTTAGTTTAAAAATGGGCGAAAATGTGCAGTAAATCACAAGGCTAAGTAAAAAGTTGACGGAAGCCATTGAAGTGCTTCACCATAGCCCGCAGATTATTTCGGAGCGCGAAAATAAAGGGAGTAAGTGGTGGTTGCTGATAGTCAGCCTGGGCATATCGATCAAATTAAGCAGACCAATGCGGGCGCGGTTTATCGCCTGATTGATCAGCTGGGTCCGGTATCGCGTATTGATCTCTCTCGCCTGGCACAATTGGCGCCTGCCAGTATTACTAAAATTGTCCGCGAAATGCTCGAAGCGCACCTGGTGCAAGAGTTGGAAATCAAGGAAGCGGGCAGCCGTGGACGTCCGGCCGTTGGGCTGGTTGTGGAAACGGAAGCCTGGCACTATTTATCCATTCGTATCAGTCGCGGCGAGATCTTTCTGGCGCTGCGCGATCTGAGCAGCAAACTGGTGGTTGAAGATTGTCTTGAAATGGCGCTGGTCAGTGAAACACCATTGCTGGAACGCGTTATTACCCAGGTCGATCAGTTTTTCATCCGCCACCAGCAAAAGCTGGAGCGCTTAACCTCCATCGCCATTACCTTACCCGGCATTATTGATACTGAAAACGGTATCGTTCATCGCATGCCATTCTACGACGATGTCAAAGAGATGCCGCTGGGTGAAGCGCTTGAAAATCATACCGGCGTGCCGGTCTATATTCAGCACGATATCAGCGCCTGGACTATGGCCGAGGCGCTTTTTGGCGCATCGCGCGGCGCACGCGACGTCATTCAGGTGGTGATCGATCATAACGTGGGGGCCGGAGTAATCACCGACGGTCATCTACTGCATGCCGGCAGCAGTAGCCTGGTGGAAATTGGTCATACCCAGGTGGACCCCTACGGCAAACGCTGTTATTGCGGCAACCATGGTTGCCTGGAAACGATCGCCAGCGTCGACAGCGTGCTCGAACTGGCACAGGTACGCTTGAAGCAGTCAATGAGTTCTTCTCTACACGGGCAACCGTTAACGGTAGACGCGCTGTGTCTGGCGGCGATGCAGGGGGATTTATTGGCGAAAGATATCATTAGCGGCGTCGGGACCCATGTCGGACGGATTCTTGCCATCATGGTGAATTTGTTCAACCCGCAAAAGATATTGATTGGTTCGCCGCTCAGTAAAGCGGCGGATATTTTGTTTCCCACTATTGCTGACAGCATTCGTCAGCAAGCGCTCCCGGCCTACAGTCAGCATATTGTCGTCGAAAGTACGCAGTTCACCAATCAAGGGACGATGGCAGGGGCGGCGCTCGTGAAGGACGCGATGTATAACGGTTCTTTGTTGATTCGTCTATTACAGGGTTAACATTTTTTAACTGTTGTACGAAAAATTGCGCTATCTCAAGCCGATTCTCGTCGTCATACCTTAGACTTTCTCCACTGTATTATTTTCCTGACTTATATTTTCAAAGCATAACGGTGGAGTTAGTGATGCTGAAGCGTTTCTTTATTACAGGTACAGACACTTCTGTTGGGAAGACCGTGGTTTCCCGCGCATTACTACAAGCGTTAGCGTCAGGGGGTAAAAGCGTTGCGGGCTACAAACCCGTGGCCAAAGGAAGCAAAGAGACACCTGAAGGTCTGCGCAATAAAGATGCGCTGGTGCTGCAAAGCGTGTCCACTATCGAATTGCCCTACGAGGCGGTCAACCCGATAGCGTTGAGTGAGGATGAAAGCAGCGTAGCGCATAGTGGTCCGGTCAATTACACCCTGTTATCCAACGGCCTCGCAAGCCTCAGCGAAAAAGTGGATCACGTTGTCGTTGAAGGCACCGGAGGCTGGCGGAGCCTGATGAACGATCTGCGTCCGTTATCTGAATGGGTGGTGCAGGAACAACTGCCGGTACTGATGGTGGTGGGTATCCAGGAAGGCTGTATTAATCATGCCATCCTCACCGCACAGGCGATTGCCAGCGACGGACTGCCTTTGATTGGCTGGGTCGCGAACCGAATCAACCCGGGGCTGGCACATTATGCGGAAATCATTGATGTGCTGGGCAAAAAATTACCCGCACCGCTGATCGGTGAACTGCCTTATCTGCCTCGCGCAGAGCAACGCGAGCTGTCTCAGTACATCCGTCTGTCAATGCTCGGCAGCGTGTTGTCGGTAGATAGAGTCCTGGCGTAACGTTCGCGACAGCACAGACGCCACCACACAGGCAATCAGCAATCCGGGGAGCAGACGATACTCCCCGGTCATTTCACAAACCATCAGTGTCGACATTATTGGCGCATGCGTGGTCGCTGCCAGCAGCGTGGCCATCCCCGTTAATCCCAGCAGAATGGCGATCTCATCCGGACCCGGAAGCCATAATCCCCACACTCGTCCCAGCAGCATACCCACCGAAAGACCGACAAACAGCGTTGGCGTAAACACACCGCCAGGCGCACCGGAACCACTGCTGGCAAGCACCGCCAGTAATTTGCAGATGAAGATCCCGCTCACCACGGCCAGCAGCGGTGGGGAGAGTAAATATGACTGCACCACGCTGTAGCCATTACCCCAGACCGCAGGCGTGAGCAATGACAGCAGGCCGACGATCAGCCCGCCGAGCGCCAGTTGCCACGGGGGCGAGAGTTTTAAGCGCAAAAACCCATTATGGCTGGCGGTCATCAACCACATGAATAGCGGTCCGCAAACGCCGGCAGCCAGACCGGTGCTGATGATCATGACGTATTCCAGCGCATGCAGTTCCCGTGTGAAGTGCACGGCATACAACAGCGCATTGCTGGCGCTCAGCATATTGGTGGTGAGCAAGGCGACGACGGCGGATACCACCACCGGTCCCAGTGAAGCGAGGATCAAGGTGCCAAACAACACTTCAGCAATAAATAGACTGCCCGCCAGTGGGGCATGATACGCTCCGGCCATACCCGCAGCGGCTCCGCAGGCAATCCATAACTTCCATTCTGTGCGCGGGGTGAAGCGTTGAGCAAAGCTGGAGGCTGCCAGCGCTGCCAGTAAAATCATGGCACCTTCGCGCCCGATGGCACTCCCGCTGGAGACGACCAGTAACGAGGCCAGCGATTTCACCAGGCTTGCACTGACGTCAAATTGTCCGTTAGTTTGCAAGGCTTCCATGTAATCAGTGGGAGCCTGCGGGCGTAACCGGTTGAACGTTTGCCATCCCCAAAGCAGCAAACCCGCCGCCAGCCCTCCTAACGCAGGTGTCAGCATGCGTCTTACAGGGGAAAGGTTTGTTGCCGCGTTGACCAGACTCCCTGTGTCATTGCTCAGGAACAACCATTCAAGAAGGAGCATGGCGTGGCGAAATCCTGCGACGGCCAACGCAGCAAGGATACCAATCACCGCAGCAATCAGCAGGCGGCGGAACATGGCGCGCAGGTCAGGATAAGCATGTAAATGATGCATGAGTGGCCAGACAGGAAATTTCAGACGCTTTATTTTGCGGCTATTTGGCAACAGAAGCAAAAGCTCAGCGTGCGCAACGGAATGCTACACAGGCAGGACACATCCTGCCTGTGGTGAAACTAACGAAAAAGTGGCTTATCGGCTATCGGGATCAGTAACTGCGACTGCCATTGCGCCAGCGTCATACGGGCCAGCTCCCCCAGCGCCTGGTAAAACGGATGATCAGCTTTTTCGATAAACACATCAAGGAAGCGGGATGACCACGGGAACAGATGCCAGGCCAGCAGCTGTTCGCACTCGGTGTGGCGTTCATTTTCAGCAAGCCAGGCCGTCAGCAACAGCAGTGAACCAAAGTGATCTTCTGGCTCATTTTGCTGCATGGCAAACTGGATGCCGTTGTCCCGCATCCACTGACGAAGTGCCAGCGTAGAGTCGCCAAACAACACGTTTTCGCGATCCAGCCAGACAGATCCCCAGGGCGGAGAGGGTAGCGCATATGGACCGACAAACAGGCGTTGCCAGGCCTGCGGGAGAGGCTCATCGACCTCGGCTTGTAGCCGTGCAGCCAGCGGGAAAAGCATTGCCTGATCGAGCGGCCACTGCGCCTGCCAGCCATCGGCTCTTAACGCGCTGACTAATGCAGAGGCTTCCGCGCTATCTGGCGCATAGTAAAACAGTGCGCCGAGTACGCGCGCCGCGGTAGAAAAGTTGTCACCTTGCGAAAAATGGGTCATGCAAACAATCCTGAACAGTGCGGGTTGCCCCGCACCCGAAAGTTAACCTGCAACAGCCATTCCGACTGTCATATGTAAACCGTAAAACAATCCGCGGCCAATGATTTCACCGGCGAGGACTAACACTAAGCCCAGCGCCAGGCCGCCGACGGACGGTGCTTTACGACGAATAAGCGGGCATATCCAGCAGCCCAGACCGGCGGCCAGCAGAATGATGCGCCAGACCTGCAAGCTTCCGTAGTCGGGAACCAGCGCGCTGGCGGATTGCACCGAACTGTGGATCCCGCCGAGCGACAGTCCCTGCAGAACAATAACCGCCACGATCACCAGTAGGGCCAAAACGCTCACGTAGGCGAATCTGGCGGTGCCAGAGGAAACACCCGCAGCACGCAGCAGCAGGGCGGCAAACAGCGGTCCGCTTAGCAACATCGTCATAAAAAATGCCACCGTAGTGTAGCCGTTATACCAGGTCGGGACAGTGTCTATCTGGTAGACGCTGGTCATCGCCAGCACAAATACCAGACCCAGCAGCATGCCCACCAGCAGCCAGATTTTACCTAACGCTGCGGGCATTTTACCGAGAAACGCCGCCAGCCACCACAGGCCACCGACGGCGAAAAACAGTGAACCACTGGCGATTTCGTTACTTAGCGCAGATGCGCCAACTCTGTTCAACGAGTTAAAGGCGCGCAGTGGCGAACCCAGGTGCATTACCGAGGCGAGAAAGGCGATGCCCATTACCAGCCACAGAAAAAACATGCTGCGCACGATACGTTGTTTTGCCACCTCGTCTTTAACGGTCAGCCAGCCATAGCCACTCACTATCAGCGCTCCGGCCACGCACTGGCCCAGCACCGTAAACAGGACCAGCGGCCATTCATGCCATCCATTGCCCATGTTACACCTCCTGCGGATTCGCCAGATAACCCGTGGTATCCCCGGTCGGGCGGCTATTGGCGTTGGGTTTGATCACAATGCTCGGTTTGGTGAAGTGCGCACCTGGCAGCGGAGCGACCGCCGCCAGTTCACCGTGCTTTTTGCGCAGCTCATCAATTGGGCCAAAGTCCAGCGCGCGCAGCGGACAGGACTCGACGCAGATGGGCTTTTTGCCGTCGGCCACGCGATCATGACAACCATCGCACTTGGTCATATGACCTTTGGCGGCATTGTACTGCGGTGCGCCGTACGGGCAGGCCATGTGGCAGTAGCGACAGCCTATGCATATGTCTTCATCCACCACCACAAAACCATCTTCACGCTTATGCATAGCGCCGCTGGGACAAACCTTGGTGCAGGCCGGATCTTCGCAGTGGTTACAGGCAATGGAGAGGTAATAGGCAAAGACATTCTGTTGCCAGACGCCGTTATCTTCCAGCCAGTCGCCTCCAGCGTATTCGTAAATACGCCGGAAACTGACGTCGGGAGTGAGATCCTTGTAATCTTTGCAGGCCAGTTCGCAGGTTTTACACCCCGTGCAACGGCTGGAATCAATAAAAAATCCATACTGAGTTGTCATGGGTTAGTCCTTATGCCTTCTCGATCTCGACCAGGTTAGTATGCTGTGGGTTGCCTTTTGCCAGCGGAGACGGGCGCTGAGTTGTCAACGTATTGACGCAGGCGCCGTGGTCAATCTTATCGCCAGCCATATCGGCATCGTGCCATGCACCCTGGCCCATTGCGCTTACTCCGGGCAAGATTCGTGGCGTTACTTTGGCTGGGATACGCAGTTCACCGCGATCGTTAAAGACTCGCACCATATCGCCATTTGCAATCCCCCGTTTTTGGGCATCGACTGGATTTATCCATACTTCCTGACGACAGGACGCCTGGAGAACATCGATATTGCCGTAGCTGGAGTGGGTGCGGGATTTGTAGTGGAAACCAAACATCTGCAGCGGGAATGAACTGCGTTTCGGGTCATCCCACCCTTCAAACGTGGATTCATAAACGGGAAGCGGACTGATTACCTCGTCCTTTTGCAGTTCCCATGTACTGGCAATTTTCGCCAGTCGGCTGGAGTAAATTTCAATCTTGCCAGACGGCGTTTTGAGCGGGTTGGCCTGTGGATCCTCGCGGAATTTTCTATAGGCGACAAAGTGTCCGTCAGGATCTTTGCGTTTATAGATCCCCATTTTTTTCAGCTCGTCATAAGTCGGGAGCGCGGGGTCTTTAGCCAGCATTTTTGCATACAGATACTGAAGCCACTGCTCCTGGGTACGGCCTTCAGTAAACCGTTGATAGACATCATCGCCAAGACGTTTTGCGACTTCACTCATTATCCAGTAGATCGGTTTGCGCTCGAACTTAGGCGACGTCGCGGGTTGAATAAAAATGAGGTAACCCATGTTGCCTGCATAATCGTTAGGAATGATGTCTTCCTGTTCGACGGTCATTAAATCAGGCAACAGAATATCGGCATATTTGGCCGAAGAGGTCATGAAGTTTTCGATGACCACAATCATTTCGCATTTCGTGTCGTCCTGAAGGATCTCATGCGTTTTATTGATATCTGAGTGCTGATTGGTGATGGTGTTGCCCGCGTAGTTCCAGATAAATTTAATCGGCACGTCGAGCTTATCTTTCCCACGTACGCCATCGCGGGTAGCGGTCATTTCCGGGCCCCGGACGATTGCGTCGGTCCAGCTAAAGCAGGATATCTGGGTCTTAATGGGATTCTCTGGCAGCGGCATACGCTCAATCGTGATGGTGTAGGTTGATTCTCGTGCACCGCTATTGCCGCCGTTGATGCCAACGTTGCCGGTCAGGATCGGCAACATCGCGATTGCGCGTGAGGTCAGCTCGCCGTTAGCCTGGCGTTGCGGACCCCAGCCCTGACAAATATATGCGGGTTTGGTACTGCCGATTTCCCGAGCCAGTTTGATAATGCGCTCCGCTGGGATCCCGGTAACATGTGAGGCCCACTGGGGAGTTTTAGCGATACCGTCATCACCGTTGCCCAAAATATAGGCTTTGTAGTGCCCATTAACGGGTGCGTCGGCGGGCAGGGTTTTCTCGTCGTAACCGATGCAGTATGTATCCAGAAACGTCTGGTCAACGAGATCTTCGTGAATCAGGACCCAGGCGATTCCGGCTACTAATGCGGCATCGGTCC
The DNA here is from genome assembly GCF_030336805.1 of Citrobacter sp. Cb023. Lineage (NCBI taxonomy): Bacteria > Pseudomonadati > Pseudomonadota > Gammaproteobacteria > Enterobacterales > Enterobacteriaceae > Citrobacter > Citrobacter sp. Cb023. The sequence continues at coordinate 289,387 of NZ_JAOWCV010000025.1, read as the reverse complement.
CCGGACGAATAGGGATCCATTCATCTTCACGACCCGCTGCGGTATCGGTATAACGCGGGTCGATGACGATCATCCGGGCATTAGAGCGCTCCCTGGCCTGTTCCAGGAAGTAAGTTATTCCACCTCCGCTCATACGCGTTTCGGCGGGATTATTGCCGAACATCACCACCAGCTTCGTGTTTTCGATATCGGAGGTGCTGTTGCCTTCGTTTGAACCGTAGGTATAAGGCATTGCCGCCGCGATTTGTGCGGTACTGTAGGTGCCGTAATGACTCAGGAATCCGCCATAGCAGTTCATCAGGCGAGCGACCAGCGAGGCATAAGGGGAGGAGCGAGTAATGTTGCCGCCTACAATGCCAGAGGTGTAGTTGATATACACGGCCTCGTTACCGTATTTGTGCACGGTATTTTTCAAACTGGCACTGATGGTGTCCAGTGCTTCCTGCCAGGTTATACGCTCAAATTTACCTTCACCGCGTTTGCCCACGCGCTTCATGGGGTAATTCAGGCGATCCGGATGATTGATCCGTCGACGGATTGAGCGCCCACGCAAACAGGCGCGAACCTGGTGTTGACCATAAATATCGTCCCCGGTCGTATCGGACTCCACCCAAACGACTTCATTATCTTTAACGTGGAGTTGCAGGGCACAACGGCTGCCGCAGTTTACGGAACAAGCGCCCCAAACCACTTTTTCTTCAACGGGTTGTATCGCCTGCTGTACCGCTGCGGCGGCAGTGCGCATTCCGAAAGGTAACGACAGCCCACCCGCGGCAAGCGCCAGCGAACCGATTGCCGAGGATTTCACTAACGTCCTGCGGCTAATGCCTCCATATTGCTCAGTTTTTGACATTACTCACCCCATTATAGTTATCGCTATATATTAATTTCTATAACGAAATTAATAGCATGCTAATAATGGTTTGAGTTTACCCACTTATGGGTATGTCATCTTAATGCATATCAAACTGGAGTGACCCTCCGCGCACGGAGGGCGTGATTTATTGCGGTTCGGCGACGTGCCCGTCCTGGGCAGGGGTGCTATTGGCAGGGGCGTTGCCACTGTTGGTTCGGGTATAGAGAATTTTGTGCGTATCGTTTGCACAATGTCCCACGACCAGTGAATCAGGCTGATCGGCCTGATCGTTGGGAACAATGTTCAGCGTAAAGCTAGATTCAGCAACGCCATTATTAATGATGCGCTGTTCGATATCGCTTTTCACGCGTTCACATGACGCCGGTGCCGCCAAAACCTGCGGGGACGCGACGGCCAGTAAGAGCGCGGCAATTCCTGTTATGTATTTCATCATCAGCTCCTTTATGATCGACCTGGACTAAGATTAGCATTTCTGGTGTAAATAACTGTATTTGCTAATATGATTGAGAATTATCTTCTTATCCCGGTGAAAAATGTGAAGAAAAAGATCTTGTTAGGTTTCCTGTGCGTCGTGTTGGCCGGGTGTGATAACGCCAAAGGCCTGGATTCCTTTACGCCGGAAATGGCCAGTTTTTCCAATGAATTTGATTTCGATCCGCTGCGCGGGCCGGTAAAAGATTTCAGCCAGACGCTGCTTAATGACAAAGGTGAAGTCACCAAGCGCGTTGTCGGTACGCTCTCACAGGAAGGGTGCTTCGATACGCTTGAATTGCATGATATTGAAAGCAATACCGGCATGGCGCTGGTCCTGGATGCTAACTATTACCGGGACGCCAAAACGCTGGAAAAACGGATCCGCTTACAGGGTAAATGTCAGTTAGCAGAACTGCCTGCGGCGGGCGTGGTATGGGATACCGACGATAACGGTTTTGTCGTTTCCGCCACGGGGAAAGAGATGAAGGTGCAATATCGCTATGATGCGGAAGGTTACCCGCTGGGTAAAACCACCGTCAATAAGGACAATACCTTGCAGGTTGATGCCAAACCGTCGGTTGACCCGTTGAAGAAGCTGGATTACACCGCGGTAAGCCTGCTCAATAACCATCCGTTAGGTAATGTAAAACAAACGTGCAAGTATGATGACTATGCTAATCCTGTCAACTGCCAGCTTGTTATCGTTGACGAGAGCGTGAAGCCGGCAGTTGAACACCATTACTCGATTGAAAACACCATCGATTACTATTAGTCAGTCTTTACTGAGCGGTAGGTTGCAGCAGGTTAGGACCTGACGTTTTATGTTCTGCCAGATACTGCTGCTGGAAGATACACATGCGGATTGTGTTGCGGTATTGGCCGTTGATAAAGAATTCATGAATCAGTTCGCCTTCGACCATAAAGCCGAGTTTACGGTAGATGTGGATGGCTTTTTCGTTCTCTTTATCAACGATCAGATACAGCTTATATAAGTTAAGTACGGTAAAGCCGTAATCCATCGCCAGCTTAGCAGCCCGGGAAGCCAAACCTTTGCCCTGATATTCCGGCGAAATAATGATCTGGAATTCTGCCCGGCGGTGCACATGGTTAATTTCAACCAGCTCCACCAGTCCGGCTTTTTCATCGTCGCATTCCACAACAAAGCGACGTTCGCTTTGGTCGTGGATATGCTTGTCATACAGATCTGACAGCTCAACAAATGCTTCGTAAGGCTCTTCAAACCAGTAACGCATTACGCTGGCGTTGTTATCAAGCTGATGGACAAATCGTAAATCTTCACGCTCCAGCGGGCGCAGCTTAACACTGAGGGCGCTAGTCATATCGTATCCTTTCAATATCTTTCAAAGTGCAATCATTATGGGGCAACGGTGCGGCCAGTGCGGCGGTCGAGGCAGCGCAGGGTGTTGGGCTCCCAGTACGCATTAATATTTGCGCTCTGTTCGCACTTATCACGGCTATCGAAAGCAGCGTCGGTTTTGTCCCACTCTTTCTCTACACGCTTGTTGACCTTCTGGCGTAACTGACGCGTATCGTTCCATTGTTCCTTTTCCATTGCTGCCTGTTGACGACTTTGCGCACTGTCCCCGGATTCAATGATCAATTTACTGGTTTCAGCAAATGCGGAAGAGGTGTACACAGCCGCAGCCAGCGTCAGCATAGCCGTCAGGCACAGGCGTTTGGTCAGTGTAATATTCATGGTGAATTCCTTTTATGGGAAAGGGAAAAAACAATAAAACAGGGCTAAATTCTACACTATTCTGGCTTGCGGGCATACCCACTCTGCGGTGATGGATACGCTAACGACATTCTGTCGTATCATGGTTAAACCGAAGGTAACTGAATAACATCAATGCTTAAGACCACATTCCTTTTTTTCATCACTGCGTTATGCGAAATCATTGGCTGCTTTTTACCCTGGCTCTGGCTTAAGCGAGGGGCTACGGCCTGGCTGCTGATACCCGCCGGGATGTCACTGGCCTTATTCGTCTGGTTACTGACGCTGCATCCGACAGCAAGCGGGCGTGTGTACGCGGCCTATGGTGGAGTTTACGTGGTGACAGCGTTGCTATGGCTACGCATTGTTGACGGCGTAAAACTTAGCCTGTACGACTGGTCAGGCGCGCTGGTGGCATTGTGCGGCATGCTGATTATTGTGGCTGGGTGGGGGCGCGCATAGCGCCTTTTTTGTGATCAATCAGCGTTTTTTTGATCTTCATACTTGTATGGTAGTAGCTCAGTTGGGTAAATTTCCTGCATCACAAGAACAAATGCAAGGAATAAGAGATGAAGATTGTTGGGGCTGAAGTGTTTGTCACCTGTCCGGGGCGTAATTTTGTCACGTTGAAAATTACCACAGACGATGGGATCACTGGGCTGGGAGATGCCACGTTAAACGGACGCGAGTTATCCGTAGCGTCCTATCTGAAAGATCATGTTTGTCCGCAACTGATTGGTCGCGATGCGCACCGAATTGAGGATATCTGGCAGTTTTTCTACAAAGGCGCGTACTGGCGTCGTGGTCCGGTCACCATGTCGGCGATTTCCGCGGTGGATATGGCATTGTGGGACATCAAAGCGAAAGCGGCGAATATGCCGTTGTACCAGTTGCTCGGCGGTGCATCTCGTGAAGGCGTTATGGTTTACTGTCACACCACAGGCCATACCGTTGATGACGTACTCGAAGATTATGCGCGCCATAAAGAGATGGGCTTTAAAGCAATTCGCGTGCAGTGCGGCGTGCCGGGTATGAAAACCACTTACGGTATGTCCAAAGGCAAAGGACTGGCCTACGAACCCGCCACCAAAGGGCAGTGGCCAGAAGAGCAGTTATGGTCAACGGAGAAGTATCTCGATTTCACACCAACACTGTTTGAAGCCGTGCGCGACAAGTTTGGTTTCAACGAACATCTTCTGCACGATATGCACCACCGTCTGACGCCAATTGAAGCGGCCCGTTTCGGCAAAAGCATCGAGCAATACCGTCTGTTCTGGATGGAAGACCCAACCCCGGCTGAAAACCAGGAATGCTTCCGCCTGATCCGCCAGCATACGGTCACGCCGATTGCGGTAGGGGAAGTTTTCAACAGCATCTGGGACTGCAAACAGCTTATCGAAGAGCAATTGATCGACTATATCCGCACCACCATCACCCATGCGGGCGGTATCACTGGCATGCGTCGAATTGCCGATTTCGCGTCGCTGTATCAGGTACGTACCGGTTCGCATGGACCTTCCGATCTGTCTCCAGTATGCATGGCCGCTGCGTTGCACTTTGATCTGTGGGTGCCGAACTTCGGCGTACAGGAATATATGGGGTATTCCGAGCAAATGTTGGAAGTGTTCCCGCACAACTGGACCTTTGATAACGGCTATATGCATCCTGGAGACAAACCAGGTCTTGGGATCGAGTTTGATGAAAAGCTGGCGGCGAAATATCCGTATGACCCTGCATATCTGCCTGTTGCTCGTCTGGAAGATGGCACGTTGTGGAACTGGTAAATATAAATTTTACGTACGAAAGATGTTGATTAACTCAATACCCTACAGAAGGTAAAACTTATGGTTAGTTCAGTCGATATTAAAAATAACGTAGATAATAAACCCATTATTCGCAGAGTGGCTTCAGCCTCCGCAATTGGTACTGCTGCCGAATACTATGACTTCTTTGCATATGGGACAGCAGCCGTACTCTTTTTTGGTCATTTATTTTTCCCAAGTGACGATCCGTTAATTAGTACGCTGGCTGCTTTTGCAACCTATGCCGTTGGTTTCCTGGCTAGACCATTAGGAGGAATTGTCTTTGGGCATATTGGCGATAAGGTCGGGCGCAAAAAAGCACTGGTTATTACTATATTAATCGTTGGCTTAGGGACATTCTGTATTGGGTTGTTACCTACATATGAAAAAATAGGTGTATGGGCTCCAGCTTTACTTATATTTATTCGTGTATTACAGGGCTTTGGTGTTGGAGGAGAACAAGCCGGTGCAGTATTGATGACTGCTGAATATTCTGAGCCCAAACATCGTGGATTTTTTTCGAGTTGGGTTCAAATCGGTGCCCCAGTTGGTTTTCTTCTGCCGTTAGCACTCTTTGCGTTGTTAAATGCCACACTTTCTCCAGAGGCAATGATGGATTACGGGTGGCGTATACCGTTCCTGTTAAGTCTGTTGCTGGTTATTGTTGGGTTATTTATCCGCTTAAAAATTGATGAATCACCAGTCTTTGCTCAGATTAGGGAGACAAAAGCAGAAGAATCACGTCCATTAGTTGAAGTTATCCGTGATTTTCCGGGAATTGTCGTTAAGGGAGTATGTGCGAAGCTGATTGAGGCCTGCACATTTGCAATGTTTACAGTGATTGTCCTTGCATACGGTAAGGCAAACAATCTCGATGCAAATATCTTGATGGAGACAATGATTGTTGCGGTGATTATAGAAATAATTGCAATACCGATGATGGGCTCGCTATGCGACAAAATTGGGCGTAAACCAGTTTATATTATCGGCGCATTGCTCCAGGTTGTTATGATTATTCCTTTCTTCCTTGCAATCAATCAGGATAGCTTTTGGCTTACGCAAATAGTAATGATCCTGGTACTGAGCGTTGGGCATAGTATGTGTTATGCACCTCAGGCATCTTATTTCCCAGAGCTTTTCCCGACTCATATTCGTTGTAGCGGAATAGCATTAATTTGGCAGTTGGGATCGCTAATTGGTAGTGGGATTCTTGGTTTAGTAGCAGTAAAAATTCTGCAAGTAACTGGTGGACATTATTATGGACTCGCAACCTATGTGATTGTACTTGGCGTCATCTCAGTTATTGGTTTGCTGATGATGCCGGAAACTGCACCGCAAAGGCTTAAACGTGAATACCAGCAGTGGCAGAAACATTAATATCCTTTGGCGGCAATATGCCGCCAAATTTACCTTTTATGGTACACAGCTTTAAGTGATGTCATACCAATCATTAAAAGCTTAATGCAAATCAAAACATACAACCATACAGGCGTTACTCTGAATCAATCCTGATTTCATTGATAAGTAGGTCATACCATGCAAAACAAGCTCTTAACGGCAAAGGCTGCACTTCCCGACTACGATCGTACAAAACTGGTCCCGCGTATTGTTCATCTGGGGTTTGGCGCATTTCACCGCGCACATCAGGGGGTTTACGCTGACATTCTCGCTGCGGATCACGGCAGTGACTGGGGCTATTGCGAAGTGAACCTGATTGGCGGCGAGCAGCAGATTGCCGATCTGAAACAGCAAGATAACCTGTATACCGTTGCAGAAATGTCCGCAGATGCATGGACTGCAAGAGTCGTGGGCGTGGTGAAAAATGCGCTGCATGCGCAGGTTGATGGGCTGGAAAGCGTACTGGCTGCGATGAGTGAACCGCAGGTTGCGATTGTTTCCCTGACCATTACCGAGAAAGGGTATTGCCATTCTCCGGCGACCGGTCAATTGATGTTAGACAACCCAATGATTGCCGCCGATCTACAAAACCCAAAACAGCCAAAAACTGCGCCAGGCGTTGTGGTTGAGGCGCTTGCACGCCGCAAAGCTGCGGGTTTAGCCGCCTTTACCGTGATGTCCTGCGACAACATGCCGGAAAACGGTCATGTGATACGCAATGTTGTCACCGCGTATGCCCGGGCGGTGGATGCGGAACTGGCTGCGTGGATCGAACAACATGTCACATTCCCGTCGACAATGGTTGACCGCATTGTCCCTGCAGTTACCCAGGATACGCTGGACAAAATTGAACACATTACCGGCGTACGCGATCCGGCAGGCGTGGCATGTGAACCGTTCCGTCAGTGGGTTATTGAAGATAACTTTGTCGCTGGCCGCCCTGAATGGGAGAAGGCGGGAGCGGAGCTGGTTGCTGATGTCATTCCGTTTGAAGAGATGAAACTGCGTATGCTCAACGGCAGCCACTCTTTCCTTGCTTATCTGGGGTATCTGGCGGGATATCAGCACATTAACGATTGCATGGGCGATGAAAATTATCGCCTCGCCGCGCGCGCGCTGATGTTGCAGGAACAAGCGCCCACGTTAAAAGTGAAAGGTGTGGATCTTCCGCACTATGCCGATCTGTTAATTGAGCGCTACAGCAACCCGGCACTGCGTCATCGCACCTGGCAGATCGCGATGGACGGCAGTCAAAAACTGCCGCAGCGTATGCTGGACTCCGTTCGCTGGCACATTGTGCACGGTAGCCACTTTGAACTGCTGGCGCTGGGCGTGGCTGGCTGGATGCGTTACGTCGGCGGTGTGGATGATCAGGGCCAGGCGATTGAAATCAGCGATCCGCTGTTACCGGTGATCCAGAAAGCGGTGCATAGCAGTAACGAGGGCGAAGATCGTGTCCAGGCGCTGCTGGCGATCGATGCTATTTTTGGTCGTGAACTGCCGCAGGTAGAATTGTTCAAGAATCAGGTCACACAAGCCTACCTTGCTTTACTGGCTGAAGGGGCGAAAGCAACCGTTGCGAAGTATGCTGCAAAACTGAAGTAACGAGAACATCATTTAAGTCGCCATCTGGCTATAAACAGGCCAGATGGCGCATTGTTTTCTGGCATTCACACCAATTAGTTCATGCCCAAACGAATCAGTTCGAGGGGGGCATATTTACCTTCACACCCTTCGATTTCCACTGTTTTCCCGCGGCGAATTTGCTCAGCGGTCAGGCCATCGGTATCTATCGCTGTAATGCGGCCTGTAAGTCCGGTGTCGCTAATCATGACGCGGCTGCCAGTGGTGATTGCGTTACGATTACGATCGTATGTTTTCATGGTGTTTTCTCCTTTCCAACTTACCGTCAAAGCCCGTGGGCTCTAGTCCCACGTAACGGGCGCAATATAAATACGCTTCTCGTTAATGATTTTTTTTGTTTTCGATCAAAATCACAGCTTTTTTTGTGCAGATGTGCGGGAGAGGGGAAGGCAGGAGAAACTCACCTCGGTGTGAGGTGAGCGTAATATTAATCTTCGCTGAACCAGTCGCTATTTTCCTGACGGATTAGCTGAACGGACTCACCAATTTCCTGGAGATGCAGCATCATTGCGCGCTCAACGGCATCGCCATCATGTTTCTCAAGTGCGGTAAAAATATCGTGATGCTGACGCAGCAGCATTTCAGGCGGAGAGATATGATCCAGGCTCATATAGCGAACGCGGTCAATCGTGGCCTTAATATTCTCAACGGTGTCCCAGGCGAGCTGGCACTCAGCGATTAAAGCCAGTTTCTGATGAAATTCGTCATCTAGCTGGAAGAAATCATTGATTTGTTTTCGATCAATCGCGATGCGCTGCTGATGCAGATTTTGTTCGAGCTGATAGCACTGTTTATCGGTGATCAGTGATGCGGCGCGGCGGACCACGGCACATTCAATTGCCTGGCGAACAAAACAGCCGTTCTGCACCTGCGACAGCGAAATTTTGTTTACGTAGCTGCCACGCTGCGGGCGGATCTGAATCAGACCGTTCTCTGCCAGTTTGATGAATGCTTCTCGTACCGGCTGGCGTGACACATTAAAGCGTACGGAAACCTCTTTCTCCGACAGCGGCGTACCGGGTGCAATCAGACAGTGCACGATATCACGACGAAGAATACGGTAAATCTGTTGATTTACCGGTTGTGTAGGGTTGAGCTGCGTTTCTACGGTCATTCATTCTTACTTTTTAGAGAGTTAACCCGGAGATCTTATCACTTATTTCAGGCTATCTATACCCGGCGTAAGGCCGGGCAGAGAAATTAGCTCCGATGAATACTCAGTCCGGCAAAAGACTGTGTGACAGGCATCATTTCAAGGGTGTTAATGTTGACATGAGCGGGTAAGGACGCCACCCACCATACCGCTTCTGTAACATCTTGCGGGGTCAGCGCAGTGGTATTTTCGTAGGCTTTTTCAGCTTTAGCGTCATCGCCTTTGAAACGTACGTTTGAGAATTCCGTACCGCCAACCAGACCCGGTTCAATGTCGGTAACGCGAATCGCAGTGCCGTGTAAGTCAGTACGTAAATTCAGGCTAAACTGGCGAACAAACGCTTTGGTCGCACCGTAGACGTTCCCGCCAGCGTATGGCCAACTTCCCGCGGTAGAACCGATATTGATAATATGACCGCGGTTGCGCTCAACCATGCCTGGCAGAACGGCACGGGTCATATAAACCAGGCCTTTGTTGTTGGTGTCGATCATATTTTCCCAGTCTTCAACGCTGGCCTTGTGGGCTGGCTCAAGGCCCAGCGCCAGTCCCGCGTTGTTGACCAGAACATCAATATCGCGCCATTCAGCGGGTAAGGCGTTCAGCATCTCTTCAATTGATGCACGATTACGTACGTCCAGTTGCGCGGTATAGAGGCGGTCACCCAGCTCATCTTTGAGTTCCTGCAGGCGCTCCTGGCGGCGTCCGGTGGCAATAACTTTATGCCCATTCTCAATAAAACGACGCGTAATGCACTCACCAAAACCTGCGGTTGCTCCGGTTACTAAAACGATCATCTCACTGTTCCTCAACGCTTTTTATGTAGTACTACCATAGCACGTCATTTCCGTTCAGAGCTATTCCTGCTTAACGCGATTGCGGTCGATTACCGGGAAGTCTACTCTGGTAAACAAATCGTTTTCAGGAGTGAAAGATGTCGTTAACGAATCCATTTTTACACCACAGCACATTGCCATATCAGGCACCGCAGTTTGATCAGATCGACGTGCAGCATTATCGTCCAGCGTTTGATGAAGGCGTGCGGCAAAAACGCGCCGAGATCGACGCTATTGTGCAAAACTCACAGGTTCCTGATTTTGCTAATACGTTGTTGGCGCTTGAACAAAGCGGGGTGCTGCTCACGCGCGTGACCAGCGTTTTCTTCGCGATGACGGCGGCGCACACCAACGATGAACTACAGCGCCTTGACGAAGAGTTTTCCGCAGAGCTGGCGAATCTTGCCAATGATATTTATCTCAATGGCGCGCTTTTCGCCCGTGTCGAAGCTGTCTGGCAACGGCGTGGTACGTTAAGTCTGGATAGCGAATCAATACGTCTGCTGGAGGTCGTGTATCAGCGTTTTGTACTGGCCGGCGCCCGTCTGAACGAGACCGATAAAGCCAAACTTAAAGCGCTCAATACGGAGTCAGCCACGCTGACCAGCCAGTTCAATCAACGGTTGCTGGCAGCAAACACGTCAGGTGCTATGGTGGTGGATGATATCCGGCATCTGGAGGGGCTGAGCACAGAAGAAATTGCCGTTGCCGCCGAAGCTGCAAGGGCGAAAGGGTTTGAAGCGCGTTGGGTTATCCCGCTATTAAACACAACACAGCAACCGGCGCTTGCGGTTTTACGCGATCGTCAGACCCGCGAAAAACTGTTCACCCGCGCATGGACGCGGGCTGAAAATGATGATGGCAACGACACGCGAGCTATTATTCAGCGACTGGTAGCAATCCGGATGCAGCAGGCGCAACTGCTTGGTTTTGCCAATTACGCAGCCTGGAAAATTGCCGACCAGATGGCAAAAACGCCGGAAGCGGCACTGACATTTATGCGAGCTATTGTTCCAGCCGCGCGGGCGCGGGCGTTGAATGAGCAGGCTGAAATCCAGAACGTTATCTTTCAAGAACACGAGTCGTTTAGCGCCGAGGCCTGGGACTGGTCGTTTTATGCCGAGCAGGTCCGTCGTGAGAAATATGACCTTGATGAGGCACAGCTCAAACCTTACTTTGCCCTGGATTCGGTGCTGAACGAGGGCGTTTTCTGGACGGCCAATCAACTCTTTGGCATCAAATTCGTTGAGCGATTCGACATTCCGGTTTATCACCCGGATGTTCGGGTATGGGAAATATTCGATCATGATGGCGTAGGGTTGGCGCTATTTTACGGTGATTTCTTTGCCCGGGAATCAAAAAGCGGCGGAGCCTGGATGGGCAATTTTGTTGAGCAATCGCTGCTTAACGAAACCAAACCGGTTATTTACAACGTCTGTAATTATCAAAAACCTGCGCAGGATCAGCCTGCATTGCTGCTGTGGGATGATGTTATTACGCTATTTCATGAATTTGGACATACATTGCACGGTCTGTTCGCCACTCAGCGTTATGCCACGCTTTCTGGGACCAACACTCCGCGTGATTTTGTCGAGTTTCCTTCACAGATCAATGAACACTGGGCGAGCCATCCTCAGGTCTTTGCCCGTTTTGCCCGACATGTTGATACCAGGGAGCAAATGCCGCAGGCATTGCGGGATAAAATGCAGCGGGCCAGTCTGTTTAACAAAGGTTACGACATGACCGAACTGCTCAGCGCTGCATTGCTGGATATGCGCTGGCACTCTCTGGAGTTGAGCGAGTCATCTCATCCGGTCGATCAATTTGAACAGCAGGCGCTGGCGGCGGAAGGTTTGGATCTCAAGGCCGTGCCGCCGCGTTATCGCAGCAGTTATTTTGCCCATATCTTCGGTGGCGGTTATGCCGCAGGTTATTATGCCTATCTGTGGACGCAAATGCTGGCCGATGACGGCTATCAGTGGTTCGTAGAGCAGGGCGGATTAACCCGTGAAAACGGACAGAAATTCCGCGAAGCAATTTTGTCCCGCGGAAACAGCACTGATTTAACTGAACTTTATCGCCAGTGGAGCGGGCGTGAACCGCGCATGGAACCCATGCTGGAACATCGTGGCTTGAGCGCTTAAGACAGGTCAGCCAGAAAATTGAACCGGGCGTGGTGCCCGGTTGTTAGCTGGATTTTTTCTTCAGCAAAATGAATCGTTGTTGGGTATTGATGCCTTGCATCTCATAGAGACGCTCGGGTAGGGAGTGCTGCTGGTGAAAGGTCGGCATTGTTTTCCTGTTCTTACGTTACTTGACTGGTTTGCTTTGGGAAGGAAGGTAGGTATTGCCGCAGTTGGGGCAGACTAACGTTATGTTGTTTTTTATTCTCGACAGGCTGTGCATTGACTGGCGGCAGCAGTGAGGACAGGTACTTTTCACTGGTCGTAAAGTACGCATCTTAATATCTTTGAGTATCGACATATTGATTGTCCTTGTGATGGGGTGCTTACCATACACTATGAAGCAATAAATAGCTCATTTTATAACCATGGCGATGACATGGATTACTGTACGGTTTGCAAGAATCTCATTAGCGGCCAACATGACTTATAGAAGGTAGTTACGTTTCGTTTAACGTTCATTGGGGTTGTCGATGATAGATTAGCCAACTATCCGTTATCTTCGCAGGGAATTGCCAGGTAGCGTATAAAAGCAAAACACAAATCTATCCATGCAAGCATTTACCGCTGGTTTATCCGGCGGTTTTTTTTATCTGTACATCAGGGAAAAGGTGCCGGAAGGGGGAATTCAGGTAAAAAAATGGCCCCTTGTGCAGCTACGCAGCAAGGGGCCGGGTCGGTTCAGGACTATCTCCGTTCATCAATCATCCCATCTGTGGCTAAAATACGCGGCCAGGAAACCGGAAAATAAAATAATTCCCAGAACAGCCATAAAAATATTCATATTACCCAGCATAGTAAATGCTCCTTTATTTGTGAGTTTCCTCTCTTACCTTAAGTTCACCTCGCTTATGACTATAGTAGCAATTCAATCTTAAACAAAGGCTGAACTGTGTGATTATTTCGGCGGAAAAGTAAAATTTTGACGTGATTACGTCGGGAAAAATAAATAATAGTGACAAGGCACGGTTATCTGCGAACAAATAACCATGTTTTTATACCGGGGCACGCCGTTATGACCGTGTGTGACAGACACAGATTGTTGCACGTTTATAATGCAGAGTTGTCTCATTGTGGTTCAATGTTTCACGCGATTAATCCTTCTGGCGGCAAAAATTAATACTGATTTTTGTGCCTAAAATTCTAATTCATTGATTTTATATGATGTTTTAATATCTGGCATCGTTTTTGCCTTATCACTTCTGAATACCCTTAATTTGCACCGTTTTGTCTGCCCGGCTGCACCGGAGCTTTCAACAAGACTAATTTCAGGAGTGAAACTATGCAGCGTCGTACATTTTTAAAAGCTTTTGCGCTTTCCGCCTCTGTTGTCGCAATGGGAATGAGTTTTAGCGTTCAGGCGGCCGACACTATTAAGGTTGGCATCATGCATTCGTTATCCGGCACCATGGCTATTTCCGAAACGCCGCTGAAAGATGTGGCGTTGATGACTATTAATGAAATCAATGCGCAGGGCGGTGTGTTGGGCAAAAAGCTGGAACCGGTGGTGGTTGACCCAGCCTCGAACTGGCCGTTATTTGCTGAAAAAGCACGTCAGTTACTGAGCCAGGACAAGGTAGCGGCGGTTTTCGGCTGCTGGACATCGGTTTCGCGTAAATCGGTTTTACCGGTATTTGAAGAATTGAACGGTCTGCTGTTTTACCCGGTGCAATATGAAGGTGAGGAGATGTCGCCTAACGTCTTCTATACCGGCGCTGCGCCTAATCAGCAGGCGATCCCGGCGGTTGAGTATCTGATGAGTGAGGACGGCGGCAGCGCTAAGCGCTTCTACCTGCTGGGTACGGACTATGTCTATCCGCGTACGACTAACAAAATTTTACGCGCCTTTTTGCATTCGAAAGGCGTGGCTGATAAAGACATCGAAGAGGTGTATACCCCATTCGGACACAGCGATTACCAGACCATTGTTGCCAGTATTAAAAAATTCGCCGCAGGGGGAAAAACGGCGGTGGTATCGACCATCAACGGGGATTCTAACGTTCCATTCTATAAAGAGTTAGCGAACCAGGGCCTGAAAGCCACGGATGTACCGGTGGTGGCATTCTCTGTGGGTGAGGAGGAGTTGCGCGGTATCGATACTAAACCGCTGGTGGGCAACCTGGCTGCGTGGAACTACTTTGAGTCCGTAGATAATGCGGCCAACAAGAAGTTCGTCGCGGATTACCGGGCGTATGCCAAAGCGCATAAGCTACCGAATGCTGATTCGGTGGTGACCAACGACCCTATGGAAGCCACTTATGTTGGCCTGCATATGTGGGCGCAGGCAGTAGAAAAAGCCGGAACTACCGATGTGGATAAAGTCCGGGCGGCTATGGCAGGACAATCATTCGCGGCACCATCAGGATTTACCCTGACCATGGATGCGACCAACCATCACCTGCATAAACCCGTCATGATTGGCGAGATTGAAGGCAACGGCCAGTTTAACGTGGTGTGGCAAACCGAAGCGCCGGTTCGCGCCCAGCCGTGGAGTCCGTATATCGCCGGTAATGATAAAAAATCTGAACAGCCCGTTAAAACCGCCAGCAACTGATCTTACGCCCTCCTGCGGGAGGGCAACGCTTTGGAGAATGCTCATGAAAGCCATGCGCTTTATTCGTGGTGTGTTGTTGCTGACGTGGCTTTTGCCGTGGATAGCGCAGGCCGCAGATGCCGATACCTTTACCGCCGCCAACCGGACTCAGCAGGCCGCCTTGCTAGAACAATGGTCGGTAAAACCCGATGTTCAACGCTTGCCGGTGCTCAAAGCGCTGAGTGATGAGAACCTGCTGACAGATAACGCGAAAAACGCGTTCATCATGAACGGCTCGCACGTACAACCGCTAGGAACGGCGGCAGGCCCGAACGGGGAGCTAAAAAAAATCCGCCTGACTAACCGCCTGCGTAATCTGGTTGCCGGAACCTTGGCCGTCCACCAGCTCTTAAGTGACAGTGTCACGCAAAGGAGCGGGGCAGCGCGTACATTACAGCGTGAGGCCCAGCCGGGGATGCTGCCGTTTTTGCAGCAACGACTGGCCCAGGAGCCCGATGCTGGCGTGAAATCTTTACTGGCTATTGCACTGGCAAACCTGCAACTGACCAGTACTTCGCCTGAGATCAGACGTCAGGCAATCGAACTGCTAGGGGCGTCGAACGATCCTGAAACCCAGGCGCGCCTGCAGCCATTCACCCATGCTGAACATGAACCGAATGCCCGCGTTCGTGCTGCCGCTGACGAAAGCCTGAATGCCATCGCGCATCGCATGAAGGTTGGCGATCTTCTTGGACAGGCATTTATGGGATTGTCGCTGGGCTCCATTTTGCTGCTGGCGGCATTGGGTCTGGCGATAACCTACGGCTTACTTGGCGTCATTAATATGGCGCATGGTGAGATGTTAATGCTCGGCGCTTACGGTACCTGGATGGTGCAACAGCTGATGGGCCAGTTTTTCCCGCAATGGTTGGCCTGGTATCCGGTTATTGCACTACCGGTCGCCTTTTTGCTTACCGCTGGGGTTGGAATGCTACTCGAGCGCGGAGTGATCCGCCATTTATACGGGCGTCCGCTCGAAACCCTGCTGGCAACGTGGGGGATCAGTCTGATGCTTATCCAGTTAGTGCGTATGTCCTTCGGCGCGCAAAACCTTGAAGTCGCAAATCCGGAATGGCTTTCCGGGGGCATTCAGGTTTATGCCAATCTGATTTTGCCGTGGAACCGAATTGTGGTGCTTGGCTTTGCCATTCTGGTGCTGTTCTTCACCTGGCTGTTGTTGAATAAAACCCGTCTCGGACTGCGCGTACGTGCGGTGACGCAAAATCGCAATATGGCGGCCTGCTGCGGCGTACCTACCGGACGAGTGGATATGCTGGCCTTTGGTCTTGGTTCAGGGATTGCCGGACTGGGGGGCGTAGCGCTCTCGCAGTTAGGCAACGTAGGACCGGAGCTGGGGCAAAGCTACATTATTGATTCGTTTCTGGTGGTGGTGCTGGGCGGCGTGGGACAACTCGCGGGGAGTGTAGCCGCTGCGTTTGGGCTTGGGATCTTCAACAAAATTCTTGAGCCTCAGGTGGGAGCGGTTCTCGGTAAGATTATGATTCTGGTGCTGATTATTTTGTTTATTCAGAAACGTCCTCAGGGGCTGTTCGCGTTGAAAGGGAGGGTTATTGACTGATGACGATGCCAATGACATTAACGCTGGCGCGTAAAGCGCCACGCGCGACACGCATCCTGGGGCTGGGTTTACTGCTGGCGCTGATTATTCTGCCGTTTCTGGCGCTGTTACCTGCGGATCATCCGCTGGCCATATCGGTGTGGACATTGACTCTGGCCGGGAAAATTCTCTGCTATGCCATTGTGGCGGTGGCGCTGGATCTGGTGTGGGGCTATGCGGGAATGCTCTCGCTGGGCCACGGTATTTTCTTTGCGCTGGGGGGATATGCGATGGGAATGTACCTGATGCGCCAGGCTTCCGGCGAAGGATTACCGGCCTTTATGTCGTTTCTGTCGTGGACCGAGCTGCCCTGGTTTTGGTGGGGAACGCAACATTTTATCTGGGCGATGTTGTTGGTTGTGCTGGTGCCGGGCCTGCTGGCGCTGGTATTTGGCTGGTTTGCCTTCCGTTCAAAAATCAAAGGGGTTTATTTCTCCATCATGACCCAGGCCCTGACTTTCGCCGGAATGTTACTGTTTTTCCGCAACGAAACCGGCTTTGGGGGAAATAACGGTTTTACCGGCTTTACCACCATTCTGGGATTTCCGGTGACCGCGACCTCAACCCGTATCGCGCTGTTTCTGGCGACGGTCATGCTGCTGGTGCTGGCAATATGGCTGGGACTGGCGCTGGCCCGCAGTAAGTTTGGTCGAATTCTCACTGCCGTGCGCGACGCCGAGAACCGACTGATGTTCTGTGGTTACGATCCGAAAGGTTTCAAGCTGCTGGTGTGGACGCTTTCCGCCGTGCTGTGCGGCCTGGCGGGGGCGTTGTATGTTCCGCAGGTGGGAATCATTAACCCCAGCGAAATGTCGCCGACCAACTCGATAGAAGCGGCGATTTGGGTTGCCCTCGGCGGGCGTGGAACCCTGATTGGCCCGGTATTTGGCGCCGTACTGGTGAACGGCGCTAAAAGCCTGTTTACCGTCATTATGCCGGAATACTGGCAACTGTTTCTTGGCCTGATCTTTATTGGCGTTACGTTGTTTTTACCTCGTGGTGTGATGGGTCTGTTTCGCAAGGGAGACAAATAATGCAGCCAGATGAAGGGCTTTTTACTCGCCAGATGCCAGGCGATCGGTTTCGCAACCAAACGGACCCGGTGCTCCAGCTGGAAAAAATTAACGTTAACTTCGATGGCTTCCAGGCGTTAACGGATCTCACGCTCAATATTGGCGTTGGGGAACTGCGTTGCATCATTGGTCCCAACGGTGCCGGAAAAACGACGCTAATGGATGTTATTACCGGCAAAACCAGGCCGCAAAGTGGTCGGGCGATATACGATCAGTCGACCGATTTAACAACGCTGGACCCCATCGCCATTGCACGTCAGGGAATTGGGCGGAAGTTTCAGAAACCCACGGTATTTGAAGCGTTAACGGTGGAGGAAAATCTGGAGCTGGCGCTGAAAAGCGATAAATCTGTCTGGGGCTCTTTACGGGCGCGCCTCACAGGCGAACAACGGGATCGTATAGATGAAATACTGGCGCTGTTGCGGCTGGGCAACGAGCGGGCCCGCCGCGCCGGGCTGCTTTCTCACGGGCAAAAACAGTTTCTCGAAATTGGCATGCTGTTGGTACAGGAGCCGCATTTACTGCTGCTGGATGAACCCGCGGCGGGTATGACGGATGCGGAGACGGAATACACTGCGGAGCTGTTTCGTAAGCTTGCCGGGAAGCACTCGCTGATGGTTGTTGAGCACGATATGGGATTTGTCGAAACCATTGCCGATCGCGTCACGGTCTTACACCAGGGACGCGTTCTGGCTCAGGGAAGTCTGCGCGAAGTGCAGGCCAACGAGCAGGTTATTGAAGTTTATCTCGGGCGTTAAGGAGCACAGATGCTGCAGGTGAAAGAACTGAATCAATATTATGGTGGCAGCCATATTCTGCGAAGTGTGAACTTTGAGGCGCGTATCGGCGAGGTGACATGTCTGCTGGGGCGTAACGGCGTGGGGAAAACGACGCTTCTTAAGTGCCTGATGGGGCTTATTCCTGCCCGCAGCGGGAGTGTGCTCTGGCAGGAGAAAAATGTCACCCACTGGAAGCCGCATCAGCGGGTCAGGGCCGGGGTGGCGTATGTACCACAGGGTCGCGATATTTTCCCGCGTCTGACGGTAGAAGAGAACCTGCTGCTCGGCCTTTCCCGTTTTTCAGCACAGGAGGCCAGACGTGTGCCGGATGATATCTATGCGCTTTTTCCGGTGCTACAGGAGATGAAACATCGGCGGGGCGGAGATTTGTCCGGCGGGCAACAGCAGCAACTGGCGATTGGACGAGCGCTGGCCAGTCGCCCGCAGTTGTTGATCCTCGATGAGCCCACGGAGGGGATCCAGCCGTCAGTGATTAAAGAAATTGGGCAGGTGATTTCTCAACTGGCGCACCGGGGTGACATGGCCATTTTGCTGGTGGAGCAGTTCTATGATTTTGCGCAGCAACTGGCCGACAAATACTTACTCATGTCGCGAGGCAGCATTATTCAAAGCGGTGACGGTAAAAATATGGAATCCGAAGGCGTTCGAGGGCTGGTCGCCATTTGAGATTCGCGACAGAGCGGCTTTGGCTCTGTCGCGATCATCATTAGCAGACCGCCGTCTGGCCCCAGGGTTTGGCGCGCATACCTTTTATCATTAGCGCCCAGGCAAGAACGATCGCCACCATCAGCGCCACAAACAGCGACCACGGCGGCAATGTGGTTAAAATGACGCCGCTGACTAATGGGTTTACCGCTGCGCCCAACCAGCCTAACGACTGGGCGGAAAAATAGCTGGCTTTCATTCCTGCAGGCGCGATGTTGTCGATGAGCATGTATTCACCCGGTGCGTAAATGACTTCGCCGATAGTGAAAAAGGCCGCAGAAATGCCCCATAACACCAGGTTGTTGCCGGAGAAGGTGAAGCCAACCAGACCGACCACAAAGAACAGCGTGCCTACAGTCATTAGCGGGCGGATATTGGTGGCGGTGAGCCTGCGCCCGAGGGCATATTGCAGTGATACCACAATGGCGGCGTTAACAGGCAGGACGACTGCCACCACTTTCTCGGCAAAATCGCCGTCTGCAACCACCATAACGTATTGCGAAATACAGGACGCAAAGGCACCACCAACGAATGACGCCAAAAATGCTGACAGCGTAAACCAGAATAATGCTCTGTCGCGCAGCAGTACCGAGGGGGACCAAACTGCGGCGTTCAAACCTTCTGATGCTGCTGGTGAACGTTTTACCCAGGTCTGGATAAATACCAGAGGGAGTGCTGAACATGCAGCAGCGAGCCAGAACGGCAGGTTAATGCTTTGCATCACCAGTAGCGTGCCCAGCGGTGGGCCTACGGTCCAGCCGATGTTCAGCACGGTATAGTTAAGCGAGAAAATTTTAGTTTTGTTGGTCGCCGAGAGATTATCGGCAAACCAGGCTTTCAGCACCGTGGCGAAGACGGAGTAGGCGCAGTTGATCAGGGCAAAGAGCAAAACCACTACCACTACGTTATGCACCAGTGGAATAGCAATAAAGCCAGAGGCAAAGCCGCAGATAGCCAGCAGCATATAGCGTTTTTTATCAAACTTGTCGGCCAGAATACCAAAGCCAAGGCTGAACACGACGCCAATGGTCAGTGCGACCGTCATCGCATAACCGATCAGGTCGACGCTCAGATTGTACTGTCGGCTGAGGTAGATCGTCATAAAGGGCAGCGTGGCGCCACGCCCAATCGTTAATAACAATGATGACGCGAGTAACGCGAGAGTGGACCTTCTCAGAGAGATATTCATTTTCCTGCCCGACAATGCATGTTGTTATGTTTTTTTTAGATATCAGAAACAAATAGCATGCTAAAAGTGTGATGTACACTCAATAAGTTGTCCGAAAATGCCCTGTGTGGCCTACCTGAATTAATGATCTGTTACGGCACAACGATTTCCGTTACTTTAATTTGTTTACAAAAATTTAATATTCGCAGGGGCGGTGGTATGTCGCGTAAAGACGGGTTATTAGCGTTACTGGTCGTTGTGGTTTGGGGGCTGAACTTTGTCGTCATCAAAGTGGGGCTACACAATATGCCACCCTTAATGCTGGCTGGGTTGCGTTTTTTACTGGTGGCATTTCCGGCGATTTTCTTCGTTGCCCGGCCGAAAATTCCGCTTTCACTGCTGCTCGGCTATGGGCTGACCATCAGTTTTGGGCAGTTCGCGTTTCTCTTTAGCGCCATCAAATTCGGTATGCCTGCCGGGTTAGCTTCTCTGGTATTACAGGCTCAGGCGTTTTTCACCATCATTCTGGGGGCATTCGCCTTTGGTGAACGTCTGCAAGGTAAACAACGGGTAGGGATTGCGCTGGCCATATTTGGCGTGCTGGTGCTGATTGAGGCCAGTCTGAACGGACAGCATGTCGGCATGCTCGGTTTTATGCTGACGCTGGCGGCGGCACTAAGCTGGGCCAGCGGTAATATCTTTAATAAAAAAATCATGCAGCATACGTCACGCCCGGCGGTGATGTCGTTGGTGGTATGGAGTGCGTTGATTCCTGTTGTCCCATTCTTTCTCGCCTCAATACTTCTCGATGGTCCAACGCAAATTATCCAAAGTCTGGTGACGATAGATATGACCACCATTCTGTCACTGGTTTATCTGGCGTTTGTGGCGACCATTGTGGGTTATGGCATCTGGGGATCTTTACTCGGGCGTTATGAAACCTGGCGTGTCGCGCCGTTGTCGCTGTTGGTGCCGGTTGTTGGACTGGCGAGCGCGGCCGTGCTGCTGGATGAAACGCTTACCGGATTACAACTGCTCGGTGCGCTGCTGATCATGGCTGGATTGTACATCAATGTGTTTGGCTTTCGGTTGCGTAAGACTGCGCAGGCGAGAGGGTAAAAAAAAGCCCCGCAGTGACGGGGCAAAAAAATTACAGGTTGCGCATATTGTAATAAGGCACACCTAATTCGTCGGATTTGTCGCTGCCTGCACCCATATGATTAAAATCGAACGGGGACCGATCGTGCGCAGGCGGCATAATCATCGCGTCACGACTGTTTTGTGTGGCAGGCTGCGCGGTCTGTTCCGCCATGCTCTGGCCCGAAACAACATACAGCAGGGCCAGCATCGCATAAGACAGAAGTTTCATGATTTCCTCGGTTACGTCGTTAACTGGCGATTAGCAATTACATTGATTGAGTGGCAGCAAATAGCGTGATTCGCCGTGCATATTCGTCATACGGTATTTATGCGGCGGAACATCAAAATAGTTTTTGAATGTCCGGGTCAGCGTTTGCTGGGACTCAAAGCCGTAACGCTCCGCCAGATAAAGGATCGGCTCGTTACTCTCTTTTAATTTTTGCGCTATTTCAGTCATTTTACGGCTACGGATGTATTGACCCAGTGAATGACCGGTTTCTTTTTTAAACATCCGTTGCAGGTGCCATTTGGAGTAACCTGAACGCTCTGACACCTTTTCCAGCGAGAGCGGCGATTCAAGGTTATTTTCGATCCAGTCCAAAATGCTATGAATAGTGATTGTGTCAGTATTGCGTCTGGACATCGTCATACCTCTTTCTGTTTACGGCAGGATTTTCTTAAGCAAATGCTCAAGCGTGGTCACTTCATCCACCGTTAAGTTTTTTGTTAGTTCCTGGTGCAGGTCTTGCCCTACTAATTGATGACACTGCTCGCAAATTGCCGCGCCATGCTCGGTGAGTTTCACCAGCACGCCTCGCTTGTCATGTGGATTCGGAAGCCTTTCTATCCAGCCTTTACAGGCCAGCCTGTCCAGCATCCGCGTCAGGGCGCCGAGATCGACAGACAGCACTTTTTTCAATTCGACAGGGGTAATACACACCGCGCAACGGATAGAGCAGAGCACCTTGAACTGCGATGCCGTGATATCCAGCGGTGACAGATAGTCGTTTAGTAAACGATCTTTTTTCTGATTAACCATGTAGATCAAACGACCCAGTGGGATGATTTCGTTAAACAGATCACTGGTGCTTTTCACAATGGTTGCCCTGGCAAGTAGTTAGTCACGGCTGATATTATTGCTTAGGCAAATATAAGTCAAATGAATGGGTCAGCAAATGCCACGTTTTGCTAAATCATCAGACTCAATATCTGGCGAGTGGAATTTTAACGGTTTGAAAATTATGGTTTATACGTGCGGATGAAAAATGAATCCTTACACCGCGAAAATGGCTTATCTCCCGGATTTCACCGTATACTTGCCGTTGACGATTAACGCACAGGAAAGATGACATTATGATGGACTTGTTTAAAGCAATAGGACTGGGGCTGGTAGTCCTGTTACCGTTGGCAAACCCGTTAACCACCGTGGCGTTGTTCCTCGGCCTTGCCGGCAACATGAACAGCGCAGAGCGTAACCGTCAGTCACTCATGGCGTCCGTTTACGTGTTTGCCATCATGATGGTGGCGTATTATGCCGGACAACTGGTGATGAATACCTTCGGGATTTCGATTCCCGGGTTACGTATCGCGGGTGGGTTAATCGTTGCGTTTATCGGCTTTCGAATGTTGTTTCCACAGCAGAAGGCACATGACTCTCCGGAAGCGAGAAGCAAATCAGAAGAACTGGAAGATGAACCGACTGCCAATATTGCATTTGTTCCGCTGGCCATGCCAAGCACCGCGGGTCCGGGTACGATTGCAATGATCATCAGCTCGGCGTCCACCGTGCGTCATGGGGCTGAGTTTCCGGACTGGGTGATAATGGTCGCACCGCCGATTATTTTTGCCGTGGTCGGGGTTATCTTGTGGGGCTGTTTGCGCAGTTCAGGCGGGATCATGCGCCTGGTCGGCAAAGGCGGTATTGAGGCGATCTCCCGTCTGATGGGCTTCCTGCTGGTATGTATGGGCGTGCAGTTTATTATTAACGGCGTGCTGGAAATCATTAAAACTTACGCTTAAAACAACGTGCCCGGTATTGTCTACCGGGCACGCTTTTATGAATGCTGAGGCTGCTCTTCCAGTGATACTGGCCATTTACGGAAGATAATCACCGACCATATGAACGCCACAATCGCAGGCACTGCACCTACGTAACCAATCGTAGACATTGACCAGTGCAGACTCACCTGATTTCCCACCAGCGCGCCAGCGCCTATCCCAATATTAAAGATACCTGAGAAAAGGGCCATTGCGACGTCGGTGGCATCCGGGGCCAGCGCCAGCACTTTGACCTGCATACCCAGGCCTATCAACATAATGGCGATGCCCCAGAATATACTCAGGACGGCCAGATGCATTTCGCTGTCCGCTGCGGGCAGTAACAGCACCAGACACACCGTCAACAGGGCAATGGCGCTACTAATCAATACGGAAGCATGTTGATTACCCAGCTTGCCAAAAATGACGCTACCGACAATACCCGCGCCACCCAGAACCAGCAGCAGCACGGTGGCAAAGTTTGCGCTCAGCCCGGCGACGGTCTGTACAAACGGTTCGATATAGCTGTAGGCCGTGTAATGCGCGGTGACCACAATCACCGTCAGCAGATACAGGCTCATCAATGCCGGACGGCGGAATAAAACCGGCAGGCTTTTTAATGAACCGGAATGCTCACTGGGTAATTTTGGCAGGAGCTTAATCAAGCAAAGTAGGGTGACTAACGCCCCCATACCGATGGCGAAGAAGGTGGTACGCCAGCCAAAATACTGGCCAACGATGCGCCCGATAGGCAGGCCCAACACCATCGCCAGCGCGGTACCGGTCGCAATCAGGCTGAGAGCCTGCGCGCGTTTCCCGGCTGGAGCCAGGCGAATCGCCAGCGATGCGGTGATCGACCAGAAAATAGCGTGGGCAAAAGCAATACCGATACGACTGATCACCAGCACGGTAAAATTCCATGCCAGGAAAGAGAGAACGTGGCTGGCGATAAAAACGACAAACAGGCAGATCAGAAGTTTGCGGCGTTCTACCTGGCTGGTAAGCAGCATGAAAGGCAGCGACATCAGGGCGACAACCCAGGCGTAGATCGTCAGCATGATCCCGACCTGAGCGGTCTGCATATTAAAACTTTGTGCGATGTCGGATAACAAACCGACAGGGACAAACTCGGTGGTATTGAAAATAAAACCGGCAATGGCAAGCGTAACTACCCGAAGCCACGCGACCTTGCGGGAAACAGTGTCTGTTGTCATATCAATTAGGTGGATTAGCTGCGAAAAGGTAAGGCCACGATCTTAAAACTTTTGCTGGCTAAAATACAATCATTTCGTGATACAGATCTCATTTCATTGACTGGGTGGCAAAATTGACTGCCGAACATTTCGCGTAATTTTAACTGTTTCATTATTAATGAAATTCCGGGCGTGTGAATTCACCCGGAACGCTATTTATGGCGTTGTTTGAGAATCGCGAATTATTCCGTGCTTTTCGACAACTGAGGGTTCAATACCTCAATAAACGCTTCCAGTTGCCTCGTCATTGCCCCTCTGCGCCAGACCAGCCACGTATTCAGCCAGCGCCAGTTTTCGCTTAGCGGCCAGGCGTGGACCTGATGGTGTCCTGGCATTCTCTCCAGCATCGAACGCGGGATCAGCGCGATACCCGCACCGGCAATGACGCAAGCCAGCATGCCGTGATACGACTCCATTTCATGAATGGTGCCGGGCATTGCGCGATCGGCATGAAACCAGCTTTCAAAATGGCGACGATAGGAACAGTTGGCGCGAAAGGCGTAAATGCTGCAACCGTTAACGTCGCTGGCCCGCTGGATAGGGGGATGACCGTGCGGAGTGACTATCATCATCTCTTCACGGTAGACCGGCATTCCTTCAAGACCTGGATGAGTAATTGGGCCGTCGACAAAGGCGGCGTTCAGCGTCCCGTCGAGCACGCCGTCCAGCATCGTGCCTGAAGGACCTGTCGCCAGCGCAAACTGAATTTTGGGGTAACGCTGATTATATTCAGCCAGCGTGGCAGGGATCCGCACAGCGGCAGTACTCTCGAGCGAGCCAAGAGAGAACAACCCCTGCGGTTCATCGCCGGCGACGACCATTCTCGCCTCGTCAACCAGGGCGAGGATCCGCTGGCTGTAGCGTAAAAAATTGTGCCCGGACGGGGAAAGCCGCAAACGCTGATTTTCACGAATAAACAGATCGACGCCAAGGTCGGCTTCAAGCTGGCGAATACGGGTGGTGAGATTGGATGGCACGCGATGCACCTTCGCGGCGGCCTGCGTAATACTGCCTGTCTCCGCGACGGCGTTGAACATTTCCAGTTGCGTCAGATCCATAATATTCTCTGTTCGTGAATGGTGTGGTTAATATTATTCATTTTTCAGAAAGAGTAAATATGCGCATGATATGACCATACCCTGCGATAAAGAGAGGCACTTATGACTATCACAGCAGCAACACATGCGATTTCCGTTAACCCTACCAACGGTGAAAAGTTGGCGGCAATGCCGTGGGCCAGTACTGAAGAGATTGCACATGCGCTGAGCCTTGCCGCGAATGGCTACCGCGAATGGAAACACACTGCCGTTGAGCACCGTGCGCAAACGCTGCGTCATATCGGGCAGGCTCTGCGTCATCGCGCGGAAGAGATGGCGCAGTGTATCTCACGTGAAATGGGGAAACCCATCAAGCAGGCGCGTGGTGAAGTTGCCAAATCAGCCGCATTGTGTGACTGGTACGCCGAACATGGACCGGCGATGCTCAACCCGGAACCTACGCTGGTGGAGAACAACCAGGCGGTGATTGAATATCGCCCCGTTGGAACTATTCTGGCGATCATGCCGTGGAACTTCCCGCTCTGGCAGGTACTTCGCGGCGCCATTCCAATTATGCTGGCCGGAAATGGCTATCTGTTAAAGCATGCGCCAAACGTAACCGGCTGTGCTGCGATTATCGCGCAGGTTTTTGCTGATGCGGGCGTTCCCGCGGGTGTTTATGGTTGGGTGAATGCCGATAACGCCGGGGTAAGTCAGATGATCAATGACCCGCGTATCGCGGCGGTAACGGTGACGGGCAGCGTTCGAGCCGGTGCGGCGATTGGTGCTCAGGCGGGTGCGGCGCTGAAAAAATGCGTGCTTGAACTGGGGGGTTCCGATCCGTTTATTGTCCTTAATGATGCTGACCTCGATCTGGCCGTTAAGGCGGCGGTCGCCGGTCGTTATCAGAATACCGGACAGGTTTGTGCGGCAGCAAAGCGCTTTATTATCGAAGAAGGAATTGCGGCAGAATTTACGGCTCGTTTTGTGGCGGCCGCGAGCGCGCTCAAAATGGGCGACCCGCTGAACGAAGAAAACGATCTGGGTCCGATGGCAAGATTTGATCTGCGCGATGAGCTGCATCAGCAGGTCGAAGCCTCCCTTGCCGAAGGCGCGCGGTTACTTCTCGGCGGGGAAAAAATCGCGGGTCAGGGCAATTACTATGCCGTGACGGTTCTGGGTGATGTCACCCCGGAGATGACAGCTTTTCGTCAGGAGCTGTTTGGCCCGGTTGCAGCGATTACCGTTGCAAAGAATGCGGAACATGCCTTAGCGCTGGCTAATGACAGTGATTTCGGCTTATCAGCCACGGTGTTCACCGCGGATGAAGCTCTGGCGCAGAAGATGGCGTCACGCCTGGAGTGTGGGGGCGTATTTATCAATGGTTACAGCGCCAGCGATGCCCGCGTTGCTTTTGGCGGCGTGAAGAAAAGTGGTTTTGGCCGCGAGCTTTCACACTTTGGTCTGCATGAGTTTTGTAATGTACAGACCGTCTGGAAAAACCGCCTCTGATGGTGTGGGTGCCTCCGACGGGGGCACCGGCCTTAATTCTGCGATGTTTCGGTCTGCGTCATGAATCTCACCCGCTCATGCAGACCGTGGCCAGATTCCGCCTTCCGGCCTGACGCTGCGTATTCAGCTCTGTTATACTCGCAGGCCTTTCATACCTGCGAGCAAGGAGCATGTTGTGGCCAGGGCCATGGACAATTCAATTTTAGAGACCATTGTGCAGCAGGTTCGTCCGCTGATTGGTCAGGGTAAAGTCGCTGATTACATTCCTGCCTTAGCTTCTGTCGACGGTTCAAAACTGGGTATTGCTATTTGCACCGTCGATGGACAGCACTATCAGGCGGGGGATGCGCAAGAGCGCTTTTCTATTCAGTCAATTTCAAAGGTGCTCAGTCTGGTCGTGGCGATGCGTCACTATCAGGAAGATGAGATCTGGCAACGTGTCGGCAAGGATCCTTCCGGGCATCCTTTTAATTCCCTGGTGCAGCTGGAAATGGAGCAAGGGATCCCACGCAATCCCTTTATCAACGCCGGGGCGCTGGTGGTTTGCGATATGCTGCAAGGACGTCTGAGCGCACCGCGTCAACGGATGCTGGAAGTGGTACGGGCGTTAAGCGGCGTTTCGGATATCGCCTATGATGCGACGGTGGCGCGTTCTGAGTTTGAGCACTCGGCGCGTAACGCGGCTATTGCCTGGCTAATGAAGTCCTTTGGCAATTTTCACCACGACGTGACCACCGTTTTGCAAAATTACTTTCACTACTGCGCACTGAAAATGAGCTGTGTGGAGCTGGCGCGCACGTTCGTCTTTCTGGCGAATCAGGGACATGCTTTTCATCTTGCTGAGCCGGTGGTTACGCCTATGCAGGCCCGGCAGATCAACGCGCTGATGGCGACCAGTGGCATGTATCAGAACGCAGGGGAATTTGCCTGGCGAGTGGGCTTACCGGCGAAATCTGGTGTGGGGGGCGGTATCGTGGCTATCGTGCCTCACGAGATGGCGATTGCCGTCTGGAGTCCGGAACTGGATGCGGCGGGAAATTCGCTGGCGGGTATCGCCGTGCTGGAGCAACTAACGCAACAACTGGGGCGCTCGGTTTACTGATGAACACGCTCGATCCTCTTTTTGCCCGGCTGGCGAAATCAACGTTTCGCTCGCGGTTTCGCCTTGGCCAGAAAGAAAGGCAGTATTGTCTGGATAAAGGCGCGCCGGTTATCGAACAACACGCCACGGATTTTATTGCCAAACGGCTGGCGCCCGCGTTTCCTGCCAATGACGGTAAGCAGACACCTATGCGCGGGCATCCGGTATTTATCGCTCAACATGCCACGGCGACCTGTTGTCGGGGATGTCTGGCGAAATGGCATGATATCCCTCAGGGTGTGGCGTTAAACGATGAACAGCAGCGTTACGTTGTCACGGTTATCTATCACTGGCTAGTGATCCAGATGAACAAGCCATAGATAACATAATCCTATGATATGACTCCTTGTGTTGTGCAATTGTTAAAAGCAGTATGAAGGGGTCATTCTAAGGAGAAAAAAATGGCTTCCTGTAAACCCTGCTTTGTGCTGAGCGCGGCCCAGATTCTGTCGAGAATCGATGAATTCAGCGACATCCTTGAAACATGCGTCAATGATGGCGCCTCTGTCAGCTTTATGCTCCCTTTTAGTGGTGATAAATCACGGCCTTTCTGGATAAGTGTCGCGCAAAGCGTTGACCGTGGAGAAAGGATTGTTCTGGGTACACAGAACGCACAGGGGGTGCTTGTCGGTACCGTCCAGCTCATTATCGATCAACCCGAAAACCAACCTCATCGTGCTGATGTCGCCAAGCTGCTGGTTCACCCCTCAGCGCGGCGCGGTGGTGTTGCCCGGACGTTGATGAACGAACTCGAAAACTGCGCGCGTCAGCAAGGGAAAACGCTGCTGGTGCTTGATACAGCGACGGGGAGTGACGCTGAGTTGTTCTACCACAATTGTGGATGGCAAAAAGTAGGGGTGATACCGGACTATGCAAAAATACCTGACGGGAAGCTGACCGGGACCACACTTTTCTACAAAACTCTCTAATTTGTCGCCGGGGATTGATCAAAACAGGGTTTCAATGTATTAAAGTTTGCTAACCTATTGGACCAATTCAATCAGGTTGTATGACTAATTAAAAAGGGAACCCATTGTGCAAACACTAAATCGTCGCGATTTCCCCGGTGCTCAGTATCCTGAACGCATTATTCAGTTTGGTGAAGGAAACTTCCTGCGCGCCTTTGTTGACTGGCAAGTCGATTTGCTGAACGAACATACCGATCTGAACGCTGGTGTAGTCATTGTTCGTCCTATCGAAAGTACCTTCCCGCCATCTCTGAGTACGCAGGATGGTCTCTATACCACCATCATTCGTGGTTTGAATGAGAAGGGCGAGGCCGTAAGCGATGCCCGTTTGATCCGTTCGGTTAACCGCGAAATCAGCGTCTATAGCGAATACGATGAGTTCCTGAAGCTGGCGCATAATCCAGATATGCGTTTTGTGTTCTCCAACACGACTGAAGCGGGCATCAGCTACCACGCGGGCGATAAGTTTGAGGATGCACCGGCGGTGAGTTATCCGGCTAAACTGACCCGACTGTTGTTCGAACGCTTCAGCCATTTTAATGGCGCGTCGGATAAAGGCTGGATTATCATTCCTTGCGAACTGATTGATTACAATGGTGATGCGCTGCGTGAACTGGTCCTGCGCTATGCTCAGGAGTGGGCGCTGCCGGAGGCATTTATTCAGTGGCTGGATCAGGCCAACGCATTTTGCTCCACGCTGGTGGACCGCATTGTTACCGGTTATCCGCGTGACGAAGTGGAGAAACTGGAAGCTGAGTTGGGCTATCACGATGCCTTCCTCGACACTGCAGAACACTTCTATCTGTTCGTTATTCAGGGACCGAAGTCATTAGCTGCAGAGCTGCGTCTGGATAAATATCCGCTTAATGTCCTGATTGTTGATGACATCAAACCGTACAAAGAACGAAAAGTGGCGATTCTCAACGGCGCACACACCGCACTGGTTCCCGTTGCCTGGCAGGCAGGGCTGGACACCGTGGGCGAGGCGATGAATGACGCAGAGATTTGCGCCTTCGTTGAAAAAGCGATTTATGAAGAGATCATTCCGGTACTGGATTTACCCCGCGATGAGCTGGCGTCTTTCGCCAGCGCG
Source organism: Citrobacter sp. Cb023 (assembly GCF_030336805.1). Taxonomy (NCBI): domain Bacteria; kingdom Pseudomonadati; phylum Pseudomonadota; class Gammaproteobacteria; order Enterobacterales; family Enterobacteriaceae; genus Citrobacter; species Citrobacter sp. Cb023. Next base: position 259,150 of record NZ_JAOWCV010000025.1, on the reverse strand, counting down.
GTGACCGGTCGATTCTGCAATCCGTACATCAAGCATCAGTTGCTGTCTATTGCCCTGAACGGCATGACTAAATTCCGTACCCGTATTTTGCCGCAGCTGCTGGCAGGGCAACAGGCCAGCGGCAAACTGCCGGCGCGCCTGACGTTTGCGCTTGCCGCGCTGATTGCTTTCTATCGTGGAGAGCGTAACGGTGAGGCTTATCCGGTCCAGGATGATGCGCACTGGGTGGCACGTTTTCAACAGCTGTGGTCCCAGCATTATGACCGCCAGATAAGCACCGAAGAGTTAGTCAAGTCGGTACTGGGTGTTAAAGAACACTGGGAACAGGACCTGACTCAGGTTTCCGGACTCGTGGAGCAGGTTTCAGCCGATCTGGATACCATTCTGGCAAAAGGCATGCGTGAAGCCGTTAAGCCATTATGCTAAGAAGACAACCCGGCTCAGGCCGGGTTTTTTATAGAACATTCCTTAGTTACAACATACTATTGTTTATTAATGACTACACCGTTCTGTAACTCCGGTGCGCGGTGGTTCTGGCAGCGCTAAAGTTGTTTAGTTAATGTTGCGATTAACTTGCAACATTGATCATGATCGCGTCTAATGTGATGGATTTCACATTTTCCCGAAGAAAACCATGATCGTTCGCCCCCAACAACACTGGCTACGCCTGATATTCGTCTGGCATGGGTCAGTATTATCTAAAATCTTTTCACGACTGCTGCTGAACTTCCTGCTCTCCATCGCCGTTATTATCATGCTTCCGTGGTATACGATGCTGGGAATCAAATTCACCCTGGCGCCATTCAGCATCCTCGGCGTGGCGATTGCAATCTTTTTAGGTTTTCGCAATAACGCCTGTTACTCACGTTACGTTGAGGCCCGACACCTGTGGGGGCAGTTGATGATTGCTTCCCGATCGCTACTGCGTGAGGTAAAAACCACCTTACCGGACGACGCCGAATTAGGGCAGTTTGTTCGTCTGCAAATCGCGTTTGCCCACTGTTTACGCATGACTTTACGTCGAAAGCCACAGGCAGAGCCGTTGGCGAAGTACCTCAGCGAGAAAGATCTGCAGACGGTATTTGCCTCACAATCTCCAGCAAACCGCATTTTGTTGTTGATGGGAGAGTGGTTGGCCGTGCGCAGGCGTAATGGTCAACTGTCAGACATATTATTTCATAGTTTAAACAATAGGTTAAACGATATGTCTGCGGTACTGGCTGGTTGTGAGCGGATTGCGAATACCCCGGTCCCGTTTGCTTATACTTTGATCCTTCATCGCACGGTATACCTGTTTTGTATCATGCTGCCATTCGCGTTAGTGGTGGATCTGCACTACATGACACCGTTTATCTCGGTGCTGATTTCCTATACTTTTATCTCGCTCGACACGCTTGCAGAAGAGCTTGAAGATCCGTTTGGCACAGAGAACAATGACCTGCCGCTGGATGCGATTTGCAATGCGATCGAAATTGATTTGCTGCAGATGAACGATGAAACAAATGTGCCAGCAAAACACATGCCTGATAAGCATTACCAACTAACTTAGTTACGTTCGTTTTGCCACCAGGCTGGCTGCATATCGGAAAACGAATGAAACTCAGGTGCCAGGTCTTCATCGTTAGGATCATCAAAAGCCCCGGCTAAAAGTGCAATTACCGGGGCGTCATCAATAGCGCCCACGGAACTGCCGCACTGAGGGCAAAAGGCTCGACAACTCGTTTCTGACGAGCGCCAGGTTGTCGGTTTTCCGGCTTTTCCCGTCCATTCTACATTTTCTGCATCAAACTCAATCCAGACGACGGTCGGTGCGCCCGTATGTTTCCGGCATATATCGCAGGAGCAGGTATGGGAATTATTAGGACTGCTGGCCGTGAAGCGGATCGAACCACAAAGACACCCACCAATGTAGACTTTAGACATAACAACTCCCGTCAGAAACACGTGGCAAGACACTAGCAGATGCCTCGCATTGTCACTAGATCCTTATGTTAAAAAGGCGAGGGCGCTCATAGGCGATCCACTATTCCTGTGATCTATCTGATGATAAATGCTTAATTATTGCGTCGCGCAACAATAAACAATCGGGGAAATGCCAGTAAAATTTTGCCATTTTCCTGCAGTGGATATTGCTCCTGAAGTAGTTCGTGGTAGCGCGCCAGATACTGACGTTGCTCGCTTTCTCTCAAATCCTGCAACCAGGGGCGCAGGCCTGTAGAACTCACCCAGTCGATAATTGCTTGATGAGAATCCATAATGTGATAATACGTGGTACGCCAGATATCCACCTCACAGCCAGTTTCGGTCAAAATATCATAGTAGGCATGTACGCCAGGAAGTGGCGCACGACCCCGGTCCGGGAAACCCTGTTCATAAGCCACTTCGCGCATCAGAACATGCGTGGGTTCCAGCCAGTTATCCGGCATTTGTACGGCCAGAACGCCGTTGCGACCCAGCAGCGATACCAGGTTCGGCAATAGTTCATAGTGATCGGGTACCCATTGTAAAGACGCATTTGCGTAAAGCAGATCCACAGGATGCTCGGGCTGGAACTGACTGATATCCGCTTCAATAAAATGGCATTGCGGTAATGCGTTGCGCGCTTCATTCAGCATGGCGGGTGAGGAATCAACCCCGGTTATTACAGCCGAAGGCCAGCGCTGATGCAGTAATGCCGTGCTGTTTCCCGGACCACAGCCAAGATCAACAACTGAACGAACACTCTCTAACGCCACTCTGTTGAGTAATTCCGCTGCGGGTCTTGAACGTTCAGTTTCATATTGCAGATAAAGCGAAGGGTTCCAGTCAGCCATGAATGAATCTCCAGTATGAGAGAAAAAGGCAGAAAGGACCGCATAAGTCCTTGCCGGTGAGCCATTTCATTTAGAAGATTATATGATAATGAAGGATAAGGGCAGAAATATGCCAGGAAGACAGATTGGCATGTCTGTGGTTTGCCTGCGTGAAATACAGTTATCGATTTTGATGTTCAGTGAGTGATGCCGCACAGGTCGAAAATGGTTAGCGCTGGTAACGGCATTTGAAAAGAGGTTTTGCCATCATTATTGAGCAGCACAAGGATTACCATAGAGCTTCAGATTCTACCTTACTCCATGTGAGTGCGTATAATGTATATTATGTTAAATGCAATTTGGTATTTGATGGATGCTTAGTTCATACCCCTTAGCTGACGCCGTTCCATCAAATCCTTACCCTTCCCTTATCTGCTACGGTAACAAGTTTTCGTCAGATGACCCCGAATGCAGATCCCTCTTTAGCCATTCTCAGTTTGGCGGTTCCGGTTGGTACACAGTGATGAAAAACGATAAGGTCAGAGCTGTTGTCGCCTTCGAGTCAGGAAGCCAGGAAGCGGTTTTTTTCATTCCTGGAAAAGCTCCCCGTGCTAATCCTGACTGAAAACTGCTGGACATGACTGTCTGCCTTGAGCAAAAGCAGACAGTCACTTTGATTTTCTACCGTAAGTTTTTTCTTTTTTTATAATCAATGTATCGGGCTAGATATTTTTGTAACAACTTTATAAGTTAAAGATCTGCCGCAATAACAGATTCCTTTATTTATAATTAGAGGTTTGCAACGTTGTGATAGACTTTTTGAACATCATCGTCATCTTCAAGGGCATCAACGAGTCCTGCAAAGATTTCTAAATCTTCTGGTGAAAGTTCAACTTCTGATTGAGCAATCATTTCTAATTCTGTTGTTGAGAATTCATTAATCCCAGCGGCTTTCAGGGCTGCAATTCCTTTATGAAGGTCTGTAGATTCAGTATAAATAACGATGTTTCCCTCTTCTTCGGTTACATCGCGAACATCTACATCAGCATTAAGCAAAATTTCAAAAATATGGTCAGGATCTGTTCCTGCAAATACAATCACCCCGGTATTGTCAAACATATAGCTGACAGCACCTGCCGCTCCGATATTCCCGCCTTTTTTATTGAAAATTGAGCGCACATTAGCAATCGTACGGTTAACATTTGACGTCAATGTTTCAGCGATAATCAGTGAACCACTTGGACCAAAGCCTTCATAACGCCCTTGCACGAACGTTTCATCGCTGCCGCCTTTGGCTTTATCAATTGCTTTATCAATAACGTGTTTAGGAACCTGTGCTTGTTTCGCACGTTCAATAACGAATTTTAAAGCTGAGTTTGATTCTGGGTCTGGTTCACCTTGTTTGGCAGCAGCATAGATTTCCACACCGAATTTTGCATATATATTAGACGTTGCACCGTCTTTAGCAGTTTTTTTAGCAACAATATTTGCCCATTTACGTCCCACTGGAATAGTCTCCTCAGAAATTCATTTACATTACATGCAGATTAATAGCCTGCAAATTTTTCCGCAATATTATATCATGATATGTAAACTCTCGTCCATGAAAAACAAAATATCCATGTTTTACTAAATGTTACTTTAATTTTATCAATAGTTAACATTATGGATATGTTATTTTCGCTTTTTTTAGATCTTTTGTTTTTTTATTTTAATAGTCGAATGACAGCGATAATACATAAATAAAGAGAAACTGGAGTAACAATCCAGGTATAAATACCCACTTAAGATTAATGAACGCATCTAATCCAGATCTTTTCTTCAGCAATGTTTGGCTGATGTTTACTTCTTAATCATGAAAGCCTGAGGAACAGATGCCATTGCTGGTCGACCCGCTTTCTTGTAACCTTCTTCCCGTTGCACTACTGACAAAATCTGGAACCACTGAACTGGACTTCATATGAATGCTCATATTTCTAAAGACCCTTTACATGGCGTAACGCTTGAAATGCAGGTCAATGCACTGGTTGATCGTTATGGTTGGGCTGAGCTGGCGCAACGCATTAATATCAACTGCTTTAAAAATGAGCCGAGCGTTAAATCCAGTCTGAAGTTTCTGCGCCGCACGCCGTGGGCGCGGGCAGAAGTTGAAGCGCTGTACCTGGATTCACTGCATGACCTTGCCTCAAATAACACCACCGAACCGGCGTTCGATCCCTGGGCTAACAGCCGAAACAAGAAAAATTAAGAGCAAAATCTGATGTCAGCATCCGGTTTTATTTCAGCAAATTATCAGAAAAAACTGGCGACTATTCTCGCCCGTTCCCGAGCCAGGCTGCCGCGAACCAACATGAAATGGTTTGCGCTGCTCGTAGGCAGTATGTTGCTACTTGGCAGTTGTTCTTCACAGCCGCCCGGTTCAAAAATCACCCCACTGCCCCCGGTGGGCAAACCGCAGCAGAGCAAGGAGCCGGTGCGCGGTATCTGGTTGGCAACGGTTTCGCGTCTTGACTGGCCGCCGATTTCATCCGTCAACATCAGCTCGCCTGCCGTTCGTATCAGCCAGCAGCAAAAGGCGCTGACGGACAAGCTGGATAACCTGAAACGTCTTGGTATTAACACCGTTTTTTTCCAGGTGAAGCCCGATGCCACTGCGTTGTGGCATTCTACAATCTTGCCGTGGTCAGATACCCTGACCGGTAAGATTGGTCAGGATCCGGGTTACGATCCGTTACGGTTTATGCTCGATGAAGCGCATAAACGCGGAATGAAAGTCCATGCCTGGTTTAACCCCTACCGCGTGTCCGTGAACACTAAACCGGCAACGGTTACCGAATTAAACAACACGCTGTCACAGACGCCTTCCAGCGTTTATGTCCTGCATCGGGACTGGATCCGTACCTCGGGCGAGCGTTTTGTGTTAGATCCCGGTATTCCCGAAGTGCGTGACTGGATAACCAGTATCGTGGCTGAAGTCGTTGAGAATTACCCGGTTGACGGCGTGCAATTCGATGATTACTTCTATACCGAGTCTCCCGGCTCTGCGCTCAACGACAGCCAAACCTTCAGAAGATACGGCCAGGGATTTGTCTCCAAAGCTGACTGGCGGCGCGATAACACGCAACGCCTGATCGCGCAGGTTTCACGAACTATCAAGAAACTCAAACCTGAAGTTGAATTTGGCGTCAGCCCTGCGGGCGTGTGGCGCAACCGTTCGCACGATCCGGCGGGCTCCGACACGCGCGGCGCGGCAGCCTATGATGAATCGTATGCGGACACCCGCCGCTGGGTGCAACAAGGCTTGCTGGACTACATCGCCCCGCAGCTGTACTGGCCTTTTGCCCGCGACGCGGCGCGTTACGATGTGTTGGCGAAATGGTGGGCAGATGTCGTCAAATCAACCAACACCCGCCTGTATATTGGGGTGGCGTTGTACAAAGTCGGTGAGCCGTCGCGAAAAGAACCTGACTGGACGGTTAAAGGCGGCGTGCCGGAGCTAAAAAAACAGCTCGATCTGAACGAGTCTGAACCGCACATTAACGGCACAATTTTGTTTCGCGAAGATTACCTTAATCAGCCGCAAACGCAGGAAGCCGTGACCTATATTCGCAGTCGTTGGGGGCGTTAATGGTCGTCCGAATTAGATTTATAACGCAAGAGCGCCCGGTAATACGGACGCTCTTAACCGATCCATCAGGCAACTGAAGGCTCAGGCAATCTGAATGATGAGACCAGCATCGCCAGCTGTTCCGCCTCCTCTTTCAGCGCCTGCGTTCGCGCGGCAGCATCATCTATTAACGAGGCGTTTTGCTGAACGGTGCTGTCCATTTCGGTAACGGCCAGCGTAACTTCGGAAACGCCCTTGCGTTGTTCTTCACCCGCAACGCGTATTTCCCCCATTAACTGACGTACCTGACGTACATTACTGACCAGTTCTCCCAGACGTTCGCCCGCATTGTGAATTTGCTGACTTCCGCTACCTACATGAGAAACGGATTCATCAATCAACGCTTTTATTTCCTGCGCGGCGGTGGCGCTGCGCTGGGCCAGCGTGCGCACTTCGGAGGCCACAACGGCAAACCCTCTCCCGGCATCACCTGCTCTGGCGGCTTCAACCGCGGCATTCAGGGCGAGAATATTGGTCTGGAACGCAATGCTGTCGATAACCGCGACAATTTCCACCATTCTGCCGGATGAGGCACTGACGTTATCCATTGTAGAGATAACACCCTGCATAACATCGCCGCAGCGGTTGGCCGTTTGCGCGGTGCTATCAGAGAGTTCATCCGCCAGTTGTGTATTACTGGCATTTTGATGAACGGTCGCATTTAACTGTTCCATCGCCGCTGAACTCTCTTCCAGCGCAGCGGCCTGTTGCGTCACGCGAGATGAAAGTTCCATATTACTGTCTGCCAGGCTGACAGCGTTATTCGCCACCACTACGCTACTGCTTCTGACAGTGATCAGAATGGCTGAGATTTTATCGACGAACAGGTTAAACGCTTCGGCGATAGCGGAAATCTCATCTTTGCCACGCACATCCAGGCGACGGGTAAGATCGCCTTCTCCCTGCGCAATGTCATCGAGAGCCTGACGGGTATCATCGAGACGTGAAATCAGTCGGCGAACCACCAGCCAGGATCCCACCAGCAACAGAGTCATGATCGGGATCAACACTTCCAGCACGTCCTGCATCATCACTTTGGCAAGGCCGACGATACGCGATTCAGGCGTCGCAAGACCAACAACCCAACCGGTATCCGCCATCGGGAACAGCATCACCCGTGAAGCCGAATTCAGGACGTTATCATTTGCAAGCGTAATCGTTTTCACCCCGTCCGCTGGGCGCAGAGATTTCAGACCGTTTTCCACCGGGATAAGCCATTGCGCGCTTTGCGCCAGATCGTTAATGGTTTTATATTTCGCCAGATCGGCCTGCGGGAAATAGAGGATTTGTCCCTGCTTGTCCACCACAAACGCGTAACCACCGGTGCTGTTTCCCTGCTGCTGCATGAAAGTGGCGACGTTATCCAGGCGAATATCGGTGGTGGCGACACCGGCAAACTTGCCCGCCAGTTGATAAGGTACGCTGCACGTCACCATGTTGACGCCTGAACTGGCGTCCTGGTAGACATCAGACCATAGGCAACTGTTTTGTGAATGCCCTTTAGCATGCTGATACCAGTTTTCATTGTGGTATCCGCTTGACCCTTCGATGTTATAGTCGTTGGAATACACCAGTTTACCTTCAGCATTACGCGCCCAGAAAAAGCTTCTTTTCTCCACACCTGCGGTGAAAGCGTCTGGTTCTGGCCAGATGCCGCCGCCGGTAATAATCGAATCTTTATCTTCACCAATCAGATGCGGAACGACGCTTTGGTAAAGAGATTCATCATTTGGCAGCACCTCAGCCAGTCGTGACAAGCTGACGGTCTCACCTTCAATTCGGGACAATACGGTACTCAACTGGCGGGTTAAACCTTGCCCTGTTTCTTCGATCAGGGCGGTGTTGATTTCAACGACGCGCGGTTGACCACGCCAGAGCATAATCACCACAATAACAAGGGTCGTGACTGCAAGCAGCAGAATGCCGCCGATGGTTAAACGCGTTGAAATACGAGTAGGATACCAGGCCATACAAACTCCTTCTGCAAAAGGCTAACTTTTATCCAGTATCGGCACAGGCGTTTATATCTTTATAAAGTTTTCTTAAGTATCACAAAATAAATAGGTGACATTGTCACAAATAGCAAAACCCAGCACTTTGGCTGGGTTTTAATAATGACTTAATCTTATTTGGATAATTCTTTTTTGATTTCGTCTTTTATTTTGCTTAATTCGCTCTGCGGATGTTTTTTACAAAGTTCAACGGTCAGAGGAACTGCAGTCGTCACGGTTTCGTTATAGTCTACGTAATCGCCACCCTTGAAATCTTCATCTTCATTGAGCACCCAGAAAGCCACCGGGGCCATAGTTTGCGGGTTCAAATCAATAAACTCCTGGCAATTCATGCCTTTTGGAGTCACTTCAGTTTTAGCGTTATCAGTTGCTGCATTGACGCTGACACTGGTTAACAGCGCTGCGACCAGAATACCTGCTGTAGAAAGGGAGAATTTATTCATTGTAGTACTCCATTTATAATATAAATAATATCTACACTTGCGCTTCAAACCGTTAATGTAGTTCGCAAAAAATAATACCCCTAACGTCATAAGAATAAAGATTGCCACCATTGATATGGCTGAAATTTATATTTCACATTACTGATTCTGATGTCTGGGCGTAAAACGTGGCCACAATGTGATCGTTCCGACGAAATCAGCAGATTCATACCCCTCTTCCCCTGTCGCTGCACCAAAACTGAACTACGCTGCACAAATGTTGATCATTAGTTAACGGATATGGGCTGATTTTTAACAAAAATGGTCAGCGTGCCGCTGTTACCAACATGGCACGCGTCCTGCATTGTTAATTTGCTAACAGTGAACCGTACTCTGACAAACAATTAACAGCGAGAAGGTAATGACAGCGAAACCGGAGTTATTTACCCGCATAGAGCAGACCTTTAGCCAACTGACGCCCAGCGAAAAGCGCGTGGCCGGGTGGCTGTTAGCCCATGCTGTGCAGATCCCTTTTGAAACCGCGGATGGTATTGCTAAAGCGACCGGAACCAGCGGCATTACCGTTGGACGCTATCTGCGTAAACTGGGCTTTCGCAATCTGGAAGATGCAAAAGCCAGCCTGCGGGAGCTACCCGTCGTCGCCTATCAACCCTGGGGGATGAACGAGCGGCTGGACTCCTGGCACCAGCAACAAAGCCTGCCAGATCGCGCGCAGCAGTCGCTGTTACTGGAAATCGACGCCATTACCTATGTCTATCAACTCGCGCAAGGCGAAACGTTTTTACGCATAGCGCAGCGGCTGGCGCATGCGGAAGCCGTGTATATCCTTGGGATCCAGTCCACCCGCGGGATCGCTAACGCCTTTTTCAGTCACCTGGAATACCTGCGGCCTAAAGTCAGCTACTCCGAAGGTCTTTCCGGCAGTTGGGTCGAGTCGCTGAATTCAGGATTCACCCAGCCTTACGTGGTGATCACCGATATGCGCGCCTATTCCGCTATCTCGCGACAATATTGCCGCGTTGCCACAGAACGCTGCATTCCGCTGGCGTTAATCACCGATGTGTGGTGCCCGTGGGCCAGAGACTATTCCATTGACTTACTTCAGGTGAAAACTGACACCGGACATTTCTGGGACTCACTGGCTCCGGTGAGTTGTCTGTTCAACTTATTACTCTCTGCGGTGGTGGCACAACTGGGTGACTCCCTCGCAGAACGCCTGCAAACCAATCGCCAGTTACAACAACAATTTGGTCAATTCGAACAATAAACAGGAAACGTGCTATGTCAGAAACCCCAGAACTGGTCGATCTGTCGGTGATATTCCCGTCGCTGCATATCGATCTTAAATACGCTACGGCAGACAACATTACCGGCGCCCCTATCTACCGGGAAGCTCGTTGCCTGTTGCACACCGAGGCGGTCACTGCGCTGGCGAAAAGCATCAGTATTGCGCAACTGGCGGGCCTGAAACTTGTGGTATACGACGCGTATCGCCCGCAGCAGGCGCAGGCGGTGCTGTGGAATGCGTGTCCAGATCCTCAGTATGTTGTTGATGTGGCGATAGGATCCAATCACAGCCGCGGGACGGCCATTGACGTTACGCTAATGGACGATCGTGGCAATCTTCTCGATATGGGCGCGGGCTTTGATGAGATGCACGACCGTTCCCATGCCTGGCACCCTTCTGTTCCTCCGGCTGCGCAGCGCAACCGCCTGCTGCTCAATGCCATTATGTTTGGCGGCGGTTTTGTCGGTATCACCAGCGAGTGGTGGCATTTTGAATTACCTGATGCCGCCCGCTATCCACTGCTTGACGATCAGATAGATTGTTACACTGTCACACCCATAACAACACAACATTCCCTTTAATTCTGGAGCCTGGTTATGAAGACTACACTTGCGTTAAAAGCGTTTTTTCGCCCCGCTCTGATAGCCGTTGCGCTGGCGTTTGCCCTGCCCGCTGCGCAGGCCGCCGTTCCCAAAGATATGCTGGTGATCGGCAAAGCTGCCGATCCGCAGACGCTCGATCCCGCCGTGACCATCGATAACAACGACTGGACGGTCACCTATCCCTCTTATCAGCGGCTGGTTCAGTACAAAACGGATGGCGGTAAAGGCTCCACGGAAGTTGAAGGCGATTTGGCCAGCGGCTGGAAGGCCTCTGACGACCAGAAAGAGTGGACGTTTATCCTGAAAAACGATGCCAAATTCGCCGACGGAACGCCGGTGACGGCTGATGCGGTAAAGCAATCTTTTGAACGCTTGCTCAAAATCGGCCAGGGGCCTGCAGAAGCGTTCCCGAAAGATCTGAAGGTTGAGGCTATCGATAACAATACGGTGAAGTTTACCCTCAGCCAGCCATTTGCGCCGTTCCTGTATACGCTGGCCAATGACGGGGCTTCAATTATTAACCCGGCCGTCTTAAAAGAGCATTCCGCAGACGATGCCCGCGGATTCCTGGCGCAGAATACGGCAGGCTCCGGTCCCTTCATGCTCAAAAGCTGGCAAAAGGGACAGCAGTTGGTGCTGGTTCCTAACCCATATTATGCCGGTGCAAAACCGGCGTTTAAGCGGGTTTCGGTAAAAATCATCGGTGAAAGCGCCTCTCGCCGTCTGCAATTGTCGCGGGGTGATATCGACATTGCCGATGCGCTTCCGGTTGACCAGCTTGCCGCCTTAAAACAGGAAGGCAAAGTTAACGTGGCGGATTATCCCTCGTTGCGCGTGACCTATCTGTATCTGAATAACAGTAAAGCGCCGCTCAATCAGGTGGATTTACGCCGCGCTATCTCGTGGGCCACCGATTATAAAGGCATGGTAAACGGGATCCTGAGCGGCAACGGTAAGCAAATGCGGGGTCCGATCCCTGAAGGCATGTGGGGTTTTGACGACAAGGCCATGCAGTACAGTTTCGATGAAGCCAAAGCGAAAGCGGCGTGGGAGAAAGTTGCCTCCAAACCTGACAGCCTGAGCTTCCTGTACTCGGATAATGACCCCAACTGGGAACCTATCGCGCTCGCGACCCAGGCAAGCCTTGGCAAACTGGGCATTAAGGTGAAGCTGGAAAAACTGGCGAACGCCACCATGCGTGACCGCGTGGGCAAAGGAGATTACGACATTGCCATTGGCAATTGGAGCCCAGATTTCGCCGATCCGTACATGTTTATGAACTACTGGTTTGAGTCAGATAAGAAAGGCTTGCCGGGTAACCGTTCGTTCTATGAAAACGGTGAGGTCGATAAGTTGCTGCGTAGCGCGCTGGCCACGACCGATCAGGTTGCCAGAACCAATGACTACCAGCAGGCGCAAACTATCGTGATTGATGAAGCCGCCTACGTCTATTTATTCCAGAAAAACTATCAGTTGGCGATGAACAAAGACGTCAAAGGATTTGTATTCAACCCCATGCTGGAACAGGTCTTCAATATCTCCACCATGAGTAAATAAGCCACGTTAATGCGGAGCCGCTCTGGCTCCGCAAGGGGAAGCTAATGACGTTCTGGAGCATTTTACGCCAGCGATGCTGGGGACTTATTCTGGTGGTTATCGGTGTTTGCGTAATCACTTTTATTATTTCGCACCTGATACCTGGCGACCCCGCGCGGCTATTGGCAGGCGATCGCGCCAGTGATGAAATTGTCGAAAATATTCGCCAACAGTTGGGGCTGAACCAGCCGCTGTATGTCCAGTTTTTTCGCTATGTCAGCGACATTTTTCACGGCGATTTAGGCACCTCTATTCGCACCGGACGTCCGGTGCTGGATGAGCTGCGCATCTTCTTCCCGGCCACCCTTGAGCTGGCTTTCTGCTCCTTGTTGCTGGCGCTGGTTATCGGTATTCCTTTGGGCATTTTATCTGCGGTCTGGCGCAACCGCTGGCTTGATCACCTCGTTCGTCTGATGGCGATCACCGGTATCTCCACGCCAGCATTCTGGCTGGGGCTGGGGGTTATCGTGCTGTTTTATGGTCATCTGCAAATTTTACCCGGCGGTGGACGTTTAGACGACTGGCTGGATCCGCCAACTCACGTCACCGGGTTCTATCTGATTGATGCACTGCTGGAAGGCAATGGCGAAGTCTTTTTCAATGCGCTTCAGCATCTGATCCTGCCATCACTGACGCTGGCCTTTGTGCACCTGGGGATCGTTGCCCGTCAGATTCGCTCCGCCATGCTGGAGCAACTGAGTGAAGATTACATTCGCACCGCTCGCGCCAGCGGGTTGCCGGGCTGGTACATCGTGCTGTGTTACGCGTTGCCAAATGCGCTTATCCCCTCGATAACCGTTCTCGGCCTGGCATTGGGCGATCTGCTCTACGGTGCGGTGCTGACTGAAACGGTCTTCGCCTGGCCGGGAATGGGTGCCTGGGTGGTGACGTCGATTCAGGCGCTCGACTTCCCGGCGGTAATGGGATTTGCCGTGGTGGTCTCTTTCGCCTATGTGCTGGTTAACCTGGTGGTGGATTTACTCTACTTGTGGATCGATCCACGAATTGGACGCGGAGACGCACAATGATGCTCACACAAGAAACGCCAGCCGCGCCTCAGACAACACGCCGTCGCACGGACTGGGCTAAACTGTTCTGGATGATGAAAAGCAGCCCGCTGACGCTGGTTGGCGGGGTCATCATTGTGTTGATACTGCTGCTGATGGTGCTGTCGCCGTGGATAACCCCTCACGACCCTAATGCCATCAATTTGAGTGCGCGCCTGCTGCCCCCGTCAGCCGCTCACTGGTTTGGTACCGATGAAGTCGGCCGCGATCTGTTCAGCCGCGTTCTGGTGGGTAGCCAACAATCGGTCGTTGCGGGGCTGGTCGTGGTGGGTATCGCCGGGGGATTGGGTTCGCTGCTGGGCTGTTTGTCTGGCGTCATGGGCGGACGCGCCGATGCAATTATTATGCGAATAATGGACATTATGCTGTCCATTCCCTCGCTGGTGCTGACGATGGCGCTGGCCGCCGCGTTGGGTCCAAGCCTGTTTAACGCCATGCTGGCGATTGCTATCGTACGTATTCCGTTTTATGTACGCCTCGCACGCGGTCAAACGTTAGTAGTGCGCCAGTTTACCTATGTGCAGGCGGCGCGGACCTACGGCGCATCACGCTGGCATCTGATTAGCTGGCACATTTTACGTAACTCTCTGCCCCCGCTAATTGTGCAAGCGTCGCTGGATATCGGCAGTGCGATCCTGATGGCCGCTACGCTCGGATTTATCGGTCTGGGCGCACAGCAACCCAGCGCTGAATGGGGAGCGATGGTCGCAATAGGCCGTAACTATGTGCTTGATCAGTGGTGGTATTGCGCTTTCCCCGGCGCCGCCATTCTGATTACCGCCGTGGGCTTTAATCTCTTTGGCGATGGTATTCGCGATCTGCTTGACCCGAAAGCCGGAGGAAAACAGTCATGACACAACCCGTGCTGGAAATCGAAGATTTGCATTTGAGTTTTCCCGGCTATAAAGCTGACGTGCATGCGCTTAACCATGTATCGCTGCATATTAACCGCGGAGAAATCGTTGGGGTGGTTGGTGAGTCCGGTTCCGGTAAGTCCGTGACGGCCATGCTCACCATGCGTCTGCTGCCGGAAGGCAGTTATCATATCCACCAGGGACGCGTTTCGCTGCTGGGGGAAGATGTGCTCAATGCCAGCGAGAAGCAAATGCGCCAATGGCGCGGCGCACGCGTAGCGATGATCTTTCAGGAACCCATGACGGCGCTGAATCCGACCCGACGCATCGGTCAGCAAATGGTGGAAGTTATCCGCCATCATCAGGCGTTAAGCCGCACGGATGCCCGTCAGAAAGCTATCGCTTTACTCCAGGAGATGCAAATCCCGGACGCGGCGGAAGTCATGAAGCGTTTCCCGTTTGAGCTTTCCGGCGGGATGCGCCAGCGCGTAATGATAGCGCTGGCCTTTTCGTGTGAACCGGAGCTTATTATTGCCGATGAACCGACCACCGCTCTGGACGTCACGGTGCAACTGCAGGTGCTGCGTTTGCTGAAGTTAAAAGCGCGAGCCAGCGGGACAGCCGTGTTATTTATCAGCCATGATATGGCGGTGGTTTCACAGTTATGCGACCGGTTGTACGTCATGTATGCCGGAAGCGTGATTGAGAGTGGCCCAACGCAAACCGTTATTCAACGCCCGACGCATCCCTATTCCATTGGTCTGCTGAAATGCGCGCCGGAACACGGCGAGCCGCGCGCATTGCTGCCCGCCATTCCCGGCACCGTGCCGAACTTAACCTGCTTACCGACGGGATGCGCGTTTCGCGAGCGCTGCTTTGCCGCTGGCCCCCGTTGTGAAGAAACACCTGCGTTACGCAGTCAGGGAGGCGGGGATCAACAATCTGCCTGCTGGTATCCGCAACTGGAGACAATACATGTCTGATTTTTTACTGGCGCTGCAGAATGTTCATGTCAACTTCCCTGCGCGTAAAAACTGGCTCGGCAAGGTAACGGAACGGGTGCATGCCCTCAATGGTCTGGATTTACAGATCCGTCAGGGGGAAACGCTGGGGATTGTTGGTGAGTCCGGTTGTGGAAAAAGTACGCTGGCGCAACTGCTGATGGGGATGCTGAAACCCAGTCAGGGCAACTATGCGCGCCGTGGTGACAAGCAGCATACCGGTATGCAAATGGTCTTTCAGGATCCCCTTTCATCGCTGGATCCGCGCTTACCGGTATGGCGGATTATCACCGAACCGGTGTGGATCCAAAAACGTCCTGCAGAACGTGAGCGCCGTATGCTTGCTGAAGATTTGGCGCGACAAGTGGGAATTCGTCCTGAATATCTCGACCGCCTGCCGCATGCGTTTTCCGGTGGACAGCGCCAGCGTATTGCCATCGCCCGGGCGTTGTCATCAGAGCCGGACGTGATTGTGCTCGATGAACCTACTTCGGCGCTGGATATCTCCGTGCAGGCGCAAATTCTCAATCTGCTGGTGTCATTGCAGGCGCGCAGAAACCTGACCTACGTGCTGATCTCGCACAACGTGTCGGTGGTCCGCCATATGAGCGACCGCGTGGCGGTGATGTACCTCGGGCAAATTGTTGAGCTGGGCGATGCGCAGCAGGTACTCACGCAGCCCGCCCATCCCTACACGCGATTATTGCTGGATTCGGTCCCTAAAACGGGAGCACCGCTGGCGGAGGATTTGGTGTTACGGAAAACCGAACTACCGGGGAACCGAACGCTGCCCCAGGGTTGTTTTTTCCGTGACAGGTGCCCACTGGCAACCAGCGGCTGTGAGAAGAAACAGGCATTGCTGAAAAGTGATAGTGGTGGTGAAGTTCGCTGCTGGCGGGCGGTTGCATGAGCTGAACGGTTGGCGTATTGCGTGAGAGTCAGGTGCAATACGCCTTTTTCAGGGAATCCACCAGCACTTCAGAAGCGGTAGATAACTTATGATGCGCCGAACGCAAAACGCCGATCCGACGCTGGATCACCGGCGTATCCAGATCGATACAGGTTGCGCCCAGCTCTGTCATTTGCGTGCGGCACAATGCGGGCACGGCGCTGCCGCCCAGTCCGCTCGCCACCAGGCGACCAACCGTCACCAGTTGATGGCTCTCCAGCGCCACTTCCAGCGTATGCCCACTTTGCACCAGCTGTTCTTCCAGCATCAGGCGCACGGCGGAAGGACGTTGCAGGGTGATAAAATCCAGCGTCAGTAATTCGCGCCACGCAATACGATCCCGGCCCGCCAGTTTGCATGTCGGCGGAACAATCGCGATAAAACGATCCACGCCGAGCGGGGTGAAATGCAGATGCCCTGAAGAGTCCGGCTCAAAGGCGATGCCCATCTCCACCCGCCCTTCACTGACCATCTCAATCACTTGTTCGTTAATGACGTCATGTACCGTTACGTTGATCCCGGAGTAGGAATCACGAAACGTTTTCAGTACCGATGGCAGGACGTTAGCGGCGAATGAGGGCATGGCGGCAATAGAAATTTTCCCGCGCTGCAGCGTAAAGCGTTGGCGCATTGCCTCTTCCGTATTCTCCCAGTCCGCCAGCAGCTGTCGCCCCATGTTGAGCAGCGTTTCTCCCTCCTGCGTCAGGGTCACTTTGCGGGTGGTTCTCAACAGTAACGCCCCGCCCAGTGAATCCTCCAGTCCTTTAATCGCCAGGCTTAAAGCGGGTTGCGACATATTCAGTCTTTCACTGGCATGAGCAAAATTCAGAGTGTGAGCTACCGCTAAAAACGCGCGTAACTGTTTGATGCTCATTCCCATTTCTCATTCCTTTAACTTGTTGAATACCTTTAATTAACATTAAATTGATAAAAAAACCCAATGAGTGAGTCACAAATTTAAAATTAACAAATCATTTTTCACCCCCAATGATGTCGGCAAGGACAACAGGAGGGGCAAGTATATGGCTGGACTGGATAAACGGGTTGCCACCTATCAAGAGGCGCTGGAAGGACTGACCGATAACATGACGCTGCTGGCGGGCGGTTTTGGCTTATGTGGGATCCCTGAGAACCTGATTGCCGAAGTACGCCGTCGGGAGGTTCAGGGGCTTACGGTTGTGTCAAACAACTGCGGCGTGGATGGTTTTGGCCTTGGCGTTCTGCTGGAAACGCGCCAGGTACGCAAAGTGGTCGCATCTTATGTAGGTGAAAACGCCCTGTTTGAGCAGCAGGTTCTCAGCGGTGAACTGGAAGCTATCCTGACGCCGCAAGGCACGCTGGCTGAGCAGTTGCGCGCGGGCGGCGCGGGGATCCCGGCATTCTTTACCGCGACCGGATACGGAACCCCGGTCGCGCAAGGGAAAGAAGTTCGCGAGTTTGCCGGACGCCCTTACATCTTAGAGCAGGCGATAACCGGTGATTTTGCGTTGGTTAAAGGCTGGAAAGCCGACTGGTACGGCAACGTTATTTATCGCCACACCGCACAAAATTTTAATCCGCTGATGGCTGCCGCTGGGCGTATTACCGTCGTGGAAGTTGAAGAAATTGTCCCTCCTGGAGAGCTGGACCCCGCCGCAATTCACACCCCCGGAATTTACGTTAACCGCATTATCCAGGGGCAGTTTGAAAAACGTATTGAACAACGCACCCTGCGCCAGAAAGGAGCCTGACCATGTTAACGCGTGAACAAATGGCGATGCGTGTCGCCCGCGAGCTGCGAGACGGTTATTACGTCAACCTTGGGATTGGTATTCCTACTCTGGTGGCCAACTACATTCCTGAAGGCATGGACGTAATGCTGCAATCGGAAAACGGCTTGCTGGGTATGGGCCCGTTTCCCACGGAAGACGAAATTGATGCTGACATGATCAACGCCGGGAAACAGACCGTGACGGCGCGCAAAGGCGCGGCAATCTTCGACTCGGCGCAATCCTTCGCCATGATCCGCGGCGGTCACGTCGACCTGACGGTGCTCGGCGCGTTTGAAGTGGATGTTAACGGCAATATCGCCTCATGGATGATCCCCGGAAAAATGGTGAAAGGCATGGGCGGCGCGATGGATTTGGTTGCCGGAGCCGACAACATCATCGTGGTGATGACGCATGCCTCTAAAAGCGGCGAGTCAAAGCTGCTTCCCGCCTGCACCCTGCCGCTGACCGGCGTGGCCTGTATTAAACGCGTGCTTACCGATCTGGCGCTGCTGGAGATTGCCGATGGGGCGTTCATTCTGCGCGAGCGAGCGCCGGGTATCAGCGTGGATGAGATAGTCGCCAGAACCGCCGGCAAGCTGATCGTTCCCGAAAATGTCCCCGAAATGCACTTTAGCTGAGGAGCTGACCATGCAGGATGTTGTTATTGTCGCGGCAACGCGCACCCCAATTGGCAGTTTTCATGGCGCGCTGGCGCCGCTTTCCGCGGTTGAACTAGGTTCAGTGGTGATCCGTTCGCTGCTGGGAAAAACCGCCGTGGCACCTGAGCAAATTGATGAAGTGATCTTCGGCCAGGTTCTGACGGCAGGCTGCGGCCAGAACCCTGCCAGGCAAACGGCGTTACGCGCAGGACTGCCGGTCACCACGCCCGCGTTAACCCTTAATCTGGTGTGCGGCTCGGGCATGAAGGCGGTGCATCAGGCGGTCCAGGCGATTCGCTGCGGCGATGCGCAAATTGTGATTGCCGGTGGGCAGGAGAGCATGAGTAATGCGCCCTATTTCCTCGACGGCGCCCGGGCGGGACTGCGGCTCGGTCATGCCAGCATGAAAGACAGCGTGGTGCATGACGGTCTGTGGGATGCGTTTAACGACTATCACATGGGGATTACCGCGGAAAATCTGGCGGATAAGTTCGTGATCGGTCGCGAGCAGCAGGACGCCTTTGCCCTGCGCTCACAGCAAAAAGCGGCCGCCGCCATTGAAGCCGGTCGTTTTAGCGCGGAAATCACGCCAGTCAGCGTCCCGCAGGGCAAAAAACCGCCGCGTGTCGTGGATCATGACGAACAGCCTCGTCCGGATACGCAGGCTGAAAAGCTGGCGCAGCTCAAACCAGTGTTTCGCCCAGGTAACGGCACGGTGACCGCAGGGAATGCCTCTTCAATCAACGATGGCGCCGCCGCGGTGATGTTGATGAGCGCCGCCAAAGCAGCAGAACTCAATCTGCCGGTTCTTGCCAGAGTGGCGGGCTACGCTGTCTCCGGCGTCGACCCTGCGATTATGGGCATTGGGCCGGTAGAGGCATCACTTCAGTGCCTGAAGCGAGCTGGCTGGACGTTGAATGATGTCGATCTCATTGAAGCCAACGAAGCCTTTGCCGCGCAAGCGCTGGCGGTTGGCGAATCCCTGAACTGGGACAGCGATCGGGTGAACGTAAACGGCGGCGCGATTGCGCTGGGCCATCCCATTGGGGCGTCAGGTTGCCGAATTCTGGTGACTTTGCTGCACGAAATGGCCCGCCGTAACGCCGCCAAAGGGCTGGCTACGCTGTGCGTAGGCGGCGGTCAGGGGGTGGCGCTGGCGGTTGAGCGCCCGCAGGAGGTATCTCATGAAAAGTAAGCATATCTGCGTACTGGGCGCGGGTTTAATGGGTGTCGGTATTGCCACCCACTTCGTCCGTTATGGTCACGATGTCTGGCTGTACGACACCGATAGCAACCGTATTGCAGACATTGGCGCAGTTGCCAGCGGTATTCTGGATGAACTGATTGCCACCGAACAGTTTCCTAAAAACGACAAAGAACAGGCTGTGAGTCGTCTGCATGGTACTGCCTCGCTGCACGATATTGCCGCGTGCGGGTTACTGATCGAAGCCATCCCGGAGCGACTCGATCTCAAGCACGCGTTGTATGCACAACTGGAAGCACTGATCGCGCCTGAGGCCGTCATTGCCAGTAACACCAGCGGCCTGCCGCCGGATGCGCTGGCAGAAAAGCTCGCCCATCCTGAGCGGTTGTTAATCGCCCATTTCTGGCACCCGCCGCATTTTATTCCACTGGTTGAGATTGTACCCGGCACGGCCACGAAGCCGGAATATCTGCAGGAACTGCAACAGCTGCTGCTTTCGATGCAGCTTGAAGCCGTCGTGCTCGACCGCGCCGCGCCGGGGTTTGTCGGTAATCGCCTGCAGTTCGCTCTGCTGCGTGAAGCGTTGCATATCGTAAAAAGCGGGATCGCCAGCGCAGAGGTGGTGGATCAGGTAATGCGCGCCTCGCTCGGTCGCCGCTATGCGATGGTCGGTCCGCTGGAGGCGGCGGATATGACCGGACTTTCTACGGTACAGGACATTTGTCGGCATCTGCTACCGGAGCTGGCAACCGGGAGCGACATGATGTCTCTGGTCGCTGACAAGGTTGCTAACGGTGATACCGGTTTGCGCAGCGGTCAGGGATTTTATCGCTGGGATGATTCGCGCAAGGAATATATCCAGCAACGCAGAGAGCATCAGCTGCGCTTTGCCCTGAAACCGTAACTTCTCTTTCTGTACCCCCACTATAACAATGATATTGAGGAGTCATGATGAGTGTATTAATCGCCCTGGCAGCGTTGGGCCTGCTGATGCTGGCAGCCTATCGCGGATATAGCGTCATCCTGTTTGCCCCCATCGCGGCATTAGGTGCTGTATTGCTCACTGAACCCAGCGCCGTCGGCCCTGCCTTCACCGGCCTGTTTATGGAAAAAATGGTCGGTTTTGTGAAGCTTTACTTCCCGGTGTTCTTACTGGGCGCTGTGTTTGGCAAGTTAATCGAGTTATCGGGTTTTTCTCGCTCCATCGTTGCCGCCGCCATCAACATTCTCGGGCGTCGTCACGCCATCCCTGTGATTGTGCTGGTGTGTGCACTGTTGACCTACGGCGGCGTATCGTTGTTCGTGGTGGCATTTGCGGTGTATCCGTTTGCGGCGGAGCTGTTCCGTCAGAGTAATATTCCGAAGCGCCTGATCCCAGCCACCGTTGCGCTGGGCGCGTTTTCCTTCACCATGGACGCTCTGCCAGGCACGCCGCAGATCCAGAACATTATTCCGACCAGCTTCTTTGGAACTAACGCCTGGGCCGCGCCCTGGCTGGGTTTGATCGGCTCTCTGTTTATCATCGTTGTCGGTCTGGTTTATCTCGAGCGCCAGCGTCGTAAAGCGCAGGCAAAGAATGAAGGGTACGGCACTGAACTGTTAAACGAGCCGGAAACGCCGGATAACATTAACCTGCCGAACCCGATAATTGCTATCTCTCCGCTGATCCTGGTTGGCGTTTTTAACCTACTATTTACCCACTGGATCCCGCAATGGTATGGCGCTACGCATCAACTGGAACTTCCGGGCCTTGCCAAACCGATTACCACCGAAGTCGGTAAAATCACCGCTATCTGGGCGGTAGAAGCGGCGCTGATTTCTGGGATCCTGCTGGTGGTGCTCTTCGGCTATCGCAACATTAAAGGTCGCCTGGCGGAAGGGAGCCGAACGGCGGTTGGCGGCGCGATCCTCGCAGCCATGAACACCGCATCAGAATACGGTTTTGGCGCAGTGATCGCCGCCCTGCCAGGTTTCCTCGTGCTGTCAAAAGCGCTGGCGGCCATTCCCGACCCGCTGCTCAATGAGGCTATCAGCATCACTACGCTTGCCGGGATCACCGGTTCAGCGTCTGGCGGGATGAGTATTGCCCTCGCCGCCATGTCTGACACTTTTATTGCCGCCGCCCATGCCGCCAATATTCCCCTCGAGGTCTTCCACCGCGTGGCGTCAATGGCCAGTGGTGGTATGGATACCCTGCCACATAACGGTGCGGTCATTACCCTGCTGGCCATAACCGGTCTTAGCCATCGTCAGGCGTACGGCGGGATATTCGCCATTACCGTAATTAAAAGCCTGGCCGTGCTGTTTGTTATCGGCGTCTTCTACACCACCGGAATTGTTTAAGGAGAATCATCATGAACTTAACGGGAAAAACCGCTCTGGTTACCGGCTCTACCAGCGGTATTGGATTAGGCATCGCACAGGTGCTGGCGCAAGCGGGCGCTACCCTGATCCTTAACGGATTTGGTGATGTGGAAGCCGCCAAAGATGCCATTGCGCAGTATGGCAAAACGCCGGGCTATCATGGCGCGGACCTGAGCAATGAAGCGCAAATTGCCGACATGATGCGCTATGCCGATAGCGAATTTGGCGGTGTGGATATTCTGGTCAACAATGCCGGGATCCAGCATGTTTCACCGGTGGAGACCTTCCCGGTTGATAAATGGAACGCGATTATCGCCATTAACCTCTCTTCTGTCTTTCACACCACGCGCCTGGCGCTTCCCGGCATGCGTACGCGTAACTGGGGACGCATCATCAATATCGCTTCTGTTCATGGCCTGGTGGCCTCAAAAGAGAAATCCGCCTATGTGGCGGCGAAGCACGGCGTGGTGGGATTAACCAAAACCATTGCGCTGGAGACCGCGCAGACGGGTATTACCTGCAATGCGCTGTGCCCCGGTTGGGTGCTTACGCCGTTGGTCCAGCAGCAAATCGATAAACGTATTGCCGAAGGCGCTGAGCCTGACGCTGCGCGTGACGCCCTGCTGGCGGAAAAACAGCCGTCGCGCGAATTCGTCACGCCGCAACAGTTGGGTGAGCTTGCGCTATTTTTGTGCTCAGACGGGGCGTCGCAGGTGCGTGGCGTGGCGTGGAATATGGATGGCGGCTGGGTGGCGCAATAAAGACATCTGGTGCCGGATAAGACCCCGTCGCATCCGGCACACCATCTTTACGATTTTAACTGATAATCCAGCGTGATTTCCGCGTTCAGTACCTGTGATACCGGGCAGCCGGCTTTTGCTTTCTGGATGATGCCGTCAAACGTGGCGGCATCTATCCCCGGGACGCTCACCTGACTGTGTAGCGCGACTTTGGTGATAGCAAATCCGGCATCCACTTTATCCAGAGAAACATCGGCAGTGGTATCAATGGCATCTGGGGTAAAACCCGCTTCGCCCAGCATGAGCGAAAGCGCCATTGAGAAGCAGGCTGCATGCGCCGCGCCAATCAACTCTTCAGGATTGGTGCCTTTCGCCCCTTCAAATCGGGTATTAAACCCATACGGTTGCTGATTCAACACCCCACTTTCGGTCGATACGGTACCTTTACCGTGCTTAATGTCGCCTTCCCAGTGTGCCTGACCTTTCTTATGGATAGTCATTACCGTTCTCCTGTGTTGTCGTTGGAGTTACAAGTATAGGACGGCTGAGAAAAAGCATGGCACATACGGGATAGTTCTCATTTGCCGCTTAAGCATTGACCTTTCAGCTTAAATGACCGACCATCCAGAAAGCCGCTATTTTCAACATCGGCTTTCTATCAGGTTGTATTTCGTCCGTTCTCATACGGACTCGCCCTTGAAACCAGTAACAGGATTAAGGAGTTAGAATGAAATCGAACCGTCAGGCCCGTCATATTCTCGGACTGGACCACAAAATCTCAAATCAACGTAAAGTCGTGACCGAAGGTGACAAAACCAACGTGGTCAATAATCCTACCGGAAGAAAGCGCCGCGCTGACGCCAAATAGCCTTTCGCACGTCTGACTGAATAACGAGATAAACACCATTGCAACCGCAGTGGTGTTTTTGCTTATAAAACCCCTTAACCCATTCACAATGCTTTATACTTCGGCCGTTTCCCTGGCGGACAGGCCACATACGATCATAAAGAGTGCCAGGGACGGTTATTCAAAAAAGAGTGAGTGACATGGAAAACGAAACTAAAAAACTGCGTTCCCTTTACATCCCCTACGCTGGCCCGGTTCTGCTGGAATTCCCTTTACTGAATAAAGGGAGTGCTTTCAGTGCGGAAGAACGCCGTAACTTCAACCTGCTGGGGTTACTGCCGGAAGTGGTCGAGACGATTGAAGAACAGGCTGAACGCGCCTGGATCCAATATCAGGGATTCAAAACCGAAATCGATAAACATATTTACCTGCGCAACATCCAGGACACCAACGAAACCCTGTTTTACCGCCTGGTGCATAATCACCTTGATGAGATGATGCCAGTTATCTATACCCCAACGGTCGGCGCGGCCTGTGAGCGTTTCTCCGAGATTTATCGTCGCGCGCGCGGCGTGTTTATCTCTTATCAGAACCGCCACAATATGGACGATATCCTGCAAAACGTTCCTAACCACAATATCAAGGTCATCGTTGTCACCGATGGGGAACGTATTTTGGGTCTTGGCGATCAGGGGATCGGCGGGATGGGTATTCCAATCGGTAAACTGTCGCTGTATACCGCGTGTGGTGGGATCAGTCCGGCCTACACCCTGCCGGTGGTACTGGACGTCGGAACCAACAACCAGCAACTGCTCAACGATCCGCTGTATATGGGCTGGCGTAATCCGCGTATCACCGATGATGAATACTACGAATTTGTCGATGAATTCATCCAGGCCGTGAAGCATCGCTGGCCGGACGTGCTGTTGCAGTTTGAAGACTTCGCACAGAAAAACGCCATGCCGCTGTTGACCCGCTATCGCGATGAAATTTGCTCGTTTAACGACGATATTCAGGGTACCGCTGCGGTAACCGTTGGCACGCTGATTGCGGCCAGCCGTGCGGCCGGTAGCCAGTTAAGCGAACAGAACATTGTCTTCCTCGGGGCAGGTTCCGCCGGTTGCGGAATTGCCGAGCAGATCATCGCGCAAATCCAGCGTGAAGGTTTAAGCGAAGAAGCGGCGCGTCAACGCGTGTTTATGGTCGATCGCTTCGGCCTGTTAACCGATAAGATGCCGAACCTGCTCTCTTTCCAGACCAAACTGGTGCAAAAACGCGAAAATCTGCAGCACTGGGATACGCAAGAAGATGTGCTGTCGTTACTCGATGTGGTACGCAACGTTAAGCCGGACATCCTGATTGGTGTTTCCGGACAGACTGGCCTGTTTACCGAAGAGATCATTCGCGAAATGCATAAGCATTGCCCGCGTCCGATCGTCATGCCGCTGTCTAACCCGACTTCCCGCGTAGAAGCCACGCCACAGGATATTATCGCCTGGACCGAGGGTAACGCGCTGGTTGCGACCGGTAGCCCGTTCGCACCGGTACTGTGGAAAGAGAAAATCTATCCCATTGCCCAATGTAACAATGCCTATATCTTCCCGGGAATTGGTCTGGGGGTAATTGCTTCTGGCGCATCGCGTATCACCGATGAAATGCTGATGTCGGCCAGTGAAACGCTGGCGCAGTATTCACCGCTGGTGCTTAACGGCGAAGGACTGGTGTTACCTGAGCTGAAAGATATTCAGACCGTTTCCCGCGCCATCGCGTTTGCCGTCGGTAAAATGGCCCAGCAGCAAGGCGTGGCGGTGAAAACCTCCGCCGAAGCGCTGCAACAGGCGATTGACGATAACTTCTGGCAGGCAGAATACCGCGACTACCGTCGTACCTCTATCTGACGGTTTGCCCGGCGGCACTCTGCTGCCGGGCGCTCAGAACTTGCGTGACTGCGTGACTTACGATTACACTTTCACCATCGATTAACATTTGGAAAATAATAAGGAGGATACTTATGCTGTACTGTGAACGTTTTATCGTTTCACATGCTTTTGGCGATCGCCAGTGCTCAAGCGTTATCGGTATCGTGCTGCGATAACTTCTGCTTGAGCGAAGCTAACTTCTAAATCCCCTTCTCTCGGGCTTACCGGGTTATCGTCAGCGATGTTTGACGAGGCGTTTTTACGCCTGTAACTCTTGAGTAAGCAACAATGAGCACATTACTAACCGCACAATCCTTACACGTTGATACGGCATTCGGCACGCTATTCGACGATCTTTCCTTTACCCTGAAAAAAGGCGACCGCATCGGGCTTATCGGTTACAACGGCTGCGGCAAAAGCACGCTGTTAAAACTGCTCGATGGCACAATTTCGCCGACCAGTGGGGTTTTCGCGCAGGCAAATCACTGCCATCTCGCCCGTGTAGAACAACATCTGCCTGACGAAATATTGCCACTCACGCTGCAGGAAGCCGTTCTGGCTCAACTGCCCGAGCATGAACGCGCAGGTCAGCAGTGGCGAGTTGAAGCACTGCTCGCCGAAATGGGGTTCACGCCGGAGAATTTATCTCTGACAGCACACACGCTGAGCGGCGGCCAACACACGCGTCTGTTATTGGCGCGGGCGCTGATGCGAAACCCTGACCTGCTGCTGCTGGATGAGCCGGGTAACCACCTGGATCTGCCAACATTACTGTGGCTGGAACAGTTCTTACAAAACTGGTCTGGCAGTTTTGTGGTGGTTTCCCACGACCCGCAGCTGTTAGACGCGGTGACTCACGGAACCTGGATCCTGCGCGATCGAACTCTCCATGCCTTCGATCTGCCCTGTAGCGCGGCGCGTCAGGCTCTGGCAGAAAGAGACATCAGCGATGCTCTGCGCCATAAGGCTGAGCAAAAGGAGATAGACCGGGTGACCGCCAGCGCCAAACGGCTGGCTACCTGGGGGCGGGTCTACGACAACGAAGATCTTTCCCGCAAGGCCAAGCAGATGGAAAAGCAGGTACAGCGCCTGAAAGAGGTACAGACTGAAGTGACGTCAGGAAGTCAGTGGACACTAACATTGCAGGGAGATGCCCTGCGTGCGGATCGTTTGCTGGAGATGACTAATCTGTCCGTGGCCCCTGCTCCCGACGCCGATACGCTGTTTTCCATTGCCGGTCTCCGGTTAAAAAGCGGCGATCGCGTGGCGATTGTCGGGCGCAACGGTTGTGGGAAATCATCGTTGTTAAGGCTTATCTGGCAACAGTTTCACTCACAACTGGCATCACCTTCACTGGTGTTGCACCCGCGCGTTACGTTGGGGTATTACGACCAGACGCTGCACCAACTCGCAGATAACGATTCGTTATTTGACGCGCTGGAGCCGTTTGCTCCGCAGCCTGATATCCGCAAAATGGCGCTGATTAGCGCGGGTTTTCCGTGGGTTCGTCACGCGCAGCGGATCAGTTCCCTAAGCGGCGGTGAGCGCTCCCGGCTGCTGTTTGTTGGGCTAACGCTTGCGCGCTACAGCCTGCTGATGCTCGATGAACCGACCAACCATCTGGATCTGGAAGGTAAAGAGGCGTTGGCAGAAACGCTGCAAAGCTATAACGGCGGCGTGTTGTTGGTCAGTCACGACCGTCAGCTTATTAGCCAAAGCTGTAACCGGTTTTGGTTGATCGACAACGGCGAACTCAGTGAATGGCACGATCTGGACGCGGTCAATGCGCGTATTCGGGAAACATCCTCGGAGATAACCGTTCCCAAAACGGTGGTCGATGCGAGAGCCGAAATAAACGGTGACAGCGATGGATTGCTGGAACAACTTCTTGAGCTGGAGCAGCGTCTGGCTGACGATCTTGCCCGCAAGCCGAAACATCAAAAGCCGCTGTTACAGGCGCAATGGCGTGAGGAGATTGAGCGCCTGAACTCACAACTGGAGTAAACCGTATTGCCGGATGGCAGGCCTACATCAGCAAAATGCGCGTGTAGGCCCGTCATCCGGCTTATCAAAACATGACATTTTTTTGGCAAAAAAATGGCGCTACTGGTGTAGCGCCATTACGATCAGGGCACGTCAGGAGTTAGTTAACCCCTTCCTCGCTCTCTTTTTTCGCTTCTTGTCGTTCAACTTCGCGATACCAGCGTGGGTGATGTTTCTTCGCCCAGCGACGGCTCACTTTCCCTTCGACCATGCCTTTAATCGATCCTTTCACCCAGAATGCCATATACATGTGGATGAGGATGGCGTGCATCAGGATAATCCCCGCAGCCGCATGGATAAGCAGGCTATAGCGCACGACCTGCATCGGGAAGAACTGCGCAAAGTACGGACGCCAGATAATGATGCCGGTAATCAGCAGCACGAAAATCATGCTCATGATCGACCAGAACATCATTTTCTGTCCGGCATTGTACTTACCCACGTCCGCCACTTTGTGTTCATTGCCTTTCAGCACTTCCACAATGTTTTTCAGCCACGGGATATCTTTTTTATCCGGGATGTTGTGGTGAACAAAGCGTACAAACATGAACATCAGCGCCACAAAGATCAGCAGTCCGAAGAACGGGTGCAAAATGCGCCCCATCTGCGGCGTACCGAAGGTCTGCGTCAGCCATTGCAGAGTCGGGAAGAAAAACGAAATCCCCGACAACGCCACCAGGAAGAAGCAGATCACCACCGTCCAGTGACAGGCGCGGTCGATAAACTTCGTGCGCACAATCATTTTCGACTTACTCATGATGATCCTCCTCGTCGTCGTCCACTTCCTTATTCGGACCGATACCAATGTAGTGGTAAATCAGTCCGGCGAAGGTGGCGATAAATCCGGCAGCGGCCAGCGGTTTCAGCGCCCCTTTCCACAGATTGATAGAGGTATCGATCTGCGGTTCTTTCGGCAGGCCGTGATACAGCTCCGGCTGGTTGGCATGATGCAGAACGTACATCACGTGCGTGCCACCCACACCTTCCGGGTTGTAGAGACCGGCATGTTCATAACCACGTGCTTTCAGTTTTGCCACACGCTGTTCGCCCATTTCCAGCATTTCCTGCTTGGTGCCGAAATGGATTGCCCCGGTCGGACAGGTCTTCACGCAGGCAGGTTCCTGCCCGACGCTGACGCGGTCCACACACAGCGTACATTTATATACGCGGTTATCCTCTTTATTGAGGCGCGGAATATTAAATGGACACCCGGCAATACAGTAGCCGCAGCCAATGCAGTGCTCTGACTGAAAATCAACAATCCCGTTGGCGTACTGGATGATAGCCCCGGCAGACGGGCATGCCTTCAGGCAGCCCGGATCTTCACAGTGCATACAGCCGTCTTTACGAATCAACCACTCGAGCTTGCCGTTCTGTTCGGTTTCGGTAAACCGCATCACCGTCCAGGACTTGGCGCTAAGATCGGCAGGGTTGTCATACACCCCGACGCAGTGGCCGACTTCATCGCGGATATCATTCCACTCTGAACATGCCACCTGACAGGCCTTACAGCCTATGCAGGTGGAAACGTCGATCAGCTTTGCGACCTCAGCTTTGTAATCACGGGCCTGAGGCGGCGGCGTGATGGCGTTTGTTGCGGACCGTTTGATGATGTCCTGCGTTTCCATAGACATATGTTCGCCTCCCTTACGCCTTCTCGATGTTAACTAAAAACGCTTTATATTCCGGCGTTTGCGAGTTTGCATCACCGACATTCGGCGTCAGGGTGTTGGCGATATAGCCTTTACGCGCGACTCCTTCAAAGCCCCAATGGATCGGGATCCCAACCGTTTCAACCTGCTGACCGTTGACGTGCAGAGTACGCAGACGACGGGTAACCACGGCAACTGCGCGAATAAATCCACGCTTGCTGCTAACTTTGACGTGATCGCCGTTGGAGATCCCCTTCGCTGCCGCCAGCGTTTCGCTGATTTCCACAAACTGCTCTGGCTGGGCAATCGCATTCAGCAATGCGTGCTTGGTCCAGGTATGGAAATGTTCGGTCAGACGATAGGTCGTTCCGACGTACGGGAAGTCCTGTTTCGTGCCCATGCGTAACTTATCCGCTTCGTACAGACGCGCTGCCGGGTTGGAGATCACGTTCGGATGCAGCGGGTTCGTACCCAGCGGCGTTTCCATCGGCTCGTAGTGTTCCGGGAACGGACCTTCCGCCATCTTATCGATAGCGAACAGACGACCCAGCCCTTCCGGCTGCATAATAAACGGATTGGTGCCACTGCCCGGTGCTGCGGTGTTGAAGTCCGGGATATCGTTCCCCGTCCACTTCGTGCCGTTCCACTGGATCAGCATGCGTTTTGGATCCCATGGTTTACCTTGCGGGTCCGCCGAAGCGCGGTTATACAACACGCGACGGTTTAACGGCCATGCCCAGGCCCAGCCCAGCGTATTACCGAGACCTGACGGGTCGGCGTTATCGCGATTGGCCATCTGGTTGCCCTGCTCGTTCCAGCTACCGGTATAAATCCAGCAGGACGATGACGTAGAACCATCATCGCGCAGAAGCGCAAAGCTGCTGAGTAACTGGCCTTTCTTCGCAACCAGCACACCGTTGGCATCATAGAGGTCTTCCAGCGCATAGCCGTTGTTCTCTTTTGCCACTTCTTCGGAGTGCGGTTCGTCCGGTTGCTTATAGTTCCAGCTCATTTTCAGCACGGGTTCTACAGCTTTACCGCCTTCAGTGCGATACATGTCGCGCAGACGGTGATAAATACCGGCCAGAATTTCGCCGTCGTTGCGGGCTTCACCCGGGGCATCCTGACCTTTCCAGTGCCACTGCAGCCAGCGACCGGAGTTGGCGATGGAGCCGTCCTCTTCCGCAAAGCAGGTGGATGGCAAACGGAAGACTTCGGTCTGAATAGAAGCCGGATCAACGTCGTTTGATTCGCCGTGGTTCTGCCAGAACGTTGAGGTTTCAGTCACCAGCGGATCGATAACCACCAGATACTTCAGTTTGCTCAGGCACTGCACCACTTTGTTTTTGTCCGGGAAGGACGCGACCGGGTTAAAGCCCTGACAGATGTAGCCGGTGACTTTCCCGCTATCCATCATGTTGAAGTATTTGATGACGTCGTAGGACTGATCCCACTTCGGCAGCCACTCAAAGCCCCAGTCGTTTTCTTTCTGCGCCGCATTGCCGTAGAAAGATTTCATCAGGCTGACGAAGAATTTCGGGTAGTTGCCCCAGTAGTTCACCTGATCGGCCAACGTCGCTTTTGGCGTGTTAGCGGCCAGATAGGTTTGCAGATCGGCCTGTTTCTCTGACGGCAGCGTCAGGTAGCCTGGCAGACTGGTAGAGAGCAGCCCTAAGTCGGTTAAACCCTGAATGTTGGAGTGGCCGCGTAAAGCGTTGACCCCGCCACCTGCCATCCCCATGTTGCCGAGCAGCAACTGGATCATGGCCATGGTACGGATGTTCTGCGCCCCGACGGTATGCTGTGTCCAGCCCAGTGCATACAGGAACGTGGTGGTGCGATCCGCTACGCTGGTGGAAGCCAGCACTTCGCACACTTTCAGGAAGTCTTCTTTTGGCGTACCGCAGATGTTTTCCACCACATCCGGCGTGTAGCGGGAAACGTGCTGTTTTAGCAGGTTCCAGACACAGCGAGGATGGCTTAACGTTTCATCGCGTTTCGCGTAGCCGTTTTCATCGAACTGGTAGTTCCAGGACGATTTATCGTATTGGCGTTTTTTCGCGTCGTAACCGCTGAACAGGCCGTCTTCAAAAGCAAAATCATCCCGCACCAGCAGGCTGGCGTTGGTGTAATGCTTAACGTATTCAGCGTTGATTTTGTTGTTTTCAATCAGATACAGCAAGACGCCGGACAGGAACGTAATGTCCGTGCCGGAACGAATTGGCGCGTAAATATCCGCTACCGAGGCTGTACGTGTAAAACGGGGGTCAACAACAATTAGCGTGGCATCATTGTTGTTTTTAGCTTCCATCGCCCAGCGGAATCCCACCGGATGTGCTTCAGCGGCGTTACCGCCCATCACCATCACGACGTTGGCGTTTTTAATATCAACCCAGTGGTTGGTCATCGCACCGCGACCAAATGTTGGAGCAAGACTTGCTACCGTTGGTCCGTGTCAGACGCGCGCCTGGTTGTCTACTGCCAGCATGCCGAGTGAGCGCACAAATTTTTGCGTCAGCATGCCGGTTTCATTACTTGCCGCAGATGCGCACAGCATCCCGGTAGAAAGCCAGCGGTTTACCGTTACGCCCTGCTCATTCTTCTCAATAAAGTTGGCGTCGCGGTCAGTTTTCATCAGCTTCGCGATACGGGTGAAAGCCTCATCCCAGCTGATACGCTGCCATTTGTCGGAGCCTGGAGCGCGATATTCCGGGTAACGCAGACGGTTTTCACTGTGCACGTAATCCAGTAATCCTGCGCCCTTAGGGCATAATGCCCCACGGCTCACCGGATGATCCGGATCCCCTTCAATATGGTAAATCGACTCTTTGGCGTTTTTTGCTCCATCTCCCAGGCTATACATTAATAGCCCGCAACCTACGGAACAGTATGTGCAGGTGTTTCGGATCTCTTTGGCGCGCAACAGCTTATAGTTTCGCGCCTGAGCCAGTGCCATTTTGGGTGCAAAACCCAGAGCGGCTACTGTTGTTCCCGCCATACCGCCCGCGCAGATTTTAAAAAATTGTCTGCGGCTGACGTCCATTGCTTTCCTCTTTTTTGCAGGGATTCGTACAGGAAATCTCTCAAATTGCGCCAGCGCGGCATGATTGAAAGATGACATGTACAACTTCGCGACGAAACTATCAGCTATATCCATATTTTTTTTGCGTCAAATCAATAACGAAACGGTTCCGCTACTAAATAGTGCACTTCGCTTAACCTTTGTACCCATAAGGGAGTAGACAAAAGGGAATTAATTAGCGCGCTACGGTGTAAAGGTGCTATACATTTCAGCTTAATTTTTGCCAGTACCATGGACAGACAATCAGCATGACAAAACAAAAAGCAACGTTAATTGGGCTTATTGCCATCGTGCTCTGGAGCACGATGGTCGGGCTTATTCGTGGGGTAAGCGAAGGACTGGGGCCGGCAGGCGGCGCGGCGATGATTTTTACATTAAGCGGCCTGTTGCTGATATTTACCGTCGGATTCCCAAATATCAGAAAAATTCCTGTGCGATATTTAATCGCCGGTAGCGTGCTTTTTGTTAGCTATGAAATATGCTTAGCGCTGGCCCTCGGCTATGCCGCCACTCGTCACCAGGCTATTGAAGTGGGTATGGTCAATTATCTCTGGCCAAGCCTGACAATATTATTCGCCATCTTATTTAATGGCCAAAAAACAACCTGGTTGGTGATTCCCGGATTAATCATCGCATTGACCGGGGTTTGTTGGGTGTTGGGGGGTGAAAACGGCCTGAATCCTGGAGAAATTATCAGCAATGTTGCCAGCAGCCCGCTTAGCTATTTCCTCGCCTTTCTCGGCGCTTTTATCTGGGCAACGTATTGCACGGTGACCAATAAATATGCAAAAGGTTTTAACGGCATCACCGTGTTCGTTTTACTAACGGCGGCAAGTTTGTGGGTTTACTATTTTATTACGCCTCAACCGGAAATGGTTTTCAGCACTTCGGTGACGATTAAAATGTTCACTGCAGCATTAACGTTAGGATTTGCCTATGCCGCGTGGAATATTGGTATTTTGCATGGCAACGTGACCGTTATGGCCGTCGGGTCTTATTTTACTCCAGTGCTCTCCTCTGCGCTGGCGGCGGTGTTGCTCAGCGCCCCGCTGTCACTATCCTTCTGGCAAGGAGCGCTGATGGTCTGCGCGGGGTCTCTGCTTTGCTGGCTGGCAACGCGGCGTGCCTGAAAAAAAGTCGGGTTTTATCACAAACAAATAAAATCCGGCTATACTTTAGACAATTTAATGAATAATAATTGTTCATTCCACTGCGGTTTATGTTTATATTTTTTTAATTAAATGTTAAATATATGGAAATTAATTAACGCCCGAAAGTATTACTCGGTTATCTGTATCTCTTCACATGTATATATTACACCTGCGAAACTAACGCCATTTAAATCATAGCCTGCACAATAGTTCCCCATGTAAATATACCCATTCCGATCTGTCACATATTAAGATTAATACAATCAGCTATATTATGTAGATCTGGATCACACAACTTCAAATATTTCGCAATATTATGAAACTTATTATTGAACTTATACCACTGCGTCATTTAAAAATGGTTTGCCATTGACGAACCCCTTCGTTTAGCAATGGTTTAGGAAACACACCAAGAAATAATTATAAGGATTATTTAGAATGAAACTTAAATTAGTTGCAGTGGCAGTGACTAGCCTGTTGGCGGCAGGTGCGGTAAACGCAGCTGAGGTATATAACAAAGACGCAAACAAACTGGACCTGTACGGTAAAGTTCACGCTCAACACTACTTCTCTAACGATACCAGCAGCGATGGCGACAAAACTTACGCGCGTCTGGGCTTCAAAGGCGAAACTCAGATCAACGACCAACTGGTTGGTTTTGGTCAGTGGGAATATGAATTCAAAGGCAACCGTTCTGAAGATCAGGGTTCCGACAAAGATAAAACCCGTCTGGCATTCGCTGGCCTGAAATTCGCTGAATACGGTTCTTTCGACTACGGTCGTAACTACGGCGTAGCTTACGACATCGGCGCATGGACCGACGTTCTGCCAGAGTTCGGTGGCGATACCTGGACCCAGACTGACGTCTTCATGACTGGCCGTACTACTGGCGTTGCAACCTACCGTAACACCGACTTCTTCGGTCTGGTTGAAGGTCTGAACTTTGCCCTGCAGTACCAGGGTAAAAACGATCGTAGCGCCGACAAAGAAGCTAATGGCGACGGCTTCGGTCTGTCAACTACCTATGAGTACGATGGCTTCGGCGTAGGTGCAACCTATGCGAAATCTGACCGTACTGACTCCCAGAACAACCACAGCGGTCAGTTCAAAGCTGACGGTAAGAACGCTGAAATTTGGGCTGCTGGCCTGAAATATGATGCGAACAACATCTACCTGGCAACCACCTACTCCGAAACCCGTAACATGACTACCTTTGGTGGTACTGTTAAAGGTACTGAGATCATCGGTATTGCAAATAAAGCACAGAACTTTGAAGCTGTTGCTCAGTACCAGTTCGACTTCGGTCTGCGTCCGTCCGTTGCTTACCTGAAGTCTAAAGGTAAAGACATCAACGGTTACGGCGACCAGGATCTGGTTGAATACGTAGACCTGGGTGCTACCTACTACTTCAACAAAAACATGTCCACCTTCGTTGATTACAAAATCAACCTGCTGGATGCCAACAACTTCACAAGAGCTGCCGGTGTAAGCACTGACAACATCGTTGCTGTTGGTCTGAACTACCAGTTCTAATTTTGTTGTAGTCTGAATACAAAGCCAGTCCTTCCAGGGCTGGCTTTTTCTCTTAATGTAGACTCGGTCATAAGGAGTATGCCGTGCAGACATTCACTGGTCGTTGTCTTTGCGGGCAGAGTCATTTTACCGTCGACGTCGAAATGCTGGATGTCTATGCCTGTCATTGTACGCTGTGCCAGAAGTGGTCAGGTGGCATCGCTATGTATCTGGAAGCCAGCGCTCAGCCGCTGATGTCGCCAGATTCAGCAGAACCTTCGCACTTCCCTTCTTCAAATCGTGGTGAACGTTTCTTCTGTTCCGGATGCGGGTGCCCGCTGTGGTTTACCCTAACGGGCAGCGATCG
Organism: Citrobacter sp. Cb023; assembly: GCF_030336805.1. Taxonomy (NCBI): domain Bacteria; kingdom Pseudomonadati; phylum Pseudomonadota; class Gammaproteobacteria; order Enterobacterales; family Enterobacteriaceae; genus Citrobacter; species Citrobacter sp. Cb023. The sequence goes on along the minus strand of NZ_JAOWCV010000025.1, from coordinate 223,588 downwards.
TTATTTTGTGCCGTGGACGCTGCTGGAGCTGAATGAGGTGGATCGCCGCCGCCTGGTTTTAGCGGCAGAGATCTATACGGAAACACAGCCTGCGTTCTGGAGGCTGACGGGGCAATACGCTCGACTGAGTGGGAAAGAAGTCGAAGAGATGGATTACCCCTGTCATTTAGCCCATTAGTTATTGACGCTGTACCTTTGCCAGACTGAACCACATTCCTACCGCTAATACGATAAGCATGCTGCCGGCGCTGCTTAAGGCCACGCTGTGCGACCAGGTAAAGGCTTCTTTAGCAGCCGACAGCAACGCCTCACTCAGCGACGACGGGAGCGAGTGCGCCAGTTGCACCGCCTCCCCCATTGACGATGAGGCTCGTTCTATCTCCTGTGGATTAAGTCCGACAGGCGGCAGAATCGAGGCTGAAAAGCTGCGGCTCAACAACAAACCAAAGATAGCGATCCCAAGCCCGGCCCCCAGTTCATAAGCCATTGTCTCAATGGCGCCCGCGGCTGCGGCTTTTTCTGCCGGGGCTGCCGCCATGATAGCCGCCGTTGAGGCCAGCAGCGCACTGGCGGCGCTGAAACCGAGCAAAGCCATTAATATCCAGGCTTGAATCTGCTGAGTACTGAAATCTGTCATCGCCAGGCCGTAAAAACTGACGGCGCTAAGCGCCATACCCGCCGTTGCCACACAACGTAATCCCAGGCGTGACACCAGCATACCGGCAATGGGGCCGCTGAAGCCGCTTGCCAGCATCACCGGCAGCATAAACAGTCCCGCCTGATACGGTGTTAAACCATGAACAAACTGTAGCTCCTGAGCCATCAGTAACTCGAAACCCACCAGAGTTATCATGGCGGTCATCGCCATCACAACGCCGCTTAAGATGATGCGATGCGTGAACAGCCGCATATCAATCATCGGGCGGGAAGCGGCAAGCTGGATGCGGACAAACTGCCACAACAGTAACGCGCCGGTTAACAGCGTCAACGTAATGGCAACGGTCGCCGTATGCCCTTTCAGCGCGGTTTTAGCGCTGTAAACCAGCAGCAGAATGGCGACAATCAGCATTATTGCATGACCGAAATTTAACGATTGATCGCGACGTCCGGCCTGGCGCGGCACTAAGCGTGCGGTTAAGGCCATTACCACCAGGACAATCGGCACATTAATTAAGAACACGGATCCCCAGTAGAAGTGCTCCAGCAGCATTCCACCAACCAGTGGGCCAAATGCCGCACCGCCGGAACCCACGGCCGCCCAGACGCCGAGCGCCATATTGCGATGCCGTTGCTCAGCGAATGTGGCGCGAATACCCGCAAGCGTTGCCGGAACAATCATCGCCGCCCCAATCGCCAATACGGCCCGAGTGGCAATCAGCCAACCCGCGCTGTGGGCAAAGGCAGCGGCCAGCGATGCGAGACCAAATACTCCGCCCCCTAACAGCAGCAGACGTTTAAAGCCAATACGATCGCCCAGCGCGCCCATTGGCAATACCATTCCGGCCATTACCAGAGAATAAATATCGATGATCCACAGCAGCTCGTTACCACTGGCACCCAGCGTCATACTCAGCGTGGGCGCGGCAACGTGCAGCACCGTTGCATCAATCGCAACAGGGATGTAGACCAGTACAATAATGACTAACGTTAACCACTGACGAAACATAAAACTCCCTAACGAAACTGAAACTGGACACGCGTCCAGCTTTAGCGATCCTACGGAAATTTGAACGTATGTCCAACTTTTTGTTAGACTGCATGCTATACGGGTACAGGAGGAAAGATGAGCTATCTGAATCGGGACGAACGTCGGGAAGTTATTCTGCAAGCGGCCATGCGTGTCGCGCTTGAGGAAGGATTTACTGCTATGACGGTGCGGCGTATTGCCACGGAAGCTCAGGTATCCACCGGGCAGGTACACCATCACTTTACCTCTGCGGGTGAGTTAAAATCCCTCGCGTTTGTGCAACTGATACGGACCCTTCTGGATGCCGAACAGGTCAGTGATAACGCCAGCTTCCGCGAACGACTGCATGCCATGTTGGGCAGTGAAGATGGCGGGTTCGAACCCTACATTAAACTGTGGCGTGAAGCGCAGGTCCTGGCGGATAAAGATCCGGAAATCAAAAGCGCCTACCTGCTAACCATGCGGATGTGGCATGAAGAAACCGCCGCTATCATCACTCAAGGACAGAGTGCAGGTGAATTTTCAGCAATACCGGATGCGGCCGAGGTGGCCTGGCGCTTAATCGCATTGGTTTGCGGCCTGGATGGCATCTATGTCTTAGGCATTGAGGAAATGGCCGACCCTGCATTCGAACGCCATTTGGATCGTATGATTACGTTAGAGTTAGTTAATTGATGTTATAGATGAATTAATAATACACCTTTTATCTTTACAATTGGTAACACTTAAGCAACATGTAATTCCCTCATCACGCCGCGTTATTGCGCTTTTTTATCTATTCTTTCAGTCAATATTCCCAAAACTTTTCAATAGTTTCTAAAAAGAACTCGCGCGGCGCTGTGTGCGTTTATTTCTTTTTCATGAACGGCATGGGCATGGAGAATAATATGTCAGCATCAAATGAGAAAAATAATCGTTATCTTTTAACTGACTGGAAACCGGAGAACCCCGCCTTTTGGGAAAACAAAGGTAAGCATATTGCACGCCGAAACCTCTGGATATCAGTAAGTTGTCTGTTGCTGGCGTTCTGCGTCTGGATGTTGTTCAGCGCCGTGGCCGTCAATCTGAATAAAATTGGTTTTAATTTCACTACTGACCAACTGTTTTTATTAACGGCATTGCCTTCTCTTTCTGGCGCAATATTGCGCGTCCCCTACTCCTTTATGGTACCTATATTTGGTGGGCGCCGGTGGACCATTTTTAGTACGATTATTCTGGTTATTCCCTGCGTCTGGCTCGGTTTTGCCGTGCAAAATAACGCTACTCCGTTTGGCGTATTTATTATCATTGCGCTGATGTGTGGTTTTGCTGGCGCAAACTTTGCCTCCAGCATGGGTAATATCAGCTTTTTCTTCCCCAAAGCGAAACAAGGCAGCGCATTAGGCGTTAACGGTGGTCTCGGCAACCTTGGCGTCAGCGTGATGCAGTTGATCGCGCCGCTGGTGATCTTTCTGCCTATCTTTACCTTTTTGGGCGTACAGGGCGTACCGCAAGCCGACGGCTCGTTATTGTCGCTGGCCAATGCCGCATGGATTTGGGTTCCGTTACTGCTGATAGCCACCTTAGCAGCAGGCATGGGAATGAACGATATTGCCAGTTCGAAGGCCTCAATTGCTTCCCAGTTGCCGGTCCTCAAACGTTTTCATCTGTGGTTATTAAGCCTGCTGTATCTCGCCACCTTCGGTTCATTTATCGGCTTTTCGGCAGGCTTTGCCATGCTGGCGAAAACTCAGTTCCCGGACGTGAATATCCTGCAACTTGCGTTCTTCGGCCCCTTCATCGGCGCTCTTGCGCGATCGGCAGGCGGCGTGATTTCTGACAAATTCGGCGGTGTGCGCGTCACGTTAATTAACTTCATCTTTATGGCGTTGTTTAGCGCCCTGCTGTTCCTCACCCTGCCTGGGTCAGGCGAAGGAAACTTTGTCGCCTTCTACCTGGTGTTTATGGGCTTGTTCCTGACTGCGGGTTTGGGAAGCGGCTCAACCTTCCAGATGATCGCGGTGATCTTTCGCAAAATCACCATATACCGTGTCAAGCTGCACGGTGGTACTGAAGAACAGGCCCAACGTGAAGCGGTAACCGATACCGCTGCCGCCCTGGGATTCATCTCTGCTATTGGCGCTGTGGGGGGCTTTTTCATCCCCAAAGCGTTTGGTTCATCGCTGGCGCTGACCGGCTCTCCGGTGGGCGCAATGAAAATATTCCTCGTGTTTTACATCGTCTGCGTGCTGGTGACCTGGCTGGTCTATGGCCGTAAATCACAAAAAAAATAACAAAATGGATACCGCAGGATCGGACAGTTCGATAGGCCGGATAAGGCGTTAACCGCCATCCGGCCTACCGTTCGATTCACCGTCGGCAATATTCTCAAAGCAGGAGTTATGTCATGAGTAAACTGTTCGATCGCTTTCGCTACTTTAAACAAAAGGGCGATACGTTTGCCGATGGGCACGGGCAAGTGATGCACACCAACCGGGACTGGGAAGACAGCTATCGTCAGCGCTGGCAGTTCGACAAAATTGTGCGTTCTACCCACGGCGTTAACTGTACCGGCTCATGCAGTTGGAAAATCTACGTCAAAAACGGACTGGTGACCTGGGAAACGCAGCAAACCGACTACCCGCGTACCCGCCCTGACCTGCCAAATCATGAACCCCGTGGCTGCCCGCGCGGTGCCAGCTACTCCTGGTATCTTTACAGCGCCAACCGTCTGAAATATCCCCTGGTGCGTAAACGTCTGATCGAACTGTGGCGCGACGCCCTGTCCCGCCAGCCCGATCCGGTGCTGGCCTGGGAATCCATTATGAACGACCCGCAAAAATGCCAGAGCTACAAACAGGTACGCGGGCGCGGTGGTTTTATCCGTTCCAACTGGAAAGAGCTTAATCAGCTCATTGCTGCCGCAAACGTCTGGACGGTGAAAACCTATGGCCCGGATCGCGTGGCCGGGTTCTCCCCGATCCCTGCTATGTCGATGGTCTCCTATGCCGCAGGCACACGTTATCTTTCGCTACTGGGCGGAACCTGCCTGAGCTTCTATGACTGGTACTGCGACTTACCGCCTGCATCACCGATGACCTGGGGCGAACAGACCGATGTTCCAGAATCCGCCGACTGGTATAACTCCAGCTACATCATCGCCTGGGGGTCAAACGTGCCGCAGACCCGTACCCCGGATGCGCACTTTTTTACTGAAGTACGCTACAAAGGCACCAAGACGATTGCCATTACGCCGGATTACTCGGAAGTCGCCAAACTGTGCGACCAGTGGCTGGCCCCCAAGCAAGGGACAGACAGCGCGTTGGCGATGGCGATGGGCCACGTGATTCTGAAAGAATTCCACCTCGACAATCCAAGCGATTACTTCATCAATTACTGTCGTCGCTATACCGATATGCCGATGCTGGTTTTGCTGGATGCCCGGGAAGATGGCAGCTACGTTCCAGGGCGCATGATGCGCGCCTCAGACCTTGTCGATGGTCTGGGCGAAAGTAACAATCCGGAGTGGAAAACCGTGGCCTTTAACACTGCTGGCGAACTGGTGGTCCCGAACGGGTCTATCGGTTTTCGCTGGGGCGAGAAAGGTAAATGGAACCTGGAGCCACTGGCGGCTGGCGCTGAAACAGAACTTTCCCTCTCGCTGCTCGGTCAGCATGATGAAGTGACCGGCGTGGCATTCCCCTACTTTGGCGGCAACGAAAACCCGCATTTTCGCAGCGTGAAACAGGAACCCGTGCTGATTCGTCAACTGCCGGTAAAACATCTTACCCTCGCCGATGGCAGCCGTTGCCCGGTGGTGAGCGTCTATGATCTGGTGCTGGCGAATTACGGCCTCGACCGTGGTCTGGATGACGCTCATAGCGCGCAAGATTACAGCGAAGTGAAAGCCTACACCCCGGCCTGGGGAGAGCAAATTACCGGTGTCCCTCGTCGTCATATCGAACAAATCGCCCGTGAGTTTGCCGATACGGCGCACAAAACCCATGGCCGTTCGATGATTATCCTCGGGGCTGGCGTCAACCACTGGTATCACATGGATATGAACTACCGTGGAATGATTAACATCCTCGTGTTCTGCGGTTGTGTGGGACAAAGCGGCGGCGGCTGGGCGCACTATGTGGGTCAGGAGAAACTGCGTCCGCAAACTGGTTGGTTGCCGCTGGCCTTTGCGCTGGACTGGAACCGCCCGCCGCGTCAGATGAACAGCACCTCGTTTTTCTACAATCACTCCAGCCAGTGGCGTTATGAAAAACTCACCGCTCAGGAACTCCTCTCTCCGCTGGCTGACGCGTCGAAGTTTAGCGGACATTTGATCGACTTTAACGTGCGGGCAGAAAGAATGGGCTGGCTGCCGTCCGCGCCGCAGCTCAACCTCAACCCTCTGACCGTCAAAGCAAAGGCAGAACAAGCGGGAGTGTCGCCTGCACAATACACTGCACAGGCGCTGAAATCGGGTGAAATTCGTTTTGCCTGCGAGCAGCCGGATAGTGGTAACAACCATCCGCGTAATCTCTTCGTCTGGCGCTCTAACCTGCTCGGCTCCTCCGGTAAAGGGCATGAATACATGCTCAAGTATCTGCTGGGTACCGAAAGCGGGATCCAGGGGGAAGCGCTCGGTTCAAGCGAAGGTATTAAACCTGAAGAGGTGGAATGGCAGTCCGCGGCGATAGAGGGCAAGCTTGATCTGCTGGTAACGCTCGATTTCCGTATGTCGAGTACCTGCCTGTTCTCCGATGTCGTTTTGCCGACCGCCACCTGGTATGAAAAAGACGATATGAACACCTCAGATATGCATCCGTTTATTCACCCGCTGTCGGCGGCGGTCGATCCTGCGTGGGAATCGAAGAGCGACTGGGAAATTTATAAAGGCATCGCCAAAGTCTTCTCTGAGGTTTGCGTCGGGCACCTTGGGCAAGAAACGGATGTGGTATTACAACCGCTGCAACACGACTCCCCGGCAGAGCTGGCGCAGCCGTTTGACATTCAGGACTGGCGTAAAGGCGAATGCGATCTCCTCCCGGGGAAAACGGCGCCCAATATTGCCGTCGTGGAACGTGACTATCCCGCCACCTACGAACGCTTCACTTCGCTCGGTCCCCTAATGGACAAGCTCGGTAACGGCGGGAAAGGTATTACGTGGAATACCCAGACGGAGGTCGATTTCCTCGGCAAGCTGAACTACACCAAACGCGAAGGTCCGGCGAAAGGCCGACCACTGATAGACACCGCGCTGGATGCGTCTGAGGTTATCCTCGCCCTGGCACCGGAAACGAACGGTCAGGTGGCGGTGAAAGCCTGGGAAGCGCTGGGAGCGATGACCGGACGCGACCATACGCATCTGGCGTTGAACAAAGAAGACGAGAAAATCCGTTTTCGCGATATTCAGGCGCAGCCGCGCAAAATCATCTCCAGCCCCACCTGGTCCGGGCTGGAAAGTGAACATGTCTCCTATAACGCAGGCTATACCAACGTCCACGAGCTGATCCCGTGGCGCACCCTGTCCGGTCGCCAACAGTTGTACCAGGATCACGTGTGGATGCGAGCGTTTGGTGAAAGTCTGGTGGCATATCGTCCGCCTATCGATACCCGAAGCGTCAGCAATATGCGCGAAGTTCCGCCTAACGGCTTCCCGGAAAAAGCGCTCAACTTCCTGACTCCGCATCAGAAATGGGGGATCCACTCTACCTACAGCGAAAACCTGCTGATGCTGACGCTGTCGCGCGGCGGCCCCATTGTCTGGATCAGTGAGACCGATGCTAAAGAGCTGGGCATTGAGGATAACGACTGGATTGAAGCCTTTAACGCCAACGGCGCGCTCACCGCGCGGGCTGTGGTGAGTCAGCGCGTGCCGCCGGGAATGACCATGATGTATCACGCTCAGGAGCGAATCATGAATATCCCTGGATCGGAAGTCACCGGTATGCGCGGCGGGATCCACAACTCAGTCACCCGCGTCTGCCCGAAACCCACGCACATGATCGGCGGCTATGCGCAACTGGCATACAGCTTCAACTATTACGGCACGGTCGGCTCTAACCGCGATGAGTTCATCATGATTAGAAAAATGAAAAATATTAACTGGCTGGATGATGAAGGTCGCGATCAGGTACAGGAGACGAAAAAATGAAAATACGCTCACAGGTAGGCATGGTTCTTAATCTGGATAAGTGCATCGGCTGCCACACCTGCTCCGTCACCTGTAAAAACGTCTGGACCGGGCGTGAAGGGATGGAATATGCGTGGTTTAACAACGTTGAGACCAAGCCAGGCATTGGCTATCCGAAAAACTGGGAAGATCAGGAAGAGTGGCAAGGCGGCTGGATTCGCGATGTTAACGGGAAGATAAGGCCGCGCCTGGGCGGCAAGATGGGCGTTATCACCAAAATTTTTGCTAACCCAGTGATCCCGCAAATCGATGATTATTACGAACCCTTTACCTACGATTATCAGCATCTGCATAGCGCGCCGGAAAGCAAGAATCAGCCCACCGCACGTCCGCGTTCGCTGATAGATGGCAAACGGATGGACAAGATTATCTGGGGCCCTAACTGGGAAGAGTTGCTCGGCGGTGAGTTCTCAAAACGTGCCCGCGACCGTAACTTTGAGAAAATGCAAAAGGAGATGTACGGGCAATTCGAAAACACCTTCATGATGTATTTACCGCGCTTGTGCGAACACTGCCTGAACCCAAGCTGTGTCGCCACCTGCCCGAGCGGAGCCATCTATAAGCGTGAAGAAGACGGCATCGTGTTGATCGACCAGGATAAATGTCGTGGCTGGCGCTTGTGCATCAGCGGTTGTCCGTACAAAAAAATCTACTTTAACTGGAAGAGCGGTAAATCAGAGAAGTGCATTTTCTGCTACCCGCGTATTGAGTCCGGCCAGCCGACGGTATGTTCGGAAACCTGCGTGGGACGCATCCGCTATCTTGGCGTATTGCTGTATGACGCCGACCGCATCGAAGAAGCAGCCAGCACCGAGCATGAGACCGATCTCTACGAGCGTCAGTGCGATGTGTTCCTCAATCCACACGACCCGGTGGTCATTGAAGAGGCGTTAAAACAAGGTATTCCGCACAACGTCATCGAAGCGGCCCAACGTTCGCCCGTTTACAAGATGGCGATGGACTGGAAGCTGGCGCTGCCGCTGCACCCGGAATACCGCACCCTGCCGATGGTCTGGTATGTACCGCCGTTGTCGCCGATTCAGTCGGTCGCTGACGCGGGGGGACTGCCGCACAATGGCAACATTCTGCCAGCGGTTGAATCACTGCGAATTCCGGTTCAGTACCTTGCCAACATGCTTAGCGCGGGCGATACCGGTCCGGTACTGCGGGCGCTAAAACGAATGATGGCCATGCGCCATTATATGCGTTCGCAAACCGTAGAAGGCGTTACGGACACCCGCGCGATTGAGGAAGTGGGTCTGACAGTTGAGCAGGTTGAAGAGATGTATCGCTATCTGGCCATCGCCAACTATGAAGACCGCTTCGTGATCCCGACCAGCCACCGTGAAATGGCGCGTGATGCGTTCCCGGAGAAAAACGGTTGCGGATTTACCTTTGGCGACGGCTGCCATGGTTCAGATACCAAATTCAACCTGTTTAACAGCAGTCGTATTGATGCCATCGACATCACCGAAGTGCGCGATAACGCGGAGGGTGAATAATGCAAATCCTGAAGGTTATCGGCCTGCTGATGGAATACCCCGACGAGTTGCTGTGGGAGTGTAAAGACGAGGCGCTGGCGCTTGTGGCCAGCGATGCCCCAATGCTTACCGAATTTAGCCAGGGGCTGCTCAATGCGCCATTACTGGATAAACAAGCCGAATGGTGTGAGATATTTGACCGGGGCCGGGCCACCTCTCTGCTGCTGTTTGAGCACGTGCACGCCGAGTCTCGCGATCGGGGCCAGGCGATGGTTGATCTGTTGGCGCAGTACGAAAAGGTCGGACTGCAGCTCGACTGCCGCGAACTGCCGGATCATCTGCCGCTGTATCTTGAGTACTTAAGCGTGTTGCCGGAAGCGGAGGCCAAAGAAGGATTGCAGAACGTCGCACCGATTCTGGCGCTGCTGGGGGGGCGTTTGAAACAGCGTGATACGCCGTGGTATCAACTGTTTGACGCCCTGCTACTGCTTGCCGGAAGCCCTCTTTCAAGTGACAGTGTCACTAAACAGGTTGGCACGGAAACTCGCGACGATACCCGACAAGCGCTGGATGCCGTCTGGGAAGAGGAACAGGTGAAGTTTATCGAGGATAACGCCACCGCCTGTGACAGTTCACCGTTACAAAACTATCAACGACGCTTTAGCCAGGACGTGGCACCTCAGTATGTCGACGTCAGCGCGGGAGGCCCGAAATGATACAGTACCTGAACGTCTTTTTTTACGATATCTACCCGTACCTCTGTGGCACGGTGTTTATCCTCGGCAGTTGGCTACGCTATGACTACGGGCAATACACCTGGCGAGCCTCTTCCAGCCAGATGCTGGACAAACGCGGCATGGTGTTATGGTCAAACCTGTTCCACATCGGCATTCTGGGGATCTTCTTCGGGCACCTGTTTGGCATGTTAACCCCGCACTGGATGTATGCCTGGTTCCTGCCGATTGCGGTAAAGCAGCAGATGGCGATGATCGCCGGTGGGCTCTGTGGCGTGCTGACGCTGGTCGGTGGCGCTGGCTTGCTGGTACGTCGTTTGACCAATCCGCGCATTCGTGCAACCTCCTCCACTGCCGATATCCTGATCCTCTGCGTTCTGCTGATTCAGTGTATCCTCGGCTTAACCACCATCCCATTCTCTGCGCAGCATCCTGACGGCAGTGAAATGCTGAAACTGGTAGGTTGGGCGCAGTCGGTGGTGACTTTACAGGGCGGCGCGTCTGCGCATCTGGATGGCGTGGCGTTGATTTTCCGTGTGCACCTGGTTTTGGGGATGACTATCTTCCTGCTGTTCCCGTTCACGCGCCTGGTTCACGTGTGGAGCGCGCCGTTTGAGTACTTTACCCGCCGCTATCAAATAGTGCGTTCACGCCGATAAATCCGCATTGAAATGTCGGGTGACGACACGCCTTATCCGGCCTACAACCAGGCACCGTAGGCCGGATAAGATAGCGATCGTCGCCATCCGGCATTTTGCACGTTATGATGCTTCTCCATTCCAGGGAGAACGTTAATGAAACCACAGGTTTACCACGTCGATGCCTTTACCTCGGTACCCTTTCGCGGCAATTCAGCAGGCGTGGTTTTGCATGCTGACGGACTGAGCGAAACGCAGATGCAACTCATTGCTCGCGAGCTGCGTCATTCGGAAACCGCTTTCCTGCTGACCAGCGACGACAGCGATGTTCGCATCCGCTATTTCACGCCGACGGTAGAAGTTCCTATCTGTGGGCATGCTACCGTCGCTGCACATTATGTGCGGGCAAACGTGCTTGGCTTGGGCAACAGTACAGTCTGGCAAACCTCGCTGGCTGGTCGTCATCGGGTGGATATCGAAGCTACCGGGAATGACTATCGTATTAGCCTTGAACAAGGCGTACCCGGATTTGAACCTCCGCTGGAAGGGGTTATTCGTAGTGCGATTATCGAGGCCCTACACCTGAGCGAAGACGATATGCTGGCAGGCTTGCCGATTCAGGTTGCTACCACCGGGCATTCGAAAGTGATGATTCCGCTCAAGCCCGAGGTGGACCTCGACGCCCTTTCCCCTGATTTGCAGGCTTTGACAGCCATCAGCCAACAAATTGGCTGTAACGGCTTCTTTCCTTTTCAAATCCGCCCGGGCGAAAACGCCACCGATGGCCGCATGTTTTCGCCTGCAATTGGGATTGTGGAAGACCCGGTTACCGGCAATGCCAACGGTCCAATGGGCGCGTGGTTGGTTCACCATGGGCAGATGGCGCATGATGGGAAAACGTTACGTGTTCAGGGACATCAGGGCCGTGCGCTCGGGCGCGACGGTATTGTTGATGTGACGGTGACTATCCGTGATAACCAGCCAGAAAAAGTCACCATTACCGGTTCGGCGGTGATCCTGTTTCACGCAGAATGGGCGATAGATTTTTAATTGTTCCCGTAGGCCGGGTAAGGCGATTACGCCAATCCGGCACTAATTCCAATGCCCCTATTTCCCCGCGTCCGGATGCGTATCAAACGCCGCCATTACCGTCGCCAGCTCATCCTGGGTAAAGCCATGCTTCACGTCATCCACGCCCAGGCCAAACCGCTCCTGCAACAAGGCATACAGACTGGGGACGTCAGGCAGATTAATCTGTTCTACCGCGTGTCCATCCTGATAATGGGTGAAATGAAAATTGGTTAACGTTAATTTCCCGCCGTCGGGCAGATGACGACACATCAACAGATGATGGCGAAAATGCGATTGCGGCCAGTGAGCGGACCAGAAGTTGCCTATCAGATAATCGCTCTGATGCTGTACGACCAGGTCGAAACGGTACATTGATTGCCAGTGTTCGTGATGACGGAACTGCAGGATCCAGTCTTCACCTTCCTGAATCAGCCGATATTCGCCGTGTGGTGTCTTCTGCTCAATGTTCGCCTGCAGACGAATCGGTGCCGTCAGCGTTTGCCCGCCGAAGCCAACGTCGGCGATCCACTGCTCTCCCTGCAACTCAACCAGCAACAGACGATGCGTGCGCGGTGGCAGGCTTGACGGGTTCGCCAGTACCACACGTCCGAGCAGACTGCGTACGGTAAAACCGATTTCGCGTAGCGCTCGCTCAAATACTCCGTTCTGTTCAAAACAATAGCCGCCGCGACGCGCCGTCACCAGCTTCTCCTCCAATGACAAATCGTCAAGCTGCATCTCTCTTGGAAGCAATACATCCAGGTTTTCAAAAGGTATGGCGGCGTTGTGCAGTAAATGCAGCGCCCGTAAGGTTTCAATGTTGACCCTGGCCAAATCTGACCAGCCAATACGGGCAAAATAAGCGGTTAAAAAAGGCGTCATACGGAGTTCCTGTTCAATTAATGCAGTACTTATAACGCATTTTTAATTTTGCGCCGTCGATTTTGTGCGTTGTTCCTCCAGACGAGGCGACAAAATCGCTAATACCGTTAATATCTATGTTTATTGTGGTGTGTTATCTCTCAGCCAAGGAGCATCCATGAGCCATTTTCGTCCGATCGAATTAAAACATGCCAGTCGGTTGCTAAATCACGGCCCAACGATATTAATCACCAGCCGGGATGAGCATACCGAGCGGCGAAATGTGATGGCTGCCGCGTGGTCAATGCCCGTGGAGTTTGAACCACCGCGGATCGCGATTGTTGTCGACAAGACCGCCTGGTCACGGGAGCTCATTGAACGTAGCGGCAAATTCGGCATCGTTATTCCGGGCGTTGCCGCCGCCAACTGGACCTGGGCCGTAGGCAGCGTTTCCGGTCGTGTGGAAGATAAATTCAATTGCTACGGCATTCCCGTGGTGCAGGGACCGGTACTGGGTTTACCGCTGATTGAAGCAAAATGTCTGGCCTGGATGGAGTGTCGCCTGTTGCCTGCCACTGCGGCACAGGAAAAATATGACACGCTGTTTGGTGAAGTGGTCTCGGCTGCCGCTGATGAGCGAGCCTTCGTGGAAGGACGCTGGCAGTTTGATGATGGCAAGCTCAATACCCTGCATCATCTTGGGGCCGGAACGTTTGTCACCAGTGGAAAACTCATAACAGCAACTGAATAATGGCACGACAAAACGGGCGGAAAATCCGCCCATTTTGTCTTACATGCTGTAGCCGGGTTTTTTAATCAACCTGGCCATCTGCGGCGCAATCTCCGCATCCCACACGCCCTGCCACGCCTCGGGCTCAATTTCATTAAGCGCCACACTCACTGAACTGTCTTTGCTTTGCAAATGACGAATAATGACGTCGGTAATATCCGCCGCCAGCGCGGATTTTTGTTCGTCGTTCAGGTCGCGAGGAAAACATTTGATATCGACGTGCGGCATAGCAGATTCCTTATTGTTTTGGGATGCAGGTAACTTATGCGGATTCTCGTTCCACCAGGTGAAATCCAACATCAATAATATCGTCTTCACGCGGAATTTGTTCGATACGATCGGCAAGCAGAGAGGCGGCGCGTTGTCCAATAGCCCGTCTGTCGACGCTGACGGTGGTGATGGCAGGTCGGTTACTGGCGGCAAAGTCGAGATCGCCAAAACCGATTACCGCTAATTCCTGCGGCACGCGTAGACCACGGCTTTCGGCTTCCATGATCGCCCCCTGGGCTAACGTATCTGAGCTACAGACGATGACATCAAACGCGCGTTCAGCCAATAGCTGTGCCAACCCGCTACGCCCCAATGCCAGAGAGGCAGGAAGCGGGACATCCACCTGTGCGCCAGCCGCAATACCATGACGGCTCAGCGCATCGCACAGTCCTTGTTTACGCTGGCCAGCCCGGCGATCGGCGGTCCATAGCAAACCAGGACGGCGATACCCTTTTTCCAGCAAATAGTCTGCTACCGCCTGCCCGACTTTTTCATGCGAAAACCCCACCAGCATATCGATGGGCGTTGGCGTTAAATCCCAAATTTCCACGACCGGGATGGCCGCATTAAGAATCACCTTTTTCAGCTCGGCGGTATGATGGATACCGGTGAGCACTACACCATCCGGGCGACGAGAAAGCAGCGTCGCCACCAGCTCAGCCTCTGTTTGCGGCGTATAACCCGACACGCAGAGCAAGATGTGATATCCGCGTTCAGCCAGTTCATCGCTTAATGACTGAATGGTATCGACAAACATATTGTTGTTAATTTGTGGGACAACCACAGCGATAAGCTTACTGCGACGCGACGCCAGCCCCCCGGCCAGCGCGTTGGGAATATAGCCAGTGGCGCGTACCGCCTGCATCACTTTTTCTACTGTTCTCGGGCGCACCAGTTGCGGGGTATTCAACGCCCTGCTCACCGTCATGGGCGACAATCCCGCGGTACGGGCAACATCTTCCAGCGTGGGTGCGCGCGGAGGTCTGGGATTTTTCACTGTCGATGCCCTTGTCAAAAATCGCTGATTTATCCTGGCATTATTCATCATGATTTCGGCTATTGCCAGCGCCCCTCTACGATAACGCTGAGAAAACAGCAGCTTAGTTAATTAGCGCCATCTGAAATGATAGCGCCATCATAATGACTTGTGCATTTACCCATAAAGTATTGGAATGTGATGCTGTTTACAAGTTACTGCCCTTTTGTCTCAGTATTTGTGAGCGATTGTTCAAAACGCATTCAATTCGCTGGCGCAATGATTGCGCTAACACTAAAAATGTTAGCGCAATCATTTGTTATCACCAGGAGAGATTAAAATGTCATTAAGTGCGAATTCCGATGCCGTAACGTATGCCAAATCAGCCAATGCAAAAACCGCGGCTGAAACCGGCGACCGTATCGAGTGGGTTAAGCTGTCCCTGGCTTTCCTTCCTCTGGCAACACCCGTGAGCGATGCCAAAGTGCTGACCGGTCGCCAGAAACCCCTAACCGAAGTCGCCATTATTATCGCGGAGATCCGCAGTCGCGACGGGTTTGAAGGCGTTGGATTTAGTTACTCCAAACGGGCTGGCGGCCAGGGAATCTATGCTCATGCCAAAGAAATTGCCGATAACCTGTTAGGCGAAGATCCAAACGATATCGACAAGATCTACACCAAGCTGCTGTGGGCTGGAGCTTCCGTAGGGCGCAGCGGCATGGCGGTTCAGGCTATCTCCCCTATCGATATCGCCTTGTGGGATATGAAGGCCAAGCGAGCAGGGTTGCCGCTGGCAAAACTATTGGGTGCACACCGGGACTCCGTGCAGTGTTACAACACCTCCGGCGGATTCCTGCATACGCCGCTGGATCAGGTGCTCAAAAACGTCGTTATTTCCCGTGAAAACGGCATTGGCGGCATCAAACTCAAGGTTGGTCAGCCAAACTGCGCCGAGGATATTCGCCGCTTAACCGCGGTGCGTGAAGCGCTGGGCGATGACTTCCCGCTGATGGTCGATGCCAATCAGCAGTGGGATCGAGAAACCGCCATTCGTATGGGACGAAAAATGGAGCAGTTCAATCTGATCTGGATTGAAGAGCCGCTGGATGCCTACGATGTGGAAGGTCACGCCCAACTGGCCGCCGCGCTTGATACCCCGATTGCTACCGGTGAAATGCTGACCAGTTTCCGCGAACATGAACAGCTGATCCTCGGTAATGCCAGTGATTTTGTGCAGCCCGATGCACCGCGTGTGGGGGGAATTTCACCGTTTCTGAAAATTATGGACCTGGCGGCGAAACACGGTCGCAAACTGGCTCCGCACTTTGCCATGGAAGTTCACCTGCATCTGTCCGCCGCTTACCCGCTTGAGCCATGGTTGGAACATTTCGAATGGCTGAACCCGTTATTTAATGAACAGCTTGAGCTGCGCGATGGTCGGATGTGGGTTTCCGACCGTCACGGTCTGGGGTTCAGCATCAGCGAGCAGACACGCCGCTGGACGCAATTAACCTGCGAGTTTGGTAAACGTCCTTAATTTATTTGGCGGGTAAGTAATACCCGCCCTCTTCCCTACAGAAACGCTCTCAACCTTATGAAAGGAGTGGGTGATGAACACAATAATAAAGCGCACAAAAGTGCGTTACGGTATTTTGATATTTCTGTTTCTTGCCACCGTATTTAATTACGCCGATCGCGCGACGTTATCCGTCGTGGCTCCGATTATGAGCAAAGAATTAGGTTTTGATCCCGAAGCAATGGGGCTGGCATTTTCTGCCTTCGGTATTTCTTATGTCATTATGCAATTGCCTGGCGGCTGGCTACTTGATCGCTACGGTTCTCGTCTGGTATACGGCTGCGCCCTGATTGGCTGGTCGCTGGTGACCATGTTTCAGGGCACTATTTATCTGTACGCCAGTCCACTTGTGGTATTGATAATCTTACGTTTACTGATGGGTGCCATTGAGGCTCCGGCCTTTCCTGCCAACAGCCGATTAAGCGTGCAGTGGTTTCCTAATAACGAACGAGGATTTGTCACCTCAGTTTATCAGGCCGCGCAATATATCTCGTTAGGGGTAATTACACCGTTAATGACGATTATTTTGCATAATCTCAGCTGGCACTTTGTTTTTTATTACATTGGGGCGATTGGCGTTATTCTTGGCATCTTCTGGCTGGTAAAAGTCAGAGATCCTATGCATCATCCGAAGGTAAACCAGCAGGAAATTGACTATATCCGGGAAGGCGGTGGCGAACCGTCGCTGGGAAATAAAAAAGAGCCACAGAAGATTACCTTTGCGCAAATAAAAAGCGTCTGCGTCAACCGCATGATGATTGGCGTTTACATCGGGCAGTTCTGCGTGACGTCAATCACCTGGTTCTTCCTGACCTGGTTTCCTACCTATCTGTATCAGGCTAAAGGAATGTCGATCCTTAAAGTGGGGTTTGTCGCCAGTATTCCTGCTATTGCCGGTTTTATCGGTGGATTGTTAGGGGGCGTTTTTTCAGACTGGCTATTAAAACGCGGCTACAGCCTGACGGTTGCTCGTAAGCTACCCGTTATCTGCGGAATGTTACTTTCCTGTGTCATCGTTATCGCTAACTACACCTCGTCAGAATTTGTGGTCATCGCGGCGATGAGTCTGGCATTTTTCGCTAAAGGCTTTGGCAATCTGGGATGGTGCGTACTTAGCGATACTTCACCAAAAGAAGTGCTCGGCATTGCTGGCGGCGTATTCAATATGTGCGGCAATATGGCGAGTATTATCACGCCGCTGGTGATCGGCGTCATTCTGGCGAATACCCAGTCATTCGATTACGCCATTCTGTACGTCGGTTCGATGGGGCTGATTGGCCTGATTTCTTATCTGTTTATCGTGGGGCCGCTGGATCGTATTACGCTGAGCCCGTCCGTCGCGTAATGTAAGCTTATGGCGATAGTTCGCCCGCTGTTCCGGGATTTGCACTCCTGCGGAACAGCGTTTTTTTATTCAAATAATCTTATTATTTTTCAGTACAGTACGCAGTCGCGGGTGCTGGCAAACCGCGTCAGCGATAGCGCTGATATTGGGCGTGTTGTCCTGAAACCAGTCATGCCCCGGCCCCCAGGTGCGCATAACGGCAATATAAACGTCCAGCAGTGTTAGCTGATCGCCAAACGCATACGGCTCAGCGCTTAGCTGGTCGTTCAGCCACATATAAAGCGATTTGCGGTACTCAATACAGTTCTTTTTCAACTGCGCCGCGGCGTCTGGTACCCAGCGTTGTGGATAATCGGCATAGGTAAACGTTGGATAGACATTTGCCACCAGCCATATCAACAGACGCTGAAACTGCTGGCGCTCAGCGTGCCCAACGGGTGGCGCAAGTTCAGGACAACGATCGAGGATCATCAGGGCGATCGCCGCCGTTTCCGTCATCACGTTACCATTTTCCAGTATCAGTGTGGGCACCTGGCACAACGGATTCATTTTTTTAAGCAACTCCCGCGAAGGCCCGTCGCGGTCAAAACCATCAACATCAATAAAGCTGTAAGGGATCTCCGCCAGTGTGAGCATCACTTCACTGATGGCCGATCCCCAGCCCGGCACCCCATAGACCTTAATCATGCTGCAACCCCCCAAAGTTAAAACCCTAAGTGTAGAGCAGCATTCGTCAGTCTATGCAGACCTGCCTATCTTTCCCTGCAAGTTCACAGCACTTTCGACAAGAACTGCTGGGTGCGCGTGTGGCGTGGATGATTCAGCACCTGCTCGCTGCTGCCCTGTTCGACAATTTTGCCATCGACCATAAACACCACCTGATCCGCCACTTCCCGGGCGAACCCAATCTCGTGCGTCACCACAACCAGCGTGGTTCCCGACTGCGCCAGTGCTTTGATGACATCCAGAACTTCGCCTACCAGTTCAGGATCCAGCGCTGAAGTGGGTTCATCAAACAGCATAACGCGTGGATTTAGCGCCAGCGCACGGGCAATAGCGATACGCTGCTGCTGACCGCCGGAGAGATGACGCGACCAGGCATCGGCTTTATTACGCAGGCCAACGGCATCAAGCAGAGTTAATGCCCGCTCGGTGGCGGCTTTACGCGATGCCAGACCGTGCGCAATGGGCGCTTCAATCAAATTCTCCAGCACCGTTAAGTGCGGAAACAGATTAAAATTCTGGAACACATAGCCGACGTTAACGCGCTGGCGCAAAATTTCCGCCTCTTTCAGCTCATACAGCTTGTCTCCCTGCCGACGATAACCAATGTAATCGCCATCGATTTGAATAAACCCTTCATCGACGCGCTCCAGATGGTTGATCGTCCGCAAGAGTGTGGATTTCCCTGAACCGGACGGGCCAAGAATAACCGTTACCGTTCCGGGAGGGATCTCCAGCGACACATTATCCAGCGCTTTGTGGCGACCGAAGTATTTGCTGACGCCGGTAATGGAAATATGGCCTTCAGGCGAGTGGGACATGGACGGCCTCCTGCTGCGGACGTTGACGGTTGCGTTTTTCTGCACGGCTCACCCGGGCGGTATTGATTGCTGAACGTCGCTCGCTGCGGGCCAGCGCGCGTTCGACCAGGTGCTGAATTAACGACAGGACGCTGGTGATCACCAGATACCACACCGCACCCACCATCAGCAGCGGGATCACTTCCTGCGTGCGGTTGTAGATCATCTGGATGGTGTAGAACAGCTCTGGCATTGCCAGCACGTATACCATCGCCGTACCTTTCGCCAGACTGATGATTTCATTGAAGCCAGCAGGCAAAATGGTGCGCAGCGCCTGCGGCAGAATAATCCGCAGCGTACGTCGCCATGCGGGTAAGCCCAGCGCTGCCGCTGCCTCGTACTGGCCGTGGTCAACCCCTAAAAATCCACCACGAATAATTTCAGCGGTATAGGCGCTTTGCACCAGCGTCAGGCCAACCACCGCGGTGGAAAACTGGCCGAGCACATTGATGGTCTCAAAACTGCCCCATTGAATGGGAGTAAACGGAATACCAATCGCCAGCGTGTCGTACAAATAGGAGAAGTTGTACAAAACGATGAGCACCACAATCAGCGGTAACGAACGAAACAGCCAGATGTATCCCCATGCCAGACCGTTCAGCAACCAGGAAGATGAAAGTCGTGACAGCGCCAGCAGACCACCGATGATAATACTCAACAGCGTACCGATAAGCGTCAGTAGCAGAGTTTGCCCAAGGCCGGACAAGATAACCGGATCAAAGAACCAACGGGCAAACACGCCCCATTCCCAGCGCGGATTAAACGCCACGGACTGGATAATCACCGCCAGGACAAACAAGGCAATGACTGCACCTGCGGTGCGCATCGGATAGCGCGCCGGTACGACTTTAATACTCTCCGTCGTTTTCATCTTCTCTCCTCAGGCTATTCTGGCCTGACCGGCGATGGTCAACAGTTTGGTAAAGCGCAGCCGGCCATCAAACGGTGGCAGGCTGTACTCTTCGGGATCGCGCGCTGTATCAAATTGCGGATCGTAGCCCTGGCTTAAATAAAGTCGCACGGCCTCCGGCTGGCGAAATCCCGTGGTCAGATAAATCCGGCTGTAGCCCGCCAGCAGCGCCCTGCGTTCCAGCTCTTGCACCACGCGCGCCGCCAGCCCCTGCTGACGCAGGCTGCTTTTCGTCCAGATGCGCTTAATCTCGGCCGTGTCTTTGTCGTAAGGTTTGTAGGCCCCGGTGGCGATAATCTCGCCGCTGCGCTCCAGTACCACGAAAAGTCCCTGCGGTGCCAGATACCATTCGGTCAGCTCCACTTCAGCGTCGCGAGAAAAATAATCGCCATAACGAGCGGCATATTCACCGAACAGACCGTTCAAAATTGGCTGCAGCTCGCTGGCTTCAGGTGAGACCACGCGAAATTGATCGCTCACGATGACCTCCTTAGTCGCCTAAACCGGCCGGGTTGATTTCAGATTGCGGAATACGCTCCACCCCTTCTCCCCAGCGGTTCAGCACCTTGTCATAGTCGCCGTTGCCAATTACGCCGTTGAGGGCGGTTTGTACCGGCAGAACCAGACCGCTGTCCTTTTTCAGCGTCACAGCGATGTGTGCCGCTTTTGGCCAACCGCCATCAACGCTGCCCACCCGTTGCGTTTTACCGTTGAGTGCAGCTTTCCACGCGCCGATAACGTTAGGACCGAAGTAAGCATCGGCGCGGCCTGACTGCAGAGCCAGGGTTTGCGCGGCATCATCTTTGGTATACACCGGCGTAAACGGCTGCAACCCTTTCTTCACGTTCTCATTGTTCCAGGCGAGCAGGATGGCTTCCTGATTTGTCCCCGAACCGACGATGATGCGCAGACCGGCGATATCTTCCGCCTGCTCGATTTTTTTCAGCTTACTGCCGGTTTTGACATAGAAGCCAAGGGAGTCCTTACGATACGTCGCGAAATCGAATTTCTCTTTGCGGGCTTTGGTGACGGTAATATTGCTGATCGCGGCATCATATTTGCCGGACGTGACGCCCAGCGGCCAGTCTTCCCATGACGTGGGCACGACGTTGAGTTCCAGCCCCAGACTGTCAGCCACCAGACGAGCGATGTCCGCCTCGCTGCCGATCAGTGTCTTATTGTCATCGGCAAAGACGGTCAGCGGCGGCTGGCTTAACCCGGCAATCGCCACGGTGAATTTACCCGGCACGGCCAGGTGCAGGTTCGCGGGCAACTGCGCAATCGCCTGCGGATTTTTTGCCGTATTGATTGGCGTTTTATTGGCTTCCAGGCTTACGCCTGTACCGTTAATAGTCACATCATTTGCCCAGACGTTAGCGCTGAAAGCCAGTGACAGCGCGAGGAAGACTGATTTTTTCTGCATAGCGTTTTTCTCTTATTGTGTGAATTGGTTTGCAGGTGTCGCGAGTCCCAGGCTTGCGCGCAGGGTCGTACCGGGATATTCATGACGGAACAGGCCACGCGCCTGAAGCACGGGGACAACCTGTTCGACAAAACGTGGGAAGGTATCTGGCGTTCCCCCCTGGATGATAAAACCGTCTGCGGCTTTTTCGTCGAACCACTGCTGAAGACCATCGGCAACCTGTTGCGGCGTGCCGCTGAAACGTGGGCGTGGGCTGGCCGCTTCCAGAGCAACCTGGCGTAGCGTTAAGCCACGCTCACGCGCGTTGCGTTTGATCTCATCAGTCGTACTGCGAAAGCTGTTTTGTCCAAGGGAACCCAAATCCGGGAACGGTGCGTCCAGTGGATATTGGGCGAAATCATGATGTTCAAAATAGCGGCCCAGGTAGTTCAGCGCGTCGGTAATAGAGACCAGCGCAGCGGTAGTCTGATACTGCTGCTCAACATCCTCTGCGCTGTCGCCAACAATCACGCTGACGCCCTGGAATATATGCAGTTGTTCGGGATGTCGCCCGGCGTAGGCCAACTGGCTTTTTACATCCTGATAGAACTCTTTGGCCTCCGCCAGCGACTCCTGATGGGTAAAAATAGCATCGGCATGCTGCGCCGCTAATTTCTTACCATCCTGTGAAGCGCCCGCCTGGAATATAATCGGACGGCCTTGTGGCGTGCGCCCAATATTTAACGGCCCTGCGACCTGAAAATAATCTCCATGATGGTTAAGCGTGTGCAGTTTTTGCGGATTAAAAAATTCTCCGCTTGCCTTATTACGGGTAAAAGCATCATCTTCCCAGGAATCCCACAGTCCTTTCACCACCTGTAAATATTCATCGGCGATACGATAACGCAAGGCATGTTCTGGATGCTGGGCACGGGAATAGTTCTTTGCCGAACCCTCCAGAGGTGACGTGACCACGTTCCATCCGGCTCGCCCCTGGCTGAGATGATCAAGGCTGGCGAACTGCCGTGCGGTAGTAAACGGCTCGCTGTATGACGTGGATACCGTGCCAACCAATCCCAGATTTTGGGTAATGCTGGCCAAAGCAGATAATACCGTCAGCGGCTCAAAGCGATTTAAAAAGTGTGGGATTGATTTTTCATTAATATACAGACCATCGGCGACAAAAATAAAATCAAGCTTCCCTTTTTCCGCAATAAGCGCCGTCTCTTTGACAAAATCAAAGTTAATACTGGCATCGGCCTGTGCCGCCGGATGACGCCATGCGGACATATTTCCCGCTGCGCCATGCAGAATAGTGCCGAGCCGTAGTTGCCGATTTTCAGCCATAATAACCCCTACCCAACAGGTAAACTTAAAGATGTGCGAATGCCGTTTTTGCTAACTGTGCAAAGTAATGCGCGGCAGGTTCAATTAAACGTTCGTCCGGATTGAAGCCCGGGTGATGTAATCCGTATTCACTGGCGCTGCCAATACTGACAAATGCCCCAGGCGTATTTTGCAGATAGACAGCAAAATCCTCGCCGCCCATATGCAGGTCGGCATGGTGGGTGGTGTAGCCTGATTGTTTCGCCACGGCGGTGGCGATATCGGCCCAACGTGCATCGTTTACCAACGCGGTCGGCCCCGCATGCCAGATAACGTCGATTTGTGCGCCAAAGGCGTGGGCAAAACCGGCGGCGATGTCATTAACCCGTGCTTTAACCTGCTGCTGCACCGAAGTCCGGTGCGTTCTGAGCGTCCCTTCCAGCTCAACGGATTCTGGCAACACGTTCCATGTATTTCCTCCCTGAATACGGGTCACGCTAAGCACCACTGAATCCAGTGTGTTAACGTCGCGACTGGCAACGCTTTGCAACACCGTGACCAGTTGGCTGGCGAGCAGGATGGCATCTCTGCCTTCATGCGGACGCGCCGCATGTGCGCCCTTGCCATTAATACGCAGCACGAAGCGATCGACGTTGGCATAGAACGCGCCGCCGCGTGTGGCAAATTCCCCCACTGGTAAACCTGGCTCATTGTGCATGCCAAAAATAGCCGCAACGTTGTGCAGCGCACCGGCGCGGATCAGCGTTTTTGCGCCACTGAAACTCTCTTCAGCGGGCTGAAACAAAATACGTACTCGACCCGGTAAGTGTGTTTCCTGTTGTTTAAGCAGCAGCGCGGCGCCCAGCATGACGCTGGTGTGGACGTCATGCCCGCAGGCATGCATCACTCCCGGAGTGAGGGAGCGAAACGGCACATCGGCGCTTTCTTCTATCGGTAGCGCATCGATATCCGCTCGCAGCGCGATGACATCTTCTCCCTGCCCGATTTCCGCGACCAGACCGGTTTTCAGGTCGAACGGCAAAATCTCGACGTCCGCTGCGTGCAGCCAGGCGTGAATGCGCGCCGTCGTTGCCGACTCTTGCAGGGAAAGCTCCGGGTGCTGGTGTAATTCACGACGCCAGTTGATAAGCGTTGAGGCCAGAGTCATCAGAGCACCTCCACGGCGTTATGGGCTTGCGCCAACAACCGCAGCGATGTCAGACGCGCGTGACCTTCCGCCACTGGCGTGTCGATAATGAACTCCTCAATGCCAAATTGCGTATGCAGGGCATTCAGCTTCGCCATCACCTCCTGAGCCGTGCCGTGTAACAACGCCTGCTCACGACGCGCGATTTTGCGTGGCGGACTGCCGGCCTGCGCGGCGAATGCCAGCGCCTGCTCTTCACTGGCTACCGTGACACGTTGACCATTCTCCAGCTCCACGCCCCAGATTTGCACGTTTTCCGCAAGCTGCGCGGCGGTATCGTTACTGTCAGCCACAATCACCTGGACGGCAACTATCGTTGGACGTGCGCTGTGGGTCTGCCAGAAGGACAAAACGTCACGCAATAACGCGCGGTCACCGTTGAGGTGTGCCGCGAAGATAAAATGCCAATTAAATTGCGCTGCTAACTGTGCGCTTTGCACACTGGCTCCCAGGACAAACCCTTCCGGCGGTATCGGTGGGATTGGCGTCGGAAATACCGTTTCCCCGCTTTCCGTGCCGCTCAGCGTTAGCCAGTCGTTAAGCTGGGAAAGTTGGTCGGCAAAACTGCCTTTTTCATCCTGATGCACTCCTTGCTGTAGTGCCTGAGTCGACAGTGGTAAACCGCCAGGGGCTTTCCCTACGCCGAGATCGACACGCCCGGGTGCCAGCGAGGCCAGAAGATTGAAGTTTTCCGCCACTTTGTACGGGCTGTAATGTTGCAGCATCACGCCACCGGAGCCTACACGAATACGCTGGGTTTGCCCGAGGATCCAGGCAATCACCAGCTCCGGTGATGGGCTGGCCAGCTGTGGCGTATTATGGTGTTCCGCGATCCAGAAACGATGGTATCCCCACTCTTCTGCCTGCTGCGCCAGACGTAACGTCCGGGCAAGCGCCATCGCGGCGGTTTCACCTTCCCCGAGGGGGCTTTTATCCAGAATACTCAGGCGATATGACATGTTACGGGCCTATGCTTGTTAACATGTCATTATTATTAAATTATCAGATAACCATGCAGAAACATTTAATTCACATTTGCTCAGCTAAAAAGTAGATAACCAGCCCTGACGCTGTCAGGGTTAAAATTCGGATCGCCTTGTACTGGTCGGAACACGAAACTGAAAACACACGGAATGTATGGCCTACAAAATATAATAGGGGCGTTGGTCTCATGGGAATAACATCCAAATCATTTCATGCCAGTTTTCTTTTTGCGAAAACGTTTTTTAACGCGATTTACGTTAAGTCAGGTTAAATGACTTAAAACGTTATGCGGTTGTATAAAATGTTTCAGTTTTATGACCCTGAATGAATATTCCACAGAGATTTTTTAATTTAAATACTTCCACAGAAATGATGATTAGTAGAGAATGCAGCGTTTCTTATTAAAACGGTTTAAAACGGCTTTTTAATATTCCTCCCGATTTTATTGCGGGAATTTTTGTATGGATTATGCATATCATTATGGGGCCTCTATGAAAAGTAACATGCCCGTTACACAAATTGAGCACGCACTTAACGACAAAGCGACGCTGCTTTCAACGACGGATAAAGAAAGTCATATTACCTACGCTAATTCTGCTTTTATCGATGCCAGCGGATTTAACGAAGATCAATTAATGGGCGAAGCGCATAATATTATTCGCCATCCTGACATGCCTCCCGCTGCATTCGCCGATATGTGGTACACGCTACAGCAGGGAGACAGCTGGACGGGTATGGTGAAAAACCGCCGCCAAAATGGTGACCATTACTGGGTTCGCGCCAACGTTACGCCGGTCTGGCACAATGAAAAACTCACCGGTTACATCTCCGTGCGTACCGTTCCTTCGCGTGATGAAATAACTCACAGCGAAAGTTTATACCAAAAAATGAATAGTCAGCAGTTTAAAGGCTTTCGACTTTTTAAAGGGATTATCATTCGTCGCGGCTTATTGGCATGGACTTCCATGTTTAAATGGCTGAATATCAGCCAGCGCGTCAATTATTCTTTAGGGGTGACGGCCCTGCTCGCTTTGCTATTTATCTTCGCCCCGTTTAATCCATTTATTCAGTCGGGTGGCTTGCTGGTGTTATTTCTGGCGCTGGCTATTTACCTTAAGTATCAAATTTGTCAGCCAGTTAATACGCTCCTGACGCAAATGAAGAAAGTGGTGTCCGGACGTAAACCTGATAACTGTCATTTAAATCGGGTGGATGAGATCGGAATGCTAATGCGACTGGTTAATCAGTCCGGGCTTAATCTGAATTCTCTGGTCGATGACGTCAGTACGCAAATTTCCGGTATTCGCGCTATCAGTCAGCGGGTGTCAAAAGAAGGTACGGCGCTGCATCAGCGTTCAGAAGAAACCTCTGCCGACCTGCAACAAACCGCTGCGGCCATTGAAGAAATTGGTAGCGCGGTACAACAAACCGCTGAGACGGCAGCACATACCATGACCATGGCCGATAAAACCAGCGCCAACGCTGCAGAAGGCGGCGATATCATGAAACAAACTATCGCCATGATGCAGGCGATATCGCGTGACAACGGGCAGATCGTTGACATCATTGGCGTGATCGACAGCATCGCCTTTCAGACCAATATTCTGGCGCTCAATGCCGCGGTTGAAGCCGCGCGAGCCGGGGAATCCGGGCGTGGCTTCGCCGTTGTTGCGGCAGAAGTCCGCAATCTGGCCCAACACTCGGCGTCTGCGGCAAAAGAGATCAAACAGCTTATTGAGAAGAACGTCGCCAATGTTAATAGCGGCGTCAAAATGGTGGAGCAAACGGAAACGCATCTCACCGGGATGATTGGGGATGTACTGCAGATGTCGATGATGATCAAAGACATTAGTCTGGCCACGCGTGAGCAAACCCAGGCTTTGGATCTGATTAACGATTCAATTTCACGCGTTGGCACCATGACACACAATAATGCCGAGATGGTGGAGCGCGTCACCGACGCCACCGCCGATCTGACCCAGCGTTCATCACGCTTACAGCAGGCCGTTCAGGTCTTTGGCGTATCGGCATAACGTTACGGCGCTTATTGGGTGAATGTCTCGATAAGCGCACTCCTCTACATGGGGCTCTACGCCGGAACCGCCGAAATTTCCGGTCCGTTGCTTTTAGTGATCTTTCGGTACCTCAATGACTCCATCAGCAATGCCCTGAGCCAGCCTTTCCATCCATTTTGCAAAGCGAAATATCCAGGGTATTGCAGGCATCTGGACTTTTGAAGCGCTGTCCATCCCCCGTTTAAAGGCATCCATATAGTCATAACAGCCCGCAATAATTGAGCATCATCATTATCATGAACTATCTTCGCCAACTGCCGTTGTTCAGAAGTTAAGTCGACCATTTTCTTTCCTCCTTTGGTGCCCCTCGTCATCAGGCACAACAACGATCGTTCCATGAGTCTCGATAGATAATATTACCCTCCGTATACTTCCAGGTAATCGCCTCATAACGCAACTCGAGCGTTTCAAGGTGAGTACTACTCATACCGTTAGGTGACAGGTATGGCGCAACCGTTGTGAACTTGACGTTTTCCAGAATGATATTGAAATACTCCGCCTCGATGCCCGATTCCAGGATACGGTACATCTTGATTGTCGCCTTCTTCATGGTTCGGCCTTCACAGACAGCGCGGTACAGGAGCGGTGTTGTCTGATCAAATTCCTTCACTATCGTGATCGGGCTATGAACGCGCGTCCCTGTAAGTTTGCCCCAATTGGGGTCTACTGGAATGGTTACGCCGTGCGAAAATGATTTTAATTCGATGGAACCCAAACGCAGGGGCATTAAACAACTGCCAACAATCGGCGCTCCATTTTCATCTTCAAGCCATAAATGAGCGGGAGTAGACATATAATTTCCTTATCAGTGATGATTTAAGTAACTGTGATATTAACGCTGTCACCATTTACAGTAACGCGTGAAAATAACAATCATAACTATGGCGAATACGCCTGTAGGCCAGACAGGGCTGTCAGGGAAAAAATATCCCTGGAGCAATGCGAAAATAATCGTAAAAATTACAGGTCCGTACAGCGATGATAAAAACCTGAGCTGCCACAGTAGAAATTTCTTTAGTGATCGAATCATGGTTATCTGATCATCCGGGTGATGATATTTGCTATACCGGAATCAGATGACCATTGCGCTTCAAGTGCGCCCGCGCGCTCAAATACCGGTTCAATCAGGAAATACATCATATCCAGTTGTTGCATGTAAAGTGCAGAGTAATAAGCTGGATACTGGACGTGTAGACGACGAGCACTATCCGCCGCTTTCTGAACCAAGCCGTACGTGGCCACAACCCCCGCAGTCGTACCCGCTGCACGTCCCGTAAGAGCACTGAGTTGCATACTTAGATGCAATCCGATACGGACGCTGGTAGCGACCGCTAAAGCGTACCCCGCACCGGTAAGGGTGCTGGCCGCGATATGAACATTTACAGCCATAAGTGCTTTTTTTATATGCTCTAATTGGGCATTAGTTTTGTATTTGAATACTTCTTCAAAGTAGACACGAAGCATTTCATAGACAACGTCACCATGCTGGATAATGCGAATAACAGCATTCCTGAAGCGCAGATCCTCCGTTTTTTGCTGCTGGCAAACATCATTATATTCATCGGTAAAGCAGGACGTGTAATACAGCAGACGGGTAGCGCCCTTTCCCAAGGTTTCAACTTGATTTGTAACCTGCTGACCGACGGCAGAAACTGCATGATCGAGCTTTAATGCAAGGATCCTGTTAGCCTGTAGGTAACTGATGACTTCATTGTTGTTGTACATAACCGCTCCATGCTAATTTCATTACATCCAGTTTTTCAATACTTTTCTCGGGAAAGCGTCCGATAAAAGGATTCGTCAGCATATAAAAAATGCCTGATCCAGCCTGCGGGCAGATTGTTCTGGACCTTATCACACGCGAAAAAAGCAATCTTGATCGCATCGTCGCCACGCCGGGGCTGAAGGAAATGACGCAGGGAACGCTGATCCGCAAGTTATGTACATATACAACGGCCAACCCGACAAGACAGGCGATATTTGAATACGATCGGCTGGTTCGCAGTATTTACACGCTGAAGTATCTGCGTGACCCGCAGTTGGAACGCAATATCCGTCGCTCCCAGAATCGCGTTTAATCTTATCACCAGTTACGTGCATCAGTCGCCAAAGTCGGCGGTAAGAAAGAGTTAACAGGGAAAAATGATACTGAAACGGACATCAGTACCCAGTGTGGGCGATTGATCTCCAATGCGATCATTTATTACAACTCCGAGATCCTGTCACGTTTGCTGGAGAGACTGGAAGCCGAAGATAATACCAAAGGCGTCGAGGCGCTGACCCGGATATCACCGATGGCCTGGCAGCACATTTTAGTGAACGGGCATTACACCTTCCAGAGCAGCAATGAACTTATCGATCTGGATACTCTTGTTGCCGGACTTAAACTGGGTTTCGGCGGTTCCGGCGTAGAACCTCTACAGGTATAAACGCCCTTCTCTTTTATTGGCTGAATCGAGGCCACACCGCGCCAGTACCGGCTGCATAAAAATGCTGAATTCTTGTTACCGGGGCTTTGCGGAACCAATCAATTGAATGTAGGATGCTCGGCCGGCAGTTTTCCCCCGTAACACAATGAAGGGTAAGGCTGTTTTCGCCGCAGCAGGTGCGGCAAAAAGGATGTTGTATTTTTGTCAGGTCAACAGGAATCGTAATGAACACAAACAACACGCAAGCCGCGGAACAACATGCGGCGAAACGACGCTGGTTGAATGCTCACGAAGAGGGGTATCACAAAGCGATGGGCAATCGACAGGTACAAATGATCGCCATTGGCGGCGCAATTGGTACCGGGTTGTTTTTAGGGGCAGGCGCACGCCTGCAGATGGCCGGCCCGGCTTTGGCGCTGGTCTATCTGGTATGCGGTATTTTTTCGTTCTTTATACTGCGCGCGCTCGGCGAACTGGTTTTACATCGCCCTTCCAGCGGTAGCTTCGTTTCCTACGCCCGTGAATTTTTAGGTGAGAAAGCCGCCTATGTGGCTGGCTGGATGTACTTCATCAACTGGGCGATGACCGGCATTGTCGATATCACCGCGGTGGCGTTGTATATGCACTACTGGGGCGCATTTGGCGACGTGCCGCAGTGGGTGTTTGCCCTCGGCGCGCTGGCTATTGTCGGTACCATGAACATGATCGGCGTGAAGTGGTTCGCGGAGATGGAGTTTTGGTTTGCGCTGGTTAAGGTACTGGCAATTGTGATCTTCCTGGTGGTGGGTACCGTTTTTTTAGGTACCGGAAAGCCGCTGGATGGTAACGCCACGGGTTTTCACCTGATTACCGACAACGGCGGCTTCTTCCCGCATGGCCTGTTGCCTGCGCTGGTACTGGTACAGGGTGTGGTTTTCGCCTTTGCCTCTATTGAACTGGTGGGTACCGCCGCCGGTGAGTGCAAAGATCCGCAAACGATGGTGCCGAAAGCAATCAATAGCGTTATCTGGCGTATTGGTCTGTTCTATGTGGGTTCTGTTGTGCTGCTGGTTCTGCTACTGCCCTGGAACGCCTATCAGGCGGGGCAAAGCCCGTTTGTTACCTTCTTTTCCAAACTGGGCGTGCCGTACATTGGCAGTATCATGAATATTGTGGTGCTCACCGCGGCGCTTTCCAGCCTTAACTCAGGGTTGTACTGCACCGGGCGTATTTTACGCTCCATGTCGATGGGCGGTTCGGCACCGAAATTCATGGCTAAAATGAGCCGTCAACAGGTGCCCTGGGCCGGGATCCTCGCCACGCTGGTCGTGTATGTCGTCGGGGTATTCCTGAACTATCTGGTGCCGTCACAGGTGTTTGAGATCGTGTTGAACTTCGCGTCACTGGGCATTATTGCGTCGTGGGGATTTATCATGGTCTGTCAGATGCGTCTGCGCCGGGCCATAAAAGAAGGTAAAACGGCAGACGTCAGCTTTAAACTGCCGGGCGCACCGTTTACCTCGTGGTTAACGCTGCTGTTCCTGCTGAGCGTACTGGTATTGATGGCGTTTGACTATCCAAACGGCACCTATACCATCGCGTCATTACCGCTGATTGCCATCCTGCTGGTCGCAGGCTGGTTCGGCGTGCGTAAACGCGTTGCAGAGATCCACCGCACCGCGCCATAACGGCAGAAGGCCTGACAGGTTAATCCTTCAGGCCTTCTTTTTTAGTTCGCTTCAATCAACTGCGCTACGTCGTTGCTGTTAATTTCCCGCGCATTCCCATCCTGATCGGTATAGCTGGTCATTCCCGTGTCTTTATCCAGTTTTGGCTTACCCTGGGTGGTGATGGTTTGTCCGCTTTTGGTCGTCATGACGTAATCGGTGGTGCATCCTGCCAATGTAAACAGCATTACGCCTGCACAAAGACAGATAAATGGCTTTTTCATGGTATTCCCGTGTTATTCAGTTAGCCGTTGAGGGCGTAGTGTAAGTCCCTGAAGTGGGTCAGGCTACTGGCCGGGTGTAACGAGGCGTATCGGGGGATTTAGAGAAGTGACAGGAGGGGTTTCCCCCTCCGGTTAATTACAGCGCAATACGAATAACATCGTCCGGCTGGGTGGCTTCCTGCTCGCGGGTGGACTTCTGTTTCACGCTCACGTACAGGGTTTTACCGTCGGCGGAGAGCGCCAGGCTATTCGGGAATGTTGGGGTCTCGAACGTTTTAACGACTTTATAGCTTTTCGCGTCGATCACGCTCACTTTGCCGGCCTGACGATGGGTCACGTAGGCCTCGTTACGCGCCGGGTTAAACAGCACGGCCAGGGATTCCGGCGCGGCGACTTTTGCCAGGACGTTGCCATTACGGGTGTCGATTACCAGCACTTCCGCCGCTTTAGAGTCGGTGACAAAGGCGCGGTTGCCCGCCGTGTCCAGGCTCAGGTTGATGAAGAAATGCTCTTTTCCATCATCCAGCAGCTTTTTACGGCTGAGAATTTTGTTGGTGGTGGTATCGATGGTGATGAATTCACCGTCCGCATTGGCGGTGTACAGGCGTTTAGCCTTGCTGTCGACAGCCAGAGCGGTGCTCATTTTGCCGGTATTTTGAATGGTGTCCTTCAATGTAATGGCATCACCGTCCACCACCCAAATCACGCTCTCTTTACCAATACCGCTAATGTATACCGTGTTGGTGGCGTCATCGGCGACCAGCTCACGCGGCTGCAGTGGGCGAACGTCTTCAGAACGCTTACGCGCATCCAGCACCAGACGTCCTTTCACCGCGCCCGTTTTGGCATCCATTGCCGTCACCGCGCTGTTTACCGTGTTGCCGAACCACAGCGTTTGTGTGGCGTTGTTGATGGTGGCGCCAAACGGTTTGAGATCGTTATGAATAACCTGAGTCACTTCGAGGGTGACCGGGTCAAGACGGTAAACCACCCCGCCGGTATCCAGTTTGCGGCTCTGCGAAGTCGCCAGCCACAGCGCGTTCTCTTGCTGGCTGTATGCCATTTCATAGGCGCCTTTGCCCACGGCTTTGCGCAGCAGTTCTTCTGCAGCCTGCGTAGTAAAAGATGATGCAACGAGCAGTGAACCTAACAGTAAAGAACCACGCAGACGCGGCGAAAACAGATGACGTAAAGACATGACGACTCCCTTTGATAAATTCGTTTGTTACTGCTTCACATAGCTTCAATGAGCAAAATCATGGTTTTGCCTTTTTTAAGAATGAGAATAGTAATCATTATTCATCTCAAAGTGGAGCACTTCTTCACATATTGACTACAATCGTTGTCATTGCCCGAAAAATTAGCGCAATTCAGCAGCGCTAAAATTCATCTTTTATAAAAAAATTCACGCGCTTATCGCTGGTGTTTCGGCGTAAGCATCATTAACTGGCCTTGTTCATGACGATTTTTGCATCCCGCTACACTGCACTTCCTGTTTCTTTACTGCCTGTCTTCCTCTCGCCTTATGCCGTGGCAGAAAGTGAGATAAACGATCAAACGTTGATCGTTAGCGCGACACCACAGTCCGTTTCTGAACTGGACACCCCTGCCGCCGTCAGCGTCGTTGACGGAGAAGATATGCGTCTGGCAACGCCGCGAATTAACCTGTCTGAATCCCTGACCAGCGTCCCTGGGCTGCAGGTGCAAAATCGGCAGAACTACGCCCAGGATCTCCAGTTGTCGATTCGCGGATTTGGTTCGCGAACCACTTATGGTATCCGCGGCATTCGTTTGTATGTCGACGGGATCCCGGCAACCATGCCGGATGGGCAGGGTCAAACATCCAATATTGATATCAGCAGCGTACAAAATATTGAGGTTTTACGCGGCCCCTTCTCTGCTCTGTATGGCAATGCGTCTGGTGGTGTGATAAATGTCAGCACTGAAACGGGACATGAGCCGCCAACCATTGAAGCCAGCAGTTATTACGGCAGTTTTGGCAGTTGGCGCTACGGGTTAAAAGCAACGGGCGCACTGGGCGATGGTACACAGCGAGGGGATGTGGATTACACCGTTTCAACAACCCGGTTTACCACCCATGGTTATCGCGATCGCAGCAGCGCACAAAAAAATCTGGCCAATGCCAAACTGGGCGTGCGCATGGACGATACGAGCAAACTAACCCTGATTTTCAATAGTGTAGAGAGTAAAGCTGACGATCCTGGTGGTCTTACCGAGTCGGAGTGGCAGGCCAATCCGCAGCAATCTCCCCGCGCTGAGCAATACAACACGCGAAAAACCATCAAGCAGACCCAGGCGGGGTTGCGCTATGAACGCCAGCTTAGCGCGAAGGATGATATCAGCATCATGACCTATGCAGGCGAGCGTGAAACCACTCAGTATCAGTCGATCCCGATGGCCCCGCAGTTAAAACCCTCTCATGCCGGAGGCGTTATTACCCTGCAACGTCATTATCAAGGGATAGACAACCGCTGGACTCACCGTGGCGAACTGGGCATACCCGTGACCTTCACCACCGGTCTGAATTACGAAAACATGAGCGAAAACCGTAAAGGCTACAACAACTTTCGCCTTGATGATGGCGTGCCAGAATATGGTCAGAAAGGCGACTTACGACGTAACGAACGTAACCTGATGTGGAATGTCGATCCCTATCTGCAAACCCAGTGGCAATTAACGCAGAAACTCTCGCTGGATGCCGGCGTTCGCTACAGTTCGGTGTGGTTTGATTCTAACGATCGCTATATTACGCCTGGTAACGGAGATGACAGCGGTGACGCCAGCTATCACCAGTGGTTACCTGCCGGATCGTTAAAATACGCCATCACCGATGCCTGGAACGTCTACCTGGCCGCAGGACGCGGGTTCGAAACGCCCACCATCAACGAGTTGTCTTACCGCTCCGACGGCCAAAGTGGGATGAATTTTGACCTACAGCCTTCCACAAACGATACCGTGGAAATCGGCAGTAAAACGCGTATCGGCGATGGGTTGTTTACCGCAGCGCTATTCCAGACCGATACCGATGACGAGATCGTGGTTGACAGCAGTAGCGGCGGGCGGACAACCTACAAAAACGCTGGAAAAACCCGCCGTCAGGGAGGTGAGTTATCCTGGGACCAACGCTTTGCCGCAAGCTGGCGCGTAAAAGCTGCATGGACCTGGCTGGATGCTACCTACCGCAGCAACGTCTGTGGCGATCAAAACTGCAACGGCAACCGCCTGCCTGGCATTGCGCAAAACATGGGATTTGCTTCGCTGGGCTACGTGCCTGATGAAGGTTGGTATGCGGGAACTGATGTTCGTTATATGAGCAACATTATGGCCAATGATGAAAATACGGCGCAAGCCCCGTCCTATACCGTAGTGGGTTTAAATACCGGCTATAAATTTTATTACCGCAGTCTGATGATCGACCTGTTCGGTCGGGTGGATAATCTGTTTGATAAGTCCTACGTCGGTTCGGTGATAGTGAATGAGGCAAATGGTCGATATTACGAACCGGCGCCAGGACGAAACTATGGCGTAGGGATTAATCTGGCCTGGCGTTTTGAGTAACACTGGCGGGAATGACTCCCGCCATCCGTTTTACGCATCGTCTGCAAGACGAATCACCACTTTACCGAAGTTTTTGCCGGTCAGCAGGCCGATAAAGGTCTGCGGCGCATTTTCCAGACCGTCGGTGATTTGCTCGCGGTAATGGATTTTGCCCTCTTTAACCCAGCGCCCCATCTCCCGCTGAAACTCCTGAATGCGGTGACCATAATCCTGACCAATGATAAAGCCCTGCAT
Organism: Citrobacter sp. Cb023; assembly: GCF_030336805.1. Classification (NCBI taxonomy): domain Bacteria; kingdom Pseudomonadati; phylum Pseudomonadota; class Gammaproteobacteria; order Enterobacterales; family Enterobacteriaceae; genus Citrobacter; species Citrobacter sp. Cb023. The sequence continues at coordinate 188,334 of NZ_JAOWCV010000025.1, read as the reverse complement.
CCGAATTCGCTTTTTCAGCAGCGTTGCCATCAGCAAAGGTAATCTATCGGGTCCGCCTGGAAGCGATGTGGCGTTGTAACCGCTGACCAGTCCGCACAGCGGAATGCGCGCAGAGGTATTGAGCAATGGCAGAACGGCGTCAAATACCTTACCGCCAACGTTTTCGTAGTAAATATCGATCCCCTGCGGACAGGCTTTTGCCAGCTGTTGCGCAAAATCTTGTGCATGGTGATCGAGGCAGACATCAAAGCCCAAGACCTCGGTGGCATGTCGGCATTTCTCTGCCCCGCCTGCAACCCCGATCACCCGGCAGCCTTTGAGCTTACCAATCTGCCCTACCGTTGCGCCAACCGGGCCGGTGGCGGCGGCCACAACCAGCGTTTCCCCCGCTTTTGGCTGACCAATATCCAGCAGCCCCATATAAGCAGTAAATCCTGGCATCCCCATCACTCCCAGCGCCCAGGAGGGATGTTCAGGATTATCGCCAAGCTTCACCAGCCCGTTACCGTCGGAGATGTCATAGTCCTGCCAGCCGCTGTAGCTCAGCACCCACTCGCCTGGCTGGTAATCAGGATGGTTGGATGACACCACGCGACTCACGGTCCCGCCAACCATCACGCCGCCAATCTCTACCGGCGGGGAGTAAGACGGCTCATCGCTCATGCGTCCACGCATGTAGGGATCGAGGGAAAGAAAAATGGTGCGCAGCAAAACCTGGCCTTCACCCGGCGTTGCCACCTCATCGTCTTCAAGACGGAAGTTTTCCGGGACCGGCGCGCCATGCGGGCGGGAAGCCAGTACCCAGCGGCGATTGCGATTAGTCTGTTGACCCATGATGTGCTCCTCTGCTTTTGGCATGATTACATCAATAGTAGCAGCCTGCGTCCGCCAGTTAGCTGACGACATGATTTAACCGCACAACCAGGTAAACGCAGGGGTGTGCGGTTTCATTGATAAACCGACAATCATTCGGCGGGCCAAGCTCCAGGCAATCACCAGCCCGCATTTCATGACGCACTTCCCCTTCCACAAAGACCAATTCCCCCTGCTGTAGCCAGATAAGTTGTCTTGCCTGCACGTAGGAAGAGGCTGGCATCGGGATATCGCTTCCGGCGGGCAATTCTATCTGCACCAGATCAATAGGCAGATCGCTGCGCGGTGAAACGTGGCGGCGCAGATAGTGGCTTTGCGGGTCGTGCCAGACCGGCTGATCAGCGAAGCGCAGCAGCTTGCCCTCCTGCATTTCGGCCCGCGCCATCAGCATAGACATGCTGATACCAAAGGCACCGGAGAGCCTGCCCAGCAGCGTGGCCGTTGGGCTGCTCTCACCGCGCTCTATTTTATGGATCATCGCCCGCGACACGCCTGCGCGCTCAGCGAGTTCCGTCAGAGACCAGCCGCGAGATTCCCGCTCAATGCGAATTCTTGCACCGATCCGTTGATTTATGCTGTCTTCAATAGTATTCATATTGTAATACTATAGTGAACAATCCCTGAGGTTCAACATGTCCATTCGATTTGCCAGCAAAGAAGACTGTGCCGCCATTGCAGAAATCTACAACCACGCGGTACTGCATACGGCGGCTATCTGGAACGATCAAACGGTCGATGCCGAAAACCGTATCTCATGGTATCAAGCCCGCCAGTTGATGGGCTATCCGGTGCTGGTGAGTGAAGAGAATGGCGTGATTACAGGGTACGCCTCCTTTGGCGACTGGCGTAACTTTGATGGATTCCGTCATACCGTTGAACATTCGGTATATGTCCATCCTGCTCATCAGGGTAAAGGCCTGGGACGATCGCTGCTCAGCAGGTTAATAGAAGAAGCCCGCGCGTGCGGCAAGCATGTGATGGTTGCGGGCATTGAGTCTCAGAATCAGGCGTCGCTGCATCTGCACAGTACGCTGGGTTTTAAAACCACCGCGCAAATGCCACAGGTTGGCACGAAATTTGGGCGCTGGCTGGATCTGACTTTTATGCAGTTGCAGTTAGACGATCGCCGCGAACCGGATGCCAGCAGATGAACCAGACGCTAACCCTCTCCTTTCTGATTGCCGCAGGTATTGGTCTGGTGGTGCAAAATACCTTGATGGTACGCATCACGCAGACGTCCTCGACGATCCTCATCGCCATGTTACTTAACTCTCTGGTCGGGATCGTGCTGTTTGTCAGCATACTGTGGTTTAAGCAAGGTATGGCGGGGTTTGGGGAACTGGTTTCCAGCGTGCGCTGGTGGACGCTAATCCCTGGTTTGCTAGGATCGTTCTTTGTTTTTGCCAGCATCAGTGGATACCAAAATGTGGGCGCAGCAACCACTATCGCGGTGCTGGTGGCCAGCCAGTTAATCGGCGGACTGGTGCTGGATATTCTGCGCAGTCATGGCGTGCCGCTGCGGGCGTTGGTGGGGCCGGTCTGCGGCGCGGTGCTGCTGGTTGTTGGGGCCTGGCTGGTGGCGAGACGTTCGTTTTAATTGCGCTTATCCGGCCTGAACATGCAGGCCGGATAAGGTGTTACTTCGCCATCTGGCCACAACGAATTAAAGGATTGTGCCGCCTTTGGTCAACTGTTCGCGACGGGTTTCCATATCCTCTTTATGCTGACGGCCATGATGTGCGATAGCCGTACGCAAACGCTGTTGCTGGGTGTAACGTTCTTCCCGGCTCAGCACGACATCATCGCTGAGTTCAATCAGCAATTCATTCATATGCGTAATGACGCTCTCTTCAATGGCGGCATCAACACGTGCGCTGACCTCATCCAGATGCGACATAACCTCTCCTTAACTCATTAATTTAATTTTGCTTTTGAAAAATCGCTGCCCATCAGGCTAACGCTGTATCCGCTGACGTTGCTGCGCGTCGCGTAAAACGTTTTCCCGTTTGCCAACGCAATCCACGGAGCCTGCTGGTAGAAAATTTCTTGCGACTGCTGGTAAAGCGCGGCGCGTTCTTCCGGTTTACTCACCAGTTTCGCCTTTTGAACCAGCGAATTATACTCTTTATCGCACCAGCGCGCGGCGTTAGATCCGGTTTTAATGCTGTCACAGCCCAGCAGTACATCGGCGAAGTTGTCCGGATCGCCGTTGTCTGACATCCAACCGAACAACGCGGTGTCATGCTCACCTTTACGCATTCCGGAGAGATATTCGCCCCACTCGTACGACACAATTTTCGCCTTCACGCCAACCTTCGCCCAGTCGCTTTGGATCATCTCGGCAATCCGTCGGGAGTTCGGGTTGTATGGGCGCTGAACCGGCATTGACCACAGCGTCGCTTCAAAGCCGTTTTCCAGTCCCGCCTGTTTCAGCAGATCTTTCGCTTTTTGCGGGTCATAAGCGTAATCCTGCAAATCTTTATTGAACCCCAACATATTCGGCGGAATTGGCGATTTTGCCACCGTACCGGAACCTAAAAAGACGGCGTTAATAATGGCCTTTTTGTCTGTCGCGTAGTTAAGCGCCTGACGCACCAGCACGTTATCAAACGGTTTTTTCTCGGTATTAAACGCCAGATACCCGACGTTCAGCGCTTCAACCGAATGCAGCGTCAAATCTTTATTCTTCTTAATCTCGTCAAACTGTACAGGTGCAGGTGCCGGAATTATCTGGCATTCATTGGTTTGCAGTTTCGCCAATCGGGTCTGAACGTTTGGCGTGATTGAGAAGATCAGGTGCTTCGTGGGGACGGCGCCGTCCCAGTAGTTGGGGTTGGCGAGATAGCGGATTTGCGAATCCTGCTTGTACTGCTGCAACACGTATGGCCCGGTGCCAATTGGCCAGTTATCGACGTTTTCCGGAGTGCCTTTTTTCAGCATCACGTCGGCATATTCCGCAGAGAGGATGGAGGCAAAATCCATTCCCCAGTCGGCAAGAAACGCGGCGTTAGGTTCATTAAGGATAAACTGAACATGATAATCATCGACCTTCTTCACTTCTTTAATCAGTTTATCCAGACCGACATCGTTGAAGTATTCGTAGCTTCCCTGAGAAATTTTGTGGTATGGATGATCGGCATCTTTCTGTCGTAATACCGAGAAAACCACGTCATCAGCGTTGAAGTCACGGGTTGGTTTGAAGAATTTATTACTGTTGAATTTCACGCCCTGACGCAGGGTAAAAGTGTAGGTCTTACCGTCCGGCGAAATCGTCCAGTCCGTTGCCAGAGACGGAACTGGCGTATTTTTTACCGGATCAAAGTTGATGAGTCGGTTGTAGAGCACCTGTGAGCTGGCCACAAACGATGGACCGGAACTGGCGATTTGCGGGTTAAATGACTCTGGCGACGCTTCTGAGCAGTAAATGAGAGTGTCAGTATTGGCCGCGAACGCCGCGCCTGATGGTAAGACGGCGCTGAGCGCCAGCGCGAGTAACGTTTTCCTTGCAATCATGGTTATAAGCCTTCTTATTTTATTATTAACCGGGATATCAGAGCATAGCTGACAAAAACTGACCAATAACAAATCACTATCAGGTTATTCTAATCCGGTGTATTTCGCTGAATAATTCATCACCCTAAGAGAATTAATTTCCCTTAAGTCTTTTTCAAAACGTCAAGATTTTTCCCGGCACTCTATGCCATGAAAATTCGCCCCTTTTTGCCTCTCTTCCACCGTTTGCTCGTTTTTATAAAACGTAAAGTAGATACGTGAAGAAGTCTAAGGGGTAACAACGTGGCAAAAACTCTCTTGCGCAGCGGCAATTTGGATGACTATCAGGCCGTGGGCGGCGGTGGTCAGGCCGTGTTTGATTCAGCATTGCAAATTCGTGAAACGCTTCGCCTGCGTAAACAGCAGGCGATGGTGGATTGTCTGGCGATCCCACAAATTAACGACAACGGCGATCGCGTTGACTGGTATTCGCCGATTGAAGGGAAAGCTGTTGCATGGAAAGCCGCTGATGAAGAGGCCCGTTTTCGTGCGCTGCGCTATCTGGGGAGCACGCTGGAAAATGCGGCGGCGCTGAGCCGTAAAAGTCTGCAATCGGGTAAAACCTCCCTGCAACTGTTTGGCTCACTGCTGGAAAAAGCCATCCAGTTTCCTGGTGAGAATCACGTGTTTCTGGTTGAAGGTAAACCCGTTATTACGTTCTGGGGTTTCGTCAATCTGAATGAAAATCCTCGCGACGATGTGCTCGATTGCCTGCGCCTTGCCGATATTCCTCCGGTCGTCACCGTAGCGGAGCCTGAGCCGGAAGAAGAAATCACTGCCCAAATCACCTTCGCCGAGGCCGAGGCGCCTTTGTTGACTCCAGTCGTTGAGCTACCTAAACCGGCTGAACCTGAACATGAACTACAACCCCCGGTCGTTGTTAACGAACCTGAAGTCTCGCCGCCGCTCGCACAGAAGAAACCCGCACGTCGCCTGCCGCTGTGGAGCCTGCCCGTTGCCGCGGTGATCATTGCAGCCATGGTTGGGCCGCTGCTGTGGAAGCAACAGCCCACCCCGCCCGTACCCGCTGTTCCCCCTGCAGACGTCGCTAAGTCAGATATAGCACCGCTGCCAGAACTGACATCTGCACTGCCGCTGCATCGGGCTGAAGTGGTTCCGGTCGCCAAAAAAGAAAAACCTGTCGAGGGACCGGTCGTGATCGCCGCGATTCCGAAAGATGCGCTGGTGATGGATGCCAACCAGATGAAGGCAGGAACGACGCGTTTTCTCAACGGTAACTGGCGCGTAATGGTTGATGTTAAAGATCCGGTTAGCGGTAAAGCGCCGTCGCTGCGCTATCAGATCCAGGCCAATAAAGGCACGGCGCGCGTGGTTCATGGCGACAATATTGTTTGTCGTGCCGAGATTTTCTCCGGTTTGCATCAGTCAGGTGAATTAATGATTAAGAGTCGCGGGAATGCCCGTTGTACGGACGGGTCACGTTATCCGATGCCGGAAATTACCTGCAAAGCGGGAACCAATGACGTCGCTGCCTGTACCGCACGTTATGACGATCACGCGGAAATCCCTCTGACGATCAAAAAGATAGGTGCCTGATTTTATGTTGGTGAATCTGTGTGACTACAAACAGAGCGTGACGCTCATCGCCAATAGCGGTGTGCAATTTCTGGATTTTGGCCTGACGCCGCAGGAATCTGCGCATCATGGTCGCTTTGTGCGCAAAACGGCAAACGGTCCCCTGCTGCGGCTGGATTTCGATCTGACAACCGGACGTTATACCTTACCTGGCAGCACCGGCGGTCAGCCCGAAGTGGTGAAGCCGGAAAGCACCCAGAAGCTGCATTATTCGCTGAACGTGCTCGACGGTGTCTGGCTGCCGCTGCCGTTCCTGCGCTTTAATCCGCCGCGTACGTTCGTTGAAGGCCCGGATAACTGGGCGCGCGTACAGGTGCGAAAGCTGGCGCAACCTGACAGCGCGGGCAACACCCACCGCGTCACCGTGGCGCTGGACAGCCAGCTCACTGAAAATGCCCCTGCGGCGTTAACCCCCAACGAAAATGACCTGCTGAACGGTACGCGATTTGCGCTGGCCTGGCATGACAACGAAATTGCCGATTTCCTCGACCAGACCTGGATTGACGGCTGGTTGCGCGAATCCTTTATGCATCATGTCACACAGCGTGAGAACCGCTCAGAACAAGAGATCCAGCAGGCGCTGCGTAACTTTGAATATCAGGCGCACTGGCTGAATGTGCTAACCCTGTTAGGCGAGCAGCTTTCCGTCCCGGAAGTGAAGCTGGTCACGCATACCCTCAGCACGCCCGCCATTCCCGTTGATCTTATCCTGGATATCGGTAACACCCATACCTGTGGCGTCCTGATTGAAGATCACGGGGATGCCAATGACGGACTGCGCCAGACAGCCGAATTGCAGGTGCGTTCGTTAAGCGAGCCACAGTTTCTCAACGATCCGTTGTTCACCAGCCGACTGGAGTTTTCCGAAGCGCGTTTTGGTAAGCAGCACTTTTCCGTGGAGAGCGGCCGTGATGATGCCTTTATCTGGCCGTCGATTGTCCGCGTTGGCGATGAAGCCCGAAAGCTGGCGATGCAGCGCATGGGCACTGAAGGCAGCAGTGGGATCTCCAGCCCGCGCCGTTATCTGTGGGACGAAACGCCGGTGTTGCATGACTGGCGCTTTAGCCAGATGAATGGCAAAACCCAGCGCGAACCACTGGCTACCGCCTTCCCGCTGATGAACCTGATGAACGATGACGGGCAACCGCTGTTCAGCCTGCCGCAGGATGATCGTCTGCCGGTATTCTCACCGCAATACAGCCGCAGTACGCTGATGACGCATATGTTGTGCGAAATACTGGCCCAGGCGCTGGGGCAAATTAACAGCGTGGCGACGCGTTTGCGCCTCGGATTCCCGGCATCTCCTCGTCAGTTGCGTACGCTGATCCTGACCCTGCCGTCGGCGATGCCCAAACAGGAGCGTGAGATTTTCCGCCTGCGCATGTTTGAAGCTATTGCGTTGGTCTGGAAAGCAATGGGCTGGCACCCGCAGGATGAAGACTTCACCACCCGTAAACAGCAGGAAAAGAGCGTGGTTCCCGTACCTGAGATCCAGATGGAATGGGATGAGGCCAGCTGCGGGCAACTGGTGTGGCTGTATAACGAAGCTATCTCTCACTACGATGGCCACACCGAATCGTTCTTTAACGCCCTTGCCCGCCCGGACCGTCTGCCGGAGCCTGGTGAGACTAAAGGTCGTGCGCTGCGCGTGGCATCGATCGACATTGGCGGCGGGACAACGGATATGGCCGTCGTCCATTACCAGCTTGATGACGGCGTGGGTACAAACGTCAAAATTACCCCGCATCTGCTGTTCCGTGAAGGCTTTAAGGTTGCGGGCGATGACATGCTGCTGGACGTGATTCAGCGTTGCGTGTTGCCTGCGCTGCAAACCCGCCTGCAACAGGCTGGCGTGACCGACGCCGCCGCATTGCTGGCTACGCTATTTGGCGATTCCGGGCGCATCGACACCCAGGCGATTTTGCGTCAACAAACGGCGTTACAACTCTTTATGCCGCTCGGTCATGCGGTACTTTCAGCCTGGGAACAAAGTGATATTAACGATCCGGTAGCGGGTCTGCATGCCACCTTTGGCGAACTCCTGAGCCAGCAACCAACGCGCAACGTACTGAATTACATCCAGCAGGCTATCGATCATGCGTTGCCTGCGGGATCGCCAGCGTTTGATGTGTTGAGCGTGCCGTTACAGGTGCAGTTCCGGCAGTTACAAGAAGCGTTACTGGCGGGCCAGTTTACCCTGACCTCCCCACTGCACGCGGTCTGTGAGGCCATTTCACACTATCGCTGCGATATTTTATTAGTGACCGGCAGACCCGCCTGTTTACCTGGCGTACAGGCGTTGATCCGCCATCTGCAGCCCGTTCCGGTTAATCGTATGATCTGGATGGATAACTACCGCGTACATGAGTGGTATCCGTTCAGCCAACAAGGGCGGATTGGTAACCCCAAATCCACCGCAGCAGTTGGTGCCATGTTGTGTAGCCTGGCGCTGGATCTACGCTTGCCGCGTTTCAACTTTAAAGCTGCCGATATCGGCGCTTACTCGACCGTACGTTATCTCGGCGTGTTGGATAATACGGTCAATACGCTGCGTGATGAGAACATCTGGTATCACGATATCGATCTGGATAAGCCCGGCGCGAAGCTGGATGCCCGCCTGCACTTCCCATTGCGCGGCAACGTTACGTTAGGTTTCCGTCAACTGGCCAACAGCCGTTGGCCTGCCACACCGCTGTATACGCTCAGCATAAATTCTGCCGAACTGGCAAAAACCATCGCCGGAGATGGCGTGTTGAATGTACGGCTGCAGCTACGCGGTGGTAGCAAAGAAAGCGGCCCGGAATTTTTCGTACTGAGCGATGCGTGGTTACAGGATGGCACTCCCGTTGCCGCCAATGCCTTAACGTTAAAACTGAATACGCTGGCAGACCGACGCCATAGCGGGAGCCATTACTGGATTGATAGCGGGAGCGTGTACCTGAAATGAGTAAGATGTTAAACACCGCGCAGGCCGCCATCGAGTGGGTAACTGATACCCGTCAGCGTGCGGCGCGTCTTGATGATGAAGCGGATGCCCTGTTGGCACAGCTCACCCTGGCCGCCGTTAATGAGTCTGCATTGAAGACAACCTTTTCATCGCGAGGATGCGTTGGGCTTTACGGACATTCGCAATCGGCAAAAGCGCACCTGCTCACAGCATTGTGCAGCAACGCCAATGGCAAAGTGAATATCGTTACCCCGGATCGCAGCTTTGATTACTTTTCACATATTAATCCTGGTCATGCGCCAACCAACATGGCGATCCGTTTTACGCGTGATGAAAATCCGCTCGATGGTGAATGGCCGTTGCGCCTGCGGCTACTCAGTGAAGCCGAACTGGTACAGCTATTTATTACCCAGTTCTGTGCGCTTGCGGACAACCGCCAGGTCGAGAAATCGATTATTGAGGCGCGCCTGGAAAAATGGCAAACGTTGCGCCAGCGTCATCCGGTGCCGGGCATTACCGCGCATGATGTCGCGGCAATTGGTCGTTTCTGGCGCGCCTGCGTACCGGCCAGACAGCAGCAATTTGACGACGCGCTATGGCATCAGTTTGCCACGCTGCTACCCGCTCTGGATCTGACTACCCGGGCAAACGCCTGGGCGTTACTGTGGGGAGAACAACCAGAGTTGACGCAACAGTGGTTGGCGCTGGCGCATACGCTGCAACAAACCGGGAGCGCGCAAGAACTCGCGGCTCCGCTGAGCCTGCTGGTTGACCATTTTGGTTTACCTGCCGAGAGTTTCCTGACTCAGGTAGCATTGAACGGGAATGAGGCGCAAAGCGATGTGGTGGTTCATCCAATAGAAAATGATCAGTTGCTCAATGCGGTCAGCCTTTCTCAGGCTTCGCTGGCGCTGCTCACGCGCGAGCTGGTCCTGACGGTTGAAGACGCGGTACTGGAAAATGTCGATCTGCTGGATATTCCCCTCGCCCCGGATGTTCATCCCCATCCATTGTGGCAGGCCAAATTAGGCTGGATGCTGGAACATTATCGCCAGCATCTGCAACCGGATGTACTTTTAATCTGTAATGCGGTATCTACCCGCTCCCAGACGCCCGCCATCACCCGCAAACTACTGGGCTGGGTTAACGACACTCAGCCCGTACATGACGCCGCATTGCCGGGAGTGGTCTGGGCCATTACTCCGCAGGATGCGCGGTTTAGCACTCAGCAAAATCTTGATGAATCTGTGCAGCAATTAATGGGCAAGCCCGGACTGCACTGGGGCACGCTGCAGGCGCTGGATAAACACAGCTTACAACGCCTCGTCGAATGGCTGACTCAGGCAACCTCGCCCCAGCAACGCCAGGCGAGATTGACCTCCCTGCGTGAGCAGCACCAGCAGCGCGTACGCGAAACCCTGATCGGCTGGATTAACCCCGTTGAAACCGAATCGGGTAGCAATGAGTCGGTGATCCGCCAGCTCCAGGCCCAGGCGGCAAAACATGGCGAACTCCTGGACGGTTTGCTCCCGCCGATGCGCCTCTTTGAGTCGCTACTGCGTGTTCAGCAGCCGCGCGAGGAACAGGTGAGCGGATTATTTAATGAAGAGATTGACCTGTTTGCCGAGGTGCGTGACACACCGCACTCGCCGGAAAGCAAAGAGACCGGGTATCAGGCGCACAAAATGTGGGTTAACCACGTGCGCCAGTGGTGTCGCGATGAAAATAATGCGCGCCGTTTACGTCTCGAGCCGCGTACGCTAAGGCAGGTTGCTGATATCCTCGTTACCACCAGCTATCGGCTGGAGATGCCGCAACGCTTACAGCGCATTATGCAGCGAGAAAACGTCTGCGCCGCGCAGCTTCATGCCGATATTGGGGATTTTATTACCTGGCTTGGATTTGCCAGCGTGGCAGAGGAACAGCGTCCGGCCAGCAGGATCCAAAAAGGATCGGCTATTTTTAGTGCCCCGGCGCAACAACCGATGTTACGGTTGACGAAACTGGATGAACAACCTTCGCATGGCGCAAGCCGTTACGTTTACGACTGGCTGGTCGCTTTGTATACCCGCGCCAATGAAAACGTGGGATATCAGCATCCGCAGGATGTTTTCGCAGCCGACAAAAAACGATTAAATGCACTGCTTTCCTCCTGAAACGGCGTTTACGCCGTCATCAGAAGAGAGAAAACATTAACGCGACGGGAAAACTCATCGGCCAGGTCGCCCCGACTAATACCGCGCTGAGAAAACGAATCCGCTTTTTATCGCGGGAAAGAAACCAGGTGATGATTGCCGTGATAGCGGCCATCACCGCATAAAAAACCAACATTTTTTGGTACAGAGACATGTCAGGCATCCGGGCCGAAAGGTAAAATCGCGCGCAATATGCTCTTTTTCATGACCTACATCAAGTTTTATTAATTATTTTAAGAGAAACGCCGGTAAAACAAGCCGTTTTCATTATGTTCAGAATCCGTACTATTGCGGATAGTTATAACCCGTACTATACCCATAAGGGTTAAAACGAAAGGTGGCACAAATGAATGTTTCCAGTAAAACTGTGGTGCTGATAAATATATTTGCTGCTGTAGGACTTTTCAGTCTGATTTCCGCAAGGTTTGGCTGGTTTGCTTGATGTCGTTCTTCTTGATTAATTGCAGCGTCCGCTGGCAGAGAGGCTCTTCTCTCTGCCATTAGTACACGATTTTCCCACTATCCTGCCACCCGGTAAATTATCCTTAGTATGTAATCCCCCTAATCCTTCTGCGGCATTATATTGCCCGCATAACGGCTCGGTGTTGTGCCGGTATGCTGATGGAAAAAAGCGATAAAAGCACTGTCACTGACAAATTCCAGATATTGCGCCATCTGGCTGATCTGCCCCCCGTCAGCCAGCATCTCCATGGCTTTTAATAGTCTAAATTGCTGCCGCCAGCTCTGATAATTCATCCCGGTATCCCTGGTAAATATTCGACTGATCGTCCTCTCGCATGCCCCAACCCGTTGGGATAATTGATTTAGTCGTGGTGGCAATTCGCCCATACGTACTCCTTCAAGCCACACGTTCAGCCGTGGATCTGAGGGAAACTGCAACGTCCAGTTTTCACTGTGGGCGGCCCGCATTTCCTCACAGAAAACGGTGATAAGACTGGCCTGCTGCGCGGCAGGCATTTCCCATGGCCAGAAAGCCATACGTTCTATTACTTCAAAAAAGAGAGGATTAACGTCGACTATCTGCAGCGGTAATTTAGATAACGGCAATGTAGTTGAAAAATACAACGAACGATAAGCCATCACGCCACGCATTATGGCGCGATGTACCGTACCAGCCGGGATCCAGACCGCGCGCCGTGGCGGTAGCAGACACAGGGCATGCTCCAGCTCAATCGTAATGCTTCCCGCTGCCGAAAAAAGTAGCTGATGACGAAGATGGCTATGCCGGCCGGAATCGTGTACGCCCATCTCGGAGGCAATCCCGATTACCGGTTTATCAAAGCTATCCGCATCGAAATCATCATCCGGGGCAATTTCCATTATCTGTCCGATAGTTGATATTTAAAGTCTTGATAATGGTAATGCGACACCTCCCTTTCAGCAATAATGCCCGCCAGTTTTCTGTCTCTCTGGATATTCCTATGAACACTCTTCGCCGCCCGCCGCTGTGGCTTCTTACTTTGCTGATTATGTTTCCGCAACTGGTGGAAACCATTTATAGCCCGGCATTGCCAGGAATCGCCACGTCTTATCACGTAAGCAGTGAGCGCGCGGCGCAAACACTCTCCGTTTATTTTATTGCCTTCGCCGTCGGCGTGGCGATGTGGGGTTGGCTGAGCGACTGCCTCGGTCGACGTTGGGCGATGCTGGCAGGACTTATCTGCTATGGGTCAGGTTGTGCCCTGGCCGTGGTTGCCACTGACTTCAGAGTTTTGCTGCTGGCGCGGATGATCTCAGCCATCGGCGCGGCTGCCGGGTCAGTGGTGGTACAGACCATGTTACGGGACACGTATGAATCAACCGCGCTATCCCGCGTCTTTTCCGTGATGGGCGCTGCGCTGGCATTGAGTCCCGTTTTCGGCCTGCTAAGCGGAGGTTGGCTGGTCAGCCTGTATGGTCATACCGGTGTATTTATTGCCCTTGTGCTGCTGGCGCTGCTACTGCTACTACTGACTGCGACCATGCTGCCAGAAACCCGGCCCGAAAATACGCTCAGACCCAGCCTTGCTGCACTGCTCTCCCGTATGATGCGTGACCGCGAGCTGTGGAAAAATACCATGCTGGTTGCGCTGCTGAACACCATGCTGTTTAGCTATTACAGCCTGGCTCCGTTTCTTTTCGGGCAATTGGGATGGAGTTCCAGAGCCTTTGGCTGGACGGGGGGACTACTTGCGTTTGCTTCGCTGTCGGGCAGCCTGCTGAACCGGAGATTATTGACGACAGACCTGACGTCGGAACAGAGGGTACGTTATGCCTGTGCGCTGGCAGCATTGTCAGGCCTCGCCGCGTGGTGGTTACAGCACTCCGCGTGGATTCTGATACCGGTTTTCGGCGCGGTGATTGCCTATGGCATCGCGATCCCTAATGTACTGAGTCAGGCCCTACGCCACTATCGTGAACAGGCCGGGGCCGCCGGTGCATTATTCGGATTAAGCTATTACCTGTTGCTGGGAATGATGCTGGGGGTGGCAGGCATGGTGCAACAATTGGGGCTGGTTCTGAGCGTCTGTGCGCTACTCGCCTGGATTTGCAGCTTGCGCCGCGGATAACCGGATGACGTTCCTCCTGACATTAAGCTGTAATGCTTGCCAGTTAACGAGGATGAGTGGCACATACGCAGGTAATGAATCTGTTGCCTCCGGCGTATTGCTACGTTCACCTTATGTTTGTCACATCTCTGAGGCAATACGACCTGTGAACGTGTTAAGGGTACTATCGCCGTACCCTTAACAATCCGGGCTCCCGGCGGGAAAATTGCCGCTCCGCGGTCCCCTCCGTTTATTCCTCCAGGCTACCGGGCCGGGCGCGAGGTAGCGTCCCTGCAAAACGCGCCCTGAACCCGCATCCCTGCGGGTTCTCCCGACCTTACGGAAACACGTCGGCAATTTTCAGCCGGACCAGCCCACACCTGACCCCCTGCGTTTTTTATCTGAACAGCAAAACAGATTTAACTGGAAGTCAGTGCGTTGCAGCGATGACCCCGTTCCGGCTGAAAATCGATGAGGCGTTGACGGCTGACCGGGTCTGCCCGCAGGGATGCGGTGGTGAGCCTCTCTTGCACGTTCACGGGTGTCTGAGCCTCAGAGAATTGATATCGCTGAGGTGAACGGAACCCTGAGCCGAAATCACATGTTCGCCGTAATGCTTAATTGACAAGCATTACGACATTAAGCCGGGGCTTTGTTGTATAAATTAGCCTGACCTCGCGGATATTTCCAACTTACCGCCGTCCGATGGCGACGAGGCCAGTGGCGCGAATAATATAGACACACGTTTGCCAGTATTTAGCTATCCGTGCCGCATTTATCGCTCGCGCTTAATACATTACTCATGCTTGATCATGACATGGCGAACAATCGTGTAATCTTCCAGCCCGTAAACCGACATATCCTTGCCATAACCAGACTGTTTTTGTCCGCCGTGCGGCATCTCGCTGACCAGCGTGAAGTGGGTATTGACCCAGGTGCAACCATACTGCAGGCGAGCGCTAAATCGATGCGCGCGCCCCACATCCCGAGTCCAGACGGAGGATGCCAGGCCGTATTTCGAATCGTTAGCCCACGCCAGCACCTGATCTTCATCCTCAAATACGGTGACGCTGACCACCGGACCGAAAACTTCCCGCTGCACGATAGCATCTTCCTGCTTCGCCCCGGCCAGCAGCGTCGGAGCAAAATAGTAGCCTGCGCCGTCCACTTTTTTACCACCGGTGATGACTTTGATATGCCCCAGTGCTTTGGCTTCATCGACCGCTTTAGTCACGCGATCGAGGTGCGCCTGCGAGCTTACCGGCCCCAGCTCCGTCGATTCGTCATTCGGTGCACCGATTTTCAGACTGGCAACCGCGGCACCGAGTTTCTCAACCAACGCGTCATAAATGCCTTTCTGGGCATAGATTCGACAAGCGGCAGTACAGTCTTGTCCGGCGTTGTAATACCCAAAGGTTCGCACGCCGCTCACCACCGCATCCAGATCGGCATCATCAAAAATGATGACCGGGGCTTTGCCGCCCAGCTCCATATGTGTGCGCTTAATCGAAGGCGCGGTGTGCTGGATAATGTGTTCACCGGTCGCAATGGAGCCGGTCAGGGAAACCATCCGGACTTTTTCATGACCGGTCAGCGGGTCACCCACCGTTTTGCCACGGCCAAAAAGCACGTTGATAACGCCAGGCGGATAAATATCTTTGGCAAATTCTGCCAGTTTAAGAGCGGTTAGCGGGGTGATTTCTGACGGTTTAATCACCACGCAGTTACCCGCCGCCAGCGCCGGTGCCAGCTTCCACGCCGCCATCATCAGCGGGTAGTTCCACGGCGCGATAGAGGCCACCACGCCCAGCGGATCCCGACGAATCATCGACGTATGCCCTTCCAGATACTCTCCGGCCGCCTGTCCTTGCAGGGTACGAGCTGCCCCGGCGAAGAAGCGGAAAACGTCGACGATTGCCGGAATTTCATCGTTAAGGACACAGTGCAGCGGCTTACCACAGTTAAGCGATTCCAGCTCAGCGAAGGTTTGCGCGTTATCGGCGATAGCATCCGCCAGTTTCAGCAGCAGTTCGGAACGGACTTTCGGTGTGGTTTGTCCCCAGGAGGCAAATGCGCTGTCTGCTGCACGTACCGCCGCATCAACCTGCCCGGCTGACGCCTCGGCAATCTCCAGAATGCGTTCTCCAGTGGCAGGGTTATAGACTGGCTGCTTTTCACCTTCACCGTTGACCAGCTCGCCATTAATCAGTAATTGATGTTGCATAGCAATTTCCCATATCGTCGTTTATTTACCGTTTCCGGCGAGAGTGTCGCCTTCACGCGTTAGCCACCAGGCCCCTAAAATTGGCAGTGTTGTCACCAGCATTACCAGCAATGCCACAACGTTGGTGACAGGCACATCTCGTGGTCGACCCAGTTGATTGAGCAGCCACAAAGGAAGTGTTCTTTCATGTCCGGCGGTGAACGTTGTCACGATGATTTCATCAAACGACAAAGCAAACGCCAGCATCCCTCCCGCCAGCAGTGCCGATGCCAGGTTTGGCAGCACGACATAACGAAAGGTTTGCCAGCCGTTGGCGCCAAGATCCATAGACGCTTCAACCAGACTCCATGAGGTACGGCGAAAACGCGCCACGACGTTGTTAAATACCACCACCACGCAAAACGTCGCATGGCCGACCACGATGGTGAGAAAACCGGGTTCCAGGTTGATAGTTTTAAACGCCGTCAGTAGCGCCAGACCGGTAATAATCCCCGGCAGCGCGATCGGCAACAGCAGCAACAGCGATATTGCGCTTTTACCAAAAAAGTCCCTGCGCCACAGTGCGGCAGCGGCCAGCGTCCCCAGAACGAGAGCAATGGCCGTCGACAACGCAGCGATTTTAAGTGACAACGTCACCGATTCCAGAATATCGCTACGTTGCGCCGCAACGCTAAACCACTTCAGCGTTAACCCCTGTGGTGGAAAACTAAAAGCAGCCTCCTCAGTATTAAAAGCATAGGTGGCGATGATGAGGATGGGAAAGTGCAGGAAAATAACCCCGCCCCATGCCGCCAGTTTGAGTAACCAGGGCGCGCGTTCAGAGTGCATCGAAAGCTCCCAGACGCTTCACGAACGCCAGATACAGTGCGATTAACACAATCGGCACCAGAGTAAATGCCGCCGCCATCGGCATATTGCCGATCGCCCCTTGTTGCGAATACACCATATTGCCGATGAAATAGCCTGGCGGTCCCACCAGTTGCGGCACGATAAAATCGCCCAACGTCAGAGAGAAGGTAAAGATCGACCCTGCCGCGATACCGGGTATCGCCAGTGGCAGGACCACATAGCGGAAAGTCTGATGCGGACGAGCGCCCAAATCAGCGGAGGCCTGTAAGAGCGAAGGCGGAAGTCTCTCCAGCGCGGCTTGTACCGGCAGGATCATAAACGGCAGCCAGATGTAGACGAACACCAGAAAACGCCCTAACCCTGAAGTCGACAACGTATTGCCGCCTACCGCAGGCAGCGTCAGGAACGAAAGCAGCAGCGGCTCCAGCCCCAGATGGGTTAAAAACCACTGCGCCACCCCGTCTTTAGCCAACAGTAACGTCCATGCGTAGGCTTTAACAATGTAACTGGCCCACATCGGCAACATCACAGCAATGTAAAAAAAGGCTTTCATTTTGCCACTGGTATATCGCGCCATATACCACGCCATCGGAAACGCCAGAATCGCGCTGGCAATGGTGACCGCCACCGCCATCGTCAGGGTACGCAAAATGATGTCGTAGTTGGCGGGATTAAACAGCGCCTGCAAATTCGCCAGCGTCAGGTCGGGGGTGACCGACATGGTGAAATCATCGAAGGTATAAAAACCTTGCCACAACAGCGTCAGTAATGAGCCGAAGTAGACGATCCCAAACCACATCAGCGGTCCGAGGAGCAGCAAAAACAGCCCCAGACCCGGATTACGCCAGAAGAACCCTGAGATCCGGTTCAGACTTGTCGACTGTGGAGGCGAATGTAAGACATTCATAGCCATTCACCTCTCCTCAACCAGCGGTACCATCACGTCGCGTGACCACGATGCCATCACCTGTTGACCCGGCGACAGCGTTGTTGGCAGCATTTCTCCCGTCAGGTTCGCCTGGCTAACCAGCAATTTTTCACCGCCGACAAGTTTCAGCTCAAAACGTGTCGCCGCGCCCTGGTACTGCACCGCCTGGATAACCCCCCGGGCCTGGACTTCACCACTGGTATCATTCAAGCGAATGTGTTCCGGACGCAGGGAAAACATACCCTGTAGCCCGCAAACGTTCGCTGACATCGTTTCATCAAAAACATTTGACGTCCCGACGAAACTTGCCACAAACGGTGTGCGCGGACGCATGTACAGTTCACGCGGAGAATCCACCTGTTCGATGCGACCATTATTAAACACCGCCACACGATCGGACATCGACAGGGCTTCACCCTGATCGTGGGTGACAAAAATGAAGGTGATACCCAGGGATTGCTGTAATTTTTTCAGTTCCAGCTGCATCTGCTCACGCAGCTTAAGATCCAATGCCCCGAGCGGTTCATCCAACAGCAGGACGCGCGGTTCATTGACCAGCGCGCGGGCAATCGCCACGCGTTGCCTCTGACCACCGGAAAGTTGCGATGGTTTGCGTTCATAAACAAAACCGAGCGCAACCTTATCCAGCGCTTCACGTGCTTTGGCGTGACGCTGTTTTTTATCAATACCTTTGACCATCAGCCCGTAGGCGACATTGTCGAGAATCGACATATGCGGGAATAGCGCATAATCCTGAAATACCGTATTGACGTCCCGTTCCCAGGGCGGCAATTCGCTGGCCTGCTTACCAAAAATGGTGATTGCGCCGCCTGACAGTTGCTCAAACCCTGCAATAAGGCGCAGACAAGTGGTCTTGCCGGAGCCGGATGGCCCCAGCATAGAGAAAAACTCACCGTCGTTAATCGCAATACTCACCCCATCAACTGCACGAACATCCCCGTACAGACGCGAGACGTTATGAAACTCCACTGCGTACGTCATAAAACCCCCAGCGGAATTAACGACCGCCCATAATGGCGATGTAATCCTGCGTCCAGCGACTGTAAGGAACGAATTTGCCACCTTCTGCGATCGGCGTTTTCCAGAAGGCAATTTTGTCAAAGTAGCTATAGCCGTTGGTTTCACAGCCCTTTTCACCCAGCAGCGGGCTGGCTTTACAACCTTCAGGCACGACTGGCAGAGAACCAAACCAGGCTGCGACGTCGCCCTGAACTTTCGGGGTTAATGACCAGTTCATCCATTTGTAAGCGCACACCGGGTGTTTGGCTTCGCTGTGCAGCATGGTGGTATCAGCCCATCCGGTAACCCCTTCTTTTGGGAAGACCGTGGCAATAGGCTGGCCTTCTCCTTTCAGGGCGTTCGCCTGATAAGGCCAGGCGCTGGACGCCACCACACCTTCGTTTTTGAAGTCGCTCATTTGTACGGTGGTATCGTGCCAATAGCGATGGATGAGTGCGTGTTGATCGCTCAGGACTTTGATCACCGCCTGATACTGTTGTTCGGTGAGCTGATAGGGATCGGTAATGCCCAGTTGCGGCTGAGTCGCCTTAACGAATAATGCAGCATCGGCAATATAGATCGGGCCATCGTAGGCTTGAACGCGTCCTTTATTGCTTTTTCCGTCCCCAAGTTTTTGCTCAACAAATACCACGTTCCAGCTATCCGGCGGCGTTGGGAAAATTTTGGTGTTGTACATCAGCAGGTTTGGCCCCCACTGGTACGGTGTGCCGTAAACTTTTCCGCCAACGTTAAACCACTCGCCTTTTACCACGCGCGGATCGATGCTTTTCCAGTTAGGGATCAGCGCGGTATTAATCGGCTGAACGCGTTTTCCCATAATCAGACGCAATGAGGCATCACCGGAAGCGGTAACCAGGTCGTAGCCGCCTTTTGCCATCAGGCTGACCATTTCATCAGAAGTGGCCGCTGTTTTAACATTGACCGCGCAGCCGGTCTCTTTCTCAAACTGCGAGACCCAATCATATTGTTTATCGGTCTGTCCACGTTCGATGTAGCCCGGCCAGGCAATAATATCCAGACGGCCTTCCGGTTTATCTAAGGATGTCGGGGGTTCGGCTGCTTGTGCAGTCATCAGCGTCATACTGAGTGCGCACAGGCTACTGAGGGCAAACTGCTTGCTCATAACGTCTTACTCCTGTCTAAAAAATATTGAGCGGCAGCCTTGCCGTAAATATATGTCCTTTCCTAAAAATAGTCGGGGTGTTGTAAGCGTTCCTGCTGGCGCAAGGAAATTTAATCAGGTTGTGAGCTAACGCTCATTACGCTACTGATGCTGAACGGGAGCTTTAATCTTCTGGAGTATAGACAAGGAGTTAGGTGCAACGGTGGCAATAGTAAGAACTATTGATTTTTTGTATGGTAGCACCCGATATAAATAACATCGGGGTTAGGTATTCTCTATTTCGAAAATAAGAACGCGCTATTCTTTTATATTGAATAGCGCGTTACGTTTTATTTCATCATCTCGCGAATTAATTTTCCCAGCTGTTTCACAGCCTGTTCCTCACGCTCTCCCCAGTGCCATGCGGTATTAAAGCGAAAAAAACGAGTCCAGCTCCCCGAGGTCGAAAACATTTTTCCCGGTGCAATGCTGATATGGTGCGCCAGTGCCTGGGTGCTGAGCACGCCTGCATCAAGCGGTTCAGGCAGTTCCAGCCACAGAAAATAGCCGCTGTCGTTATGGTGAATTTTGACTTCCGCCGGAAGATGGCGCAGCAACGTTTGCCAGGCCTGCTGTTTGCGTTCCGCCAGTTGACGGCGTAAGCGGCGCAGATGCGCGTCATAGCGCCGGGTTGACAGATAATCCACGAGCGCAAGCTGCATGGGGGAACTGGTGGATAACGTGCTCATGAGCTGGAGTCGCTGAATACGTCGAGCATGCTTCCCGGCCGCCACCCAGCCCACGCGAAATCCGGGCACCAGGCACTTCGAGAAAGACGAACAATGCAAAACGCTGTCGGCGCGATCCCAGGCTTTGGCTGGCAGTGGTTTTTCGCGACCAAAGTACAGCTCGCTGTAGACATCATCTTCTATCAGCATTACATGATATTTTTCCAGCAATGCGACCAAGTGCGCCTTTTTCTCTGTGCTGAGCGTAAAACCCAACGGATTTTGGCTGTTGGTCATCAGCCAGCAGGCTTTTACCGGATACTCCTGCAACGCTTGCTCCAGCGCGGTAAGATCGATCCCCTCTTTCACATCGGTGGCAATCGAAAGCGCCTTCAGCCGTAATCGCTCCAGGGCCTGCAACGCCCCATAGAAACAGGGATTTTCGACAATCACCCAGTCTCCCGGTTCGGTAACCGCCTGCAGGCTCAGGTTGAGGGCATCCAGCGCACCGGTAGTGATGACAATTTCATCAGGTGAAATGGTCATCCCCTGTTGAGCATAGCGGCGGGCAATGGCATGGCGCAGCTCATCATTTCCCGGCGGCAGGTTTTCTATCACGCTCATGGCGGTCGCGGTTTTACTGACCTGGGCCAGCGAGCGGTTCAACTGCTGGAGGGGAAACAGACGCGGGTCAGGGAATGCAGAGGCAAATGGCATCACTGACGCATCCCGGCTGGCCTGCAGCATATCAAAAATATAGGTGTTGATATCCACCGCTTCATCGCGCATCACCTGCGCCTGCGGCGCTGCCAGCTCACGTTCAGGGCGCGCGGCAACATAGTAACCCGACTGCGGCCGGGCGATAATCCGGCCCTGACTTTCCAGCAACTGATATGCATGTCCGACGGTCATAAAACTCATGCCGCTGCTGACCACCTGCTCGCGCAAGGATGGCAAGCGATCGCCGGGCTGCCATACGCCAGACGCGATTTGATCGCGAATTTGCTCAGCCAGTCGCTGGTATTTTTTCATTTTTCGTCCTGATAATCGGTGTCGGTGACACGCACTGTATATATCAGTTTACATAATCAGGGTGTTTTTTATAACTGTTATAGTTAACAGTTTTACAACATTGTTACTGACAGCTCCTTGCCTAAGGCGCGTGCAGCTATTTGCACAGCATCAATTTTTGTTGCGTGCTTTAAATCGAACAAACGGGTAATTTCCTGCTTAGGCCTGCCGATCCTGTTTGCCAGCTCCTGCTGGGTGATTTTTGATTCAAGAAAGGCATTTAACAAAAGAACCTTCGACGCAATGCTCAGGGGGATTTCCACATAGTCACCTTCAGCGCCAACCGCCGAAGGTAAAGGAATCGGTTCGTTATCGTCGAAATAGAATTCAAAAGCGGTCACCAATGCAGACTGCGCAGCCTGCAAAGCCCCATGACGGGTTTCGCCCTGAGTTAATGCTTCAGGAATATCCGGGAAAGAAACCACGAATCCACCTTCCACGGCGGGGATTAGATTAACGGGATAACGCATGATTTTTTCAAAATCTCTCATATAATTAACCTCATATTGATGATGACTGTAAGCCAAGCTGCTTCAGGATCGATTTTCGCAAGGCTTCTTTTATTTCATCACCAGGATGCCTGGGCATAACGCTACGCCTTCCCTGATACCTCAACTTCAGATGATTTGAGCCGTTTGTAACAGCCACTCCCTGAGATTCAAGCCAGCGTCTGAACTCACTTTGCTTCACTGCGCCTCCCTGTCGTCTATTATACGCACAAAGTAAACATTTATGATTACCTTTTCATTACCTCGCTAGTGATAGCGTAAAATCACTCGCATGGGGAGGACGCGATTCAATAACAGGAATCCAGGTTCCAGATTTCATATCAGCCAGGCTAACCTATAACAGCACGACAACTGTTATGGTTAAAAAGAACTGTTCTGTTTCTGCCTTCCATTGCTTCGCAGCCTTAGAATTGCGCTAAATCAATTTTGCCTGCGGAGCTAAGCATGTTCGGTCTTGACGCGTTTCACCTGGCGAGGATCCAGTTCGCGTTTACGGTATCCTTTCACATCATCTTTCCGGCGATTACCATTGGCCTCGCCAGTTATCTGGCGGTGCTCGAAGGGTTATGGTTAAAAACGAAAAATCCGACCTGGCGCTCGCTATACCATTTCTGGTCGAAAATATTCGCCGTAAACTTTGGTATGGGCGTGGTTTCCGGGCTGGTGATGGCTTATCAGTTCGGCACGAACTGGAGTGGTTTTTCTGAGTTCGCCGGTAGCATCACCGGGCCGCTGCTGACCTATGAAGTATTAACCGCCTTCTTCCTCGAAGCAGGCTTCCTCGGGGTAATGCTGTTTGGCTGGAATCGGGTTGGCCCAGGGCTTCACTTCTTCGCGACCTGTATGGTTGCGCTGGGTACTATTATTTCTACCTTCTGGATCCTCGCCTCCAACAGCTGGATGCAAACGCCACAGGGCTATGAAATTGTTAACGGGCAAGTCGTTCCCGTCGACTGGTTCGCCGTGATTTTCAATCCTTCCTTCCCTTATCGTTTGCTGCATATGTCCGTTGCCGCCTTCCTGAGCAGCGCGCTGTTTGTCGCGGCATCAGCCGCATGGCATTTATTGCGCGGTAATAGCACGCCAGCAATTCGCGCGATGTTTTCAATGGCGCTGTGGATGACGTTAATCGTCGCCCCGCTGCAGGCCTTAATTGGCGATATGCACGGGTTGAATACGCTGAAGCACCAGCCTGCAAAAATTGCGGCGATTGAAGGACACTGGGAAAATCCGCCCGGTGAACCGACCCCGCTGCTGTTGTTCGGCTGGCCGGATATGGAGCAGGAGCGCACCCGCTATGGGCTGGAAATCCCGGCGCTGGGCAGCCTGATCCTGACTCATAGTCTGGATAAACAGGTCCCGGCGTTAAAAGAATTTCCGAAGGAGGACAGGCCCAATTCCACCATCGTGTTCTGGTCGTTTCGCATTATGGCAGGGTTAGGCATGCTGATGATCCTGCTGGGCGCGTTTGCCCTGTGGCTGCGTTATAAGGAGCGGCTATACACCTCACGTCCTTTCCTGCGTTTTGCATTGTGGATGGGGCCCTCCGGTCTGATTGCCATCCTTGCTGGCTGGGTGACCACCGAAGTTGGCCGTCAGCCGTGGGTGGTTTACGGTTTGCAACGTACGGCGGATGCGGTTTCCGCACATGGTGATTTACATATGAGCATCAGCCTATTGTCTTTCTTTGTGGTGTATAGCTCGGTGTTTGGCGTGGGTTACAGCTACATGATCCGCCTGATCCGCAAAGGACCACAGGAAGATGAGCCGACCATTCCACCAACAGGCACGCCGGCGCGGCCGCTTTCTGCTGTCGTTCTCGATTCTCAACCGGAGGCACACCGCTAATGGGTATCGATTTATCAGTTATCTGGTTTGTAATTATCGTGTTCGCCACGCTGATGTATATCGTGATGGACGGTTTTGATCTCGGGATCGGTATTTTATTCCCTGCGATTTCGGATGCGGATGACCGCGATGTGATGGTCAACAGCGTCGCCCCGGTATGGGACGGTAATGAAACCTGGCTGGTGTTGGGCGGCGCCGGATTATTCGGCGCTTTTCCCCTGGCCTATGCGGTGATTGTCGATGCGCTGACGATCCCGTTGACCCTGATGCTCATCGGCCTGATATTTCGCGGCGTCGCGTTTGAGTTTCGCTTCAAAGCCACGCCGGCGCATCGACCATTCTGGGATAAAGCTTTTCTCGGCGGTTCAATCCTCGCGACATTCACTCAGGGTATTGTGGTCGGTGCCGTACTCAATGGATTTTCCGTCACCGGACGCAGCTACAGCGGCGGTCCTTTCGACTGGCTGACCCCCTTTACCCTGTTCTGCGGCGTGGGCCTGGTTGTAGCCTACGCCCTGTTGGGGGCAACATGGCTGGTGATGAAAAGCGAAAATCCGTTGCAGGATAAAATGCGCTGCGTGGCAAGAAAACTGCTGCTGGCGATTCTGGTTGTCATTGCCATTATCAGCCTGTGGACGCCGCTGGCGCACAGCGCCATTGCCGAGCGTTGGTTTAGCCTGCCCAATCTGTGGTTCCTGATGCCGGTTCCGCTCCTGGTTGCGCTGATTAGCCTCTGGCTGTGGCGCTCGCTGGGTCAGCAAAACAGCCATATGCTGCCTTTTGTATTGACGCTGGGGCTGATTTTTCTCGGGTTCAGCGGGCTGGGGATCAGTATCTGGCCCCACATCATTCCACCGTCCATTACGCTGTGGCAGGCGGCAGCTCCGGCGCAGAGTCAGGGCTTTATGTTGGTTGGCGCGCTGCTGATTATCCCGATAATCCTGGTGTACACCTTCTGGAGCTACTACGTTTTCCGCGGCAAAGTTCAACATGGTGAGGGGTATCATTGATGCAACAAACAATCTGGAAACGCCTGATGTGGCTGGTGATCCTCTGGGGCGGCAGCGTGCTGGCCCTGGCCGCCGTTGGTATGTTCTTTCGTCTCCTGATGACGGCCGCCGGATTTAAATCCTGATTCTCTCTCTGATAACAACCGGGCAGCGCTGCACTGCCCGGTTGTGACAAATCCCAACGTTATCTAAACAAAAATGTAAAAAACATCGAAATGACAAAACAGAGATTGTCATTAACCCGATTAAAATATTGAATAGTCACCTGGCGAAATTATCGTCAATTCCGCAGCTAACGTACCAGAGGGTGCATGATGTTTAAGAAAGGGTTAACGGTGTTATTGCTGGCCAGCGCGCTTTTTTCCGGTCAGCTTCTCGCTACTAATCAGGGACATGAATATCTTCAGGTGCAGGATGCCGATCACTTATTACGACACACGGCCGACAGCGATGAACTACGAATGACGGCGGAAGAATCCGCCGCCGATCTTCGCGAACACCATTACTGGCAAAAATCACGCAAACCCGATACACATCAGAGCTAACCGTTAGCTTTTACGCTTTGGCAACGTTTTCAGCAGTTCTTCAGGGCTGACGGAAGCCACCACGCTGCCCGGCAACGGCATCTTCAGAATGTGATGTTTCATCTTGCCGATCACGTGCATTTCGCACGGTCGGCAATCAAATTTCAGCGTCAAGACCTCATCGCCGTTAACCAGTTGCATCGGCGTGGCTTTCCAGCTTTTGATATTTCCTTTCGCCTGTTTCGGACACAGGTTAAACGCAAAACGCAGGCAATGTTTGGTGATCATCACCGGCACATCGCCCTTCTCTTCATGCGCCTCATAGGCGGCATCAATCAACTGCACGCCATAACGGTGATAAAACTCTCGCGCTTTATGGTTGTAGACGTTAGCCAGAAAGCTCAGATGCGTTTGCGGGTAAACCGGCGCCGGCTGGGCAACCGGTTTACGGCGACCGCGCTGATAGTTTTGCAAACGAGCGGCATCCAGCATGTCGACCGCTTCACGTCGCAGCTGATTCAGTTGACCGTTAGGCACGAACAATGCTCCCGGCAGATTCACCTGAATATTACGGGCGTAATACAGCGTTTGTCCCAGTTTTGCCAGGCCATCCTGCAGGTTGCTCAACGCTTTTTCTGCATTGTTCGCTTCCTCAAACTGGCCGTCCAGCGTATGGGTGATACTCACCCCCTCCTCACTGGTGAGCGTCAGGATCAACTGTTCCTGCCAGCCGCCCAGCTCAATATCGACCGCGACGCGGCGTTCGCTGGAGGTTTTGGTCAACGCTTGCTGCCAGTTATGATCGAGATTGCGGTTCAGCGGATGGTTGGCGCGCACTTTGTGCAGGTCGGCGGGCATTTCATTCGGCCACACCCGATAACGATTGTGCCCCGTTTTTTCAACGGTGTTGGCGCGAAATCCGACGACCTCACGCTTGATTAACACGTTCAGACCATCCCCGTTGGCCAGCGGTTCTGTTACCTCAACATCGAGATGATCTTTTGCCACCTTCAGGACTTCGCCAACCGGCAGACCGATGAACTTTGGTGAGTCGAATGCGCCGATATCCCCCTTACGGGCATTCACAAAATAATCGGTGCTGCCGCGATGGAAGGTCTTTTCCGTGGATGGAGTAAAGAAATGTTCGGTACGCCCGGCTGAAGAACGGGCAAGATCGCCGCGCTCTTCAATAATGGCGTCCAGCATCTGACGATAATGCGCGGTAATATTCTTCACATAGCTCATGTCTTTATAGCGCCCTTCAATTTTGAAGGATCGCACGCCTGCGTCAATCAACGCGCCGAGGTTGGCGGTCTGATCGTTATCTTTCATCGACAGCAGATGTTTTTCATAGGACACGACGCGCCCCTGATCGTCTTTCAGGGTATACGGCAGGCGACAAGCCTGAGAACAGTCACCGCGGTTAGCGCTACGTCCGGTTTGCGCATGTGAAATATAACACTGGCCTGAATAGGCGACGCACAGCGCACCGTGAATGAAAAATTCAATAGTCGCATCCGTAGCCTGATGAATGGCGTTTATTTGCTCAAGGCTCAGTTCGCGCGCGAGGACAATTTGGGTGAATCCGACGTCAGAAAGAAACTTCGCCTTCTCGACGCTGCGAATATCACATTGGGTGCTGGCGTGCAGCTCAATGGGAGGAATATCCAGCTCCAGAATCCCCATATCCTGCACAATCAGGGCGTCAACGCCGGTCTGATACAGATCGGTAATTAATCGCTGTGCGGGCTCCAGCTCGTCATCATGCAAGATTGTATTTAGCGTCACAAAGATTTTCGCCCCGTAACGATGCGCAAACGGCACCAGTTCGGCGATATCTTTCAGGCTGTTACTGGCGTTATGACGCGCGCCAAAACCCGGTCCGCCAATGTAAACGGCGTCAGCGCCGTGCAAAATGGCTTCACGTGCAATGGCGGTATCCCGGGCCGGGCTTAACAATTCAAGGTGATGAGGCTGCTGACGCATACAGTTGTTACCATCCACAAGTGGTAAAAATGGCGGCTATTGTAGTCACAAGCGCGGCTTTTCGGAATAGTTTTCCCGATTAACCGCGCGGGTAATGGATCAGGGAATGAAAGTGAACCGTTTGTTCGCTACTGTTACGGTAGCTATGCGCCCTGTCTCCCGCAAAACGCACCCCCTCGCCGGATTTCATGGTGCGCCACTGCCCCTCAATACACATATCCAGCAGCCCATTTATCACCACCACGTGCTCTATAACGCCGGTTTCATGCGGAGTCGATTCACTGAGTGCGCCGGGTGCCAGCTGTATCGAAAAATGATCGAAGCACAGCTGTGGGTCCCACGGAAACAATGGCGTGACGACCATCGCCTGCTGCTGGGGATCGAATGTTGGCGCGCCGTCTGACTCTGGCGGTGAAATAAACGTCGAGAATGGCACGTTCAGTCCGGTAGCAATTTTCCACAATGTCGCCACCGTTGGGCTGGATTCGTTGCGCTCAATCTGCCCCAACATGGCTTTTGACACGCCGGTTTCCTCCGCCAAACGTGACAGGCTCCATTCCCGCTGGTGACGTAGCGTGCGGAGCGTTGTGGCCAGATAGTGGGTTAAGTTTTCCATTTTTCGCCTTCCTGACTCTCCTTTCTCAAGGCTACAGCTTAGCACTTGTACGCTATAACGCACAGTGCTACATTGATTGACCGTTATAACGCACACGGAGTGACTATGCGCGCATTCTCCATCCCACTACCCACCGTATTATCGGGTTTTGTGGCTGTCCTGGTCGGTTACGCCAGCTCGGCTGCCATTATCTGGCAAGCGGCCCTGGCCGCAGGTGCGACCACCGATCAAATCGCGGGCTGGATGACCGCGCTGGGGATTGCAATGGGCGTTAGTACGCTGGCGCTGACGTTATGGTATCGCGCTCCTGTGCTCACGGCCTGGTCAACACCTGGCGCCGCGCTGCTGGTTACGGGTCTGCACGGGGTATCGATTCAGGATGCTATCGGCGTTTTTATCGTAGCTAACGCGTTGATTGTGCTGTGCGGCATAACCGGATTGTTTGCCCGTCTGATGAAAATAATCCCCCACTCACTGGCATCAGCCATGCTGGCCGGGATCCTGCTGCGCTTTGGTCTGCAGGCCTTTAATAGCCTCAACAGTGAGCTTATTTTGTGCGGTAGTATGCTGGTGGCATGGCTGGTATTTAAAGTCACAGCCCCACGGTACGCGACGATCGCCGCGATGCTGGCGGGTATCGTTATCGCGCTAATAAAAGGTGACATTGTCACAAGCGGAGTGAATTTATCGCCGGTCATGCCTGCGTTTATTGCCCCACACTTTTCATTTGCCCACAGTATCAGCATTGCGCTACCGCTGTTTCTGGTTACCATGGCTTCACAAAATGCCCCTGGTATTGCCACTATGAATGCCTCGGGCTATTCATTACCCGTTTCACCGCTCATTATCTTTACCGGTCTGCTGGCGCTGCTGTTTTCGCCGTTTGGTGTCTACTCCATCTGCATTGCCGCCATAACCGCCGCAATTTGCCAAAGTCCCGAAGCGCATCCTGATGCCAAACGACGCTGGCTCGCCGCCGCCGCGGCTGGCGTCTTCTATCTTCTGGCAGGGGTGTTTGGCGGTTCAGTCACAGGACTAATGGCGGCACTGCCCGTAAGCTGGATCCAGATGCTGGCCGGTCTGGCCTTGCTCGGGACGATTAGCGGTAGTTTGTATCAGGCGTTGCATAATGAAGCGGAACGCGATGCAGCCATCGTTACGTTTTTGGTCACGGCCAGCGGCCTGACGTTATTGGGGGTTGGATCTGCATTCTGGGGGCTGGTCGTCGGCGGTATCTGCTACGCCGTGTTGACGTTATTTCGCCGCACGTAGCTGCGTTGGCGTTTTACCGGTTACCTGTTTAAACCGGTTACTAAAATGGCTTGCCGAACTGAATCCGCAGGTCATCGCAATATCTGACAAACTGCGTGAAGTGTAACAGACCAGATGCTGTGCCAGCGCCATACGACGTTGCATCACGTACTGATGCGGTGCCATATTCATCGACTGGCGAAACATTCTGGCAAAATGGAATTCGCTAAGCGCCGCCTCGCTAGCCAGATCGTTCAGGGTGATTGGGTACGCCAGATGCGCGTCAATATAGGCCAGCACGTTACGCAAGGTGACGGGGGCGAGTCCCCCGGTGACGGTGGGCAGTCGCCATTGAACGTTGCTGTAATGCTGGATCAGATGCGTTAACAGTAGCGAAGATGCCGCGCTGAGCGTGAGGTGATTGGCCGGTTGCTGCCAGTCGTTATCAAGCAGAAACTGACGGTAAACCGCCGTGATCCCCGGGTCACTGCCAAACGTGTGCTCGTCCAGCGTGAAGCTATAGGGACTTTTATCCCAGACTTTTTCACCCACTTCGCGCAGATGTTCGTCGGTACAATAGAGATGAACAAAGGAAAGATCGTCGCGGATATCCCAACTTGACTCGCTCTCTTTCGGCATCAGGCAAAAACGGTCCGGTCCGCCGCCATTCTTCCAGCCCCCCGCCGTTTTGTGGTAACTCTCGTAGCCATCCGCGATATATAAACTGAGCGTATGGTGATCGCAATACTGGGTGATGGTATCGCGCTTGTTTGACCAGGCCGCCAGTTGGATCCCTGAATGTAACGCAACCGATTCATGCAGCACGGCATTATGTTTGCGTAAGTTTTCAAAGGCATCGTAGGGCTGAGGCATACCATCACATTCAAAATAAGTTAGCAGGCTTTCAGTCTATAACAGCCACATATTGTTAACAGCTTCCTTTTCGCTTTTACGCTAAAAAAGCGCAAGATTTTGCAAGTCCGCCGCAAACCGATGAAAGCCTCCTGCCGCCAGACATGACACAGTGTGAACCTGAATCCAAAAAAGAGAGAGTTGTATGAACGCACTGTTGTACTGCCTGGTGGTGGTAATTTGGGGAACGACATGGATTGCGATTTATTTGCAGCAGGGCCCGGTTTCTGCGCCGGTTTCTATCTTTTGGCGCTTCGCCGTTGCCAGTTCGCTGATGATAGTGATCCTGCTGGTTAGCGGTAAATTACGCAAACTGTCTGGCCGCGATCATCTGTTTTGTCTGTTACAGGGTGGATGCGTTTTTTGCTTCAACTTCTGGTGTTTTTATACGGCTGCGGCCTGGATTAATACCGGCCTGGAGTCGGTGATTTTCTCAATGGCCGTCCTGTTCAATGCGGTCAATAGCTTCATCTTTTTTGGGCAAAAACCACCGCTGCGTTTCTATATCGCAGCCGGTCTCGGACTGACGGGCATTGTGACTCTGTTCTGGCAGGATTTGCTCAACAGCGGATTCAATCATTCCTTGCTGCTGGGTATCGGCTTAAGCGCCCTTGGAACCTTCGGTTTCTCATTGGGTAATATGATCAGCATGCGTCACCAGAAAAAAGGGCTGGAAGTGTTAACGACCAACAGTTGGGCCATGCTGTACGGCACGCTGTTGATCGCTGCCATTGCGCTGATGCGCGGGGACAATTTTACGCCACAGTGGACATTCAGCTATCTCAGCGCGCTATTATATCTGGCTATTTTTGGCTCAGTGATTGCTTTCGGCGCTTATTTCACACTGGTAGGGCGCATTGGTCCCAGTAGGGCGGCATACAGTACCCTGCTTTTCCCGCTGGTTGCGCTAACGCTGTCAACATTGTATGAAGGATACGTCTGGCAGGTTAACGCTATTGCCGGATTGGTGTTGATTTTACTGGGGAATATGGTGATGTTTGCCCGACCAGAAGTACTGATGGGTAAACTATTCTATCGACGCCGGGTGGCATAAAAAAAACGCACCATCCTGAGATGGTGCGTTGATTATTATTGTGGTTTTTTGTTCACGTCAAACATGGTGGCATCCGTCGCCATGTCATCAATAACTTTCTTCAACGTTTCGAACGCCATCGGCGTGCTTTCGTTGCTCAGATCTTTACCTTCACCCTTACGTACAACTTTAATTACCGGTTTATTGGTCGCAGCATCAATCAACTCACCCTCGAAATAAAGGTTGGTATCCATGGTACGGTGACCCGTTGCCATTTGTGTTCCCGCAACGAGTAGCGCAACCGGGATCACTTCATAGAACTGCAGTCCTTCTTTGCTCGTTGCAACACCGGTAATCGCTCCGCGGAAAATCAGGCTACGTGGCCCAGGGGTAGTAACCAGGGGCTTACGCTTGCTGATGGCGGATTTCAACTGGGTATTGGTGTAGGTCAGCAGTTGATCAAGAACCTGCTGCCCTACCTGCGTGGTAGGTTTAGGAACCGGATAATACGTTACCGGGTTATATACAATGTTGTCATATTTGGATTCGTTGTAGCTCGGATCAACCCAACGGAGTACGGTTTGTCCCGATGCTGATTGTGCTTCCTTCAAATCAGAGTAATTTTTTAAAAACCCAGAATATTTATCCGGCGCGGTCACTTTTGACGCACAGCCGGATAATGCCAACAAGCCAGTAAGCACTGCAACTTTAAATAAAGTTTGAGTACGCATGAAACGATCCCTTTAGTTTTCGCAATGATGCTTAAAAAGCATAGCAAAACCGTTTCATTTTGGATGTACTAAAAATGGTAAACACCGCACAATTTTCTCTCTACGCCCGGCACAAAAAATGCTGAGCGCAGAAAGAGTTAACCCAGGCGGGAGGTTCAGGCAGTTTTGCGTGCCAGCATTGTGGCAAAGCGCAGTTTAATTCGATTACCGTTTTCATCCGTACGATGAAGTTCACCCACGTCTTCGTTATATTTCAGCAGATCCCATCCGCTGTAATAATTGCGCAATTCTCCGGTTTTAAACGCGAACGGGAAACCCACGGTACACGGAAAATCATCGGTATCCATCGCCGCGACGATTAAGTTATATCCGCCCGGTTTAGTGCAACGCTGCATATTTTCAATAAGGCCAGGGATAGTTTTGGCTTCAAGGAACATCAGCACAACGGTAGAAAGAATAAAATCATATTCGCCATCAAAGCGTAATGCGTTGAGATCCGCGACGTTCGCGTGCAGATTGGTCAGCCCTTCCGCCGCTTTGATACGCTCAAGGTTAGCGATGCTCATGGGATTTTTATCCCATGCTGTCACGTCATAACCGTTTGCCGCAAGGTACAGGCTGTTACGACCGTTACCGCAGCCCAGGTCTAACGTTTTACCTGGCTTAACAATTTTTGCCGCTTCAACAACATCGGAATGCGTACGAGTTAAATCGTATTTCTCAGTAAAGTAGTTTTCGTCGCAAAGGGTCATTATTTATCCTCAGATTTCAGTAATGCAGCACGCTCCGTGCGGATGAGCAGTTTCCCCTGCATCAGCAATGCAAACGTACGTACCAGTAATAATGCAATGATAAAATTGGTAAAAATAAACAGTGGGATCGCCAGCGTATGAAAAAATCCTGACTCGCTACCGTGGCCCAGATGCAGCCCTGTTGTTGCCAGAGCCGACACGCCAAACGAGAAGCTCCAGAAAGACGCATTAAATGGCTGTGACAAATACCACGGCATGAGCCGTAGCATGAACAAAAGTTGCAGCAGACCATAGCCGAACAACATTTTGGCTAACGTATCGCCCTCGCCGCCGTTGACGCTAAGCCAGGCGCTGCAGGCGACCAGCGCAGGCGCCAGTTGAATGCCAAGTGAAGTACGTAACACCGCAGGCAACTCGCCGCAGCTACGTAAACGTTGCAGAATCACCGGCTCCAGACTGAGCCAGGAAAAAACCCCGGCGCCCAAAAACACCAATCCTGCGTCGTTGAAACCCAGTGCGCCACAGGCCATTGCACTGATAAAGTTATTGGCGACGGTCGGCAGATACAGACCCGGCGTGGTGGCTTCCTCTGGATGCGATCCACGCAACAACCCTGCCGTTTGCCAGGCGGCGTAGGCCAACTGTATCACCACGCCAATGCTGAACAACCCAATCGCCAGCGGTCGATACCACGGGACAAAACCAATCGCGACCAGCATCGTTGTGGCCGGAAACAGACTGACAAAGCTGCTCATCACCGGGTGACGAATTTCCGCCAATACGCTATGCGGAAAACGCAGTAAACGGCTAAGAAAGGCCAGCGTCAGCAGCCCCCAAATGACCATTGCGAGGATCACTAAACCGTCGCCAATCAAGTGACTCACTGGCCACACCTGACTGGCATAACGCCACGCAAACCCCATCCCAATGATGCCCAGTACCATGCCAAAATAACCGGCCGGAAGATTGAGGACCCGCTCACTCTGCTTGTTCTTACTCATTTTGTTTATTTTTTAAAGTATATTTGAAATGCATTTTATGGAATTTCCGCTGATTTAGCCAGTGCGGAAAACTTTGCTACGTTTAACTAAGGTGCGCAACATGGAAATGAGCTATGACCAAATATCGTCTCAGCGATGAGTCTCGATCCTTTAGTTACCAGGATAATGGCAATAAAAAAAGCGTATTACTACGCCAAATCATTGCGCTCACTGATTTTAATGATGTCCAGGCCGGCACGCCCGGTGGCTGGATTGACAATGAAAGCGTGCTGTCACAAAGCGGTGATTGCTGGATTTACGATGAAAACGCGCTCGCATTTTCCGGCGCGACGATTACAGGAAACGCCCGCATTACTCAGGCAAGCGTGGTCAGAGATGGCGCGCAAATTAGCGATGACGTGTGGATTGACCGGGCTGAAATCTGTCATAACGCGCAAATACGTGACAACGTCACCATTCAGGATTCTGTGGTTCGCGGCGAATGCCTTCTCTTTGGTGATGCGCGCGTGGTGTGTGACTCTGAAATCATCGCCGCCAGGGGGCTAACTCGTGAAAGCGACCAGTTCCTGCAAATTTATGATCGGGCTTTTGTCAGCCACTCACGAGTGGTGCATCAGGCGCAGATCTATGGCGATGCGAAAATCAACTATGCCTTTATTGAACATCGGGCGGAAGTTTTTGATTTCGCACAGGTGGAAGGTAATGAAGAGAACAATGTCTGGATCTGCGATTGCGCCAAAGTCTATGGATATGCGCGCGTCATCGCCGGGAGCGAAGAAGATGCCATACCTACCCTACGCTACAGCTCGCAAGTGGCGGAGCACGCGGTAGTTGAAGGTAACTGCGTGCTGAAACACCACGTGCTGGTCGGCGGTCATGCGCAATTACGCGGTGGACCGCTCCAGTTAGATGACCACATCCTGATTGAAGGCCACGTCTGTGTGCTGGGCGAAGTGCTGATCGAGCATCACATTGAGATAGCCGGTCAGGCGCATATCCAGGCGTTTGATGGCGATACCATTCACCTACGCGGACCGAAAGTGATTAACGGTGAACAGCGCATTACGCGCACGCCTATCGCAGGTTTATTCTGAAGAGCCATCAATGATGCGGGCGTAGAGATTCACATCATAGTAATCACCATTAAGGAATTCCGCCTGTTGCATACATCCTTCCAGTTGGAAGCCATTACGTAGCGCCACCTGGTTACTCTCAACGTTTTCTACGCGACATTTAATCACGAAGCGGCGAATCTCCTGACGCTGCGCATAATGATGAATTAAGGCCTGTAGCGCCTGGGACATGATGCCTTTACCCTGATGCTCCTCATCTAGCCAGTAGCCGATATAAGCCGCTTTGTTCAGCGGTTCTATCTGGTTAAACGAGATAACCCCGACCACATTTTCTTGCGCAAAAATCAGGAACATTTTGGCGTAACCGCGCTGGTGCAACATCATATTGCCCTGCACATTCTTGCGGGTGTCCTCCTCAGAGGCAACAAACTGCGGCCAGTTCAGCGACTGCTGGAGCCAGCTTTTATTTTTAAGCACCAACTGATGCAGAGGCGTGACGTGTTGCTCTTCTACGGCACGCAGTTCCAGCGTGTCATTGATGGTAATCACTTCTGACATTTTCATTCCGTTATGATGGTTAAGCAGGCCACCCTGCTTATCAAATAAAAACAGGAAGGGCTCCCTTTTGGAAGCCCTTTTACACAGCAAGCGCCGTTTTACTTAGCTCTCACTGACACTCTCTTTTTGCAATATTTTGAGCAGATCTTCCTTCAGGTGGAGTTTCTGTTTCTTAAGGCGAACAATGTCCAAACTATACCCCCGACCATCCGAACCTTCCAGTCTGGAGATCTCATGATCAAGGCTGTTGTGTTTTTCGAATAAGGACAGAAAGCGAGGGTTCTCGGATTTCAGTCGGGAAATAAGGTCTCTGTATTCTGGAAACATACTTTCTCCCTGTTAGTGGAAAAGGACGTGTATAAGAAATACACACCTCCAGAGTACCCACTTGACTTACAGAAAAATGCGAACGGGATCGAGTAAATAGTGTACAGAATGGTTGTGAAGAGGATTACAGATTCGGCCCCCCATTCGGAGAGCCGTAAAGGGAGTGATTAACGCATCTCGCGGTCGTCAACGTACTGACGTTTATCCGGCGCTGGCGGGAAGTACTGATACAGCCAGGTTTCACTGATGGCGTCGCCCTGACAACGCAGGAACATACGCATATCTACCGGATCGGTTGAGTCAGAGGTCGGATACCAGTCAAACTGAATGCGATAACCGTCGATAGGTTCCACGTAAAGGATCTCAATCTGTTTCGCTTCACCGCTGGAGAGCGTAATCACCGGTTCAATACCCTTCGGCGCTGCGGCTTTTAGATCGCCACCGACGAAATCAACAGCAAAACGTCGCGCCCATTTTTCCGGGTAGTGCTCGCCCGGCGCCCATCCTTCCGGGAAGCCGCCCATGCCTGTTCGGGTCGCCATCACGCGAGCCAGCGGTGAACGCACCGGCGGCTGTGCGCTCCAGTACAGACGATATTTGAATTCCAGATCATCGCCCGCTTTGATCGACCTTTCAGGCTGCCAGAAGCAGACGACGTTATCCAGCGTTTCGCCGGTCGTAGGGATCTCCATCAGGCCGATAGTCCCCTTGCCCCACTGGTTACGCGGTTCGACCCACAGGCTCGGACGCTTGTTGTACCAGCCCATGATATCCTGGTAATGGGAGAAGTCGCGATCGAGCTGCAGCAAGCCAAACCCTTTCGGGTTGTTATCGGTATAGGCGTTGAACTGCAGTTTTTGCGGGTTATTCAGCGGGCGGCAGATCCACTCGCCATTGCCCCGCCACATCGCCAGACGGTCGGAATCATGAATTTGCGGGTGAATGGTGTCACACATCCGACGTTCGTTGTTGCCGCAGCTAAACATGCTGGTCATCGGAGCAATACCGAGCTGCTTGATGTCTTTGCGCGCATAGATGTGGTTTTGTACATCCATGATCACCTGCGTTTTCTCGCAGTGGATCACGAACTTAAATGCACCGGTTACGCTGGGGCTGTCGAGAAGCGCATACACGGTAAAGGAGGTTGCGCCCGGTTTGACCGTTTCAAACCAGAAAGAGGTGAAATCAGGAAACTCTTCTTTGCTGTCGGTGTAGGTATCTACCGTCAGACCGCGGGCCGATAAACCGTACTGATAGGTGTCATCCACGGCGCGGAAATAGCTGGCGCCCAGGAAAGAAACGATATCGCGACGGGCTAATTCTGGCGCTTTAAACACGCGGAACCCGGCGAACCCGAGGTCAGTCTGCCCTTCCAGCTGTTTGGTATCCACACCCGCATCATTGTATTTAAACAGTTCCGGACGGAAGTGGATTTCGCGCGCCATATGCGTGCTGCCATCAACTGAGAACATGCGTACGCGGCGACGGAAGCCCATTCCCACGTGGAAGAACTGCGCATCAAGCTGACGATTTTCAACATTGTTCCACAGAGACTGCTCTGCGTCATATTGAATGCTGTTGTAGGCCTGCGGCGTCAGTTTCGCCAGCGTGTCAGGTAACGCGCGCGGTGCGCCGCCCCAGGGCTTCTGTGCTAAGTCATGGGCCATCGATTGCAGAACGGAAAAATCAAAACGTACGGTTTTTCCGTCTGCAATGTCAGACTCTGCCGCAAAGGCGGCGCTGGAAAAGAGTGATGCAATACCACTGGTTCCGCACACGGCGGCCATTGCCATTGAACCTTTAATAAATCGTCTGCGATTCATGCCTGAAAGTAAGTCCTTCTGGTCGTGTAAATGGTCCCGCGCCGGCCATAATCAGCGGCAAGAGAGTGCACATTTCTGACCGCTCACTCTAGACAAAATTCATTAATAATCCAATTGTTGGTCGCCGATTATCTGTACAAAATCGAAAATATTTTATGTCGATGGGAACAGACCGAATCCCATGTAAATTCAATTAAAGTAAACCACACCGCCGTTTACTTCGATCTTGCGCCTCCTGATACAGCGCAAACTCATCATAAACCGCACACCCCAGCGCCTGTTCAAACGCGTCGCGGCTGGAATTACCGTGGCTACGGGCCTGAGTTTCATTCCCCAGATTAGACTGGAAAATCCCCGCGGCGCTCACCGGTAAAAAATCTTCGTAGGTAATGGGCTGAGCAACCAGCCAGCCCCGCTCAATGAGCGGCTGCGGGTCGTCATCCGGGCGAATCGCCTGTCGATGCGCCTCGCCCGACGGCGTCAGCCGGTAGCGGAACCAGGCAAGCCCCTGCTGGCGCAGCAGAAATTCGCTGTCCGGGAATGC
The DNA here is from genome assembly GCF_030336805.1 of Citrobacter sp. Cb023. Lineage (NCBI taxonomy): Bacteria > Pseudomonadati > Pseudomonadota > Gammaproteobacteria > Enterobacterales > Enterobacteriaceae > Citrobacter > Citrobacter sp. Cb023. Next base: position 150,181 of record NZ_JAOWCV010000025.1, on the reverse strand, counting down.
TTTGAACACCTCCTGCAAATGCAGCTGATGTGTCAGGTTGTCTTTTCCCGTTCCCGCTTTATTCAGCAATTCGTCGTACAACGCTCTGCCTTTCGGCGTCAGGGCCACGCCGCGCTGTTCGATTTCACCAAAACGCGCCGTGTGAGTGCCACGCATTTCACCGGCAAATAACACCGGCTCTTCCAGCGCTTTAAAACTGGTCTGGCGCAATAAAATGGGCACCTCGCGGCGCGGTGGCCCTTCAATCAGTATTTTGGGTTCAATACCACACTCCGGCATCATCGACTGAACCCGGTCGATATCCAGCGTACGCGGCGTCAGATGGTTGATATGACACCCAGGGAAACACACCACATCAGCAATCAGCCGGTGCTCATTGTGCAATGCGTGATAGGTCGCCTCATCGACCGTGGCATGCTGATGCCAGCGGAAAGTTTCCAGCGCTTCTTGCACAAACTCCTGCGCCTGCTCAGGCGTAAAACTGCCCTGCACATCAAACTCATCCAGCAGCTCGTGACAACGACGGGTGAAAATATCGCGTTTCGCGAGGATCTCCGCGGCTTTTTGCCGTAGCGCGGCGTTTTCGATTAATTCGAGCCGCAATAACGAGGTGAATACCCGAAACGGGTTGCGCGAAAGCGACGCATCGTCAATGGGACGAAACGCGGTGGAATGCACGGGAACACCGGCCTGGGAGAGATCGTAATAACTCACCGGATACATGCCCATAATGGCAAACATCCGGCGTAGCGTAGAAAGCTCCTGCGCAGTGCCCACCCGAATGGCGCCGTGGCGCTCAACGTTTAGCCGGGCCAGCTCATCTGCATTCGCCAGTTTTTCATGCAGCGTAGGATTATTTTCCAGTACCGCCAGATTCACATCAGCGACAAGTTCCAGCAACGTGCCATATTGCGGGACTTCCTGCTGGTACATTGCTGACATTGCCTGCGAAAATTGTTCCCGAATCTCATCTGCCGTGATGGTGTTCGCCATAATGTCATGCCTCCAGTGAATATTACCTGGAGTGTAGAAAACGCCGCTGACTCCGGTGGGAAGAATTTACAAAGTGTGACCCCGCGTAAATTTCCCACCCCTACAGACGGTGAACAGAACCTACTGGCGTGGTTTTAAATGACTTTCCAGCCAGGGCAACATCTGTTTTTTACGGCTGAGCATCCCCTTCACCTTACAGGGCTGCGGGATGTCTGACAGCTCTGGACCGGCAAACCACAGGCTGGTGTCGCCCAGATTGATATCGGTGAGCATCAGTACAACCAGAGCGGCATTCTTTTCCTCTGCATAGCGCGCCATTTCCAGACGGAGATCGTCCAACACCGCATCCACCTGTTGCAGCGCATACAGTTCAAGCTGCGCCACACAAACAGAATGTCCATGAATGGTGAAGGTTTTAATGTCTTTCTGCAGAAGCTCGCGAGCGCTCATGCCTTCCACGCTTGTTTTAGCAGACAGCAGGTCGCGACTAAACGCCTCGAGATCCACACCGGTTTTTTGGGCCAGGGCCTCCACCGCCAGGCGATCGTCAGAGGTGGTCGTTGGCGAACGAAGCGTGACAGTGTCACTCAATGCGGCACCCAGCAATAAAACGGCCTCAGCGGCAGACAACTGGCTGCGCTCCTCTTCCGTCATCAGTTGCCATAACAGCGTCGCGCTACTGCCGACTGGCTTCACCCACACTTCAGGTGGCAGACGAGTGACTAATCCACCGAGTCGGTGATGATCGATAATTCCCACGACGTTACTTTCTGCCAGCGATGCCGGCCCCTGGGCAGGCTCGGTGAAATCGACCAGCCACACATCACGATCGGTCAGTTCAAACGTCAGCCGTTCGGGCATCGTCAGTCCTGCATGCTCAAAGATAAATTGCGTTTCGCGGTTAGGTTCGCCCAGACGCCATGCCGTCGCCTGCTGGCCACGTAAAGTAAGCCAACGCGCCGTCATGGCGGCGGTACAAATGGCATCGCTATCGGGGTTAAGGTGCCCTATTACATCTATCATTAATCAGTACCTTGTGAAGAGAATGGTTCAAAAGCAAACAATAACGAAAGTATATCGGCTGGACGCATTCTCTTCCATGATCCCACCACCCGGCAGCGCTGTACAAAACATAAGCAAAATAAATCATTTGTAAGTAAAATAGGATAAATGTTAATAATATTTTGCTATCAAGTTATCAAAATCAAACAACTTCACTTGTCACCGATACGACTCTGTTTTTAACATCGCTTATGGAAAAAAATGTTCTGTTCAATCAGCGCATTCGCTTGCGCCACCTTCATACTTTTGTCGCCGTTGCACAGCAGGGAACGTTGGGCCGCGCGGCTGAGACCCTTAACCTGAGCCAACCAGCCCTCTCCAAAACGCTGAATGAACTGGAGCAACTGACCGGTACCCGGCTCTTTGAGCGTGGCCGCCTTGGCGCACAATTAACGCTGCCCGGAGAACAGTTTCTTACCCACGCAGTCAGAGTGCTGGATGCGCTCAACACCGCCGGACAAGCCTTAAACCAGCGCGAAGAGTCACAGACGGATGTCGTACGAATTGGTGCCTTACCCACCGCGGCCCTGGGCATTCTGCCGGCGGTCATTGGCCCGTTCCATAAGCAGCAAATGGAGACCACGCTGCAGGTTGCCACCATGAGCAATCCCATGATCCTGGCGGGTTTAAAGTCAGGGGAAATTGATCTCGGCATTGGCCGTATGGCCGATCCGGAATTGATGGTTGGTCTGAACTACGAGCTGTTATTTCTGGAATCGCTCAAACTGGTCGTGCGCCCTAACCACCCGTTGTTGCAGGAAACCATCACGCTGAGTCGGGTGATGGAGTGGCCGGTGGTGGTTTCACCAAAAGGAACCGCCCCTCGCCAGCACGCAGAGGCGTTGTTGCAAAGTCAGGGCTGCAAAATGCCGCCGGGCTGTATTGAAACGCTGTCAGCATCGCTCTCCCGCCAACTGACGGTCGATTACGACTATGTGTGGTTTGTCCCTTCAGGCGCGGTTAGAGAAGATTTACGCCAGGCGACGCTGGTGTCGTTGCCGATACCCACCCACGGTGCGGGTGAACCCATCGGTATTCTTACCCGTGTCGATGTGCAGCTCTCTCAGGCCGCACAGATCCTGATCGCCGCAATACGCAAAACTGTACCGTTTTGATGCCAAAAATTAAGGGACCATCAGGTCCCTTAATTGATTTTATTGTTAAAACGTTTCCCAGTTATCGCCACTGGCAGTTGCCGCCTGCGGGCGTGAATGGTCAGGCTTTGTCGTCACAGGCGCGCGTTTAATAGCACTTGTCCCTGTTAAACGGAATGTGCCAACAGCTTCCGTTAAGCGCGCCGCCTGCTCTTCCAGCGATGCCGCTGCGGCAGAGGCTTCTTCAACCAGCGAGGCATTTTGCTGGGTTACCTTATCCATTTCTGAAATTGCCTGGCTCACCTGGACGATACCCCGGCTCTGCTCATCAGAGGCCGCTGCAATTTCCAGCATAATGTCGGTGACGCGTTTTACCGCATCGACAATATCCGTCATCGTATTGCCCGCTGCGACCACCTCTCCGGATCCCTGATCAATCAGTCGGACTGATTCGCTGATCAACCCTTCAATCTCTTTTGCCGCCTGAGCGCTGCGGCTTGCCAGCGTGCGCACCTCACTGGCAACCACGGCAAACCCACGGCCCTGCTCTCCTGCCCGCGCCGCTTCAACCGCTGCGTTCAGCGCCAGAATATTGGTCTGGAAAGCAATGCTGTTAATAACGGCTGTGATTTCGGAGATTTTCTTCGAACTCGTTGAGATATTGCCCATAGTTTTGACCACGCCAGAAACCATCTGACCGCCCCGACTGGCCTTACCGGAGGCATCTTCTGCCAGCTTGCTCGCATGATGCGCGTTGTCGGCGTTTTGCTTCACCGTCGCCGTCAACTCTTCCATGCTGGCCGCCGTTTGTTCAATCGCCGCAGCCTGTTGTTCGGTACGTGAAGACAGATCGGTGTTCCCCGCCGAAATCTCACTGGTACCGCGATAAATCTCTTCCGCGCCCTGACGCACCGTGCCTACCGTTGTCCCCAGCGAACGTTGCATTGTTTGCAGATGGCGGCTCAGGCGACCAATTTCACTGCGCCCGGTCGATTCCTCCGGCATGGTGAGATCCCCCGCTGAAATTTGCTCAATACGCTGGGCGGCACGCAACAGAGGATGAATGACGGTACGACGCAGAACAATGAACGTCATCACGGTCAGCGCCAGCGCAAGAACGAATGCGCCCAGCATAAAAGCCATACCAAGCTGTGTACGCTGATGCGCCTGTTCGCTTAACTGATTCGCCCTGGTGGTACGAATGTCGATCGCCTTTAACAGCACCTTGTTGTAAGCAGAGTCCAGCGGTCTGGCCTGTTCATTTTCATGGTTGATGATCGCCTCAAACATGCCGTTTTTAGCGTACTTCAGCATCGGCTGTAAGCCGTCGGTATAGGCTTTGAAGCTGGCGCTCAGTTCAGCGTCTAACGCTTCATCGGCAGACGTTTTTACCGCGCGTGACATATAAGCATTGAAACCGTCCTGCGACTGCTTAATCCGTTTTTCTGCCTCGGCGATATTGGCCTTCATGTCATCCATTTCGGCAATACGGCTCGCCGCGCCGGCGTGGATCATGTTGATACGCGCGGTACGCAAGTGGTTAGAGCTGTTAGATAACCCCATCCTGACCTGAATCTCATCGGTCACGTCACGCTGATCGCGATCGGCCTGCATAAGAAAATAGCTTGCCAGCCCGGAACTTAAGGCGAACAGCAGAAGGATGCCACCGAGAATGGAGGAAAACAGCGGAACCAGCCGGATTTGATGCAGAAAGCCCAGTTTATGCTGGGCTTGCATCGATGTAGTGTTGTCCATGACCGTCGACTCTCTTGTAGGGTTTATGCGTGAAAACACGCCCGTTAGATAGTCATCGGCAATCCGGGAAGTTTACTTACCGTGAAAAGCGCCGGATTCGTCACACTTTCACAACATAATTCTAAAAAATTCAGGAAAGTGCCAGCGGTGAAATCCGCTGGCCAATGAATCAGTTATCGCCAAAGTGGATAACGGTACGGATGGATTTTCCCTGATGCATTAAATCGAACGCGTCGTTAATCTGCTCCAGCGGTAAACGGTGGGTAATAAACGGATCCAACTGAATTTTCCCGCTCATCGCATCTTCAACCATACCAGGAAGCTGAGTACGCCCCTTCACGCCGCCAAACGCGGAACCGCGCCAGACACGCCCGGTAACCAACTGGAACGGACGCGTTTTGATCTCTTGTCCGGCTCCTGCCACGCCAATAATGATGCTTTCGCCCCATCCTTTATGGCAGCATTCCAGCGCCGCGCGCATCACGTTAACGTTACCGATACATTCGAAACTAAAGTCCACGCCGCCATCGGTAAGCTCGACAATCACATCCTGAATCGGTTTGTCGTAATCCTTCGGATTGATGAAATCGGTCGCGCCCATTTCACCTGCCAGCGTAAATTTTTCCGGATTGGTATCAACGGCCAGAATACGCCCGGCTTTCGCCTGCGCCGCGCCCTGAATCACCGCCAGGCCAATACCGCCCAGACCAAATACGGCGACGGTATCGCCTTCTTTCACTTTTGCGGTGTTATGGACCGCTCCGATACCGGTGGTCACGCCACACCCCAGCAGACACACTTTATCCAGCGGAGCCTGCGGGTTAACCTTCGCCAGAGAGATCTCCGCACATACGGTGTATTCGCTGAAGGTGCTGGTGCCCATATAGTGATAAATCGGCTCGCCGTTATACGAGAAACGGGTTGTGCCATCCGGCATCAGACCTTTGCCCTGGGTCGCACGTACGGCCTGACACAGGTTAGTTTTACCCGATTTACAGAACTTACACTCGCCACATTCTGCGGTGTATAGCGGGATCACATGATCGCCCGGTTTCAGGCTGGTAACGCCTTCACCCACTTCAACCACAATGCCGCCACCTTCATGGCCGAGCACCGCCGGGAAAACCCCTTCCGGATCGTCGCCTGAGAGCGTAAAAGCATCAGTATGGCACACGCCTGTGTGGGTAATTTTAACCAGCACTTCACCTTTCTTTGGCGGTGCGACATCGATTTCGACAATTTTTAACGGTTGGCCGGGGCCGAATGCAACTGCTGCACGTGATTTCATTTGTCTCTTCCCATTATTGCGAGGTGATGGTGTTATTTTAGATAAGCACGCAGAAGATGGCCGATTTCAGCCATGCGCACGGCACGCTGGTCTGGGGTTGTTTCCCCGCTGACCAGTTCGTCTTTCAGGTGGATCTCAACCATTTCGCCCATCAGGCCATTGGATGCGCCGCGCACGGCGGCAATTTGTTGCAGGATAGCCAAACACGGCTCGCCGGACTCCAGCGCGCGCTCAAGCGCATCAACCTGACCGCGAATACGGCGTACACGGGTGAGAATGCGTTTTTTATCTTCGGGTGAATGCGGCATACGCCCTCCAAATACTATAGGGGGGTATACTATCAGTCTTTTTAACTAATTGTAAAATAAATAACTTGTTATTCTTTAATGAGTTGCACAAACAGCACATTTAGACATATGTGGACATATACAGCCTTTTTCATGCCCCCAAATCTGCCCCCAAAGCAATTTCGCCCCCAATATGCCCCCAAATTTTACCTCCTTTAGCTATCGGACGTTTTAACGTGGAGCCAGGCACCAAAACTCTGCTGCTGAGCGAACGGGATGAGTTGTTGCAGCTTGATCACGTGTTCTGGAATTATGCTCACGGTTGGTGGATAAGTCTCCACTTATTAATGCCTGTGTCGAACCGCAGATGCCAGCAGGATGATAACGTCACTCTGGCAGGACCCGCGAGCTATCTTCATCGCTGAAGGCCAGCATATATTCATATCAGCAATTGGACACTCTTAGTCAAAACAGTCACGTGGTTGGAATTGGAGTACTTATCACCCAGCACTGTTTCTAAGAAAACCTATGAAAATTTCTTTGTCGGATTGTGAAAAATGCTAACTCAACGTTACATCATTTGGCGCAACATTGGTCTTTGAGAAAATTAAGCATTTGATAATACCTCAATAAATAATCACATTGCTTACCACATTTATAAGCAAGCTATATTTGAAATACTGCCAATCTCAAAAAGCCAACAAATACAACACTGTTAAAAAAAAGAACCATATCCTATAAAAACAAACCATTACAAGATAAAACTCTAAACATTGATTATTTTTTGGCTTATTAAAATAAATATAAGGATTTACACAAGATTATACGCCAAATGATTTTCTTTTTTCCTGAATTTCACTTTGATATACTTAAACTCGCTCCCGGATGGTATTGTTTTTAATGATGACAGTCCTTGTTATGAATTAGATAATGCTTAATGGAGACGAAGATGGAATGCATAAAAGAACATGACCAGCAACCTCAGCAAAGCTCTTTCTTGGAAAAAAAGAATCATATCCTTCCATCAGGAAGCATGTCTGACGATGAGTTCTGGTGCCTGATCGAGCTGACACCCATCCGCAGCGATAAAATCATCAGGGCATTACACGATTATTTCGTATTGAATCGCTCCAGAACTCATTGTTGCGATAAACATGGTGTTAGTAATGGCTACTTTGGGGCATGCATCAGCAGGTTTGAACATGTCATCCAGGTTGTTAATACGCTTCTTAATTATTACAAGATGTCAGACAGTAAATAAATCCCCAGAAAAATCGCCCGATATTTCAATATAATATAGTGAATTTTAACAGCATCTCGAATTTGTAACCAACTGACGCAATAAAAAACAATTATACCTCTTGGGAGCAGAAGATATTCGGATGCTTTTGTCAGTTCTTTGTAACTAATATTTAATAGTTCATGTGCTTTTCAACGCTTATATATTTTTGAAGGTGAGAATATGTCAACGCTGAAGAATACATTTTTTATCGCTCCGCCTGAAACTCCAACTCAGGCCGGACCTGACAATATCTTTTATGACTTTAATGATGGCGCCCGTGTATTGCTTCCAGAAGGGAAGTGGCACGTGCGTCTGCTGGATGCAGATTCAGACAATATTCTTTTCTGCTGCGATGTGGAAAAAGGCTGGGTGACCAGCAGCAAGAAATATTTCGTGCGTTTCCGCATTCAGGTATTCCGTCAGGGGGAAGAAACGCCCCTGCTGGACGAAACCCTGAAATTAAAAGACCGGCCGGTGCTGATTTCATTCCCCACAGGGACATTGGGCGATTTGCTCGGCTGGTTCCCTTATGCCGAACGATTCCAGGCTCTGCACAAGTGCCAGCTGGAATGCACGATGGCACAGGACATTATCGACCTGCTGGCACCTCAGTATCCGCAGATACAGTTTTCCACGCCGGATAAGCCGCGCACGGTGACGCCTTATGCCACTTACCGGGTGGGGCTCTATTTTGGCGGCGATACCGACAACCAGCCGGTGGATTTTCGCAAGGTCGGTTTTCACCGGTCTGCAGGCTACATTCTGGGCGTTGACCCGCGCGAAGCCCCCGTCCGGCTGGACCTGTCTGCGCCCCGGATTATCCAGGAGCCTTACGTGTGCATCGCCACGCAGTCCACCTGTCAGGCGAAATACTGGAACAACGGCACCGGCTGGAGTGAGGTCGTGGCGCACCTGAAATCGCTGGGCTACCGGGTGCTGTGCATTGACCGGGATGCCCATTATGGCCAGGGCTTTGTCTGGAACCACATCCCCTGGGGAGCCGAGGACTTCACCGGCAAACTCCCCCTTCAGGAGCGGGTGAACCTGCTGCGGCATGCCAGTTTCTTTATTGGGCTGGCAAGCGGCCTGTCATGGCTGGCCTGGGCTACCGGTATTCCGGTGGTGCTGATAAGTGGCTTCAGCCTGCCCAACAGCGAGTTTTATACCCCGTGGCGGGTGTTTAACTCCCATGGCTGCTACGGATGCTGGGACGACACATCGCTGAATTTTGACCACAAGGATTTCCTGTGGTGCCCGAGACATAAAAACACAAACCGGCAATTTGAATGTACCCGGCTGATAACTGGCGCCCAGGTCAATGGCGTCATCAATAAACTTCACCGTTCTATAACTGAGCAGGGTGTTGAGGACACCCCAAGAGAAGAGAGTAAGCAATGAATAAGGTATTTAACACTGTCTGGAACGAATCCACCGGGATGTGGGTCGTTACCTCAGAGCTGACCCGTAAAGGGGGACGTCGTCCGCGTCAAATCAAGCGCACCGCTCTGGCAGGGCTGATTGCCGGCCTGCTTTTGCCGTCACAGCCTGTGTTGGCGGCAGACTATGACAATCTGACGCTGGGAAAAGGAGGTGCAAGCTCTTCCATGTCTCTGGGTGCAGGCGACACGGCAACAAACACGACCATTAACACTAGTGGGATGCAATACATCTCCAGCGGAGGTAATGCCACGAGTACCACCATTAGCCTGTGGGGGGAGCAGCATGTTTTCAACGGCGGTAGTGCCACAGACACCACCATTAAAGCTGGGTACCAGCACGTTTCCAGTGGAGGGAGCGCCACGAACACCTACATCAGCGGTATGATAAGTGAGCAAAATGTCTACATCGGTGGCAGTGCCACGAACACCGTTGTTAGCGCCTCCGGGAAGCAACAAGTCTTCGGTAGTGCCACCAGTACCACCGTCAACTATGGTGGTACCCAGAATGTTCACAGCGGTGGTAGTGCCACGAGTACCACTATTAACAATGGTGGGAATCAGTATGTCAACAGTGGTGGTAACGCCACTGATACAACCATTAACAGTGGTGGGCGTCAGTATGTCTCCAGCGGCGGTACCGCAATCAATACCACCGTCAACAGTGGTGGTGTGATGTACTTAATATCCGGAGGCTCTGCTACTGACACCATTATTAACGATAACGGCTTACTGCATGTCTCCAGCGGCGGTAGTGCCACGGGCACCATCGTTAATAACGGTGGCCGCGAGAATATCAATTCAGGCGGAAGTGCCACGAGCACTTCCCTTAATAGTGGTGGTGTCCAGGCAGTCTCTGGTGGCGGTGTTGCTACGAGCACCCTCGTTAACAGCGGAGGAAACCAGTATGTCTACAGCGGTGGCAAGGCCTTGAACGCCTCTGTCAATAATGGTGGGCGTCAGTTTGTCTCCGCAGGCGGACTCGCCACGGACACCTCTATTAACAGCGGTGGGCGCCAGTATATCTCTGTCGGTGGTAGTGCGACGGGAACCACAATTAACGACAATGGGCGCCAGTTTGTTTCCAGCGGAGCTGGTGTCGAAAACACCACCATTAACACCGACGGGAAGCAGTATCTCTATGGCGGAAATGCCACGAATACTACTGTTAACAACGGTGGACGCCAGTACGTCTCCAGTGGCGGTAGCGCTATTAACACAACTGTTTACAGTGGTGGGCGTCAGCATATTTACATCGACGGCAATGTCACAGAAACGACCATTACAAGCGGCGGCATGATGCAGGTGGAAGCCGGTGGTTCAGCCTCTAAGGTTACCCAGAACAGTGGAGGGGCTGTCGTCACCAATACCAGTGCAGTCGTGAGTGGTACCAACGATAACGGCAGCTTCAGTATCGCTGGCGGCAGTGCAGCCAATATGCTGCTGGAGAACGGCGGATACCTGACGGTGTTTGACGGTCATCAGGCCAGCGCTACAACTGTTGGCAGTGATGGTACGCTGGATGTCCGCAGCGGCGGTGTGCTCCGTGGCACCACTACCCTGCTGGATAAAAGTATACTGGTCGGTGATGTGGTCACAAATGAAGGGAACCTGTATTTCCTCAACAACAGTGCCGCGACTTTCGCAGGTACCCTGACGGGGACCGGTACCCTGACACAGGAAGGCGGGAGCACCCGCTTCAGCGGTCTGTTGTCTCAGGACGGTGGGATTGCCCTTCAGAGTGGCGGTGCCATGACGATGGATGCCCTTCAGGCTAAGGCTAATGTGACGACACAGTCAGGCACCACCCTGACTCTGGATAACGGGACCATCCTGACGGGGAACGTGGCGGGAGACAGTACCGGCGCAGGTGACATGGCGATTAAAGGTGCGTCTGTCTGGCATCTCGATGGTGACTCCACTGTCGGCGCATTAACGCTGGATAACGGGACCGTTGATTTCCGTCCGTCAACAACCACGCGTCTGACGCCAGCCTTCCAGGCGGTGTCCCTGGCGCTCGGGAGCCTGTCGGGTAGCGGGACGTTCCGGATGAACACTGATATCGCATCGCATACCGGAGATATGCTGAATGTCGCGGGCAATGCCAGCGGTAACTTTGTGCTGGATATCAAAAACACAGGACGGGAGCCAGTATCTGCTGGTGCGCCGCTTCAGGTGGTGCAGACCGGTGGCGGTGACGCTGCGTTTACCCTGAAAGGCGGGAAAGTCGATGCCGGTACCTGGGAATACGGCCTGCGTAAGGAAAATACAAACTGGTATCTGAAGGCTGACACGCCTCCTCCGGTTACTCCGCCGACTAACCCGGATGCAGGTAACCCGGATGCAGGTAACCCGGATGCAGGTAACCCGGATGCAGGTAACCCGGATGCAGGTAACCCGGATGCAGGTAAACCAGATTCAGGTATATCGTCGTCTCCGGTGCGTCGCACAACAAAATCAGCCGACGCGGTACTGGGCATGGCAACCGCACCGGTATACGTTTTTAACAGCGAGCTGCAGAATCTACGTTTCCGTCACGGCGATTTCATGCAGAACACCCGTTCGCCAGGAGGTGTATGGGGCCGTTATACCGGGTCTGATAATCGCATCAGTGGCGGAGCAAGCTCGGGTTACGCCCTGACCCAGAACGGTTTCGAAACCGGTGGTGACAAGGTCTTTGATCTGGGGGAAAGCCGTTTAGCTGTGGGAGCATTCGTCTCTTACACTGACAACAGCATTAGCCATAATCGGGGCGGAGACAGTACGATCGGCAGTACCGGCGGCGGTCTGTATGCCACCTGGTTTGATAATGACGGCTACTACGTGGACGGTGTGCTGAAATATAACCGCTTTAATAATGAGCTGCGAACCTGGATGAGTGACGGTACGGCAGTTAAAGGCGATTACAGCCAGAACGGTTTCGGCGGCAGTCTCGAAGCGGGCAAGACCTTCAGTTTGAATGACAATACATGGGCTCAGCCATATGTGCGGACAACGGCGTTCCGCGCAGATGCGAAGGATATCAGCCTGAATAACGGCATGAAAGCCAGCATCGGGACGACCAAATCTCTGCAGGCCGAGACCGGTGTTAATTTGGGCATGAACCTTGACATTGCCGGTAAGACAGTCAAACCGTACCTTAAGGCGGCGATCAGCCATGAGTTTTCGGACAACAACAAAGTCCGGATTAACGACCGCTATGACTTTACCAACGATATCTCAGGGACGACAGGTAAATACGGTGCCGGGGTCAGTGCCCAGTTGACACCAAATGCAGAGGTGTGGGCTGAGGCAAACTACCAGAAAGGAGTGAATATCGAGTCTCCGGTGACCGGTAGCGTCGGTTTTCGCATCAACTTCTAACCAGGGATAGAAACGGCAGCCACATCTGTGGCTGTCTCCCCTTCAGCTGAATATTCACGCAATGAGCGGTGCCGGTCAGGTGCCGCTCTTTTTTCCAGAAGAATGAAGCATGGTGCAATGAACGGTCGTTCACTTTTAAAGTTGAGTGGCCCCTTCCATAAAACGCTGGCCGATATTTACTGGCACACATATATCCCGGATTTGTGGGTTCCTGAAATCACATTGTCTTTTGATGTGCCAGTTCGTAGTTACCCCGTCCGAAGAGACGTACAGCGCAGTACATCATCAGACGCCGCCAGTGCGGTACACCCAGTACGACCATTCCATCCAGGAAAATCCTGTCAGCCGCCCTTTTCGTCCGGAGTCCGTTCTCATACATCCAGTCATGAATGATGGCGGCTTTCGCGTAACGACCATGTGGCGGGAATACTGACCAGAGAAGGCGCGATATACTGGCCAGGTCGGTAACGTACTCTGCGGGGACATGTATCACATCATCCGAGTTATCCGTCAGCCAGAATTCAAACGGCTCAAACAGACGCCAGCGATAATCATCGAACATTTCCAGCGCGGCTGGGGTCGTAAATTTACTCACTTCCCACCTCCGGCCATCCCACCCGTTATGCACGAATATCCTCCAGCGTCTGCAGCGCAGCAACCTCGTCCTTCATCTGGCGCTGGCGTTCGTGGATCCGTCCCCCCTCCGTCACCATCGCCTGCGCCATTGCCCCGGCCAGTTCCTTTAGCTGTTTCATTGTCAGCGAAACTGAGTTATTCGACACGTCACTCCAGCCCAGCATTGCCCTCGCACCAGACACTTTCGCCGCCATCGCTACCGGTGCGAGCCGGGCCATGGAATCGGCCCCACCGGTTCCATTCAAACGTGTGCGGCTGAGCCTCCTGTTTGGTACGAGCTTCGTCAATTTTCAGGGAATAGTTAGCAAACGTTTCATCATCCAGCATTCCTTTAGATTTGAATTTTGCCAGTTGCTGTTGCTGTTGCTGTTGCTGTTTATCCAACTTATTTAATGCCGCATTTAGCGGATCGATTTGATCCAAAAGTTCCGAAAGTGCAGATTTTTCTTCATCTGTTGCTTTAGTTAGCTTTTTAGCCCCTGCCGCTGCATTCTCACCTGCCCGCGTCATCTTGACCAATGCAGAGGTCAAACTGTCAGCATTATTTTTAGCTCTAGTGCTATCGATAATTATTGCAAGGCGCGAGGTTTGCTCTGTCATTTAATGACTCCGGAAAAATAGAAAGCCCCGCGCAATGCGCAGGGCCAGACACCAGAGAAGTGTGGATTCTTAGAAGCGGTAACCGATGCCAACCATCCAAGTACCGACTTTCACATCCCCCAGTTTGGAATATTCATAAGACGTATCGATCGCCCAGTTGGGTACAGGGTTAAATTGTAAACCAACACCATAGGTTGCAGAGGTTTTGCTTTCAGAATCAGAGAAACCCAGTACATTAGATTCTACTCGTCCATGGGCAATTCCTAATAAACCATATGCACTAACATAGTCGTTAAAGCGATAAGATGGGCCAGCGGAAATAGAATAATAATCTAAGTCTACATTACCAAATTTGTATCCGCCGAAATAGTAATTATAGCTTTCCCCTGTATACGTAAATGAAGATACAACCCCTAAATTTTCATTTAACTCATAGCGGTATTTTACGTTAAAACCAGTTGGGTCATCTTTTAAGCTCTCACCACCAGCTTTAACATTGCTTTGTGCATAACCACCTAAAACAGTATGCTTCAATTGTTCTGCACTTGCTGTCCCAGATGCAAAAAAAGCACCAATAATAAATGTTGCCAAAACTGCTCTTTTCATAACAAATCCTTTTTAGTTTAACAAAATTTATTAATGCGCCAGATTCTCAATGGCGCAACCTTAGTTTATGAAAATAAATATTTTTAGCCAACAATTAATAACAGAAGAAATTTTTGATATGCACAATTATGCATTTGTAATGTTTTCACTAGTTACTATTTATCATTAACCATTCTTCATCAAGAGCGAATATTGCTGTATCAAACTCCTTACGCTCAATTAGCAAAGTATAGATTGAAAAATGGTCATTAATATCCCTTATAGATAATTGTAACGGTTGCTCAGTCATTCCTACACAACGACGGGATCGAGAAATGACTGCAAAAGCATTTAACATTCCCCAGGTAATTGCATCAATGTCTGGTTCGGGTAACCATAACTTCTCCTGTAAATAAAAAAGACCACCAGCGCCCCATAAAAAACAAAGCCCGATCAAAGCCACCCGCAGATGACTTTTGGTTTGTTGGTGCGATGGCGCGGATATGAAAATGGCCCGCCGTAACGAGTCTCAGAAACGACAAAACCCGCTCAATGGCGGGTTTCAACAAACAGATACCTAATTACTATTTAATGACAAATTTGGATGAACCAACCCCTAAAATTGAGGTAAACCTTAATTAGAATAAGGCTGCGAGGGCTATCATGAATATCCCTCCAAAAATTGTTATGTTTGCTACCATTTTTTTAGAGTACTTATCTGCCAGATGTGCAATAAAGAAGCAAAGCATCCCGCTTAACACAAACCATACCCCCATTGATATCCTCTTTATATACAGACGATTCCTGATCGGCCAGTAGTTAGCAATCATTACAATACTCGAACAATGTTTTATTTACCCGAGATTTTCTGTCTATTTTTACAGTTCAAAAGTAAATGCCTTAAAATCCTGGGAACCAAGCTTATAGGAGCCTAACTGCACGTGATAATCATCACCTCGTGTTTGTAGTTCTTTTCTTGCCATATACTCAGTCGCAAAAACCCCCACCAGATGCCATGGGGCAGGACGAAAAACGGCCCAACCAATTACTCTATCATGATCTGTAGGGTCGTGTGGTAATCCATGAACTACAAACATACATCATCTACCTTGCCAGGTTGCTCTTCTTCCTCTGCAATTTTTTTGAATTTTGCCAGGAAGTTATACATTGGTCTCATGCAGGGATGGGGATATCCCTCCCGCATAAAAATAACACACCTCTCCTCAACACTGACTATTGTTACCAATGTGCCACGGTCGTCTTTATACCGTTGCTGAGGGCTCGGGAAATCGTTCGCGTCAAACATACAGCACAATATACATTTGAAAAAACCACCTCACAGGAGGTGGAGGTCAACGCATGAAATATAATTTTATTATTGGTCGTATCGCCTACTACATGTGATAAGCGTTACATGGTTGAGGTGTCGGGTGCCTCCCGAGACATATCACCAGTCTTAATAAATAATATGCCAACAGCCTTCGACTGAAGCTCTCCAGGCCATTCCCGCACTTGGGAACACCTCAATAATTAATGCAGTGCCGGTTTTACCCGGAGAGTTCTCAGTCAGCCACTGGGACTCGCAACGATTTGATCAAACGCAGACAAGGGGGCTGTTTTGCCCCACTGTACATGGATATCACTGCATTCAGATGACGTCTTATCAATTTTTTAACCCAAAGTACCGCGCATACTGGTAAACGACAAGACGATATTTGAATGCAAAAAAACATGGCACACGGCCCCCTATGGAGCTGAGAAGCAAAATTCACCCACAATTTCCTGACCCGCTTCGACTAACTTACGTTAATCTGTGCCATAAAAAGGTCGGTTCGCAAACCAAATTTGTCAGCTTAAATTCGAGAGCCATCTCTGGCGTCGTCAACTGCACAAGGATGGATGCAGAGGTGGCTCTCATTCTCTTTCATAGACGCTACATAATATGAAAGAAAACTGGAGCGGGCAGCGGGAATCGAACCCGCATCATCAGCTTGGAAGGCTGAGGTAATAGCCATTATACGATGCTCGCATATGGTGCCGACTACCGGAATCGAACTGGTGACCTGCTGATTACAAGTCAGTTGCTCTACCTACTGAGCTTAGTCGGCATTAATTGGTTCTTCGGGAGCCAACATGACCGAGCAATAAAAGTCATCCCCTCAGAACCGCCATAAATAATACGGATAAAATCACTGTTTTCAACAACAAGTAATGTCAATTTTTGTAAAGTTATTGTTGTGTTTTTATTTAACAATTTCACATGTTTTTAAAATTCAAAAAACATAGATATCATCTGCATGGTTAATTTCTAACGGTTTATTTAATTCATATTCAGAAAAAACAAAACCCGCACGATGGCGGGTTAAGTGTTGCTATTTGAAAAGGCGATGGATTTAGCCCGGCGCCCGCAGTAGCCATCCGGGTAAAAAAAACCAACCTGAATGGTTACCCATTCACGGAAAGCATCGAAAGAATTGAGCTGCGCAATGTCCCCGGTTCTCGTGGTGGCGATTTCGTGCAGATATTGTTCTGCTGCATCGCTCAGTGCGGGAGTATGCTCGCGCCCGACTAACTCGCAAAGAAAATCGACAAAACCTGAGACCATTTTTTGTTCCTGCGGCGTAATTGCCCCGCCTGTTGGTATCCAGTAGTTATTTTTTGATAGTTCCCATGTGGCCACAAAATCGGGCACCGGGATTGGTGTCCCAGACTTCTAACTAACGAATCACCGTGTAAAGCGGTTTTAGAGCCGCAACACCGAGCGCTTTGTCGATGTATTCTGCATCGCTGAACAGCCCGGATTTTTTCTGGAGCAGCGTAACTGGATTGTCACTCGCAAAGAACAGGTAATTGAAAGACTCATGTAATTATGATCAATACGAATACCCCCGACTACAAACCGGGGGCTTCTATTTTTTTAATACGCTATATATATAATAATTAGTTACTTATTCCTTAACTGCACAATCTGGCACGCGAATTTCCTTAATGAGCCTGGAAAAACTTTTTAACGAACACATTCCCTGACTATTTTTCTCTTCACATGCAATTAATTTTAAATCAACTTTGCCAGCAGGTTTTTCTAACGACAACGGTTGTATATCCCTCATATCTCTCAGCGTCTGATAAACAAATGAAACCTGAACCCAATCCGTATTATCACTGGTTCTTTTCCACTTTTCGAATACAAGCTCCCCACCAGGAGGGGTATTATCGGGTTGACCGGGCAGCGACCAGTTAAGATCTAAAGCCCCGCTTAAATTTGCAAGATTGGTATCATGACCAGCAATAAACAACAGAGATACAGGTAATTTTATGCCATACCTGTTTTCTGTTGCACCATTTGTCAATAGTGTAGTGTCTATCATATCGAGTAATGGTGTGGCTCTACTACGGGCAACTTCTGGAGTTCTTTGCAAAAGATCAAACTGAGCGTTATGCAGACTTAACAAATCTCTCCATTCTTTTTCTCCCGTAATACGCCCCCAGGCTACCTGTGGCATTCCCTGGGCCTCTTGCAACAGAAATATCTCAGTCAGCGTGGAAGAAAGGCTCCAGGCACCAGGTAATGATACATTGTCAGGCGTTACCTTAAGTTCAGACGGTAAAGCCTCTGGTAATGTGCATTTCGTAGACTTTTCTGTAGTCTTACATGTCTCCGATTGTGAGAAATTTAAAACATTTTCCAGGGTCCGAAATGAAGATTGATAGCGTTGGGTATACAGTTCAATATTTCCTCCGGCCCGTTCCAGAATAGCGTTTTTAACCTTCAATGTGTTAAACGAACATTTCCCCATTTTTACCGGATTAAAAAGAGGATCAGTTTTTTCTTCATCCTTCTGATAATGCACTTGAATTTGACATTTTGGTGCTAACCCAGCCAGAAACGCCTCACCCGTTTTACGGGTGCGTTGATCCGTGTCTGCAATAACAGCAACCTGCCCTGGAGATGGGCACGTTTGATTATTCAACAGACCTTTGCTCGTGAACCATAAACGTTGATACTGACCTAATTCAGAAACAAGTTCTCCCCCACGAGGCGTTAGCCATCCTAACGGCACATCCCATTGTGGCCATTGATCGGGTGTGACATCTTTCATTATTGGAGTGAACTTCGTAGGTGCTCTTACTCCATGACGACTCACTATCACAACCCGCTCAAGTTTCATACCGTTCTGCTCTTCAGCACGTATTGAGAAAGAACCGCATAAGAGAGAAAAAATTAATAAACGAATGATGAATGTACTCATTACCAGCACCACCTTTTCGTAAGTGAAAAACAAACAACTCGTATAAGCCAGTTCGATAACTGGTTCTATCAGATAGAAATAATCCTACTCCTGAGTTCACAACAATCCAACTTTTTGCATATCAACTTTGTATCTTATCGAAGTATTAAAGGAGCGCTAATTTAGCCGCGCTGGAAAGGTATCCAAGGTTATGGAATCGTTGGCAATTTACAACGTCCTGTCATTGAAAGGATAATTGATCCGGTATAAATAAGGTGGGCGGAAGCCTTGTTTGGCTATCAATTTACCCGCAGCAAATCACTGTATCTTGTTGTATAACGTGGTGAAAGCATGTCTCGCTTCATCGCCCACGGCTGCTGTATCCCTTGCCCGGCAAAGTAGAGCGTTCCTTTCCCCTTTTCAGCATTAAGAGTATCCAGTAGGTCCATCAATTTATCGCTGTTACGCCGCGGGGCGTTATTATCAAAAAGATTCAGCTGTGCAACGCCAGAGCTAAAAAAATCCCCCAGCATAACGCCCGCTTTTTGATAACGTAGCCCCTCTCGCCAAACGGCGTCCAGGCTGCGCGTGGCTGCTGTAATAATGTCCCGGCTATCCTGAGTTGGCGTCAGCAGTTTTATCGATGCGCTGTTACCGTAATAAGGTTCATTCAGGGCAAACGGACTGGTTTTGATAAACGTAGAGATAAACCGGCAGTACTGGTGTTCTCTGCGCAGCTTTTCCGCAGCACGTGAAGCATAGGTGCAAATGGCCTCTCTCATGGCGTTGTAATCCGTGAGTTTTTCACCAAACGATCTTGAGCAGATAATTTCCTGCTTATCCGGCGCAAACTCTTCCAGCGCCAGACAAGGCTCACCGCGCAATTCCCGGACGGTTCGCTCAAGCACGACGCTGAAATGTTTACGAATGAAGCGAATATCGGTACCCGCGAGGTCGAGAACCGTTTTAATGCCCATGACGTCCAGTTTCTTGCCGATACGGCGTCCGATGCCCCAGACTTCATCAACCGGGAGTGCTGCCATCAGCTTACGCTGGCGTTCAATATTTGAGAGATCCACGACTCCGCCCGTCTGTTCCTGCCACTTTTTGGCCGCATGGTTCGCCAGTTTGGCCAGGGTTTTGGTCTGAGCAATGCCGACCCCAACCGTGAGACGTGTTTTCTGCAAAATGGTTGCTCTGATTTCCTGACCAAAATCCGTAAGATCCCTGCAGTTTCGCACGCCCGTTAAATCACAAAAGGCTTCATCAATACTGTATATCTCCACGCGTGGCGACAACTCCTCCAGAATCGACATCACCCTGCTGCTCATATCCGCATACAGTTCGTAGTTCGAACTAAAACAGAACACGCCATAGCGCCTGAACAGATCTTTCTGTTTGAAGTACGGAGCGCCCATATTAACGCCAAGCGCCTTTGCCTCTACGCTACTGGCAATAACGCAGCCATCGTTGTTTGAAAGAACGACAACGGGCTTCCCTTTCAGATCAGGCCGGAATGCCGACTCACAGCTGGCATAAAACGCGTTAACATCCACCAGTGCAAACATCATCAGCCCGCTGCTTTAATGATAAATGTCACCACGCCAAATATATCCAGCGTGTCCTCGCTGCTAATCATGATCGGCGCGTAGGCGCTGTTCTCTGGCTTCAGCATCACAACCGGATGTAATTGCAGGCGTTTAACGGTGAATTCGCCCTCAACGGCGGCAATAACGATGTCTCCATGGGCAGGTTTTCTGGCGCTGTCGACAATCAGTAAATCGCCCTCGCCGATCCCTGCCCCCCTCATGGAGTCGCCAGATGATTTAACAAAATAGGTTGCGCTGGGATGCCGTACCAGCAGGTCATTGAGGTCGATACGTTTCTCAACGTAGTCCTGCGCAGGAGATGGAAAACCGCAGGGCACAAGATCGCTAAATAACGGAAAGTGTTTAATTTCGCGGTGTTCCGCAGGCTGGAAAAACAACATAATAATCTGCCTCTCATTTACTGTATTTATATACAGTAATTTTAATAAGAGCAGCAATCAAGTAGCGAGTGTGATGAACTGGACGTTGTTTAACCATCTTGCCGGTAAGTTTTTATGATGTCTGGAAAAATAATCGGCTAAAAAAATACCCCGCATTTGCGGGGCATTACATCAGGAGCGTTTTCGCGGCATCATGCGCAGCAGCGTATTGTCCTTCCATAAATAGTGGTGCATCAGGGCCGCAGCGGCATGCAGAGCAATAACAAAATAGCCCAGATTTGCCAGCGTCACGTGCCAGGACTTCAGCATATCCACTACATCAAAATTGGCCTCTGCCGCATGCGGCATAACGATGCCGAATGCAATCCACGGGTTACCCCGGTTGTACATCATCACCAGTCCAATAATCGGCAGAACAATAAACAGCAGATAGATAACCAGATGCCCCAGATGCGCCATTCCGGTCATCATCGGCTTCGGTTTTGGCACAATCGGCGGTGCCGGATATTTTAGCCTGACCAGCAGACGCGCCACCATCAGCGTTAAAATAGTGATGCCACAGGATACGTGCACCATGTTAAATAAGGGACGATAGCTGCGCGGGAAAAATCCGCGAAACTCCATAGCGCTGTAGGCCACAATGACCAACAAAAAGACCAGCCAGTGAATGCCAATTTGCAGGCCAGAATACTTATTCCCCATAACACTTCCTGAATAAAAACAATAATGCGTCACCATAACGGGCTTTTGTTAAAAATTCATTAACTTTTGCTCACCCGGCTTATTCTTATGGATCGCCAGCAAAGTGTGAGAATTGCGCCGGGTGGCGTACTGGCTCACCCGGCGAAAAATTAGGACTGCAGATACACCACCTGCGTTTGCAGATATTCGTTCAGACCGTGTTTACCGTCAGCTCCGCCAATCCCGGACTTGCGCCAGCCAGCATGAAAGCCTTGCATCGCCTCGAAGTTTTCACGATTAATATAGGTTTCGCCAAACTTCAGCCCTTTAATCGCTTTCATCGCCGTATTCAGATTCTGCGTATAGATCGATGAGGTCAGACCGTAATCGCTGTCATTGGCCATCGTCAGCGCCTGTTCCAGCGTATCAAACGCTACCACCGGTAGCACCGGACCAAACGTCTCCTCGTGCATAATCGCCATCTCCTGGCGCACGTCTAACAGTAACGTCGGAGGATAGTAATACCCTTTGCCGGAAACGGCCTTACCGCCCAGCACCACTCTGGCGCCTTCCTGCACCGCTCGTGCAACTTTCTGCTCTACACGCTCCAGCGCAGCGGCGTTAATCAGCGGCCCCATTGCAATATCATTGCGCTCAGCCGGATTGCCAAACTGCACGGCTTTCATCGCCTCGCCCAGACGATTGACGAATTGGTCATAAATACCTTTCTGAACGTACACGCGCTCGGCACAGTTGCATACCTGTCCGGTGTTGATCACCCGCGAGTCAACAATTGCCTTTACGGCCAGTTCAAGATCGGCATCATCCATCACAATAGCCGGGGCCTTGCCACCCAACTCCAGACAAACTTTGGTGATATTTTTAGCCGCCGCAGCCATAATTTTCTCACCCGCCCCGACGCTACCGGTCATGCTCACCATGGCCACCTTCGGGTTTGCGGCCAGCGCCTGACCGACCGTTTCACCACGTCCCAGTACCAGATTAAATACGCCGCGCGGCAAGCCAATATCATCAACAATTTTGGCAAAGGCGATGGCGTTATTCGGTGTAAATTCACTCGGCTTAATGACAATGGTATTACCCGTCAACAGTGCGGGAGCCAGTTTGCGGGCAATCAGGAAAAATGGAAAGTTCCACGGCAGAATGCCCGTAGTCACGCCCAAAGCGCGCTTAAACAGCAGAATATTCTCGCCCGGACGATCGCTTTGCAGGATCTCACCTTCATAGCGACGCGCCCACTCCGCCATATAATCGATATAGTCGGCGGTAAACGAGACTTCGACCTCAGCCAGTTGCTGTATTTTTCCACCCTCCGCCACAATCAGCGCGCTGATTTCACTGGCTCGCTGACGGATACCCGCAGAAATTTTGCGTAACCAGTTCGCCCGTTCAATGGCGGGCAGCGCTTCCCATTGCGGCTGAGCGCGCTGTGCAGCATCGATCGCTTTACACGCATCCTCGGCACGTCCATCGGGAATACGCGAGATCACCTCTTCCGTGGCAGGATTGACGACATCAATCCAGGCATCATCGTGCCAGGTCACAAACTGCCCATCGATATACATAGGATGTTGTACGGGTACTGACATGCGGCTCTCCTGTGATTGATTTGTTTTTAACAAGTAAAACTATTGTTAATTAATATCAATCATGCAGGTCGTATTATGGCTGGAGTGGCTGTTCTGTGAGCGGCTTCATAAAAGCGTCTGGCAAAGTGATGATGAAGGGAAAAAACAGGTGTGATTTTTGCCCGTTTGCCGCAAAACGCCGACAAACGGGCAACAGGAATTACAGAGAGCGGCTCTCCAGTAAGTCAGTCAGCACGATGTCATTTTGCAACTGCTGCCAGGCTTGCTCAACGTTCTGAGGAATATCAACATGGGCAATAAAATCGCGGCCACAAGGCCCATAACCGGTGGCATCATCACGCAGGCGAGGAAGTTCACCGGTTATGAGAGACAGATAGCGATCCACTGACCACAAACCTTCTGCTGCTGGCACAAAATCCACGCCGTCTTGCTGTGGGGCCAGCTCAGGGATGAATCCAGGGAAACTCAACCAGCGCGGCGCATGCGGCTCATCGCGGGTTACGCGCTGAAAGGTTGCCATCGTGCGACGTTGCATAGTGGGATCCTGTACCACAATGACGGTATGAATACTTTCCGTCGCCTGATTCAATAATGCACAGCTAAAACGGGCATTCTCACCGCAGTTTGTTGACTGGTCTTCCACCCAAATCTTCTCCCCCGGGATTTGCCAGAACTGATGTGCGATATCGGCAAGGATCGCCGCTTCCGCGCGTCCGGTGGTACGAATGATGTTGTAACGAGGATGCTCTGCAATCGCGTCATACAAAAATCGTGTGGAGTGACCGATGCCACCGCTAATCAACAAGGGAACCTGTTGCTCTTTCGCGATCCGGCAGGCGGCGTCGATGGTCGGAATAACCGCGTTCCCTGCCAGAATCACGCAATCTGACTGAACGGTGATATTCCCCGTAAAATCATTCTGCGCCAACCATCGCCCTACAGTATTGATCGCCGCAAGCGTGGTTGCGGAAAGTGTCGGAAACTGGCTCATACTCATGACTCCTGATCTTAATACTTTATCGGGTTGCATACCGGGCGGTGACGTCACCTTACCCGGTATGCTGTCTGGTACCGATTTATCCCGAAATTTGCTCCATCGCCTGCAAAATACGTTTATCGGAAATCGGATACGGCGTACCAAGCTGCTGGGCAAAATAGCTGACGCGCAGCTCTTCTATCATCCAGCGGATCTCTTTGACATCGTCATCTTCACGGCGAGCGGGAGGCAGTTTATTGAACCACTGCTGCCAGGCCTGCTGCACGCTATCCACTTTCAGCATCTGCGCACGGTCACGATGCGGGTCGATAGCCAGTTTTTCCAGACGCTTTTCGATAGCCTGCAAATAACGCAGCGTATCGCCCAGACGCTTGAAACCATTGCCGGTAACAAATCCACGGTACACCAGCCCGCCCATCTGCGATTTGATATCCGCAAGCCCCAGCGCCATGGTCATATCCACGCGCCCTTTCAGACGTTTGTTGATATTAAACACCGCGGTCAGAATTTGTTCGACCTGCTTAGCAATATCCACCACCGTATCGTTCAGTTCAGCCCGCACTTTTTCATGCAGCGCCGCAAAGCCTTCTTCGGTCCACACCGGACCACCGTTGGCGTCGATCAGTTGATCCACACCACAGGATATACAGTCGTCAATCAAATCCAGCACTTTACCGTACGGGTTAAAATACAGCCCCAGCTTGGCTTTGTTGGGCAGTTTTTCATGCAAATATTTGATTGGTGAAGGAATATTCAGCAACAACAGGCGGCGTAAACCGCACCACATCGCCTGCTGTTGCTCCAGCGGGTTATCAAACAGTTTGATGGCAACGCTGTCACGCTCATCCACCAGCGCTGGCCAGGCTTTTACCTTATAGTTACCGCGTTTTTGCTCGTAACTCTCCGGAAGCTGACCGAAGCTCCAGATGTGCAACCCGCTCTGTTCGATACCGTCATCCGCCACCGCAGACAATGTTTCCTGCACTTTACCCTTCAGTGCGTCTTTCAGATCCTGTAGCGAACGTCCTTCCTGCAGCTTTTTGTTCTTATCATCCACTACCCGGAAGGTGATTTTTAGGTGATCGGGCACCTGATCCCAATGCCAGTCTTCACGGTCAACGGTCACGCCGGTCATGCGGCGCAGTTCACGCTCCAGCGAGTCCAGCAGCGGCAGTTCCAGCGGCGTGACGCGGCCTAAAAACGCTTCCGCATAGTTTGGCGCGGGCACAAAGTTGCGTCGTACCGGTTTCGGCAGAGACTTAATCAGGGCGATAACCAGTTCACGGCGCAGCCCCGGAATTTGCCATTCAAAACCGCTCTCTTCGATCTGATTGAGCAGCGGGAGCGGAATATGTACGGTCACACCGTCCGCATCGGCTCCGGGTTCGAACTGGTAACTTAACCGTAGTTTGAGATTGCCCTGATGCCAGAAGTTCGGGTAATCCAGCTTACTGATTTTTTCCGCACCCTCTTTGATGAGCATGCTCTTTTCAAAGTTGAGCAGATCCGGCGTTTCACGGCTGATCTTTTTCCACCAGCTGTCAAAGTGACGCGCGGAGACTACATCATGGCTGATGCGTTGGTCGTAAAACTCAAATAGCGTCTCATCATCAACCAGAATGTCGCGACGGCGCGATTTGTGCTCTAACTCTTCCACCTCTGCGCGTAACTTCAAATTGTCACGGAAAAACGCATGGCGCGTTTGCCAGTCGCCTTCCACCAGAGCATGGCGGATGAACAGTTCACGCGACAACGCGGGATCGATCTGGCTGTAGTTCACCTTACGAGCTGCAACAATCGGTAAACCGTAGACGGTAACCTTTTCTGTTGCCATCACTGCGCCCTGCGCACGTTCCCAGTGCGGTTCACTGTATGAACGTTTGATCAGATGCTGGGCAACCGGTTCGACCCACTCAGGATCGATGCGTGCAGCAATACGTCCCCACAGGCGGCTGGTTTCCACCAGCTCCGCTACCATCGTCCACTTCGGCGGTTTTTTAAATAGACCAGAGCCTGGGAAGATCGAGAAGCGAGCGTTACGCGCCCCGGTAAATTCCTGTTTATCGGCATCTTTCATCCCGATATGTGACAGTAAACCGGTCAGCAACGCGACGTGGATCTCTCTGTATTCAGCGGGTTCGCTGTTAACAGGAATCCCTAACTCTTTCACCACCTGACGCAGTTGCGTGTAGATATCCTGCCATTCACGCACGCGCAGGTAGTTCAGAAAATCAAGTTTGCACTGACGACGGAACTGGTTTGACGACAGCGCTTTCTGCTGCTCGCCGAGATAGTTCCACAGATTCACAAATGCGAGGAAATCAGACTCTTTGTCGTGGAAACGGCGATGCTTCTCGTCGGAGGCCTGCTGCTTGTCCATCGGGCGCTCGCGCGGATCCTGAATAGACAGCGCCGAGGTGATAATCATCGCCTCACGTACGCAGCCATGTTTTTGCGCTTCCAGCACCATGCGAGCCAGGCGTGGATCCACCGGCAGTTGCGAGAGCTGACGGCCCAATGGCGTCAGTTTGTAAGCGGTTGCCTGTTCGTCGGTGGTTATCGCCCCCAGTTCTTCGAGCAGGCGTACACCGTCCTGAATGTTACGTTTATCCGGCGCTTCAACAAACGGAAACGCCGCGATATCGCCCAGCCCCAAGGCAGTCATCTGCAAAATAACGGACGCCAGGTTGGTACGCAGAATCTCCGGGTCGGTAAACTCCGGGCGCGACAGGAAATCGTCTTCGGAATACAGACGAATACAGATCCCCTCCGAAACACGACCGCAACGGCCTTTACGCTGGTTGGCAGAGGCCTGCGACACCGGTTCAATCGGCAAGCGCTGAACTTTGGTGCGGTAACTGTAACGGCTGATACGCGCAGTACCCGGATCAATCACATACTTGATCCCCGGAACGGTCAGCGAGGTTTCCGCCACGTTGGTCGCCAGCACGATACGGCGACCGCTGTGCGACTGGAACACACGGTTCTGCTCGCTGTTGGAAAGACGCGCATATAGCGGTAGCACTTCGGTATGGCGCAAATCCAGCTTATTCAGCGCATCGGCGGTATCGCGGATTTCGCGCTCGCCGCTCATGAAGATCAAAATGTCGCCCTGACTTTCACGGCCTAACTCATCTACGGCATCAAAAATTGCCTGCAATTGGTCACGCTCGGTGTCATCTGCGTCTTCAACAATTGGACGATAGCGAACTTCCACCGGATAGGTTCGACCAGAGACTTCGATAATCGGTGCATTATTGAAATGCTTTGAAAAACGCTCCGGATCGATGGTCGCCGAAGTGATGATAATTTTTAGATCCGGACGGCGCGGCAGAAGCTCTTTCAGATAGCCGAGCAGAAAATCGATATTCAGGCTGCGCTCATGCGCTTCATCGATGATGATGGTGTCGTACTGCATCAGCAGCCGATCCTGCTGGATTTCCGCCAGCAAGATACCGTCCGTCATCAGCTTAACCATGGTGTTGTCGCTGACATGATCGCTAAAACGGACTTTATAACCGATACAACCGCCCGGCTCGGTTTGCAGCTCTTCTGCAATACGGTTCGCCACGGTACGCGCCGCCAGGCGACGCGGCTGGGTATGGCCGATCAACCCTTTTACCCCGCGCCCGAGCTCCATACAGATTTTGGGTAACTGAGTGGTTTTCCCTGACCCCGTTTCCCCGGCGACAATCACCACCTGGTTATCGCGGATCGCTTCCAGAATATCCTGTTTTTTCTGACTGACGGGCAGGTTTTCCGGGTAGCTGATGACCGGACGCGCGGCTTCACGCAGCACAACTTTACCTGCAGCGTGATCAATCTCTTTTGCCATCTCCTGGTAAATGGCCTGTTGTGCATCAGGATTTTTAACCTTCTTCACGCCCTGCAGACGGCGGGCAAAACGCTGTCTGTCACGCAGCATCAGTGAATCCAGCTGTTGCTGCAACATGTTGAAGGTTAATTTTTGTTGTTCTGTCATAGCGTTAAAAGGCAGTGCTCTGCCGGGTTAAATCTCTTTTAGATGATAGGTATA
Organism: Citrobacter sp. Cb023; assembly: GCF_030336805.1. Taxonomy (NCBI): domain Bacteria; kingdom Pseudomonadati; phylum Pseudomonadota; class Gammaproteobacteria; order Enterobacterales; family Enterobacteriaceae; genus Citrobacter; species Citrobacter sp. Cb023. The sequence continues at coordinate 122,257 of NZ_JAOWCV010000025.1, read as the reverse complement.
GAGTACCACATCAGCGCTTTTCATGTGTTGTTCAATAATTTCGAACATAGGATTCGATATATTGCGCTATCACTGCGACAGGATTGTGAATAAAGTGTCAACAAGCAACGGGGCACTCCCCCTTCAAACACATAAAAGGAAACACCCATGAGCAAGGTATTAGTTCTTAAATCCAGTATTCTGGCAGGGTACTCTCAGTCTGGTCAGTTGTCTGATTATTTTGTTGAACAGTGGCGTGAAAAGCACTCCGCTGATGAAATCACCGTCCGTGACCTGGCTGCAAATCCTGTTCCGGTACTGGATGGCGAACTGGTGGGTGCGCTGCGCCCGAGCGATGCACCGCTGACACCGCGTCAGCAGGAAGCGCTGGCGTTGTCCGATGAGCTGATTGCTGAGCTGAAAGCGCATGATGTGATTGTTATCGCCGCGCCGATGTATAACTTCAACATCCCAACCCAGCTGAAAAACTATTTCGATCTGATTGCCCGTGCAGGTGTGACTTTCCGTTATACCGAGAAAGGTCCGGAAGGTCTGGTGACGGGTAAACGCGCAGTCGTGTTGACCAGCCGTGGTGGTATCCATAAAGATACGCCGACCGACCTGATCACGCCGTATCTGAACGTATTCCTGGGCTTTATCGGCATCACCGACGTGAACGTCGTCTTTGCTGAAGGCATTGCGTACGGCCCGGAAGTGGCGTCCAAAGCGCAGTCCGATGCGAAAGCCGCTATCGACAGCGTCGTCGCTGCCTGATACTTCACCCTCTCACCATCCGGTGGGAGGGTTTCTCCAGCATTTACTTCTTTACCTGCACCTGTTTGCCGTGAATGCGGTTAATATCGCGCCAGATGGTTGCATAATCTCTGCACTTCGCCAGATTCTCTTCCCAGCAATGCAGCAAAAATTGTTCTGGCTCGGCAACATCCCGGCTTAACAGCTTGAATATCCAACGATTCCAGACATACCACTTGAAAAGCCACATGATTTCACTCCGCAACGCGACCGGTGTTGAACTATATCAGCCTCAGTTTGATGCCGTGTGGCAACTATTGCGATGTCGATGAATAAGTCAGCGTCGTGCCTCTCTGGTTGTGTGCAGAGAAGATTTATTATTTTCTCAACCACTTACCATTGATGCCCTGGACGTACTCCCCTGGTTTAGCCCGAGCGACCAGCTTTTGTCCGGCCATTTTCGCCACTTCATCTGGAGGAATGTTATTGCTCTCAGCCAGTTGCTGATAGCTGGCGCTCCGTGCTTTATTAATCTCACTCACCAGCGCCTGCGTTTCGGCGTCGGTTTGCAATGCCACCAGATAACCATTAAGCGTTTCGCCCACCCGCCCCTGGGATCTGGCTTCATTCAAGGTCAATGCCCACCCATTGCCACTGAATAAACTCAATGCCACCAGGATCACTGCAAGCTGTTTTTTCATCGTGACCTCAGAACAAATCGCTGCGCGATTTTAATAAGCTCTCAACGTCTTTATCGACTTTGATATGGATCTCATGCTCGATTTTGACGTTCATATTAATAGTGATCGGCTCTTTAGGCGCAGCCACTTCGATTCTGGGTGTGCAACCGATTAGCAGAGATGAAGCCAGCAGACCCAGCATGGCAGCTATCGTTTTCATTGTTGTTCCTCACATTCCTTGCCTTCCGGGCAATGGGATTCCGGCAGCGCTGCATTTTGTTCAAGCCATGCCTGTAAATTGTCGCCAAAACGCAAACTACGCCATAGCGTAAAGACGTTTTCCTCATGGGTGTAATTCAAATTAACCGTCCCCACTTTGCCATCCACCCGGCTATTGCCAGTTACGGTTGCCTGCATGGTTAAGACACCGAGATTATCCAAATTTATTTTCGTCCAGGAATGGCTTATTTCCATATAACGCAGCCAGTTAATGGCCGCACCGGCTGCCATATTATCTTTGACGACGGCATCCGCCGTGTCTTTATCAATACGCAGCGTCATAGGCCCCGGATTGGTCAGCCAGCCGTCTTTAATGATCCACTTTTCGTTATCCAGCCATAACGGCAACGCACCGCTGACCGGGCCAGACATGGCGAATTGCTTGGGATTAACCGCGCTGATAAGCTCGCTGGAAGAGATATTCTGCACCCGTAATAATGCCGGATCGTGCTGCGGCATCCGCAGTTGTTGCATGATGACTTTGCCCCCCAGCAGTTCGGCGCTGACATCGCTTAACAGTAACGGATTGTCTTCACTCCAGGGATACGCCCCCTGTAGATCGGCGGCGATATTTTTCACCGTCACCTGATTCACCACTTCCGCAATACGCAGTGAAATAGGTCCACGCGTACCCAGTTGCCATGCGCCTTCACTAAACCGGAAAGGCAACACAAAATCGACGCCATTAATTTGGTTATCGGGCATCCAGGCGCTACCGCCTTTTAATACCCCATGGCCGCCCGCTTCAAAGCCCTGTTCCGGGGCAGCCGAAAACGCAACCTGCGCATACAGTTCACCTTCACGTAGCTTCATTTTCCAGTCTGGTGGGATGAGCGGTTGGAATACGGTGAGCGATTGTTTTGGCCACCAGGCCTGTCCGCGCAGACGGATCCCGTCCCAACGGCCATTTACCTGTACTGGACCTATCGCGCCCGCGTGAAGCTGGCCTTTAAACTGGAAAATCGTCGGGTCGGTGCCTTCCACGCTGAACTTCAGGGTTGACGGCGGTAACACGCTCCCCCCGGTAAAGGTAGTGTTCCCTGCGTCCAGCGACAGCGCGCCGCTGAAAGTCGGTTTGTTGGCATCCCGTACCCAGACGATCGGCTCGTCCATCACCAGGCGCGGGCTTTCCACCTTCATGGTGCCGTATTGCAGGTGGTCAAATCCGGTGGAGAGATCAAAAAGCTTCAGGGTGTTGTCATGCCATTCGCCCTTACCCGCCACGTCCCAACGCGCATGCATTGGCGTAAAGCTGCCTTTGCCCCAGTACCGCCACTGCCAGCGACCCGCGTCAGGGAGAAAATCATTTGCCAGACCATCCAGATGCAATTCAAAACCGCCCATCTGGTTTTCATGCGCGCGCAATATAGCCTGCAGACGACCATCTACGCCGCGCTGCGTTACTTTTACGCCCGCCAGCGGCCAGCGAATTTCGTCAATATCCAGCGAGTCAATCACCCGTCCACGCGAACGCAGCAACGCTCCTGGCTCGAAAGCCAGCTGCGGGTCGTTCAGGCTTCCGGTGAGTCTGGCGGGTAATTTGGCGTAGAAGGTCAGGTCACCCTGTTTCGCCTCGCCTATCAACTGTAACGGCATGTCGCTACTATCCACACCCAGCTTACCCGGCCCCAGCGTTAATACGGCGTTTCCTTTACCTGCATCACCTTGGGTCAGTATGTTCAGACGCCCGCTCACCACCGCATTTTCCAGCCCGGCCTGCCAATTTTCAACTTTCATGCCCAACCGCCCGCTGAGCGGGAATCCCTGATAAGGCCAGTTCCAGCGACCGTCGCTGATGGTTAATTGCTGACGGGTTATTTCCCACGGAAGATCGAGCAACGGATCGGCATTATCCCGCGCCATGACGATCAGTTGTCCGCTGTTTTCTTGCCACTCCAGTTCGGCGTCCACCAGTGAGGGCTCCTGCGGCAAGCTCAGAGTAGCAACCGCATGACCGCTCACCGGTAGTCCATCAGGAACCAGCGGCATGGTAAATTCACCGACCAGTTTTACCGGCGGTTGCCCTTCAAACGCGGCTATATCCAGCTCATTTACCGTGAGATTTTGCCCGTGCAGACGCCCCTGGAATTTCACTTTTTCACCCTGGTAGCGCAGTTGCTGGGTCGATGGCGTTAGCGAGAGAGACAGTTTTCCCTGCCACTCCTGCCAGGGGGAGAGAATAACTTTGTCGATGTTAATCCAGGTATTGGGCAGCATCGATTGCCATTCAGCCAGCGTTTTGGGCGCTGCCGGAGACGCTTCTGTCTGCGGTAATTTAGCCAGGCAAGCGGAATCCAGCTCAATTGTCCCGACATTGAGCAACCAGCGGCTGGGATGAGAAAGATCGGCCTGAGTAATGCGCGCTAGCGGGCAATCATCGACCAGATAACGGAGTTCCGGAATATGCAGCCCATGCCGTGTCAGCCGTGGGCTCTCATCCAGCGCGATGCGCGTGCCAACAGGTAACCAGACGCCCACCAGCGTAGGAACCCACAGGCCAAGCGTCATGACCAACGTCAGCGGCACGAGAATCAATAATAAGAGAAGTGCCAGAGCGGCTTTATATTTACCCTTCATGGGTAGTTAATATCCTGATTTAGCGAAAATTTAAGCCGGTTTAGGCCAGTATTGTGGCATGTTTAACAGGATATGCCCACATTAAGAATAAATTCCCATGAAGTATATGCACTATTTATCAATCAACGAGAATTAATAAAATAATAATAAATTCAATAAGATAGTGCATTATTTTATATGGCACGCTGTTACACGTGCCGTCGGGAATATAAAGAACTCAGACTCAATGAGGCCTCAGTTCTCCATCGCTATGTTTAGGTCCTAAACGACCAGCTTCTATCAGAATTTCCTCAATGAGCTCTTCGAGGCACTCCCTACCATGATGATCGCAGACCAGATGTACCTGCCGGGAAATCTCCTCAGGTTTCATACCATCACATAATGCCGCCTTAAGCATTAAGGTGGCCCATCGCTTTGCTTCAGAGTGAGTTAACATGACCCCTCCCGATATTTGCTACCTGTATAAGCGTAGCTGTCTGGATGTGATTCGGCTGGCTTTTTACCTGCATCGATTACGGGTATTGAGTTGGACGGAAAAATATCCAGTTGTTGAAATTGAGTAACCTGCCCACACTAACAACAGATGCGCTGAAATTATTCATTACGCCTATGACTATCAATAACTTTTTAGATTTTGTAAAATAATTTGAATTGGATTAATGTGACGTCAAAATCACTGGAGAAAGTCTTATGAAACTCGCCATCTATAGTACAAAACAGTACGACAAGAAGTATCTGCAGCAGGTTAACGAGGCTTTTGGTTTTGAACTTGAATTCTTTGACTTTCTGCTGACGGAGAAAACAGCCAAAACAGCCCATGGCTGTGAAGCTGTCTGTATCTTCGTCAACGACGATGGCAGCCGCCCTGTTCTGGAAGAGCTGAAAAAGCATGGCGTGAAATATATTGCGCTGCGTTGCGCCGGCTTCAATAACGTCGATCTCGACGCGGCAAAAGAGCTCGGCCTGCAGGTCGTCCGTGTGCCAGCCTATTCACCGGAAGCCGTCGCTGAACATGCGATTGGCATGATGATGACGTTGAATCGCCGTATTCACCGCGCCTATCAGCGTACTCGTGATGCCAACTTCTCTCTTGAGGGGCTGACCGGCTTTACCATGTATGGCAAAACAGCTGGGGTGATCGGTACCGGTAAGATTGGGATTGCGGCACTGCGGATCCTGAAAGGTTTTGGGATGCGCCTGCTGGCGTTTGATCCCTACCCAAGCGCTGCCGCACTGGAGTTAGGCGTTGAATATGTCGATCTTAAAACGCTGTTCGCGGAGTCCGATGTCATCTCCCTGCACTGTCCGTTAACGCCGGAGAATTATCACCTGCTCAATCACGAAGCCTTTGAGCAAATGAAAAATGGCGTGATGGTTATTAACACCAGCCGCGGGGCATTGATCGATTCACAAGCCGCTATCGATGCGCTGAAAAACCAGAAAATTGGTTCTCTGGGTATGGACGTGTATGAAAACGAACGCGACCTGTTCTTTGAAGATAAATCCAATGACGTGATTCAGGATGATGTGTTCCGCCGCCTGTCGGCCTGTCATAACGTGCTGTTCACCGGTCACCAGGCGTTCCTGACGGCCGAAGCATTGACCAGCATTTCTGAGACCACGCTGCAAAATCTGGCACAGATCTCTAAAGGCGAAACCTGTCCAAACGCCCTCTTCTAATCCCTGTGCTCCCCTGGATTCAGGGGGGCATTTTCAGATAATCACCGATGCTAAAATCTTCAGTATCATTATTATATTGAATGTATTCCCGTCACAAACGTAGAGAAATTGAATGAAAAAAGTTGTCACGTTGATTGCGCTCAGCATGCTGATGGCTGGCTGTGTGAGCAATGGAAAAGTTTCCGTCAATCGCGAACAGTTGCAGCATCACCGCTTCGTTTTGCAGAGCGTGAATGGTAAAGCCGTCACCGTCGCTAATAACCCACCCGAATTGAGTTTTGGCGAAAACATGACGGTATCGGGAAAGATGTGTAATCAATTCCACGGTCAGGGCAAACTGTCCGACGGCGAGTTGAAGGTTAAAGATATGGCGATGACCCGCATGATGTGCGCCGATCCACAGCTTAACGCGCTCGACGGGATCGTCAGCGACATGTTTAAGCAAGGCGCACAGGTCGATCTGACTGCTGACCAGTTAACACTGGCGACAGCAGAACAAACGCTGACGTATAAACTCGCGGATTTAATGTAGCAAACGCGGTGGCTTAATAGTTGCCACAGCTTCCGGCGGCAAGCGACTGCTCACTACAGCGTTTGCCGTTGGGTAACGCACACATTCCGATAGCTGAACCATCAAGCTGACGGGCAACGGAGAGCGAACCACCAATCATGGCGCAATTAGCTTCTCCAGAACTGGACATTGCGGCCCTCATCCCCGGTGCGACATGCGCGGCGGTTGCCTGCTGAACAGGTTCACTACTACAAGCCGATAATAATAACGCGGCACACCCTACCCAAAACGCTGCGCGCATCTTACTCCCCTCTGAATATTAACCAAACGACACAGCCATAAATAATAGGCAGCGGAAACACCGCCGTCGAGAGGCAATATGCGCATTTATGCGCACTGTTTACATTTTCTGGCAATTTTTTGGCTGCTCCTTTGATCAAACCATTCATTCTGTTTATTCGGGGGACACAAAAGCGAAAATCTGTCTTTAGCGCTTTTGCTAAACTAAAAGGATAACTACAGGATTCGCCGCTGTTACGCGTGTCCCTTTTTTTGCGCAATGTAAGGGTGTCAGTATGATCACAATTGACGGTAATGGTGCGGTTGCTTCGGTCGCATTTCGTACCAGCGAGGTTATCGCCATCTACCCGATTACGCCCAGTTCGACGATGGCTGAACAGGCGGATGCCTGGGCCGGGAACGGGCTTAAAAACGTGTGGGGGGATACCCCTCGTGTCGTAGAAATGCAGTCGGAAGGCGGTGCGATAGCGACCGTTCACGGCGCGTTGCAGACCGGTGCGCTCTCTACGTCGTTTACTTCATCGCAGGGCCTGTTGCTGATGATCCCGACGCTGTACAAACTGGCCGGTCAGTTGACTCCGTTTGTGCTGCACGTTGCGGCGCGTACGATTGCCACTCACGCATTATCCATCTTTGGCGATCATTCCGACGTGATGGCGGTGCGCCAGACGGGATGCGCAATGCTGTGCGCCAGCAGCGTTCAGGAAGCACAAGACTTTGCGCTAATTTCGCAAATGGCCACCCTGAAAAGCCGGGTCCCGTTTATTCATTTCTTTGATGGTTTCCGCACATCGCATGAAATCAATAAAATAGTGCCGCTGGCCGATGACACAATCCTCGGGCTGATGCCGCAGGCGGAAATCGATGCTCATCGCGCGCGCGCGCTCAACCCGGAGCATCCGGTTATTCGCGGTACGTCTGCGAACCCGGACACCTACTTCCAGTCACGCGAAGCAACAAACCCGTGGTACAACGCGGTTTACGATCACGTAGAACAGGCGATGAACGATTTCGCTGCTGCGACGGGCCGTCAGTACCAGCCATTTGAATACTACGGTCATCCGCAGGCAGAACGCGTCATTATTTTGATGGGCTCGGCGATTGGAACCAGTGAAGAAGTCGTCGAAGAGCTGCTGGCACGCGGCGAGAAAGTAGGCGTTCTGAAAGTGCGTCTGTTCCGCCCATTCTCTGCCAGACATTTACTGCGCGCCCTGCCGGAAACGGTACGGAGCATCGCCGTCCTGGATCGCACCAAAGAGCCCGGCGCGCAAGCTGAACCGTTGTATCTGGATGTAATGACTGCGCTGGCGGAAGCCTTTAACTGCGGCGAACGAGAAACGCTACCGCGCGTGATTGGCGGGCGTTATGGCCTTTCTTCCAAAGAGTTTGGCCCGGACTGCGTCATGGCGGTCTTTAATGAGCTGAGTAGCGCGAAGCCGAAATCTCGCTTTACGGTCGGTATCTATGATGATGTCACCAACTTGTCGCTACCGTTACCGGAAAACACCCTGCCCGGTACCGCGAAGCTCGAGGCGCTGTTTTACGGGCTGGGCAGTGACGGTAGCGTGTCGGCCACTAAAAATAACATCAAGATTATCGGTAACTCTACGCCGTGGTATGCGCAGGGTTATTTCGTCTATGACTCGAAAAAAGCAGGCGGTCTGACGGTTTCTCACCTGCGCGTTAGTGAACAACCTATTCGCTCAGCGTATCTGGTGTCGCAAGCCGATTTTGTTGGTTGTCACCAGTTGCAATTTATCGATAAGTATCAGATGGCTGAGCGCCTGAAACCTGGCGGTATATTCCTGCTTAATACCCCGTACAGTGTGGATGAAGTCTGGACACGTCTGCCGCAGGAAGTTCAGGCTGTTCTGAATCAGAAGAAAGCGCGTTTCTACGTGATTAATGCGGCCAAAATCGCCCGCGAGTGCGGTCTGGCTGCACGTATTAACACCGTTATGCAGATGGCGTTCTTCCATCTGACGCAAATCTTACCAGGCGACAGCGCTCTGGCTGAATTGCAGGGTGCGATTGCGAAAAGCTATAGCAGCAAAGGGCAGGATCTGGTTGAACGTAACTGGCAGGCGCTGGCCCTGGCGCGTGAATCCGTCGCCGAAGTGGCGCTTCAGCCAGTTGATCCACATAGCGCTAATCGCCCACCGGTGGTTTCTGATGCCGCACCTGATTTCGTGAAAACCGTCACCGCGGCGATGCTCGCCGGTCTGGGCGATGCCCTCCCCGTTTCAGCGCTGCCGCCAGACGGCACTTGGCCGATGGGCACCACGCGTTGGGAAAAACGCAATATCGCTGAAGAGATCCCCATCTGGAAAGAAGAGCTGTGTACCCAGTGTAACCACTGCGTAGCCGCTTGTCCGCACTCGGCTATCCGCGCCAAAGTGGTTTCACCAGAAGCGATGGAAAATGCCCCTGCCAGCCTGCATTCTCTGGATGTGAAATCACGCGATATGCGCGGTCAGAAATATGTCCTGCAGGTTGCGCCAGAGGATTGCACCGGGTGTAATCTGTGCGTCGAAGTATGCCCGGCGAAAGATCGCCAGAACCCGGAGATCAAGGCCATCAATATGATGTCGCGCCTTGAGCACGTGGAAGAAGAAAAAGTTAACTATGACTACTTCCTCAATCTGCCGGAAATCGATCGCACTAAACTGGAACGCATTGATATTCGTACCTCGCAGTTGATAACGCCGCTGTTTGAGTACTCTGGTGCCTGTTCTGGCTGTGGTGAAACGCCGTATATTAAATTGCTTACGCAGTTGTACGGCGACCGCATGCTGATCGCCAATGCGACCGGCTGTTCATCAATTTATGGCGGTAACCTGCCCTCAACGCCTTATACTACCGACGCCAATGGTCGCGGGCCTGCGTGGGCAAACTCCCTGTTTGAGGATAACGCCGAGTTTGGGCTGGGCTTCCGCCTGACGGTGGATCAGCACCGTGTACGCGTCATGCGTTTAGTGGAACAGTTTGCCGATAACATTCCGGCTGAACTGAATGACGCCCTGCACGCTGAAGCTACGCCAGAGGTGCGCCGTGAGCAAGTTGCAGCACTGCGCCAGCACCTGAAAGATGTCGACGGCGCACAGCAGTTGTTAACCGATGCCGATGCGCTGGTCGAGAAATCTATCTGGCTGATTGGCGGTGATGGCTGGGCTTACGATATTGGTTTTGGGGGACTGGATCACGTCCTGAGCCTGACCGAGAACGTCAATATTTTGGTACTGGATACCCAGTGTTACTCCAATACAGGCGGACAAGCGTCGAAAGCTACGCCGCTCGGGGCTGTCACTAAATTTGGTGAGCATGGCAAACGCAAAGCTCGCAAAGATCTTGGCGTCAGTATGATGATGTACGGGCACGTGTATGTTGCACAAATCTCTCTGGGCGCGCAGTTGAACCAGACGGTGAAAGCTATCCAGGAAGCGGAGGCCTATCCAGGTCCGTCGCTGATTATCGCCTATAGCCCATGTGAAGAGCATGGTTACGATCTCGCACTAAGCCATGATCAGATGCGTCAGCTCACGGCAACCGGGTTCTGGCCGCTGTACCGCTTTGATCCACGTCGAGCAGATGAAGGTAAGCTGCCGCTGGCGCTGGACTCTCGCCCACCGTCTGACGCCCTGGCCGAAACATTGCTTAACGAGCAGCGCTTCCGTCGCCTGAATGCCCAACAGCCAGAAGTCGCAGAACAGCTCTGGAAAGACGCCGCAGCCGATCTGCAAAAACGCTACGACTTCCTTGCGCAGTTGGCAGGAAAAGCGGAAAAGAGCGGTATCGAGTAATGCGTTTATCTCAGTATTAACCTGGAACCCAAAAAAAAGCCCGAACAGTTGTTCGGGCTTGTCAATTTATTCGCTGGCTAATTAATAATAGCTATCAATACGTCAACGAAAAATAAAACGTGACAATAAAGGCATATAACAGGCGCAGAATAGCCCAACACACTTCACTTGTATAATTTTTATTTTATATATTTACCATCCATACATTCACCACAATTATCATCATTTCCGTAGAATTATTTCTTTAAGGTTTTACTTAAGGCGTAACAATTCATATTTATCCCTTTACGGAACTTCTCCTTTAGCATGCTTTTACTCCCTACATGGGTAGTCACAGGTTAATAAAAAAACTAAAGGATTATTTCAATGAACAGAAAAGTACTGGCTCTCGTAATTCCTGCCCTGCTGGCTGCAGGCGCTGCTCACGCGGCTGAAGTTTATAATAAAGACGGCAACAAATTAGATCTCTATGGCAAAGTAGACGGCCTGCATTATTTCTCTGATGACGCTAACAGTGATGGCGATCAGACTTATATGCGTATGGGCTTCAAAGGCGAAACTCAGGTTAACGATATGATCACCGGTTACGGCCAGTGGGAATATCAGGTTCAGGCTAACGGCACCGAAGGTGATAAAGGCGACTCCTGGACTCGTCTGGCATTCGCAGGTATTAAAGTCGGCGACTACGGCTCATTCGACTACGGCCGTAACTACGGCGTAATGTACGACGTTGAAGGCTGGACCGATATGCTGCCGGAATTCGGTGGCGACTCTTACACCAAAGCAGACAACTTCATGACCGGTCGTGCGAACGGCGTGGCGACCTACCGTAATACCGACTTCTTTGGTCTGGTTGACGGTCTGAACGTGGCGTTGCAGTACCAGGGCGCGAACGAAAATCAGTCACCAGAGCAGGAAGGCACCAATAACGGTGGCGACGATCGTAACATGAAGAACTCCAACGGTGACGGCTTCGGTATCTCCTCGACCTACGATTTGGGTATGGGTGTAAGCTTCGGTGCAGCATACACCTCTTCTGACCGTACTAACGAGCAGGTTAACGATTCTACCGCGGGCGGTGATAAAGCTGACGCGTGGACAGTCGGTCTGAAATACGACGCGAACAACATCTACCTGGCAACCATGTACTCCGAAACCCGCAACATGACCCCTTATGGTGGCTCAAACGGTAGTGATAATACGATTGCCAACAAAACTCAGAACTTTGAAGTGACTGCGCAATACCAGTTCGACTTCGGTCTGCGTCCGGAAGTTTCTTTCCTGATGTCTAAAGGTAAGGATCTGGGTGTAAACGGATCTGATGGCGACCAGGATCTGGTGAAATACGCATCCGTTGGCGCTACTTACTACTTCAACAAAAACTTCTCCACCTACGTTGATTACAAAATCAACCTGCTGGATGAAGATAAAAACTTCTACAGCCAAAACGACATCTCTACCGATGACGTAGTAGCACTGGGTATGGTTTACCAGTTCTAATCCGTCAGCCCGCTGGCAACAGCGGGCTCTCTTTATGTTCTAACAATTCTGTTTTATCCAGATCAAAACATTATATCTGTTGCGCTAAAACACATCTCTGATAGATGATATCTTGCATTAAGACCTGTAGTAGAGGATACCTGCAATGAATCATCATCCTGTAAAATCATCCCGTATTGCATCCGTCGGCTATGACGAATCCTCCCGCACGCTAGAAATTCGCTTTCACCAGTTGTCTACTCTGCAATATCAGCATGTCCCTGCTCGTATTTTTCGTGATTTCCTGAGCGTCGTTTCTAAAGGTCGATTTTACGATGGAGTAATAAAAGGAAAGTTTCCTGAAATAAAAATAAAGTGATGCCAAAATGTGATCTTTGTCATTGTACATAAAGTGCCATTACGCGGTAAGCTTTGGGTGGATACTTAAACAGGAGGTTTTATGAACAGAACGATTCTTGTACCCATCGATATTTCAGACTCAGAATTAACTCAACGTGTTATTGCCCATGTTGAAGCAGAGGCAAAAATTGACGATGCACAGGTTCATTTTTTGACCGTAATTCCGTCACTGCCCTATTATGCTTCCCTGGGATTGGCCTACTCGGCAGAGTTACCGGCCATGGAAGATCTGAAAGCCGAAGCAAAATCTCAACTGGAAGAGATTATCAAGAAGTTCAATATCCCAACGGACAGAGTGCACGTTCATGTCACAGAAGGTGCGCCAAAAGATAAGATTCTGGAGATGGCCAAAAAATTACCGGCTGATATGGTCATTATTGCCTCACATCGACCTGACATCACCACCTACCTGCTGGGGTCTAACGCCGCAGCCGTGGTGCGTCATGCGGAGTGTTCGGTACTGGTAGTCCGCTAAGCTGTCTGGCCCGCACATCGCTGCGGGCTTTTTGTTTCTACCTCTTATACCCCACGATTCCTGTCCTAAATGTGCTGACATTTTTCCCGCTTATCCGTACCATACACGCCACAGTTTTTATATCAGACTTCTTTTGCCGGACTATCCGGCGTGATGCATACTCTTCTGATGCCACACTATGAATTGAGCCTCTATTAAATGTCGCAAAATCAAGATATTAGCAAGAAAGAACAATACAACCTGAACAAATTGCAAAAACGTCTGCGCCGTAACGTGGGCGAAGCCATTGCCGACTTCAATATGATCGAAGACGGCGATCGTATTATGGTGTGCCTTTCCGGGGGGAAAGACAGCTATACCATGCTGGAGATCCTGCGTAATTTGCAGCAAAGCGCCCCGATCAGTTTTTCCTTAGTTGCGGTTAACCTCGATCAGAAACAACCTGGCTTCCCGGAGCACATTCTGCCGGAGTATCTGGAGCAACTGGGCGTGGAGTATAAAATTGTCGAAGAAAACACCTACGGGATTGTCAAAGATAAAATCCCTGAAGGCAAAACGACCTGCTCGCTCTGCTCTCGCCTGCGTCGCGGCATTCTGTACCGCACGGCAACTGAGTTAGGCGCCACCAAGATTGCGCTCGGCCACCATCGCGACGACATCCTGCAAACACTGTTTTTAAACATGTTCTACGGCGGGAAGATGAAAGGTATGCCGCCGAAACTGATGAGCGATGACGGTAAACATATCGTTATCCGTCCGCTGGCTTACTGCCGTGAGAAAGATATCGAGCGTTTCTCCGAAGCGAAAGGTTTCCCGATTATTCCATGTAATCTGTGCGGCTCACAGCCTAACCTGCAGCGTCAGGTCATTGCCGATATGCTGCGCGACTGGGACAAACGCTATCCAGGGCGTATTGAAACCATGTTCAGCGCAATGCAGAACGTTGTACCTTCACATCTGAGCGATATCAATCTGTTCGATTTTAAAGGCATCAGGCACGGTTCAGAGGTTGTGGACGGCGGTGATTTAGCGTTCGATCGTGAAGAGATCCCGTTGCAGCCTGCGGGCTGGCAGCCAGAAGAAGACGATGCTCAACTGGATGAGCTGCGCCTGAACGTCGTGGAAGTGAAGTAAGTCGATAGTTCCGGATAAGCGGAGCGCCATCAGGCGCTCCGACGAGTGGTTATTTCAATAACCGAACCCGGCAAGTCTTGCCTTTTATCTTACCGTTTTGCAATTGCTTCCATGCCTTATGCGCTACAGTCTGGCGAACAGCGACATAGACATGCGCCGGATGAACGGCAATTTTGCCGATATCGGCGCCTTCCAGACCAATATCACCGGTCAGCGCGCCGAGAACATCGCCGGGACGCATTTTAGCCTTTTTACCGCCATCAATGCATAACGTCGCCATCTCAGCTTCCAGCGGCAGGATTGGGCCGTTAGCTGGGGCTGGCAGCCAGTTCAGCTTCAGTTGCAGCATTTCAGAAAGAATATTGGCTCGCTGCGCTTCTTCCGGTGCACAGAAGCTAATCGCCAGACCACTGTTGCCGGCACGCGCGGTACGTCCGATACGATGGACGTGGACTTCCGGATCCCACGCCAGTTCGAAGTTAACCACCAGCTCAAGTGATTTAATATCCAGACCACGCGCGGCCACATCGGTAGCAACCAGAACGCGCGCGCTGCCGTTGGCAAAACGCACCAGCGTCTGATCGCGATCGCGCTGCTCAAGATCGCCATGCAGTGAGAGCGCGCTTTGCCCCGCCGCATTCAGTGCGTCACACACGGCCTGACAATCTTTTTTGGTATTACAAAAAACTACGCATGATGCAGGTTGATGCTGACTGAGCAATTTTTGCAGCAGCGGAATTTTGCCGTGGCTGGAAGTTTCGAAAAACTGCTGCTCAATCGCCGGCAGCGCGTCAACGGTATCAATTTCGATCGTTAATGGATTTTGTTGCACCCGGCCACTAATGGCGGCAATGGCTTCCGGCCAGGTCGCAGAAAACAGTAAGGTCTGACGCGAAGCCGGCGCAAAGCGAATGACATCATCAATCGCATCGCTAAAGCCCATATCCAGCATGCGATCGGCTTCATCCATCACCAGCGTATTCAGGGCATCCAGAGAAACAGTGCCTTTTTGCAGATGGTCGAGTAAACGCCCCGGCGTTGCGACAATAATATGTGGCGCATGCTGCAGGGAGTCACGCTGTGCGCCAAAGGGCTGCCCACCGCACAACGTTAAGATCTTGGTGTTAGGCAGAAAGCGCGCTAAGCGACGCAGCTCACCCGCCACCTGGTCAGCAAGCTCGCGCGTTGGGCACAGCACCAGGGACTGCGTCTGAAACAGCGCGACATCAACATGCTGTAATAATCCAAGACCAAAAGCCGCCGTTTTGCCACTGCCGGTTTTAGCCTGCACGCGAACATCTTTCCCCGCCAGAATTGCCGGTAACGCAGCAGCCTGAACAGGCGTCATTTCAAGATAACCCAGCTCGTTAAGATTCTCGAGTTGGGCAGCAGGTAAAACATTCAGGGTTGAAAAAGCGGTCACAATTTAATCTCGCGGTAAAAACTCACAATCAGCAGGCGCGTATCCTCGCAGATCTGCGCCCGCGATGCGACAATTTAATCGGCTCTTCATCCGGTGGGGGATCCGGCATTGGCTGCGGACGAGGTATGGGATCGGGAATGGGAACCGGGTCGGTCGGTAGCGAATCAGTGTGCGGCGTTGCAATCAGACAGTTCATATACCCCTCCAGTTATTCAGGTTGGCTCTTTTAGGGTAGACGCTGATTTCCTGCAGGCAAAAAAAAGCCGACTAATCTAAGTCGGCGTCGTACGAATCAATTGTGCTATGCAGTAATTCAAAAAAGGAAGTAAGACAATATGGAGCGCAACGCCCATCGCTTGACGTTGCATTCACCTGCGAGAGAGATATTGCCCCGAATAGGTAGATGGTTTATTGACTTCGCTCAAAAACCAGGACGTTTTCATGCGCAAAAGTCACTAAAAAACGTTGTTGTTACAACCATTTACTACGATGCAACCATAAAGTAACACCACCAATCAGGACCACTAACAGAATACAAAAAAGTGAGAAGCCAAACTGCCAGCCACCGCCAGGGATACCGCCGAGGTTAACGCCAAACAGCCCGGTTAAAAATGTGCTGGGAAGAAAAACCATTGCCATCAATGACATTGTATACGTTCGGCGAGCCAGAGACTCCTGCATAACCTGCGCAATTTCATCCGCCATAATACCGGTCCTGGCAATACAGGCATCTATTTCATCCAGCCCTCTCCCTAGCCTGTCAGCGATATCCTGCATCCGCCGCCGATGGTCGTCGGTCATCCAGGAAAAACGTTCGCTCGCCAGCCGGGAATAGACATCGCGTTGAGGCGCCATATAGCGGCGCATCACAATTAACTGCTTACGCAGCAATGCCAGGAAACCACGCGGCGGAATTTGCTGATCGAGCAGGTTATCTTCCAGATCGATAATCTTATCGTGCAGTTGTTCGATAAACTCACTGGCATGATCGGTTAGTGCATCGCAAACATCCACCAGCCAACTACCACAATCAGCCGCTCCCGTGCCTTCCTGGAGATCGCTGACCACATCATCCAGCGCCAAGACTTTACGCTGACGCGTTGAGACAATCAGACGTTCATCCATATATAAGCGCATCGCAACCAGTTGGTCAGGTCGCTCGTCGGTGCTGCCGTTAATACAGCGCAGCGTAATCAACGTACCTTCCCCTACCCGGCTTACGCGTGGGCGCGTGCTTTCACCCGCCAGCGCATCACGCACGTTATTGGGAAGTAAAGGCGTTGTCGCCAGCCATTGCGCGCTTTCAGAATGGGTATAATTAAGATGCAGCCAGCAGGGATGTTGACTGTCGATAACATCGTTATCTTCCAGTGGTTTCACCCCACCACGGCCATCCAACAGCCAGGCAAACACGGCATCCGGCACATTAACATCCGTTCCCTTAATGGCTTCCACAGCGCCTCCACAAACATTCAGCTTTTTTCGTTAGTCTAGCTGTCAGAATATGTTAAGCAATATCTCATTGTCCCATTGTGCTGAAATGATTCATAAAAAGTATCTGATAATAAGAAAAGCGCCGACGAATGCGGCGCTGGTTACGAGATGACCGTCTCAGGCCCGCTGGCGTCTCTCTGATTCAAGCGCATGACTTAAGCGAAATTTATGCGTTCGCGATTGAAGGTCAATCACCTGGTTTTTCAGGATACCTGAGGAGTCAGAAAGCTCATCAACCATAATGGCATTACTTTGGGTGACGTTCTCCAGTTCGGCCAGAGCATGGGTAATTCTGATTATTCCTTTCTCCTGCTCCTGCGTAGTGGTTAATATCTCGCCCATCAGTTGGTTTAATTGCCCGGCCCCCCCGACAATATCATGCATGTTTTTCTCAGCTTCACGCACAATAGCAGCGCCTTGCTGAACATTTTGATGGGTTTGGGCAATCAGTTGCTTAATATTCTTAGCTGCATCTGCACTGCGGTGTGCAAGCATTCTTACCTCACCGGCCACCACAGAAAAACCTTTGCCATGTTCACCGGCCCTTGCAGCTTCCACAGCAGCATTCAATGCCAGAATATTGGTCTGGAATGCAATACCATCTATCAGCGTAATAATTTCTGTCATTTGCTGTGCGCATTCGGTAATTGAACGCATATTTGTCGCAACCTGCACCATTAATTCGCCACCCTGACGTGCGCATTGCGTGGCAATTGTTGCCTGGGCGCTGGCTATTTGCGTGTTATCAGCATTATTCCGCGTATTAACCGCTATTTCATCCATGTTGGCAGCCGTCTGCATTAATGCTCCGGATTGCTGTTCTGTTTTCACTGAAAGCTCGGCGCTGCGTTCCGCCAGCTGTTCAGAAAGCGCCATCGCCGTTTGCGAGGATGTTCTGATCTCATTAACGAGTGCTGAAATATTACTTGATAAACTATTGATGCCAGGAATTAGTCTACCCGCACAGTTATTACCAAATTCGGGAATACTGATTGCCAGATTCCCGGATGTTACTTCTTCAATGCTTCTTTTAACCGTATTAATCGGCATGACCAGATATTTCGTCATGTACCACCACAAACATAATATAGAAATAATGCTTACCGCATTAGTGCCAATAATAATTTCTGGGGTAGCCGAAAAAATCATTTCAACAACATTGAGCGCAACCGCTGTAATGAGCAGAAATAAAACAATAAAGGTTCTGACGCTAATATCATTTAACATTTTAACCCTGTGCACCAAGAAATAACGTGGATGTTATTTTTATAGCATCTGCAATACAGATTTCCATTGCTCTGTGACGAAAGCTGAACTTTCAATGAGAGCCAGCAGACCTTTTACTTAAGTCAATAAATTACACTAGCCATTCATAATAGCTCAGCACTTTATCCCGCCAATGGCGGTAATGTTCCCCACCATCAGATTATTGTGATGGCGAGCACGTGACGAGCATAAAACACACAGAAACATAATTTTTATGAATGGTTATATAAGTAATGGATTATCATTTTCAATATCTTGCTCTTCGCTCTAATACTCATTGTAAAAACACAAGAACATTCCTGGTTTTATCAGGTTAACTGGACAAAACCTGCTAGATTTATCATCACGGCTTTTTTTCGATAGGTAGTAAGATGTTGCACGTGTCGTGGGACCCTGTATTGATTGGGATTTCCTTTGTTGTCGCGTTTATTGCCTCCTTTATTGCCCTCGACAGTGCGGGTAAGGTAGCAATCTCCAGCAAACGTGAATCTACCTTCTGGCGGCTATCTGGCGGCGCTACGCTGGGTATGGGGATCTGGTCGATGCATTTTATCGGTATGCTGGCCATGAAAATGACTATGCCGATCAATTATCACCTATCACTCACCGCGTTTTCGTTCTTTATTGCGCTCATTTCTGCAACCCTCGCCATCAATATCGCTATTTCCGGTAATACGTTATCAACAAAACGACTGGTCATTGCCACCAGCATATTGAGTGCCGGCGTTGTCACGATGCACTACGTTGGCATGTATGCCATTATCGAACATGTGGCCATTTCATGGGATCGCTCGCTGATTTTGCTCTCTGTGATTATTGCCGTCGTTGCGTCTGGCGTAGGTTTATGGCTGGCCTTCCATTTACGCCAAAACACCCGTCGCGTGCTGATTAACCGACTTATTGCTGCCCTTATTATGGCGCTGGCAATTGCTTCTATGCATTACACCGGTATGGGAGCGGCAACGTTCACCCATTTTGGACACACTGCGCACGATGGCCTCAGTACGCTGGAACTCTCTGTCTGGGTCTGCGCCGTCACGCTGATTATTTTGGGTATCATGCTGGTCGTCTCGATGGTGGATTCACAACTGCGCACTTCCCGACTGGCTGACAACCTGCATCAGTTGAACTGCCAGCTTGAACATCAGGTCCACTTCGACGCGCTGACGGGACTTGCTAATCGAACGCAAATAGATACCCGCTTACAAGCCTGCCTGCGGCATTCCAAATTGCATCAACAGCATTTCGCGTTGGTATTTATCGACCTCGATCGTTTTAAAGTCGTTAACGATACCTGGGGGCATCACATCGGCGATCAACTGCTGATTGCTAGTACACAGCGTATCTACAGTTGCCTTGATGATTCAATGACGCTGGCAAGACTGGGGGGAGATGAATTTATCCTGCTGGTTCCAGACTGCAACCAGCAGGCTATCTCCGCCTTGCTTGCGCGAATCTCAGATGCGATCGGTGACCCCTTTACCTTATTCGGTCATACCATTCGGGTTTCGTTAAGTGCGGGAAGCTGTATTTATCCCGAACATGGCTCGACTCTGCATGAGCTAAAAGTGAAGGCCGATATGGCGATGTATCATGTCAAACAGGCGGGCAGAAACGGCTGGGCTATTTATAGTCCCCAGATGGAAGCTATCGCTGATACGCCGCCGACATTTCTACAGGAACTTTCACAAGCGCTTGAACGCAACCAGTTTGAGCTATGGTATCAGCCTAAATATACCGCCGGAGATCATTCCCTGACTGGTTTTGAAGCGTTATTACGCTGGCATCATCCGGAGCGCGGCATGCTGCTACCGGCTGAATTTCTGCCTGCGCTGGAAGAAACGGGCCTGATTATTCCCGTCGGCAAATGGGTTATCCAACAGGCATGTTTGCAGTTGCATCAGTGGACATTACAAGGGAATACAGAATGGACGCTCGCCGTTAACCTCTCCCCCGCTCAGTTTGAACAGCATGATATTATTGATGTTGTTTGTAACGCCCTGGCGCAATACCAACTTTCACCTGCCTGTCTCACGCTGGAGCTCACGGAGAGCACTGCACTTAAAAATTTAAAACGCAGTATTGAAATCCTGAATGCTTTTTCGGCTTTGGGGATCACCGTTTCTATTGATGATTTCGGCACTGGTTATTCAAATATATTGATGTTGAAGTCACTTCCGGCACGGGAATTAAAAATCGACAGGATATTTGTCAAAGATATTAGCGAGAACAGTAAAAATACAAAAATTGTGTCTACCATTATTGACATAGCTCACTCCATGAATATGCGCGTGGTGGCTGAAGGAATAGAAACCCAGGAGCAGGAATTACTTCTTACCCAGATGGGATGTAGCATGCTGCAAGGTTTCCTGTTTGCAAAACCGCTGCCAGCGCATAAGATTCATGAACTGATCCAATCAGAAAACAGCATCAAACAAAAGCCAGTCGTACAACCCTTGTCTCACCGACAATCAATAACTTTGTGAGACTGTAATATCTAAAATATTCGCCATTAAACGGGCAACACAGCAGATAAAGATAACGGGATTATCGATGAGCACAACCGAGCTGCATTCACTGGATTTGTTAACCTTTCCGGTGTGGATTGTTTCGCCACAAACCGAAGAACTGGTGTTCGCTAATATCGTTGCACGTGAGCTAATGCAGGATCTCTGTTTTTCCCCACTGCGCAAGGGCATATTCTCAACACATTCTCAAAATGATTTAACCATGTATCTCAGTGACTTGAGCAATCATCATCACGTTGTTGAGATCCTCACGGTTTACCGCGATGGTGAGGAAATCGCGTTGGCTAGCCGCCTGTCCATTAAATCTCTGCCGGGCGTGGGGGATGTTATCCTTTTCGAAGGCATTGAAACGCCTACTGCGCAAGGTCTGAAAGCCAGCCGTTCAGCAACTTATCAACGAAAAAAACAGGGCTTTTATGCGCGTTTTTTCCAGACCAACTCCGCGCCAATGTTACTGATTGATCCGTCCCGCGATGGCCTGATCGTTGATGCAAACCTCAGTGCCCTGAATTTTTATGGTTACAACCTTGATGTGATGTGCCAGAAACATACCTGGGAGATCAACATGCTGGGCCGCCATATATTGCCGGTAATGCATGAAATCGCCCATCTGCCCGGCGGCCATAAGCCTTTGCACTTTGTCCATAAACTGGCAGACGGCACCTCACGTCATGTACAAACCTACGCCGGACCGATTGAAATTTACGGTAATAAACTCATGTTGTGCATTATTCATGACATTACCGAACAAAAACGGCTGGAACAGGAGCTTGAGCATGCCGCTCTGCGTGACCCTTTAACGGGATTACTTAATCGCCGACATTTTTATCAGGTAACCGAGCCGGAGCAGACGCATGCGGTATCATTGACGCAGGACTACAGCCTTTTATTGATCGACACCGATCGTTTTAAAAGCATTAACGATCTCTTCGGTCATTTAAAAGGCGATGAAGTGCTTTGCGCTCTGGCCCGCACACTGGAATCCTGTGCACGAAAAGACGATCTTATTTTTCGCTGGGGTGGTGAAGAATTTGTGCTGCTGCTGCCGCGAACCTCGCTGGATGTCGCCCTCAATCTTGCAGAAGTGATCCGCGCGACGGTAGCCAAGGTTACTCTCCCTGGTCTTCCCCGCTTTACCGTCAGCATTGGCGTTGCGCGGCACGAAACGAACGAAAGTATTGATGAATTATTCAAACGCGTGGACGACGCGTTGTACAAAGCCAAGCACGAAGGCAGGAACAGAGTATTGGCCGCCTGATGAATACGTTGATCAGCGGCTGCGCTTAGCGTGACGCTCCCAGTTTTCCTGTTTTGCCTGCGCGGTTTTACGTAATGCCACATAGCATGCCCCGCTGCCGCCGTGATGCGGCAAAGCGGCGCAGTAGGCCTGGACGTCGTCAAATTCTGTCAGCCAGCGCGCCACATAGCTGCGAACAATATTGGCATGAGCGTTATCGTCACGCCCCTTACCGTGTATCACCAACACGTTACGTAATCCATCTTGCTGTGCCTGCAGAATAAAACTGAATAGCATCTGGCGGCATGTTTCTACGGGCTGGCGGATGAGATTAAGGCTCGCCTGCTGCGGATATCTTCCGGTTCGCAGTTTGTCAGTCACGCCGTGCTGTAAACCTTCGCGACGAAACTCAAGCGGCTCGTTCAACGGGATAATATCGAGAAACCCCGTCGTGAGAAAGTTATCCAGTTGAAGCGTATCGATACGCGCCGGAGTGCGGATATTACGCGTTGGCTGCCAGTGTACATCGGCGCAGCCCTTCAGTGGTTGGACATCCCCCATAGCATCCAGAAACAGCGAAGCATCATCAAGGTTCATGTTTCTTCCTCCAGCGAATTACGACGAGCATTATCATAACCGCGCACTATTATACCGACAACGGTTTACGATTATTTCCAATAATTCACCCGGCTCGCTCCGCTGAAAAGATCTACTCACGACATACAGATATCCGTTTTTAGGGGTATAGCTGCAACTGTTGCTGGCGTGATAATGTGTAACCTCGCCTGAACGCTGTAATGAGAGAAACGGATGCTGAACTTACTGGAAGACACCATCGACACGCCGCTAGGCCCGCTGTGGGTTATTTGTGATGAGCAATTTCGCCTGCGCGCGGTGGAATGGGATCAGCACCGCGATCGCATGGAACAATTGCTGGATATTCATTACCGCACAGAAGGTTATCAGCGTATTACAGCCAAAAACCCTGGCGGATTAAGCGATAAACTGTCGGAGTATTTTGCCGGGAATCTCAGCATTATTGACACGCTGGAAACAGCAACGGCTGGCACGCCTTTCCAGCGTGAAGTCTGGCAAGCATTACGCACTATCCCGTGTGGGCAGGTCATGCACTATGGTCAACTGGCCGAACAGTTAGGGCGCGCCGGTGCTGCAAGAGCCGTCGGTGCGGCCAATGGCGCCAACCCGTTAAGCATTGTGGTCCCCTGCCATCGCGTCATTGGGCGTAACGGCACCATGACTGGATATGCTGGCGGCGTGCAGCGAAAAGAGTGGTTATTGCGTCACGAAGGTTATTTGCTACTCTAGATTCCAGGCAATTAATGCCTTATTCGTCACACTTTCGCATAATGTGACCACAAATTTAATGCGGTTAATCAAGGAGTTACAAACATTCATTCCGGTTATACCTGAATTATTCTCTATTGGGAGTAGCTCAGGCTTACGTGCTCACCAAAAAGATGTTAAAATTGACAAATATCAATTACGGCTTGAGCAGACCTATGATCCCGGAAAAGCGAATTATACGGCGCATTCAGTCTGGCGGTTGTGCTATCCATTGCCAGGATTGCAGCATCAGCCAGCTTTGCATCCCGTTCACACTTAACGAGCATGAGCTTGACCAGCTCGATAACATCATCGAGCGCAAAAAGCCTATCCAAAAGGGGCAAACGCTCTTTAAAGCAGGTGATGAACTTAAATCACTCTACGCTATCCGCTCCGGAACGATTAAAAGCTATACCATTACCGAACAAGGCGATGAGCAAATTACCGGCTTCCATCTGGCGGGTGATCTGGTCGGTTTTGACGCGATTGGCAGCGGACATCACCCGAGCTTTGCCCAGGCGCTGGAAACCTCAATGGTTTGCGAAATTCCTTTCGAAACCCTTGATGACCTGTCCGGAAAAATGCCGAATCTGCGTCAGCAGATGATGCGTCTGATGAGTGGCGAAATCAAAGGCGACCAGGATATGATCCTGCTGTTGTCGAAGAAAAATGCAGAAGAGCGCCTGGCGGCCTTTATCTACAACTTGTCTCGCCGCTTTGCCCAGCGCGGATTCTCGCCTCGTGAGTTCCGCCTGACCATGACCCGCGGCGACATCGGTAACTACCTGGGTCTGACGGTTGAAACCATCAGCCGCCTGTTGGGTCGTTTCCAGAAAAGCGGTATGCTGGCAGTGAAAGGCAAATACATAACTATTGAGAATAGCGACGCGCTGGCAGTTCTTGCTGGCCACACGCGTAACGTAGCGTAATCTTTCCGCAAGCATTTCTGTTATCCTTCTGTCAAATCGCTAAATTTTCCCGATTTATTGATCTGGCAGGAGGTTCTCCCCTGTTTCAATCCACATTATTGGGTTACTCTTTTAATTACAAACTGCGATGACAGTTGTAAGGAGACCCTGTATGGCTATGTATAAAAATATGCTGGTCGTCATCGATCCAAACCAGGACGATCAACCAGCATTACGGCGAGCTGTTTATTTGCATCAACGGATTGGTGGCAAAATTAAAGCCTTTTTGCCAATCTATGACTTTTCCTACGAGATGACTACCCTGCTGTCGCCCGATGAGCGTACGGCAATGCGTCAGGGGGTCATCAGCCAGCGAACAGCCTGGATCCGTGAACAAGCAAAATACTACATCGAAGCAGGGATCCCTCTTGAAATTAAAGTGGTATGGCACAACCGTCCCTTTGAAGCCATCATCCAGGAAGTCATTAGCGCTCAGCATGACCTGGTCCTCAAAATGGCACACCAACACGACCGCCTCGAAGCCGTAATTTTCACCCCTACCGACTGGCATTTATTGCGCAAATGTCCAAGCCCGGTATGGATGGTTAAAGACCAGCCATGGCCTGAAGAGGGTAAAGCGCTGGTTGCCGTGAACCTCGCCAGTGAAGAGCCTTATCACAACGCGCTCAATGAAAAACTGGTCAAAGAGACGCTGCAACTGGCAGAACAGGTTAACCATACTGAAGTGCATCTGGTTGGCGCCTACCCTGTTACGCCAATCAATATCGCAATTGAACTACCAGAGTTTGACCCCAGCGTTTATAACGACGCGATCCGTGGACAGCATCTGCTGGCCATGAAGGCGTTGCGCCAGAAATTCAGTATCGATGAGAAAGTGACGCACGTTGAAAAAGGATTGCCTGAAGAGGTCATTCCTGATTTAGCCGAGCACTTGCAGGCGGGTATTGTGGTACTGGGTACCGTCGGTCGTACCGGTATTTCTGCCGCGTTCCTTGGTAACACCGCTGAACAGGTTATCGATCACCTACGCTGCGACCTGTTGGTCATCAAGCCGGATGAATATCAGACGCCTGTTGAACTGGATGACGAAGAAGACGATTAACTATACAACTCAATGCCGGATGGCGATCTCATCCGGCATAACAAACGCTTAGTGTTGCTCTTCGCCGCCGAGGAAATAGATACCCAGCGGGATAGCCAACAGAATCGTAAACACCATGCTGTAGACACAAATCATTGCCGATTGAATAGCGTACATTGAAGCGGTCCAGTCGGATAGCGGAATGTCATACTGTTCAATCACACCACCGATCGTCGCTCGCGTCACGACCGACGCTGCGATAATAAACACCCCAAGCAGGCACAACAGAAACTTCCGTCCCTTCGCTGTCTTCAGCTTAGCCATGATCATAGTACTGTCCTTTTGCAGATGAAAACCTTGTTACTTTGCGCTAACAATACCATGACATCAACTGACTGTCTGCTACATAAACCGCTTTCAGGGTGGATACCAGCGCTATTTCGCCGAAAATAGCGCTAATTGCATTATATATCTCCCCTATGGATTAATGATCTGACCGCCAGAACTGAGTAAAATATTCGAGGATTAGGATATCAGAAGATATTTCACTACCACGGAGCTGTTGGAAGAATCATGATCGCTGAACTGTTTATAAATAATGCGTTTAATTTGACGGTAATTCTCAGCTGCTGTGCCACGCTGGTTCTGATGAGCGTCTGGTATCATCGTGGAGAGCGTCGCTGCAAAGGGTTCATATTTCATGCCGCGCAATTTCTTGTCTATGCCATTATCATCGGGACGTTAGGCAGTATTGCTAATAACGTTATCGAAAATTACAGCCTGAAATTTATCTCCTCCAGCGTGGTCGACTTTATCTGCACCTCGTTGATTGCGCTGATCCTTACCATCAAACTTTTTCTGGTAATTAATCAGTTTGAAAAGACGCAGATTAATAAAGGCAGAGATATCACCAGCGCGAGGATCCTGTCGCGCATCATCAAAATTACCATCGTGGTTGCCATCATTTTGCTGTATGGCGAACATTTCGGAATGAGCTTATCCGGCCTGTTAACCTTCGGCGGCATCGGCGGTATCGCTGTAGGTATGGCAGGCAAAGACATTCTGAGCAACTTTTTCTCAGGGATTATGCTCTACTTCGACAGACCCTTTAGCATCGGCGACTGGATCCGCTCCCCGGACCGCAATATTGAAGGTACAGTTACGGAAATCGGCTGGCGAATGACCAAAATAAACACCTTCGATCATCGTCCGTTATATGTCCCAAACTCGATTTTCTCCTCTATCAGCGTAGAAAACCCAGGAAGGATGACGAACCGCCGCATCAAAACGGTGATCGGGTTACGATATGAAGATGCTGATAAAGTCAGTGCCGTTGTCGAGTCGGTCAGAGAAATGCTGCAAAACCATCCGGGAATAGACCAGAAACAAACCCTGCTGGTTTATTTTAATGAATTCGCCGATTCATCGCTGAATATCATGGTGTATTGCTTCACGAAAACCACCGTGTGGGAGAAATGGCTTGCGGTACAGCAGGACGTTTATTTAAAGATTATTTCGATAGTCAAGGCACACGACGCCGACTTTGCGTTCCCCAGCCAGACGCTGTATATGGATAATCCTGAAGCATCGCCATCGACACACTAACAAAAGAAAAGGCGCGGAAATCCGCGTCTTTTTTCTGCACTTATTTCAATGAGGCAATATCAATGACAAAGCAGTACCAGCGCCAGCGTTGGAATATACGGATTCAGGTCATGTAGATACGGAACTGTATCAATAATCAGGTCAAACTGATTCACTTCGGGCATCGGATTCTTTACCTGCAGTACGTGTGCCCCGCACAGCTCAGGGGAGCAGGTTGTACTCAGCGTCGCTTACCGGTTCAATCCACTCGTTCGATGCGCTAACTGCCGGGATTTCCACAGCGATATGGGCAAACCAGCTATCACGCGCGGCACCGTGCCAGTGTTTCATTCCCGCCGGGATGTGTACGACATCACCAGTTTTCAGTTCGCGCGCCGGTTGATTCCACGCCTGATACCAGCCTCTGCCGCCGGTCACCAGCAAGATTTGTCCCCCTTGATGATGGATATGCCAGAAGTTACGACAGCCCGGCTCAAATGCTACGTTACCAATGACCACGCCTTCCATGGAGAGCATAGTCAGATAGCTGTCGCCAGTGAAATATTTCGCATACGCTTCATTTTTCTCTCCGCGAGGAAAGACGCTGTTACCATCAAATTGTTGACTCATAATCTCCGCGCCGGCGCTGGAGACGGTATTCCGTTGATTTTGCATTTCGACTCTCCAAAACGGTGGCAGCACGCGCCACCGATGCTGAAAACTATAAAAATTATAGAGACTCGACAGGCGGGTGATTAGAGGTGAAAAGAAGGACAACCTTATGAATCATGCTCATCAATAGTCGGTAACAGGTACAACATTTCTACTGGAGATGGCGTGAAGCCTTAGGCCACAATTTCAATCAAGTTGCCGTCAGGATCGCGTATCACCGCTTCGTAATAGCCATCACCGGTGGTGCGCGGGTCAGAAACTAATATCCCCTGTTCTTTTGCACGCATCGCCATGGCATCAACGTTTTCACTGCCGCCAACTGAAATGGCGAGATGCACCCAGCCTGAGGTGTTATTGTTGGGAGCATGTTTTGTCAGTCCAGGCTTAGTCATTAACTCAATCGCGATATCCTCACCAATTTTGACAAAATAGGATTCAAATCCAGGATTGGTTTTACTGCAGTATTTTTCGTTGATCTTTGCGTCAAAAAACGTGACCCAGAATTGAGCTTGTTGCTCAAGATCCCGTGTCCATAACGCCATATGCGCAACCTTCATAGCTAACCTCTTCTTGTTGTATCCAAACAATAGGTTCCCTAAAGGGATGTTGACATCGTGAACCATAATGCACAATTATGCTTGTTATTGCTCGATGTTTATTTCACTGGAGTATTGATGCTCGATTACGCAGCATTCCCTGAACAGCGCCAGGCGCTTATCTATCAGATCCTGCAGGAAAACGGCAGAGTCATCTGTTCCGAACTCGCCAGTAGGTTAGGCGTTTCGGAACATACAATCCGCCGCGATCTGCATGAACTGAGTAAAGATGGCGTGTGTAAAAAAGTCTATGGCGGCGCGGTCATTGCACTCCCTGAATCCGAAGACATCACCGTGCGCAAGAGTATTAATGTGGCGAAAAAGAGCAATATCGCGCAGAGATGCGCCCGGATGGTCAAATCCGGAAGCTGCATTTTTATCGACACAGGCAGTACTAATCTGGCGATGGCTGAAGCCCTACCCGCCGAGCTGGCGTTAACCGTGGTAACAAATTCCCCGGAGATTGCCGCCGTTTTACTAAAAAAACCACTGTTTGATGTCATTATGCTGGGCGGCGCGGTGCAACGATCTTCTGGAGGGTGTGTGGGTGCCACCGCTATCTCGCAGGTGCAGGGCATTTTATTCGATCAGGGATTTATTGGCGGCTGCGCGATGTCGCCAGAATCCGGCTTAACCGGATTTGATTACGCGGATTGTGAGTTCAAAAAAGCGGTGATCAAACAGTGTAATGAAACTATTGTCGCGCTGACGGCTGAAAAGATCCCGGCCGTCGCCCGTTATGTTGTTACCGAAAGCAGCAATATCGATGTAATTGTCGTCGAGGAAAATATCAGCAAAGAGTATGCCACGGCGTTTCAGGCGCACGACATTCGTATTTATACAGTGTAACCCATTCTATTGGGTGATACTTTTCCATTGCTTTCATGACCCACCTTCCCTACAGCCTTGTCTGTTCGGGAAATCGCCAATGCAATGTCCCGAACAGGCCAGCTATATCAGTGCTTCACAATATACATTGTGCGGCTATAAGCCACATCTTCAGGGTTAGTAATCGGATACCCTTTCAGCCACGGTTTAATTAAACGCCCGTTGGTGTACTGATAAATCGGCGCAATGGGAGCCTGTTCCATCAGAATGTTCTCCGCGGCGTTATAATCAGCATTGCGCGCTTTCTGCGTATTCTCCAGGGTTGCCTGGGTCAACACTTTATCGTACGCCGGATTATTAAAGCGGGAGATATTGCCCGTATGGGTTGATGTTAATAGCGACAGGAACGTAGATGGCTCATTGTAATCGCCCACCCACGAGGCGCGGATCACATCAAAATTACCGGTATTGCGGCTATCGATATAAGTTTTCCACTCCTGGTTTTGCAGTTTCACGTCAACGCCGAGATTTTTCTTCCACATAGACGCGACAGCAATAGCAATCTTCTGATGATTTTCAGAGGTGTTATACAGCAGCGTCAGTTTAAGTGGTTTCTGTGGACCATAGCCCGCCGCACGCAGCAGCGTTTTCGCCTGCGCGTTCAGCTCTTCCTGACTCATTTGCTCAAACGGTGAAGGTTCCGGCACAAACCCTGCCGTTACATCCGGCGTAAAATGCCATGCGGGCTTTTCGCCGGTACCCAGAACTTTCTCCGCCATCAGGCGACGATCGATAGTCATGCTGAGCGCCAGGCGCACGCGTGAGTCGGCAGTCGGTCCCTTCTGGGTATTAAAGGCATAGTAGTAAGTGCCAAGCTGCGGCGGGGTGTAAACCTGGCCCGGGATGTCCTTCAACAGTTTCTGATACATGTTTTTCGGGAACGACTCGGTAATATCGATATCACCAGCAAGATAGCGCTTGGTCGCTGCCGATTCCTGGTTAATAGGCAGGAAGGTGACTTTTTGCAGCACCGTTTTGGCGTTGTCCCAATAATGCGTGTTCGGCACAACGTCCAGTTTTTCGTTCACCACGCGATCTTTGAGCACATAAGCGCCGTTACCAATTAGATTACCCGGTTTGGTCCAATCTTTACCGCTCTCAACATTAGCTTTTTGTACCGGATAGAAAGCAAAACTCGCCGTCAGATTGGCAAACCATGGCAGCGGTTTATCCAGTTGGACCTTCAATGTACGCGCATCGATCGCGCTAACGCCGAGCTTATCTGGCGAGGCTTTTCCATCGATGATCGGCTGTGCGTTGTTAATACCCGCCAGCGCAGCAAACCAGGCAAACGGCGACAGAGTTTTCGGGTCAACCAGACGCTGCCAGCTATAGACAAAATCCTGCGCCGTTACCGGCGTACCATCTGCCCATTGCGCATTGTCGCGCAGCGTAAACGTCCAGATACGGTTATCGTTACTTTTCCACTGAGTGGCAACACCGGGCACAATCTCGCCCTTCTCATTCTGGTTGACCAGCCCTTCAAATAAATCACGAATAACCTGAATTTCAGGAAGCCCGACGGCCTTTGCCGGATCCAATGACGCCGGTTCGTCTTTGATATGACGCACCAGTTCTTGCTTTTCTGCCAGTACCGTTCCGCTGGGAACATCAGCAGCCCAGGATAATGAAATGCTGCTTACCAATAGCGCACAACAGGTTACTGAAACAGAATGCTGCATAAAATACCCTCAATTCCGGCTACTAAGTGAATGTGTAATTATTTGTATCGCCAGCAGGAAATGCAATTAACTTTCGACAAGGAAATAATATTACATCTGAAAAGATAAGTGTGTGAAAACGATTTGATTATCCATACATTTTGCACAACACTGCGAGTAACAATCCACGTATTCAGAGATGACTATGACCGTTACCCGACCCCGTGCCGAGCGCGGCGCATTCCCACCTGGAACCGAACATTACGGACGTTCATTATTAGGCGCGCCGCTAATCTGGTTTCCCGCAATGGCGGCCGATCGTGAAAGCGGTCTGATACTGGCAGGAACGCACGGCGACGAAAACGCATCGGTCGTCACCCTTTCCTGCGCATTGCGTACGCTTAATCCTTCCTTACGTCGTCACCATGTGGTGCTGGCGGTTAACCCTGACGGTTGCCAGCTCGGGCTGCGCGCAAATGCGAACGGAGTGGATCTAAACCGTAACTTTCCCGCTGCCAACTGGAAAGCGGGTGAAACGGTGTATCGCTGGAACAGCAGCGCAGAAGAACGCGATGTGGTGTTGTTGACCGGCGAAAATCCAGGCTCAGAACCAGAAACCCAGGCGCTGTGCCAGCTTATTCACCGAATTCATCCTGCGTGGGTGGTCTCTTTTCACGATCCGCTGGCCTGTATTGAAGATCCCAGGCGCAGCGAATTAGGCGCATGGCTGGCGCAGTCGTTTGAATTACCCCTCGTCACCAGCGTAGGTTATGAAACGCCCGGCTCATTTGGAAGCTGGTGCGCAGACCTGAACTTACACTGTATAACCGCCGAATTTCCGCCCATCTCTTCAGATGAAGCGAGCGAGAAATACCTGCTGGCCATGTCCAATCTCCTGCGCTGGCACCCTAGAGATGAAGTTGTCCGGTCGTAAAATGCAGGCCCGGCTCCGCGTCGCTGGCAAGCCAGGTAGGGCCATCAAGATCGGCAAAGTTAACCTGCGGCGTAAGCGGTAACGCCGCCCCAATCGCCCGGGAAGTACACAACATGCAGCCCAGCATTAGCGCAAATCCCTGCTCGCGGGCTTCGGTTGCCAGCGCCAGCGCCTCCGTCAGGCCGCCTGTTTTATCCAGTTTGATATTGACCATTTCATAGCGCCCGTGCAGCGCTTTCAGGCTGCTGCGGGTGTGGCAGCTTTCATCTGCGCAGATCGGCAGCGGATGCACAAAATTTTCCAACGCGGCATCGTCCTGCGCTGGCAGCGGCTGCTCCAGCATCGCCACCCCTAAATCAGCCAGAAGCTGGCAGCGTGCCGCCAGACCTTCTGCCCGCCAGGATTCATTGGCGTCGACAATAATCGTGGCATCAGGGACTGCGGCACGAATAGCAACCATCCGCTCGCTAATCAAGCGCGCATCCAGTTTAACTTTTAGCAGTTTCGCGCCATTTTCCCACAGTGCAGCCGCACTCACCGCCATTTGTTCCGGCGTGCCAATTACCACGGTTTGCGCCGTCGTCACCACTTCCGCCAGTTCACTTCCCACCAACTCTGCCAGTGACAGTTGCTGTTGACGCGCACTCAGATCCCACAACGCGCAGTCCACAGCATTACGCGCGGCTCCCGCTGGCAGCAGCTTTTGCAGCTCTTCACGCGTCAGTCCATTTTCCAGTTGTGGGGCAATGCTCATAATTTGCGCCAGCACTGAGGCATCGCTTTCACCATAGCGCGGATACGGTGTGCACTCGCCGATACCCGTGACGCCGTTTTCTGCCACTTCAACCACCACCACATGCGCTTCGGTTCTGCTCCCACGGGCAATAACAAAGGGAGTGTGCAGCGGCCAGGCTTCCTCATACACCTTAACTGTTCTCATTTGCTTTCCTTAATGCAGTCCCTGAAGCGGATATCCGCAAATAGCGTTTGCCGTGTTAACTGCTGATGGCATAAACTAGCCTCGACGTTAACTATATGTAAACAGGAAGATAACCATGTCACAAACCGTTCATTTCCAGGGCAACCCGGTTACAGTTGCCGGCTCAATTCCTCAGGCTGGAAGCAAAGCTCAGGCTTTTACCCTTGTGGCTAAAGACCTGTCTGACGTTACGCTGGGCCAGTTCGCAGGCAAGCGCAAAGTGCTGAATATTTTCCCAAGCATCGATACCGGCGTTTGTGCGGCATCGGTACGTAAGTTTAACCAACTGGCGACAGAAATCGACAATACCGTCGTACTGTGCATTTCGGCCGACCTGCCATTCGCCCATTCACGTTTTTGCGGCGCGGAAGGTCTGAGCAACGTTATCACGCTGTCCACCCTGCGCAACGCAGAATTTCTGAAAAACTACGGCGTAGAAATCGCTGAAGGCCCACTGAAAGGTCTGGCCGCACGTGCCGTGGTCGTTATTGATGAAAATGACAACGTCGTTTTCAGCCAACTGGTCAATGAAATCACCAACGAGCCAGACTACACTGCTGCGCTGGACGTACTGAAAGCTTAAGCCACGTCTGCATACAAAAATGCCTCCGCAGGGAGGCATTTTCATTTACCGTGTTACTCTTCGCTTTTTTTCTGCTGGCTCAGGCCGTATTCACGCAATTTGTTGGCAATCGCGGTGTGCGAAACGCCAAGGCGTTTGGCCAGTTTGCGCGTGCTGGGATAATTCATATAAAGCTGCGTCAGCACAGAGCGTTCAAAGCGGCTGGTAATTTCATCCAGCGATCCTTCCATCACCTCTTCTCCGACCGCAACCGTTGCCGCATCGTAATCCGGCAGTAAAATATCCTGCGGCCGCAGCTCATAGCCTTCAAGCTGGGTCAGCGCCCGGTAGATGGCATTTTTAAGCTGACGCACGTTGCCCGGCCAACCGTAGCGGGTTAACACCGTGCTGAGATCGGCAGACAGCTTCGGACGCGGCACGCCCTGCTCGTCGGCGAAGCGCGCCACAAACAGTTCGGTAAGCGGCATAATATCCTGCGGGCAATCGCGTAGCGGCGGCAGATTTAGCGTCAGTACATTCAGTCGATAATAGAGATCTTCACGGAAAAGCCCTTTCTGCACCATTTCCACAAGGTTCTTTTGCGTTGCGCAAATCACGCGGACATCAACATGAACTTCGTGATCTTCTCCCACGCGGCGGAACGTGCCGTCATTGAGAAAACGCAGCAATTTGGTCTGCATACGCGGCGACATTTCACCAATTTCATCTAACAGAACCGAGCCGCCATTCGCCTGCTCAAAGAAGCCTTTTTTACCTTCCGGGGCATGGCCAAACAGCTCACTTTCGACCGCATCCTCAGGAATTGACGCACAGTTCAGCGCCAGATACGGCTTCGACGCACGCGGGCTTGCCAGGTGGCAGGCATGGGCAAAGAGATCTTTGCCGGTGCCGGTATTACCAGTAATCAGCAGCGGCGCACTCAGTGTCGCCAGCTTACGCGCCTGTTCCACTACGTGTTTCATTTTGGCGCTGACGGCAATAATCTGGCTAAACGCGCTCAGATCCTGCGTAGTCATATTTTGCAGCTGACGCCCCATTCGGATGGTGGAGCGCAGCATGACAACAGCACCAGTCAGCATCTGCTCCTGATTTTCACCCTGCAAATGGACAGGCGTAATCTCCATCAGGAAGTTCTGTCCGTTAATTACGACATGCTCGCTATGAGAATCCTGCGGATTGCTTTCGAGCCAGCGCTGGAAGTTAAACCCATTGATTAACTGGGCGGCGGTATGATTGCGCATCCGATCCTGAGTGTGCGCGAAAAGCTGACAGCTCGCAGGGTTCGCCATCTCGATTTTGCTTTTCATATCCAGAGAAAGGACCGGTTCTGGTAACGCCTCAAGCAGCGCACTCAGCGCAAGATGTTCTCGTTCGGAAGGCATCCAGGGCACGGTACGCACATCCGTAACCCCTGAAATACGGCGGATTTCAGCCATCAGGCTGCTGAAGTTGGTGAACTCCAGTTCCGCAAAATTGAGGTAAATCCGCCCGATGGGGTCAATCTCGATACCGCGTAAATCAATGCTTCTCAGCACCAGTAAATCGAGTAATTCGCGGGTCAGACCAAGTCGGTCTTCACAAAAGACTTCCAAACGCATAGGAACCTTCACCTGGACAAGGGATTATGTATTAAATGATAAGACAGTATTGGGTTTGCAGGAAGAACTCTGTCAACAAATATTGACAGCTCGCTGGAAAATCAGGCGCCGGGACGTAAAGTTAAACGACTGGCGCCCAATTTTTAGCTAACTTTCGCGCGGTGATTTGTTCTTTTGTAAGGTTTCTTTCACCTGACCAATCAGTTGACGGCGAAAATCGCCCAGTCGTGGCTTATCGTCATCGATCCACGGCAGCGGTCGGCAAAGTTCCATGGCTTTAATACCCAGACGCGCCGTTAATAATCCCGCGCCAATACCCTGCGCGGCACGCGTCGATAAGCGAGCGGCTAAATCCTGCGACATCCAGTCCATTCCCACTTCCCGCACCAGCTCACTGGCCCCGGCAAAAGCGATATTTAGTAGCACCAGGCGGAACAAACGCAGGCGGCTGTAATAACCGAGTTCAATGCCATACAGCGATGCGATGCGATTAATCAGCCGCAGGTTTCGCCAGGCAATAAACGCCATATCCACCAATGCCAGCGGACTGACGGCAATCATCAGCGTGGACTCCGCCGCTGAACGGCTAATCTCACGTCGGGCCTGCGCGTCCAGCACCGGCTGCACAAGATGGGCATACAGGCTGACGACTTCGCGATCGTTCTGCGTTTCATGAATTGAGGCATACCAGCGCTGTAGCGCCGGATGGGACTGATCGATACCCGCCTGCTGCGCCAGCTTTTCACAAAATGCACGACCTTTTCCGGTTCCATGGCTGTGGAGCAGATCTCGCGCTTCATCGCGCTCGTGCGCACGCTGGCGCAAACGCCATAGCCGACGCCACTCGGTCGCAACCGATCCGATACCTGCGCCGATAATCAATGCGCCAGCGGCACATCCTCCCAGCGCGACCCAGTCCTGAGTCTGCCAGGCGTTCATAGTCCATTGTACGCCCTGAGCGACAACGCTCGCGCCAAACAGCGCCAACCCGCCCATCACCATTTTGCGCCACAAACTGCGTTTGGGGCGTAGGGCCGCATCAATGACGGCTTCTGCCTGACCTTCGTCTTGCAGAGGTTCATCCACTGTCGCCGGAGAAAAAGTCTGCGCCTCCGTTTCGTTGAACATCTGCTGCGCTTTAAACGCCGCGTTTTGTTCCACGTCCAGCGGACCTGAGAAATCGATACGCGGTTTTAACGGCTCGCTCATCGCAATTTATCTCCTATTAAAAACTCCATCGCGGCATCAAGACGAATATGCGGTAAGGGTTTATCGACATCCATAACCTGCGGGCGAAACGCCTCAAACTGAAAGCCCTGGCTGTCCCAGAATGCTTGTCCAGGTAAACGCGCGGGCACTTCCCCCGGATAAACGGTTAATGGTTCACCATCGCTCAGACGATGACCACGCAGCGCCGGGATCTTTTCGCCTTTCACATCGATCAGGCCGCTGGTGGTTGCCTGTACTGATGCCAGTCCCAGACAATCCATGCTGATACCTTCGAACGCAGCGTTTTGCCAGGCGTCCTGGATCAACTGCTGCAATAACGACACCATATTGGCGTGCTGATCGACCGTGACGTGGTCGGCTTTGGTGGCGGCAAACAGCAGTTTGTCGATCACCGGGGAAAACAGCCGACGAAACAGCGTGCGCTGTCCATAATGGAAACTTTGCATCAGTTGGGTGAGTGCCAGACGCATGTCGTTAAACGCCTGTGGCCCGCTGTTGAGCGGTTGCAAACAATCGACCAGCACAATCTGACGGTCAAAGCGCAGGAAGTGATTCTTATAAAATCCCTTCACGACTTTTTCACAGTAATAATTAAACCTGTCGCGCAGCATGCCCGCATTGGTGTGTTTGTCTGCCTGCGCCAGCTTCGATTCCCCCCAGGCATCAACGTCCGGCCACGGGAAGAACTGCAGCGCAGGCGCGCCCGCCATATCTCCGGGCAGAACAAAACGGCCCGGCTGAATAAAATGCAGTCCCTGCTGCTTGCACTGGTGCAGATACTCCGTCCAGGCGGCAGCGATTTCCGCCAGACGGTTTTCATCAGCAGGCGCCAGCGGATCCAACCCCTGGCATAACTGCCGCCATCTTGCCGACCATTCGCCCCGCTGTCCCTGTAATAATCCGGTCATTTGCCGCGACCAGCTGAGATAATCCTGGGCCAGCATCGGTAAATCGAGCAGCCACTCCCCCGGATAATCGACGATTTCCAGGTACAGCGTGGAGGTTTCTTTAAAGTGGCGCAGCAATGAATCATTGGATTTGTAGCGCAGCGCGAGGCGTATTTCACTCACGCCGCGCGTAGGTGTCGGCCAGGTCGGCGGTGAGCCATACAGCTGCGCCAGTCCCTCATCATAGGTAAAGCGCGGAATACCAAAATCGCGTTGTGGAACCCGTTTAACGCCGAGCAGACGCTCTTCGCGCACGCAACTGAGCAACGGCAGACGCGCACCGGCATGAATATTGAGTAACTGGTTTACCATCGCGGTGATAAACGCCGTCTTACCGCTACGGCTAAGTCCGGTGACAGCCAGGCGCAAATGCCGGTCTACGCCGCGATTAACCAGCGAATTGAGTTCATTTTTAAGTCGCTTCATCGCCATCCCGTTTTGCTGAAGGAACCGAAGAAATTATAACAAACAGGAAGTAAAGATAGGGGTCAATTCTTACTTATCAACTACCTGAGCTGTAACAGGCGGCATTATTCTTACCGCCTGGAGCAGAAGGAATGCGAGCGGTTTATTGATTCTCTACTTTAGGAAGCGCTATTTGATTGATGCCACCTTCGTTGGTCACCTGCGTGTAGCCCATTTCCGTCAACATATCCTTCGCCTGCCCCGATTGACGCCCGGAGTTGCAGTACAGCTTCACGGTGTCGGTCTTATCAGGAACTTCAGCAGCGATACGCGCCTTCATCTCTTTTAATGGAATGTTGACCGCCCCCTGAATATGCTGCTGTTGATACTGTTCAGGAACGCGAACATCAATCCAGTGCTCGGCTGCAAAAACCGGCATGCCGATGACCAGTGCCAACGCTAATACGCCTTTTTTGAACATAATATCTTCCTGACTGATAGTTGGATTTAACCAACACACTATACGCCAGTTCTTAAGAAAATATTGCGATCGCATTATCACCCTCTGCACCCGTGGACGACTCTTCCTCTGGTTGCGCATACTGCGGTTAGTTTTTTGATTTTTCTGCCCGCATTCCGATATTGTTGTCATTCGCCAATTAACTCCATAATATGTTCGCCATTGACTCTCGGACGGAGCTTGGGATCTATGTCTCCTACCATTTATGATATTGCACGAGCCGCTGGCGTATCAAAATCCACGGTATCGCGCGTGCTTAATAAGCAAACCAATATCTCGCCGGAAGCGCTTGAAAAAGTGCTGCGTGCTATTGATGAGTTACAGTACCAGCCCAATAAACTTGCTCGCGCACTCACCTCTTCCGGGTTTGATGCAATAATGGTGATATCTACCCGTTCAGCAAAAACAACTGCCGGTAATCCGTTTTTCTCTGAAGTGCTGCATGCTATTACTGCCAAGGCTGAAGAGGTCGGTTTTGATGTCATATTACAGACTTCGCGAAGCACTGAAGATGATTTACAAAAATGTGAGAGCAAAATTAAGCAGAAATTGATCAAAGGTATCATTATGCTGAGCTCTCCCGCCGATGAATCTTTTTTTGCAAGGCTGGATAAATACAACGTACCGGTCGTGGTTATTGGAAAGGTTGAAGGCGACTACGCCAATGTCTATTCTGTAGACACAGATAATTATCGCGACAGCATTACGCTAACTGATGCGCTGATTGAGAGTGGACACCGTAATATAGCCTGTTTGCACGCGCCGCTTGATGTTCATGTTTCTATCGATCGCGTTAACGGATATAAAGCCAGCCTTCAGGCGCATAATATTAAAATGCGCGATGAATGGATTGTTGACGGGGGCTATACCCATGAAACAGCCCTGCTTGCTTCGCGAAAATTACTGAGTCAGCAGCAGTTACCCGACGCCGTATTTGCCACCGACAGCTTGAAATTAATGAGCTTATATCGCGTGGCGGCTGAGAAAAATATAACCATCCCGCAACAACTTGCCGTTGTGGGCTACAGTAATGAGCTGTTGTCTTTTATGCTCACGCCCGTTCCTGGGGGAATTGATGTGCCTACCCAGCAGTTGGGTGAACAAAGCTGTAATTTATTATTTAACCTGATTGCGGGCGAGAAAGGATTACAAAATATCACGGTGAGCACACAAATATCGCTGGCCGACTCACTGGTGTAAAAACTGGGGCATAAATGCCCCAGTATATTTTAGAATGCGTAGTTCACGCCTATACCAGCATAATGGAATCTGTCGCTTTCGCCTTCGTCGTGATCTTCCCACTCATAGGCATACTCCAGTGACATTGATAAACCATTCTGGAAATCATATGCATACAGTAAACCGAGACGATTGAAATTATGGCCTTCACGTTCCGGATCATCTCGCCAGTCCCAGTTTGACCAGCGATCAAGCCCCAGACGGGTATACGGCGTCAGGGTGGTATTGCCTAAAGACAACGGTAAATATGCACGAATTTCCTGGGTTGAGAACTCACCATTATTGCGCGAATCAGCCAAATTAAAGCCGCGCTCAAGGTAATAGTTGACCGTTAAGCCCACCGTTTCGTTAAACCTGTAATTCAGACCGGTCTCGCTTTCGACACGACTATCGGAGTAGCCAGTAGTATTCAAATCATTAACGAATTGATACATCGACAGCCAACCGCTAAAGCGCAGGTCGTCGGTCAGTTTAACATCCCAGTCCGGCTGAACTTTCCAGCGCTGCATATTAGCGGTGTCGTTTCCTGGTTCATTGACATAGTGATAACCGTAATTACGGAAGCCACCGGTCAAACCGAAATTAACATCTTCACTTTCCATGAATTGATAGCGGACTTCCAGTTCTGGGCGATCAAACCAGGTACCACGCTTACCATCGCTGTAATCAACCGGTCCTTCCTGATAATAGGCCAGCGATATTTTCCATGGCCCATTAGATGCGTTGAAATAGACGGACGGCTCAGCCAGTCCATCCATATCTTCGCCCTGACCTTCAACGTTTTCTATTTCGTACATAGCACCAATATTAAAGTGCCAGTCATTATTTTCAGCAGCCTGCGCGCAGGCCATTCCTGCGCTCATAATCAGCGCAGTAGCGGACAGTAGGGTTTTCATTATTATTCCTTGTTAAAATACTCGCAAAAATGCCCCAAGGCTTGGGGGGGATTTATCCCCCCGGAATTTTATTGAATAGCCACTTCAGTTTCAGCATCAAAGAAATGGCATTTCGCCATATCAAAATGAATAGTGATATTTTCTCCTGCATGATAATCATTCACTGCCCCAGCACGGACCACCAACTCATGCCCCCCAACAATGGTATAAAGCATAAATTCAGCGCCGGTTAATTCTGCAACGCTAATTTTTGCCGATATACTATTTTCGTTATTAAGCTGCGGGTGTATATCTTCAGGACGAATTCCCAGAGTGACCGCCTGATGTTCATAACCCTGCGCTTTTAATTGTGCTAATTTATTTTGTGGAATCGTTAATTTCAGTGTTTCAGTAACAAACTTATCACCATCAATCGCGCCACGAATAAAGTTCATGGCCGGTGAGCCAATAAATCCGGCGACAAACATATTAGCCGGGTGGTTATAAACCGTTTTCGGCGCACCAACCTGCTGAACGATGCCATCTTTCATAATCACAATACGCGTCGCCATAGTCATGGCTTCGGTTTGGTCGTGGGTAACATAGATCATGGTGGTATTGAGTTTCTGATGCAGTTTGCTAATTTCAGCCCGCATCTGAACGCGAAGTTTGGCATCGAGATTCGATAAGGGTTCATCCATCAGGAAGACCCCCGCTTCACGTACAATCGCACGCCCCAGCGCCACACGCTGACGCTGACCACCGGATAACGCGCCGGGTTTACGCTGCAGATAATCGCGCAGGCCAAGGATCTGCGCCGCCCAGTTGACGCGCTCCTCAATCACAGCAGGCGCTATTTTCTGCATTTTCAGACCAAACGCCATGTTGTCATAGACGGTCATGTGTGGGTACAACGCGTAGTTCTGAAAAACCATCGCAATGTTGCGTGATTTCGCCGGCACATCGTTCATCCGTTTACCGTCAATCAGCAGATCGCCGCCGCTGATCTCCTCCAGACCGGCGATCATGCGCAACGTAGTTGACTTCCCGCAGCCGGAAGGTCCAACAAAAACAATAAACTCTTTATCTTCAATTTCCAGATTGAAGTCTTTAACGACGTGTACCTGGTTGTCGTAAATTTTTTGAATGTGTTGCAACGAAAGCTGTGCCATGTTGAATCCTTTACTTGTCGTGTTGCCAGAAAGCCGATAAGCACGGCCACGTCAGAAATTCGGTTGCCGGAAGCAGCAAGTCTGCCCCATTCAGCCCTTTACCGATGCCGACAGAAAGCATGCCGCAGGCGTTGATTGCATCAATTCCCGCTTGTGCATCTTCTATGCCAATACATTGTTGCGGGTCAACGCCAAGACCCGCGCAGGCTGCCAGGAAAATTTCCGGATCCGGTTTCGAGCGGGTGATCAATGCCGCATCCGCACAAAAATCAAAGCAAGAGCTAAGATTAAGCGCTTGTAAAATAGCCGGGGCATTGCGCGACACAGAGGCCAACCCCACCGGAATCCGTTCTTCCCGCAACGTCATCAACAGCTCACGTATTCCCGGTAATACCGAGTTAACCGTCAGCTGGCGCAAAGAATGGACATACAGTCTGTTTTTTCTCTCGGCCAATTGTGCGCAGGCCTCGGGAGAAAACGCCCCCGCCTTCCCACCATGGTGCAAAATACGCTGTAGTGATTCGCCGCGACTAATCCCTTTCAGGCTGTCATTAAATACTTCGTCGATCACAATCCCTATTTCATCGGCTACCTGCCGCCAGGCCAGAAAATGCAGATGCGCGGTATCGGTAATCACGCCATCCAAATCAAAAATGATGGCCTGTGGTTTGAGTATCATTCATCGCCCCCTTCTGTGGTAGCGGTCCCATAAGTGGGCGAAATAATGGCGTCATTGCGGATTACGGTTTCCCCCTGCACGGAGACCTTTTCACCATTGACCCAAAGGACAATCTGCTCAGTGCTGTTAATACGGATTTCAGCCGCATTAATGATTACCTGCATATCGATGCCCTGCCAGCGCAGCGGGAAAGACAGCGTTTGCCAATGAGTCGGTAAGGCAGGAGCAAGGTGTAACTCCCCGTGGCGAATATTCACGCCGGCAAAACCCTGGATTGCACCCAGCCAGATGGCGCCCGTTGCCGCAGCATGAATGCCGTCATCGCAGCTATGTGGGTCCTCCCCGAGATCGATAAGCGATCCTTCACGCCAGAACCGATAGCCCTGTGCCGGATCACCGCAACGCGCTGCCACAATCCCGTGGATCGCTTTACTCAACGAGGAGTCATGAATTGTGCGCGGCTCGTAAAAGCGCAGGTTTGCCAGACAGGTTTGCGGGCAAAATTGCTCCGGTAACATGTAGGTCAGCATCACCACATCGGCCTGTTTGAGAATTTGCATCTCATTGACTTCTGCACGGGAGTAATCGAGCAAAATCGTCTGCTTGCCCGCTTTGGCTTTGTACTGCGACAGATCGATAGCCGGTTTGCTCAGGAAGGTATCGTCCTGAGGTAGCACGCCATCGGGCTGAACTTCCGGTCGCCAGAGATGCTGTAAAAAATACTCTGCGCGGTGAATAAACGTCTCATCACCGCAGCCCAACCGACGGGCAAAACCCAGCGCCTGTTCCACGTTGTACCAGGCCATGTAGTTAGTGAACGCGTTGTTGTTCACATGCTCAGTGTATTCATCCGGGCCAATCACATCGTGGATCTCTAAACGATCATTAACCATGACCGCCCTGCTGATCCAGAACTTCGCCGTTTCCAGCAGCAACGTCATTCCCTCACGGGACATGAAGTTTAGATCCCCTGAGGCATGCCAGTAATTGATTACCGCCCAGGCAATATCCGCCACGAGGTGATGTTCAGCCTGCGCCGAGGCCACTTTCTGACGCAGTCCGGTACGGATGTTGATCGCCGCAAATTCAGGCGTTTCCTCATCACCGCTGCGAGCGCTTTCCCACGGGAAAAGCGCTCCCTGCCAACCGTTACGGCGGGCTTTCTCACGCGCCCCCGACAGATTATGCCAGCGGTAACGCAACAAACTTCTCGCGGTTTTCGGCTCGGTAAAGAGATGAAACGGTAACAGAAAGACCTCGGTATCCCAGAATATGTGGCCTTTATACCCTTCCCCCGTCAGACCTTTGGCCGCAATACTGCTGCGCTCATCGTGGTCAGGAGTCATCACACGCAGATGATAGAGCGCATAGTCCAGCGCTCGCTGATCGCTGGCATCAGTGCTGGTGACCTGAACGCGACGATTTTGCCACCAGGCATGCCAGTTAGCAGCCGACTCAGCAAGCAGAACGTCATAGCCTTGCTGCGCGCACATTTCCAGGTTGCGCAGCGACTGGCGTCCCCAGGTCTCAAGCGACAGGCTGCGTTCGCTCGCCCAGTCTACCCAGCTAATTTTTGTCAGCGTGACGCGCTGTCCGGCTTTCGCCTGCATGCTGTTGTGTTGTAACAGCCGACGTTCTTTCGCGGTGAAGCAGCGCTGCGCTGCACCGTCTACATCGCAATACGTGGTGATAGCGATATCATTGCGGTTGTCCTGGGTGGTGTAAATCCCTTGCATAAGATGCTGGCCAAAGACCCGGACCTGCGTTTCATCCAAATGCTGACGACCATGATTGGTCATCGTGGCGTCAATTCCGGTCGAGATACCAATGCTGGCATCGCCATCCAGTGGCGTGACGACAACTTCCATCGCAAACAGCGGCAGTTTTTGTGCCGAGACAAATCGCCGGCTCTCAATGGCAAAACGCGCTCCGCCAGACGCACGCCAGGTAAGCGCACGGCGTAATTCCCCACTGGCAAAATCCAGTTCACGTTGCCAGCTTTCGATAACGCCGCTGGTGAGCGAGAAAATCTCACCATTGAGTGAAATCTCCACCCCCACCACATCAGGCAGATTAACCAGTTCATTAATCTCGCCTTTCCCTGCCCGGTGATACAGTCCAGCAAGGTACATGCCGCGAGTTTGTAAGGTGTAGGCTTCCTCGTGGCTGGCGCGAATCCCCATATAACCGTTACCGGTCGTCATGAGGGACGCATATTTATTCAGGTTGTGTGGGCAAAAAGCCGGTTCAGTTAGCATTACTGGCCTCGTC
The DNA here is from genome assembly GCF_030336805.1 of Citrobacter sp. Cb023. Lineage (NCBI taxonomy): Bacteria > Pseudomonadati > Pseudomonadota > Gammaproteobacteria > Enterobacterales > Enterobacteriaceae > Citrobacter > Citrobacter sp. Cb023. The sequence continues at coordinate 78,055 of NZ_JAOWCV010000025.1, read as the reverse complement.
ATAAGTCTACGTAGGTCCCTGTTTCAGCCGATTGATACAGTGCGGCAACCAGTTGTTGAATAACGACGCCTTGCTCTGCGTCGGCAATAGTGACAGGCTCGCCCTGGACATGATTCACAAAAGCTTCCATGCTGCGATAATGACGATTGTCATCGGCCATTTCGCGCTGAAGCAGTACGTCAAGCGTACCCTCACGATCGGTATAAACTTGGGCTGGGAATAACGTCGCCCCAGCCAGATCGCCGCAGAAATTTACGTTCATAATCGATTGTTCCGGGATATTCAGCGCGAAAGAGGTTTCCAGTCGCAGGATACCGCCGTTATGAAATTCAATCGTCCCGAACAGAGAATCCTCCACGGTATACGTCTCGGGATCCCATTTCCCAAACTGGCCGCTGTTTTTACGCGTGCCAATGCGTTGATAACTGTGTGCGTTAACACGCTTTACTGCCGGAAACCCCAGCACATACATGGCGGCATCAAGCATATGGATGCCGAGATCAATCAGCGGCCCGCCGCCCTGCAGTTCTTTGTTGGTAAATACCCCCCAGCCGGGCACGCCGCAGCGGCGCAAAGCGCGGACATTGGTGACATAGATTTCACCCAGCACGCCGGCCATCACCTGCTCACGAAGCAGCTGCGTATCCAGTGCGAAACGATGATGAAAATCATAAGCCAGAACTTTCCCCATTCGACGCGCCGTGTTACACATTTCCAGCGCCTCGGCTGGCGTCATCGCCGGAGGTTTCTCACACATCACATGGCATCCGGCGTTCAGCGCCAACATAGTGTGTTCATAATGAAAACGATTGGGTGAACAGATGCTGACGATATCTGGCTTAGCCTCGCGTAGCATCGTCTGAGGATCGTCCCAAACCTGCGGATTGCCGTATTTCTCTGCCAACGCCTGCGCCTGTGACAGGCGGCTGTCACAGACAGCCACCAGTTCCAGATCGTTGCGGGTGCAGTAGTACGAAGCATGAACTTTATCCGCCACCTGCCCGGCGCCGATAATGGCGATGCGTAGCGGAGAGCTTGTCAGTGCACTTTTCACAGAAATCCTCTTAGCAGGTACGCAGCCAGGCCAGTGACTGACGGTACGCTTCCGGCAGGTTCTCTGCCCGTACACGCCCTTCGTACACGACGTAACCCTGATAATTATCTTCACGCAACTGATCAAACAGCGCAGTGAAATCCAGCGTACCGCTCCCCGGCTGATAACGATGGTTATCCGCAATATGGACGTGTCCCAGCAGATCGCGATTGTCATGCAGCGCCTGAGCCATATCGTCTTCTTCGATATTCATATGGTAAAAATCACCAATGATTTGCACATGCTTCAGGTTGTTTTCCACGATATAGCGACGGGCATCCGCCAGGGTGTTGATCATATGATCCTGATAGCGATTAAGCGGCTCCAGATACACCACCGTCCCCGTACGCTCGGCAACTTTATCGAGATAAATCAATGAATCACTTACTGCTTTACGATCGCCTGCCAGGCTGCGCGGAGAGGTCATCGGCGGTAAGCGGAAGGTAAACATGCCCCATGCAGCGGGTACAATAATGCCCTGCCCACCGACTTCGGCCAGCGCTTCGAGAATGCGGGTAATCTGCTGTAAGCCATTCAAACGACGCTCTTCGATAAAATCACCGATCCAACCGTCATATCCTCCACAGGCGGTGGTGACGGGCAGGCCTGTTTCTTTGATTGCCGCTTTCACTTCTGCCAGGTTGTTAACCAGCAGCTTGCCGTCAATTTCAAAACCGTCAAACCCCATCTCTTTGATGTAACGGAATTTCTCGAGAATATTTTCCGGAAAAAAAGCCTGGTTCTGTGTTCCAATTTTCATCTTCTGCATTCCTTAATTAAAACGTCACGCCCATTTTGATGCTCTTTTCCGGATGGCGATCGACATACTGCATATAGCTTTCCGGGCTGCTGGCAAATGTCACTACCGGGTCAATAAGTTCTTCACAGTTCAGGTAACCGTTCATCAACAGTTCCCAACAGGTCTCCTCAATACGCTTGCGACTCCAGCGCGGATAATCTGGATTTGGCTCACTGCAGGCACGGGAGAAGACAATTTTGGCGTTGTTGAAGTGCGCTTCACGCCCCAGGTTGAAGCCTTCAGCAAAAGGTTTCGCGAAAGCGACATAGGAGATGGTTCCACCATAGGCCAGACCGCGTAACGCCGATTGCAACGCATCCGCATAGCCGCTGGTTTCGATAATCACATCCGCGCCCTGCTTGCCGGTCAGCTTCTTAATTTCCATGCCGACATCGGTGCCAATAGGATTCAGACAGAAATCCGCGCCATGGCGACGCGCGATATCGCAACGATGGGCAATCGGATCCACGCCAATGACCACCGAGGCTCCCGCTTTCTTAGCCAGTTGGACGGCAATCTGGCCAATCGCCCCTAAGCCGACGATGACAACAAAGTCGCCGACACGCACATTGGCGTCGCGCACGCCACTCATGGCGAACTGTGCCGGGTCATAGCACACGGCATTTTTCCACGAACTACCTTCCGGCATTTTGCGCAGTTTGTAGTTGTTTACCGCATTAAAGAAAACCGTTTCTGCCAGTGGGCCGTAGCCGCAAACTGAATCGCCAACGGCGTATTCGGTCACATCGCTGCCACACTCAATAACATCGCCCACCACCATGTTGCCAAGCTGGAACTTGCCGAATTCAATCCCGCGCGGCGCCCCTTCCGGACGCGGCATGAACATTTGCCATTCGCCGTTAAAATCTTCGTCAATAAACGGACTGGCAGCGCGAAAATCGACCACTTCCGTGCCATGTTTTGGCGCACCAAAGCGAACGCGAACTTTCACTTCATTGGCGGATACAGCTCTGTCTTCATATTCCACCAGCGCCGCAACACGCGGTTCTGTGGCAACTAACTTCTTCATTTACAACTCCTTAATTAAACTGGCCGCTTAGCCTTTCACGCCGCCTGCGGTCAAACCACTTTTAATAAAACGTTCGGAAAGCGCATACATAATGACGACCGGCAATGCGGTGACTAACGATGCCGCCATCATGCGTCCCCAGATATAGTCAGGCGTACTGAACAGCGCGTTCAGACCGACCGGTAAGGTAAAATTGCTGGCGCTGGAGAGGAAAATCGAGGCAAACAGATAGTCATTCCACGCCACCATAAAGCAGTACACAAAGACCGAAACCAGACCGGACATCGCCAACGGCACGGTAATGCGAAAGATGATCTGCAGACGGTTCAATCCATCCATCATCGCGGCTTCTTCTATTTCATCCGGAATGGTGTCGAAGTAGCTTTTCAGCATGAACACCGCGGTCGGCAGCGTCTGGGTGACCATGGTGATAATCAACGCCATTTCGGTGTCATAGATGCCAAGTGCCGTAATGATTTTGAATAGCGGCACCACCAGCAGGATCCCCGAAAACATGTACACCGTGTAAAAGCTGGCATTGATGGTCATTCGCCCCTTAAAACGCAGGCGGGAAAGCGCATACGCTCCGAGTACGCCGAGAAATACCGCCACCACCGAAGAAGTGACCGATACCACCAGGCTATTACGGAAGTAGTCAACAAACGGGAAAATCATCGGGTTGAAGATGTCGATGTAATGTTCCAGCGTCCATTGCTGCGGTAACAACGTCGGATGCAGCGAGATCGCCTCTTTGGCGCTTTTAAATGAGGTCATCAGCATCACAAAAAATGGGAATAGCGTGATGCCCAGGAAGACAATTAATCCACAGTAAAAGCCGATGCGGCCAAGTGTGCGCTTATTTGTTGCCATTGAGGTTCACCCGTTTTCTGGTCAGCAGGATAACAGCGAAAATAATGACGAAGAGGACGACAGAAATAGCGGCCGCTTTGCCTAGGTCGTTAAATGCAAACGCTGTTTTATAGAGATAGACCCCGAGAATATCGACTTTAGTGGTCAGCAGATAAACATCGGCGAACATGTAAAACATCCAGATCGTGCGCAGCGTGACCACGGTTGCCAGCACCGGCATAATCGCTGGCAGCGTGACGATACGAAACCGTTGCCAGGCATTCGCGCCGTCCATTTCTGCCGCCTCATACAACGATTTATCAATCGTCTGTAAAATCGCCAGAAACGAGATAAAGGCATACGGGAAGTAGCGCCAGATGGCGAACAGCACGACCAGCGCGAAGCTACTGCCGGGATTGTCGAACCACAGCGGCGCCTGATCGTAGAGATGCAACAGATCCACGCCGAGGTAGTTCACAATGCCGTAGCCGTTGTTGAACATGTATTTCCAGGCAAACACCAGCGAAATTGATGGCGTCACGTAAGAGAGGATGACCAGTGAGCGCGCCGTTTTCCGCAGACGAAACTCACGGTTAAAAAACATCGCTACGCCCAGCCCCAGTACCGTGCTTCCTGCCACAACCAGCGCGGTATACCAGACCGTCATCCACAGCGAATGCCAGAATCCGGGATCGGATAAGATACGGATATAGTTGCTTAGCCCGACAAACGTAGACTCAATTTGCGGATTCAGCGGCAGTCGCATAAAGCTGATTTCGATGTTTGATATCATCGGCCACGCCACTAAACCGCCCAGCAACAGCAAGCTGGGCGCCAGCAGCAGCATGGCGAATGGCATATCAGATCGACCTGAAAAGAACTTATTCATCACGGCTTTCCATTTCCCCATTAGCGCTGTTCAACGAGGTCATCCAGTTTTTTCTGGCTCGCTTCAATCGTGGTGACGAGGTCGGCTTTGCCTACCGTCACGTTGTGCACCATTGAGCTCACAACACCGGAGCCTGTGACGTCACCCATGCGGGTGAAGTTCTTATCGCCGACGGCGCCAAACACCTGGATATTCGGCAGTTCGGCAATTAGCTGATCGGGTAATTCACCCAGCGCTTTGATGACAGTGTTATCTTTCCACGTCGGGGTATTCACCACCGCTTTGTTAACCGGCAGCGCCGCCCCTGGCGACATCATGACCCAGTCCGCGATGTTGTCGGCCTGCTCCATAAAGGTGACAAATTTCTCTGCCGCTTCTGTCTCTTCAGACTTTTGACCCGCGGTAATGGTTAACGACGTCAGCATGCCGTAAACAGCAGAGTTTTTTTCCGTCGGCACCATAAAGCCCACATTTTTAGGATCGCCCTCTTTAATCACCGCCGGGAGGATATAGGTGGAATAAATCGCCATCGGCGCCGTGCCGTTCATGAACGCGTCTTTGACTTCCATGATGTCGTTTGAGCCCGGCATGGTGTTCATTGCCAATTGGCGGTAATACTGCAGCGCCTGCGCCATTTCAGGTGTGTTGAGCGTTATCTTTCCTTGCGCATCAAAAACGTTGGCCTGGTTTGAGAGCGCGAACTGGGAAAATGACTGTTCGGTCAAAACGCTTTCCGCCGTGGGTAGCGCAATACCATATTTCTTACTACCAGGATTGTTTAGCTTCTGCGCCACGCTCAGCAGTTGTTGCCAGTCTTTTGGCTCTTCCAGCCCAGCTTTTGCCAGCACATCTTTGCGATACCAGATCCCGCCAATCCAGGCGCTAACCGGAACCCCGGTCCAGGCGGTACCGTCTTCAGTGCGCACAATACGCAGCACGCCATCATAAAAAGTACCTTCACCTACAGCGTTGATGACCTGCGCAACGGCTTTACGATCGATAAGTGATTCTTTATCCATAACTTTCGCGTAGTCATGGCTGGTTTCAATGACTTCAGGCAGTGAACCGCTCCGCGCCAGGGTAATGACCTTGGTGTTGTACGCATCTTCTTCTACAGGAACCTGTTTGACACTGATCCCCGGGTTCTCTTTTTCAAAACGCTCAATCAGTTTTGCAATAACCGCCTGCCGCTCCTGTTCAACAGAAGAGTGCATAAATTCAATCGCAACAGAGGACGTTTTATCATCCTTACACCCGGAAACCAGGGCGCAGGAAACCAGTGCTGAAATCAGCACAATTTTAGTTTTAAGCATGAAATGTTCCTTTTTATTACTTAACCCACATGACCTGCCAGGCGTTCAACGTTAATTCTTTACCTGAAATAGTTTTACCGCTAATCAAATCAAATCCATTTTCAACATCAATACTAATGGTTTGCGTATGACCGCTGACATTAAATAATCCGGTAATTTTTTCGCCAGTTTCCGCCGTACGTTTAATTTGCATTACAGCCGGTGTAACACTGCTAATCTGAAAATCACTATCAGGGTGAAATGCTTTATTACTACGACGTATTACAATTAATCGGGATAATTCATGATAAATAGCGTGGCGCAAACTGGTTTCATCTGCCAGCTCCGTTTCGATTTGGCTTATTTGATATTTTTTGCGGTTGATCGCACGGTTATAACCTAGCACCTCGACACCTTTATAATCATTGCGTGACCCAAGAATGCTTTGAATGTAAACCGCAGGTACACCCGGAAAACTCAGCAAAATGGCATGTGCGAGAATAAAGCGGGAAAAACGTTCGGCATCACTACAATTGCCTGGCGTTAGTGCGTCCATATATGTGACGTTAATTTCATACGGACTGCGACTACCATCAGGGTTATTTTTCCAGTTAACCAGCGCGCCTTCCTGTTGTAATTCCGTCACCAGGCGCACGATCTCGTCTTCAGGTAACAAACCACGTAATGGGTTGAGACCAATACCGTCATGCGATGCGAGGAAATTAAACCAGGTGGTCTCACTGGACGGCAGTTCCAGTGATTGCGCCCACTGGCACAAGGTTGAGGTATCCTGGCGTTGTACCGCATGCAGCACCAGCGGCGGTAACGAGAACTGGTACACCATATGCGCTTCATCACGGCCATTTCCGTAGTAGGACACATTATCCTTATGCGGAACGTTTGTTTCAGTAATAATCGCCGTACCAGGCGCCGCGCAGTCAGCAATAGCGCGAAATAGTTTGATAAGCTGATGCGTTTTTTCCAGGTGAATACAGGTCGTTCCAGGCTCTTTCCACATAAAGCCAACCGCATCCAGGCGGACATAATCAGCGCCCTGCTCAAGATAACTCAATAGCACATCGACCATCGCCAGTAACACTATCGGGTTGGCATAGTTGAGATCGATCTGGTCGTCGCTGAACGTCGTCCATAAATAGCGTACGGTGTTATCTTTCAGCGTAAAAGGCGTCAGTAACGGTAAGGCGCGTGGACGCGTTACGTTGCTCAGGTCCGTATCAGGATCCATCGCAATAAAGAAATCTTCATAACCGTCAAGCTGTTGCAAATAGTTATTAAACCATTCGCTTTTCGCTGACATATGGTTACAAACAAAATCAAACATCAGTCGACTGGATTTACCCAATTGCTTAATATCATTCCAGTCACCGGTTTCTTCAGCAACCTGATGGTAATTAATTACGGAAAAACCATCATCCGATGACCACGGATAAAACGGCAACAGATGCACATGAGAAAATGTCGACTTAAGCCATTCATTATAAAATTGATTAAACATCGGCAGTGGTTTTTTGCCTGCCCCGTGGAATTGATCGGCGTAGGTAATAAGAACTACATCGCCCTCGTCCCAATGCGCTTTACGGATTTTTTTAATTAATCCCTGTGATTTCTCTAAACGTGCAATCAGCGCTTCATAGTGGCATGAAGTAAACGTATCACCATAAACTTCTGCCAGGCATTTTTGGATTTTTTGGTTCACCTTCAATTCTCGTGGTAGCGGTCCCATGAGTCAAGAGACTACTCTGCGGGAAATAAGCTGTCAATCGGCTGAGGTGGCCAGGAGGGGGATAATAAAAGAATTTTGGCAGCCAAAAAATCGTATTTGTGAGCTGCCGCAAATTAACAGAGGGAATGTTGATTAATTGTTGCTTGCTTTTGCTGATTCGGATATCAGGGTTGATTACCTGAATAGCGTTTCGATAATTTTGCCGCTGCCCGACTCAAAACCGGCTCCAGGACCAACGCCAGCAGCATTTTAAGCGGGCGTCGAGCGACGGACTTCACCGCCCACCCTGCTACCCCCGCCGGGCCGTAACGAAGCGCAGTTAAAAGCACCAGCTTACCTGCTATTTTAAAGCCCGGCTTAACCCTTTGCCCGGCACGTTGCCAGCGATTGTTCATTTCTATCCTCACAATTGGCGGAAACGGCTGCGCAATGAAAAGGTATCAGACGTGACATAACGCTCCATTTCACGCAAACGCTTTTCACTTGCCGCCAGCTCGCGATCGACGGCATCCAACAGCTCGCCGCTTGATGGCTGCTGCTCACCGGAAACCACATTGTCCGGCATCGGGTCCAACACAAACGTCAGCACGATGTAAGCGACGAAGGTGAAAAAGGCCAGACCAAAAAAGACGGACAACACCACCAGGATCCGTACCAGCTTCACAGGCACATCGAGGTAATGCGCAATACCTGCGCAAACCCCCTTCACCATGCCCTGTTGCGGAATACGCCACAGTTTTTTGTTCAGATTAACGCCTCCCATTAGCGGTCCCTCCAGTTTGGATGTTCAGCATCAAGGATGTCTTCCAGCGCCTGAATGCGCTCGCGCATCCGCTGTGCGTCATCGTTGAGTTCTACCAGACGTTGCTGTTCACTTTGCGCCAGTTCGCCACGACTGGAACGGTTGCTGTAATGCAGCCAGAGCCAAATCGGTAAAACGAACAACACAAAGATGGTTAATGGGATAGCCAGAAATAGCGCGCTCATGAGTACTCCTTACAGGTGATGAGCGGCGGCGCGTTCGGGCGCCGCCAGATGTTATTATTGCTTATCTTGCTGCATTTTGGCTTTAAGTTGCGCCAGCTGCTCGCTGATTTCATCATCTGCTTTCAGGTCAGCAAATTGCTGATCCAGAGACTGCTGTTTACCGAAGTTATGGCTTTCGGCCTCAGCTTCCATCTGATCGATACGACGCTCGAAAGATTCAAAGCGTGCCATCGCTTCATCCAGCTTACCGCTGTCCAGTTGACGACGAACATCACGCGAAGAGCTCGCAGCCTGATGGCGCAGCATCAATGCCTGCTGACGAGCACGGGTTTCACTGAGTTTATTTTCCAGCTCACCGATCTCTTTTTTCATTCGCGCCAGCGTATCGTCAACCAGCGTCACCTCATGCTCCAGAGAAGCAATCAGATCAGTCAGTTTCTGTTTTTCGATTAAGGCAGAACGCGCCAAATCTTCTTTCTCTTTACGCAGCGCCAGCTCGGCTTTTTCTTGCCACTCTGCCTGTTGTGCGCTGGCCAGTTCGATACGGCGAGATAATTGTTTCTTTTCTGCCAGAGCGCGTGCGGAGTTTGAGCGCACCTCAACCAGCGTGTCTTCCATTTCCTGGATCATTAACCGCACCAGTTTCTGCGGATCTTCAGCCTTTTCCAGCAACGCATTAATGTTGGCGTTCACGATGTCGGCAAAACGAGAAAAAATACCCATAATGTAATCCTCACTTACTGTTCTGATATCGGGCTATGCCCTGCTGTTTTCGTAATGCACTTGGCGTGCCAACTTTTTAACTAATTGATTTTAATGTAAATATCCAATTTTACCTGACGGGAGAATTAGGGTAAATTGGTGAATAACACTAACAAGTGGTGAATTTCATCATGGCAGGATACAAAGACAATATTCTGGGCGAAGCGAACAGCTTTATTGAAGTGCTGGAACAGGTTTCTCATCTGGCGCCGCTGGATAAACCTGTACTGGTTATCGGTGAGCGAGGTACGGGGAAAGAGCTTATTGCCAACCGCCTGCACTACCTCTCCAGCCGTTGGCAGGGCCCATTTATTTCGCTTAACTGCGCGGCCCTCAACGAGAACTTACTTGATTCCGAACTGTTTGGTCACGAAGCCGGTGCGTTTACCGGTGCACAAAAACGCCATCCTGGACGTTTCGAACGCGCCGACGGCGGCACGCTGTTTCTTGATGAACTGGCGACCGCGCCAATGTTGGTACAGGAAAAACTGCTGCGCGTAATTGAGTATGGCGAGCTGGAACGCGTCGGCGGCAGCCAGCCCTTGCAGGTTAACGTGCGTCTGGTCTGCGCGACCAATGCCGACCTGCCACGTATGGTCAGCGAAGGCACTTTCCGCGCGGACCTGCTGGATCGTCTGGCCTTTGACGTGGTGCAACTTCCCCCACTACGCGAGCGTCAAAGCGACATCATGTTAATGGCCGAACACTTTGCCATTCAGATGTGCCGCGAGATCGGGTTACCGCTTTTTCCGGGATTCAGCGCCGAGGCCAGAGAAACCCTCCTCCATTACCGTTGGCCGGGTAATATTCGTGAACTGAAAAACGTCGTGGAGCGCTCCGTTTACCGGCACGGTACCAGCGATTACCCGCTGGATGAGATCATCATTGACCCCTTCCGCCGCCACGTTGCGCAGCCACAGGCAGCACCACCAAAGCAGACATCTGTAGCATTACCGCTGGATCTGCGTGAATTCCAGCAGCAACAAGAGAAAGACTTTCTACAAACCAGCTTGCAGCAGGCGAAATTTAATCAGAAAAAAGCCGCTGAGTTACTGGGTCTGACTTACCATCAGCTACGCGCGTTGCTTAAGAAACACCAGATTTAGCGCGCCTCTGCCAACGTTATATTGGAGGGTTTGACGCTTTATTGTCAGCACTCGTCCATTAAAGTCACTTTCCCCTCTGACTTTTCGACTCACGGAGCATAAACGTCAGAGGGTCCCTGTCCCCCCATCAGAGCACCAAACCTGGCCGGATGTATAACTGTTCTCTTCAGCGGCCAAAGTGACATAAAGCGGCGCAATTTCCACTGGTTGACCCGGACGACCCAGCGGTGCATTTGCCCCAAACTTCTCCACTTTTTCCTGTGGCTGACCGCCACAGCATTGCAGTACAGTCCAGTATGGGCCTGGCGCTACGGCATTAACCCGTATCCCTTTCGGTGCCAGCTGTTTCGCCAGCGATTTAGTAAATGCCACGATCGCCGCTTTGGTCTGAGCATAGTCAAGCAGGATTTCACTAGGCTCATAAGCCTGTACCGAGGAGGTATTAATTATCACGCTGTCTCGTGAAAGATGGGGGATAGCCGCTTTGGTGATCCAAAACATAGCGTAGACATTAGTCTTGAATGTGGCATCGAAATCTTCTGTGGTGAGCGCCTCAATAGACTCGCAAAATTGCTGACGACCCGCATTATTGACGAGGATATCCAACCCACCCAGCCCTATTACCGCCTGTTTAACCAGTTGGCCGCAAAAAGTTTCATCTCGAATATCTCCGGGGATAGCCACGACATTTCTGCCTGCTTTTTTTATCAAGTCGACCACTTCACGCGCATCGTCTTCTTCATCAGGTAAATAGTTGATCGCAACATCAGCGCCTTCACGGGCATAAGCGATGGCAACAGCACGGCCAATCCCTGAATCCCCCCCGGTAATTAATACCTTGCGCCCATTCAATCGACCGCTTCCCTGATAGCTCTCCTCTCCATGATCGGGACGCGGTTGCATTTTTCCGGCCAGCCCTGGGAAGGGTTGCTTCTGCTGTGGAAAAGGCGGTGCCGGAAAACGCGCAGAATGAGTTTTATTGATGGTCTTTTTTTCATTGTTTAAGTCAGCCATTTAAATACCTCTCATTTTTTATCACAAAGATTATTAAGCGTAGACCAAAATGAGTGGCATGACCTTTGTAATTCACCGCAATTTAATATTTCGCGTAATATCACCTCTACCGATACACTAATCACCGTATCGCGCTTTCGAGTATTTTATGAGATTAACCCCTGCTTAACCCATAGCACTTAAATCCATATATATCAATGAGATATATAAATAAAACCTTAACAGGCCAGACAATTTTATTGAGTAACGAGATACCACTCAGAAGCGAGAGGTTAATAGAGTCCTATGCAATTGTTTTTCCTGTATTCATCTACCTACGTCGCCTCGCTTATATTTTACCAACGTTATGATTCAATACTCGTTATCATTTAAGAATTATCCAACAATCAGCATAAATAAATAGCAACCAAATTTAACATCTCAGCCCTATCGAAATGGAGAACGAATGAAATTATCCATACCGCCATTATGAGATTATTTTTTATATTTCACTTTCCCCGCGATATTGCTGATGCTCTCTCCTGGCGGTCATGGTCACTTTCCCCCACGTCCCCCTCACATTTTTCTGTCAGCCAGCGAATCCCGCGTTTTAACGAGTCAGATGGGTCATGAAAATGCTAAGATAGTTAACAGAGTAAATTCAAAGTGGATAGCGGGTATGAAGGGTGACCCTGTCGCGATGTTGAATTCGCGGTTATCACCTGTGCGGTCCCCAAACACAAACGGTAATGGCAAATGTCATTAAATATTAGTAAGATAGCCTCTTTATTTATAATCCTTTAAAATTATGCGCCTGGTTTTATCATCTCTGATCGTGATGGCTGGATTTCTGAGTGGTCAGGCTGCTGCCGCGCCTGAACAGGCTTCGCATGCTGATATTCGTGACAGCGGCTTTGTCTATTGCGTTAGCGGGCAGGTCAATACGTTTAACCCGCAAAAAGCGAGCAGCGGTCTTATCGTCGACACCCTGGCAGCCCAGCTGTATGACCGACTACTCGATGTCGATCCGTACACCTATCGACTGGTGCCTGAGCTGGCTGAAAGCTGGGAGGTGCTGGATAACGGCGCAACCTACCGCTTCCATCTGCGTCGTGACGTCCAGTTTCAGAAGACGGCCTGGTTCACCCCCACCCGCAAACTGAATGCAGACGACGTGGTGTTTACCTTCGAGCGCATCTTTGATCGCCAGCATCCGTGGCACAATGTAAACGGTAGCAGTTTCCCCTACTTCGACAGCCTACAGTTCGCCGATAACGTCCAAAGCGTACGCAAGCTGGACAACAACACCGTTGAGTTCCGCTTAACTCAGCCCGACGCCTCCTTCATGTGGCACCTCGCCACGCATTATGCCTCCGTGATGTCAGCAGAATATGCGGCTAAATTGGCAAAACAGGATCGTCAGGAGTTGCTCGACAGACAACCCGTCGGCACCGGACCGTACCAGCTTTCGGAGAATCGCGCAGGGCAATATGTTCGACTGCAGCGCCATGAAAAATTCTGGCGTGGTACTCCTCTGATGCCGCAGGTGGTTGTGGACCTCGGTTCTGGCGGCACCGGACGTCTATCGAAACTCCTGACCGGTGAGTGTGATGTTCTGGCCTGGCCTGCCGCCAGTCAGCTCAGCATTTTGCGTGATGACCCGCGCCTGCGTCTGACCCTGCGCCCGGGGATGAACATCGCCTATCTGGCATTCAATACCAATAAACCACCGATGGATAATCCCGCCGTGCGGCATGCGCTGGCGCTGGCCATTAATAACCAACGGCTGATGCAGTCCATCTACTACGGGACGGCGGAAACCGCAGCATCTATTTTGCCTCGCGCCTCGTGGGCTTATGACAACGAAGCTAAAATTACAGAGTACAATCCGGCAAAATCGCGCGAGCAGTTAAAAGCATTGGGGCTGGAGAACCTGACATTACAGCTTTGGGTACCCACCAGTTCTCAGGCCTGGAACCCCAGTCCACTGAAAACCGCCGAGCTGATTCAGGCTGACATGGCTCAGGTGGGTGTAAAAGTTAAAATCATTCCGGTAGAAGGTCGTTTTCAGGAGGCGCGATTAATGGATATGAACCATGATCTAACGTTATCCGGTTGGGCGACGGACAGTAACGATCCTGACAGTTTTTTCCGACCGTTGCTAAGCTGCGCCGCCATCAACTCGCAGACTAACTTCGCCCACTGGTGTAATCCGGAATTTGACAGCGTTCTGCGCAAGGCCCTCTCTTCGCAGCAACTCTCATCGCGAATTGATGCCTATGACGAAGCGCAAAATATTCTCGCGAAAGAGTTACCGATTCTGCCGCTGGCCTCTTCACTGCGTCTGCAGGCTTATCGTTACGATATCAAAGGACTGGTGCTGAGTCCGTTCGGCAATGCATCTTTTGCCGGGGTTTCCAGGGAAAAGAAAGATGAGGTGAAAAAGCCATGATTATCTTCACCCTGCGTCGTTTTTTATTGCTGCTGGTCACCCTCTTCTTCCTGACCTTTATTGGATTCAGCCTGAGCTACTTCACGCCTCATGCGCCGTTACAGGGTGCATCGCTGTGGAACGCCTGGGTATTCTGGTTCAATGGCCTCATTCACTGGGATTTTGGTGTATCCAGTATTAACGGCCAGTTGATTTCAGAACAGTTGAAGGAGGTGTTCCCGGCGACGATGGAACTGTGCATTCTGGCCTTTGGTTTTGCGCTGATGGTTGGGATCCCCGTTGGTATGCTGGCAGGGATCACGCGGAACAAATGGCAGGACCGCTGCATCAGCGCCTTAGCGTTGATGGGCTTTTCCATTCCGGTTTTTTGGCTGGCGCTGTTGCTAACGTTGCTCTTCTCACTGACTCTCGGCTGGCTTCCCGTTTCGGGACGCTTTGATCTTCTCTATGAAGTGAAGCCCGTTACCGGATTTGCCATTATTGATGCGTGGATCTCCGACTCGCCCTGGCGCGATGAAATGCTGGTCAGCGCAATCCGTCACATGGTGCTTCCGGTGTTGACGCTTTCCGTCGCCCCTACCACGGAAGTTATTCGCCTGATGCGAATCAGCACCATTGAGGTCTTTGATCAAAACTATGTTAAAGCGGCCGCCACGCGCGGTCTGTCACGCTTAACCATTCTGCGCCGTCACGTTCTGCACAACGCCCTTCCGCCGGTGATCCCGCGTCTGGGCTTACAGTTTTCCACCATGCTGACGCTGGCGATGATCACCGAGATGGTCTTTAGCTGGCCAGGTCTTGGCCGTTGGCTGATTAACGCAATTCGCCAGCAGGATTACGCGGCAATTTCGGCGGGCGTCATGGTGATTGGCTCACTGGTTATCATCGTTAACGTCATCTCTGATATTTTGGGTGCTATGGCTAACCCTCTGAAACATAAGGAATGGTATGCCTTACGATAGCGTCTACAGCGAAAAGCGCCCGCCGGGTACGTTGCGCACCGCATGGCGCAATTTTTACGGCGATGCGACTGCGATGATCGGCCTGTATGGCTGCGCAGGATTGGCGATTCTGTGTATTTTTGGTGGTTGGTTTGCCCCTTATGGCATCGACCAGCAATTTCTCGGCTATCAGCTTTTACCGCCGTCATGGTCGCGCTATGGCGAAGTCTCATTTTTCCTCGGAACTGACGATCTCGGGCGTGACGTGTTAAGTCGCCTGCTCAGCGGCGCGGCCCCGACCGTTGGCGGCGCGTTTGTCGTTACCCTCGCCGCCACACTATGTGGCCTGTTACTGGGCGTGGTTGCCGGTGCAACGCACGGTTTGCGCTCCGCGGTGCTGAACCACATTCTGGACACCCTGCTCTCGATCCCTTCGCTGCTGCTGGCAATTATTGTGGTGGCCTTTGCCGGACCGCATCTGACACACGCGATGTTTGCCGTCTGGCTGGCGCTGCTGCCGCGCATGGTACGCTCCGTCTACAGCATGGTGCATGACGAGCTGGAAAAAGAGTACGTTATCGCCGCTCGCCTGGACGGCGCAACCACGCTCAATATCCTGTGGTTCGCCGTTCTGCCCAATATTACCGCCGGACTTATCACTGAAATCACCCGTGCGCTGTCGATGGCGATTCTGGACATCGCCGCGCTGGGTTTTCTCGACCTTGGCGCACAGTTGCCGTCACCAGAATGGGGAGCCATGCTTGGCGACGCGCTGGAGCTGATTTATGTCGCACCCTGGACGGTTATGCTGCCAGGTGCGGCGATTATGATAAGCGTGCTGCTGGTTAACCTGCTGGGAGATGGCGTGCGCCGGGCAATTATTGCGGGGGTGGAATAATGCCATTACTGGATATCCGCAACCTGACCATTGAATTCAGAACCGGCGACGACTGGGTGAAGGCGGTTGACCGCGTCAGCATGACCCTCAATGAAGGTGAAATCCGCGGACTGGTTGGTGAATCTGGATCGGGCAAGAGCCTGATCGCCAAGGCCATTTGCGGCGTCGCTAAAGATAACTGGCGCGTAACCGCAGACCGCATGCGCTTTGATGATATCGATCTGTTGCGCCTTTCCGCGCGTGAACGACGCAAGCTGGTCGGCCATAACGTTTCCATGATCTTTCAGGAACCGCAATCGTGTCTCGATCCGTCTGAGCGCATTGGACGACAACTGATGCAAAATATTCCGGCATGGACTTATAAAGGCCGCTGGTGGCAGCGTATCGGCTGGCGTAAACGCCGCGCGATTGAACTCCTGCACCGCGTCGGGATAAAAGATCATAAAGATGCGATGCGCAGCTTCCCGTATGAACTGACCGACGGCGAATGCCAGAAGGTGATGATCGCAATCGCCCTGGCTAATCAGCCGCGTTTACTGATTGCCGACGAACCAACGAACGCGATGGAGCCAACCACTCAGGCGCAAATTTTCCGCCTGCTGACCCGGCTGAACCAAAACAGCAATACCACCATTTTGCTGATCAGCCATGACCTGCAAATGCTCAGCCAGTGGGCTGACAAAATTAACGTGATGTACTGTGGGCAAACGGTGGAAACTGCGCCCAGTAAAGAGCTGGTGACTATTCCGCATCATCCTTATACCCAAGCGTTGATTCGCGCCATTCCTGATTTTGGTAGCGCAATGCCGCACAAAAGCCGCCTGAATACCATGCCAGGAGCCATTCCATTGCTGGAACAATTACCTATCGGCTGTCGTCTGGGGCCGCGCTGCCCTTATGCTCAGCGCGAATGTATCGAAACCCCAAGACTGACCGGAGCAAAGAATCATCTCTACGCCTGTCATTTCCCGCTGAACATGGAGAGAGAGTGAGATGGTAGAAACCCTGCTCGAAGTTCGTAATCTGAGCAAAACCTTTCGCTACCGGACGGGCTTATTCCGCCGTCAGACCGTTGAGGCCGTTAAGCCCCTGAGCTTTACCCTGCGCGAGCGTCAGACGCTCGCCGTCATAGGTGAAAATGGTTCCGGTAAATCTACGCTGGCGAAGATGCTGGCCGGTATGATTGAGCCCACCAGCGGTGAGCTGCTGATTGACGATCACCCGTTAAAATATGGTGATTATTCATTCCGTAGTCAGCGTATCCGTATGATTTTCCAGGATCCGTCAACGTCGCTTAACCCACGGCAACGTATTTCGCAGATCCTCGATTTTCCGCTACGTCTGAACACCGACCTCGAGCCTGAACAGCGCCGCAAACAGATCATCGAGACCATGCGGATGGTCGGTCTGTTGCCTGACCATGTGAGTTATTACCCGCATATGCTGGCTCCGGGACAAAAACAGCGTCTGGGCCTTGCCCGAGCGCTCATTTTGCGCCCCAAAGTCATTATCGCCGACGAAGCCCTGGCCTCTCTGGACATGTCGATGCGTTCGCAGCTCATCAATCTGATGCTGGAATTACAGGAAAAACAGGGGATTTCATATATCTATGTGACTCAGCACATCGGCATGATGAAGCACATCAGCGATCAGGTATTAGTCATGCACCAGGGTGAAGTGGTTGAACGCGGCAGTACAGCAGATGTTCTGGCCTCGCCGTTGCATGAGCTGACCCGTCGCCTGATCGCCGGTCATTTCGGCGAAGCGCTTACCGCTGACGCATGGCGTAAAGATCGCTAGCAGATGCAGCCCTCCTCAACCGGAGGGCAATTTTGCAATCAGTGACAAACATTTGGTAAGAGCAGTGTATCAACCTCGCTAAACGCGACCGAAGGGAAAAGGGATCCCTGCATCACCCAAACACCAGCCGCGCCTACTTCGTCGATAAGCTGTTTGGTTTCCACGCCCTCCACCGCAATGCGGTCGCAATATTCGCGGATGTTTTTAATTAGCACCGGGAACATCGGTTTTTCAGCCTGATCCAGGAAAAAACCACGATCCAACTTCACCACATCAAAACGACCGCAAACCAGCGGACTGGCCCCAATGCTGCCGGAGCCCAGATCGCCCAGCCATAATGCGTTTGGACCGTCGCAAAGTGAATTAATCAGCAGATTATTCAGACATACGGTATTCGTCAGAAAACGCTCTGAAAGTTCCAGGGCGACAAAAGGCATGGCATGTAGCGCCGATTTAACGCTCGGGTCGCCAATTGCCAGCAGCGCCATTTCATCAATGAGGTTCAGAGTACAGAAAAGGTTGTGGCTCTCAAACCAATTACGCTTTTCGGCAATTAATCGAATTTGCTCGAGCATGAAATTACGTTTTTGTTCGCTATTCCACGCTGAAATGATGAACTCTGGATGTATCGGCGAAACCGTATCTGAAGCAAACCGGACGCTCATCTCAACACCCAGTAACGTATCAGTTGTGTCTCTCATCGGTTCCGCGATGAAATGATAGTGCATAAGACCACTCCAATTGATCATAACTTCCTGATAATGCACTTTTAATCACAATCAATCAATAATAACGATCAATGTATCAATATCGATCGATAAAAACAATATATCATAACGAACTGAATACCGTCATATTTTTTGTTTTAAGAAAGTTCCTACATTGCTATGTTTTAAAACATAAGCTAGCAGTTAATAATACCATTGAGATGCCTTTAAAGCCTTGTATTTTCTCCATCCCCCCGCGCTTCGCAGAATGAATGAGACTTAACCAGCGAAAGTGTTATAACCCTCATGTGTAATGAAAAGTGATTATCAGTAAGGGATGATAACTATTCTACAAGGCACAAAGAGTGGGATATAATTGCTGCCCCATTTCGAAACACCTTCAAATTGTGATCATAACTCATTGATTGCTAAAAATAAGCAATGACCATAAGGATTAAAGCTATGGGTTTTCTTTCCGGTAAGCGCATTCTGGTAACGGGTCTTGCCAGCAAACTGTCCATCGCCTGGGGTATCGCTCAGGCCATGCATCGCGAAGGGGCTGAACTGGCGTTCACCTACCAGAATGACAAACTAAAAGGCCGCGTCGAAGAATTTGCAGCTCAACTGGGTTCCAGCATCGTACTGCAGTGTGATGTGGCGGAAGACGCCAGCATTGATGCAATGTTTACCGAACTGGGCAAAGCCTGGCCGAAATTCGACGGTTTCGTGCACTCCATTGGTTTTGCGCCCGCAGACCAACTGGATGGCGACTATGTGAATGCAGTCACCCGCGAAGGCTTCAAAATTGCTCATGACATCAGTGCTTACAGCTTTGTGGCGATGGCAAAAGCCTGCCGTTCCATGCTGAACCCAGGCTCAGCGCTGCTGACGCTATCCTATCTGGGCGCAGAGCGCGCCATCCCTAACTACAACGTGATGGGCCTGGCAAAAGCCTCACTGGAAGCGAACGTCCGCTATATGGCTAATGCGATGGGTCCTGAAGGCGTGCGTGTGAACGCTATTTCCGCCGGTCCTATCCGTACACTCGCCGCTTCCGGCATTAAAGATTTCCGTAAAATGCTGGCGCATTGTGAAGCGGTTACGCCGATTCGCCGCACTGTAACCATTGAAGATGTGGGCAACTCCGCAGCATTTTTGTGCTCCGATCTTGCTGCCGGCATCTCTGGTGAAGTCGTTCACGTCGATGGTGGCTTCAGTATCGCGGCAATGAACGAGCTGGAACTGAAATAATCGTAAGTCTTCTATGGGCGGTCTTGCCCCGCCCATGACTCTCCTCTGCCCGCCGCCATATATACTTTTCTGATATTTATTATCACGGAACAATCTTTCATCCCCTCTTCTGCTTACGTCAGGATATTGCAGCGCAAACGATCCGGCGTAGTAGTAGACGACGTGTCCGGGTCGCCACTTTTTAGACCAAGGACCGCCCATGGAACAACGCCGAATTGAAGGCAAAAGCCACTGGTATCATGAGACGCAATCCAGCAAGCATCCGCAAGATATTCTGCCGCTGGTGCCGGAAGCCGCTCATGTCGACGACAGCTTTTTACTGGATCTGGCGATACCTGATGACGCCCTTTTGCCTTTTCAATCCTGGTTAACCCCTGCCCGTAAACTTGCCCAGGTTCTCTTCCCGGTTCACGTAAACCTGAATCAGATGCACACATTCAGCGCCTATGAGCGGATGAGTACGGCGCTAACCGTCGCTCAGGTGTATGGCGTCCAGCGATTGTGCAATCACTATGCCGCGCGGTTAACACCGCTTCCTGGTCCTGACTCGTCACGGGAAAGTAACCATCGGCTGGCGCAAATCACCCAATATGCTCGCCAACTTGCCAGCTCTCCTGACGTGATAGGCGCACGCGATCGCCAGCATCTGGATGCGGTCGGGCTGACCACCAGCGATAGTATTTTGATGAATCAAATTATCGGCTTCGTCGGTTTTCAGGCCCGGACCGTGGCCCTGTTTCAGGCCTGGTTTGGACATCCGGTACGCCGAATACCGGGGCTGGATATACAGCAATTCGCTCACGCTTCGCCATTTAGTGCAACAAACGCTACCTGGCACGCTGCGCCATTCCCAATCGAAAAATATCCTGCTCAGGACGAGACGACGGCCAGACATTTTCCCGATGAGCTGCAAGCGTTGGTGCCATTACTGATTCATTCACCGGTCATTTTAGATTTATTCACGACACTGATTTCCAGTACCCGGTGCAGCGCTGTACCGGTGCGGGCATTTTCACTGGCGGCGCTAATGACGTCACGGATTAACGGCAGCGTGGCCTGCTTTAATGAACAGGCACATACAGCCAATGAATTAGCCAACGTTATCGCCCTGCTTCGCCAGGAGGAACGTGAATTACAGCGTTGGGAACAGCGACATCCGGTTGAGCGCGTCACCCTGCAGGCGGTACAATGGCTAACCCGAGCGCCCGACCGTTTTAGCGCCGCGCTGTTAACCCCTTTGTTCGATCAGGGCATCTCTTCTGAACAAGCGATTAACCTGCTGGCCTGGAGCGGATTGTGCGGATGGTTGAATCGCTTGAAAATCGCGCTGGGCGAGACTTATTAACCGATCCACTTACTGAAAGAGCGCTTGCCGCAACTGAGAGAATCGCGTAAAACTGTCAGCCGCTCTTTTAGCCACGAAAATAGACAATTATGCTTCAGGACAACCCGCTGCTAGCGCAGCTTAAACAGCAACTGCATTCCCAGACGCCACGTGCTGAAGGGGTGGTAAAAGCCACGGAAAAAGGCTTTGGCTTCCTGGAAGTCGATGCACAAAAAAGCTATTTCATTCCACCGCCGCAGATGAAAAAAGTGATGCATGGCGACCGCATTGTTGCGGTTATCCATACAGAAAAAGATCGTGAATCTGCCGAGCCGGAAGAACTGATCGAACCCTTCCTGACGCGCTTCGTGGGTAAAGTTCAGGGCAAAAATGATCGTCTGTCCATTGTGCCGGATCATCCGTTACTGAAAGAAGCGATCCCTTGCCGTGCCGCCCGCGGCGTTGAGCACGATTTTAAAGAAGGTGACTGGGCCGTCGCTGAAATGCGTCGCCACCCGCTGAAAGGCGATCGCACCTTCTATGCCGAGTTAACCCAATTTATCACTTTTGCTGATGACCACTTTGTCCCGTGGTGGGTCACGCTGGCACGCCATAATCTCGAAAAAGAAGCGCCGGACGGTGTGGCAACTGAGATGCTGGATGAAGGTCTGGTTCGTCAGGACTTAACCGCCCTCAACTTTGTCACCATCGACAGCGCCAGCACCGAAGATATGGACGATGCGCTGTATGCTGAAGAGCTGGCCGACGGCAAACTGCAATTAACTGTCGCCATTGCCGACCCTACGGCCTGGATTGCAGAAGGCAGCAAGCTGGATAAAACAGCAAAAATTCGCGCGTTTACTAACTATCTGCCGGGGTTCAATATCCCGATGCTACCACGCGAACTGTCTGACGATCTGTGCTCTTTACGCGCGAACGAAGTGCGTCCGGTTCTGGCTTGTCGTATGACCATCGCCGCGGATGGCGCGATTGAAGACAACATCACCTTCTTCGCAGCGACGATTGAGTCGAAAGCGAAGCTGGTCTACGACAACGTCTCCGACTGGCTGGAAGGCGCCGGCGACTGGCAGCCTGCAAATGACGCGATTGCTGAACAAATCCGTCTGCTACACCGTATTTGCCTGAGCCGCGGTGAATGGCGTCATAACCATGCTCTGGTATTTAAAGATCGCCCGGATTACCGTTTTGTTCTTGGTGAAAAAGGTGAAGTCCTGGACATCGTCGCAGAGCCACGCCGCATCGCAAACCGTATCGTGGAAGAATCCATGATTGCGGCAAACATTTGCGCCGCCCGCGTGCTTCGCGACAAGCTCGGCTTCGGTATTTATAACGTCCATATGGGATTCGACCCGGCCAACGCCGACGCTCTGGCCGCGCTGCTAAAAACCCATGGTATGCACGTTGATGCCGAGGAAGTCCTGACGCTGGAAGGTTTCTGCAAACTGCGCCGCGAGCTGGATGCGCAGCCTTCTGGTTTCCTCGACAGCCGAATTCGCCGTTTCCAGTCTTACGCTGAAATCAGTATCGAGCCAGGGCCGCACTTTGGGCTGGGTCTGGAGGCTTATGCCACCTGGACCTCTCCTATTCGAAAATATGGCGATATGATTAACCACCGCCTGCTTAAGGCCGTCATCAAAGGTGAAACCATCGCCCGCCCTGGGGATGATACCACGGTGCAAATGGCGGAACGTCGTCGCCTGAACCGGATGGCTGAGCGCGATGTGGGCGACTGGTTATATGCCCGTTTCCTGAGTGACAAAGCCGGGACCGATACCCGCTTTGCGGCCGAGATAATTGACGTTAGCCGCGGCGGTATGCGCGTACGTTTAGTTGATAATGGCGCAGTCGCATTTATTCCTGCCCCATTCCTGCACGCCGTTCGGGACGAGCTGGTATGCAGCCAGGAAAGCGGCACGGTGCAAATTAAAGGTGAAGTGGTTTACAAAGTCACGGATGTGATTGACGTAACCATCGCCGAAGTTCGCATGGAAACCCGCAGCGTTATCGCGCGTCCAGCCGCGTAACTCGTATCAATCCAGCGACCTTTCTCATTTTGTGAAAGGTCGTTTCTTTTTTCCGCCCAAATTCCCACCACCGCACTACACTTCTTTCATTCGGTCAATTTTATTTTTTTACTTTTTTCAGTTCCGCTGGCTTTGCTTTTTACGGATTCTGGATTAAACATAAATATATAAAAAAAACAATACGTTCAGCCATAATCACCCCGAATGAATCATGGCTACCCATACTTTTGAGGCTCTATGCGCTTTAAACGGGATAGTACACATGATGAAAGACGTCCGGGAGCTGGTTACGTTGTATAGCTATGTGGGCACTCATAACCCCTACTGGCGTTTGTCAGAGGATTGCAACATCCTGCATTTCTCTATCGACGAAG
The DNA here is from genome assembly GCF_030336805.1 of Citrobacter sp. Cb023. Classification (NCBI taxonomy): domain Bacteria; kingdom Pseudomonadati; phylum Pseudomonadota; class Gammaproteobacteria; order Enterobacterales; family Enterobacteriaceae; genus Citrobacter; species Citrobacter sp. Cb023. The sequence continues at coordinate 54,719 of NZ_JAOWCV010000025.1, read as the reverse complement.
CGTCAGAAGCTGATCAGACCATCGAATTATTACCTGAACAAGCCGATCGCATTCGCGAGATGACGGTGATCACGTCAAGTCTGTTAATGACGTTGCCCATTGAAGATGACGACATTCCCGTGCATCTGGTCGGTCGAAAAATCAATAAGCGCGAATGGGCTGGTAGCGCATCCGCCTGGGATGACACCCCTTCCGTCGCCCGCGATCTGGCCCACGGCCTCTCTTTTGCCGAACAAGTCGTTTCCGAAGCCAATTCCGTTATTGTCATTCTTGACCGCATGGGCAACATTCAGCGGTTTAATCGCCTGTGCGAAGAGTACACCGGCCTCAAAGAACGTGAAGTCATTGGTCAAAGTGTATTCACATTATTTATGAGCCGTCGTGAAGCGGCGGCTTCACGGCGCAATATTGAGGTCTTTTTTCGCGAAGGTAACTCGTATGAGGTTGAACGCTGGGTCAAGACCTGCAAAGGCCAGCGTCTGTTTCTGTTTCGCAATAAATTTGTGCATAACGGTAGCGGCAAGAACGAAATTTTTCTGATCTGTTCCGGGACCGATATCACTGAAGAACGCCGCGCGCAGGAACGACTGCGGGTGTTGGCAAATACCGACTCCATCACTGGATTACCAAACCGCAACGCAATTCATGAACTGATCAGCAATGCAATTGAGAACGCGGGCGATACGCAGGTCGGTATTGCGTACCTCGATCTGGATAACTTCAAAAAGGTAAACGATGCCTACGGGCATATGTTTGGCGATCAGCTACTACAAAGCGTGTCGCTGGCAATCCTCAGTTGCCTCGAAGACAACCAGATCCTGGCGCGGTTTGGCGGCGATGAATTCATTGTTCTTGCCACCGAAACATCCCAGGGCACACTGGAAGCCACCGCATCACGCATTCTGACGCGTCTGCGCCAGCCCTTCCGCATCGGTCTGATTGAAGTCTATACCGGATGCTCTATTGGTATATCCCTCGCACCTCAGCATGGTCAGGACTGCGAGAGCGTCATTCGTAACGCGGATACAGCCATGTACACCGCGAAAGAAGGCGGCCGTGGGCAGTTTTGTGTTTTTTCTCCGGAAATGAATCAGCGGGTATTTGAATATCTGTGGCTGGATACTAATCTGCGTAAGGCACTGGATAACGATCAACTGGTTATCCATTATCAGCCAAAGATAACCTGGCGCGGTGAAGTGCGCAGCCTGGAGGCGCTGGTTCGCTGGCAATCTCCGGAACGCGGCCTCATTCCACCGCTGGAGTTTATCTCCTACGCCGAAGAATCGGGGCTCATCGTCCCGCTGGGGCGTTGGGTTATTCTCGACGTTGTGCGCCAGGTCGCGAAATGGCGCGACAAGGGAATAAACCTGCGCGTGGCGGTAAACGTTTCTGCCCGCCAGCTCGCCGACCAGACGCTGTTTACCGCACTTAAGCAGGTACTTCACGAGCTCAACTTTGAGTATTGCCCCATCGATGTTGAATTAACGGAAAGCAGTTTGATAGAAAATGAGCAACTGGCGTTGTCAGTCATTCAGCAGTTTAGCCAGTTAGGAGCGCAAATCCATTTGGATGATTTTGGTACCGGTTATTCGTCGCTGTCTCAACTGGCCCGCTTCCCGCTAGATGCCATTAAACTGGATCAGACCTTTGTCAGAGAGATCCACAAACAATCCATTTCACAATCGCTGGTACGGGCCATAGTTGCGGTAGCACAGGCGCTCAACCTGCAGGTCATCGCCGAAGGCGTGGAAAGCGCGAAAGAGGATGCGTTTCTGACCAAAAATGGCGTCAATGAGCGTCAGGGGTTTTTATTCGCCAAACCAATGCCAGCCGCCGCATTTGAACGTTGGTATCGCCGCCACCTGAGTAAAAAACTGCGCTAATGCAGAGAGAATGAAGGCGATAAATAGCCATAAATGGACATTACTTGACGACGCTATCCGCATGTAATCACAGAATATATAATATTCTTCAATCGTTCAGGTTAATACTATTTTTCCCTTCTCTTTTGCCATGAAATTCTGCATCATGAAATTCAAACTCTATTGCCATTAGGATGACGACCATGTCTGATATCGACGCTCAGCGTCTGGCCGAACGTATTGATACCGTGCTGGATATCCTCGTTGCAGGTGATTACCACTCAGCCATCCACAATCTTGAAATTTTGAAAGCTGAACTGTTAAACACGGTCAAAGAAGATGCCGAATCTTTGGCGAAAAAGCAGAAGGCACCATGGGAGATCTGATGACAGTGATCTTTTGATGTCGCTGCTATCAGCAAACTGCAGATAATGCAGTTTCCGTTTAATTTCCGATACGATATCGCAATAAAATTAATACTATGAATTCCCGACAACAATCTATTTTGCAGATGGTGACCGATAAAGGTCAGATGAGCGTCGCCGATCTGGCAAAAGTCACCGGTGTCTCCGAAGTGACGATTCGACAGGATCTGAACACGCTGGAAAAACAGAGTTACTTACGCCGAGCCCACGGTTTTGCTGTTTCATTGAACAGCGATGATGTTGAAACGCGCATGATGACCAATTTCACTCTGAAACGTGAACTGGCTGAATTCGCTGCATCTCTGGTCAGTCCAGGCGAATCCGTATTCATTGAGAATGGCAGCAGCAATGCACTTCTGGCCAGAACGCTGGCAGAGCAAAAAGATGTCACCATCATCACCGTGAGCAGCTACATTGCTCATCTGCTCAAAGAAACGCCCTGTGAAGTGATACTTCTCGGTGGAATTTACCAGAAAAAAAGTGAGAGCATGGTCGGCCCCTTAACTCGCCAGTTTATCCAGCAGGTACACTTCAGTAAGGCCTTTATCGGCATTGACGGCTGGCAGGCTGATACCGGTTTTACCGGACGCGATATGATGCGTTCTGACGTGGTTAACGCGGTGCTGGAAAAAGGCGCAGAAGTTATTGTGTTGACCGACAGCTCAAAATTCGACGCCATTCACCCTTACACGCTGGGTCCATTAGAGCGATTCAGCCGCGTAGTAACGGACTCCAGACTCAGCGCCAGCGTACAAATGCAGCTCGAACATTCAGGATTAATCGTCAATATCATTGATGCCCACGCATAAAATCTTCAGTAGATGGTTTGTCAGCAGACAAATCATCTGCTCTCTGAGAGTTATCTGACAATCCAATTAAGACTATTTACCTGTCGTTAACAGGATAAAGTCGTAAAATTAATGTTAGCGATATAACAGGAACGAACCTCCAACTTCAGGATAGTGTTTGTAATGACTTCGCTAAACGGTTTCACGGAAATATCTTCGATAGTCTTAATTTGACGCTATCCTTAAAGAACACTGGATTCCGTGAATCAATAATTCAGGAGAAAGTATTATGTTAGTAACGAGCAAAAAAATGACCGCTGCCATTCTGGCGATTACTCTGGCAATGTCGCTGAGTGCCTGCTCTAACTGGTCCAAACGAGATCGTAACACCGCAATCGGTGCTGGTGCAGGTGCAATAGGTGGTGCAGTCCTGACTGACGGCAGCACGCTGGGTACGCTGGGTGGTGCTGCAGTAGGTGGTATTATTGGCCACCAGGTGGGTAAATAATCTACGGTTAAACGGCTCGATATAATAATACGTTTACTTTTTCAGGTCTGTATTATTAAAAAGCCACGGAAAGTTTCCGTGGCTTTTTTATTAACCGCCAGCCAGTTTAACTTTCATTCCTTTAGCTTCCAGCAGCGATTTAATCAGGTCGCGTTTATCCCCCTGAATTTCAATCACGCCATCTTTCACTGCTCCACCGCAACCACACTTTTTCTTCAGTTCTGCGGCTAATTTGGTCAGTTCGGCATCGTCTTGATCAATACCGGTAATCAGGCACACGCCCTTCCCTTTGCGACCACTGGTCTGGCGCTGGATACGAACAATGCCATCGCCTTTTGGACGCTCAGGCGCTGTTTTCGGTTCATCAATACGCCCGGAGTCCGTAGAGTAGACCAGACGAGAGTTTGAGTCGTTCATTTACGCACCTCGTTTCAGGGAAGCATTGATCATCTTAAGCGTCTGCGCGGGATCAGCCGACTGGGTGACCGGACGACCAATCACCATGTAATCCACACCTGCTAACTGCGCCTGTTCCGGTGTCATAATACGACGCTGATCGCCCGCCTCGCTGCCTTCTGGACGAATCCCCGGCGTCACCAGCTTAAATGACTGGCCCAACGCCTGCTTGAATCGCACCGCTTCCTGAGCTGAGCATACGACACCATCCAGACCACAATTCTGGGTTAAGCGCGCCAGTCTTTCAGCATAATCTGCAGGTGACAACGTCACGCCGAGATCGGCGAGGTCGCTGGCTTCCATACTGGTCAGAACCGTCACGGCAATCAGCAGCGGCGCGTCCTGGCCAAAAGGCACTAAGGCTTCACGGGCTGCAGTCATCATACGCGCCCCGCCAGAAGCGTGAACGTTAACCATCCAGACACCAAGTTCAGCAGCAGCGGCAACTGCATGTGCGGTGGTATTGGGAATATCATGAAATTTCAAATCAAGAAAGATGTCAAAACCACGCTGTTGTAGATCGCGAACCAACTGAGGTCCAAAAAGCGTGAACATCTCTTTGCCCACTTTCAAACGGCAATCACGAGGATCAATTCTGTCGACAAAAGCTAATGCTTTATCACGATTAGAATAATCGAGAGCGACAACGACAGGAGAATCGGTAACAGCACGAGAAGAAGATGAAGCAGTAAACGTCATGACCAGACCTTCTTGAGGATGGGCGCCCACGGCGGCGCGAAATGGGTAAACGGCGTGCATTCTACCTGCGGTAATAGAAAATTAACAGGCGCGATTACATTTCTGCCAGGCGAACCGGCAACGGAGGTTGAGGATGGATCTATTACACCCCAACAGTATGTTGTAACTAAAATGAGATTTTTTAAAAAATTACAGCCCATCAAGTCCGCGAATGGGCTTAATGGTTGACCATGAACGGCAGGATGGACAGTGCCAGTACAGCGTATACGCTGTAAAACCGCACTTCTGGCAGCTGTAACGCGGTTTACTACGTACCTGCTCTCCGACCATATCGCGCAGAACCATCAGGCTCTCTTTGGCACGCCCTTCTTCGGCTTCGTGGAGATGATAATCCATCAGCTTGTGGAACACGCGCATCGTAGGATGACGTTGCAGCTGACGAGTGATATAGACCTGAGCGGTATCAGCCCCCTCACGCGCCTCAAGAATATCAGCCAGCATCAGTTCGGCGGCGGCACCAGTATTCTCCTCGACGGCCCGACGTAAAAACTCCGCCCACTCATCGTTTTTCCCCAGATGCTGGTAGCAGCTTTGCAGCATTTCCAGCGTTTCGCTGACCAGCTCTTTATCCTGGGAAATGACCCGTTGCAGGCTTTCAACCGCCTTCGCGTAATCACCTTTTTCCATGTACACGCGACCCATCATGATGGATACACGTGCACTGTTTTTGTCTGCCGCGGCGCCTTTTTTCAACAGCGTCATGGCGCGATCCATATCGTCGCTGCCCATTTGCTGTAAGGCCAGTTCGCAGTAGAAGTGGGCTATCTCATTACGCTGTTTGTCTTTGCCGAGTTTTACCAGACGCTCTGCTACATCAATGGCTTTTTGCCATTCGCTGGTGGCCTGATAAATTTGCAACAGTTGCTGTAATGCGCCAACCCGAAAATCAGTTTCATCGGTAAGCTGATTGAACATGTCTTCCGCGCGGTCGTACAGTCCCGCGGCCATGTAGTCGCGCCCCAGCTGTTGCACGGCCAGCAAACGCTGCTCGTAGGTCAGCGAGGCACTTTCCATTAACGTTTGATGGATGCGGATTGCGCGATCGACTTCACCGCGAGAGCGGAACAGGTTTCCGAGGGTGAGATGAGCCTCAACGGTGCCTGTGTCCTCTTTTAGCATATCAAGGAACAGATCCACCGCTTTATCTTGTTGATTGCTCAGGAGGAAGTTAACCCCGGCGACATAGTCACGAGAAAGACGGTTAGCTTCATCCTGCTTGGTTTGTTGCGCACTTCTGCGACCCATATACCACCCATAGGCAGCGGCTACAGGTAAAAGCAGAAACAACAACTCCAACATAAATAATTATTCCTTCACAACCGACGAATCGGCAGATACCGCAACGTCGGTCGCAGGCGCAAGCTGGTTTTCCAGTCGTTTGATTTTACGTTCGGCGCGCGCAAGAGACACACGAACCTTCAGCCAGAAAAGGCCGCAAATTAGCCAACCAATCGCAAACCCTGCGGCAAACAATACAGCAAGCAGCGTAGAGATACGATACTCACCCTGAGCCAGCAGGTAATTAAACGTAACCTGTTGATCGTTTTGCGCACCCAATGTCACCGAAATAACAAAAATCGCCAACACCAGTAAGAAAATGAGTAAATATTTCACATTACTTCCCGTTATGTGGTTTGAGCGAATAAATCGTGTCCAACTTACCGCGTTGAGCCCTTTAAATTACCATTTTCACAACGAGTGCGAAACGGAAAAGCGCTTTCCACTTTATGATTTAAGGGCAAAATTTCAAAAATCAATCATCGCTAGCTTTCTTGTTCTCGCTGCGCGATTTCTTTTTTCTCCTGCACTTGTGGGGTTAATGGTCCGCATACCCGCTGTGCAAGCCAGGTTGCCAGCGTCACCAGCAGCCACGAAATCAGCGTTGCCACCACCAAATCACGGGGCCAGTGCATGCCTAACAGCAAGCGGCTGCCCATCACGCCGGTCGCCCAGATCAGCAAAAATACAATCGTCAGCGTACGTCTGCGCGGCCATAACAGCCCTACGCCCAGTAAAGCCCAACTGGCGGCAAACATCGTATGTCCGGACGGAAAGGCAAACCCCGTTTCTTTTTGCCAGTGCTTGCGTAAAAACGTTGGAATATCCTGCTGTTCGGCCAATTGTTCTTTGACTAAATGCCCACGATCTTTACGTTTTAAAGTGTAGAACTCATCAACCGGAATATGGTGCGTTTTTTCCAACCACACGACAAAAGGTCGCGGTTCTTGCACCCTGTCTTTTACCCAGGACTTCACGCCCTGTCCCACTAAAATCGCCGCTGCCAGAATAGCAAACAGCATTACCGCGGCTTTAAGACGAAAACGCAGGCACCACAGAAACCATGCACAAAGCGCAACGTGAGTGATAATTCCCCACGGCTGCGTCACCGTTTCCGTTACCCAGTACAAGGTCTTTAACCACCAGACATTGTGCCCCGGCTGCCAGCTCCAGCCTGATACCCATACGGCAACCGGCATGATAAGTAGCAGCCCGGTCCCCACTGCGGTGCGCTTTGCAATAGACAGCATTGCCTCTCCTTTCATCGATAAGTATCACAATCATAACTGAAAAATTCACACGTCGGGAAAATTGACAATTTTGTGCCATTCCAAAAGCGAATCCGTGGTCGCGATTAGGTGAACGTCGTTGCCTTATGGCAAAATAGTGTAATACAGAACAGAAGCCGACAGGCGAAGGCACGACGAGTGCCAGCATAATCTGGAGAATTACATGCAGCTTAAACGTGTGGCAGAAGCCAAACTGCCAACCCCCTGGGGTGATTTCCTGATGGTGGGATTTGAAGAACTGGCAACCGGACACGATCATGTCGCACTGGTTTTTGGCGATATCACAGGCCAAACACCTGTCCTGGCACGCGTCCACTCCGAATGTCTGACCGGCGATGCGCTGTTTAGTCTGCGTTGCGATTGCGGTTTCCAGCTTGAAGCGGCCCTCACCCACATTGCTGAAGAAGGGCGTGGCATTCTGCTTTATCACCGTCAGGAAGGACGCAACATTGGTCTGCTCAACAAAATCCGCGCTTACGCGTTGCAGGACCAGGGTTATGATACCGTTGAAGCGAATCATCAGTTGGGATTTGCGGCAGACGAGCGCGATTTCACGCTGTGTGCCGATATGTTCAAGCTGCTGGGCGTGGATGCGGTACGTTTGCTGACCAATAACCCGAAAAAAGTAGAAATCCTGACCGAAGCGGGAATCAATATTGTTGAACGCGTGCCGCTGATCGTGGGCCGTAATCCAAAAAATGAACATTATCTGGACACCAAAGCCGCCAAGATGGGACATTTGCTGGGCAAATAATCGTTGTCACCGCCTATCAAAAAGCCTGCTCTCGCAGGCTTTTTTGCATTTTAATTCAACATATTACGAATCACGTAGTGCAGAATGCCGTCGTTTTGGTAATACGTTAGCTCCGTCGCGGTATCAATGCGACAGCGGCATAGAATCACCTCTTTACGCCCATCTGCGCGTACCATACTCACCGGAACTGTCGCCCCCGGTTTAATGTTTTGTAGGTCCGTAATATCGATCGCTTCCTCACCGGTTAATCCCAGCGTTTTACGCGTGACGCCCTGCGGGAATTCCAGCGGTAAAATGCCCATGCCAATCAGGTTAGAACGGTGAATTCGCTCAAAAGACTCTGCGATAACCACGCGAACTCCCAGCAAACGTGGGCCTTTCGCCGCCCAGTCACGGCTGGAGCCGGATCCATATTCTTTCCCGGCAATCACCGCCAGAGGCACGTTCTCCTGCTGGTATTGCATGGCCGCATCATAAATAGCTACCACTTCGGTTCCCGGCAAATGACGCGTCATGCCACCTTCCACGCTAGGTACCATCTCATTGCGAATACGAATATTGGCAAAGGTACCACGCATCATCACTTCATGATTCCCGCGTCGTGAACCGTAGGAGTTAAAATCTTTACGCTCAACGCCATGGCTTTGCAGATAACGCCCCGCTGGGCTGTCTGGCTTAATACTGCCGGCAGGAGAAATATGGTCGGTGGTAACAGAATCTCCGAGCATCGCCAGAATACGCGCACCGTGAATGTCCTGAACCGGATCCGGCGTAGCCTGCATACCATCGAAGAACGGTGACAAACGGATATAGGTCGAGTCAGACTGCCAGCCATAGGTATCAGCGCGATCAACCTGGATTGCTTTCCATTCTGGCGTGCCTTCAAAGACTTCAGCATACTCTTTGTGGAACATGGCGGTAGAGACCTGCTCAACGGCGCGGGCAATTTCCTTGGCTGTCGGCCAAATATCTTTCAGATAAACGGGATCGCCTTTTCTGTCATGGCCTAACGGATCTTTCGTCAGGTTGATATTCATATTCCCCGCCAGCGCATAGGCCACCACCAGCGGCGGAGACGCCAGCCAGTTGGTCTTCACGAGCGGATGGATACGACCTTCAAAGTTACGGTTTCCAGAAAGCACTGCCCCAACTGTAAGATCGCCTTTTTTGATGGCTGTTTCGATAGGATCGGGTAAGGGTCCAGAGTTGCCAATACAGGTGGTACAGCCATAACCCACAAGATTAAATCCCAGCTCATCAAGGTACGGAGTGAACCCAGCCTTTGCCAGATAATCGGAAACCACCTTCGATCCTGGCGCCAACGAGGCTTTCACCCATGGCTGACGTTTCAAACCAAGCGTGACGGCTTTTTTCGCCAGCAGCCCCGCCGCCATCAATACGCTTGGGTTTGAGGTGTTGGTACAAGAGGTGATAGCGGCTATCACCACCGCGCCGTCCGGCAGCTTATACTGCTGACCGCTCATGGTATAGTCCACTGGCTGACGGTCTTTCAGCGAGCTATTCACCTCGAGTTCATTACTCGCCGAAAAGGCTTTCGGCACATCAGCCAGCGCCACCCGATCCTGCGGACGCTTCGGTCCAGCAAGGCTTGCCTCTACGCTGCCCATATCCAGCTCCAACGAACTGGTAAACACAGGTTCATCCCCTGGGTTACGCCACATTCCCTGCGCTTTGGCATAGGCATTGACCAACTCAACCTGTTCCTCACTGCGCCCGCTCAGACGCATATACTCAAGGGTAATGTCATCGATCGGGAAGAAACCGCAGGTTGCGCCGTATTCCGGTGCCATGTTCGCAATGGTTGCTCGATCGGCCAGAGGTAAGGTGTCCAGCCCATCACCGTAGAATTCAACGAATTTACCGACTACACCGTGCTTACGCAGCATCTGGGTGACGGTCAGAACCAGGTCGGTGGCAGTGATACCTTCCCGCAGTTTACCCACCAGTTTAAAGCCCACAACATCCGGGATCAGCATTGAGACCGGTTGACCCAGCATTGCCGCTTCAGCTTCAATGCCTCCAACGCCCCAGCCCAGCACACCGAGACCATTAATCATCGTGGTATGGGAATCGGTACCGACCAGTGTATCGGGATAAGCCACCCACTCACCGTCCTGTAACTCGCTCCAGACAGCTTTGCCAAGATATTCAAGGTTAACCTGGTGGCAAATCCCCGTACCCGGCGGTACAACGCTGAAGCGACTAAATGCCTGCTGTCCCCATTTCAGGAACACATAACGTTCATGGTTACGTTCCATTTCCAGGCGCACGTTTTCTTCGAAAGCATCATCATCACCGAAACGATCCACCGTTACCGAGTGATCAATGACAAGATCCACTGGCGAAAGCGGATTCACTTTTGCCGTATCCCCACCCAGACGTTTTACCGCTTCGCGCATGGCGGCGAGATCGACCACCGCCGGCACGCCGGTAAAATCCTGCATCAGAACACGAGCAGGTCGATAGGCAATTTCTCGATCGGCATGGGCGGTCTTCAGCCAATGCGCAAGCGCATGAATATCATCTTCGGTAACGGAATTACCGTCCTGCCAGCGAAGCAGGTTTTCCAGCAAAACTTTTAGCGATTTCGGTAAACGGGTGATATCACCCAGTGATTTAGCGGCCAGCGGCAGACTGTAGTAACGGTAGGTTTTATCTTTAACCTGCAATGTGTCCTTACTGGCTTCTCGTAGGGTCGACGACATAGCTCCTCCTTAATGACAGGGTTGGATCCCCTGATTTTCCTCAGGGTTAGTATTAAAGATAACACAAACAAAATGTAACGCTTTGATAACAACTCAAATTGATAAAAGTGGAGGGCTACAAAAGGGGCAACTGAAGTATCTGGCGAGGAGAAAGGTTTAAGCGGTCAAGGTTAATACGGTGATAAGCATGGCTCATCACGATTGCCCGGAATAAAATATTTGTAGTACAAGACAACGAACTAATTATAATTATAAAATTCGTATCAATTATTGTTTCTGTTCATCATCATCCGCAAACAGATCGATAAACGCCCGTTGTTCAGGAGAGAGTTTCCAGGTCGCTGGAATATTCGGCTTATTCTCTGCGCTGCGTTGACTCTCTTGTTCATGGTCATCCGGAGATGGCATCACGGTGGAGCGTTGTTCCAGTGTGGACATGACCTACCCCCACACATTCCAGGCCACGAGCGCGACAATAATCCAGAACACGGCAGAGCCAAGAAACACAGCGAACCAGGCTTTACGTTTCATGACGGGATCCCGGCGTGCTGGCTGGTTTCCTGAAGGCATCGCTAACCTCATACTATCGAAATCACTTATCATTTAAGCACCAAACAATCGGTACAATTAATCATCAGATAGGAGGAATCCTAATAAAAAAGGTCAAAAAAAGCCAGTTAATTTTCATACTCGACCTGATAAATAAATTAATTATTTGATCGGTTATAAATATTTGAGAGGGGTTTTTGGCGTCCTTACTAATTTGAAACTACTTTAGCAAGTGTTTACCATAAACAATATATGGTTAATATATAGAGGAAAAATATTGAATAGATTCAGACTCTGCCGTCGGTATCGCTTTATGTTTGAGGATACCGACGAGGTAACAGCCGTTATTATTTCTCAGGCAATTTAATATCTTTAAACATGGCTTCAATATCGTCGTTGGAACGTAGCGCCACCGCCGTATCCACCACATCACGCGTCAGATGCGGCGCGAAACGTTGAATAAAATCATACATGTAACTGCGTAAAAAAGTGCTGCGACGAAAACCAATCTTGGTGGTGCTATGGCTGAAGATATCATGGGCATCAACGCGCACCAGGTCAGGGTCGGAGACAGGATCAACCGCCATACTGGCAATTACCCCCACGCCGAGGCCCAGGCGTACATAGGTCTTAATGACATCGGCATCGGTCGCGGTAAAAACTATACGCGGCTCCAGACCCGCACGGTTGAACGCGGTGTCCAGTTCCGAACGTCCGGTAAATCCGAACGTGTAGGTCACCAGCGGATACTGCGCCAGTTCTTCAATGGACACGGCGGATTTGCCCGCCAACGGATGGTCTGGCGTAACGACAATCGAACGATTCCAGTGGTAGCAAGGCAGCATCACCAGATCGTCATACAGGTGCAGGGCTTCCGTCGCGATAGCAAAATCGGCATTCCCTTTCGAGACGGCTTCGGCGATCTGCGTCGGCGATCCCTGGTGCATATGCAATGAGACGCGTGGATAACGCTCAATAAAGCCTTTAATAACGTTTGGCAAAGCGTAACGCGCCTGAGTGTGCGTGGTGGCGATATACAGTGAGCCTTTGTCCGGCCAGGTATGTTCGCCAGCGACGGACTTAATGGCGTCCACCTTCGACAAAACTTCTCGCGCAATTCGAATGACTTCCTGCCCCGCTGGCGTAACCTGGGTCAGGTGCTTACCGCTACGGGCAAAAATCTGGATGCCAAGTTCATCTTCCAGCATACGAACTTGCTTACTGATACCTGGCTGCGAGGTATAAAGCCCTTCCGCCGTTGAGGAGACATTAAGGTTGTGGTTCACCACCTCAACAATGTAGCGAAGCTGCTGTAATTTCATGTTAAGCCATCCCGATTTGCGCCATCAAATCATCGTTTCAGAGCAGGCTCGTTGGCGCTGCTAATACGATTTAATAATAAAAAGTGTGTTAACTATAACCACTATATCATTTCTATGTGAGCTGTATAGGGATGACAAAAAATAATACGCCAGAAACAAAAAGGGCCGCTTACGCGACCCTTTGAGGAGAAACTCAGCCGGAATGCTGTTATTTCTTCCCTTCAACCCATTTACCGTCAACGAAGAACGCGGACCAGCCGGTCGCCTTACCGTCTTTCTCCGCAGCAACGTATTGCTGCTTGGTTTTACGGCTGAAACGAACCATGGACTTGTTGCCGTCCGGGTCAGTCTGCGGCGCATCTGCCAAATAGCGCAGTTTTTCCGGCAGACGATCGCGGAAGCGGTACAACTCTTCAACCAGCGGCGCACGTGTCTCACGTGATTTCGGGAACGTATTTGCCGCCAGGAAGATACCTGCAGCACCATCACGTAACACGAAATACGCATCAGATTTTTCACACGGCAGTTCTGGCAACGGAACCGGATCCTCTTTCGGTGGAGCAACTTCACCGTTACGCAGGATCTTACGGGTATTTTTGCACTCGTCGTTGGTACACGCCATGTACTTGCCGAAACGTCCCATTTTCAGGTGCATTTCAGAGCCACATTTCTCGCACTCAACGATAGGACCGTCATAACCCTTGATGCGGAATTCGCCTTCTTCGATCTCATAGCCGTCGCAGGTAGGGTTATTACCACATACATGCAGCTTGCGCTTGGGATCGATAAGGTAGCTGTCCATCGCCGTGCCGCACTTCTGGCAGCGACGTTTGGCGCGCAAAGCGTTGGTTTCCGCATCGTCGCCTTCCAGCACGTTCAGCACTTCGTTTTCCGGCACCAGGTTAATGGTGGTTTTGCAACGCTCTTTCGGGGAAAGCGCATAGCCAGAACAACCCAGGAAAACGCCGGTGCTGGCGGTACGAATACCCATCTTGCGACCGCAGGTTGGGCAATCAATGCTGGTCAGCACCATCTGGTTCGGACGCATACCGCCCTCTTCAGGATCTTTCTCGGCTTTATCCAGTTGCTGAGTAAAATCAGTGAAGAAGTTGTCGAGTACGCCCTTCCATTCGGCTTCGTGATTTGCCACCTGGTCGAGGCTGTCTTCCATCTGCGCGGTAAAGTCGTAGTTCATCAGTTCGCGGAAGTTTTCTTCCAGACGATCGGTGACGATTTCACCCATTTTTTCAGCGTAGAAGCGACGGTTCTCAACGCGAACATAACCGCGATCCTGAATCGTAGAAATGATCGACGCATACGTGGATGGGCGACCAATACCACGTTTTTCAAGCTCTTTCACCAGCGAAGCTTCACTGAAGCGCGCAGGCGGTTTGGTAAAGTGTTGCGCAGGTGTCAGTTCGATGAGCGTCAACGTATCGCCTTTATCCACCGCTGGTAAAATGCGGTCTTCATCGCCCTTACGCAGCGCAGGCATCACTTTCGTCCAGCCATCGAAGCGCAGAATACGACCACGCGCCTTCAGACGGAAATCACCCGCGCCCACCGTCAGCGTGGTGGAATCATATTTAGCAGGCGTCATCTGACAGGCAACAAACTGGCGCCAGATCAGCTGATACAGTTTTTGCGCATCCGCTTCCATATCTTTCAGCGATTCCGCCTGAACGGCGACATCGGAAGGACGGATAGCTTCGTGCGCTTCCTGCGAGTTCTCTTTGCTGGCGTATTGGTTCGCGCTCTCCGGCAGATACTTTTTGCCGAAATTATCGCTGATGTAATCGCGAACCATGTTCACCGCATCCTGGCTCAGGTTGGTTGAGTCAGTACGCATATAAGTGATGTAGCCCGCTTCATACAAGCGCTGCGCCATCATCATGGTTTTCTTCACGCCGAAGCCCAGACGCGTGCTGGCGGCCTGCTGTAGCGTGGAGGTGATGAACGGCGCACCCGGCTTGCTGCTGGTCGGCTTATCTTCGCGTTCCAGAACGCTGTAGCGCGCTTTTTCCAACAGGCTAACGGCGGCAAGCGTTTGTTCCCGGTTGACCGGACGGAACGGTTTATCATTCTGATGCGTCACCTCAAGCGGTAACGCGTCACCGCCTGGCGTGGTCGTGTTAGCATTAATTTCCCAGAACTCTTCAGGAACGAATGCTTTGATTTCGCGTTCACGCTCAACCACCAGACGCACGGCAACCGACTGTACGCGGCCTGCTGACAGGCCTCGCGCAATTTTTTTCCACAGCAGCGGCGACACCATATAGCCCACAACACGGTCCATAAAGCGGCGCGCCTGTTGCGCATTGACGCGGTCGATGTTCAGCTCGCCCGGCTTTTCAAACGCCTGACGAATAGCGTTTTTGGTAATTTCGTTAAACACCACGCGACTGTAGCGGGTGTCGTCGCCGCCGATCACTTCCCGCAGGTGCCACGCAATGGCTTCCCCTTCGCGGTCAAGGTCGGTTGCGAGATAGATGTGGTCGGCTTTTTCAGCCAGTTGCTTCAGTTCAGAAACAACTTTTTCTTTCCCGGGCAGCACTTCATAGCGCGCATCCCAGTTGTGCCACGGGTCAACACCCATACGATTGACGAGAGCGCCACGTTCATCCTTTTTGGGCTTTTTAGCCGTTTTGGTGGAGGTTGAGTCGGCGCTCTTTTTAGTTGCTGAGCCACTGGTCGGCAAATCACGGATATGACCGACGCTGGATTTCACCACGTAGTCATTACCCAGATACTTGTTGATCGTTTTGGCTTTTGCCGGGGACTCAACGATGACAAGAGCTTTACCCATATTCACCTTTACCTAATTTGATTCTTCCAGAATGCGTCGCACGTTGATTCACCTTCCACTGGCGACGAGACATCGATATGGTCTCTGCGTCGGCGGATATCAACCCTTAAACTGATTCGCGCTTGTAATGTAACTCTCATGTAACTGAGTTAACAGGCTTTTTCGCTCACAAACGCTATAGCACGACGGAGTATTGGTCGAATGTCAAGCAAATCTGTTGCCAGATTGACGAAAGCGTCACACTGTACCTGATAAAATGCGTTACGCAACTTTATTAGCATGCAAAAACAAATCTCGCCACTTGCAACACTGTCGTAAGACCTTCATTTAAGTCAGGGAATATTTGCCCATAAGCCGGGCTCGGCGTAGACTAATGTCCTTGTTTAAGGAGTAAATAATGCATAAAGACACTCAACCCATCGATCGCGAAACACTGCTGATTGAAGCCAACAAAATCATTCGTGAGCATGAGGACACGCTGGCGGGGATTGTCGCCACCGGCGTAACGCAGCGAAATGGCGTGCTGGTTTTCAGCGGAGATTACTTTTTAGACGAGCAAGGGCTACCGACGCCCAAAAGTACGGCGGTGTTTAATATGTTTAAACATCTGGCGCACGTACTTTCTGAAAAGTATCACTTGATCGATTAACACGAGAAATGATTTGCCGGATGACGGCTGCGCCTCATCCGGCAATTACAATTTTACATCAGCGGTTTTTGTCCTCGCTGCCACCAACGCATCAGTAAACGATCGGCGCTCTCGGCGGCACTGCCGGTAAAACGGTCCATCAGTTTTTTACGCTGCAGATAACGTACGTTCAATACGTCACGACCGTCCATCAGTCCGAGGATCACCTCATCACTGGTATTGATCTCATCCACCAGCCCGTTGGCCAGCGCCTGTTGACCAAACCAGTGCTCACCCGTGGCAACCTGTTCAATGTCCAGAGCCGGACGCATGCGCTGTACAAAATCTTTAAACAGATGATGGGTTTCGTTCAGATCTTCGCGGAATTTCTGCCGCCCTTCTTCCGTGTTTTCACCAAGTAAGGTCAGCGTACGCTTATACTGTCCGGCGGTGTGCAGTTCGATATCAATATCTTTCCCTTTCAGGAAGCGGTGAAAGTTCGGGATCTGTGCCACAACGCCAATAGAGCCGACAATAGCAAACGGCGCCGAGACAATTTTATCCGCCACGCAAGCCATCATATATCCGCCGCTCGCAGCGACTTTATCTACCGTAACGGTCAGCGGGATCTGCTTATCGCGCAGACGTTGTAACTGGGACGCGGCCAGGCCATAGCCGTGTACTACGCCGCCCGGACTTTCCAGACGAACCACGACCTGATCCTGGGGTTTAACGACCGCCAGCACTGCCGTCACCTCTTCGCGTAATGCGCTGACCTCATGGGCATCCATACTGCCTTTAAAATCAAGTACCCATACCCGTGGTTTATCAGATGACGTACTGTCTCCCAGTTTCGCTTTTGCCTTAGCGGCCTTCGCCTCAAGTTTGTGTTTCTTTTTCTGCGCCTTATGCCAGAATTTTTGCTGATGCCCATCCAATAAAGCCAGCGACAGGTCTTCTTTCATCTCTTTATATTGATCGCTGAGATTAATAACCCGCAATTCCCCACGCTGACGTTTGCGTTGTGTCGCGTTTACGATCAGCATAACTACCACCGCAATAGCCACCACGACAGTGACAATTTTTGCCAAAAACAACCCATATTCAGACAACAATTCCACGTGACCCACCTTGGTTAAACAACGCTACTTTCGCTCAGTGTACAACAGCCTTGTTAACCCGTCTTGCTTCATCCATTCAGTAAAAAGCATGACAACGCGTTCATTTTGCGGTGTTATTGCCTTTGGCTGATTGAAAAAGAACAGGGTTTAAGGCATAAAGCCCAAAAGTTATCGCGAACGAGATGGCCAGGACGTCGCCGAGGAGTAGCCGTGCATTATCAACCGAAACAAGATCTTCTACAGGACCGCATTATTCTGGTCACCGGTGCCAGCGATGGTATCGGGCGTGAAGCCGCACAGACCTACGCGCGTTACGGCGCGACCGTGATTCTGTTAGGGCGTAACGAAGAAAAACTGCGTCAGGTTGCCCGCTCCATCGCCGAAGAAAAAGGTACGCAACCACACTGGTTCACGCTGGATCTGCTCACCTGTACGTCTGACGAATGCCACCAGCTCGCACAGCGCATTGCCGCGCATTTCCCGCGTCTGGATGGCGTATTGCATAATGCCGGATTGCTCGGTGACATTTGCCCGATGAGCGAGCAAAACCCGCAGGTATGGCAGGACGTGATGCAGGTAAACGTGAACGCCACCTTTATGCTGACTCAGGCATTGCTGCCGTTGTTGCTCAAATCCGATGCCGGATCGCTGGTCTTTACCTCCTCCAGCGTCGGTCGCCAGGGGCGCGCCAACTGGGGGGCATACGCCACCTCCAAATTTGCTACCGAAGGAATGATGCAGGTTCTGGCTGATGAATATCAGAACCGCCACCTGCGCGTAAACTGTATCAATCCTGGTGGAACGCGTACCGGCATGCGAGCCAGCGCGTTCCCGACGGAAGATCCGCAAAAATTGAAAACCCCCGCCGATATTATGCCGCTGTACCTGTGGCTGATGGGCGATGACAGCCGCCGTAAAACCGGTATGACTTTCGATGCCCAGCCGGGCCGTAAACCAGGAATCGCCCAATGAGTGAAGAACGCTATCAGCAGCGCCAGCAGCGCGTAAAAGACCGGGTTGACGCCCGTGTTGCCGCCGCCAAAGACGAGCGCGGGATTATTATTGTGTTCACCGGAAATGGTAAGGGTAAAACCACCGCCGCATTCGGTACCGCCACGCGCGCAGTAGGCCACGGTAAAAAAGTCGGCGTAGTGCAATTTATTAAGGGGACGTGGCCAAACGGTGAACGAAACTTACTCGAACCCCACGGCGTTGAGTTTCAGGTCATGGCGACAGGATTTACCTGGGAAACGCAGAACCGCGAGTCCGACACCGCAGCCTGCATGGCCGTATGGGAACACGGCAAGCGGATGCTGGCCGACGCAGAGCTGGATATGGTGATACTGGACGAGCTGACCTACATGGTTGCATACGACTATCTGCCACTCGACGAGGTCATCAATGCCCTAAACGCGCGCCCTGCCCATCAAACGGTTATTATCACCGGTCGTGGATGTCATCGCGATATTCTGGAGTTAGCGGATACGGTCAGCGAACTGCGGCCGGTTAAGCACGCCTTTGAAGCGGGCGTGAAAGCCCAGATGGGGATCGATTACTGACAGTAGGCCGGATAAGGCGCTTACGCCGCATCCGGCTCCACGCTAACGCCTGATGGCGCGTTGCTTATCAGGCCTACTCATGATTAACCGTTGTTGCTGCGACCGCCCGGACGACGGCTGCCGCCAACCTGAGAGTGGCGCTTCACCGCACGGCGGATCTGGTTTGCCTTCATACGGCGACGATCTTTCTCGACGGCAACTTTAGAGGTGGTTTCCGGCTTCAGTTCCACCAGTTCACGCAAATAGTTGGTCTGCGCGAGGTCAAGTTCCGTCCAGCCGCCACGCGGCAGGCCCTTCGGCAGTGGGATATCACCGTAACGTACACGGATAAGACGACTTACCTGCACGCCCACGGCTTCCCACAGGCGACGGACTTCACGGTTACGCCCTTCGGTCAACGTGACGTTATACCACTGGTTGATCCCTTCACCGCCGCTGAACTTGATCGTTTTAAATGCGGCCGGACCATCTTCCAGCTGCACGCCACGACTCAGATCGCGCAATTTCGCGTCATCAACCTGACCAAACACACGCACCGCATATTCACGTTCAACTTCGCGGCTTGGGTGCATCAGACGGTTCGCCAGTTCGCCATCGGTGGTAAACAGCAGTAAACCACAGGTATTCACGTCCAGACGTCCCACGGCAATCCAGCGCGCATCGCGCAGTTTTGGCAGACGATCAAACACGGTCGGACGACCTTCCGGGTCGTTACGGGTACACAGTTCACCTTCTGGCTTGTAATAAGCCAGAACACGGCAGATTTGCTCCGCAGATTCTTTCACCGAAATCAGATGACCGTCGATACGGATTTTCAGACCCGGCGTAACTTCAACGCGATCGCCGAGCGTGGCAATTTTGCCATCAACACTCACGCGACCCGCGGCAATTATGGATTCAATTTCACGGCGAGAACCGTGGCCAGCGCGCGCCAGCACTTTTTGTAACTTTTCGCTCATAGAGCTTCCTTTAGATGTCGCCTTCACAGGCGTCGAACAGGAGAATCAACGGCGCCAGTCAGCGCCATTTTAAGGCCGCGTAGTATAGCGGTTCGCGCCCTTATAAGAAAGGTTTAACGTCGCCGACGCCTTCGCGCAATACCACCGGGGAATCATCGGTTAAATCAATGACCGTGGTTGGCTGCTGGCCGAGATATCCACCGTGGATAATCAAATCCACCACTTTCTCCAGACGATCTTTGATTTCTTCCGGATCTGACTCGGTAAATTCGCTGCCCGGCAGCATCAGTGATGTAGAGAGCATAGGCTCGCCCAGCGCTTCCAGCAGCGCCAGCGCAATCGGATTCGAGGGTACACGCAAGCCGATGGTCTTACGTTTTTCCTGCAACAGTCGACGTGGTACTTCTTTCGTCCCCTTCAGGATGAACGTGTAGTTGCCCGGCGTGTTGTTTTTAATTAAACGGAAGGCCACGTTGTCGACAAACGAATAGGTCGACAGTTCGGACAGGTCACGACACATCAGCGTAAAGTTGTGCCCGTCCGGCAGGTGACGGATGCGACAAATGCGCTCCATTGCGCCTTTATCTTCAATTTTGCAACCCAACGCATAGCCGGAATCAGTTGGATAGACGATCACCCCTCCTTTACGCACGATTTCAACGGCCTGATTGATCAGGCGCTGCTGTGGGTTTTCGGGATGAATATAAAAAAACTGGCTCATACTTTCCTCTCTGTGGTCTCGGGCTGTTCCCAAAGTTGCCAGACGCCTTCTACGCCTGCGGGCAACCAGAGTTTACGACCCAGCTCAATCCATGGGCAGGGTAGATGAAAATCAGACCCTTGCGATGCCCACAGTTGATGCTGACGCGCAAGCGTCGCCAGATGGGTGCGTTCATTGGGAGACTGCTGGCACTGTGCCACTTCCATCGCGTCGCCGTGATGTTCAGCAAAATGCGCAACCAGTCTTTTCAGCCACTTAGCGCTAAGATCGTACCGCCCAGGATGAGCCAGAACTGCCTTACCGCCAGAATGATGAATGACATCAATAGCTTGTTCTATTGTACACCACTGTGGCGGAACGTAACCGGTTTTCCCACGAGCAAGATATTTTTTAAAGACATCCGCCATGGTTGTGGCTTTTCCGCATTCCACCAGGAAACGCGCGAAATGCCCCCGAGTGATCGCCCCGCCATCAGCCAGGCGTAATGCCCCTTCCCACGCGCCGGGAATATGCGCTTTGTCGAGTCGTTCAGCAATCAGGCACGCGCGCTGCTGACGACGTTCCGTTTGCTGCGCCAGAAATTCGCACATCATTGGATGGACGATATCAATGTTCAGACCCACGATATGGATCTCATGGTTTTCCCAGACTGTTGATATCTCGACGCCAGGGATCAAATTTAACGCTAAACCCGCACGTGAAATTTCTTCTCTTGCCGCCGCAATACCCGCTGTGGTGTCATGATCGGTGATCGCCAGTGTACCGACTCGCATCTCTACCGCACGGTGTACTAAGGCTTCTGGCGTTAATCGCCCATCGGAGGCTGTAGTATGACTGTGCAGGTCATAAATCACTGCGTAATTCGTGTCGCTCAATGCGGCTCCCGTTTCACTAAATGTCTTAACCCGCTCATCATAGCGGTTTAGACAAATATACTGAAATCAGGTGTTGACTTTATTCCATCGAACTAGTTAACTAGTACGCAAGTTCACATGAAGAAGGTATCTGAGATGAAAGCAACATTTGTTCTGCACGGTTGGTGGCGCACTTCCTGATTTCGGGCAGTGTCTTACGTCTGCAATATGCAACCAGATACCCGGCCCGCCAAATGAGCGGGCTTTTTTTTGAACAAAATTAATGAGAATAACGATGCAAACACAAAAACCGACACTCGAACTGCTTGCCTGCGATGCCGCCTACCGTGAAAATCCGACGGCGCTGTTTCATCAGGTGTGTGGCGCACGTCCGGCAACGCTGCTGCTGGAATCTGCCGATATCGACAGCAAAGACGATCTGAAGAGCCTGCTGCTGGTCGACAGCGCATTACGCATTACCGCCATCGGTGACACTGTCACCATTCAGGCATTATCCGCTAACGGCGCATCGCTGCTGCCGCTGCTGGATGCTGCCCTGCCAGCGGGTGTTGAGAACAAACAACAGCCGAATGGTCGCCATCTGCGATTCCCTGCCGTTAGCCCGCTGCTGGATGAAGACGCCCGCTTATGTTCCCTGTCCGTATTTGATGCCTTCCGTTTATTGCAGGAGCTGGTTAATGTTCCTGCGCAAGAACGTGAAGCGATGTTCTTCGGCGGTCTGTTTTCCTACGACCTGGTTGCCGGTTTTGAAGATTTACCTCAGCTTGAAGCGGGCAACCGTTGCCCTGACTACTGCTTCTATCTGGCAGAAACGCTCATGGTTATCGACCACCAGAAGAAAAGCACCCGCATTCAGGCCAGCATATTTACCCCCAGCGATGCAGAAAAACAGCGTCTTAATGCCCGTCTGGCGCAACTGAGCCAGCAGCTTACCGAACCTACGCCGCCGCTGCCCGTCACTGAAGTTCCGCACATGCGCTGCGAATGCAATCAGAGCGATGAAGAGTTTGCCGCCGTGGTTCGTGGTATGCAAAAAGCCATTCGCGCTGGCGAAATTTTCCAGGTGGTTCCATCCCGTCGTTTCTCGCTGCCCTGCCCGTCACCGCTGGCGGCCTACTATGTGCTGAAGAAAAGTAACCCTAGCCCGTACATGTTTTTTATGCAGGACAACGATTTCACACTGTTCGGCGCCTCTCCGGAAAGCTCGCTGAAATACGATGCCACCAGCCGGCAGATTGAAATCTATCCGATTGCCGGGACCCGCCCACGCGGTCGTCGTGCGGACGGTTCACTGGACCGCGATCTCGACAGCCGTATTGAGCTGGAGATGCGTACCGATCATAAAGAGCTTTCCGAGCACCTGATGCTGGTAGACCTGGCGCGTAACGACCTGGCGCGCATCTGTACGCCCGGCAGCCGCTACGTTGCTGATCTCACCAAAGTGGATCGTTATTCCTTCGTTATGCACCTGGTTTCCCGCGTAGTCGGCGAGCTGCGTAGCGATCTGGATGTGCTGCATGCTTACCGCGCCTGTATGAACATGGGCACGCTAAGCGGCGCGCCGAAAGTTCGCGCCATGCAGCTTATCGCCGAGGCCGAAGGCCGTCGTCGCGGCAGCTATGGCGGCGCAGTAGGTTACTTCACTGCCCATGGCGATCTGGATACCTGTATTGTGATTCGTTCCGCCCTCGTGGAAGATGGTATTGCCACCGTACAGGCTGGCGCCGGAATTGTTCTGGATTCCGTTGGGCAGTCAGAAGCCGATGAAACCCGTAATAAAGCGCGTGCGGTTCTGCGTGCTATCGCCACCGCACACCACGCACAGGAGACCTTCTAATGGCTGATATTCTGCTGCTCGATAATATCGACTCTTTTACCTATAACCTGGCAGATCAGCTGCGTACTAACGGTCATAACGTGGTGATTTACCGCAACCATATTCCGGCCCAGACATTAATAGACCGCTTAGCGACCATGAAAAATCCGGTGCTGATGCTCTCTCCAGGTCCAGGTGCGCCAAGCGAAGCGGGCTGCATGCCGGAGCTATTAACCCGCCTGCGCGGCAAGCTGCCGATCATCGGCATTTGTCTGGGGCATCAGGCCATTGTCGAGGCCTATGGTGGATACGTGGGACAGGCGGGGGAAATCCTGCACGGCAAAGCGTCCAGCATTGAACACGACGGTCAGGCAATGTTCGCCGGTCTGGCAAATCCGCTGCCGGTGGCGCGCTATCACTCGCTGGTTGGCAGCAACGTTCCGGCCGGATTGACCATCAACGCCCACTTTAACGGCATGGTGATGGCGGTACGTCACGATACCGATCGCGTATGTGGCTTCCAGTTCCATCCAGAATCCATTCTGACCACCCAAGGCGCACGTCTGCTGGAGCAAACGCTGGCCTGGACGCAACAGAAACTCGAACAGACTAATACGCTGCAACCTATTCTGGAGAAACTGTATCAGGCCCAGACGCTGTCTCAGCAGGAAAGCCACCAGCTGTTCTCCGCCGTGGTACGCGGTGAACTGAAGCCGGAACAACTGGCTGCGGCGCTGGTGAGCATGAAAATTCGCGGCGAGCACCCGAATGAAATTGCCGGTGCGGCAACCGCGCTGCTGGAAAACGCCGCCCCGTTCCCGCGACCTGATTATCTGTTTGCCGATATTGTCGGTACCGGCGGTGATGGCAGCAACAGTATCAATATTTCCACCGCCAGCGCCTTTGTGGCGGCCGCTTGCGGACTGAAAGTCGCCAAACACGGCAACCGCAGCGTCTCCAGCAAGTCGGGTTCTTCGGATCTGTTAGCGGCTTTTGGCATCAATCTGGATATGAACGCCGATAAATCCCGTCAGGCACTTGACGACCTCGGTGTGTGTTTCTTGTTTGCGCCGAAATACCACACCGGTTTTCGCCATGCTATGCCGGTACGCCAACAGTTGAAAACCCGTACGCTGTTTAACGTCCTCGGCCCGTTGATTAACCCGGCACATCCGCCGCTGGCGCTGATCGGCGTTTACAGTCCGGAACTGGTGCTGCCGATTGCCGAAACGCTGCGCGTGTTGGGGTATCAGCGGGCAGCCGTGGTGCACAGCGGCGGCATGGATGAAGTTTCCCTGCATGCACCGACCATTGTGGCAGAGTTGCATGATGGCGAAATCAAGAGCTATCAACTGACGGCGGAAGACTTTGGCCTGACGCCTTACCACCAGGAACAGCTGGCTGGCGGCACGCCGGAAGAAAACCGTGACATTCTTAGTCGCTTGTTACAAGGTAAAGGTGAAGCCGCTCATGAAGCTGCTGTTGCCGCGAATGTCGCCATGTTAATGCGCCTGCACGGTGAAGAAGATTTAAAAGCCAATGCGCAAACCGTGATTAATGTACTGCGCAGCGGCGCGGCCTATGACCGTGTCACTGCACTGGCAGCAAGAGGGTAAATGATGCAAACCGTTTTAGCGAAAATTGTCGCAGACAAGGCGATTTGGGTAGAAGCCCGCAAACAGCAACAACCGCTGGCCAGCTTTCAGAATGATGTTCAACCCAGCTCTCGTGATTTCTACGATGCGCTGCAAGGTGCACGCACCGCCTTTATTCTGGAGTGCAAAAAAGCGTCTCCGTCAAAAGGCGTGATCCGTGATGACTTCGACCCGGCACAGATTGCGGGCGTATATAAACAATATGCTTCCGCGATTTCCGTACTGACCGATGAGAAATATTTCCAGGGGAGCTTTGATTTCCTGCCCATCGTCAGCCGCATCGCACCGCAACCGATTCTGTGTAAGGACTTTATTATCGATCCTTACCAGATTTACCTGGCGCGCTTCTATCAGGCGGACGCCTGTCTGCTGATGCTGTCGGTACTTGATGATGAGCAATATCGTCAACTCGCCGCCGTCGCCCACAGTTTGAAAATGGGCGTACTGACCGAAGTCAGTAACGATGAAGAGCTGGAGCGTGCTATCGCACTGGGCGCCAAAGTCGTCGGTATCAACAACCGTGATTTACGCGACCTGTCGATTGATCTGAATCGCACCCGCCAACTTGCGCCGCGACTGGGTCATGGCGTAACCGTCATCAGCGAGTCGGGTATCAATACCTATGGTCAAGTGCGAGAACTCAGCCACTTCGCCAACGGTTTTCTGATTGGCTCCGCGTTGATGTCGCATGATGATCTGCATGCTGCCGTGCGTCGCGTTCTGCTCGGCGAAAATAAAGTCTGCGGTTTAACCCGGGCTCAGGATGCAAACGCGGCATACGAAGCGGGTGCCATATACGGCGGGTTGATTTTTGTGTCCACATCGCCACGCGCGGTCAGCGTTGAACGCGCACGCGAGGTCATGACCGGCGCACCGCTGCAATATGTCGGGGTGTTCCGCAACACAGAGATCACCGACGTGCGCGAAACAGCGGTGGCTCTGGGGCTAACAGCCGTGCAATTGCATGGTAGCGAAGACCAGGCCTATGTTGACGCCCTGCGCGACGCGCTACCCGAACAGGTGCAAATCTGGAAGGCATTAAGCGTCAGCGAAACGTTGCCAGCTCGTGATTATCAGCACGTCGATAAATACGTATTCGACAATGGTCAAGGCGGCAGCGGTCAACGCTTCGACTGGTCACTTTTAGGCGGACAATCGCTGGATAACGTTTTACTGGCTGGCGGACTCGGCGCTGATAACTGCGTTGACGCGGCAAAAACCGGCTGTGCCGGTCTCGATTTCAATTCTGGCGTAGAGTCACAGCCGGGCATCAAGGATGCACGTCTTTTGGCTTCGGTCTTTCAGACGCTGCGCGCATATTAAGGAAAAGGACATGACAACATTACTCAATCCGTATTTTGGTGAATTTGGCGGTATGTATGTGCCACAGATTCTGATGCCTGCCCTGCGCCAGCTGGAAGAAGCTTTTGTCAGCGCGCAAAAGGATCCTGAATTTCAGGCGCAGTTTACAGACCTGCTGAAAAACTATGCTGGTCGTCCAACTGCACTGACCAAATGCCAGAATATTACTCAAGGCACCAACACTACGCTATATCTCAAACGTGAAGATTTGCTGCACGGCGGCGCGCACAAAACCAACCAGGTGTTGGGCCAGGCGTTGCTGGCGAAGCGTATGGGGAAAACGGAGATCATCGCCGAAACCGGCGCGGGCCAGCACGGTGTTGCATCAGCTCTCGCCAGCGCACTGCTGGGGCTGAAATGCCGTATTTATATGGGTGCAAAAGACGTTGAACGCCAGTCGCCAAACGTTTTCCGTATGCGTCTGATGGGGGCTGAAGTTATCCCGGTTCACAGCGGTTCTGCAACGCTGAAAGATGCCTGTAACGAAGCGCTGCGCGACTGGTCTGGCAGCTACGATACCGCGCACTATATGCTCGGTACGGCGGCAGGTCCACATCCCTTCCCGACCATTGTTCGTGAATTTCAGCGCATGATCGGCGAGGAAACTAAAGCGCAGATCCTTGAAAAAGAAGGTCGCCTGCCGGACGCGGTTATCGCCTGCGTGGGCGGCGGTTCTAACGCCATCGGTATGTTCGCGGACTTTATTAATGAAACCAGCGTCGGTCTGATTGGCGTCGAGCCTGGCGGCCATGGGATTGAATCAGGGGAACATGGCGCACCGTTGAAGCATGGTCGTGTCGGGATTTACTTCGGCATGAAGTCCCCGATGATGCAGACCGAAGAAGGACAGATTGAAGAGTCTTACTCTATTTCCGCGGGGCTGGATTTCCCGTCTGTCGGGCCGCAGCATGCGTATCTGAACAGCATTGGTCGCGCCGATTATGTTTCGATCACCGACGACGAAGCGCTCGAGGCCTTCAAAACGCTGTGTCTGCACGAGGGGATTATTCCGGCGCTGGAGTCCTCCCATGCCCTGGCACACGCATTGAAAATGATGCGTGAAAACCCGGAAAAAGAGCAGTTACTGGTGGTTAATCTCTCCGGTCGCGGCGACAAAGACATTTTCACCGTACACGATATTCTGAAAGCGCGAGGGGAAATCTGATGGAACGTTACGAAAACCTGTTTGCACAGCTGAAGGACCGCAAAGAAGGTGCTTTTGTCCCCTTCGTAACCCTGGGCGATCCGTCTGTTGAGCAGTCACTGAAAATCATTGATACGCTGATTGACGCCGGTGCTGATGCCCTTGAGCTCGGTATTCCGTTCTCCGATCCGCTGGCTGACGGTCCAACCATTCAGGAAGCCACCTTGCGTGCGTTTGCCGCCGGCGTCACGCCGTCGCAATGCTTTGAAATGCTGGCGCTGATTCGCCAGAAGCACCCTACGATTCCCATTGGCTTGCTGATGTATGCCAACCTGGTGTTTAGCAAGGGCATTGACGAGTTTTACGCCCAGTGTGAAAAAGTGGGCATGGATTCCGTGTTAGTGGCCGATGTTCCCGTTGAGGAGTCCGCGCCATTCAGAGCTGCGGCGCTCCGCCACAACATTGCGCCAATTTTTATCTGCCCACCGAACGCTGATGAAGAACTGCTGCGCCAGATAGCCTCTCATGGCCGCGGCTATACCTATTTGCTTTCGCGTGCGGGCGTGACTGGTGCAGAAAATCGAGCGGCGTTACCGCTGCATCACCTGGTCGAAAAGTTGAAAGCATATGATGCTCCGCCTTCTTTACAGGGGTTTGGTATCTCTGCGCCTGAACAGGTAACCGGCGCGATTGACGCTGGCGCTGCTGGCGCTATTTCCGGCTCGGCAATTGTGAAAATCATTGAGAAAAATGTTGCGGCACCGGAACAGATGCTGGCTGAGCTGAAAGCTTTTGTCAGCGCGATGAAAGCCGCCACCCGGCAGTAAGCTAAATCAACCGCCAGAGACTTCTGGCGGTTTTACGCTTCTTTCGTGTGCTTCATTTTATACATGGCGCTATCTGCATTCTGAATAGCCACATCCAGTTCACCGTTCACCTCTGCAATCCCCCACGATACTGACAATGGTACGGTATGACCGTCCACTACAAACACATGGCTGGTCACCTGCCCGCTGATACGTTGAGCAATTGCGATGGCATCAGTTGCCTGCGAGCGAAACAGCAGGATCATAAATTCATCCCCGCCGGTACGAATCACAATATCGTGACTGGTGCGGGTGTTTGATAACATCCTGTTGGCGATAATTTGCAGCGCACGATCGCCTGCCGCGTGACCCCAGGTATCATTGACGGCCTTGAACTTATTGCAGTCCAGTAGCACCACCGAACAGTGTGATAAATCTCGGCGCTTGATGATGTCGAGTATTCGGCGATTAAAGCAACCGGTCAGGGTGTCTATATAAACCTTCAGGTCGCTTTCGTTTAGCCATGATTTTAGCGAGAAACTAATCATGATGAAAAAGAACGGCGCCAGCAGGATCACGATCCCGGCATGGGTATCGCGCGTCATAAAACGGCCTAATGAAAGCGAATAGTGCAGCGCATATTTCTCCGAAAAATTGCGCACTAAAAAACGGGATTGACCTGTACATTTACCGGATAAACAGAGACTTTCATTGTTGGTCAAATTTACCAATTCCACATTCAGCTCTGGTGGGAGCTGGTAGTCAAATGCTTGAGCCAACGCTTCCTGCAATTCGGGCTTTGAATGGTCATAAACCAGATAAGCCACGATTTGGTCTGATATCTCTTTGCCAGACAGATCGTAGATATAGCTCACCACGCTGTAAGCTTTTTCACCGGTAATTTTATCGGTATAGAAGTTCGTTGAACTAAGGGCTTTGTTTTTGACGTTTTTTTGCAACAGTCGGGTATAGAAATCGACCGGCGGATAGAAAAAGTTGGTGAGATCCCGCGCCATTTCAGAATTTGAGAAACTGAAGTTGCGCGAATCGGAAGCCATAAACCAGTAAAAATAATCAGAATTTTTGGCGATAATATAACGATGTTCATCGAAGCTGCCCGGATTTAGCTCGTTAACCATACCGCGAATAAACTCCGCCGCCGTATACATACACAGCGCGTTGTGGCTGGCTTGCTGGGCAATAATTGTCCCTGTTACCGAATGCAGACGCTTTGGGTCGGCGTTAATTCCCCATTCAATCTCATTGCGGGGAACAAATTGTGAAATATCGCCACATTGCTCACCCGATTTAATATGGTGATAGCGCTCACCAATCGCATCGGCGATCAGCTCATTATCGTTAAAAATGTCCATCATGCGCGCTTGCATGCGGTTAACACCGTCACTGACTGCAGCCATCCGCTGCTCATAAATTATAAACAGAAACAACGACGTAAATATCAACGTAATGAGCCCTGATACCAGCAGTGCCTGCCTGTTTCTGAGCTTGTCCTGCACAATCTTCACGAGTTCACCCTGATAGTTAACATATTGCCAAACCGGTTACCCGTTTCTGTCGTTGCATAACTGCGCTGTATGTTGATTGAGAATGTTAACCGTCCCTAAGCTGATGCCTTAGAAGCCCGCCGTTGTGTGCGCTAAAGTTACAGACTTATACAATAAAAGCACATTTTTGTTAACATAAATGCAAACTAATCATCACCCTCAATCGGATACCCTGCCCGACGAATGGCCTCACGACAATCGCTCACGCCTGCGGCATAGCCCGCTTCAATCTCACAAACAGGACTGGCGCTGCAATAAGGTAGTTTAACCGGAGTCGCAATGCGTTTCTCCAGCACTTCAATTTTATCCATAAAATTCAATAAATCACGCGCGGCACTCACGGCGAACTCTGCCGTTTCATCTCCGGTGAATGGTTCCAAAAGTGTGATTTTTTGTTGTAGCAGGTGGCGAGTCAACATCATCGTCAATACCCTCAAAGCCAGTTTGCTTAAAGAGTAGCATTACATCGACGGGGAGAAAGGCAGGAAGAAATAAACGGGTAATAAAAAAGCTGACCGTGGAACGATCAGCTTTTCCGTATTTTAATCACGGACTTAGAAGCGATAACCCGCGGAGAACATAAACACCCACGGATCGAGGCGGACGCTGTCATGCTGCTGCGCGCCAGCCAGTTTGTAGCTCGCGGTGGTGTCGATATCCATGTACCAGACTGACATGTTAATCAGCCAGTCGCGGTTAATCAGATAGTCCATACCCACTTGCCCTGCTGCGCCCCAGGAGTCTTTCAGGCTCAGGTCAGATAAACCGGTTTCTTTGCCGTTATTGTTAAAGCCTTCGTCAAAGAAGGTGGTGTAGTTCACACCGACACCAACGTACGGACGCAGTTTGCTGCTGGAATCGCCGAAATACCACTGCGCCATTAAGGTTGGTGGTAAATGGTGAACGGTCGCAATATCACCTGTTGTGGCAGTGCCAATTTTATGGCGGAACGGCGTAGCTGCCAGTAATTCAACACCGATATTGTCGGTTGCCATGTAGGTAAATGTCAGACCCAACTGCGTGTTATTGCTGACATCAAAGCCACCCAGGCTTCCCAGCGTACCACCCGCGCCTTCCGTCGGTCTGACGGTGGCAGAACCTGCACGAATAAAGAATTCTCCGGCCTCATGCGCAAATACGTTACCAGAGAGAAGAGTTGTTAAAGCCACTGCTGCAACTGTTAATTTTTTCATGTCCGCTCCATCGTTATGGTTATAAAAGCGGAACGAATATACCCACATTGGAGTAATAAGTGATCTAACCTGGATCACATTGACTTTGATAATTTAACATTTATTGATCCAGATTAAGTTAGAACTTGCATTCAAAATCCTGGTTAACCTAATTCAGATCAATTTTGATATATTTTCGCCACGCAAGTACCTGGCCTCCGTTGCAGAATAGCGATGGTTATTTGTTCGTGATGCGCAGAGAACAACCAACGTTCTTGCATGACGCTGAAGTCATAGTCAAAAATTACCGGGGCTTTACAAAGATATGCTTTTCCATACACCGCGCGATGCTGCCACTGTAGAGTTATCCAGGGTACAATTGCCCACAAATGAACACCTGCAAAACTCAAGGAGAGTGCATGTCTATCACGGCGAAATCCGTTTACCGTGACACGGGAAACTTTTTCCGTAATCAATTCATTACCATCTTGCTGGTATCGTTGTTGTGCGCGTTTATCACAGTGGTGTTAGGGCATGCCTTTTCTCCCACCGACGCACAAATTGCGCAACTCAGTGAAGGCGATCAGTTAACCAGCAGCGTGGGATTGTTCGATCTGGTGCAAAACATGCCCCCGGAGCAACAGCAAATTTTGCTACGCGCTTCCGCGGCGTCGACGTTTTCCGGTCTGATTGGTAATGCCATCCTCGCCGGAGGTATTATCCTGATGATTCAGCTGATTTCAGCCGGTCATCGGGTCAGCGCGTTACGCGCCATCGGTGCCAGCGCGCCGGTTTTGCCGAAGCTGTTTATTCTGATTTTTCTGACTACTCTGCTGGTGCAAATCGGTATTATGCTGGTGGTAGTACCCGGTATTCTGCTGGCTATCCTGCTGGCACTTGCACCGGTGATGTTAGTACAGGACAAAATGGGTGTCTTTGCCGCGATGCGCAACAGTATGCGTCTGGCGTGGTCGAATATGCGCCTGGTTGCACCAGCAGTGATCGGTTGGCTGTTGGCAAAAACGTTGTTGTTGCTTTTTGCGCCAAGTTTTGCGGTACTTACGCCAAATGTAGGCGCGGTATTGGCGAACACGCTGAGCAATATGATCTCCGCCGTGTTGCTGATCTATTTGTTCCGCCTGTACATGCTAATTCGCCAATAAACCCTGAACGCATTCCGGGCTTGTACCCGGTGCTTTTGATGACGGAATCGAAGAATGAAGCAGTTTCTTGATTTTTTACCGCTGGTTGTCTTTTTTGCTTTTTATAAGCTCTATGACATCTACGCGGCGACCTCGGCGCTGATTGTTGCGACGGCTGTGGTTTTGATTTACAGCTGGGTCCGCTATCGCAAGGTCGAGAAGATGGCATTGATCACTTTTGTTCTGGTAGCCGTGTTCGGTGGCCTGACCATTTTCTTCCACAATGATGAATTCATTAAGTGGAAAGTAACGGTGATTTACGGGCTGTTTGCCGGTGCGCTGCTGGTTAGCCAATGGGTAATGAAAAAGCCGCTGATTCAGCGCATGTTAGGTAAAGAGCTGAGCTTGCCACAGCCGGTTTGGATAAAACTTAACTTCGCCTGGGCCGTCTTCTTTATCCTGTGCGGTCTGGCGAATATCTATATCGCGTTTTGGCTACCGCAGAATATTTGGGTCAACTTTAAAGTATTCGGCCTGACCGCCCTGACTTTACTATTTACGTTACTGAGCGGAGTCTATATTTACCGCCACCTTCCGCAGGAAGATAAATCGTAATAAATGCTCGCCAGATCTCCGGATCTGGCGAATTTTTATCCCTTCGCGTTCCTTGTTGCCATCAACCTGGCTTACTTCCGCCGCGCAGGCCGCATCCCCTCTGTTCTCAGCGCGTAAATTCTAGTAGCATCGCGCCTGTAATCTTTCTCTATAGTCGGTTCTACAATGACAACAACGAATAACACTCCCCAGGGCGAACTGGTTTTACGCACTCTGGCTATGCCTGCCGATACCAACGCAAACGGTGATATTTTTGGCGGCTGGCTGATGTCACAAATGGATATAGGTGGCGCTATTCAGGCCAAAGAGATCGCACATGGTCGCGTGGTAACGGTGCGGGTTGAAGGAATGAGCTTTTTGCGCCCGGTTGCCGTGGGCGATGTGGTTTGTTGCTATGCACGCTGCGTGAAACGCGGGACGACCTCGATCAGCATTAATATTGAAGTCTGGGTGAAGAAAGTCGCTTCAGAACCTATCGGCCAGCGCTATAAAGCTACCGAAGCCCTGTTTATCTACGTTGCCGTTGATAAAGACGGTAAACCGCGGCCGATTCCCTCCCTGGCCTGATAGCACGCGCAAGCATCGCCATCCGGCAATCATTCTGCCGGATTTGGCGGCGTAACGCCAAATCCGGCCTGATGCTTACTCGATCTGTGTTGTGCCGTTCAGGCGGAAAACAATATTCACCACCAGCCCGGAACCTGGCTTACCGGCTTCATAACGCCATCTGCGCATCGCATTTTTCACTTCACGCTCAAACATATTCGCAGGCTGTGCGGACAGAACTTCCACATTTTCAACCCGGCCATCCGAGGTCACGTCAAATTTGACCTTCACACGGCCTTCAATGCGCAATGCCTGTGCACGTGCCGGATATTGAGGCTGATTACGACTTAAGGCTCGCGGACCCGATGGTACGCTCACCGCCGGTTTAGTGGTTGCCGGAGCGGTACTGGTTGTTGGACGAGCAGGCGCCGTATTTTCAAACGGGGATGCCGGACGAGGCTCTGCTGGTTTAACATCACGCTTCGGCTGCTCTTCCACCTTTTTCACCGGTTTTGGCTTCGGTTTAGGCTTGGGCTTCGGTTTCTCAATCACTACCGGCGCTTCTTTTGGCGGTTCGGGGATCGGTTCTGGCTCCGGTTCAGGCTCGACAACGGGTTCCGGCGGCGGCTGAACGGCCTGAGGCGGTTCAAGATCGGCAGGCGCAACCATCGTAACGGAGATCGGCTGCGCTGGCGCAGGCAGTTCAATAACCTGATGTACCGAGGTATACAGCAAACCTGCCACTACAGCACCATGAATGCCGACAGAAAGTAACGTAGGCCAGGGAAAGCGACGAGGTAAATCAAGGGTCATTGAAGTCATAATCGTTTCAGTAAAAAAACCAGGCCCTGATTTTAAATGCAAATAGCAATCATATTCAATAAGACCGTGAAGCTAACTGGCATTTAAAACGCGATTTTATGATAAAAAACCATTTTCAAAGTATGGCCTTAACATATTAGTTATCTTTCCGTTGCAGTTACCAGGCCTTTCCAATAACGTAAATATGACCTTTTACCGTTCAAGGAGCTCTACCCGTGCTGTACGTTATTTACGCTCAAGATATCGCAGACTCTCTCGAAAAACGTCTTTCCGTACGCCCTGCTCATCTGGCTCGTCTGCAACTCCTTCATGACGAAGGCCGTTTGCTCACGGCGGGTCCCATGCCAGCGGTTGACAGTAACGATCCGGGCGCCGCAGGCTTTACCGGCTCAACGGTGATTGCAGAATTTGAATCTTTAGAAGCCGCGCAGGCGTGGGCTGAAGCCGATCCCTACGTGGCGGCAGGTGTTTACGCGCAGGTTTCAGTAAAACCGTACAAAAAAGTATTTTAAAAACAAAACGAAAAGCAGACATTGGGCACCGACAGCGGTGCCCTTTTGAGATCAGATGTTGTGGATCGCAAACAGCAACGAGTTACGTTGATGGTTGAGAATACACTTTCTGATGGTATGGATACGCATATTACGGCGCGATTGTCCTTCAAGCCAACGTGCTTTACGGCGGCTAGCCTGACGCAGCATCCGCCAGCGTCCCACTTCCGTTCTACTACGCTTCATGTTTACTACTCTTTCAGTCACTGAGCGGCCATTATAACGCCACACCGAATGCAGACCAGTGGTTTTCCCGTGTTTTTATTTGCCAGATTAATCCTGATGCGTAAACTCTTAACAATACGCTTTCAAAAGGATTTTTAAATTTATGACAACCTTCTACACCGTGGTGAGTTGGCTGGTCATTCTGGGTTACTGGGTACTCATTGCTGGCGTAACATTACGCATTCTAATGAAACGACGCGCAGTGCCCTCCGCAATGGCCTGGCTTTTGATCATCTATATTCTGCCATTGGTAGGGATCATTGCTTATCTTTCCTTCGGTGAGCTCCACCTGGGTAAACGTCGCGCCGAACGCGCCCGGGCAATGTGGCCGTCAACGGCCAAGTGGCTGAACGATCTTAAAGCCTGTAAGCATATTTTTGCGCAGGAAAACAGCAGCGTCGCGTCATCCTTATTTAAGCTGTGCGAGCGTCGTCAGGGAATCGCTGGCGTTAAAGGGAATCAACTGCAGTTGCTCACCAGTTCAGAGGACGTGATGCAGGCATTGATCCGTGATATTCAACTGGCGCGTCACAACATCGAGATGGTGTTCTACATCTGGCAACCGGGCGGTATGGCCGATCAGGTCGCCGAGTCATTAATGGCCGCCGCAAGGCGTGGAATTCACTGCCGCCTGATGCTGGACTCCGCGGGTAGCGTGGAGTTCTTTCGCAGCCCATGGGCGGCGATGATGCGTAACGCGGGTATCGAGGTTGTTGAAGCGCTGAAAGTAAACCTGATGCGTGTATTTTTACGCCGTATGGACCTGCGTCAGCACCGCAAAATGATCATGATCGATAACTATATTGCTTATACCGGCAGCATGAACATGGTCGATCCC
The DNA here is from genome assembly GCF_030336805.1 of Citrobacter sp. Cb023. Lineage (NCBI taxonomy): Bacteria > Pseudomonadati > Pseudomonadota > Gammaproteobacteria > Enterobacterales > Enterobacteriaceae > Citrobacter > Citrobacter sp. Cb023. The sequence continues at coordinate 19,075 of NZ_JAOWCV010000025.1, read as the reverse complement.
CGTTTCTTCAAACAAGATGCCGGCGTCGGGCAATGGGTGGATTTGATGGCGAGAATGGAAGGCCCGGTAGCCACCGCTATGGGCATTGTCTATTCCTGCGACTGGGAAATTGAGACCGGCAAGCGCATTCTGCCCCCGCCGCCAGACGTCAATATCATGCCGTTTGAGCAGGCCAGCGGCCACACCATTCACACTATCGCTTCGGGACCTGGTTTCCCTGAAGATTTGATTCATCAGGCGCTGTTAACCGCGGCTTATTCGGCGCGTGAATATTTAATTATGACCACGCCCTACTTCGTTCCCAGTGACGATCTGCTGCACGCGATCTGTACGGCGGCGCAGCGCGGGGTTGACGTCAGTATTATTCTTCCACGCAAGAATGATTCCCTGCTGGTTGGCTGGGCAAGCCGGGCCTTTTTCACTGAGCTGCTGGCCGCTGGCGTTAAAATCTATCAGTTCGAAGGTGGCTTACTGCACACCAAGAGCGTACTGGTCGATGGCGAGCTGAGCCTGGTCGGTACCGTTAACCTGGATATGCGCAGTCTGTGGCTCAATTTTGAAATCACGCTGGTCATTGATGATGCCGGATTCGGTGGCGATCTCGCGGCAGTACAGGATGATTATATTTCGCGTTCTCGTCTGCTTGATGCCCGTTTGTGGGTAAAACGACCACTCTGGCAGCGGATCGCTGAGCGACTGTTTTACTTCTTTAGTCCGTTGCTGTAAAACGTGCCCATCAGACAGTAAACAGGTAGTCATTATGGATATGGATTTGAACAATCGCCTGACTGAAGACGAAACGCTTGAGCAGGCTTACGATATTTTTCTCGAACTGGCTGCGGACAACCTGGATCCAGCCGACATCATTCTGTTCAATTTACAGTTTGAAGAGCGCGGTGGTGCCGAGTTATTCGACCCGGCAGAAGACTGGCAGGAGCATGTTGATTTTGACCTGAACCCTGACTTCTTTGCCGAAGTGGTGATTGGTCTGGCAGATACAGAAGACGGCGAGATTAACGATATTTTTGCGCGCGTTTTATTATGTCGCGAAAAAGATCACAAACTCTGCCATATTCTCTGGCGCGAATAACAAACAAAAAAGCTGCTCTCGCAGCTTTTTTCATTTTTAGCCCGGCAGTTTACTTCCGCAGCGGTTACAAAACTGCGCACTATGTTCATGCTGCGCCTGCTGACACTGTGGGCATCTACGCTGATATCCGCGCTGTTGGAACGCACTGCTCATGTGTGTGGTTATCAATCCGGTCGGTATCGCAATCACAGAGTATCCAATCAGGATAAGCACTGACGCCACCATGCGTCCCAACGGCGTGTGCGGTGTAATGTCACCGTAGCCGACGGTGGTGACCGTAACAATTGCCCAATACACTGACGCATTCAGCGTAGTAAAGCCATATTTGGGCCCTTCTATCAGATACATCATCGCGCCGAAAACAACCATCAGAATGGCAATAAAGGAATAGAACAACATCAGTTGATGACGGGCGCTTTTTAACGCATTCCAGAACACTCGCAGAGAAGGCATAAAACGCAGCAGCTTGAGAATACGCAAAACGCGCAGGACACGCATCGCTCGCCAGGCGAAGACATAGCTCAAACTGATTTCAGGCCATAGCCACATCACGTACAGCGGTAGAATGGTGGCCAGATCGATAATCCCCCAGAAGCTAAACACATATTTTGCGGGATTGGCCCAGCTGCATAAGCGAAGAAAATATTCGAGGGTAAAGACCAGAGTAATAAAGATCTCCAGCCAGACAAAAATGCGCCATTCCTCAAAGGTTAAATGGTATTGCGTCCCGACCCCGGACTCAATGAAGATAACAATAACGCTGAGCAAGGCGAACAGCGCGCACATACCTTCAAAGCGACGCCCTGAACGGGTGTTTAAATCGAATAATTTGCGATAGAGCGCGCGGCGGACAGAAGAGACTAAACCTGACACATATACCTCACCAAAAAGAAGGGCTGACCTTTGTCAGCCCTCTGGATTATAGCGGGTCTACTTTCAGGCAGGAAACTGCGTGACGGAAACTTCCTTCGAGAACCGGGCGGGTTTTTGCGCATTCCGGTCCGGCAATCGGGCAGCGCGTACGGAACACGCAGCCGGAAGGAGGATTAATCGGCGACGGCAATTCGCCTTCCAGCAACTGGATAACCTTGTTCCTTTCCTGATCCGGGTCGGGAATCGGCACTGCAGACATCAACGCCTTGGTATAAGGGTGCAGCGGATTATGGTACACCTCATCATAAGTCCCTAATTCCACCGCGTGTCCGAGATACATGACCAGCACGCGATCGGAGATATGTTTCACCACCGCCAGGTCGTGAGCAATGAAGATTAACGATAATCCCATTTCACGCTGGAGCTGTTGTAACAGGTTCACCACCTGGGCCTGAATGGATACGTCCAGCGCCGAAACCGGTTCATCGCAAATAATCAGCTTCGGCTCGAGGATCAGCGCCCGGGCAATACCAATACGCTGACACTGACCGCCGGAAAACTCATGCGGGTAGCGGTTAATCAGATTTGGCAGCAACCCCACCTTCATCATCATCGCCTTCACACGGTCGCGGACTTCCTGACCAGACAGGTTCGGATGATAAGTCCGCAGCGGTTCGGCAATGATTTCACCGATGGTCATGCGCGGATTCAATGATGCCAGCGGATCCTGGAAAATCATCTGAATATCGCTACGCACTTCCCGCCACTCATCGGGTTTCATGCCCAGCAAATCTTTACCCAGCCAGGCGACTTTTCCATCGGTGGCTTTCACCAGGCCAATAATCGCACGGGCAAAAGTCGATTTTCCACAGCCTGATTCGCCGACCACGCCCAGGGTTTCACCTTCATACAGTCGCAGAGTCACGCCATCAACCGCTTTCAGGGTTTTAGACGGCTGCCAGAACCACTGCTTGCCGTCTTTAATGTCGAAATGGACTTTAAGATCGGCAATTTCAAGGAGCACTTTTCGTTGTTCGGTGACCGCATTCATACCAGTTCCTCCACCGGTTTAAAGCAGGCGCGCAGGCGGCCCGGACTAAACTCTTCCAGTGGCGGAGCACTGCTACAGATTTCCATCGCATGCGGGCAACGCGGCTGGAATGGACAGCCTTTTGGTAGACGCAACAGGTTCGGCGGGTTGCCCGGGATAGTCAGCATCTCTTCCCCTTCGGCATCCAGACGAGGTACGGCATTCAGCAAACCAATCGAATACGGATGAACGGGCTTATAAAAGACATCCCGCGCACTGCCATATTCCATGGTACGTCCGGCGTACATCACCAAAACTTTATCGCAAATACCGGCAACTACTCCCAGATCGTGGGTAATCATGATAATCGCAGTGTTGAATTCGCTTTTCAGTTCATTCAGCAGGGTCATGATTTGTGCCTGTACCGTAACATCGAGCGCAGTAGTCGGCTCATCGGCTATCAGTAATTTAGGCCTGCACAACAGTGCCATGGCGATCATTACGCGCTGACGCATCCCGCCGGAGAATTCATGCGGATACATTTTCATACGCTTACGCGCTTCCGGCATTTTCACCGCATCCAGCATTCTGACCGATTCTTCAAAGGCTTCCGCTTTGCTCATGCCTTTATGCAGCATGAGAACTTCCATCAACTGCTCGCCGACTCGCATGTACGGATTGAGAGAGGTCATCGGGTCCTGGAAAATCATCGAGATTTGCTCGGCGCGCAGTTTGTTCAACTCTCGTTCCGGTAAATTCAGAATTTCACGTCCGTTGAAGGTTGCGGAACCTCCGATACGGCCATTTGCTGCCAGAAGGCCCATCAGGGCAAAGGCCGTTTGCGATTTCCCTGAACCGGATTCCCCAACAATACCCAGCGTTTCTCCAGCTCGCAGAGAAAAGTTTAAATCGTTTACCGCAGTCACATCGCCGTCGGGGGTGGCAAACGTCACGCGCAGATCTTTAACGTTCAGCAGTGCGTTAGCCTGTTGTTGCGCGAGCGGCGCGGTTGAGGTTTCAATTACGCTCATGGCTGCACTCCTTAACGGTCTTTCGGGTCGAGGGCATCACGCAGGCCATCGCCAATAAAGTTAAAACAGAACAAAGTGACCACCAGGAAGCCTGCCGGGAACAGCAGCAGCCATGGTGAGACTTCCATCGAGTTGGCACCATCACTCAGCAACGCCCCCCAGCTACTTAATGGCTCCTGCGTCCCTAATCCCAAAAAGCTCAGGAAGGATTCAAACAGGATCATGCTGGGCACCAGCAACGAAGCGTACACCACCACCACGCCCAGCACGTTCGGCACAATATGACGGATAACGATGCGCACGGTAGATACCCCACCCACTTGCGCTGCTTCAATAAACTCTTTGCGCTTGAGACTCAGCGTTTGTCCACGCACGATACGCGCCATATCCAGCCAGGATACCATCCCAATAGCGACAAAAATCAGCAGGATATTTTGCCCAAAGAAAGTGACCAGCAGAATCACGAAGAACATGAACGGGAAGGAGTTGAGGATTTCCAGCAGACGCATCATCACGGAGTCGATTTTACCGCCGAGGTAGCCCGACAGAGAACCGTATAGCGTGCCGACAACTACCGCGACCAACGCCGCGGCAATGCCGACCATCAACGAGATGCGACCGCCAATCGCCACACGAACCAGCAGGTCTCGACCTGACGAGTCGGTGCCGAAATAGTGTCCGGATTCCGTATCCGGCGCGCTGGACATCATGCCCCAGTCGGTATCGAAGTAGGTAAACTGCGACAGCATCGGCGCCAGCGTCACAAACAGCGCAATAATCACCAGCACGACCAGGCTTGCTACCGCCGCGCGGTTATGCATAAAGCGTCGACGCGCGTCCTGCCACAGACTGCGGCCCTCGACCTCCAGCTTTTCACTGAAATTCTCCAGCGCTTCGCTGTTTTTCTTACTTAACATCATAGCGAGCTCCAGTATCAGTAACGAATTTTCGGGTCGATAACGGCATACAGCACGTCAACAATCGCGTTAAACACGATGGTCAGCGTCCCTACCAGTATGGTGAGGCTCAGGACCAGCGAATAGTCGCGGTTTAACGCGCCATTGACGAACAACTGGCCAATGCCCGGCAAACCATAGATGGTTTCAATAACCATCGAACCGGTAATAATGCCAACAAATGCTGGTCCCATATAGGACAGCACAGGCAACAGCGCAGGTTTTAACGCATGGCGGAAAATAATCCGCCGCATCGGCAACCCTTTAGCGCGCGCGGTACGAATAAAGTTAGAGTGCAGCACTTCAATCATCGAACCGCGGGTAATACGGGCGATACTGGCGATATAAGCCAGTGACAAGGCCACCATCGGCAGGATCATAAATTTCAACGCCCCGCCGTTCCAGCCGCCTCCGGGCAGCCATTTCAAGGTTATGGCAAATATCATGACCAATAAGGGAGCGACCACGAAACTGGGGATAACCACCCCGGTCATTGCCACCCCCATCACCGTGTAGTCCCAACGCGTATTTTGTTTCAGCGCGGCTATCACCCCTGCGCTAACGCCAACGAGGACCGCAAGAATAAAGGCCGCAGCTCCCAGCTTCGCAGAAACCGGAAAGCTCGATGCCACAAGGTCGTTTACCGTATAGTCTTTATATTTAAAAGATGGCCCAAAATCGCCATGCGCCAGCTGCTTGAGGTAGCTGAAGTACTGCGTCGAGATAGGATCGTTAAGATGATATTTCGCTTCGATATTAGCCAGTACCTCTGGCGGTAACGCGCGTTCCCCGGTGAATGGACTTCCCGGCGCAAGGCGCATCATAAAGAATGAAATCGTAATAAGTATAAACAGCGTCGGAATCGCTTCCAGACAGCGACGTAATATAAATTTTAACATTGCCCGTACCTTCTGGCGTGTGCCTTTACACCTCTTCTACCCCGACGTTCAGGTAAAGCGGTGTTAATAGTTCGAAGAAAAAGACACTGTGGGGCAAAATGATTGCCCCACGTCTTGCCATTAATGCTTGATAATATACAAGTCTTTAACGTGGATATTATCCATCGGGTCTTTACCGGAGTATCCGCCAACCCATGGTTTTACCAGGCGGGCGTTAACATAGTAATAAACCGGTACAATCGCAGAATCTTTATCCAGCTGCTGTTCCGCTTTCGAATACAGTTCGCTGCGCTGCGCTTCATCAGTCACTTTCAGCGTATCCGCAATCAGCTTATCAAACGCCGGGCTCTTATAGTGGACGGTGTTGTTGGAGCTGTCAGACAGCACCATATTCAGGAAGGATGTTGGTTCGTTGTAATCCGCACACCAGCCCGCACGCGAAACATCATAGTTACCCTGATGGCGCGTATCGAGGAATGTTTTCCATTCCTGGTTTTCCAGCTTCACATTGGCGCCCAGATTTTTCTTCCAGATAGATGCCGCAGCGATGGCCAGCTTTTTATGCAGATCTGAGGTGTTATAGAGCAGGTCAAAGGTCAACGGTTTTTCAGCGGTATACCCGGCTTCAGCCAGCAGTTTTTTCGCTTCTTCATTACGTTTTTCCTGAGACCATTTGAACCACTCTGGTTCAACCAGTTTCGCGTCATCGGTGTAAGGAGGGGTAAAGCTATACGCCGGCAGGTCCCCCTGGTTTTTAACTTTGTTGACGATAATGTCACGATCCAACGCCAGTTTCAGGGCGGTACGAACACGAACATCGTTGAACGGTGCTTTCTGGTTGTTGATTTCGTAATAATAGGTGCACAGATACGGGTCAACGTGAACTTCGTTCGGGATCTCTTTTTTCAGTTTCTGGAATAACTCGATCGGCATGTTGTTATAGGTCATGTCGATTTCGCCGCTGCGATAGCGGTTAACGTCAGTCACTTCAGAAGAAATTGGCAGGTAGGTAACCTGGTTAATAACCGTTTTGGCGTTGTCCCAGTAGTTGGTGTTACGCTCAAGTACAATGCGCTCGTTGACCACCCAGTCTTTCAGCTTATAGGCGCCGTTGGTGACGATGTTAGCGGGCTGGGTCCATTTCTCACCGTATTTTTCAACCGCTGCTTTAGGAACCGGAGAAACGGATGAGTGCACAAGCAATTTGTAGAAATAAGGAACCGGCTCGCTCAGGGTGACTTCAAATGTATGATCGTCGAGAGCTTTGACACCGAGATCGGTGATCGGCTTTTTGCCGGCGATAATATCGTCAATATTGACAATGTGACCGTACTGTAAATAACTGGCGTACGGTGACGCGGTATTTGGATTAGCCAGGCGTTGCCAGCTATACACGAAATCTTGCGCGGTAACAGGCGTGCCGTCAGACCATTTAGCGTCTTTACGCAGATGGAATGTCCACACCTTAAAGTCTTTATTTTCCCACTTTTCAGCCACGCCAGGCGATGGTTTGCCATCGACATCGCTGATTAATAAACCTTCAAACAGGTCACGGTTGATATTGGATTCAGGTACACCTTCGATTTTATGTGGATCGAGTGACTGAACTTCCGAACCGTTATTACGCACCAGAGTCTGCTTTTCAGCAAGCTGCACACCTGCTGGCACAACTGCCGCCGTAGCAACATTCCCAGCGATTAGCGCAGTTAGGATCCCCGCAGCTACTAAACTTTTTTTAGTGATGTTAGTCATTGTGTTTGTACTCCCTCATTATTATGGCTGGTTTTTTAACCAGACTGTTAATCCTGTCAGGATCCCTGTACGGCACCGGAGATTTTCTGCCGTCAGGTAGTTTCTTGTTTTACTGCTTGCTATCACCGACTTTATTTATTTCTGGCGATTCGTATGACCACCTTGCGTCGATTATCTACGTGCCTCCCCTGCCGGAAACACGCTATTACCCTGTTGAGAGAAACTAATTGAAAATGATTCTCATCAACGTGAATTCTTCTGCATAATACCTGGCCGGAAAGTATCAAATGCGTTTCTTAACCGCCAATACATTTTACAAATTTGTTAACCAATTCTCTTTTATTGGAAATAAATCTCACTAAAAAAGTCTTACGAATGAAAGATTGTGACAATAAAAATATAAAAATCAATATATTGCATCACACGCAGTGTTAACCCCCCAGTCCTGTGTCAACACCACGCCAAAATGCACATAAATTTAACAATTGGTTATTAATTAGCACATTCATCTAAAAAAAACGCTGAAATAACTAATAACATTTCGATAATCCTTCAGCAAGCCCCAGAGTATGATGTTAATAAAATAACAGTGACATCGGGATCCCTCTGGTGGACCATTGAGTGTTATATCCATAAAATCAATGAATAAATTAATGAATAACCATCAGATCTTTTTATATTTCTATGCTGATTTTCAACTTTAGTGAGAAGTTTTACTAATAACGAAAGGAAACGGAGCCGAAAGAGGCTCCGTTGATGCCGAAGAGGAATATCAGGCAAGCAAACCGGGGAAAATGGACTTGATTCCAGTCACAATGAATTCGATCCCTAAGGCCATTAACAACAACCCCATAATACGCGTAATGACGTTGATACCGGTTTGGCCCAGCAGCCGTACCAGCCACGGTGCCATGCGAAACAGTCCCCAACAGCACAGGGCAAACAACGCAATCGCCACAAAAAAACCAAACAGGTTAATCGCACTGTGATAACGCGTACCCCAAACAATAGTTGAGCTTATCGCCCCTGGCCCCGCCATAAGCGGCAATGCCAGCGGCACTACGCCGATACTTTCGCGGATTGCTGTTTCTGATTTTTCCTGTTTGTTTTGCTTATCTTCGCCCAGTTTTCCGCTAATCATCGACATTGCGATAGTCACCACCAGAATGCCGCCGGCAATCCTGAACGAATCTATCGAGATACCGAAGAGCTGAAGAATACCGTCACCAAGGAACAGCGAAGTCCACAGGATGATGGCAACCGACAGGTTTGCCGTAAGGTTGGTTTTATTTCGCGCAGCAGCCGTTTGATAGCTGGTCATACTGATAAAGACAGGGATGATCCCGACCGGGTTAACCAATGCGAATAACCCAATGAAAAATTTAAAATAGACAGGAAAATCAAATAGCGTTTGGATCACGGTTAGCTCCGAAGCGTTAGCCGGATAAAATGAGTCATAAAAATTGATAAAATCCGCGCTGAAGATACGCCTTTTGTCAGCATACTTCACCTTCTATCTGTGTATATCTACGTAAATACACTTCCAATACTTAGTGTTATTAATATGTATTAAATATGCTAATGTTAATAGCATTCATCCCACCAATTCATTAACACTTACCGATAAACGCTAAAAGGGCCTGCTGAAAGGTGTCAGCTTTGCGAAATTTTGATCCAGATCACGCAATTACTACTCAGAAGTGAGTAATCTTGCTTACGCCACCTGGAGGTAGCGCGTTAGAATTAAGTGGCGCTAGCGTATAAGCTCTTTTAGTAAATCAAGGTAAAGTGGACGTTAATTAACCGTTTGATTTTCAAAACGTTACACAAATTTTCGTCGATCTGTCTATACTCTCGTATCGAGCAGATGATTTACTAAAAAAGTTTAACATTATCAGGAGAGCATTATGGCTGTTACTAATGTCGCTGAACTTAACGCACTTGTAGAGCGCGTAAAAAAAGCCCAGCGTGAATATGCCAGTTTCACTCAAGAACAGGTTGACAAAATCTTCCGTGCCGCCGCTCTGGCTGCCGCAGACGCTCGAATCCCTCTCGCGAAAATGGCCGTTGCCGAATCTGGCATGGGCATCGTCGAAGATAAAGTGATTAAAAACCACTTTGCTTCCGAATACATTTATAACGCATATAAAGACGAAAAAACCTGTGGTGTGCTGGCTGAAGACCACACTTTCGGTACCATTACCATCGCTGAACCGATTGGTATCATCTGCGGTATCGTTCCAACCACTAACCCGACTTCTACTGCAATCTTCAAATCACTGATCAGCCTGAAGACGCGTAACGCCATCATCTTCTCTCCGCATCCGCGTGCAAAAGATGCCACTAACAAAGCGGCTGATATCGTTCTGCAGGCAGCAATTGCTGCTGGCGCACCGAAAGATCTGATCGGCTGGATCGATCAACCTTCCGTAGAACTGTCAAACGCGCTGATGCACCACCCGGACATCAACCTGATCCTTGCGACCGGTGGTCCAGGCATGGTTAAAGCAGCATACAGTTCCGGTAAACCGGCAATCGGTGTAGGCGCAGGTAACACCCCTGTGGTTATCGATGAAACCGCTGATATCAAGCGTGCTGTTGCATCTGTTCTGATGTCTAAAACCTTCGATAACGGCGTAATTTGTGCTTCTGAACAGTCCGTTGTTGTCGTTGACTCTGTATACGACGCAGTACGTGAGCGTTTCGCGACTCACGGCGGCTACATGCTGCAAGGCAAAGAGCTGAAAGCCGTTCAGGACGTTATCCTGAAAAATGGCGCGCTGAACGCGGCTATCGTTGGTCAGCCGGCATACAAAATTGCTGAACTGGCAGGCTTCTCCGTACCAGAAACCACTAAGATTCTGATCGGTGAAGTGACAGTTGTTGACGAAAGCGAACCGTTCGCTCACGAAAAATTGTCTCCGACGCTGGCAATGTACCGTGCGAAAGACTTCGAAGACGCCGTTATTAAAGCTGAAAAACTGGTTGCGATGGGCGGTATCGGTCATACCTCTTGCCTGTACACCGACCAGGACAACCAGCCAGAACGTGTTGCTTACTTCGGTCAGATGATGAAAACCGCACGTATCCTGATTAACACCCCAGCTTCTCAGGGTGGTATCGGTGACCTGTACAACTTTAAACTCGCGCCTTCCCTGACTCTGGGTTGTGGTTCCTGGGGTGGTAACTCCATCTCTGAAAACGTTGGTCCTAAGCACCTGATCAACAAGAAAACCGTTGCTAAGCGAGCTGAAAACATGTTGTGGCACAAACTTCCGAAATCTATCTACTTCCGTCGTGGCTCTCTGCCAATCGCACTGGATGAAGTGATTACCGATGGTCACAAACGTGCGCTGATCGTGACCGACCGCTTCCTGTTTAACAATGGCTATGCTGACCAGATCACCTCCGTGCTGAAAGCTGCTGGCGTTGAAACCGAAGTGTTCTTTGAAGTTGAAGCTGACCCAACTCTGACCGTTGTACGCAAAGGTGCTGAGCTGGCTAACTCCTTTAAACCAGACGTGATCATCGCGCTGGGTGGCGGTTCCCCGATGGACGCCGCGAAAATCATGTGGGTTATGTACGAACACCCAGAAACCCACTTCGAAGAACTGGCACTGCGCTTTATGGACATCCGTAAACGTATCTACAAGTTCCCGAAAATGGGCGTAAAAGCGAAGATGGTTGCCGTCACCACCACTTCCGGTACTGGTTCTGAAGTTACTCCGTTTGCGGTTGTTACTGACGATGCAACTGGTCAGAAATACCCGCTGGCAGACTATGCGCTGACTCCGGATATGGCGATTGTTGACGCCAACCTGGTGATGGATATGCCTAAGTCCCTGTGTGCGTTCGGTGGTCTGGATGCCGTCACTCACGCCCTGGAAGCTTACGTATCCGTGCTGGCTTCTGAGTTCTCCGACGGTCAGGCTCTGCAAGCGCTGAAACTGCTGAAAGAAAACCTGCCAGCGTCCTACCACGAAGGTTCTAAGAACCCGGTAGCGCGTGAGCGTGTACACAGTGCAGCAACCATCGCCGGTATTGCGTTTGCTAACGCCTTCCTGGGTGTATGTCACTCAATGGCGCACAAGCTGGGTTCTCAGTTCCACATTCCTCACGGTCTGGCGAACGCCCTGCTGATCAGCAACGTTATTCGTTATAACGCGAACGACAACCCGACTAAACAGACTGCATTCAGCCAGTACGACCGTCCGCAGGCTCGTCGTCGCTACGCTGAAATCGCAGACCATCTGGGTCTGAGCGCACCGGGCGACCGTACTGCTGCAAAAATCCAGAAACTGCTGGGCTGGCTGGACGAAATCAAAGCTGAACTGGGTATTCCTAAGTCTATCCGTGAAGCTGGTGTTCAGGAAGCTGACTTCCTGGCACACGTGGACAAACTGTCTGAAGATGCGTTTGATGACCAGTGTACTGGTGCTAACCCGCGTTACCCGCTGATTTCTGAACTGAAACAGATCCTGATGGATACCTACTACGGTCGTGAATACAGCGAAGATCAAACCGCCGTTAAGACTGAAGCAGTAGCTGCTCCGAAAGCTGAGAAGAAAGCGAAGAAATCCGCTTAATTCATCCAGATAAGTTTTAGTTTCACCATAAACGGTCCCGAATTGGGGCCGTTTTTTTTTGCATCTTACGTTATCAGAATCGAAACATGACCAATTCAGCGACGTTTAAAGGATGGACCTGTAAAAGGATGCTTAGGAGGATGCGAGAATAGCGTCAGGAGAGTGTCTGATAGGGTAGCGAACATTAGCGAATGCTCAGCCTACCCTGTGCTAATAAGCGCCCAGAAGCGCGTAGAGTTAGTCGTGGTTGTGTCGTTCTTGTATCGCCGTCAGAGAGCCCTCAGACTGTGCTTGCTTATAATGCTTACGGCACACCGATACATAGCGTTCGTTCCCGCCAATCACCACCTGTTCGCCCTCGTTATAAGGTCGTCCTGCCTGATCAAGACGCAACACCATGCTGGCCTTACGCCCACAGAAACAAATGGTTTTTAATTCAACCAGTTTATCTGACCACGCCAACAGGTATTCGCTGCCGCCAAATAACTCACCACGAAAATCGGTACGCAAGCCGTAGCACAACACGGGAATATCCAGCTGATCGACAACCTCAGATAATTCATAAACCTGCTGTCGAGTCAGAAACTGCGACTCATCAACCAGTACACAGTGAATTCTTTGCTGCTCATTCTCAGCCCGAATCTCTTCGAACAATGATGAATTTTGGTTAAACAATTTTGCAGGTGACGACAGACCTATACGCGAACTTACTTTTCCAGCACCAAAGCGGTCATCAATTTCCGCTGTATATACCACGGCACGCATCCCACGTTCCTGATAATTGTACGAAGATTGCAGCAATGCAGTCGACTTACCGGCATTCATTGCAGAATAGTAAAAATATAGCTGTGCCATTGACCGTAGGCCCTCACCCGGGGAAATAAATATGGGCAGGATTGTACCATATTTCACGAACGTGTCGGTGTAGCGTTGCCTGCATAGGCGTATAAATAGGCGTTCAGACTCGCTCAGTGTCGCCTAAATAACCGATCCTTTAAGTGACACGGGAGCGTGAGTACACTCCAGCCATGGCCCAGGTAGCCTGAAACTCGATGGGTATATACACACTCTTTCACAAATAGTGCTCATGAAATTTATCCATACCTCTTATCTTCTTACGGCAATAAAGAAACCCTTCCCTTATTGTTATTGAATCTACCCACTGTCGCCATGTATTAGCGAATTCATGTAAGCAAAACTAATACAAAAGGTTGAAATCACTGCAAAGAGATACTATTTGTACACCATAAAATGTGACCTGAATCTTGAATTTTTACTCTCAGCCGCTGAGAAGCCCCCTCACCAATAAGCCTTTTTTATGCCCAACGTCGCGGAGAATTTAAGACAGATGAATTAATTCTGATACTAAATAAAGCGCAATTTTGAATTCCTTACATTCCTGGCTATTGCACAACTGAATTTATCGCTCTATTATTAGCTCAACAAACCACCCCCAATATAAGTTTGAGATTACTACAATGAGCGAAGCACTTAAAATTCTGAACAACATCCGTACTCTTCGTGCGCAGGCAAGAGAATGTACTCTGGAAACGCTTGAAGAAATGCTGGAAAAATTAGAAGTTGTTGTTAGCGAGCGCCGTGAAGAAGAAAGCGCCGCAGCTGCTGAAGTTGAAGAACGTACTCGTAAACTGCAACAATATCGTGAAATGCTGATCGCTGATGGCATTGACCCGAACGAACTGCTGAATAGCATGGCTGCTGTTAAATCTGGCACCAAAGCTAAACGCGCTGCACGTCCGGCTAAATATAGCTATGTTGACGAAAACGGTGAAACTAAAACCTGGACTGGTCAGGGTCGTACACCGGCAGTGATCAAAAAAGCGATGGAAGAACAAGGTAAACAACTGGACGATTTCTTAATCAAAGAATAATTCAGAAATAGTTTGCTTAAAATCCCGCCACTGGCGGGATTTTTTTTACCTGTACTTCGCACAGTCCCTACCCAGTTCAGGTATAAAAAAACGGTGCTGGATTAACAGCACCGTTCAGACCTGATAATACCAGCAGGTTACTTCTTAATACCCATCTCATCTTCCAGCCAGGCTTTAAATTCAGCGCCGAGAGTATTATGGCGAATACCATATTCAACGAACGCCTGCATATAGCCCAGCTTATTACCACAGTCATGGCTTTTGCCCTTCATGTGATAAGCTTCAACCGTTTCTTTTTCAATCAGCATATCGATAGCATCAGTCAGCTGAATTTCGTCACCGGCTCCCGGAGGCGTTTTTGCCAGCAGAGGCCAGATATCAGCGCTAAGGACGTAACGCCCCACGACGGCCAGATTAGATGGCGCCACATTCGCTTTCGGCTTTTCAACAACGCCAACCATCGGTACGCTTTCGCCCGGCGCTAATTCAACGCCTTTACAATCAACAACACCATAAGCGGTAACATCTTCTACCGGCTCAACCATAATCTGGCTGCTGCCTGTTTCATCGAAACGATGAATCATTTCGGCAAGGTTGTCGCGTGATAAATCAGATTCGTATTCGTCAAGAATGACGTCCGGCAAGATAACCGCAACGGGCTCATCGCCAACCACCGGGTGCGCGCACAATACCGCGTGGCCCAGACCTTTGGCCAGTCCCTGACGCACCTGCATAATAGTGACATGTGGCGGACAAATAGATTGCACTTCTTCCAGAAGCTGGCGTTTTACACGTTTTTCCAGCATAGCTTCAAGTTCAAAGCTGGTATCGAAGTGGTTTTCAATCGAATTTTTAGACGAGTGAGTTACAAGTACAATTTCAGTGATGCCCGCAGCAATACATTCGTTTACGACGTACTGAATTAATGGCTTATCAACCAACGGTAGCATCTCTTTCGGGATTGCTTTCGTAGCCGGTAACATCCTGGTTCCTAATCCCGCAACCGGGATAACGGCCTTTTTGACTTTTGAATTAAGGGCAGCCATTTAAAACTCTCCTGGACTGTTCATGTATTGAACGTGTTCATCAATCTGTATCGCATCCAAGTATATCAGTACCGCGACAAGCTTCTGGTCTGAAAAGGACGCGCGTCGGTATAATTAAGATAAATACGAATAAATCTGGCGCTGATAGTAGCACTCACAGCATGAGGGGGGTGAGCCAATTTCATTCTCACGCCACTCGGTTGTTCATTCTGCAGACAACATCAGGCGCAGTCGACCACCAGCCCCCCAAATTTGGCATTGCCAGGATTCGCAACGTTGGCTCAGTTGATTAAGATACGCATTCCCTAAGGTTCCCAACGGAACGCCATTGCTGATTTGTACATTGTGGGAACCTGTATTTAATGTCGCATTCAGCCCTGCTGATACCAGAATCAGATTTTTTAATCCGCTGTGGTAATAACCCACCAGCAAAGGGAATTGTCCGGGCAAATTAGCCTGGCGCAATAAATGGTTAACCTGTTTCAATAACGCACCGAGCTCCGGCAATCGTTGATTTTGATGCGCGAGCTGTTCCTGCAGCAAACCGTTAAATAGCGCCCGCAGTAACAATGCTGCCAGAACGCCATTATCCCCTGCCCGCGTCACATCCAGACAATAAAACGCAAGGTCATGGTCCGATAGCGGTGCAATATCCAGTACCAGCCCCGGCTGATCGGCAGCCACCAATTGACGATAGTTGATCCGACATCGTGAAATAACTTGCGACACAGGAGGCTGTAATTCTTGCAACAGCTTTGCTGCAGCGGCGGGATCACCAACCATCGCATCCCAGTCGCGAAACAGCCGCTCTTCTTCTTCCACGCGTGAATTAAACATATTCGGATACAGACACGCAAAGACGGTTTCGCGCAGGCGGTTCAGGTCCTTTACCGGCTTTAGCAGCACATCATCCACACCCAATCGCAGTGCTTTGGCTATATCAGACATGTTTTCCGTCGCTGATATCACCAGGATGGGGGTCTGATCGCCACGATTACGCAGATACTCTACTAGCTTAAGGCCGTTCATTCGTGGCATAGCCAGGTCGCAGATAATCAGGTCGGGGTTAAAGTGCCCGAGTAATTCAAGTGCTTCAAGTCCATCGCCAGCTACCGCCGTTGTCGCTCCCAAAGAGGAAAACCATGAGTCCATGAGTGAGCGAAATACCGGCTCATCCTCAACGATAAGAATCTGTTTTCCGACCAATGGCTGCGTCATATTCTTCCCCCTGACTGGCTTTAGTAAATAGTGGCATGCTATTGCTACTCACGCCTGTCAGAATTTGCTTAAGTGTTGATAAAAAATGCGTTAGATGTTGGTTTTCACCAGGGGTAGAAGCTCATCCATTTTCTTCTCGACCGCCAGTTGTCCAGCAGCAATTGCTGCGCTGGCGCGGTGAAAATCCAGCGTGGATATTTGCGGACAAAACGGCTGAATCAGGATATCTGGCGGGTCACCGGCCATGCGGTTACGTTTCAGACGATTTTCCAGAACCTGAATAGAAGTCGTCATGATCTCCATCGCCGTCGGCGCGGTTACCGCACGCCTGGCCGTTATGTTGCTCAAGCGCTCTTTCAGTCGGGCACGCCATGAAAGCGCGTCGACATCATCACCCGTTTCGGCATCACTGCTGACGTTAAAGGAGAGTAAATCTTGCTGCATAAGATGCGCATCGTGTTGCAGATCGACGGCAATAACGATGTCAGCGCCCAGCGCGCGAGTTAAGGATACAGGAACGGGATTCACCACCGCGCCATCGACCAGCCAGTAACCATTATGCGCTACAGGGGACATCAGACCAGGAATACTGCAGGAGGCCCGAACAGCCAAGTGCAAATCACCCTCCGTGAACCAGAGCTCCCGACCCGTACTCAGATTAGTAGCCACAGTTGCGAAACGGCGAGTGCATTGCTCAATTGCTTCTACCGGCATGACATTACGGTACTGATTGAATACCCGTTCACCACGCAGTAAACCGCCCCTGCGCCACGAGAGATCCATCAGACGTAAGACATCCCAATAGCTGAAAGAACAAACCCATTGTTCGAGAGCAGGTAACTTATTGCATGCGTAGGCTGCACCAACCAGCGAACCAATGGAGCACCCTGCCACAATATCAACATCAATGCCCATATGCTTTAGGGCTTTAATAACGCCAATATGCGACCAACCTCGCGCCGCGCCGGAACCTAGCGCCAGCCCAATTTTTATTTTTCTCATTGTACGTACAAACTTCCCCTGGCTTGCAGACGTAGCAACATCGCTACCGCTCAGTTAACATAGTGCTACCCTGGCGTTTTTACGCCGTTTTTTTATTCCAGGGAGTACTTTGTGTCTCAGCTTTGTCCCTGTGGTAGCGCTGTCGAGTATAGCCTATGTTGCTACCGTTATGTGTCTGGCGCGCAAGTAGCACCTACGCCGTCACATCTCATGCGTTCTCGTTACTGTGCTTTTGTGATGAAAGACGCAGATTACCTTATCAAGACCTGGCATCCGGACTGTCATGCAGCCGAGTTTCGCGACGACATTATCGCAGGATTTAGCCACACTGAATGGCTCGGGCTGACCGTTTTTGAACAACAAACGGCAGACACAGAAAATATCGGCTATGTCAG
Organism: Citrobacter sp. Cb023; assembly: GCF_030336805.1. Lineage (NCBI taxonomy): Bacteria > Pseudomonadati > Pseudomonadota > Gammaproteobacteria > Enterobacterales > Enterobacteriaceae > Citrobacter > Citrobacter sp. Cb023. The sequence goes on along the minus strand of NZ_JAOWCV010000025.1, from coordinate 1,305 downwards.
CTTTGTTGCGCGATTTTCTGAACAAGGTAAAACAGGTGCAATTATCGAGCGCTCTCGTTTTTTAAAAGAAAACGGTCAGTGGTACTATATAGACGGTACACGCCCTCAAATTGGACGAAACGATACCTGCCCTTGTGGCTCCGGTAAAAAATTTAAAAAGTGCTGCGGCTAATCAACGCCCGACAGTATCAATTTTGCAAACATTCTCAACAGGATCACCGCTGCAAATGCATTCATTACAACGAAAAGTGCTGCGTACTATTTGCCCGGACCAAAAAGGTCTGATCGCGCGCATTACGAATATCTGTTACAAGCATGAACTGAACATCGTGCAGAACAATGAGTTCGTGGACCACCGGACCGGGCGCTTTTTTATGCGTACCGAACTGGAGGGTATTTTTAACGACGTCACGCTGCTTGCCGATCTGGATAGTGCCCTTCCAGATGGCTCCATTCGTGAATTAACACCAGCAGGACGCCGCCGTATCGTCATTTTGGTCACCAAGGAAGCACATTGTTTGGGTGATCTGTTAATGAAGGCCAATTATGGCGGGCTGGATGTTGAAATCGCCGCTGTGATCGGCAACCACGAGACGCTGCGACCTTTGGTTGAACGGTTTGATATCCCGTTTGAGCTGGTCAGCCACGAAGGTTTAACGCGTGACGAACATGACCTGAAAATGGCCGACGCTATCGACACGCACCAACCTGACTATGTCGTGCTGGCAAAATACATGCGCGTTCTGACGCCAACGTTTGTTTCACGCTTCCCGAATAAGATTATCAATATTCACCATTCATTCCTGCCAGCGTTTATTGGCGCTCGCCCTTACCATCAGGCTTATGAGCGCGGCGTGAAGATCATCGGTGCGACAGCCCACTACGTGAATGATAACCTCGATGAAGGCCCAATCATTATGCAGGACGTAATTCATGTGGATCACACCTACACCGCGGAAGACATGATGCGTGCGGGTCGCGACGTTGAGAAAAATGTATTAAGCCGCGCGCTGTATCAGGTTCTGGCTCAACGCGTCTTTGTTTACGGTAACCGAACGATTATTCTGTAATCGATTGATAATTGAATTGGTTACCTTTACATCTTTACGCGTAAAAATCAGGCAACCAGTTCTTTTTTATCAACGGAATACTTTACAGGGGCGCATCATTTGATATGATGCGCCCCGCTTCCAACGGAAGCAGGCCAGTAACTAGCATTACCCCGTGGTGGGGTTCCCGAGCGGCCAAAGGGAGCAGACTGTAAATCTGCCGTCATCGACTTCGAAGGTTCGAATCCTTCCCCCA
>NZ_JAOWCV010000024.1:0-240 GCF_030336805.1 Citrobacter sp. Cb023 | reverse complement strand
AAAACTGTTGTTTCATGGTCTGCGAGATAATCGCGAGCACCAGGGAGGATAACGTTGCTTCAGCAACGGCCCGCAGGGCGAGGCGCAGCCGAGTAATCCTCCCGGATGCACCATCTTACTTGATAGCGCTTTAGCAGCGACATCAAGTCTGCAGTAAAGCAAGTTTCCCTGATGCATCCGTAGCTCAGCTGGATAGAGTACTCGGCTACGAACCGAGCGGTCGGAGGTTCGAATCCTCCC
>NZ_JAOWCV010000023.1:0-357 GCF_030336805.1 Citrobacter sp. Cb023 | reverse complement strand
GGCTTGTAGCTCAGGTGGTTAGAGCGCACCCCTGATAAGGGTGAGGTCGGTGGTTCAAGTCCACTCAGGCCTACCAAATTTCTGCTGATGCTGCGTTGCGGCGATGCTCACATACTTCAGTATGCTTCGCGTCACCACGCCTTGCCTCAACAGAAATTAAGGTTAAACGAGATTTAACTACGATGGGGCTATAGCTCAGCTGGGAGAGCGCCTGCTTTGCACGCAGGAGGTCTGCGGTTCGATCCCGCATAGCTCCACCATTCCTTACTGCAAAAAAACAAGAAAACTTCAGAGTGTACCTGAAAAGGTTCACTGCGAAGTTTTGCTCTTTAAAAATCTGGATCAAGCTGAAAATTG
>NZ_JAOWCV010000022.1:0-345 GCF_030336805.1 Citrobacter sp. Cb023 | reverse complement strand
CTTTTCATTTCTTGTTTACGGAGAAATGAAACAGTGTGTCGTTTCAATTTTCAGCTTGATCCAGATTTTTAAAGAGCAAATATCTCAAACGAGACTCGAAAGTCTGTTTTGAGATACTTCGGTCGGCGACTTTCACTCACACATACCAGCAAGTGGCGTCCCCTAGGGGATTCGAACCCCTGTTACCGCCGTGAAAGGGCGGTGTCCTGGGCCTCTAGACGAAGGGGACACTGAAGTCTCAATCGCAAGACGCCTTGCTATTTACTTTTCATCAGACAATCTGTGTGAGCACTACAAAGAACGTTTCTTTAAGGTAAGGAGGTGATCCAACCGCAGGTTCCCCTA
>NZ_JAOWCV010000021.1:0-246 GCF_030336805.1 Citrobacter sp. Cb023 | reverse complement strand
TTTGATGCCTGGCAGTTTATGGCGGGCGTCCTGCCCGCCACCCTCCGGGCCGTTGCTGCGCAACGTTCAAATCCGCTCCCGGCGGATTTGTCCTCCTCAGGAGAGCACTCACCGACAGACCACAGATAAAACAAAAGGCCCGGTCTTTCGACCGGGCCTTTCGCTTTTATTTGATGCCTGGCAGTTCCCTACTCTCGCATGGGGAGACCCCACACTACCATCGGCGCTACGGCGTTTCACTTCTGA
>NZ_JAOWCV010000020.1:0-128914 GCF_030336805.1 Citrobacter sp. Cb023 | reverse complement strand
AATTGCAGAAAAATGACTGACCGCTGCATTCCACAGCAAAACCCCGCCTTATACCCATTTACACACAGAGTTATCCACAATCGTAAGCAAAATAGTGGTCAGCCTCCCTGAAAGAAGTGAAAGCAGATAAGGAAATCTCTATATAAAAAGAGACTCGCTCTACGCTATATATAGAAGAAAAGCACAGGCAGCCCATGCCCCATCATCCCTACCACCTTTGAATTACGCATCCCATCAGGCGATAATACCCATACAAACCGTGATTCCAGGACCGTGATGAGACACTCTCTGCAACGTACTGCTATACGCAAACGCCCAATGAAGCTCGGCACTACCGTGATCCTCATGGTCAGTGCGGTACTCTTCTCCGTACTGCTTGTCGTTCATCTGATTTATTTCTCGCAAATCAGCAACATGACGCGCGATGCATTAGCAGGTAAAGCGCTTGCGGTCGCACGAACGCTGGCAAACTCCCCGGAGATCCGCCAGGGGCTAATGAAAAAGCCCGAGGAAAGCGGTATTCAGGCGATTGCCCAGGCGGTGAATAAGAGCAACGATTTTTTGTTCATCGTCGTCACCGATATGCAAAGCATTCGTTACTCCCATCCCGAAGCGCAGCGAATCGGTCAGCCGTTTAAAGGCGATGACATTTTGCTGGCCCTGCAAGGGAAAGAGAATGTCGCCATTAATCGCGGATTTCTGGCGCAAGCCCTGCGCGTATTTACCCCTATTTATGACGAGCATCACCGGCAGATAGGCGTCGTGTCGATCGGCCTTGAGCTAAGCAGGGTGACTGAGCAGATCAATAACAGCCGTGGCAGCATCTTTTGGTCCATCTTATTTGGCGTGCTGGTTGGGCTGCTCGGCACATGGGTATTTGTCAAAGTCCTCAAGCGTATTCTGTTTGGTCTGGAGCCGTATGAAATCTCCAATCTGTTCGAACAACGCCAGGCGATGCTGCACTCTATAAAGGAAGGCGTCATTGCCGTTGACGAGTGCGGTGAAGTGACGCTGATAAACCAGGCGGCACAAGAGTTGCTGGATTACCACAAATCGCAAGACGATGCCCAGCTCTCCACGCTCAGCCACGCATGGTCAAAAGTGGTCGATTTTTCACAGGTACTGCATGACGGAACGCCGCGTCGCGATGAAGAGATCATGGTGAAGGATCGGCTACTCTTAATTAACACGGTTCCGGTACTCAGCAACGGTAAAATCATCGGGGCCATTTCAACATTCAGAGATAAGACTGAAGTCCGAAAACTAATGCAACGACTGGACGGCATGGTCAACTATGCCGACGCACTTCGTGAACGATCCCACGAATTCATGAATAAATTGCACGTGATTCTGGGATTATTGCATCTGAAAAGTTATAAGCAGCTTGAAAATTACATCCTGAAGACCGCCAACAGTTATCAGGAAGAGATTGGCTCACTGTTAGGAAAAATAAAATCCCCGGTGATCGCAGGATTTTTACTCAGTAAGATTAATCGCACATCTGATTTAGGCCATAGCCTGGTGATCAGCAATGAAAGCCAGTTGCCGGAAAACAGCAACGAAGATCAGGTGGCTGTGCTGATTACCGTTCTGGGGAATTTGATTGAAAACGCCCTGGAGGCGCTAGGTCAAGAACCTGGTGGCGAGATCAGCGTATCCTTACATTATCGACACGGCTGGTTGCATTGCGAAGTGAATGACGATGGTCCGGGGATTGCCCCCGAACACATTGAGCACATCTTTGAGAAGGGCGTTTCGTCAAAAGGAACCGAACGGGGCGTTGGTTTAGCGCTTGTTAAACAACAGGTTGAAAACGTTGGCGGCAATATTTCCGTCGAGTCAGAACCTGGGATCTTCACCCAATTTTTTGTACAGTTACCGTGGAATGGTGAGAGGGCCAGCAGATGATCAATGTCTTAATTGTCGATGACGATGCAATGGTAGCGGAATTAAACCGCCGTTATGTCGCGCAACTCTCCGGTTTTCATTGCTGCGGCACAGCCTCCACGCTGGAGAAAGCAAAAGAGATAATCTTTCATAGCGGTAATCATATCGATTTGATTTTGCTTGATATTTATATGCAAAAAGAAAACGGTCTGGATCTGTTGCCTGTATTGCACAGCGAAGGTTGCAAGTGTGATGTTATTGTCATCTCTTCCGCCGCTGACGCGACCACCATCAAAGACTCTCTCCACTATGGTGTCGTTGACTACCTGATCAAACCGTTCCAGGCGTCCCGTTTTGAAGAGGCGCTGACCGGCTGGCTACAGAAGAAAACCGAGATGGAAAAGCATCAGTACTATGAACAGTCTGAGCTTGACCAGTTGATTCACGGCAGCTCCTCCAATGAACAGGAAGCGCGGCGCTTACCTAAAGGATTAACGCCACAAACGTTACGCACGCTGTGCCAGTGGATTGATGAGCATCAGGATCAGGAATTCTCCACCGATGAACTGGCCAACGAAGTCAATATCTCGCGCGTTTCTTGCCGTAAATATCTTATCTGGCTCGTCAATTGTCACATCCTATTTACCAGCATCCATTATGGCGTAACCGGTAGACCGGTTTATCGTTACCGCGTTCAGGCTGAACATTACTCATTACTAAAACAATATTGCCAATAAAAACAATTTGGGATTATTTGTTATTTGAAAGTAACAATTATTAAAATAATGAAAAATCCCTTCTTTTCTGAATCATGCTGCAGAATTATAAATTTGCGTTAGATCAAATATATTTGTATCCAGCATGTTAAATGTATTATTTTAATATTGATTAACGTCACACTGTTTTTAATTTCAAAATCGCTAACAAAAGTTAATTAAGTATTATCTAGCTCGCAGAGTGTGTATTTTTACCCATAAAGGATTAGTCTGAAATTAACCAGACATACAAAATCTAGACTGGTAGCAATGGAGACCATGCTACGTACCATGGACACCGTACATTTTTGTGAGCAAATAAAAGTATCCGCACGCCAACCTCATCACATTATGAAATGGCGTGAGCGTGATCACACAAATAACCTACTCACCCATTCTGTCGGTGGTTCACGTAATAGCGGAAAACGCAAAACAGATAAATTACAGCGTCAACCACAGCTCTCCATGTCCAGCTCTGCTTCCCATCGCCTGAGGATTCTCTCCTCTGATCAAAGCCACAGAAAAAAGCTAAATATCGCCATAACGTTAAAAAAACATTCTAGCAAGACATTTGAACATTAATCGCAAATACGGACATATCGAATACTGACCATTTTTTGATGCCTATTCCGGCAAAAAAGAATGTGGCACAGATCCATTTTTCAAAAAATTGACTGGTTTTTTCGCGAGGGTAAATAAAATGTTATTTAGTATACAACTTCTTATAATATTAATATGTTTGTTTTATGGTGCCAGAAAGGGCGGTATCGCGCTGGGTTTATTAGGCGGTATCGGCCTGGTCATTCTGGTTTTCGTTTTCCATCTCCAGCCGGGTAAACCACCTGTAGATGTAATGCTGGTTATTATTGCCGTGGTGGCCGCATCGGCAACCTTGCAAGCCTCCGGCGGCCTTGACGTTATGCTGCAAATCGCTGAAAAGCTGCTGCGCCGTAACCCAAAATACGTTTCCATCGTCGCCCCGTTCGTTACCTGCACCCTGACGATTCTCTGCGGTACAGGCCACGTGGTATACACCATCCTGCCAATCATTTATGACGTTGCCATTAAGAACAATATTCGCCCGGAACGTCCGATGGCAGCGAGTTCTATCGGTGCGCAGATGGGGATTATCGCCAGCCCGGTGTCCGTGGCCGTTGTATCACTGGTCGCAATGCTGGGTAACGTAACGTTTGAAGGCAAGCATCTTGAATTCCTCGACCTGCTCAGCATCACTATCCCGTCTACCCTGTTGGGTATCCTGGCGATCGGTATCTTCAGTTGGTTCCGCGGTAAAGATCTGGATAAAGATGAAGAGTTCCAGAAGTTTATTTCCGTTCCTGAAAACCACAACTACGTTTATGGCGATACCGCCACACTGTTAGACAAAAAGCTGCCGAAAAGCAACTGGCTGGCCATGTGGATCTTCCTTGCCGCTATCGCCGTTGTTGCCGTGCTCGGCGCGTTCTCTGAGCTGCGCCCTACCTTCAGCGGCAAACCGCTGTCAATGGTACTGGTTATCCAGATGTTCATGCTGCTGACCGGTGCGCTGATTATTATCCTGACGAAGACCAATCCCGCTTCAATATCTAAAAACGAAGTCTTCCGTTCCGGTATGATCGCGATTGTGGCGGTGTACGGTATTGCCTGGATGGCCGAAACAATGTTCGGCGCGCACATGACGGAAATCGAAGGTGTGCTGGGCAATATGGTGAAAGAGTATCCGTGGGCCTATGCAATTGTTCTGCTGTTGGTTTCCAAATTTGTAAACTCCCAGGCTGCGGCGCTGGCGGCGATTGTTCCGGTCGCACTGGCAATTGGGGTTGATCCAGCGTACATCGTTGCTTCCGCTCCGGCATGTTACGGTTACTACATTCTGCCGACTTACCCGAGCGATCTGGCGGCTATTCAGTTTGACCGTTCCGGCACCACCCACATTGGCCGTTTCGTTATCAACCACAGCTTCATTCTACCTGGGTTGATCGGCGTGAGCGTATCCTGTGTCTTTGGTTGGATCTTCGCCGCAATGTACGGTTTCCTGTAATTACAGTGCGCGTGCCGTCCGCTTTGGAACGGCACGCCACCGTCAAGACACAGAGAATTTTAAAATTCCTGAGAAAAATGAAAAGGCTGGAAGCAAATGTCAAAAGTTGAATTCACTTATCAGGCGGCTTTCCCACTGGGGGAAGACAAAACTGAGTACTACCTGCTGACCTCCGATCACGTCAGCGTCGGCGAGTTTGAAGGCGAAACAATCCTGAAAGTAGCCCCTGAAGCACTTACGCTACTGGCCCAACAAGCCTTCCACGATGCCTCCTTCATGCTCCGCCCTGAACACCAACAGCAAGTCGCCTCAATTCTCCATGATCCCGAAGCCAGCGAAAACGATAAATACGTAGCGCTGCAGTTCCTGAGAAACTCCGAAATCGCTGCTAAAGGCGTATTGCCAACCTGCCAGGACACCGGTACGGCAATTATCATGGGTAAAAAAGGTCAGCGCGTCTGGACCGGTGGCGGCGACGAAGCGGCACTCTCCAAGGGCGTATTTAATACCTATATTGAAGATAACCTGCGCTACTCGCAAAACGCGGCGCTGGATATGTACAAAGAAGTGAATACCGGCACCAACCTGCCCGCACAAATCGACCTGTACAGCGTGGACGGTGACGAATACAAATTCCTGTGCGTGGCCAAAGGCGGCGGTTCAGCGAACAAAACCTATCTGTATCAGGAAACCAAAGCGCTGCTGACGCCCGGCAAACTGAAAAACTTCCTGGTAGAGAAAATGCGCACGCTGGGTACCGCAGCATGCCCGCCGTACCACATTGCATTCGTCATTGGCGGCACGTCAGCGGAAAGCACCCTGAAAACGGTGAAGCTGGCCAGCACACACTACTATGACGCACTGCCGACTGAAGGTAATGCGCACGGCCAGGCGTTCCGCGATCTGCAACTGGAACAGGAACTACTGGAAGAAGCGCAGAAACTCGGCCTCGGCGCCCAGTTTGGCGGAAAATACTTCGCGCACGATATCCGCGTGATCCGCCTGCCTCGCCACGGCGCATCCTGCCCGGTTGGTATGGGTGTGTCTTGCTCCGCAGACCGTAACATCAAGGCCAAGATTAACCGCGAAGGGATCTGGATCGAAAAACTGGAACATAACCCAGCCCAGTACATTCCGGAGTCGCTGCGCCAGGCAGGCGAAGGTGAAGTGGTTAAAGTTGACCTTAACCGCCCAATGAAAGAGATCCTCGCTCAGCTTTCTCAGTATCCGGTTTCTACCCGTCTGTCGCTGAGCGGCACCATCATTGTCGGCCGCGATATTGCCCACGCGAAGCTAAAAGAACGTATTGAGTCCGGCGAAGGTCTGCCGCAGTACGTGAAAGATCACCCTATCTACTACGCGGGCCCGGCCAAAACACCTGCGGGTTATCCGTCCGGCTCTTTAGGACCAACCACTGCGGGTCGTATGGACTCCTATGTTGACCTGCTACAGTCTCACGGCGGCAGCATGATCATGCTGGCAAAAGGTAACCGTAGCCAGCAGGTGACAGATGCCTGCCATAAACACGGCGGCTTCTATTTAGGTAGCATTGGTGGCCCGGCTGCGGTACTTGCGCAGCAGAGTATTAAACATCTGGAATGCGTGGAATACCCGGAGCTGGGTATGGAAGCTATCTGGAAAATCGAAGTCGAAGATTTCCCGGCTTTCATTCTGGTCGATGACAAAGGCAACGATTTCTTCCAGCAAATCGTCAGCAAACAATGCGCTAACTGCGCGAAGTAACCCATTCGGCCCGGCACTGGACTGACAACAGATTTTTGGCGTCAGTCCAGTGATCCCCCCGGGCCAACTTTATCCCCCCATTTACTGGCGTTGAATTTTTGCCGCTCACAGGGAATAGTAACCTTTTCCATTACTTGTGAATTCGCCATGCTCCGCACACTGAACTCCACAATCTTGCACTCTGGCGCGCTGCTCCTGGCGCTAATACTTATCTACACCGGTGTCTCTGCCACGGAGAAAATCACCTGGCTGATGGAAGTTACTCCGGTCATTATTGTCGTCCCACTGTTGCTGGCGACCGTGAAGCGCTACCCGCTGACGCCATTGCTCTACACGCTCATTTTCTTGCACGCCATCATTCTGATGGTCGGCGGTATGTATACCTACGCTAAAGTCCCTGTCGGTTTTCAGGTTCAGGAGTGGCTGGATCTCAGTCGTAACCCCTATGACAAGCTGGGTCACTTCTTCCAGGGTCTGGTGCCCGCCCTGACGGCAAGAGAGATTTTAGTGCGCGGTAATATAGTTCGTGGCCGCAAAATGCTGGCATTTTTGGTCTGCTGCGTGGCGCTGGCGATTAGCGCGATGTATGAGCTGATCGAATGGTGGGCGGCGCTGGCGATGGGTCAGGGAGCGGATGATTTTCTCGGGACGCAGGGCGACCCGTGGGATACCCAGTCGGATATGTTCTGCGCCCTGCTCGGTGCGCTAACCACGGTGCTCGTGTTGGCGGGCTGGCATAACAGACAGTTAAAAACTGCCGGATAGCGCTGACGCTTATCCGGCAATCTGCCCTACCCATTGCGAGACTTGATAACCAGAATCGGCAAGGCGAACAGGAGTGTCAGAAAGTTCGCCATGCTGACAGCAGTATCTTCAATCAATAATCCATAAATCAGCCACAACACCAGCCCACACACAAACATTACATACATTAAACCGGAGATACCCTGCGTGTTGCGGGTGGTAATGACCTTAATCGCTTGCGGTAAGAATGAGAGCGTCGTCAGGCTAGCCGCCAAATACCCAATCCACGAATGCCATTCCATAGCTACGCCTTCACATCACCTGGGGTGACTATCGCAATAGCCGGGATATCCGGTTGTTCATGCTGCTGCGGCATCTTACGGTACTTATCCAACAAATGAATCTGGACCCTGCGCAGCGTGTCGCCGTTCAGTCGGTAAAAGCGGAAGTAAAGGACTAAGGTCACCACAAAAAAGAGTGCAGGTAGCGCGATCATAATGAATTGCATACCAACAATGGTTTCTGCAGACTGCGCGACATTCGGCGCGTAATTAATCACCCCAAGTATCACTGCGATAAAGAAAGCGGCAAATGCAGACCCTCCTTTTACCACCATCGTCTGCACTGAATAAGCGATACTTTCACAACGTACATTCAGTTTGTATTCGCCGTAATCAACGGTATCCGCCACCATAATGACCTGCAACACCCAGAAAAGCGCTGAACCAATATTCAGTAAAATACCAGCAATAACAATGAGTAAGATGTTATGAAAACCGGCTAACGCCATCACCAGCAGCACGATACAGCTGAGCACCGGCAGCACTGATGCCCCAGCCCACAAGATTCGTCGTGACAACGCTTTTACCAATCGAGGAAAGAAAATCAGCGTCAGCAGGTTTGCCGCTCCTGCGTAAGACATGTAGTACGGGAAGAGGCTTGCATCGCCAATCACATAAGTAAAATAGTAAATGGCAAAGCCAGCAATGATATTGGCGGCAATATTGTAAGCCAGCGCCATGCCTAGCAGGCATGATAACTGGTCGTTTTTATAGATGAGCCCAACGATCGCTTTCAGCCCAAGACGACTGCTGTCCGCCGTTGCCTCACTATCTGACGAATAAACCTCATGCACATTACGCAGCGTAACAACGGTAGAAACGATAAAGAATGCAATCAGCACCAGCGTAAACATCTGGAAACCAAAGCCGCGATCGGCCCCGCCAACATAGCTCACAAAGGGCAGCGTTACCCCCGCGGTGACAAACCCAGCCAGGCTTGCGAAGAAACGAGGGAACGGCACCAGTTGTTCACGCTCGCGTTTATCCAGCGTAATAGTTGGCACCAGCGACCAGAATGGAATATCCATAATGGTGTAGGTCATTCCCCATAATATATACGTCACGCAGACAAATACGACTTGCGCAGTGCCCTCAAACAGATGTGCGCTAAAAAGCAAAAACAGTACCAATGAGTTCGCCAGCGTACCGAGTAAGATCCAGGGTTTAAATTTTCCCCACCGCGACCGGGTGGCGTTCACAATCCAGCCCATGATGGGATCGTTTACCGCATCCCAGACCCTTGCCGCCAGGAACAACGTTCCGACCAGCCCCACCGATAATCCCACCACGTCGGTGTAGTAATACATCAGGTACATGTACACAATACCGATGGCGAAATCCTTACCAAACGCTCCAAATCCGTAACTGAGTTTTGTTTTCAGAGAGATGCTCATAGGGTATCGGGTCGCCGTTACCAGCGCCCGCCTTCTGTTAGAGGAAACGTCAGAGGTTAAACGCCGGATGCTCTGCCCGGCGTAATGGTGTGTTAACGGTGTAACCAGGCCGGCAGCCAGTCGCCATGAGACGCGATCAGGTCGTCCACCAACGCATAAATCTCCTCAATCCCCAATACCGCGGCGGTATGCGGATCCATCATCGCCGCGTGATAAACGCGATCGCGATTTTCCGTCAGAATGGCTTCCGTTAGCAGGGTCTGAACATTGATATTGGTTTGCATCATGGCCGCCAAATGTGACGGGAGAGTACCCACCTTCGTGGGCTGGATACCATTCGCATCGACCAGGCAAGCCACCTCCACGCAACAGCCTTGCGGCAGGTTATCAATCAGATGGTCATTGCGAACGTTGCCATACACCACGCTCGGTTCACCGGTCCAGATAGCGTTCATGATAGTGCTGGCATATTCACGTGACGGTTTAATCTCGATCCGCGCCGCCGTTTTGTACTCTTCCAGCTCTTTGTTCCAGTTCGCCAGCTGTTCCACACAGCGTTTTGGATACTCATCCAGTGGAACCTTATAGCGCTCAATCAGATCCTCACGCCCTGGTTTGATAAACCACGGCGTATATTCCGCGAAATGCTCCGACGACTCAGTGACGAAATAGCCCAGCTTTTTGAACATTTCATAGCGCACAATGTTCTGACAACGGGTATTACCGTGAAGATTCGGTTTCGGCGCCTGACCAGATTCATAGGCCGCCAGCAGCTCCGGATAGAGATTCACATAAGCACCGTCAGCCGTTTTACGCTCAAGTTCCAGATAAAACGCCATATGGTTGATCCCGGCGCAGCGATAGCGCAAAGAGGCCGGGTCGATGTTCAAATCGCGGGCCAGCTCCTCCGCTGTCCCTTGCACCGAGTGACACAATCCAACCTGCTTAATATGCGGATAGCGCGCATACATTGCCCAGGTGTTCATCGCCATCGGGTTAACGTAGTTAAGCATGGTGGCCTGCGGGCAGACTTCGGTCATATCCTCACAAATCTGCCATAAATGCGGGATAGTGCGCAGCGCGCGCATAATGCCGCCTGGCCCCAGCGTATCGGCAATCGTCTGCTCCAGACCATGACGTTTACACACCGCAAAATCGGTAACGGTACAAGGTTCATAGCCACCAATCTGGAAAGCGACCACCACAAAATCAGCATCCTGCAATGCCGCTTTTTGATCGGTATAGCAGGTGATACGCCCGGACGCGCCCGCTGAGTCCATCAACTTACGCACCACAATGTGTGACTCTTCCAGCCGAGTAGGATTGACGTCCATCAAGGCGATATGCGCAGATTTCAGCGCATCGCGATGAAAGACGTCCCCGAGGATATTTTTGACGAAAATCGTGGAACCGGCGCCGATAAAGGTAATTTTGGGTGCAGACATCATGACTCTCCAGAACATTAGTGAACACAGTCATGGTGGCACAGCGCATTGATGAAAACTTCCGACTTCCCTGGCGAGCATTCCCATAAACTCAGATCGCCTCTTTACCCCATACTGGATCTGAGTTTATGGGACAAAATTGCACAAAAAGCAGAGTATGCGGCCCCAAAATCTCGCTATGCTCAATGATATCGGTCCAATTTGTGTCCTGATTCTCAGCCTTAATGCGCAGCAAATGACATGATTCTGATAATTCAGGAAATGGAGCAACCATGAGTACATTACCGACATCGCCTCTTCCCCCCGATCCGCACATGTGCAGCAGCGATGAAGAGCAAACCCGCAGCCCATTGTCGCTGTACTCAGAATATCAACGGATGGATATTGAGCTGCGCTCACCGCATGCTATGCCTGCCAGTCACTGGCATGGGCAGGTGGAGATTAATGTGCCGTTTGATGGTGACGTTGAGTACCTCATCAACAACGAAGTGGTGCAGATAAAACAGGGGCACATTACGCTTTTCTGGGCCTGTACGCCGCATCAGCTCACGCGTCCGGGCAGTTGCCAAAGCATGGCTATCTTCAATTTACCGATGCACCTTTTCCTTTCCTGGCCGCTGGATCGCGAACTGATCAACCACGTTACCCATGGCATGGTCATCAAATCGCTGGCGTCGCAGCAGCTAAGCACCTTTGAAGTTCAGCGCTGGCAACAGGAACTGAGCAACCCGAACGAGCAAATTCGCCAGCTCGCCATTGATGAAATTGGTCTGATGCTCAAGCGGTTTAGCCTTTCCGGCTGGCAGCCAATCCTGGTCAATAAAACTTCGCGGACGCACAAAAACAGCGTTTCGCGGCACGCCCAGTTTTACGTAAGCCAGATGCTGAGTTTTATTGCCGATAACTACGATCAGGTGCTCACTATCAACGACGTCGCGGAACACGTGAAGCTCAACGCCAACTACGCGATGGGGATTTTCCAGCGCGTGATGCAACTCACCATGAAGCAGTACATCACCGCAATGCGGATCAATCACGTCCGCGCATTGCTTAGCGATACCGATAAAACCATTCTTGACGTCGCGTTGACCGCCGGATTCCGATCCAGCAGCCGTTTTTATGACACCTTCAGCAAGTTTGTCGGCATGTCGCCGCAGCAGTACCGCAAACTGAGCCAGCAGCGCCGGCAAACAATGGCTGGCTGAGCAGCCAGAAACCACCGGCGTTACCCCGGCCTACGATCCCTATCGTTCGCCGATATCAGTATCAGCCAAAAAAATATTCCCCCTGTCGATAAACAGCGGTGAAAAATCGCCAATAAGCAAACATAACCATTTGTTTAAAAACAAATTAAACACAAATCAGACTATTTATCACCCGCTTTACAGCCCATTTTGTCAGGATAATACTTGCCTGCGTCACATTCATACGGTGTGTCTGCAATCCATAAATTGCATCCTTTCCACAACCGGGTAAAAGATGATGAAAGTATTAATTGTTGAAAGTGAGTTTCTGCATCAGGACACCTGGGTCGGTAGCGCTGTCGAACGTCTGGCTGACGCATTAAGCCGCCAAAATGTTACCGTCATTAAGTCCACCTCATTCGACGATGGTTACGCAATCCTCGCCGCTAATGAAGCCATTGATTGCCTGATGTTCAGCTATCAAATGGAACAACAAGACGAGCACCTGAACGTCAGGCAATTGATCGGCAAGCTCCACGAGCGCCAGCAAAACGTTCCCGTTTTCCTGCTGGGCGATCGCGAAAAAGCCACCGCATCGCTGGATCGCGACCTGCTGGAGCTTGTCGATGAATTCGCCTGGATTATGGAAGATACCGCAGACTTTATCGCCGGACGAGCCGTTGCGGCGATGACCCGTTACCGCCAGCAGCTTCTGCCGCCACTGTTCAGCGCGCTGATGAAGTACGGCGACATCCATGAATACTCCTGGGCGGCGCCTGGTCACCAGGGCGGTGTCGGATTTACCAAAACGCCGGCGGGTCGTTTTTACCATGATTACTACGGTGAAAACTTATTCCGGAGCGACATGGGTATTGAACGCGCATCGCTCGGCTCACTGCTGGATCATACCGGCGCATTTGGCGAGAGCGAAAAATATGCCGCCCGCGTGTTTGGCGCTGACCGCTCCTGGTCCGTAGTGGTCGGGACTTCCGGCTCTAACCGCACCATCATGCAGGCTTGTATGACCGACAACGACGTCGTGGTGCTGGATCGTAACTGCCACAAATCTATCGAGCAGGGGTTGATCCTCACCGGCGCAAAACCAGTGTACATGGTGCCAAGTCGCAACCGGTACGGCATTATCGGCCCTATCTACCCGCAAGAAATGCAACCTGAAACATTGCAGAAAAAAATCAGCGAAAGCCCGCTGACCAAGGGCAAGGCCGGGCAAAAACCGTCTTACAGCGTTGTGACCAACTGTACTTATGACGGTGTTTGCTACAACGCCAAAGAGGCCCAGGACCTGCTCGCGCAAACCAGCGATCGCATCCACTTCGATGAGGCCTGGTACGGTTATGCCCGCTTTAACCCAATTTATGCCGATCACTACGCTATGCGTGGCGCGCCGGGCGATCATAACGGTCCTACCGTTTTTGCGACCCACTCGACCCACAAACTGCTGAACGCGCTCTCTCAGGCGTCTTACATTCACGTCCGTGAAGGTCGTGGGGCCGTGAACTTCTCCCGCTTTAACCAGGCGTACATGATGCACGCCACCACCTCTCCGCTGTATGCCATCTGCGCATCAAACGACGTGGCGGTCTCCATGATGGACGGCAACAGCGGTCTGTCGCTCACTCAGGAAGTGATCGACGAAGCGGTCGATTTCCGTCAGGCTATGGCGCGTTTGTACAAAGAATTTTCCGCCGAAGGCGACTGGTTCTTCAAACCGTGGAACAAAGAAGTGGTAACTGACCCGCAAACCGGCAAAACCTATGACTTTGCCGATGCGCCAACTCAACTCCTGACCACTGACCAGAACTGCTGGGTGATGCGTCCGGGTGAATCCTGGCACGGGTTTAAAGACCTGCCGGATAACTGGAGCATGCTGGACCCAATCAAAGTCAGTATTCTGGCGCCGGGGATGGGCGATGATGGCGAACTGGAAGAGAGCGGCGTACCGGCAGCGCTGGTCACCGCCTGGCTTGGCCGCCACGGTATCGTGCCGACCCGTACCACCGATTTCCAGATTATGTTCCTGTTCTCAATGGGGATTACCCGTGGGAAATGGGGCACGCTGATCAATACCCTGTGCTCATTCAAACACCATTACGATGCCAATACACCGCTGGCGCAGGTGATGCCAGAACTGGTTGAGGAACATCCTGACACTTACGCCAACATGGGCATTCACGATCTGGGCGACACCATGTTTGCCTGGCTGAAAGAGAACAACCCTGGCAGCCGACTCAACGCGGCCTACTCCGGCCTGCCTGTTGCTGAAATCACCCCGCGTGAAGCCTATAACGCGATAGTCAGCGATAACGTTGAGATGGTGGCCATTGAAAATCTGCCGGGTCGTATAGCTGCGAATTCCGTGATTCCTTACCCACCGGGAATTCCAATGCTGCTGTCCGGGGAAAACTTTGGCGACGCCAATAGCCCGCAGATTAGTTATCTACGTTCGTTGCAGTCCTGGGACCACCACTTCCCTGGATTTGAACATGAAACCGAAGGAACGGAAATTATTGACGGTGTATATCACGTCATGTGCGTGAAAGCATAATGTCATTTTATAGATAGTCCGATTTTTAAGGTAGACATGTCATGCTTGAGTAATTCCTGAGTATTGCTGCAAAACAATAACATTGTCATACCTTTTTGCGCGGGACCACCCCGCGCTTTTTTTATACGCAAATATCACGTTTCCACTTGCGTAAAAAAAAGTGTACATAAGAAAAATCCCACCAAACATTGTAATTAATTTCAGACACGTTATTTTAATGCGGTCCTGGATTCATCATACAATTTCAATTTAGCCGATATGGTTCATCTGATGGTGAGCTACGGTGTTTTATGTTCATATTCCTGGAGTTTGGGTATGAGGGTTTGCAGCAGAGCAGCTTGTGTTGTTGTATTAACGGAGAAGGATGTTTGGTTAAGGATTAACGGTAAAGAAGCCATCAGCTTAAAAGCTAATCATATGGCGCTGGTAGCATGCGATAATAATATTATCGATTTCTCATCACTTAATAACGCACTGGTCGTACATATCAGCCGTGATATCATTAAAGACTATCTACGTTTTTTAAATAAAGACCTTTCACAGATCCCACTCTGGCAACGCAGTGCCAACCCAGTGATGACCGCCGTCTGTCTGACGCCGGATGTCTTCCGGGTGGCTGCCCAATATAGCGTAATGGACACAATGGACGAAGGTGAAAGTGTGCGCACGCGCTCGCTACTATTCACGGTGTTATCACGCTTTCTCGGCAGCAAAAAGTTTATTTCTCTGCTCATGCATATACTACGCAGTCGTATCAGCGACAGCGTTTATCACATTATTGAGAGCGATATACATAAAGACTGGAATTTAAGCATGGTTGCCAGTTGCTTATGCCTGAGCCCCAGTTTGTTAAAGAAAAAGCTCAAAAGTGAAAATACAAGTTACAGCCAAATAATTACCACGTGTCGCATGCGTTATGCCGTCAATCAATTATTGATGGATGGCAAAAACATTTCCCAGGTCTCTCAACTGTGCGGATATAACAGTACCTCGTACTTTATTTCCGTATTCAAAGAGTTCTATGGGATGACGCCTCTGCATTATGTCAGTCAACATAGGGAGCCATCCGCTGCCTGATTTTTAATCAGTTAGCGATAAGCCATAATAATATCAGCATTAGCGATACCCCCAGTCCGCCATCATAAAATAGTCTTCTGAAGAGGTATGATAAGACGTCATTTATCCTTATCAGGAGTTACTAAATATGTCGACGGATGCTGATGCTCACAAAGTGGGCTTAATCCCCGTCACCCTTATGGTGTCGGGGAATATTATGGGTTCCGGTGTATTCCTGCTACCCGCAAACCTTGCGTCAACTGGCGGGATTGCAATCTACGGATGGTTGGTCACTATTATCGGTGCTTTGGCGCTGTCGATGGTGTACGCGAAAATGTCGTCCTTAGACTCCAGTCCCGGTGGTTCTTACGCTTATGCCCGCCGCTGTTTCGGTCCTTTTTTGGGCTACCAGACCAACGTCCTGTACTGGCTGGCTTGCTGGATTGGTAACATCGCCATGGTGGTTATTGGCGTCGGTTACCTGAGCTACTTCTTCCCCATCTTAAAAGATCCGCTGGTCCTGACGCTGACCTGCGTCGTGGTACTGTGGATCTTCGTATTGCTGAACATTGTCGGACCGAAAATGATCACCCGTGTACAGGCCGTCGCAACGGTACTGGCGCTGGTGCCAATTGTCGGTATTGCCGTCTTCGGCTGGTTCTGGTTCCGGGGTGAAACCTATATGGCGGCATGGAACGTCAGCGGTATGAACACCTTCGGTGCGATTCAAAGCACACTGAACGTAACCTTGTGGTCATTTATCGGCGTGGAAAGCGCCTCCGTCGCGGCAGGTGTGGTTAAAAATCCCAAACGTAACGTGCCTATCGCCACCATGGGCGGCGTGCTGATTGCCGCCGTTTGCTATGTGCTCTCCACCACGGCGATTATGGGTATGATCCCTAACGCGGCGCTGCGTGTTTCAGCCTCCCCGTTCGGTGATGCCGCACGCATGGCGCTGGGTGACACCGCTGGGGCGATTGTCTCCTTCTGTGCTGCGGCCGGGTGCCTTGGTTCCTTGGGCGGCTGGACGCTGCTTGCCGGGCAAACCGCCAAAGCGGCAGCCGATGACGGCCTGTTCCCACCGATTTTTGCCCGCGTTAACAAAGCCGGTACGCCGGTAGCCGGGTTAATTATCGTCGGCGTTCTGATGACCATCTTCCAGTTCAGCAGCATGTCGCCAAACGCTGCGAAAGAGTTTGGTCTGGTCTCTTCGGTCTCCGTTATCTTCACGCTGGTGCCGTATCTGTACACCTGCGCCGCGCTGCTGCTGCTCGGCCATGGTCACTTTGGTAAAGCGCGTCCGATGTACTTACTGGTGACCTTTATCGCTTTTGTTTACTGCATTTGGGCGGTTGTCGGTTCCGGTGCCAAAGAGGTGATGTGGTCATTCGTCACACTGATGATCATCACCGCGCTGTATGCACTGAACTACAATCGGATCCATAAAAACCCATATCCATTGGATGCTCCGGTAAACAATAACTAACGCAAACAGTCGTCGTTGCCCGATGGTGTAAGGCCATCGGGCCAACGCCGCCCCCCGCGATTCCTGAAATCAACATTAAGAACTTAAGGTTAGCTTAATTTTACTTTGAGAGGATTTGTACCACTTAGTCGATGGAACCCCCTTAATGTTAAAGCACCTGTTTAAAAGACCCACTCTTGGGCTAATCAGCTGGCTTCTCCTGATCTCATTTTATCTTGCGACTTTCCTGAACATTGCGTTCTATAAACAAGTGCTGCAAGCCCTGCCGCTGGATTCCGTGCGTAACGTGCTGGTGTTTTTGTCGATGCCGGTCGTCGCTTTCAGCGTCATGAACATTGTGCTGACGCTGGCCTCATTCCTGTGGCTTAATCGCCTGGTGGCCTGTGTTTTCATTCTGGTTGGCGCATCGGCCCAATATTTCATCATGACCTACGGCATCATCATTGACCGCTCGATGATCGCCAATATGATGGACACCACACCCGCCGAAACCTTTGCTTTGCTGACGCCGCAAATGCTCATCACGCTCGGAGTGAGCGGCATTCTCGCCGCGCTCATTGCCTGCTGGATAAGAATCAAACCGATCTCCCCGGCCATGCGCAGCGTACTGTTCCGTGGCGCGAATATTCTGCTCTCCGCGCTGCTGATCGTGCTGGTCGCCGCGTTCTTCTACAAAGATTACGCCTCACTGTTTCGCAACAATAAAGAACTGGTGAAATCCCTCAGCCCATCCAACAGCATTGTGGCGACCTCTTCCTGGTATTCACACCAGAGGCTGGCCCACCTGCCGCTGGTGCGCATTGGCGAAGACGCCCATCGCAATCCGTTGATGGTGAAAGAAAAGCGTAAGAACCTGACGATTGTGGTTCTCGGCGAGACCTCACGCGGCGATAACTTCTCGCTGTCAGGCTATTCGCGCCAGACCAACCCGTTGCTGGAAAAAGATGATGTGGTCTATTTCCCCCGCACCACATCCTGCGGAACGGCAACGGCAGTATCTGTCCCCTGCATGTTCTCGGGAATGCCACGCGCGCACTACGATGAAGAACTGGCGCAGCATCAGGAAGGCGTGCTCGACATTATTCAGCGGGCGGGAATTAACGTTCTGTGGAACGACAACGACGGCGGCTGCAAAGGGGCATGCGACCGGGTACCGCACCAGAATATGACTAAGCTGAACCTGCCAGGGCAGTGTATTGACGGGGAATGCTACGATGACGTGCTGTTCCACGGGCTGGAAGAGTACATTAATAACCTGCAAGGTGACGGCGTGATTGTGCTGCACACCATCGGCAGCCACGGTCCGACCTATTACAACCGCTATCCTGCGCAGTTCAAGAAATTTACGCCAACCTGTGACACCAACGAAATCCAGACTTGTTCACAGCAACAGTTGGTCAATACCTATGACAACACCATTCTTTACGTCGACTATATTGTTGATAAAGCAATCAATATACTGAAAGAGCATCAGGATAATTTCACCACCAGCCTGGTCTACCTTTCCGATCACGGTGAATCCTTAGGGGAAAATGGCATCTATTTACACGGCCTGCCGTATTCGATTGCGCCAGATACGCAAAAACATGTGCCGATGCTGCTGTGGCTCTCAGAAGATTATCAGCAACGCTATCAAATCTCTCAGACATGTTTGCAAAAACGGGCAGGCTCAGAGGACTTCTCACAGGATAATCTCTTCTCAACCCTGCTGGGATTAACAGGCGTGCAAACACAGAAATATCAGGCGGCAGATGATATTCTGCAACCCTGCCGGGGAGGCTAAACGAATGAAAATTCTGATTGTTGAAGACGATACGTTGTTATTACAGGGACTGATACTCGCCGCGCAAACAGAAGGCTATGCCTGCGACGGCGTATCAACGGCCCGTGCCGCGGAGCAGTGTCTGGAGACCGGCCATTACAGTCTGGTGGTTCTGGACCTGGGCTTACCGGATGAAGACGGCCTGCACTTCCTGAACCGCATCAGACAGAAAAAATACACCGTGCCAGTGCTTATCCTCACCGCCCGCGATACGGTGAAAGACCGGGTCAGCGGGCTAGACGTTGGCGCCGATGACTATCTGGTCAAACCGTTCGCACTGGAAGAACTGCATGCCCGCATCCGGGCGCTGCTGCGTCGTCATAACAATCAGGGTGAAAGTGAACTCATTGTCAGTAACCTGACGCTGAATATCGGTCGTCGCCAGGTGTGGATGGATGGACAAGAAGTTATCTTAACGCCGAAAGAATACGCACTCCTGTCGCGCCTGATGCTTAAGGCGGGCAGCCCGGTACACCGGGAGATCCTGTATAACGACATCTACAGCTGGGATAACGAACCGTCGACCAATACGCTGGAAGTGCACATTCACAACCTGCGGGACAAAGTGGGTAAAGCACGTATCCGCACAGTCAGGGGATTTGGCTATATGCTGGTTGCCACTGAGGAAAGCTAAGTGAAGCTACTGCAATATCTAAAAAAACCGCTCCCGCTGCGTCATCGCCTGATGCTGACCATCGGTCTTATTCTGCTGGTCTTCCAGTTGATTAGCACCTTCTGGTTGTGGCACGAAAGCACCGAACAAATACAGCTATTCGAACAGGCGTTACGCGAAAATCGTAACAACGATCGCCACATCCTGCATGAAATCCGCGAGGCCATCGCCAGCCTGATCGTCCCCGGTATCTTTATGGTCAGCCTGACGCTGCTGATTTGCTACCAGGCAGTGCGACGTATTACTCGCCCGCTGGCGGATCTGCAAAAAGAGTTAGAAACGCGGGCAGCCGATAACCTTGCTCCGATTGAAGTTCACAGTTCAACCGTTGAGATCCAGGCGGTCGTCTCAGCGCTCAACGAGCTGGTGACGCGGCTGACGAGCACCATTGAAAACGAACGCTTGTTTACCGCCGATGTCGCCCACGAACTGCGCACCCCGTTGTCAGGCGTTCGCCTGCATCTGGAATTACTGTCCAAAACCCATAAGGTCGACGTTTCACCGTTAATTGCCCGCCTTGACCAAATGATGGACAGCGTGTCGCAACTGCTGCAACTCGCCCGCGTTGGACAGTCGTTCTCGGCCGGGAGCTACCAGCACGTCAAACTGCTGGAGGACGTGATTTTGCCCTCCTACGATGAACTCAGCACCATGCTGGACCAGCGTCAGCAGACGCTGCTCCTACCGCAAAGCACGGCGGACGTTGTCGTACGTGGCGACGCGACGCTATTACGAATGCTGCTGCGAAATCTGGTGGAGAACGCGCATCGTTACAGCCCGGAAGGCACCCATATTACGATTAGCCTGAATACAGAGCATGATGCCGTTATCGCCGTCGAAGATGAAGGCCCTGGCATTGATGAGAGTAAATGCGGGGAGCTGAGTAAAGCGTTTGTGCGTATGGACAGCCGTTTTGGCGGGATTGGGCTGGGGCTGAGCATTGTCAGTCGTATCACCCAGTTACATCACGGGCATTTCTATTTGCAAAATCGTCAGGGAACCACCGGCACTCGCGCTTGGGTGGAATTAGCGAAAGGTCAGTAAGAACTCACCCAAACGTACAAAAAGCTGCTGACGATCAGCACGCTGCACACGGTGGTCAAACTTTCATAAATGCGGTTTTTCATGACACTCTCCTCCGATACTCTGGAGGAGAGTTTGCCTGACACAGATTAAGCCAACCTTAAGTGGATATGATAAATCACATGATTACTCATCAATCCGCGGATGCTGCTGCACCAGGCGCGTACGCTTAAGCTGCAGCTCAGCAATTTCCTGATCGATATCTTCGATTTTATGCTCAATATTATCGTAGTGCTCGCCGAGGAGCTCTTTCGCTTCATGAATATCCGAAGCGGCAGGCGTAGCCCCCTTCAGCGGCTGATTAGCCGTCTCTTTCATGGTCACGCCGGTAATTAAACCTATCACCGCAATCACCATCAGATAATAAGCAGGCATCATCAGATTCTGCGAGCTTTCCACCAGCCATGCGGCCAACGTCGGTGTCAGACCGGCGACCAATACCGAGATATTAAACGCTGCGGCCAGGGCACTGTAGCGAATATGCGTCGGGAACATCGCTGGTAACGTTGACGCCATCACCCCGGTAAAGCAGTTGAGGATCACCGCCAGCATCAGCAACCCAGCGAAAATCAGGCCGATGACGTTACTGTTAATCAGAATAAATGCCGGAATAGCCAGCACAAACAGCGCAATACTGCCCATAATCACAAACGGACGGCGCCCGAAGCGGTCGCTGAGCAGACCCATCACCGGCTGCACAAACAGCATACCAATCATGATGGCGATAATAATCAGCACGCCGTGGTCTTCAGAGTAATGCAGGTTATGCGACAGGTAGCTCGGCATATAGGTGAGCAGCATGTAGTAGGTGACGTTGGTGGCAATCACCAGACCAATACATGCCAGCAGGCTGCGCCAGTGCCTGGTCGCAATCTCTTTAAACGACACCTTCGGACCGTCCTGCAGTCCCTGACGATCGCCCTGCTCCAGTTTATCCACGTGCTGCTGGAACGCCGGAGTCTCTTCCAGTGCATGACGCAGGTACAGGCCAATAAGCCCTAACGGTAGCGCCAGGAAGAACGGAATACGCCAGCCCCACTCAAGGAAGTTTTCTTCGCCGACGATAGTTGAGATCAGGACTACCACGCCCGCACCCAGCACAAACCCGGCAATCGAGCCGAAGTCCAGCCAGCTGCCCATAAATCCGCGCTTACGGTCTGGCGAGTACTCTGCGACAAAAATCGACGCCCCGGTATACTCTCCACCGACTGAGAACCCCTGCGCCATTTTACACAGCAACAGCAGAATCGGCGCCCAGATACCAATCGAGGCATACGAGGGAATGAGACCGATACAGAAGGTACTTATCGACATAATCACAATAGTGATAGCGAGGATCTTCTGACGACCGTATTTATCGCCAAGCATACCGAAGAACAATCCGCCAAGCGGTCGAATCAGAAAGGGAACAGAGAAGGTGGCAAGTGCAGCAACCATCTGTACGCTGGGGTCAGCCCCCGGGAAGAACACTTTACCTAATGCGTAAGCAACAAACCCATAAACACCAAAATCAAACCACTCCATCGCATTACCTAACGACGCCGCGGTAATGGCTTTTCGCAGTTTACCGTCATCAATGATGGTAACGTCGCGCAGCGTAATTGGTTTTATTTTTTTCCTTTTTAGCATACTCGTCCTCATAGACTTAGCCCTGTCACGCTACAGATCGAGTCCCTCAACGCCCCTGCGTCAAGGTCATCACCGAGCGGGGAATGCACAGACGCATTCCCTGTAACAAGCGTAGCAGGTTTACTTACACTGACGAGAAACGAGCAGTACAACCGAACCTGTTGACGCCTGATTGGGCGGTTAATGACCTCTTTACCCTAACAGTGTTTAAATTTGTGATCAACTTCACATATAGATTTCCATTTCGTCAACATGCGTAAATCAGGTCATTCTTAGTCAACTTTTTAACATGTAATGCTTGCGATTTTCTGGCAATTAAATACAAGAATAAATCGCTTTGTTGCACCAACAATCACAACAGTCACTATTATTCTGCTAGCCAAAAACCCACCTAATCTCTTCACAAAAAGATCACAGCTTTTTTAATTATCATAGCACTCAGGAATTTTTGCTCGGAATATGTGATGAAGATAACTAAAACATCGTTTTATTTTGATTGAATCAATGTTCCCATGAATGCAAACTAATTCCAGACGCAATATCCCTGGGAGCAGCAACACGCTCAACGTATGCCGCGTTAGATTTTATAAAACAAAGAGATAGCTGTTTTCTTTGTTAAGAAACAACAGTAAACACTTGAATTTATTAATTTTTATTTCCTTGCGCGTGTATTACCTGCGACAAGAGATGAGGACGCTTATGAAAATTAAAGCCACGATTGAACGCATCCCTGGCGGAATGATGTTGATTCCTCTGTTATTAGGCGCAGTGTTAAATACGTTAGCTCCGGATACCGGCGCGTATTTCGGTTCGTTTACCAAAGGAATGATCAGCGGAACGGTGCCGATTCTGGCAGTGTGGTTTTTTTGTATCGGTGCATCTATTGATTTACGGGCAACCGGCACGGTATTACGCAAATCCGGCACACTGGTATTAACTAAAATAGCCGTGGCATGGGTAGTGGCAATGATTGCTGCTTCATTTATTCCTGATACCGGTATTCAAACCGGGTTCTTTGCCGGTCTTTCGGTACTGGCAATTGTTTCAGCGATGGACATGACCAACGGCGGTTTGTACGCCAGCCTGATGAACCAGTACGGAACCAAAGAAGAGTCTGGCGCATTTGTGTTGATGTCTCTGGAATCCGGTCCGTTAATGACCATGGTGATCCTCGGCTCCGCGGGTCTGGCTTCCTTCGAACCACACCATTTTGTCGGCGCGGTATTACCGTTCCTGATTGGTTTTGCGTTGGGTAACCTGGATCACGATCTGCGTTCCTTCTTCAGCAAAGCCACGCCGGTGCTGATCCCGTTCTTCGGCTTCGCGCTGGGCAACACGATTAACCTGAGCGTCATCGTTGATACGGGTCTGCTGGGCATCCTGCTGGGCGTCGCGGTTATCGTCATCACCGGTATTCCGCTGATTATTGCTGACCGCGTTATTGGTGGCGGGAACGGTACGGCAGGCGTAGCAGCCTCTTCTGCAGCAGGCGCTGCAGTGGCAAACCCGGTGATTATCGCCCAGATTAACCCGGCATTTGAACCGGTTGCCGCATCCGCTACGGCGCTGGTTGCCGCCAGCGTGATAGTCACCGCGATTCTGGTGCCGATTATCACCGCGCTGTATGCCAAACGTTTTAATAAAAACCCGGTCGTCAATGAGACGGCGGCTACCCCGGCAGACTCCCTGCACCACTAAACCTGCCTTTATCCCACTCACCGTTCCTGCTCAATTGATGAGCGGGGACGGTGCAAAAATCTCCTCAACCATCGCATCAACCAGCCGCTTCGCCGAACACAATCTCGGCATGCCCAACGCCACATTTTGCCAACGCTGCGTCACCGACCAGCTCACCGGATGACGCTGCGCGTCGCACCAGTCCCCGAGCCAGCTCAACATATCGTTGTGCTCAGCCGAGCCGCCAACAACCGGCGTGCTGAGCCAATGATGATAGTAATGACGCGTGGCGGGGGCCGCATTCACGCTGTCTGCCAGCGCCTGAGCAGCCATCGTTCGCAGGTTGTCTTTTAGCATTGACACCACATCGGCATTTGCTAACCGGCAGGCGTCACCAAAGGCTCCCCAGCGCAGCTCCTCTAACGCCACAAAACAGCGTCCAGGTAACGACCAGCCGTCATACGCGCCAGCCCGCCAGCGGGTAAAAATTTGCTCGCTATGTTCGCCCGCTTGCACCGTCAGGCCGCGTTGCGTTACTGCCTTCTCTTTATAAGCGCCGCGCTGGGTAAACCAGTCAGCGAGTGAATTTATCTGCTGCAGAAGACCGGGCGTGGAGAGTCCACGCGGGTGTTCGGTTTGTTGTAAAAACATCAACCCTTCGGCGATCCGTACCAGCGCCAGATGGCCCGGATCGATCATGCCCGCCAGTTTTTCCACCAGTTTTAGACGCATCACCAGATGCTCGCTGGACACACCTGCCAACACCCATGCTCGCAGTTGCGTCTGGGATAGCACCTCCTGCGTCAGACGCGCACGCAGCCGCTGCTGCTGTTGCAGAAAACCACCGGAACGTTTGGTTTCATCTCCCTGAACCAGATCGACCATAAACTTCGGGTAGACACACTCCAGCGTCCGCCCGGGGCCTTCCAGTAACACGTTAGTCATGTGTGCTCGGTTGCAAAAAGGGTATTGATATCGTCGCGCAGCAAGCGGGAATCTTCATAAAGCCATGCCGCAGTCGTAATGCGATGCTGCAGTTGTTCGTTCAAGGCATTCACCGCAGATTCATTTTGCTGGCGCAGGGTCAGACTCTCACGCAGGCTCGCCTGTAATTGCGTCAAACACAGTGAAAAATCAGCAAAAAACGTGGCCATGCCTGCCGTAACGGAAATATCGACCTGCGCAGCTAAAGCTTTACGAATTTGTTGGCAAAACTGGGTGACATAGTGCACAAGGTTTTTATGCAGTGCGCCCATATCAATGAGATAACGCGTTTTTGTTTCGACGTACTCATTCCATCCCCAGTTGGGCTGATTCAACCAGCGAGAGAAGGTATCACGCACCACACCGCCAGTTGACGGCGCATTTTCCGCCGGAATATCCTGCTCAATGGCCTCGTTAAACAACTGGCGGGTGTTGAAGTTAAACATCGCCGCATGAAACGCCGGAAAACGGATCCGCGCACGAAAACCAGCGTGGTTCAGCTCCTCTTTCACCCGCTGCTCAATGGGGCGCATGGCGTCATTTAGCGCCCGGGACAGCGTCGACTCAAGCTGTTCAAAGCGCAGAGCTAAATCCCGACTGATGCTTTCCTGCGCTGCCAGCAAGACAACTTCACAGGACGAGCGCATTTTATCCAGCACGATTTTCGCCTGCCCTTCATCGTGCAACACCAGCATTTCTCCGGCCATTTCTGCCGAGGAAACGCCAGCCCCCTGGCCATGTTGTGACATCATCAGGACATTTTCTTTGATAAAGAACGTGTTGATGCCGCACAGAATCTCAGTCTGTTGCTCATTGAGATAGGCCGCGGCAGCCTCCAGCGCCAGCTCGACCTCATGACTGACTTCATCACTCACCCGCCCCTGACTCACTTCTAACTGCTGCATATCCTCTTCAATATGCGTGATGTTCAGCCGCAGTTTCTCATAGGCAACCGTTAACCCATGGGCGCGAAACTCCAGATATTCGTGCGCGCTTTGCGCATAGTTCAATAACTTATGCGACGCTGAGCGTAGCGCATACAGCGAAGCATTGGCGTAAGCGGCATGAATCACTTTCTGGATCGGCTGCTCAAACAGTGAATCCTCCCACAACAGATCGGCTGCATGGCGGATGTGCTCCGTATCCTCAAGATCGTTGGTGCACCAGCGTCGGCCAAGCGCCGCTTCGGCAAAATCCTGTACCCAACGTTGCACCTGGTGATCCGGCAGCCGCCCGCGAGCCATCAGCTCATGACGCGCCCTGTTCGCCAGATACCCCCACATCGAAGAAACCGGATAGATTCGCTCCGGGGCAATCCCACCTTGCATCAGCGTGCCGGAAATTAATGCCCGCACCTGCTCTTCATCGTCACTGTTGCGGTCTTTCTGATCGAATTTGTTCACCAGCGCATACAGCGGCACTGACTTGCCGACCGCCATGATCGCGTGGCGCACTTCTTCATCGGAAATCGATTTCAGTTGGGTGTAATCCATCACCACCAGTACCGCAGAAGCCCGCGCCAACTGTTCATTCAGCATCTTTTGTAGATGCGGTTGCCCGGCCTCATTCGGCCCCGGCGTATCCAGCAGGGTTAATTGCCCAGGATAGCTCGCCTGACCGGCCAAATGGACAAATTCAACCTCGATAACCGGAATATGCTCAATCGCGGCATAGGCGGCAAAAGGAAAATCCACTTCCAGTGCTTTTGACAAACGCACTAGGTCATTCAGACTTTTAAGGCAATGGAAAATAGGCTGTGCGCCAAGATAATACCGCTCAAATGCCACGCCGTTTTCAATATGCTGCAGCAGGACATTCATATCCTTATCAATTTCCAGGGTCTGCGTAAGACGCTGGCGATCGCACTCGCGTACGCGCTGCTGTAAAACTTTCATTAAGGCATCGATAGGCGTGACATGTGAAAAATGCAACACCGGCTCTTTCTGCCCCGGCGTATGGCGAATTAGCGTTGGTAGCGCCGTCATGGGACGATTACGATTAGGTAAAACTTCGGTCCCCACAATCGCGTTAATCGTCGTCGATTTTCCCGCTTTCATGGTACCGACAATCGCCAGCACCATTTCCAGACGCGTAATCTTACGCAGTTCATTATTGAGCGTTGCCTGCTGGACATCCATGCCACGCACGCTGAAATGCAGAGGCTGAACCACCTGTCTGCTATGCTCTCCTTGTTTTAGCGCGACATCATCCAACGATGTCATAGGCAATTTTTGCAATTGCCTGAGATGTTCAAGCGAGAGCATCAGCAAGCGTTCCGCTTCCTGACTTAATTCATATATTGTCTGTGTGTGCATGGAAAATTCTTCCTTAACGCAAATGGCATTACTTTTATTTAGCCCAATCGTTTTATTTATAGATTTTTTGGCTTTTATAATTACGTGTAGAAATAATTAAAATCAAAACAACCAACTGATATTATTAAAATAAATTTGGCGTATAACCGCTGGCCGGATGCCTCTCACTTATGTAATAAGTAAGAAAGATAAACAGCGTAGTTCAGTTTTAAAAAATACCCGCGTAATCCCCCTACTAAAATTAAGGGGGTCAATGATATTCAATCACAATGGCTTAGGCATCCGTAAGCAACGTTACCTATGAATATCAGATATTTCGCCTCACCTTATCTTAAATACCTAAGCGTAGCAATTTCCCTTAAAAAATATTCCGCCATACTTTCATTGAGGTAAA
Source organism: Citrobacter sp. Cb023 (assembly GCF_030336805.1). NCBI lineage: Bacteria > Pseudomonadati > Pseudomonadota > Gammaproteobacteria > Enterobacterales > Enterobacteriaceae > Citrobacter > Citrobacter sp. Cb023. The sequence continues at coordinate 101,695 of NZ_JAOWCV010000020.1, read as the reverse complement.
AGCAAAGGGTCTTTACAGCAGATCATTTTGCATAATCACGCAGTAGTCCCGACAAAAGCAGGGATTTTATGTATAATTGCGGCCTTTTTCGGCAATCTGCCATTTTTGGGCGCATTTGCCCCTGCTGACTTTTGAGGAAATCCACATGTCATTACCACACTGCCCACAATGCAACTCCGAATACACTTACGAAGATAACGGCATGTTCATCTGCCCGGAATGCGCTCACGAATGGAACGATGCTGAACCGGCTCAGGACAGCGACGAACTGATCGTTAAAGATGCCAACGGCAACCTGCTGGCTGACGGCGACAGCGTTACCGTAGTGAAAGACCTGAAGGTAAAAGGTAGCTCTTCCATGTTGAAGATCGGGACCAAAGTGAAGAACATCCGTCTGGTTGAAGGCGACCACAACATCGATTGCAAAATCGATGGCTTTGGCCCAATGAAGCTGAAATCTGAGTTTGTGAAAAAGAACTGATGCAAATTGCCTGATGGCGCTACGTCAATCAGGCCGATGCCAGCTCATCTGCCAGGCGGGAAGCTCATACTTCCCGCCTGGCTTATTTTTGCAGACGATAACTACACTTAACTGGTTTCTTTTACCTGAGGTAAAGATTATGCCGTTAAGTCCCTATATCTCCTTCGCAGGCAACTGCGCTGATGCTATCGCCTACTACCAAAAAACATTAGGCGCTGAGCTACTCTACAAAATCAACTTCGGTGAAATGCCCAAACCGGCGCAGAACAGCGAAGAGGGTTGCCCTTCAGGCATGAAATTCCCCGATACCGCCATTGCCCACGCCAACCTGCGCGTTGCGGGCAGCGACATCATGATGAGCGATAGCGCCCCCGACGGAAATGCCCACTACTCTGGCTTTACGCTGGTACTCGACACGCAAAACGTCGACGAAGGCAAACGCTGGTTTGATAACCTGGCAGCAAACGGAAAAATCGAAATGGACTGGCAGGAAACCTTCTGGGCTCATGGTTTCGGTAAAGTGAGCGATCGGTATGGCGTACCGTGGATGATCAACGTCGTCAAACAGCAGCAACCTACAGAGTAATCCAACGGGAGGCCAGCCCTCCCGTACTGTCATCAAAAATCGCTCAACTCTTCATCACCAAGTAACCATCCCTTAACGAAAACGTCACATTGATCCGCCACGATGGGGCCACTTTTTAAGGGAGGCCGCATCATGCAAACGATTATTCGCGTCGAAAAACTCTCCAAGTCCTTCAATCAACATCAGGCGCTCAATGCGGTTGATCTGAACATCTGTTCCGGTGAGATGGTGGCTCTGCTTGGGCCATCTGGCTCTGGCAAATCCACCCTTTTACGTCATTTAAGCGGTTTGATCGTCGGTGATAAATCCCCGGGTAGCCACGTCGAACTGCTGGGTCGCACCGTTCAACATGAAGGCCGCCTGGCGCGCGATATCCGCAAAAGCCGCGCCCACACCGGCTACATCTTCCAGCAGTTCAATCTGGTTAACCGCCTGACGGTACTGGAAAACGTCCTGATTGGCGCACTCGGCAGCACGCCGTTTTGGCGCACCTGTTTTAGCTGGTTTAGCCAGGAACAGAAACAGCGTGCATTACAGGCGCTGACCCGCGTTGGCATGGCGCACTTTGCATACCAGCGCGTTTCCACGCTTTCGGGCGGGCAACAGCAGCGCGTGGCGATTGCCCGCGCGCTGATGCAGCAAGCCAAAGTGATCCTTGCCGACGAGCCGATAGCCTCGCTGGACCCGGAATCCGCACGCATCGTGATGGACACCCTACGCGACATTAACCAGACCGACGGCATCACCGTGGTCGTCACGCTGCATCAGGTGGATTACGCCCTGCGCTACTGCGAACGCATTGTCGCGCTTCGTCAGGGCAACGTCTTCTTTGATGGCAGCAGCCAGCATTTTGATAACGATCGTTTTGACCATCTCTACCGCAGCATGAACCGCGTCGAACAGAACGCGCAGGCTGCATAGTTCTAAAAAACCAGGCGTTATTGGCGCAGCCAGGCTGGCAAGTGAAATAGCCTGGAACAAAGACTAATTAAGGAAACAACATGAGCTATAAGACCGTTGCCGCGCTGGCCTTTACCAGCATGTTCAGCATCAGCACCTTGTTCAGCCCGGCGCAGGCCGAAGAGCAAGAAAAAGCGCTGAACTTTGGCATTATTTCGACCGAATCACAGCAAAACCTGAAGCCACAGTGGGAACCGTTCCTGAAGGACATGGAAAAATCGTTGGGCGTGAAAGTGAACGCCTTCTTCGCCCCGGACTACGCCGGGATCATTCAGGGAATGCGTTTTAACAAAGTTGATATCGCCTGGTACGGCAACCTCTCGGCAATGGAAGCGGTGGATCGCGCTAACGGACAAGTGTTTGCCCAAACCGTGGCTGCCGACGGCTCCCCGGGATACTGGAGCGTGTTGATCGTTAACAAAGACAGTCCGATCAACAACCTGAACGATCTGATCGCCAAACGTAAGGATCTGACATTCGGCAACGGCGATCCCAACTCAACGTCAGGCTTCCTCGTCCCCGGTTACTACGTCTTCGCCAAAAACAACATCTCCGCCAGCGACTTCAAACGCACCGTTAACGCCGGACACGAAACCAACGCGCTGGCCGTCGCCAACAAACAGGTCGATGTCGCCACCAACAACACCGAAAACCTCGACAAGCTGAAAACCTCCGCGCCGGAAAAACTGAAAGAGCTGAAGGTTATCTGGAAGTCACCGCTGATCCCGGGCGATCCGATCGTCTGGCGCAAAAACCTCTCCGAAACCACCAAGGACAAGGTGTACGACTTCTTTATGAATTACGGCAAAACGCCGGAACAGAAAACCGTACTGGAACGCCTGGGATGGGCACCGTTCCGTGCCTCCAGCGACCTGCAACTGGTACCGATTCGCCAACTGGCGCTGTTTAAAGAGATGCAGGGCGTGAAGGGCAACAAAGGGTTGAACGAGGAAGAGAAAACCAGCAAAACCTCGGCGCTGAAAGCGCAGCTCGACGACCTTGACCGTTTGACCGCCGCCCTGGGCGCCATGACCAGCGTGACTAAAGCGGTGCAGTAAACCTGATGCCCGGTAGCGTTTCGCTTACCGGGCAGACGATGTTCTGTAGGCCGGATAAGGCGCAAGCGCTGCCATCCGGCGATAAACCTACGCACGGAGCTAAACATGCAAACCATCACCGTCGCCCCGCCCAAACGTAGCTGGTTCTCACTACTGAGCTGGGCCATTCTTCTCGCCGTGCTGGTGATCTCGTGGAAAGGTGCCGAAATGGCTCCGCTCACGCTGATCCAGGATTCCGGCAATATGGCGACCTTCGCCGCCGACTTCTTTCCGCCAGACTTCAGTCAGTGGCAGGACTATCTCGGTGAAATGGCCGTCACCCTGCAAATTGCCGTCTGGGGTACCGCCCTCGCCGTTGTGCTGTCGATTCCCTTTGGCCTGATGTGCGCCGATAACCTCGTACCGTGGTGGATTTACCAGCCGATGCGTCGCCTGATGGACGCCTGCCGCGCCATCAATGAAATGGTCTTCGCCATGCTGTTCGTGGTCGCCGTGGGTTTAGGTCCGTTCGCCGGGGTAATGGCGCTGTTTATCCACACCACCGGGGTGCTCTCCAAGCTGCTTTCGGAAGCGGTAGAAGCCATTGAGCCAGGTCCAGTAGAAGGCATTCGCGCCACTGGGGCCAACAAAATTGAAGAGATTCTGTACGGCGTTCTGCCACAGGTCATGCCGCTGCTTATCTCCTACTCGCTATATCGCTTTGAATCCAACGTCCGCTCGGCCACGGTGGTCGGAATGGTGGGTGCGGGCGGTATTGGCGTGACTTTATGGGAGGCGATTCGCGGCTTTCAGTTCCAGCAAACCTGCGCCCTGATGGTGTTAATCATCGTCACCGTCAGCCTGCTGGATTTCCTTTCCCAGCGTTTGCGTAAGCACTTTATCTGATTAGCGAGGCATTGATTGCTATGCACTTGTCTACACATCCGACCAGTTATCCAACGCGTTATCAGGAAATTGCCGCGAGACTTGAGCAGGAGCTTCGTCATCATTATCGCTGCGGTGACTATCTGCCCGCCGAGCATCAGCTTGCCGCGCGCTACGAGGTAAACCGCCACACCCTGCGCCGCGCTATTGACCAGTTGGTTGAGCGTGGTTGGGTCCAGCGTCGCCAGGGCGTTGGTGTACTGGTGCTGATGCGCCCATTCGATTACCCGCTTAATGCCCAGGCGCGCTTTAGCCAGAACCTGCTGGACCAGGGCAGCCACCCCACCAGCGAAAAACTGCTGGCGGTGCTGCGCCCAGCCTCCAGCCACATTGCCGATGCGCTCAGCATTAACGAGGGCGATAACGTGATTCATCTGCGCACCCTGCGTCGGGTAAACGGTATCGCACTGTGCCAGATCGACCACTATTTTTCCGACCTCACGCTATGGCCGCTGCTGCAGGGCTTTAACAACGGCTCACTGCACGACTACCTGCGCGAACAGTCCGGTCTGACGCTCCTGCGCACACAAACGCGCATCAGCGCCCGCCGCGCACAGGCTAAAGAGAGCAAAGTGCTGGAAATCCCCAATATGGCGCCGCTGCTGTGCGTGCGCACCCTGAACCACCGTGAAGGCGAAGAACACGCGGCGGAATACTCCGTCAGCCTGACCCGCGCCGACATGATTGAATTCACTATGGAGCACTGAATGCATTTCGATACCGCTACCCGCCAGCGCTGGATGCGCGCGCTGGCTTACAGCAATGCCGATGCCCTGAACGCCCGCATCCACGCGCTCAAACTGACGCCAGACTATGAACTTATCCGCGCACCGGAAAGCGGACTGATGCAGCTCCAGGCTCGCATGGGCGGCACCGGCAACCGCTTCTTTGCCGGTGATACCACGCTTACCCGCGCAGTGGTACGCCTGAAGAGCGGCACGCTGGGCTACAGCTACCTGCTGGGACGCAACAAACAACACGCCGAGCAGTGTGCGGTCATTGACGCACTGCTGCAGGAACAAACGCATTTCCAGAGCCTAATGGAAACCTTAATTGCCCCGCTGGAAGCGGAACGCGATGCGCTGATTAGCGCACGCCGTGCCGAAATCAACGCCAGCCGGGTCGACTTCTTCACGCTGGTACGCGGAGATAACGCATGACCTTACAAACCGCTTTTAATTTACCCGTTCAGGATGCTCAGCAGAGCTTTCGTCGCCTGCTGAAGGCCATGAGTGAGCCGGGCGTGATCGTCGCCCTGCATCAACTGAAACACGGCTGGCAGCCACTGGGCCTGGCAACCACCAGCGTGCTACTGACCCTGGTCGATGGCGACACGCCGGTATGGCTTGCGCCGTCGATGGATAACGATATCGCCCGGCAGAATCTGCGTTTTCACACCAACGCGCCGCTGGTGGATCAGCCGCAGTTGGCGGCCTTTGCCGTCGCCGACGAATGCATCAGCAGCGAACAGCTTAACGCCCTCTCCGCCGGTTCCGCCGTCGCGCCAGAAACCAGCGCCACGCTGATTGTGCAGGTCTCTGGCTTAAGCGGTGGACGCATGCTGCGTCTGACCGGCGCCGGTATCGCTGAAGAGCGCATGATCGCGCCACAGCTACCGGAATGCCTGATTCACGAACTCACCGAACGCCCGCATCCGTTCCCGCTGGGGGTCGACCTGATCCTCACCTGCGGCGAACGCCTGCTGGCTATTCCGCGAACTACCCATGTGGAGGTGTGCTGATGTACGTCGCCGTCAAAGGGGGCGAAAAGGCGATAGCCAACGCCCACGCCCTGCAGGAAAACCGACGCCGGGGCGAAGAAACCATTGCTGAACTGAGCGTGGCGCAAATCGAACAACAGATGAACCTGGCCGTCGACCGGGTGATGACCGAAGGCGGTATCGCCGACCGCGAACTGGCCGCGCTGGCGCTGAAGCAGGCGAGCGGCGATAACGTCGAAGCCATCTTTTTGCTCCGCGCCTACCGCACTACGCTGGCAAAGGTGGCGGTCAGCGAACCGGTTAACAGTGCAGAAATGCGCCTTGAGCGCCGAATCTCTGCGGTCTACAAGGATATTCCCGGCGGGCAGTTGTTAGGTCCCACTTATGACTACACCCATCGCCTGCTGGATTTTACCCTGCTGGCCAATGGCGAAACGCCACCCCTGCGCAGCGCAGACGACGCGCAGGACGCCTCTCCGCACGTCTTTTCCCTGCTGGCCAACCAGGGACTGGCAAAGCGTGAAGAGGATAATGGCGCTCAGCCGGATGATATTACCCGTACGCCACCGGTTTACCCCTGTTCACGAGCCTCACGTCTGCAACAACTGATGCGCGGCGATGAGGGATATCTGCTGGCGCTGGCCTACTCCACCCAACGCGGCTACGGGCGTAATCACCCGTTTGCCGCCGAAATCCGCAGCGGCTATGTGGCACTGGAAACCGTACCGGAAGAGCTGGGATTTGCGGTGAACGTCGGTGAATTGCTGATGACCGAATGTGAAATGGTCAACGGTTTTGTCGCGCCAGAAAACGAATCCCCTCATTTTACCCGCGGCTACGGGCTGGTGTTCGGCATGAGCGAACGTAAAGCGATGGCGATGGCGCTGGTGGACCGCGCCCTACAGGCAGCCGAATACGATGAATCGGTCACGGGACCGGCGCAGGACGAAGAGTTCGTGCTGGCGCATGCGGATAACGTCGAGGCGGCGGGTTTTGTTTCGCACCTCAAACTTCCCCATTACGTCGATTTCCAGGCCGAGCTGGAACTGCTCAAACGCCTGCAACAGGAGGCCACCCGTGACCACTAACCTCTCCGGCTACAACTTTGCGTATCTTGATGAGCAGACCAAACGCATGATTCGCCGCGCGATTCTGAAAGCGGTGGCGATCCCCGGTTACCAGGTGCCGTTTGGCGGACGTGAAATGCCGATGCCCTACGGTTGGGGAACCGGCGGCATTCAGCTCACCGCCAGCGTGATTGGCGAGCCGGACGTGCTGAAGGTAATTGACCAGGGCGCAGATGACACCACTAACGCCGTGTCGATTCGCAACTTCTTTAAACGCGTGACCGGGGTGAACACCACCGAGCGCACGGAAGACGCGACGCTGATCCAGACCCGCCACCGCATCCCGGAAACGCCGCTGGTGGAAGACCAGATCATTATCTTCCAGGTCCCGATCCCCGAGCCGTTACGCTTTATCGAGCCGCGCGAAACGGAAACCCGCACCATGCACGCGCTGGAAGAGTACGGCATCATGCAGGTGAAACTGTATGAAGATATCGCCCGCTTCGGCCATATCGCCACCACTTACGCCTATCCGGTGAAGGTTAACGACCGCTACGTCATGGATCCGTCGCCAATTCCAAAATTCGACAATCCGAAGATGGACATGATGCCGGCCCTGCAACTGTTTGGCGCAGGCCGCGAAAAACGCATCTATGCCGTTCCACCTTACACCCGCGTGGAAAGCCTCGATTTCGACGATCACCCGTTTACCGTGCAGAGCTGGGATGAGCCTTGCGCCATCTGTGGCTCAACCCACAGCTATCTCGATGAAGTGGTGCTCGATGACACCGGCAAACGCATGTTTGTCTGCTCCGACACCGACTACTGCCGCCAACAGAGTGAGGCCCTCAGCAAATGACGCAACCGCTGCTTTCAGTCAACAACCTGACCCATCTCTACGCGCCGGGCAAGGGCTTCAGCGATGTCTCTTTTGACCTGTGGCCTGGCGAAGTGCTGGGTATCGTCGGCGAGTCCGGTTCCGGCAAAACCACGCTGCTGAAATCGATCTCTTCACGGCTGATGCCGCAGAGCGGTGAGATTTTGTATCAGAACCGTTCGCTGTACGGCATGAACGAGGCCGACCGTCGCCGTCTGCTGCGCACCGAATGGGGCGTGGTGCATCAGCATCCGCTGGATGGCCTGCGCCGTCAGGTCTCCGCTGGCGGCAATATCGGCGAACGCCTGATGGCCACCGGAGCGCGCCACTACGGCGACATTCGTGCCACCGCGCAGCGTTGGCTGGAGGAAGTGGAGATCCCGGCCTCGCGTATCGACGACCTGCCAACCACCTTTTCCGGCGGCATGCAGCAGCGACTGCAGATCGCCCGCAACCTCGTCACCCATCCCAAACTGGTGTTTATGGACGAGCCCACCGGCGGTCTGGACGTTTCCGTACAGGCCAAACTGCTGGACCTGCTGCGCGGCCTGGTGGTGGAACTGGATCTGGCAGTGGTTATTGTCACCCACGATCTGGGCGTAGCGCGCCTGCTGGCCGACCGTTTGCTGGTGATGAAGCAGGGTCAGGTGGTGGAAAGTGGGTTAACCGACCGCGTACTCGACGACCCGCATCATCCGTATACCCAGTTGCTGGTGTCATCTGTTTTGCAAAACTGATTTTGTCTTGCCGGGTGGCGCTTCGCTACCCGGCCTACGGATCGGCATCGGTTGTAGGCCTGATAAGCGAAGCGCCATCAGGCAATCGAACGCAAAAATGCTTAAAGGGGCTAAAAATGAACGCGATTCGCGTTGAAAACGTCAGTAAAACCTTTGTACTGCATCAGCAAAACGGCGTGCGTCTGCCAGTGCTGCAAGACGCCACGCTGGAAGTTAAAAACGGCGAATGCGTGGTGCTGCACGGTCACTCTGGCAGCGGCAAATCCACGTTGCTGCGTTCGCTGTACGCCAACTACCTGCCGGATGAAGGACACATCCACATCCGCCACAGCGGCGAATGGGTCGATCTGGTGCAGGCTCCGGCGCGTAAAGTGCTGGAAGTTCGCCGTTCAACCATCGGCTGGGTCAGCCAGTTCTTGCGCGTGATCCCAAGGATTTCTGCGCTGGATGTGGTGATGCAGCCGCTGCTGGATCTCGGCGTGTCGCGCGAGGAGTGCGCAGCCAAAGCGGCTAACCTGCTTACCCGCCTGAACGTGCCGGAGCGGCTGTGGCATCTGGCGCCGTCGACGTTTTCCGGGGGCGAACAGCAGCGCGTCAATATCGCCCGAGGGTTTATCGTCGATTACCCGATTCTACTCCTCGATGAGCCCACCGCCTCGCTGGACGCCAAAAACAGCGCCGCCGTCGTCGCATTGATCGAAGAAGCGAAAGCCCGCGGCGCGGCAATTGTCGGCATTTTTCACGATCAAACCGTGCGCGACCGCGTCGCGGATCGCCTGCACCTGATGGGAACAACAGCATGATTATCAATAATGTAAAGCTGGTGCTGGAAGATGAAGTGGTGCAAGGATCGCTGGATATTGAGGGCGGAACGATCCGCGCCTTTGCCGAAAGCCAGAGCCAACTGGCCCAAGCGATGGACGGAGAAGGCGGCTGGCTGCTGCCAGGGCTTATCGAGCTGCATACCGACAATCTCGACAAGTTTTTCACCCCGCGCCCGAAGGTAGACTGGCCCGCCCACTCGGCGATGAGCAGCCACGACGCGCTAATGGTCGCCAGCGGCATTACCACCGTGCTGGACGCGGTGGCGATTGGCGATGTGCGCGACGGTGGCGACCGTCTGGAAAATCTGGAGAAGATGATCAACGCGGTGGAAGAGACGCAAAAGCGCGGGGTCAATCGCGCCGAGCACCGCCTGCATTTGCGCTGCGAGCTGCCGCATCACACCACCCTACCGCTGTTTGAAAAACTGGTCGGTCGTGAGCCGGTGACGCTGGTATCGCTGATGGACCACTCCCCCGGCCAGCGTCAGTTCGCCAATCGCGAGAAGTACCGCGAGTACTATCAGGGCAAGTATTCACTTACCGACGAGCAAATGGCCCGCTACGAAGAAGAACAGTTAGCTCTGGCTGCACGTTGGTCGCAACCCAACCGCACGGCGATTGCTCAGATGTGTCGTGAGCGCCAGATAGCGCTGGCGAGCCATGACGATGCCACCTGCGATCATGTGCTGGAATCGCATCAACTTGGCAGCGTGATCGCCGAATTTCCTACTACCTTTGCCGCCGCAGAGGCCTCGCGCCAGCATGGTATGAACGTACTGATGGGCGCGCCCAACATCGTGCGCGGCGGTTCTCACTCCGGCAACGTTGCGGCGCATAAGCTGGCTGAGCTGGGGCTGCTGGATATTCTCTCCTCCGACTACTACCCCGCCAGCCTGCTCGATGCGGCATTCCGCGTGGCGGACGATGATGCCAACAGCTTTACGCTGCCGCAGGCCATTCGTCTGGTGACCCGCAATCCGGCGCGGGCATTAAATCTCGACGATCGTGGCGTTGTAGCCGAAGGTAAACGCGCGGATCTGGTGCTGGCGCATCGCAAAGGCGATCACATCCATATCGACCACGTCTGGCGTCAGGGCAAAAGGGTATTCTGACTATGGGGAAACTGATCTGGCTGATGGGGCCGTCCGGCTCCGGTAAGGACAGTCTACTGGCAGAACTTCGCCAGCAGGAACCTGCGCAACTGCTGGTGGCGCACCGTTACATCACCCGCGCCGCCAACGCCGGGAATGAAAACCATATTGCCCTCAGCGAACCAGAGTTTTTTACCCGCGCCGGGCAGAACCTGCTGGCGCTGAGCTGGCATGCCAACGGCTTCTATTACGGCGTCGGCGTAGAGATTGACCTCTGGCTGCACGCCGGTTTTGATGTGGTGGTCAATGGCTCGCGCGCGCATCTGCCCCAGGCGCAGGCCCGTTACGGCGCTTCTTTACTTCCCATTTGCTTACAGGTTTCCCCGGCCATTTTACGCCAGCGCCTGCAGGCACGTGGGCGGGAGAGCGAAACGGAAATCGCTGCCCGCCTTGAACGCGCGGCGCGCTACACGCCGTATGACTGCCACGTCCTGAACAATGATGGAAGTTTGCTACAGTCTGTCGATACACTGCTCACCCTGATGGGACGCAAGGAGAAGAAACATGTCTGTCTGTGAATTACGCCGCGCCACGCTATACGATACCGATGCGGTTTACGCGCTTATCTGTGAGTTGAAACAGGGCCAATTCGACCTGCAGGCCTTTAGCGCCGGCTACGCCGCAAATCTGCAAGATCCCAATATGCACTACCAGCTGGCGCTGCTCGACGGACAGGTCGTCGGCTTGATCGGTCTGCACCTGCAGTTTCATCTGCACCACGCCAACTGGATTGGCGAGATCCAGGAACTGGTGGTGATGCCACAGGCGCGAGGACTAAAAGTGGGTAGTCAGTTACTGACCTGGGCCGAAGCCACCGCGCGCGAAGCGGGCGCAGAAATAACCGAGCTTTCTACCAGTACCCAACGCCTTGACGCGCACCGCTTTTACCAGCGCGAAGGCTATACCATGAGCCATTTTCGCTTCACCAAACCGTTGTAGGGGGAGCCATGAGTCTGACCATTACGCTGACGGGAACCGGCGGCGCGCAACTGGTGCCAGCATTTGGATGTGACTGTGCGGCCTGCCAACGAGCACGCTTACAGGCGCAATACCGTCGACGCCCTTGTAGCGGGGTGGTCAAATTTAACAATGCGCTGACGCTGCTGGACGCGGGGATCCCGCATCTGATGGACGACTGGCCAGCAGGCAGCTTCCAGCAGTTTCTGCTCACCCACTACCATATGGATCACGTGCAGGGGCTGTTTCCGCTGCGCTGGGGCGTGGGGGCGACTATCCCGGTGTACGGTCCGCCGGATGAACAGGGATGCGACGATCTGTTTAAGCACCCTGGCATCCTCGATTTTAGCCATACCGTCGCGCCATTCGTGGTGTTTAACCTGCAAGGGTTGCAGGTTACGCCACTCCCGCTCAACCACTCAAAGCTGACGTTTGGCTATCTGCTGGAGACCGCGCACAGCCGCGTGGCGTGGCTCTCCGATACCGCCGGACTTCCCGACAAGACGCTGAAGTTTCTCCACAATAACCAGCCTCAGGTGATTATCATCGACTGCAGCCACGCCCCGCGCGCCGAGCCGCCGCGCAATCACAGCGATGTAAATACCGTTATCGCCTTGAACGAGGTTATCCGCTGCCCACGGGTGATCCTGACGCATATCAGTCATCAGTTTGATTTGTGGATGATGGAGAATCCGCTACCGACAGGGCTCGAAGCCGGGTATGACGGAATGGAGATTGTGCTGAGGTAGGTTTACATCGCACTAAAACACTTGTTAACAGGTCTCTGCTCCCTATAACCTTGCCAGCGAAAAATTGCGCTAACGATCATAATCTTCTTCCATTCTGCGCTCTTCGTCTTCTAACTGACGCCGTTCCTGATCGAGCTGGCGCTGGCGGTCATCCAGTTGGCGGCGGCGGTCTTCAAACTGGCGGCGGCGATTATCATACTGCCTGCGACGATCGTCACTCATCTGTCGCTGCCAGCTTTCATCACGAGAGTCGTCATAATCCCGCCCGCTGTCCGGTTTGTAGGCGTCGTTAATTGCCTGCTGAATATTGCCGATGGCGTCATCGATAATATCGGCCTGCGCCGATACGGTGGTCATCATCAGCAGAGTGAAAAGTAAGAATGTCGCGGAGCGTTGCATAAAACCAGCCTCATCAAGAAACTCGCCCCACGGTAATCAAAGCGTATTTGCGCGGGTAGCGGAGGAATCTCAATTACGCGAATGCCGCAGCGCCTGCGCCAGTTCTCCCCGGGTGAAGGGCTTACGCAATAACGCCACATCCGGCAGCGCCGGGTTATGCGCCGGACGTAAATCCTGGCCGCTAATCAGCAGGATGTTCAGTTGTGGATAATGTGCCAGCGCATGATTAACCACATCCACACCGCTTAAACCGCCGGGCAGCATTAAGTCGCTGATCAAAATATCAATCTCGGATGAAGCCGCCAGCATATGCATAGCCTGTTCGCCGTTGGCGGCCTCTAACGTCAGGTAGCCCAGCAGGTGTAATTGCTCACATAACGTCTGGCGCACATCGGCTTCATCTTCGAGAACCAGCACCAGTTTTTCACCGCGAGTCGGGGTGTGCTGTGCAATTGTCTCCACCGGTGTCTGCACCGGCACAACCGCGCGAGGAAGCTGCAATCTGACCGTCGTTCCCTGCCCAGGGGCGCTTTCAATCTCCACGCGGCCACCGGACTGGCGCACAAAACCGTAGACCATAGACAGCCCCAGCCCACTGCCGCTGCCGGTCTGTTTGGTGGTGAAAAACGGCTCGAAGACCTGAGCTTTCACCTCCTGCGACATCCCGCTTCCCTGGTCGGCAACTTCCAGCATCACCATATCCTGCTTACGCCCATCGCTGCGCGTGACCCGCTGATTCCAGGTACGGATTTTAATCGTGCCCGCCTGCCCGTCCATGGCGTCACGGGCATTCATCACCAGATTGATAATGGCGTTTTCCAGTTGGCTGACATCAATCCACGCGGGCCAGGCGGGAGACTGGGCTTCAATCTCCAGCGTCAACGTAGCCGGAAGAGAGTGGCGCATCAGTTCGCCCAAATTTTCCAGCAGCGTTTTCAGCTCCACCGCATGGGGATGCAACGACTGTTTGCGCGAAAAGGCCAGCAGCCGCTGGGTAAGGAGCGCCCCGCGCTCGGCGGCTTTTAGCGCCCGATTGACCCGTGGCGCGTCAGGAGAGTCTGGGTTCACCAGATCCAGGCTGCCAATAATGACCGCCAGCAGGTTATTGAAATCATGCGCCAATCCGCCCGTCAGTTGCCCTACCGCCTTCAGTTTCTGACTGTGCAATAGCGCTTCCTCCAGCCCCTGGCGCTCGGTGCGGTCGATTTCCATCTGGCTGGTTTTTTCTTTTAGCAGTCGGGTGGTGTGCTCCAGCGATGCCGTATTACGGGCGAAGACGCTAAAGGCGCGGGCCAGTTCGCCCAGCTCATCGCGCCGCTGTAGGGCCGGGACGCTAACGTCCGATTCACCATGCGCCAGCCGGGTCATCGCCCGCGAAATGGCCGTCAGGTTAGAACCGAGGTTACGGTAGATATACCAGCCGGCAAAACCGGTGATCACCACCGCCAACAGCGCAAATACCAAAATAAACAACGCGCCAGATTGCAGTTCCTGATGGCTTTGCGCTACCCGCTGTTCGGAGATCAGCGCCACCTGCGAAGCATACCGGTTGATATCGCTGTTGAGGATCGCCACCAGCGCTTTGATATGAAACATATACCAGTTGATCGCCAAATCGCTCTGCTCAAGCGCAGAAGAGAGCGGCTCCAGCTTATGCAACTCCTGGTTGAAGTCGGTGAGGATGTTGGTAATCAGCGGATTGCTATTTTGCACAGGCAGCGCGGGCATCACGCCGTCCAGTTGTTTCACCACCGAACGCGGCGTGGGTGTTTCAATGGCGGCAACAATTAAGCGGTCTATCTGCCCCAGCAGCACGTCATCCTGCGCGCCGGTCAGCTTTTGCAGATGACGTAAATAACTTTGATTCTGATACAGCGAACTGAGCAGGGCGTTACGTTCCAGATGTCGCCGTTGCCCGCGCTGCAGCATACCTTCCACGCTGCTTTGTAGCTCCTGGCTGCGCTGGATAATACGCTCGACCAGCGCCGGCTCCTGCTGCGCCAACGGCGCGGTGGCCAACTGTTCCAGCGAATGCTTCAGCGCCCGTTGCGTCTCCTGCAGCCGCTCCGCTTCACCTTTGTATTCCAGCGCGCCGACTACCTGCGACAGTCGCACCGCCGCCGTCGCCACGTTCGCCGTATCCCGCGCCAGGTTCATGCTGCCGGTCATGTCGTCAACGGTTTGCTGCTGCACCTGTTCCTGGATTTGACTGGCATGCTGAAACCCCAGCACCGCCACACCGCTTACCATCAGCGTGACCGTCACCACCAGCAGATTGAAGAACAGCAATCGTCCGCGCGCACTGGCGAAAAAGTGACGTCCTGGTTGCGGCATATCACGCTCCGTGAAGAAAAATCGCAATATGACAAATATGAACGGCTTCTGACATTTTGCATTTACATTCCTGTGATGGACTGCTGATATCGGCCACCCCACAGGAGATCCGCTATGAGCAGGACACCGGTTCTGGAGATGCGCAACATTGCCAAAGCGTTTGGTAAATTTTACGCGCTGAAAGGGGTCGATTTAACGGTCTGGCCGGGTGAGATTCATGCCTTGATGGGGGAGAACGGCGCGGGGAAAAGCACCCTGATGAAGATCCTCGCGGGCGCGTATACCGCCACCAGCGGTGAGATCCTGATCGACGGTCAGCCGTTTCACATTCGCGGGCCAAAAGACGCGCTCAGCGCAGGCATCACGCTGATTTACCAGGAGATGCAGCTCGCGCCGAACCTGACGGTGGCGGAAAATATCTTTCTTGGCAGCGAGCTGTCGCGCGGCGGTCTGGTCCAGCGTAAAGAGATGGTGATGCAGTCGCAGAAAGTCATCGACCGACTCGGCGCCCAGTTTAAGGCCAGCGATCGCGTGATGACGTTGACCATCGCCGAACAGCAGCAGGTGGAAATCGCCCGCGCCCTGCACCGTAACAGCCGCATTCTGGTGATGGATGAACCCACTGCCGCCCTCTCCTCACGTGAAACCCACCGCTTGTTTGAACTGATCATGCGCCTGCGCGATGAGGGGATGGCGATTATCTACATTAGCCACCGCATGGCGGAGGTGTATGAACTCTCGGACCGCGTCAGCGTCCTGCGCGACGGGCAATATGTTGGCAGCCTGACCCGCGACAAACTCAACGCCTCTGAGCTGGTGCGCATGATGGTGGGCCGACCGTTAAGCGATTTGTTCAACAAAGAGCGCGATATTCCCTTAGGTAAAGCGCGCCTCAACGTCCACCACCTGACCGACGGCCATAAAGTCCAGCCGTGCAGTTTGCTGGTGCGCTCCGGGGAGATCGTCGGACTTGCCGGGTTAGTCGGCGCCGGGCGTTCTGAACTGGCTCAACTGATTTTTGGCGTGCGTAAAGCCATCGGCGGCATGATTGAAGTAGACGGTGAACCGGTGGTGATCCACTCCCCTCGCGAGGCGATTGACCACGGCATTGGCTTTCTGACGGAAAACCGCAAAGAGCAGGGATTGTTTTTAGAGCTGGCGGCAGCAGAGAACATCACCATGGCGACGCTGGAACGTGACGCCAACTGGGGCATGCTCGATCGCAAAAAGGCGCAGGCTATTTCCGATGACGCCATCCAATTGCTCAACATCCGCGTTCCGCACGCCCAGGTACGCGCGGGCGGGCTGTCCGGCGGTAATCAGCAAAAGCTGCTGATTTCTCGCTGGGTCGCGATCGGCCCACGCATTTTGATCCTCGATGAACCCACGCGCGGCGTGGATGTTGGCGCCAAAAGCGAGATCTACCGGATCATGAACGACATGGCGCGCAAAGGCGTGGCGATCCTGATGATCTCCAGCGAATTGCCGGAAGTCGTCGGTATGAGCGATCGCGTGTACGTCATGCGGGAAGGCAGCATTGCCGGTGAGCTGAACGGGCAAAGTATTACCCAGGAAAATATTATGACGCTGGCAACCGGCGTGAACGACTCCCATCATCAGGCGGTGTCCCATGAATAATCCAACCACTCCCCAGCAGGTGGCGAAATCCGCCTCCGCGAAAAAATTGCTGATGAGCGATCTGATGCAAACGGTCGGCATCTTGCCGATTCTCATCCTGATAGTGGCGGTGTTTGGCTTTATCGCGCCAAACTTTTTTACCGAAAGCAACCTGCTGAATATTACCCGCCAGGCGTCGATCAACATCGTGCTGGCGGCTGGCATGACCTTCATTATTTTGACTGGTGGGATCGACCTCTCGGTTGGCTCGATTCTCGGCACCACCGCCGTCGCGGCTATGGTCGTTTCGCTAATCCCTGAATTTGCCATGCTGTCGATTCCGGCGGCGCTGATGCTCGGTCTGGTGCTGGGGTTGTTTAACGGCGCGCTGGTTGCTTTTGCCGGACTGCCACCGTTTATAGTCACGCTTGGAACGTATACGGCGCTGCGCGGCGCGGCCTATCTGCTGGCCGACGGCACGACGGTGATCAATTCCAATATCAGCTTTGAGTGGATCGGTAACAACTATCTTGGCCCGGTTCCGTGGCTAGTGGTCATTGCGCTGGCGGTGGTGGTGATGTGCTGGTTCATTCTTAGGCGCACCACACTCGGCGTTCATATTTATGCGGTCGGCGGCAATATGCAGGCCGCTCGTTTAACCGGTATCAAAGTGTGGCTGGTGCTGCTGTTCGTCTACGGCATGAGCGGTGTGCTCTCAGGTCTTGGCGGGGTGATGAGCGCCTCGCGGCTATACAGCGCCAACGGCAACTTAGGCATGGGTTACGAGCTGGACGCCATCGCGGCGGTGATCCTCGGCGGTACCAGCTTTGTTGGGGGGATCGGTACCATCACCGGCACGCTGGTAGGGGCGTTGATTATCGCCACGCTCAATAACGGCATGACGCTGATGGGCGTCTCCTATTTCTGGCAACTGGTGATCAAAGGGGCGGTGATCATCATAGCGGTACTGATCGACAAATACCGTACCCGACACCATCAAAGTGCATAACAACAACATCTTACTTCGAGGAATACAGCATGAGATTGAAGCCCTTAGTCACCGCGCTCTGTGCTGGCGCACTGCTTGCTGCAGCTCCGTTTGTGCAGGCAAAAGAACTGAAATCGATCGGCGTTACGGTGGGCGATCTGGCCAACCCGTTCTTCGTGCAGATCACCAAAGGCGCGGAGCTAGAAGCACGCAAACTGGCGGGTGATAGCGTTAAAGTGACGCTGGTTTCCAGCGGCTACGATCTGGGACAACAGGTGTCGCAAATCGATAACTTTATTGCCGCCAAGGTCGACATGATTATTCTTAACGCCGCCGACTCCAAAGGCATCGGCCCAGCGGTAAAACGCGCGAAAGACGCAGGGATTGTGGTGGTTGCCGTTGACGTAGCGGCGGAAGGCGCAGACGCGACCATTACCTCCGATAACACCCAGGCGGGTGAAATGGCCTGTAAATACATTACCGACCGTCTGAAAGGGAAAGGCAACGTCGTCATTATCAACGGGCCGCCGGTTTCCGCCGTCCAGAACCGCGTCGAAGGCTGCCAGACCGAGTTTAAACGCCACCCGGATATCAAGGTGCTGTCGTATAACCAAAACGCCAAAGGCAGTCGCGAAGGCGGACTGGAGATCATGACCGCGCTGCTGGCGGCGAATCCGAAGATCGACGGCGTATTCGCCATTAACGATCCTACGGCGATCGGTGCCGATCTGGCGGCAAAACAGGCACAACGTAGCGAATTCTTTATTGTCGGCGTAGACGGATCGCCAGACGCTGAAGAAGCGTTGAAGCGGGAAAACTCACTATTTGTGGCGACGCCTGCACAAGATCCGCAGGTGATGGCTGCCAAAGCGGTCGAAATCGGCTATGACATATTGCAGGGGAAACCCGCCCCGAAAGAGCCCGTACTGATCCCGGTGACGATGATCGACAAAAACAACGTCGGCAGCTATAAGGGTTGGACGGTGAAATAACCCGCCACATCAACGCCGGATGGCGGCAAAAATGCCTTATCCGACCTACAAGATCGGTATGATTTTGTAGGCCGGATAAGCGCAGCGCCATCCGGCATGATATTAAGGAGGATTCTGCCGATGAAACGTTCCGCTATCAATGAGATACTGGGCCACACGCGCCAGTTTTTCTCTCAGCACGACGTGCATCTCCCCCCTTTCGCCAGTTTCCCGCCGACCCAATGGCGCAAGCTTGATCCCGCCGCCTGGAGAGAAGTTTTCGACCTTAAGCTCGGTTGGGATGTCACCGCGTTTGGCGGCAACAATTTCGCCGCGCAAGGGTTAACGCTGTTTACCCTGCGTAATGGCTCGCCGAAAGGAATGCCTTACGAGAAATGCTACGCCGAGAAAATCATGCATGTTCGCGATGCGCAGGTCACGCCGATGCATTTTCACTGGCGCAAACGCGAAGACATTATCAATCGCGGCGGCGGTAATTTAATTGTGGAACTGTGGAATGCGGGGCTCCGAGAACAAACGGAGGACAGCGACGTGAGCGTGGTGATTGACGGCTGTCGGCAAACCCATGCGGCAGGCAGTCAACTGCGCCTGACGCCGGGTGAAAGCATCTGCCTGCCGCCGGGCCTGTATCACAGCTTCTGGGCGGAAGAAGGTTTTGGCGACGTGCTGGTCGGCGAGGTTTCTTCTGTTAATGACGACGA
Organism: Citrobacter sp. Cb023; assembly: GCF_030336805.1. Taxonomy (NCBI): domain Bacteria; kingdom Pseudomonadati; phylum Pseudomonadota; class Gammaproteobacteria; order Enterobacterales; family Enterobacteriaceae; genus Citrobacter; species Citrobacter sp. Cb023. Next base: position 82,573 of record NZ_JAOWCV010000020.1, on the reverse strand, counting down.
CCACGATAACCACTTTCTGCAACCGATCGTCCGCTATAACGACATTGAAGAAGACGAACCGGCGCAGCTGGTGCTGTGTAATGAGTATCGCCTGTTCCGCTAACCAAGGAGCGCATTATGCCGTTGATATCTCTCGCCGATGGCCTTGCCCATGCCCGCGAGCACCACTATGCCTTAGGGGCGTTTAACGTTCTGGACTCACACTTCCTGCGCGCGCTGTTTGCCGCGGCAAAGCAGGAACGTTCGCCGTTTATCATCAACATCGCCGAGGTGCATTTTAAATATATCTCGTTGGATTCTCTGGTCGAAGCGGTCAAGTTCGAAGCCGCGCGGCATGACATTCCGGTAGTGCTGAACCTTGACCACGGCCTGCACTTTGAGTCGGTGGTTCGGGCACTTCGCTTAGGTTTCAGTTCAGTGATGTTTGATGGCTCCACGCTGGAGTATGAAGAAAATATTCGTCAAACCCGCGAAGTGGTGAAGATGTGTCACGCCGTCGGCGTATCGGTGGAAGCCGAACTGGGCGCGGTGGGAGGCGATGAGGGCGGCGCGTTGTATGGTCATGCCGACGAGTCGCTATTTACCGACCCGATGATGGCGCGTGATTTCGTCGACAGAACCGGGATTGACGCGCTGGCGGTCGCCATTGGTAATGCACACGGCAAATATAAAGGCGAACCGGTGCTCGACTTTCCGCGTCTTGACGCCCTTCGCCAGCAGGCGGCGATCCCGCTGGTACTGCACGGCGGTTCCGGCATCAGCAACGACGATTTCAAGCGCGCAATTGAACTCGGCATTCACAAAATTAATTTCTATACCGGCATGTCGCAGGCGGCGCTGTCGGCAGTAGAGACAAGAATAGCGAATCGTCAGCCCCTGTACGACGAATTTGCCGAACTGCTGCTCGCCATTGAAGAGGCCATTACCGATACCGTTTCAGAACAGATGCGTATTTTTGGCAGCGCGGGACGGGTCTGATGGAACGCAGAGGCGTTATCGCCGCAGGCAACATGCTGGTCGATCATGTGCATCAAATTGTGCAGTGGCCGGAACGCGGCTGGCTGGCGGAAATCATCCGTAGCGAACGCGCCACGGGCGGTGCGCCGCTGAACGTACTGCTGACGCTGGCGAAAATGCACACCGGACTGCCGCTGCAGGCGGTGGGGTTAATCGGTCAGGATAGCGACGGCGACTACATCATGGCGATGCTGGAGCAGTATCATGTTAATCGCCAACATGTGCAGCGCACGACTTTCGCCCCCACGTCGATGTCACAGGTGATGACCGATCCCAGCGGTCAGCGCACCTTTTTCCACTCGCCCGGCGCCAACCGGCTGCTGGATCTGCCCGCTTTTGAGCAACTGGATACCTCGATGAAAATCTTCCATCTTGGCTATCTGCTGCTGCTCGACAGTCTGGACATGCCGGATGAGGAGTACGGCACACGTAGCGCACGGCTGCTGGCGCAAATGCGCGACAACGGCTTTGAAACATCACTGGATCTGGTTTCACGCAAGGGCGACCCGCGCTATCAGCCGTTGGTGATGCCAGCCCTGCGCCATCTCGACTATCTGGTAATTAACGAGCTGGAAGCCGGGGAATTCAGCGGGCTGGAGATCCGCCTGCCCAACGGGGAGTTGCATGTTGCGCACATCGCCACCGCTGCGCGCGAACTGCTGAATGCGGGCGTTCGCCAGCGGGTGGTTATCCACTGTCCGGAAGGCGCCTGGGGTGAAGCGCCGGATCTGCCGGGCGTCTGGATCCCGTCACAGTACCTGGCGCCGGAGGAGATCGTTGGCAGCGTCGGGGCGGGAGATGCGTTTTGCGCCGGATTTTTGTATGGCTGTCATGAACGCTGGTCGCTGACGGACAGCGTCAGGCTGGCACACGCCTGCGCACGGGCCAGTTTGCTGTGCGCCAACGCGATAGACGGCGCGAAAACGTTGGCAGAGCTAAAAGCCGATATAGCGTCCTTGTAGGCCGGATAAGACGTTTACGCCGCCTTATCATGATGCTGAACGTCGGCGGCAAACACATAGCCCAGCCCGCGCAGGGTTTTGATCAGCATCGGCTGATGCGGGTTGTTCTCTATTTTTCGCCGTAACCGCATGATTAGCACGTCAATGGTGCGGTCAAACACCTCAACGCTGTCGCTGCGCGTCAGTTCCAGCAACTGTTCTCGGCTAAGTACCCGGCGGGCGTTTTGGGCCAGCGCCAGCAGCAGGCTGTATTCCCCCTGCGTCAACTCCACCTTCAGTTGCTGAGGATTATGTAACTGGCAACCGGCGGTATCGAGATGCCAACCGTTAAAAGAAAGCCCCGTAGTTTGCGGGCTGCCGCTTTCTGCCGTTAACACGCCGACGCGTCTGAGTACCGCCTTTACCCGCGCCACCAGCACCCGCGCATTGAACGGTTTACCGATGTAGTCGTCAGCGCCCATTTCCAACCCGACAACCACATCCGACTCGCTGCCAAGCCCAGTCAGCATCACCACCGGTAATCCGGGTCTGATCTTTTGCACCTGCTGCAGCACCATCAGACCGTTAATATCAGGCAACATCATGTCCAGCAATACCAGAGCGATTTCCGGCTGAGTCTCAATGCAGCGCAGCGCCTCCTGCCCGGTGTGACATGCGGTCACTGCAAAGACGTGTTCGCTCAGCACATCCTGTAAAAGCGTGCAGACAGCGATGTCATCATCCACAACCAGTATGGCTGGCTTCATTGTTTTTCCCCATTTCTGGCCAACTTAAATGAGTGTGATTGATTCTGCACAGAGTGACAGCGATAAGGCACAAGGATGTGTGGGAAACATAACCTCGGTCACACTGCCGGGCCGTCACGTATTGGAGATTCGTCACGTCAAATATGACGACAGCCTGTTTTTCGTCAGGGTTTTGCGCAAAATTCGCCCGTAATATCGACTAATGCCCCTGATAAAAACATGGCATAAAAGATGCATAACTCAAGCGACAAGCGCGTATGCGTGATTTGATTAACTGGAGCGAGACCGATGAAAAAAGTCGTCACGGTTTGCCCATATTGCGCATCAGGTTGCAAAATCAACCTGGTGGTCGATAACGGCAAAATCGTCCGGGCTGAAGCGGCGCAGGGGAAAACCAACCAGGGTACCTTGTGTCTGAAGGGCTACTATGGCTGGGATTTTATCAATGATACCCAGATCCTGACCCCTCGTCTGAAAACCCCAATGATCCGTCGCCAGCGTGGCGGCAAACTGGAATCCGTTTCCTGGGATGAAGCGCTTGATTACGTCGCCACTCGTCTGAGCGCCATCAAAGCGAAGTATGGCCCGGACGCTATTCAGACGACCGGTTCATCTCGCGGTACGGGTAACGAAACCAACTATGTAATGCAAAAATTCGCGCGCGCCGTTATTGGTACCAATAACGTTGACTGCTGCGCTCGCGTCTGACACGGCCCTTCGGTTGCAGGTCTGCACCAATCGGTCGGTAACGGCGCAATGAGTAATGCTATCAATGAAATTGATAACACAGATTTAGTGTTCATCTTCGGGTACAACCCGGCGGATTCCCACCCGATCGTGGCGAATCACGTGATTAACGCTAAACGTAACGGGGCGAAAATTATCGTCTGCGATCCGCGCAAAATTGAAACCGCGCGTATTGCCGATATGCACATCGCGTTGAAAAACGGCTCGAACATCGCGCTGCTCAACGCTATGGGTCATGTCATCATCGAAGAAAAACTGTACGACCAGGCGTTCGTCGCCTCCCGTACCGAAGGATTCGAAGAGTACAGCAAGATTGTCGAAGGCTACACGCCGGAGTCCGTCGAAGATGTCACTGGCGTTAGCGCACAGGATATTCGTCAGGCTGCTCGTATGTACGCCACGGCAAAAAGCGCGGCCATCCTGTGGGGCATGGGTGTTACCCAGTTCTATCAGGGTGTGGAAACCGTGCGTTCACTGACCAGCCTCGCAATGCTGACCGGCAACCTCGGTAAGCCAAGCGTGGGCGTTAACCCGGTTCGTGGCCAGAACAACGTTCAGGGCGCATGCGACATGGGCGCGCTACCGGATACTTATCCGGGCTATCAGTATGTGAAAGATCCGGCTAACCGCGAGAAGTTCGCTAAAGCCTGGGGCGTGGAAAGTCTGCCTGCACATACCGGCTATCGCATCAGTGAACTGCCGCACCGTGCGGCGCATGGCGAAGTCCGCGCGGCGTACATTATGGGTGAAGATCCATTACAGACTGATGCTGAACTCTCCGCAGTGCGCAAAGGCTTTGAGGATCTGGAACTGGTCATCGTGCAGGATATCTTCATGACCAAAACTGCCGCTGCCGCAGACGTTATTTTACCGTCTACGTCATGGGGCGAGCATGAAGGCGTCTTCTCCGCGGCTGACCGTGGCTTCCAGCGCTTCTTTAAAGCCGTTGAGCCGAAGTGGGATCTGAAAACGGACTGGCAGATTATCAGTGAAATCGCCACCCGTATGGGCTACCCGATGCACTACAACAACACCCAGGAAATCTGGGATGAGTTGCGTCATCTGTGCCCGGATTTCTACGGTGCCACTTACGAGAAAATGGGTGAACTGGGCTATATCCAGTGGCCTTGCCGCGACACCTCAGAAGCCGACCAGGGTACGTCTTATCTCTTCAAAGAGAAGTTCGATACCCCGAACGGCCTGGCGCAGTTCTTTACCTGCGACTGGGTAGCGCCAATCGACAAACTCACTGAGGAGTACCCGATGGTGCTGTCCACGGTGCGTGAAGTCGGCCACTACTCTTGCCGTTCGATGACCGGTAACTGTGCGGCGCTGGCCGCGCTGGCGGATGAACCGGGCTATGCCCAGATCAACACCGCCGACGCAGCACGCCTGGGCATCCAGGATGAAGAGCTGGTGTGGGTTAACTCGCGTAAAGGCCGGGTCATTACCCGTGCAGCAGTCAGCGATCGTCCAAACAAAGGCGCGATTTACATGACCTACCAGTGGTGGATTGGCGCATGTAATGAGCTGGTAACCGAGAACTTAAGCCCGATTACCAAAACGCCGGAGTACAAGTACTGTGCCGTTAACGTTGAACGCATTGCCGATCAGCGCGCTGCCGAGCAGTATGTCATTGATGAGTACACCAAGCTGAAAGCCAGCCTGCGCGAAAGCGCGATGGGTTAGTCCGTTTACGTAACTGTTCTGCAACAGCCTCCGCCCGGAGGCTGTTTTTTTATCCATACGATCTCTTTATACTGTTCATTCCGTACCCTAAATAAAACTCAAAATGAAACAACTCATTGCATTGATGTTCTTTATGACATTCTTTGCCCATGCCAGTGATACTGAGCCAGGAAGCCAGTACTTGCAGGCCGCTGAGGCAGGGGACCGTCGCGCACAGTACTTTCTTGCCGATACCTGGTTCAGTTCGGGCGATTTGAGCAAAGCCGAGTATTGGGCGCAAAAAGCCGCCGACAACGGCGATGCCGACGCCTGCGCGCTACTGGCGCAAATCAAAATTACGAATCCGGTCAGTCTGGATTACCCCCAGGCTAAAACGCTGGCGGAAAAAGCAGCCAAAGCAGGCAGTAAAGCGGGAGAACTTACCCTGGCGCGGATTCTGGTCAACACCCAGGCTGGACGTACCGATTACCCTAAAGCCATTACCTTGCTGCAAAACGCCTCCGAAGACCTGGAAAATGACTCCGCCGTCGACGCACAAATGCTGCTCGGCCTGATTTACGCCAACGGCGTGGGCATTCCCGCTGACGATGAGAAAGCGACGTGGTATTTCAAACGAAGCTCAGCCATTTCCCGCACTGGTTATTCCGAATACTGGGCAGGGATGATGTTCTTAAACGGTGAACAGGGATTTATCGTGAAGAATAAACAGAAGGCGCTGCACTGGCTGAATCTGAGCTGTATGGAAGGATTCGATACCGGCTGCGAAGAGTTTGATAAGTTAACAAACGGGTAATGATTTGCATTGCCGGATGGCGCTACGCTTATCCGGCAAGCTGTCATGAATTACTGATTAGCGGTCTTATCAAATCTACCCAGCACGTCGCGCTCATAGGCCAGCGCTTTCTTGCGGTCAAATTTGTGTTCCCACTTGGCGATAACCAGTACCGCCAGCGCATTACCCACCACGTTCAGCGCGGTACGCGCCATGTCGAGGATACGGTCAACACCGGCGATAAACGCCAGGCCTTCCAGTGGGATCCCCACGCTGCCCAGCGTAGCCAGCAGCACCACGAATGATACGCCCGGCACACCCGCAATCCCTTTCGAGGTCACCATCAGCGTCAACACCAGCACGATTTCCTGCCACAGCGACAGGTCGATACCGTACAGCTGCGCGATAAAGATAGCGGCGATACTCTGGTACAGAGTTGAACCATCAAGGTTGAATGAGTAGCCGGTCGGCACCACAAAGCTGGTGATTGAAGCTGGCGCGCCATAGGCTTCCATCTTCTCAATAATACGCGGCAGTACGCTCTCGGAGCTGGCTGTAGAGTAAGCCAGAATCAGCTCGTCTTTCAGAATGCGGATCAGGATCCAGATGCTCAAACCGCAGATGCGCGCCACGATCCCCAGCACCACCAGCGCGAAGAACAGAATGGCGAAATGCACCAACAGCACCAGCTTCGCCAGCGGCCACAAGGAGGCAAAACCGAAGTTCGCGACGGTAACGGCAATCAGCGCGAAAACGCCGACTGGCGCGTAGCGCATAACCATGTGAGTGACTTTAAACATGGTTTCGGAAATAGAGCGGAATACGGTAACCAACGGCTCGCGGTGAGTTGCCGGCAGGGAAGACAGACCTAAACCGAACAGCACCGAGAAGAAGATAATCGGCAGCATATCGCCTTTTGCCATCGATGCGACGATGTTGGTTGGCACCAGTGACAAAATTGTCCCCATCAGGCCATGCGCGTGGCTCTGTACTTCTGCGGTCGTGCTTTGATATTTCGAAATATCCACGGTCGCCAGTTGCGACATATCCACCCCGGTGCCTGGCTGGAACACATTCGCCAGCGTGATACCAAGGATAATCGCCACGGTGGTGATCACTTCGAAATAGAGAATAGTTTTGGCGCCAATACGGCCCAGCTGTTTTGCATCACCGACCCCGGCGATACCGACAACCAGCGTAGAGATAACAATGGGCACCACAATCATTTTGATCAGATGGATAAAGATATCGCCCGCCGGTGACAGCAGGTTTACAACCAGCCATTCACGGCTGTCACTATGGTAATGCAGGTAACTCCCCAGCAGAATGCCCAGCACCATAGCGATCAGAATCTGCCATGCCAGGCTGACTTTCAAATTTTTCATAACAACGGACTTCCTCGATGGAGCGCTATTCCACATGCGGTGTGTGGTAATAGTACATACTGAAAGGGTATGAATTGTGTTGCGTTCGTTTATGGAGTTTTTTAACGCTTATTATCATTATCATTTGCGTACTGTCTCGCGCAACCCTCCAGGAACAGAGCCTTCAGCTGAATTTATGCATAAAAATGCAATTTTATCGGGGTATTGATGAATAACTTTTTGTTATAAAAGAATTTTAATATGTTCAAAAATGAAGAAGTCATGGCGTGAGTTTTTTTGCTCATTTGTTCGTTCGCCTGTTTTTTAAACAGGCCAAATGATACAAATCACAAAAGAAACAAATTTATTTTTGCCGATTCTGCAACAACTTCGCCATATTAATAGAGTCAATGAGCTGTGCCCGGTTCACCCTCGGCGAGTTTAAATCCATAACTTTTTGCCACACTGAAATGGCCTGGGCGTAGTCTGCCTGCATAAACGCATCTGAGGCTAACAGCATCAGCGCAGTGACCTCTGTCGGGTCCAGCGCCAGAGCCTTATCAATCATCTCGCGAGTGGGCGGTGTCATATGCTGCCCGGCCTGGTAATACAATACCGTTGCCAGCGCTGAATAGATCTCAGCATTTTCACCCCCTACACGCAGCGCCTGCTCGTAGGTAAGCAGCGCATTATGATACGCGTTTTGCCAAAGATAGTACTCACCGAGTTGCGCCCATTTCACACCGTCCTGCGGATTAGCACGAATTTGCGATTGCAGCAAAAGCAGCTGTTTTTCCTGAATATTTTCATCGGCGAACGCATGTAATGGGTCCGCCAGCCGCGTCTGTTCCTGACGCACCGCCTGCCATTTGGGCGTCAACAGATAACCTCCGATGCAGGCCACAACCATCAGCACCGTCGCAGCGGTCAGCCACTTCACGGGGAGTGGGCGTAACGGCGCAGGGGAATGGTTGGACTGGCTCATTGCACATCCTCCTCTACGCGCTGGCGCCGTCTCACCCGCCAGACCACCACGCCCACCAGCAATAACAGCAGGCACGGCAACGCCCACAGCAGCAGCGTTTGCTCATTCAACGGCGGGTTGTAGCGCACAAAATCACCGTAGCGATCGGTCATCCACGTCGTTATCTCGGCTTCACTTTTCCCTTCCGCCACCATGCTATAAACCTGGTGGCGCATACTGACCGCTACCGGCGCATTGGATTCCAGCAAGTTTTGGTTTTGACACTGTGGACAGCGCAGTTGACTGGCAATAGACAACGCTTTTTCCTGTTGTTGCGGGTTGGCAAAAGTCCATGTGTCCACAACCTGGGCATGTGTCGCGAAGGCGATGAAAAACAAAATGATAGCTAAGAGTAAACATGTTCTGCCGGATGGCGCTGCGCTTATCCGACCTACCGTTTTCACACCCCGTTCGCCGCCATCCGGCAACGCGTTGATTAGTTTATGCATCGCGCTTTCTCCCTCGCCATCCGCTCAGCAGCGCACCACAGACCATTAACAGTCCCCCGCCCCAAATCCAGCGCACGCCGGTCTGTACGTACAAGCGCATGGCATAACGGTCCGGTCCGGTTTTTTCGCCGATTACCGCATACCAGTCATGCATCAGATTCCAGCGGATCCCCGGCTCCATCATCTGTTGACGGCGCGCGGCATAGAAGCGTCTTTCAGGCTGCAGGCTGCCAATGCGTTTCTCATTCTGCCACAGCGTGATCTGCGCTTTTTCACTGGTGTAGTTACCTTTTGCTTCCAGGTCGAGACGCTCAAAACGAAAAATATAGCCCGCCAGTTCCACCTGCTGCCCGGGGCTCAGATTCAGGCTTATCTCCTGACGACTACCGCTGGAAAAGACGATCCCAGCCGCAAACACCAGCACCCCGGCATGCGCCAGCAGTGCCGGAAGCTGGCAACGCACAGGCACTTTGCGGCTTCTGATCGTCGCCAGCACGATAACCAGCAGCATCAGCAGGCCAAAGGGCAGCGTAGCACGGTTAAAGTACGGTGCGCCCACGGAGAGCCGCCCCCAGCCGAACAACCCGTAAATCATCGGGTAAAGGGTGCCAATCAGCACAATCAGCAGCACCGCGCAAAAAAGTAATAGCGCGACCAGAATCAGCATCTCGCGCGACCAGCCGCCAAAACGCGCATTCTGGCGGACTTGCTGTCCCCGCCAGGCGTACAGCCCGAGCGATGCCAGGCTCAATACGGTAAACAGCGCGAACAGCGGCGTGGCGCGGACGTTATCCAGCGCAAAAGCGTGCACGGAAACGAGAATGCCGGAACGCACAATCAGCGTCCCCAGCAGCGATAAAATCAGCGTGACGATCGCCAGCAGCAGCGACCAGTGGCGGAAGATCCCACGTTGGCGCGTGATGAACAGACTATGCAGCAGCGCACTGGCGGAAAGCCAGGGTAATAAGGAGGCATTTTCTACCGGGTCCCAGAACCACCAGCCGCCCCAGCCCAACTCGCAGTAAGCCCACCAGGAGCCGAGGATAATCCCCAGCGTCAGCGCACACCAGCCAGGCAGCGCCCAGCGCCAGCACACCCCGGCGCTCTGCGCATTAAAGTCACCGCGCAGCAGCGAGGCCAGCGCCACGCCTGCCGCCACCATCAAGCCACCGTAACCCAGGTACAGCAGCGGCGGATGGAGGATTAACCCGAGATGTTGCAGCATCGGGTTAAGGTCGCGCCCTTCAATGGCTGGCGGGAAGATACGCACGAACGGATCGGACCATATCACCACAAACAGCAGCAGCAGGGCCGTTATCAGTGCGAGGACGCTGAGCGTTAACGGAAACAGCAGGTCGGAATCACGCCGATAGCGCAAGGCGAACAGCGCGCTCCAGCCGGAAAGAAACAGCACCCACAGCAGCAGCGATCCTTCATGCCCGCCCCACACCGCCGCCAGTTTTAATCCCCACGGCAGCAGGCTGTAGCTATGCTGAGCAACGTAGACCACCGAAAAGTCGCTGGTCAGAAAGCAGAATATCAGAATGGCAAAGGCCAGCAGCAGCAGCGAAAATTGCGTCCACATGCCCACGCTTGCCAGGCGCATTACGCCTTGCCAGCGCTGGCGGACACCCACCAGCACGGCAAGCGGGGTCAACACGTTGACCCCGAGGCTTAACAACAGTGCCAGAAAACCGGCTTCAGGAAGGAGAACGTCCAGATATCACCTTACGCAACGGTTAGCTGACCCGCATAGAGAATAAAAAAGCGCAGCAGCAGTACGCCGGTCAGGCTGGCACCGCACACTGCCAGCACGCCATGAAACGTCGAACTGCGGTTGGCCCAAGGTTTTAGCAGCATCGGCAGTATCAGCCCAAGCCCGGCCACGCCCAGCCAGAACCACCAGGTCCAGAATCCGCCGCCCAGTGCCGCCGCCAGCGCGCGCATTTTGCCGTCATCGCCCAGCGCCAGGCCGACGAAAAACGCCGCCAGCAGGAAGATCTCCAGCCATACCACCGGGACTTCCATGCGATGCACAAAGTGCGCTTCGGTACTGTGCGGATTGCTACGATGACGTAACGCCATGGCGATCAGCGCCACCGCCGCGCCGGAGGAGATCCCGGAGAACAGGAACAGCACCGGCAGGATCGGGTTATTCAGGAACGGGTAGGATTTCAGCGCCGACAGCAGAAAACCGGTGTACGCCCCGAGCAGGACCGCCAGCACCAGCATTAACGTCTCCAGCGCGCGATGAAACGGCGCAATCAACGTCAGCATTTTCTGTACGATCCCTAATCGCGGCAGCCAGCGCTGTTGCAGAGCAATCACCTCTTTTTCAAAGATTTTTGCCAGCCACAGCACCAGCACCACCATGTACAACTGGAACAACATGACTCCCATCGACATCACCGAAGTGAAGCTGTAGTGGAACATCAGTTTCCAGAAGGTCCATGGACGCGTCAGGTGGAACACCAGAATCAGCAGACCGAAGATAATCGCCCCCGGCCCTAACACCAGCGTAGTGCGTAGCAGCGTGCTGTCAGAACCGCCCGCCTCCGGATGGAAACGACGCAGCAGAATCGCCAGCGTGACCAGTCCGGCGGAGATGCCAATCAGGAACAGATAGATGGCAATGGGCCAGTCCCACACCAGTGATTCAAAATGAAATGCAGAAGCGGATGTCATTGGCTCACCTCCCCAAATTTAAAGGGAACGCGGTAGACCTTCGGTTTTGTGCCCAACGCCAGCTTGTAACGGTAGGTGGTTTTCTGCAGCAACAAGCGGGAGATATCGCTGTTGGGATCGTCCAGATTACCAAACGTCAGCGCCTTCGTCGGACACGACTCAACGCAGGCGGGCTGCTTGCCCGCTTTCAGATTGGTTTTCCGACAGAAATCGCATTTATCCGCCGTTTTGCTAACCGGATGGATAAAGCGCACGCGATAAGGACACGCGGCGATACAGTACTGGCAGCCAACGCACAGGTCCGGGTTCACATCCACAATACCGCTGGCGGCATCGCGATACGATGCCCCCGTCGGGCAGACGTCAACGCAGGGGGCATGGTCGCAATGCTGGCACGAATGACGGAAAAAACGATACTTCACATCAGGAAACGTCCCCTGCGGCTCGCTGCGAATAATCGTCAGACGCGATACCCCTTCCGGCACGTTGTTTACTTCCCGGCAAGCATCCATGCAGGCCGTACAGCCGATGCATAGTGACTCATCATGTACCATACCGTAACGTACGCCGTTGATGTTCAGCGTCTTCGCCACAACGCGTCCCGCCGTCCCGCTCACTGCCACCAGCGCGCCGACGCGGGTGATAAACTGGCGACGAGAGCAACTCATGGATGCTCCTTAAGCAACGGAACCGACGCCGGGTTAAAGTTCGGATTGTTACGCTGATCGCTGTGGCAATCGACGCAAATCTTGATCCGTCCTTTATCACTTAGCGTCTGCATCGTGTCTTGCTTCGGATGCAGTGAGTGACAGCTGGCACACGCCACTTTGGTTACGTGAACATCGTGTGGCCAGAACGCTTTTTGTAGCTGCTCAGGCAGGTGGCAGGACATACAGACGCTGTTCTGCTGTTCAACGTTGTACATCGGCTCATTAAAGCGCATCACATCCTTCACCCCTTCACGGTGGTTCGGTGACGGCTGGCCGTGACAGTTGGTGCAGGTGACCGGCAGTTTGTTATTCGGGTTGATGACTTCTGCATGCTTACCATGCATACCTTCGGTATCTGGCTTGTGACAATCCAGACAGGCGGCATCCGGATTACGCTGTTGGGTAACCGTCCAGCGTTGATCCGACTCCTGCGGCGTTGGCGTGGCAGTGATTCCACTCAGGCTCCAGAACAAGCCTGACGCCAGCACCCCAGCAGTTAATAACGAACGTAATACGCTCATATTCACTCCGTTGAGTTATCCGCCCCTGACGGGGCGAAATGGGGTTATTGGCTTAACAGACCGTTTTTACGCGCCTGATCTTCCCACTGCGGAATCACCGTTTTGATGAAGTCCTGCTTCTCAGCATTGATTTGCTGCATGTTCAGACCAATCGCCGCCTGGGCTTTCTCTTTGGTAGAGATATCCGGTAACGGGATTTCATGGGTGATGCCTTTAGTCGCCAGCAGACGGACCAGTTTGGTACGCGCATCGGCGGCTTTATCCATCGCACTACCCAGCATCCGCAGACCCTCTTCCGGAGCGTGCATGTGAATACCGTGTGAGGCGATAGACAGGTCCCAGCGCCATTGTGCGTGACGGATATCTTCCAGAATCGGCTTCATTTCCGCTTCAGTCGCGCCCGCATCCCATGCAGCTTTCGCTTCGAAGTGCGCATGAACCAGCTGATCTTCGACCTTGATTTTCAGGTCATGAATAGCCTGTTTACGCTCGGCGACCACTTTTTGCAGGGACGCTTTATCCTGGGTGTGACAGTTCGCACAGGTCTGAGCAAAGTTATCGAACGGGTTACCAATCTTATGGTCGGTGTAGATCTTGCCTTCCGCGTTTTGCACTTTCGGCATGTGACAGTCGATACAGGTCACGTTGTTCTTGCCGTGAATGCCCGCGCTCCAGGTTTCATATTCCGGGTGCTGCGCTTTCAGCATCGGCGTTTTCGACAGGGAGTTGGTCCAGTCAGAGAAGGCGATGGTGTCGTAGTATTTCTCCATGTTCTCGACTTTCATGCCCTCGTCCCACGGGAACTTAACGGCTTTGTTTTTACCGTCGAAGTAGTATTCCACGTGGCACTGACCGCAGACCATGGATTGCTGATCAAAGCGACCGGCTTTCTCAAACGGTTTGCCGATTGCTTCCATCGCGCGTTCTGCATAAGGACGCGACAGCGTCAGCTCTGGCTTGCCTTTGGCGAAGTCTGGTGACGCAGTGTTATGGCAATCTGCACAGCCGAGATTGTTAACAATTTCTGGACCGCCGCGCGCCCATTTACCGTGGAAGTAGCCATCTTCACCATCTTTCTGGATCAGACGCGCTACGTCCGGGCTTTTACAGCTCCAGCAGGCCATCGGCAGCGGACCGTCTTCAGCCGTTTTTGGTGCGCCGGTACGTAAGGTTTCACGTACATCGGTCACGGCATAGGCGTGTCCACGCGGTTTGTTGTAATCGCGCGAGAATGGATATCCCGCCCACAGGATCACCAGACGCGGATCTTCTGCCAGCGCATCTTCACGGGCTGATTGCTCAGACGTGGCTTTCCAGGAGAGATATTGATCGGGATGCTGAGGAGCGAAGGTTTCATTCTTCGCTTCAACGGTGACGGTTTTTGCGGGTACAGGAGTTTGTTCAGCGTGAACAGCAGAAATAAATAATAAAGGTAATAACAGGCTGAAGAAACGGCGTACGCGTGATTTTATCCTTGCCATAGGGGTCTCATCCAGATGACGCCATTATCTGCAATGGCGGTTCTTTTATTGTTTTCCATAACAGCAACCACACGAATACTGTCATGACATTGCTCCACCCTATTTGTAACAAGAAACCACACTGAAAATGTTGTCTTTAATCAATTGTAAGTGTATGTAAAATACCACTTTAGAGTTATAAACCCCCTCTAACTCCTCACTCTTTTGTCTAATTCAGAGATAGATCACCTTTTCAATAATCCTTTAGATAACTACATGTTATCGCGAGATTTAATCAATTTTTGCTAGTTCCCTTCAAAATTAAGTTTGCCGCTAATTTGCACAATTCGTTTATTGCGTGATCTGCCGCGCAAATACTAAACAAAACTCTCAAAGCCCCTACATTTAACGTTTATGAGACATATTATTAACATCCTACAAGGAGAACAAAAGCCATGAGCCAAATACATAAACACGCTATTCCCGCAAACATTGCGGATCGTTGCCTGATAAACCCGGAGCAGTACGAAGAGAAATACCAGCAATCCGTTAACGAACCCGACACATTTTGGGGCGAGCAGGGAAAGATACTTGATTGGATCAAGCCGTACAGCCAGGTGAAGAACACCTCCTTCGCACCAGGCAACGTGTCGATTAAATGGTACGAAGACGGCACCCTGAACCTGGCCGCAAACTGCCTTGACCGTCATTTACAGGCAAATGGCGATCGCACCGCCATCATCTGGGAAGGCGATGACGCCACCCAAAGCAAAAACATTACTTATCGCGAACTGCATCGCGATGTTTGCCGTTTCGCCAATACGCTACTGGATTTAGGCATTAAAAAAGGCGACGTGGTGGCCATTTATATGCCGATGGTGCCGGAAGCGGCGGTTGCTATGCTGGCTTGCGCCCGCATTGGCGCGGTGCATTCGGTCATCTTCGGTGGTTTTTCACCAGAGGCGGTCGCCGGACGTATCATCGACTCCAATTCACGTCTGGTGATCACCGCCGACGAAGGCGTGCGCGCCGGCCGCGCCATCCCGCTGAAAAAGAACGTCGATGATGCGCTGAAAAACCCGAACGTGAAAACCGTTGAACATGTGGTCGTCCTCAAACGTACCGGTGGAAAAACGGAATGGCAGGAAGGCCGTGACTTGTGGTGGTCCGATCTTATCGAGAAAGCCAGCCCGGAACATCAGCCGGAAGAAATGAACGCGGAAGATCCGCTGTTTATCCTCTATACCTCCGGTTCAACCGGCAAGCCAAAAGGCGTACTGCATACCACCGGCGGATATCTGGTCTACGCCGCAACCACCTTTAAGTACGTGTTTGACTACCATCAGGGCGATATTTATTGGTGTACCGCTGACGTGGGTTGGGTAACCGGGCACAGCTACCTGCTGTATGGTCCGTTGGCCTGCGGCGCAACCACGCTGATGTTCGAAGGCGTGCCAAACTGGCCAACCCCGGCGCGTATGTCGCAGGTTGTGGACAAGCACCAGGTCAATATTCTGTATACCGCGCCGACCGCCATCCGCGCCCTGATGGCAGAAGGTGATAAAGCGATTGAAGGCACTGACCGCTCCTCGCTGCGTATCCTGGGTTCCGTTGGCGAGCCGATTAACCCGGAAGCATGGGAGTGGTACTGGAAGAAGATCGGCAACGAAAAATGCCCGGTCGTCGATACCTGGTGGCAGACCGAAACCGGTGGATTCATGATCACCCCGCTGCCGGGCGCCACCGAGCTGAAAGCGGGTTCCGCAACCCGTCCGTTCTTTGGCGTACAGCCTGCGATTGTCGATAACGAGGGTAATCCGCTGGAAGGCGCGACCGAAGGCAACCTGGTGATTACCGACTCGTGGCCGGGCCAGGCGAGAACGCTGTTTGGCGATCACGAACGCTTTGAGCAGACCTACTTTTCTACCTTCAAGAATATGTACTTCAGCGGCGATGGCGCGCGTCGTGACGAAGATGGCTATTACTGGATCACCGGTCGTGTGGACGATGTGCTGAACGTTTCTGGCCACCGTCTGGGAACGGCAGAAATCGAATCGGCGCTGGTGTCGCATCCGAAGATCGCCGAGGCCGCGGTGGTGGGTATTCCGCATAATATTAAAGGCCAGGCGATCTACGCCTACGTCACGCTGAATCACGGCGAAGAGCCGTCACCTGAGCTGTACGCCGAAGTGCGCAACTGGGTACGTAAAGAAATTGGTCCGCTGGCAACGCCAGACGTGCTGCACTGGACCGACTCACTGCCGAAAACCCGCTCCGGCAAAATCATGCGCCGTATTCTGCGTAAAATCGCGGCGGGCGATACCAGCAATCTGGGCGATACCTCGACCCTCGCCGATCCTGGCGTGGTAGAGAAACTGCTCGAAGAGAAGCAGGCCATCGCGATGCCATCATAACCACAACCGTGAAATGCCCGATGGTGCGCGGCTTATCGGGCCTACAAATCCTACCCCTACCCCTCCCCTGACCGGGAGGGAAAATATAATAACCCACCCCAAAGGATTTCGCGTTGCAGGAAGGCGGCAAGCGAGCGCATCCCCAGGAGCATAGTTCACTATGTGACTGAGGTGGGCGAGTGCGGCCAACACACTTGCAACGTGAAAGACGAAGGGGGCCTCTGGAGAACTCTGTGATGAATGACTCTATTTATCAGCGGATAGAAGACAGTGCGCGTTTCAGGGAGTTAGTTGAAAAAAGGCAACGGTTTGCCACCATTCTGTCCATCATCATGCTGGCAGTTTACATCAGCTTTATTTTACTGATTGCCTTTGCGCCTGGCTGGCTGGGTACGCCGCTACACGCGGGAACCAGCGTCACCCGGGGTATTCCGATTGGGGTCGGTGTGATCCTCATCTCCTTCATCCTGACCGGGATCTATATCTGGCGGGCAAACGGTGAATTCGACCGCCTGAACAATGCGGTTCTGCACGAGGTTAAAGCATCATGAAGAGAGTCCTGACGGCGCTTGCCGCCACGCTGCCCTTCGCCGCAAACGCGGCGGATGCTATTAGCGGTGCAGTCCAACGCCAGCCAACCAACTGGCAGGCGATTGTCATGTTCCTGATTTTCGTCATCTTTACGCTCGGTATTACTTACTGGGCGTCTAAGCGCGTACGTTCGCGTAATGACTACTACACCGCCGGCGGCAACATCACTGGTTTCCAGAACGGGCTGGCGATTGCGGGCGACTATATGTCGGCGGCATCGTTTCTCGGGATTTCCGCGCTGGTGTTTACCTCCGGTTATGACGGGCTGATCTATTCACTCGGCTTCCTGGTCGGCTGGCCAATTATCCTGTTCCTGATTGCTGAGCGTCTGCGTAACCTGGGTCGTTACACCTTTGCAGATGTTGCTTCTTATCGTCTGAAGCAAGGACCAATCCGTATTCTGTCGGCCTGTGGTTCTCTGGTGGTGGTCGCGCTGTATCTGATCGCCCAGATGGTGGGCGCAGGTAAGCTGATTGAGCTGCTGTTTGGTCTGAACTATCACATCGCCGTCGTACTGGTTGGCGTACTGATGATGATGTACGTCCTGTTTGGCGGCATGCTGGCGACCACCTGGGTACAGATCATCAAAGCCGTTCTGCTGCTGTTCGGCGCCAGCTTTATGGCCTTTATGGTGATGAAGCACGTCGGCTTTAGCTTCAACAACCTGTTCACCGAAGCAATGGCGGTACACCCGAAAGGTTCAGCCATTATGAGCCCGGGCGGACTGGTAAAAGATCCGATCTCCGCCCTATCGTTAGGTCTCGGCCTGATGTTTGGTACGGCAGGCTTGCCGCACATCCTGATGCGCTTCTTCACGGTCAGCGATGCCCGAGAAGCGCGTAAGAGCGTGTTCTATGCCACCGGTTTTATGGGTTATTTCTACATCCTGACCTTTATCATCGGCTTTGGCGCGATCATGCTGGTGGGCGCTAACCCGGCGTATAAAGACGCTGCTGGCGCGCTGATCGGCGGTAACAACATGGCGGCGGTTCACTTGGCAAATGCGGTGGGCGGCAACCTGTTCCTGGGCTTCATCTCAGCCGTGGCGTTTGCCACCATCCTGGCGGTGGTTGCAGGCCTGACGCTGGCGGGCGCATCGGCCGTTTCTCACGACCTGTATGCCAACGTGTTCCGTAAAGGCGCAACCGAACGTGAAGAACTGAAGGTGTCGAAAATCACCGTACTGGTGTTGGGCGTGATTGCCATCCTGCTCGGCGTGCTGTTTGAGAACCAGAATATCGCCTTCATGGTAGGTCTGGCGTTTGCTATCGCAGCCAGCTGCAACTTCCCGATCATTCTGCTCTCCATGTACTGGTCAAGACTGACCACGCGTGGCGCGATGTTGGGCGGCTGGTTAGGTCTGCTGACGGCGGTGGTGCTGATGGTGCTTGGCCCGACGATTTGGGTCCAGATCCTTGGTCACGAAAAAGCCATTTTCCCGTATGAATATCCGGCGCTGTTCTCCATCAGCGTAGCGTTCCTCGGGATCTGGTTCTTCTCTGCTACCGATAACTCAGAAGAAGGTAATCGCGAACGCGAGCAGTTCCGTGCCCAGTTCATCCGTTCCCAGACCGGGTACGGCGTAGAACAAGGTCGCGCGCACTAACCACTCCTCCTCATCCCCGGTCTGAACGACCGGGGCATTTTTTCAGAACATCACCATCGCGACCAGCGGCGCTACCAGCACCATCACCACGCCGGAAAGCATCATCACCAGGCTGGCGACCACGCCCTCCTGCTGGCCGAGCTCATAAGAGCGCGCCGTGCCCGCACCATGCGAGGCTGCGCCAAATCCTGCGCCTTTCGCCATCCCTTCCCGAATAGAAAGCCGTAAAAACAGTACATCGCCAACCGCCATACCAAATACACCGGTCACTACCACGAACAATGCCACCAGGTCTGGTTGCCCGCCCAACGGCTCTGCTGCTGCCAGCGCAAACGGCGTGGTGACGGAGCGCACCGCCAGGCTACGCTGGATTTCATCAGGCAACATAAACAGACGCGCCAGCCACACGGAACTGGTAACGGCCACCAGCGTTGCCGTCACCACGCCCGCCGTCAGTGACATCCAGTGCCGCTTAATCACGGCAAGGTTGTCATAGACCGGAACGGCAAAGGCGATGGTCGCAGGGCCTAACAGCCACAGCAGCCAGTGCGATTCACCAATATAGTTTTGCCAGGAGATATGCCCAAAGACCAGTATCAGGACCAGCAGCGCAGGAGTGAACACTAACGGCATCAGCGGTAATTTACGAAAACGGCGATACAGGCGCTTGTTGGCAAAATAGATGCCCAGCGTAATCACCAGACACAGCACGCTTAGCTGGAAATTACTCACGGTTTAGCCTGCTCATTTCATAGCGATACACTTTATCCACGACCCACGCCGTTGCGCCAAGCACCATCAACGTACTTAGCGCAATGACGGCAAATATGCGCCAACCATCGACCAACAACAGCTGCGTATAGTTGACGACAGCCACCACCGCCGGAACAAAAAACAGCAACATTTCAGCCAGTAACCAGCGAGCGCCTGCGCGAATCCAGTTCAACGGGATAACCCGGCAGACAATCAGCGCCAACATCAGCACCATCCCAACCAGGTTGGCAGGAAGCGGCAGATGCAACCAGGAGACAAGATATTGAGCAAATACAAATAGACCTGCGTACAACAGAACCTGAACGGGGATCTGGAGTCGATGAATAACGGCAGGCGTCACGCGGCTTATCGCCACAGCCATGAGGGTATGTCCTTAAAAAATAGAGAGCGCCAGTATAGAGAGCCCCCGTCCAGGACTGAAATGAATTAAACTCATTGCAGGCATAGTCTTAAGGAATAATCATGGATATCAGAACGCTGCGCTATTTTGTTGAGGTGGTTCGTCAGCAGAGCTTTACCCGCGCAGCGGAGAAGCTTTTTGTCACCCAGCCCACCATCAGCAAGATGTTGAAGAACCTTGAAGACGAGCTTAACTGCACGCTGTTAATCCGCGACGGTCGGCGACTGCTGTTAACCGACACCGGACAGGTTGTTTTCGAACGCGGCCTGGCGATCCTCGCCGAGTTTCGCCAGCTCGAAGCAGAACTCAGCGACATTAATCACCTCAACAAGGGAGTGCTGCGCCTCGGCATCCCGCCCATGGTCGGTATGTTGATGGCCGGGCCTATCAGCCTGTTTCGCCAGCGCTATCCCGGCGTGGAGCTGAAGGTATCTGAATTTGGAGGCTTAACCGTCCAGCAGGCGGTGATGAACGGCGATCTGGATGTCGCGATGACCGCGCTGCCGGTTGAAGAAGAGAGCGGCCTGGCGACCTTACCGCTTTTTAGCCATCCGCTCTGCGTGCTGGTCCCCCGTTCCGGTCAGTGGACAACGTGTGAATCCATTTCCCCCGAGGCGTTAGCGGAGCATCCCCTGCTTATCTATAACGAAGATTTCGCGTTGAGCCGTCAGCTGCTTGAGCTGTTTAACCAGCACAACGTCAAACCCCGCATCGCGGTACGCAGTGGGCAGTGGGATTTTCTGGCGGCGATGGTGCAAGCCGGAGTCGGGATCGCCATTTTACCGGAGCCGATTTGCCAGCGGTTGGATAAGCAGACGCTGCGCTGGATCCCTTTGGAGAGTGATTTACGCTGGCAGTTGGGCATGATTTGGCGCGAAGGTGTGTATCTGTCGCACAGCGCCCAGGCGTGGCTCAAATGCTGTGAAGGGTTCTGGCTAACGCAAGAGTCGTAACATGCCGGATGCGGCTTAACGCTTATCAGACCTACAATTGGATTCCGTAGGCCTGATAAGCGTAGCGCCATCAGGCACAACCGTTTATTCGTTCTCGATCAACAGCGCTTCCAGCAAATCCAGATCGTGCAGCAGTTTTTGCAGCGTTTCATTGCTGATTTCCCGCGTGGCGCGCAGGTGATAAAGTTCCGCGCGCTCGGAACGCAGGGCCGCCAGACGGAAACGCCGCTCGAGGTTTTCTTCCTGCATCGAGCTTTCTACGTCGTTGCGTCCGTCGGCGCGTCGACGCAGGTTACCGATGACGCGTGAACTCACCTCGGTGAGCAACTGATTGTCGATGTTCTCTTCGGTATCTGCGGCCAGACGCTCCTCCATTTTCTGGATGGCGACAATCGCCACTTCCGCCGTGGCAGCGCGGGCAATTCGTTCCTCTTTCTGCTGCTGCGAGTGGTCTGCCACTTCCAGGTGTTGCAGCAGAAGCGGCAGCATCACCACGCCAACAAACAGCGAGAACAGAATCACGCCCGCGGCAAGGAAGATCAGCTCATATCGCGCCGGGAAGCCGCTACCATCCGGTAACAGCAACGGAATAGAGAGCACACCGGCGAGAGTAATGGCCCCACGCACGCCCGCAAAGGAGGCGATCATGATTTCACGCGTCGTCCAGGAACCAAACTCCATCGGCTTTTTCTTCAGGAAGCGCAGGCTAAACTTCTTCATCGTCCACAGCCAGCCAAAACGTACCAGCATCAGCGCCACGTAAATCAGCACGATATCGGTAAACAGCATCCAGATTTCAACATTCGGATCGGCTTCTGCCGCCGCCAAAGAAGACTCCAGAATCCCCGGCAACTGCAGTCCTAACAGCAAGAAAACCATGCCGTTAAACACAAACTCCAGCATCGCCCAGGTGCTGTTAGCACGTAAACGCATCGCCAGCGGCGCCCGGCGCATTACCCCGGAACGGGTGATGGTCATCCCGGCTGCGACCGCCGCGAGGATGCCGGAAACACCGATGTGTTCCGCAATCAGGTAAGACGCAAACGGCAGCAGGAACAGCAGAACGATTTGCGTTGCCGGTTCATCACCACCCCAGCGGCTGAGAAAACGCAGGGAGCGCCCGTACAGCCAACTGACGACAAAACCGGCCAGGATACCGCCAATCGCTACCTTGAAGAACTCAAGCGTTGCGCCACCAACCGTAAACACCATCGTGCCCATCGCCACGGCGACGGCAAATTTCAGTGATACCAGACCGGAGGCGTCGTTCATCAACGCTTCGCCCTGCAGGATACCCATGATTTTCTTCGGTATGCGTCCCTCGCCCACTATGCCGGAAAGCGCAACGGCATCGGTTGGCGACAGGACAGCGGCCAGCGCAAAGGCCGGGATGAGAGGGATCCCCGGCACCAGCCAGTAAATCATAAAGCCAATCCCGACCACCGTGACCAGAACCAGCGCCAGCGCAAGGCCGAAGATCTCTCGCCCGTGCTCCAGAAACTCACGGGTTGGCGTCTTCCAGCCATCGGCGAAGAGCAGCGGCGGGATGAACAGAACCAGAAAAAGCTCAGGATCGAATTCCACATGCAAACCAAACGTCGGCCACGCCAGCAAGGCGCCGATGGCGATCTGCATAAGGGGTAAAGGGAGTTGGAATGGCAATACGCGAGTAAAAACCCCCGACAGCGAGACCACAAGGGTCATGATGAGTATGGTGAAAAAGATTTCCATGCGTTCCCTGTTTGCGATGTTTCTTATGATCAGTGATGAGAGGCGTCGTGCCTCAATTCTATCTACTTGAGAGTAACGCAAAAGACAACGAGAGTGTTGTGAAAATAAAAACGGGCGGCCAAAGCCACCCGTTTTCAGAATCTTCATCAAATGAGGATTAGATAGCCCAACCACCAGCGTAGAAGGCCACCAGCGCGATGGCGATGACCACTGTGCCGATGTTCAGTTTGCGCCATTCGCCAGAGACGATACGGCCAATCACCAGGGTAGCAAAGCCAATCATAATGCCGGTCACGATGTTACAGGTCAGCACGATAAATACGGCCGTTACCAGCCCCGCCATAGCGTCGACAAAGTCAGCAAAGTCGATTTTCGCTACGTTGCTCAACATCAGCAGGCCCACATACATCAGCGCAGGTGCCGTTGCATATACTGGTACAAGATAAGAGAGCGGAGAGAGGAACAGGATCAGCAGGAACAGTACGCCAACGGTGATCGCCGTCAGGCCGGTTTTGCCGCCTGCCGCCGTACCCGCTGCGGATTCAATATAAACCGCCGCCGGTGCAGCGCCCACCAGGCCAGAGAACACGCTGCTCAGGGAGTCGGTGGTCAGCGCTTTGCCGCCGTCAATAATCTGTCCGTCTTTATCCAGCAGATTCGCCTGTCCGGCTACCGCACGGATGGTTCCGGTCGCATCGAAGACAGCGGTCATGACCAGCGCCAGCACGCTCGGCAGTACGATTGGGTTTAGTGCGCCCATAATATCCAGGCTACCGATCAGCGAGTTGCCGTTTTCGTCGCTCAGAGACGGCATGGCAAAAATACCGGAGAAATGTACGGCCGGGTCGAAAATCAGACCCACTACGGAAATACCGATAATAGTCAGCAGGATGCCGCCCGGTACTTTCAGTTTTTCGAGGCCAATAATCACCGCCAGACCTACCAACGACATAATCACCGGGAAGGTATCGAAATCGCCCAGCGCAACCGGCAGGCCGTCCAGCGGGTTTTTAATAACCAGACCCACGCCGTTTGCCGCAATCAGCAGCAGGAACAGGCCGATACCAATCCCCGTACCGTGCGCAACACCCTGCGGTAGATTGCGCAGGATCCAGCTACGAATACCGGTCGCGGAAATGATGGTAAACAGGACACCCATCAGGAACACCGCACCCAGCGCAACAGGCACGCTGATATGTTGTCCCAGTACCAGGCTGAACGCGGTAAACGCCGTCAAAGAAATGGCGCAACCAATCGCCAGCGGCAGGTTTGCCCACAGGCCCATCACAATAGAACCGACGCCCGCGACCAGACAGGTTGCCACAAATACAGCGGCAGGCGGGAATCCGGCTTTACCCAGCATCCCCGGAACCACGATAACGGAGTAGACCATGGCCAGGAACGTCGTTAATCCGGCAACGACTTCCTGACGAACGGTACTGCCGCGGAGCGAAATTTTAAACCAGGCGTCGAGTGAACCGCCGGTACGCGCTGAAGGCGTAGACATAGAAAACATCCCCTGAGAGTTTATTTTTTCGTCATTATGCGTGCTGGACAATCCACTGCCTGCTAAACGTTTTCTCCATGTGCCAGGTTTGCGTCAATAGGGGTGTCGCAAAAAAGCAAACGTTTAGCTCCGCGCATAAAAAACGGGTGGTAAAAAAAAGCAAACGATTATCCAGCGATCATACGCTGGTTTTCAACTGAACTTTGCCGCTTTTTACTCATTTCTTCTTATAACGCACAATAAATAATCAGTCGATGCGCAAACGTTATCGTCAATGCGCAGTCTCGCAACAAATTTTGCGGAGTTATTACAACATCGGTGTGCCTTTTTCACGCAAACTTGCGCAAGAAAACCGGTGAAGATGCGGAAAATTTTTTGGCTAAAAAATCACCATTTCACTGGTAAATGGAGAGAGGTGGCTTACAATTACATTATCAACACAGACCGGAACCTCACCTAATGTGCTCGACTGAGGGGTGTTGATGTCGGGGGAAACCCTCCCGTGAACCAGCGGGATAGAGTGAAAGACAAAGACCGGAACCAAACTAAAGCGCCCTCTGTGGCGCTTTAGTTTTATATCCGTCCATCCATCAGATATTTCACATCAATCATCTTCCAGCAGACGCGCCCCGGTCCCCTTCTCGCCAAGCTGATCGCCTGGGTTACGCAACGGGCAATCGCTGCGCGACAAACAACCGCAACCAATACACCCATCCAGTTCATCGCGTAGCGCCACTAAAGTATGAATGCGTCGATCCAGCTCTTCACGCCATTGCGAAGAGAGCTGCTTCCACTCTTTAGCACTGAGCGAATGTCCTTCAGGTAATACGCCGAGCGCGTCACCGATCGTTGCCAACGGGATCCCGATGCGTTGAGCAATCTTGATAATCGCCACATAACGCAACACATCACGTCTGTATCGGCGCTGATTGCCGCTGTTGCGCATACTGCTGATTAACCCTTTGCTTTCATAGAAATGCAGGGTTGATACCGCCACGCCGCTACGCTTTGCGACTTCACCAGGCGTGAGCAGCGCTTTTATTCGGGGTAATTTCTTTTCCATAAATCGCTTTACCTCAAGTTAACTTGAGGAATTATACTCGCCCACAGACAAAACGACGAATCGAATACTGAAAAAGAGGCAGCCCTATGTCCCATCAGCAGATTATTCAGACCCTTATTGAATGGATTGACGACCATATCGATCAGCCGCTGAACATTGAGGCGGTGGCGAAAAAATCAGGTTACTCGAAGTGGTATTTACAGAGAATGTTCCGCACGGTGATGCGCCAGACGTTGGGTGACTATATCCGCCAGCGTCGACTCCTGCTGGCTGCTGTTGAACTGCGGACGACCGAGCGACCTATTTTCGATATCGCGATGGATCTTGGTTACGTATCACAACAAACCTTCTCACGCGTGTTTCGCCGCGAGTTTGATCGTACCCCCAGCGATTACCGCCACCGCCTGTAAGATTATTGCCCGCTCTGCGTCAGTATGGCGGGCGACCGTTGTATCCAGTGCATGAACTCCTGTGGCGGCAGCGCCTTCGCAAAATACCAGCCCTGACAATACTGTACGCCACGTTCGCGCAGCCACTCGATTTGCTCAACCGTCTCTACTCCTTCCGCAATCATCTTCAGGTGTAAGCTTTGCGCCATTTCGATGATATGTTCGGCAATCAGGTGACTGGTGCTGTTGGTGGACAACGTACTAATAAATGATTTGTCGATCTTCAGGATATCGATATTCAACGCGGATAAATTGTGTAGATTGGAATATCCCGTCCCAAAATCATCAAACGCCACTTCATAACCCGCCTGACGAAACGCCTGGATTACCGCGGTCATTTTATCTACATCAATAAACCCGCGTTCCGTCACCTCGACTTTAATTTGCTGCGCCGCCACAGAGTACTCACGGTTTTTGTCGGTAATCAGGGCAATAAGTCGGGATGAATGAAAGTCAGAAGCAGAGAGGTTTATCGAGATATAAAGCTGAGGATGCGCCGAAAGAAAATATCCTAAATCGTTGAATACCTCTTCAATCACGTAATCCGTGATCCGCTCAATCATTCCCTCTTTTTCAGCCAGCGGAATAAACTCGGTTGGGCTCATTACTTCACCATCACAGCCCGGCCAGCGCAACAGAGCCTCAGCCCCTACGCACTGACCGTTTTCGATATCAATGATCGGCTGGTAGTGCAGACACAGTTGACGTTTTTTGATTGCCCGTTTTAACAAGCGGCGGGGAGATAAGTATTCCTGACGCGTGCGCCACCACATTAACAGCATCAGGATGCTGCAGATAATCCCGAAAGGAATCGTTAACGCAGCCTCATGATAGAAAATCGAATGTATGCGTTTATCCGAGGTCGACACAATAATCGCAATCGGGCGTTTTTCTGAATGCACTTTGGTGTAAAAGCGATCGTCCAACTGGAAGGTTGAGGCTTCACCGTGCACCAACGGCAATAACTGCGCAATAGGCGCCCCTTCGCTGGCAGAGAAAAAAGTACCCGTTACCGTGTCATACACGCCCCAGGACAGGTCCGGGTCATCTGACATAACTTCGCTGTAAGATAATGGGTTGATGACGACAACGTAGTTTCCACGTTGCATATACGTCATTCTGTAGCCAGCGAAAAAGGGGGTATCGCGATAGTAATAGATGGAGATGTCCGGCGTACGTTTATAGTCGGCGGTCGGCATAATATAGGCGACTGGCGGCGCCATCGACGTAGAGCACAAAAAATGATCGCCCTGCGCATAAATTAGCTCGCTGATATATAAACGACCACGAATAATATCTAGCATATTTTTCTGATGTGCCGGGGTACACATCTTACCTTGATACAACAGAGCCATATCTCGCGCTAAATCGGCTTGTTGGATCACCAATTCAGTTTTATTTAACACCAGTTGCGCAAAAGAGCGAAGTTGATTACGGGTTTCGGACATTGCCCGGATTTGAGCAAACCATAACGCCAGCACCACGGGGAGCAATACCACCATGAATGTTCCGAGGAACTTCAGTATCTTGCGTCGCGCACTGTGATTCATGTCAGCCCTGTTTCCCTGTTTCGTATATGCCAGAACCCATTAAGGCAAGATGCTATAAACACCGACTGATTAAGTTGCATGAATCTATCAGTATTAGCAACAGACTTCTCTATGTAAAAGTCTGATAATAGTTGATGATGATATTATTTTTCCGTAAGGCAAACTTAAAGTTATGCTTATTTCATAACGTTATTATCCTCAAGGAGTAATTTTTTATAAGCACTATCCTGGCTTTATTTAAGAAATTCATTAGATTTTTTTAACGATGAATTTAGGATAAATAAAACAGGCAACAAAAATGCATCTTTAAGATTGATTATTTAGTATCGTTGCTTGCTTGAATATACCCACATATTTAACATGGTTATCGTCCTGCAAAAAATACGCCCAACACTGGTGAACAAACGAGCATATGTGATATAGTTCACAAAAATCATGTAACAGAAACGATGTTTCATTCATGTTATTGCCCGTCGATAGCCAGAGTACTACACCCTCGGTGAACACCCCCGCGCTGTCCTGGGCATCCAGACTTTCTGAGGACGTTTTTCATGGCAACGATAACAACTGGCGTGGTTCTTCTGCGGTGGCAATTACTCAGTGCAGTGCTGATGTTTTTAGCCAGTACGCTTAATATCCGTTTTCGTAAATCAGATTATATTGGCCTGGCCGTCATTAGCAGCGGTTTAGGGCTGGTTTTTGCCTGCTGGTTTGCGACCGGATTACTCGGCATAACCCTGGTGGATATGTCCGCAATCTGGAAGAACATTGAAACCGTAATGGTTGAAGTGATGAGTCATACACCGCCAGACTGGCCGATGGTGTTGAACTGATAACAGAATTGCATATGGCTACCCCAGTTCTGAGGTAGCCATAATTTTCAGCGAAAAGCAGAAGGATTAGAACGGAATATCGTCGTCGAAATCCATCGGCGGCTCATTAGACGGCGCTGCCGGAGCCGACTGCTGCTGCGGGCGAGACTGCGCGCCGCCGCTGAACTGATTGCCACCTTGCGGCTGCTGAGGCTGACCCCAACCACCCTGCTGCTGGCCGCCACCTGCCGGAGCCCCACCACCCTGACGACCGCCCAGCATTTGCATGGTGCCGCCAACGTTAACCACAACTTCGGTGGTGTACTTTTCTACGCCGGATTGATCGGTCCATTTGCGGGTACGCAGCTGACCTTCGATATAGACCTGGGAACCTTTACGCAGATATTCGCTGGCAACTTCCGCCAGTTTGCCGAACAGCACCACACGGTGCCATTCAGTCTGCTCTTTCATTTCGCCGGTCG
Source organism: Citrobacter sp. Cb023 (assembly GCF_030336805.1). Classification (NCBI taxonomy): domain Bacteria; kingdom Pseudomonadati; phylum Pseudomonadota; class Gammaproteobacteria; order Enterobacterales; family Enterobacteriaceae; genus Citrobacter; species Citrobacter sp. Cb023. Next base: position 54,095 of record NZ_JAOWCV010000020.1, on the reverse strand, counting down.
CTTTATCACGCCAGGATTCGGAAGTAGCCAGCGTAATGTTGGCAACTGCGCCACCATTCGGCATATAGCGTACTTCCGGGTCCTGGCCCAGATTACCGACGAGAATCACCTTGTTTACGCCTCTGCTGGCCATGATCGTGTCTCCTGAAAAACGTTACTGAATAAGTGTAAGCGCGGGATTGTAGCATTTCCAATAGCGCTTTTACTACGTTGCGAGATCGATTCCAGTAAACAACCCCAGACAGACATTGTTGCACAGGCATCTGCGTTTTGCATTCCAATACTGTATATCCATTCAGGTCAGGTTGTGTCATAATTAACCGTTTGTGATCGCCGGTAGCACCATGCAGCCAGGCAAAAAAGCGTTTAATCCGGGAAAGATGAATGGATAAGATCGAAGTTCGGGGCGCCCGCACCCATAATCTCAAAAACATCAACCTCGTCATCCCGCGCGACAAGCTGATTGTCGTCACCGGGCTTTCGGGCTCAGGCAAATCTTCGCTCGCTTTCGACACCTTGTATGCCGAAGGGCAGCGTCGTTACGTTGAATCCCTTTCCGCGTACGCGCGTCAGTTTCTGTCGCTGATGGAAAAGCCGGATGTCGACCACATTGAGGGGCTGTCTCCCGCCATCTCAATTGAACAAAAATCGACATCCCACAACCCGCGATCCACGGTAGGTACGATTACCGAAATTCACGACTATCTGCGTCTGCTGTTTGCCCGCGTTGGCGAACCGCGCTGCCCGGATCACGATGTTCCCCTGGCGGCCCAGACCGTTAGCCAGATGGTGGACAACGTTCTGTCGCAGCCGGAAGGCAAACGTCTGATGCTGCTGGCGCCGGTGATTAAAGAGCGTAAAGGCGAGCATACTAAAACGCTGGAAAACCTGGCAGGCCAGGGTTATATCCGCGCCCGTATCGACGGTGAAGTGTGCGACCTTTCCGATCCGCCCAAGCTTGAACTGCAAAAGAAACACACTATTGAAGTGGTGATTGACCGCTTTAAAGTACGCGACGATCTCACCCAGCGACTGGCTGAATCCTTTGAAACCGCGCTGGAACTGTCCGGTGGTACGGCGGTGGTCGCCGATATGGACGATCCGAAAGCGGAAGAGTTGCTGTTCTCCGCCAACTTCGCCTGTCCGATCTGCGGCTACAGCATGCGCGAGCTGGAACCACGTCTGTTCTCGTTCAATAACCCAGCGGGTGCATGCCCGACCTGTGACGGTCTCGGCGTGCAGCAGTATTTCGATCCTGACCGGGTGATCCAAAATCCGGAACTGTCGCTGGCCGGTGGTGCTATCCGCGGCTGGGATCGCCGTAACTTCTATTACTTCCAGATGCTTAAGTCACTGGCGGAACACTATAAATTCGACGTCGAAGCCCCATGGGCCAGCCTGAACCCTGCCGTGCATAAAGTGGTGCTGTACGGTTCCGGTAAAGAGAATATCGAATTTAAATACATGAACGATCGCGGCGATACGTCCGTACGCCGCCATCCGTTCGAAGGCGTATTGCACAATATGGAGCGCCGTTATAAAGAGACGGAATCCAGCGCGGTACGTGAAGAATTAGCCAAGTTCATTAGCAACCGACCGTGCGCCAGCTGTGAGGGGACGCGTTTACGCCGGGAAGCCCGCCACGTATTTGTCGAAAATACGCCGCTGCCCGCGATTTCCGACATGAGCATCGGTCACGCCATGGATTTCTTCAACAACCTGAAGCTTGCGGGTCAGCGAGCGAAGATTGCAGAGAAAATTCTCAAAGAGATTGGCGATCGTCTGAAGTTCCTGGTCAACGTCGGCCTCAACTATCTGACGCTGTCGCGTTCAGCAGAAACGCTCTCCGGCGGCGAAGCCCAGCGTATTCGTCTGGCAAGCCAGATCGGCGCAGGTCTGGTCGGCGTAATGTACGTGCTGGATGAACCGTCTATCGGTCTGCATCAGCGCGATAACGAGCGTCTGTTGGGTACGCTTATCCACCTGCGTAATCTGGGCAATACCGTCATTGTGGTTGAGCACGATGAAGACGCGATTCGCGCCGCTGACCACGTTATCGACATTGGCCCTGGCGCGGGCGTTCACGGCGGCCAGGTGGTTGCCGAAGGTACGCTAAAAGATATCATGGCCGTGCCTGAGTCGCTGACCGGCCAGTACATGAGCGGTAAGCGCAAGATTGAAGTGCCGAAACAGCGCGTGGCGGCAGACCCGGAAAAAGTGTTGAAGCTGACCGGCGCGCGCGGTAACAACCTGAAAGATGTCACCCTGACGCTGCCGGTTGGTTTATTTACCTGCATTACCGGTGTTTCCGGTTCGGGTAAATCGACGCTGATTAACGACACGCTGTTCCCGATTGCACAGACGGCGCTGAACGGCGCCACGCTGGCTGAACCCGCGCCATATCGTGATGTTCAGGGCCTGGAACATTTCGACAAAGTGATCGACATTGACCAAAGCCCGATTGGCCGTACGCCGCGCTCTAACCCGGCAACCTACACCGGCGTGTTTACGCCAGTGCGCGAACTGTTTGCCGGCGTGCCGGAGTCGCGTGCGCGCGGTTATACTCCGGGTCGTTTCAGCTTTAACGTCCGCGGCGGACGCTGTGAAGCTTGTCAGGGCGACGGCGTGATCAAAGTCGAAATGCACTTCCTGCCGGATATCTACGTGCCGTGCGATCAGTGTAAAGGCAAGCGCTATAACCGCGAAACACTGGAGATTAAGTACAAGGGCAAGACTATCCACGAAGTGCTGGATATGACGATTGAAGAAGCGCGTGAGTTCTTCGATGCCGTTCCGGCGCTGGCGCGTAAGCTGCAAACGCTGATGGACGTGGGTCTGACGTACATTCGACTGGGTCAGTCCGCCACCACGCTCTCGGGCGGTGAAGCGCAGCGCGTGAAGCTGGCGCGTGAACTGTCCAAACGCGGTACCGGTCAAACGCTGTATATTCTCGACGAACCGACCACCGGTCTGCATTTTGCGGATATTCAGCAACTGCTGGACGTGCTGCATCAACTCCGGGATCAGGGCAACACCATCGTAGTGATTGAGCACAATCTGGACGTGATAAAAACCGCTGACTGGATTGTCGATCTCGGTCCGGAAGGCGGCAGCGGCGGCGGGGAAATTCTGGTTTCAGGCACACCAGAAACGGTCGCTGAGTGTGAAGCCTCACACACGGCCCGTTTCCTCAAACCACTGTTGTAATCATGCCGATGGCGCTACGCTTATCAGGCCTACAAAATATGCATAATTGCTTGTAGGCCGGATAAGGCGCTGGCGCCTCATTGCGGAAAACAGATCAGGACTGCGCCAGTATCCGGCGTTTATCTTCCGGCAGCGTGTTTACGGCCTGCTGATAAGAGGCGTCTACCAGGTAGTAGATTTGTGAATCCGGCAGCGAGCCGTCCAGATACACCGTACTCCAGTGCGCCTTATTGAGATGCCGGCTTGGCCGTACATCGCTATGCTGCTGACGTAACAACTCTGCCAGTTCCGGGCTGGTTTTCAGTGACACCGCCGGGCGTTCTTCCACCTCTTTTACCATGGCAAAAAGCACATCTTCGACTTTGATTTGTGTGGCCTTCCAGTCACTGTGTACGCTCTGCTCGGCGCCCATTTTTGCCATGCAGTATTGCAGCAACTCCGAATTTGTCATCTTAATTCCCCTTACCAGCATATTGCCTAATGAGAACATCTTTTATTCAGTGTGCAGCAAGTCCGCAAAAGGTAAAAGCAGGTAACGCAAATTTGTTTAAAAAAACAACAACCGCAAGCAACGTCCTCAATACTCCGAGTTGACGATCACCTCTTCACCAAACGCGCCGGCCTGTGGTAACGGTTTATAAGTGGAGTTAGAAGCGCGTAAAATACGAATACCGCGAATACCCACATCTCGGGCGGCGGTAATGTCATTATCAGAGTCGCCGTAGAACATGCGGATATTTTTATCCTGCAGCCACTGCGTTTTCGTATTCTGACCCGGCTTATCACCGGCAAAAATTACCGGGTTCATATTGCCGGCCGGGATGTGAAAGTTATCGGACAGCGTTTTCGACACCGTTTCGGTCTTCGTCTGGCTACGCCCGGTTACGAAAAAGATGCTGTCGCCGCGACGCACGTGCATATCAATCAACTGACGCGCCACTTCTTTCGGAATGCTGAATTCGTCCCAGCCATTGTTCATTTTTTCCCAGAAGGCCGGATTTTTCAGGTAATCCTCACTGTCCGGAGAATACGTTTTTTTTCCGCGCCAGAAGCCTGGGCTGGAAAAGAGGACGGTGTCATCGATATCAAACCCGACGGCCATCGGCGGGCGTCCGGTCAGGCTGTTTTCAATTTGTGCCACGGAGACCCAGTGAATGGGTGCCTGCTCAGCGAGTTTTGCAACGTTGGTGCCTGGATTAAGCTGAGAGGGAGAGGAAACTAACGCCTGGGCCGGCTGATTTAGCGTGAACAATAAACACACGGCACTCAGTGCCAACGTAAACTTGCGCATATTTTTCCCTAAGTAGTCAGTTAGTTATCATTTTTTTATTAACAACTGGTCAAAAAACTATCTGACCTTACCCCTTAGGGGGAGGGAAAGGAAGGATTTTCTCTGGTTTTGTCCTGGAAAAAGAGCATGATCACATTGGAAAACAGACCAATAGCACGGTGAAAGAAAGTAGGCCGGATAAGGTGATTACACCTCTATCCGGCAATACAATGCCTGATGGCGCGACGCTTATCAGGCCTAAAAACCCGGTTACATGACGGCGGCAAATGCCTTCGCCACGCGTTGCACGTTACTGTGATTTAACCCGGCCACGCACATACGACCGCTGGCTATCAGGTACACACCGAACTCATCGCGCAGGCGATCGACCTGAGCAGCGCTGAGCCCGGTATAGCTGAACATCCCGCGCTGTTGCAGCAGGTAATCAAAGTTACGACCAGGGATCTCCGCATTCAATACGTTAACCAGCGCCTGGCGCATCGCCAGAATACGGGTACGCATCTCTTCGACTTCCGCCAGCCAGCTGGCTTTCAGCGCGTCATCACCCAACACTGCGGCCACAACCTGCGCACCAAAGTTTGGCGGGCTGGAATAGTTACGACGCACCGTCGCTTTTAGCTGCCCCAGAACGCGGCTGGCGGCATCAGCGTCTTCACAGACCACTGAAAGTCCGCCAACACGTTCGCCGTACAAAGAGAAAATCTTCGAGAATGAGTTGCTGACCAGTGCAGGTAATCCGGCGCTGGCAATGGCGCGGATCGCGTAGGCATCGTCTTCCATTCCGCCGCCGAAACCCTGGTAAGCAATATCCAGGAACGGGATCAGATCGCGAGCTTTCAGGATCTCAATGACACCATCCCACTGCGCGGGGGTTAAATCCGCACCCGTCGGGTTATGGCAGCATGGATGCAGCAGTACGATGCTGCGCGCCGGTAAGGTGTTCAGCGTGGCCAGCAGGTCGTTGACACGCACGCCATTGGTGGTGTCGTCATACCAGGGGTAAGTACTTACTTCGAATCCAGCACCTTCAAAAATCGCGATGTGGTTTTCCCAGGTCGGATCGCTGACCCACACGCCAGAATCAGGGAAATAGCGTTTCAGGAAGTCTGCGCCAACCTTTAGCGCACCGGAGCCGCCCAGCGTCTGAATCGTTGCGACGCGCTGCTGCTGGAGAACCGGATGCTCTGCGCCAAACAGCAGCGGCGCAATAGTATGGCGATAAGTGTTCAGGCCTTCCATCGGCAGATACAGCGAAGCGCCATGCGGTTTGGCATTCAGTCGGGCTTCCGCTTCTGCCACCGCTTTAAGCTGAGGAATAATGCCGTCTTCGTTGTAGTACAGACCGATGCTGAGGTTCACTTTGTCGCTACGTGCATCGTCTTTGAAACGCTCCATGAGCGATAAAATCGGGTCGCCAGCGTAGGCGTCAACTTTTTGAAACACGTGTGGTTCTCCAGGTTTACAGGCAGGGGTTAAGAACACAATAAACCGGAAGCGGGAGAAGATCGAGAGGATGTTGAGAGGAATATTGCCGGATGGCGGCGTAACCGCCTTATCCGGCACATCATGAACTTAATCGATGTACTTCATTGCCACCCTTGAGGTCAGGCGCGTGATAAGTTCGTAAGCACTTACTTTCGTCATTTCAGCAATGCGTTCAACGGGCAGGCCTTCACCCCACAGGATAACCGAATCGCCGGCTTTGTCCTGCGCCTCGGGACCTAAATCGACGCAAATCATATCCATCGCGACGCGACCGACGATCGGCACTTCACGGCCATTGACCAGTACCGGTGTCCCAGACGGCGCAGCGCGCGGATAACCATCGCCATAGCCCATCGCCACCACGCCCAGACGCGTGTCGCGCTCGCTCAGCCAGGTTCCACCATAGCCAACCGGCTCGCCCGCTTTGTGTTCACGCACCGCAATCAGGCTGGAAGTGAGCGACATCACCGGCTGGCAGCCAAAATCGGCACCGATAGAGTGGTTTTCCAACGGCGATACGCCATACAGAATCAGCCCCGGACGCGCCCAGTCGAAGTGAGACTGCGGCCACAGCAGAATACCACCCGACGCGGCGATCGAACGTTGACCCGGTTTGCCTGCGCAAAAGCTATTGAAGATATCGAGCTGCTTTTCGGTCGCGCCGCACTCAGGCTCGTCCGCGCGCGCAAAGTGGCTGACGATATTGACCGGCTGGCGCACGTTTTCGCATTGCGTCAAGCGCTGATAAAACGCCTCGGCCTGCTCCGGACGCACGCCCAGGCGGTGCATTCCCGTGTCGAGCTTCATCCAGACGGTGACCGGTTCAGCCAGTACCGCGGCTTCCAGAGCTTCAAGCTGCTCCTGGTTGTGGACGGCAGTATGCAGACGCTGCGCGGAGATAGTCGGCAGATCGGAAGCATCAAAAAATCCTTCCAGCAGCAGGATGGGCTGCGTGATCCCTCCCGCTCGCAACCGCAGGGCTTCTTCAAGACGAGCGACACCAAAAGCGTCCGCATCGGGGAGCGTTCGCGCGGTCTCTAACAGACCATGGCCGTAAGCGTTCGCTTTCACGACCGCAACCAGTTTACTGGCTGGAGCCAGTTCACGCAGACGTTGCAGGTTGTGTCGCAGAGCGCGGCGGTTAATGACTACAGTTGCCGCTTGCATTTGTATTCCTTGATAAGTATTTGCTTGAGTAACCTGATTCAGTGTTGTTATTCGTCGTCGTACTGCGGGCCAGCATAGTTATCGAAGCGCGACCACTGACCGTTAAACGTCAGGCGCACCGTACCGATCGGACCATTACGCTGTTTACCGATAATGATCTCGGCGATGCCTTTCAAGTCGCTGTTTTCGTGATAAACCTCATCACGATAGATAAACATGATTAAGTCGGCATCCTGCTCGATGGAGCCGGACTCACGCAGATCCGAGTTGACCGGACGCTTATCGGCGCGTTGTTCCAGAGAGCGGTTAAGCTGCGACAGCGCCACCACCGGCACATGCAGTTCTTTCGCTAACGCTTTCAGCGAGCGGGAAATTTCAGCAATTTCCAGCGTACGATTGTCGGAGAGCGACGGCACGCGCATCAGCTGCAGGTAGTCGATCATGATAAGTCCGATACCACCGTGTTCGCGGGCGATACGACGGGCACGTGAGCGCACTTCCGTTGGCGTCAGGCCGGAGGAGTCATCAATATAGATGTTTCGTTTCTCCAGCAAAATACCCATTGTTCCGGAAATTCGCGCCCAGTCTTCATCATCCAGTTGACCGGTACGGATTTTGGTTTGGTCTACACGTGAGAGTGAGGCCAGGGAACGCATCATGATCTGTTCTGAGGGCATTTCAAGACTAAAGATAAGAACCGGCTTATCTTGCAACATCGCCGCATTTTCGACGAGGTTCATTGCAAATGTCGTTTTACCCATCGACGGACGCGCGGCGACGATAATTAAGTCTGACGGCTGCAAACCAGCAGTCTTTTTATTGAGGTCGTCATAACCGGTGTTGACCCCGGTGACACCATCGTGTGGCTGCTGGAACAGCTGTTCGATACGCGCGACGGTAGCGTCGAGCACATCGGTAATATTTTTCGGACCTTCGTCTTTATTGGCGCGACTTTCAGCAATTTTAAAGACGCGGGATTCCGCGAGGTCCAGCAGATCTTCACTGGAACGGCCTTGCGGATCAAACCCGGCTTCCGCGATCTCGTTCGCCACCGAAATCATGTCACGAACAACGGCACGTTCGCGGACAATATCCGCATAGGCACTAATGTTCGCTGCACTTGGCGTATTTTTAGATAACTCAGCCAGGTAAGCAAAACCGCCGACGCTGTCCAGTTGCCCCTGAACTTCCAGCGATTCTGCAAGCGTGATCAGATCGATGGGTTTTCCCATCTCCTGCAGGCGATGCATTTCGGTGAAGATGTGCCGGTGCGGTCGGGTATAAAAATCTTCCGCCACCACACGCTCAGCCACATCGTCCCAGCGCTCGTTATCCAGCATTAAACCGCCCAACACCGACTGTTCCGCTTCAATCGAGTGCGGCGGTACTTTCAGCCCGGCGACCTGGGGATCGCGCTCACGAGCATCAGTCTGTTGTTTGTTGAAGGGTTTATTTCCTGCCATAGTGAATGGAGTTACCGAGATAATGATTGGGTCGAAAGATTACCACATTTCTTTTGGAGGAAGCATGGCAACACGTATTGAATTTCACAAGCATGGTGGCCCTGATGTACTCAAGGCTGTGGAGTTTACGCCCGTAGACCCGGCGGAAAATGAAATCCAGGTCGAGAACAAAGCGATTGGGATCAACTATATCGACACCTATATCCGCAGTGGTCTTTATCCGCCGCCTTCTCTGCCCAGCGGTCTGGGTACCGAAGCCGCAGGCGTGGTCAGTAAAGTCGGTAGCAAAGTGACGCACATTAAAGCCGGCGATCGCGTGGTTTACGCGCAGTCTCCCCTGGGCGCCTACAGCTCAGTGCATAACGTCCCGGCTGATAAAACCGCTATTTTGCCCAACGCTATCTCGTTTGAACAAGCTGCAGCCTCATTTCTTAAAGGGCTCACCGTTTTTTATCTGTTGCGTAAGACCTATGAAATTCAGCCCGATGAACCATTTTTGTTCCATGCGGCAGCAGGCGGCGTCGGTATGATTGCCTGCCAGTGGGCAAAAGCATTGGGTGCGAAGCTGATTGGCACCGTCGGTAATGCGCAAAAAGCGCAAATTGCGCTGCAGGCCGGCGCATGGCAGGTCATTAACTATCGTGAAGAGAGCATTGTAGAACGTGTAAAAGAGATCACTGGCGGTAAAAAAGTGCGGGTGGTGTATGACTCGGTGGGGAAAGATACCTGGGAAGCCTCACTGGATTGCCTGCAGCGCCGGGGGCTCATGGTCAGCTTTGGTAATGCTTCCGGACCGGTGACTGGCGTTAACTTAGGCATTCTGAATCAGAAAGGTTCGCTGTACGTGACTCGCCCTTCACTCCAGGGTTACATCACCAACCACCATGAATTAACCGAAGCCAGCAATGAGCTTTTCTCGCTGATTGCCAGCGGAGTGATCAAAGTGGATGTCGCACCGGGCCAGACGTTCGCACTGCACGACGCGCAGCGTGCTCATGAAGTGCTGGAAAGCCGGGCCACACAGGGGTCGAGTTTGTTGATCCCGTAACGCCCTCATTTCCGTTAAATAATTCAAGCCGCCAACAAACCTGCGGTTTGAATTATGAAGGGGGAAGAAAGAATTAGGGCTTCCCGTAGGAAGCCCTTTCTTTTTTTAGTTCGGCTGTATGTAGGGTACAGCTCGATGAATTCGTTAACCTGGCAATAGTGACAGATTTGATAATCAATTCCTATTTGCTTCTAAAGGCAATGTTGCAGGTTGTGACACACCGCTCAATACCTTAGTAAAATCGGCGGTTATTGCGCTGATACTGTGGGACTTTTGGCGCTTTTATCGCCTTGATAACCCACACCACGGCAACGGCCAATAACAGCCAGGGCAACAGTTTAATCATCAACGCAAATAGCCCGCCCAAAAACATCACCACAGTGGCTACCACCAATGCGGCCAGCACTCCCAGCAAAGATACGCCGGTGACCATCAGCATGATAAAAAATCCAATCACAAAAAGTAGTTCCAGCATGGCTCTCTCCCGAAATGAAATACTCTCCACAGCTTTACAAGAAACATGCCAAAATTAATATATTGATTTATAAAGCAAACGCCCCGCGACGAAGCGCAGGGCGTGGTGAAATTCACTAACTTTTGGCGAAAACTTAACGTTTGTCTGCCACCAGCTTCAGCGCATGTTCCAGAACCTCAATATCTGCCCCGGCTTTATGCGCATTTTCGCTCAGATAGCGACGCCACTGCCGTGCCCCTGGAATCCCCTGAAACAGTCCCAACATATGGCGCGTGACATGCCCCAAATAGGTTCCTTTACTCAGTTCACGCTCAATATACGGATACATCGCACGCACTACGGCGACCGGATCGGCATCTTCGCTAGTGACAGCAAAAATCTCGCGGTCAACGGACGCCAGAATGCCTGGGTTTTGATAAGCTTCGCGCCCCACCATCACGCCATCCATATGTTGCAGATGGATTTTCGCTTCTTCCAGCGATTTTATGCCACCGTTGATCGACATCGTCAGATGCGGAAAATCGCGCTTTAGCTGATAAACACGGTCATAATCCAGCGGTGGGATTTCGCGGTTTTCTTTCGGGCTTAGCCCGGACAGCCAGGCCTTGCGGGCGTGGATGATAAACATCTCACATTCACCGTTACCGGAGACCGTGTTGATGAAATCGCACAGGAATTCGTAGCTGTCCTGGTCATCAATACCGATACGGGTTTTCACCGTTACCGGAATCGATACCACATCGCGCATCGCTTTGACGCAATCAGCGACCAGTTGCGCATTCCCCATCAGACAGGCACCAAACATTCCATTCTGTACACGATCGGAAGGGCAACCCACGTTGAGGTTAATTTCGTCATAGCCCCGTTGTTCAGCAAGCTTTGCGCACTGCGCCAGCGCAGCCGGATCGCTCCCGCCCAGTTGCAAAGCGACCGGATGTTCTTCTTCGCTATACGCCAGATAATCGCCTTTACCATGAATGATCGCGCCGGTGGTTACCATCTCCGTGTAGAGCAGCGTCTGGCTGGACAGTAAGCGCAAAAAGTAGCGGCAATGTCTGTCCGTCCAGTCGAGCATCGGCGCGATAGAAAAACGATGAGCGGGAAAAGCGGTAGACTGAGATTCAGGCAGCATGGCGAATATTCAAGCATCCGGTTAAAAAAGGGGCGCTACTATAGCATAGACCGTTACGATAGTGAGCCACATCCTCGCAGTTCCCCCTCCCTGCTCCCCGACAAGCACTATTTACGCCCCGGTTTTCCGTCGTGAGATCCAAAAAACTGCGGCGGATGGTCGACCCAACGATCCTCACGCGTGGCGGCATAAACCGGATTAAGCGGATAATAAATACGATTGTATTTTTTGTTCGCCTCACCCACGACCAGCAGACGTACCTCTTCACTGGTGTTATTGATAAAGGTGTGACACACGCCGGTGCCCGCCGGGAAACCGACGCTGTCGCCCGGTTCCAGCTTCCATAAATAACCGTTAATCCAGGCTTCAGGATATCCTTCCAGCACATAGATAAACTCTTCCTCATCGCTTTCAGCGTGCGGATACGAGGTGCGTCGGCCCGGCGGCAGGCGCTCATGATGAATGCCGAGTCGCCCTAACCCCAGCTTGCGGGCAAGCGGCGCACCTATGGAAAACAGCTCATCGCTGTCGGGATAGGTGGAGTCATCAGCCCCCTCAACTTCACGCCAGTGACGAATACAATCGGGTCTTTTCATGATTATTTTCCAGTATTGCGATGGGTCAGGTATAGCACACCGCGGTGGATCTCGGTGTTTTAAACAGAACATGTTAAAGTAAGGGATTAACCTTGCACGCAAATCGAGGCGCCAAATGGACAAAACCACCACGCAGGAGTTATTGGCTCAAGCTGAAAAACTCTGTGCGCAACGCAACGTACGGCTTACGCCACAACGCCTCGAAGTGCTGCGCCTGATGAGCCTGCAGGAAGGCGCAATCAGCGCTTACGACCTACTTGACCTGTTGCGGGAAACCGAGCCGCAGGCCAAGCCGCCGACCGTGTATCGTGCGCTTGATTTTCTGCTGGAACAAGGGTTTGTGCACAAGGTGGAATCCACCAACAGCTATGTGCTTTGCCATCTGTTCGATCAGCCAACCCACAGTTCCGCAATGTTCATTTGCGACCGCTGTGGTGTGGTAAAAGAAGAGTGCGCGGAAGGCGTGGAAGACATCATGCATACGCTGGCAGCAAAAATGGGTTTTGCCCTGCGACATAACGTTATTGAAGCCCACGGACTGTGCCCGGCCTGTGTGGAGGTTGAGTCATGTCGTCACCCTGGCGAATGCCAGCATGACCATACGATTCAGGTGAAGAAGAAAGTTGGGCGTTAAGCGGGTGGGAGAGCGTACATCCTTGTACTCTCAGGAGGGAAGGGTTAATTACCAGCGGTAATCATTACGTTTTTCCCAATCGGTCACTTCTTTCTCCGCCTGATCTTTCGCGTAACCGTAACGCTCCTGGACTTTACCGACCAGTTGGTCACGTTTACCTTCAATGACCGTCATATCATCATCGGTCAGTTTGCCCCATTGCTCTTTCACTTTACCTTTAAACTGCTTCCAGTTACCGCCGACTTCGTCTTTATTCATCATCAAGTCCTCATCGTTAGGTTGTGAATAGCGAGAGTGCCATGTCCAGACACATGCTGTTTTTGCTGGACGTGAGAATAAGTGTAGTCAGGGATTCTGGGTTTTATTTACTATTCGGAATTTTTAACCATCCGCTCAGGCAAACCAGGTTCCATTACGCCAGTGACGCCGCCAGATAAAGGCCAGGGACAGCCCACGCAGCGCGAGAAAAACGGTTAACGCCAGCCACAAACCATGATTTCCCAGCAACGGTAAAGCCAGTAGCGTTAATGCGAACCCTGCTGCGGCAACGGCCATACTGTTGCGCATTTCTGCAGCCCGTGTCGCGCCAATAAACATACCGTCGAGCAGATAACACCACACCCCCACCAGCGGCAAAACCACCTGCCAGAAAAGATAGCGATCGGCCAAAAGTTGGATTTGCGGCAGCGAGGTCAGCAGCGCAACAATCTGCTCGCCAAACAGGGCATAAACCAGCGAAAACAGAATAGCCACAATACCGGACTGTCGACAGGCCGCCCGCCAGACATCAAGCAACTGGCTGCCATCCCTCGCCCCATAGGCCTGACCCGAATGCGCTTCCACGGCATAGGCAAATCCATCCAGCGCGTAGGCGGTAAACGTCAGCAGAGTCATCAGAACGGCGTTAACCGCGATGATATCGCCTCCCAAACGCGCGCCAAGAACCGTAATGGCCCCAAAGCAGAGCTGTAGCAGCAGAGAACGCAGCATGATGTCGCGGTTGAGCGCCAGCAAACGACGGAAGTTGCCACGCCACGCCAGCTTCAACATTGCCAGCGAAATTCCACGCATATGCAGGACTTTGCGTACCATCATCAGGCCAATCAGCAGCGTGGCATATTCGGCAATCACCGTCGCCAACGCCGCCCCCTGCACGTTCATATGCAGGCCCATTACCAGCCATAAATCGAGCACAATGTTGAGAATATTGCCGACAATCAACAGGATAACTGGCGCGCGCGCATACTGAACGCCAAGTAACCAGCCGAGCAGCACCAGATTCGCCAGCGATGCGGGTGCGCTTAACCAGCGGATTTCCAGGAAACGTCGGGCCTGCTCCAGTACCGCCTCACTTCCGCCGACAATATGCAGAGCCAGCTCGATAATCGGCGTCCGAAACAGTGCGATAAGCACCCCCGTGCCCAGCGCCAGCAATAGCGGCTGCACCAACGCGCGCGCCAGCGCCTGCGGATTTTTCGCGCCAAATGCCTGTGCGGTAAGGCCGGTGGTACTCATGCGCAAAAAAAGCAGCAGCATAAAGAGAAAGCTGGTCGCCGTGGCGCCAACAGCAACGCCGCCAAGATAGACCGGACTATCCAGATGACCAATCACCGCGGTATCCACCAGTCCCAACAGGGGAACGGTGATATTGGAGAAGATCATCGGTAAGGCGAGGTGCCAGAGTGCTTTATCAGAAGAGGTAAAGAAAGGCATACAGGAGAGCCTGAGAAGAAGTTAGATGTACTGAAAAAAGATGCTGTGTAGGCCCGGTAAGCGTAGCGCCACCGGGCAAGTTGCCGGATAGCGACATAAACGTCTTATCCGGGCTACAGGGAATCAACAGAAAATTACAGCCATTCACCGTTACGAATGACGCCTACCGCCAACCCTTCAATAGTGAAGTTTTGCTCGCGCAGGTCGACAACAATAGGTTTAAATTCGCTGTTTTCTGGCAGGAGTTCAACTTTGTTGCCCTGCTTTTTCAGGCGCTTAACGGTGACTTCGTCGTCGATACGGGCAACAACAACCTGACCGTTACGCACATCCTGAGTTTTATGCACAGCCAGTAAATCACCGTCCATAATACCGATGTCTTTCATCGACATACCGCTGACGCGCAGCAGAAAATCGGCGTTCGGTTTGAACAGTGAAGGATCGACCTGATAGTGGCCTTCGATGTGCTGCTGCGCCAGCAGTGGCTCGCCTGCAGCCACACGTCCGACAAGCGGTAACCCTTCTTCTTCTTCCTGCAGCAGTCGAATACCGCGCGATGCGCCGGATACAATTTCAAGGACGCCTTTACGCGCAAGCGCTTTCAGGTGTTCTTCAGCGGCGTTTGGGGAACGGAACCCCAAACGCTGCGCGATCTCCGCACGCGTCGGTGGCATACCTGTCTGGCTGATGTGATCCCTAATGAGATCAAACACCTCTTGCTGCCTGGCCGTTAACGCTTTCATTCCGCCCCCTGGGTGTATATACAGTTATGCTGTGAGTATATACAGCTAAAGGTGATTTTGGAACCGCAAACTGCACAAAAAACAGGAGATTTATGCAGTTGTGGAATCTTTATCGCAAATGCGACCACAACAGGATGCCCCAGGTGATCAGAGCGACAAAAATAGACAGCAATACCGCTGCCGAGCCCATATCTTTCGCCCGACCGGAAAGTTCGTGATACTCAGAGCCAATACGGTCAACCACCGCCTCAATCGCACTGTTGAGGATTTCAACGATCATCACCAGCATCACGGAACCAATCAACAGCACGCGGGTAATGGCGTCGACGTCCAGCCAGCAGGCGATGGCTACGCCCAACAGTACGGCAACGCTTTCCTGGCGGAATGCCGCCTCATTGATCCATGCGGCGCGAAAACCTTTCCAGGAATAGCCTGCAGCTTTGATAATTCGGGTGAATCCAGTGGTATTATTGGCCATCAAAAAGAACCTTTTTACATTATTAGCGTCAATGTCATTGTAACGTTACCCCGTTTGTTTCAGGGTGTGGCAAAGCAGCGCGAAGTATGACCGGATACACCAGAAATTCACTAAACTTTCTGATATCCTTGCAGCGCATTTGCATTATTAACCAGAGGCTTTACATCGTTTATGTCCGGCTGGCCACGAATTTACTACAAATTACTGAATTTACCATTAAGCGTCCTGGTAAAAAGCAAGTCTATTCCGGCAGAACCTGCCCCGGAATTGGGGCTCGATACTTCGCGTCCCATTATGTACGTCCTACCGTACAATTCAAAAGCAGACTTGCTGACGCTGCGTGCCCAATGTCTGGTGCACGATCTCCCGGATCCCCTGGAACCGCTGGAGATAGACGGAACTCTGCTGCCGCGCTACGTGTTTATTCACGGCGGCCCGCGCGTGTTCACCTATTACACGCCGAAAGAAGAGTCCATTAAGCTGTTCCATAACTATCTCGACTTGCATCGCAGCAATCCAGACCTGGATGTGCAAATGGTGCCGGTTTCGGTGATGTTTGGCCGTGCGCCTGGGCGTGAAAAAGGCGAGGTCAATCCGCCGCTGCGCATGCTGAACGGCGTACAGAAATTCTTTGCTGTGTCCTGGCTGGGTCGCGACAGTTTTGTCCGCTTCTCCCCGTCGGTCTCCCTGCGTCGCATGGCGGACGAACACGGTACGGATAAAATCATCGCTCAGAAGCTGGCTCGCGTGGCGCGCATGCACTTTGCTCGTCAGCGTCTGGCCGCAGTCGGCCCGCGCCTCCCTGCCCGCCAGGACCTGTTCAATAAGCTGCTGGCCTCAAAAGCTATCGCTCGCGCGGTAGAAGATGAAGCGCGCAGTAAAAAAATCTCCCACGAAAAAGCGCAGCAAAATGCCATTGCGCTGATGGAAGAAATTGCCGCCAACTTCTCCTACGAGATGATTCGTCTGACAGACCGTATTCTGGGCTTTACCTGGAACCGTCTGTATCAGGGGATTAACGTTCACAATGCGGAGCGTGTACGTCAGTTGGCGCACGATGGGCACGAAATCGTCTATGTTCCGTGCCACCGCAGCCATATGGACTATATGCTGCTGTCGTACGTTCTGTACCACCAGGGGCTGGTTCCGCCGCACATCGCTGCCGGTATCAACCTGAACTTCTGGCCAGCAGGTCCGATTTTCCGCCGTCTGGGCGCGTTCTTTATTCGTCGTACCTTCAAGGGCAACAAGCTCTATTCCACCGTTTTCCGCGAATACCTGGGCGAGTTGTTCAGCCGCGGCTACTCGGTTGAATACTTTGTCGAAGGAGGCCGTTCACGTACCGGGCGTCTGCTCGACCCGAAAACCGGCACGCTGTCGATGACCATTCAGGCGATGCTGCGCGGCGGTACGCGTCCGATTACCCTCGTCCCCATCTACATCGGCTACGAGCACGTAATGGAAGTGGGCACGTACGCGAAAGAGCTGCGTGGCGCGACGAAAGAGAAAGAGAGTCTGCCGCAAATGCTGCGTGGCTTGAGCAAGCTGCGTAATCTGGGTCAGGGGTATGTCAACTTTGGCGAACCGATGCCATTGATGACTTACCTCAACCAGCATGTACCGGAGTGGCGTGAATCGATCGATCCTATCGAGTCCATCCGCCCAGCCTGGCTGACGCCGACGGTGAATAACATTGCCGCCGATCTGATGGTACGCATTAACAATGCAGGCGCGGCCAATGCCATGAACCTGTGCTGTACCGCGCTGTTGGCCTCCCGCCAGCGCTCTCTGACCCGTGAGCAACTGACTGAACAGCTCGACTGCTATCTGAGTCTGCTGCGCAACGTGCCGTACGCGGCGGATTGTACGGTTCCTGCGCAGAGCGCCAGTGAATTGATCGACCACGCCTTACAGATGAATAAGTTTGAGGTCGAGAAAGACACCATCGGTGACATCATCATTCTGCCGCGCGAGCAGGCGGTATTGATGACGTATTACCGCAACAACATTGCGCATATGCTGGTTCTGCCTTCGTTAATGGCAGCCATTGTGACTCAGCATCGTCGTATTTCACGCGCCGCGCTACAGCAGCATATTGATGCGCTGTATCCGATGCTGAAAGCAGAGCTGTTCTTACGTTGGGAGCGTGATGAACTCACCGGAGTGATTGACGAACTGGCCAGCGAAATGCAGCGCCAGGGACTGATCACCCTGAACGATGACGAACTGCATATCAATCCGGCCCGCTCCCGTACGCTACAGCTGTTGGCGGCGGGTGCTCGCGAGACGTTGCAACGCTACGCCATTACCTTCTGGCTGCTGAGCGCGAACCCGTCTATCAACCGTGGCACGCTGGAGAAAGAGAGCCGCACCGTAGCGCAACGCCTCTCCGTACTGCACGGCATTAACGCGCCGGAATTCTTCGATAAAGCCGTGTTCAGCTCTCTGGTGCTGACGCTGCGTGACGAGGGATTCATCAGCGATACCGGAGATGCCGAACCGGAAGAGACGATGAAGATCTATCAGATGTTGGCCGAACTGGTCACGTCAGATGTACGTCTGACCATCGAGAGCGCCACACAGGGCGAGTAAGCATAAAAAAACCGGTCGAAATGAAATGACCGGTTTTTTATTTTGCAGGCTAAGCCAAACTCAAAAATGCCAGTAGCTCATCGCCAGCCCTAAGAACAGCACCAGACCGACGTAGTTATTGTTCATAAACGCTTTAAAACAGGCATCACGCTCGCGATTGACGATCAGTTTCTGCTGATATACAAACAGCGCGCCAGCCACCAGCAGAGACCAGTAATAACCCAGTCCCAGCCCGTTTAGCCAACCCACCAGCGCCATCAGCACCAGTACGCCCACCTGCAGGATACCAATAATCAGCTTGTCGTTTTGACCGAACAGAATCGCGGTCGATTTAATGCCGATCTTCAGGTCATCATCGCGGTCAACCATCGCATACTGCGTGTCGTAGGCCACCGCCCAGAGAATATTGGCGAGGAACATCAGCCAGCAGCTCAGCGGTACGGACTCGCTCACGGCGGCGAACGCCATCGGGATCGACCAGCCAAACGCCGCCCCCAGCACCACCTGCGGCAGGTGCGTATAGCGCTTCATGAACGGGTAAACCCACGCCAGCGCTAACGCCGCAACGGACAACAAAATGGTCATCGTGTTGAGCGTCAAAACCAGCAGGAAGGCCAGCAGTACCAATACGACGAACAGCGTTCGGGCCTCTTTTTCAGTGACGGCCCCGCTTGGCAGCGGTCGATTTGCGGTGCGTTTAACGTGTCCGTCAAATTTCCTGTCGGCATAATCATTCACCACGCAGCCGGCGGCGCGCATTAACCAAACGCCAGCGACAAAAACCGCCAGGATCCACATTTGCGGCATGCCTGGGGTTGCCACCCACAATGCCCACAGCGTAGGCCAGAGCAGCAGTAAGGCACCGATTGGCTTATCCGTACGCATCAAGCGGTGAAATGCCAGCAGCTTATTCTGCGTCAGACTCCACTCCATCTTTATCTTCCTCTCAGTACAACGGCGATGCAGGTAGAAAAAGCTCGGTAAGCATCAGCGGCTTACCGCTCAGCCGCAGGCGGGAACGGCGCCCCCACAGCGCTGCATCGCGGCCAATCTCAATAAAATCTCGGGTCAATGTCGATGATGTAAACAGGTAACGTCCGAGCGGGGTTTTCCCCAGATTTTGTAAGGCCAGCTCAGGGCCGCACAAGGTTGATTCAGGCACCACGGTCCGCCCGGCAAGCCAGGGTTCACCATCCGCGCATAACAGGATCTCACGTAACCAATAACGGGACTCTTTAGGCAGCAGCGGCAGCTCTTCAGGCACCTCATTTTGCCCAACGAATGCTTCGCGAATCAACGTTACGGTGACCTGTTTTCCCTGCTGCTCAAAACGTTTAGTCATGGAATCTTCCAGTAACAACCAGTCGAGCAGTTGGGCGTCCAGCGCCGGGATCGCATCAAAATAACGCAGCGCACGCAGTTGCGTTAACGCAGGGTGTGGCATGCCTTACTCTCCGATTTATAACTTGAAGGCATTGTATCGCAGAAAATGCATTACGGGGTGAGCAAACACAATTAAGTGATCGCCAGAGCAACATAAGTGTAACAATTAGCACCGAAGGATAAAAAAAGGTGCGCCAGGAGACGCACCAGTTGTTGCAAAATCAACAATGCGGGGCGATGTTTACCCCTTGCCTTTTACACTGCTGATAAAGGTGGATCGGGCAGATTTGGATCCCAGACGCTCAGCTTCATCAAGCAGCTTCAGCGCTTTATCGACATCGCCTTTCGCAACAGCATCCTTAATGCCCTGGTTAAAATAACTTTCCGTGTCGTTCAGCATCGGCTCACTTTTCTTCACCGGTTGTGGCGCTGGAGCAGCAACGGCTGCTGCCGGAGCCGCATAGGTCACCGCAGGCGCGGCGGTATTGCCCACCGTGACAGGACCAGGGCCGGATGAACCAAACAGCGGCCCGACCAGAACACTGGAGGAGGAGCTGGTTTTGACTTTCAGTTTCAGTAAACCGTCGGTGGTATGACGGGCGATCGGGTCTGGAATATCCGGAATAGCGTTACCTACGCCCTTGGCATAGGCTTTTGCCGGGTCAAGCAGGGTTGTGGTCTGCTGGAGATCTTTATCAGTGGTAAAGACCAAAACATAGAGTTTTTGCTGACCCAGCGCTGGCGTCAGACGCATTACCCCTTCCAGACGATCGGCACTCATCACACCGGGCTCCTGGTAGGTAAAATAGCTGCTGGGGAAGAACGCAGATGGCGTCATGTTTTGGTCAAGAATTAATACGTTTGGCGCAAATACGCTGGTTTGTTTATTCACTTCACTGGACAGCGTCAGGGTGAGCTCGCCAATATTCGCCGGGACGCTATACGCAGCGACCGGGCCAGTAATACCGGCGACATCCAGACGCTGACCCGCTGTCGCAAGCGGCGAAGACTGGGTTTTGGATTGATCAACAGGCGTCCAGGTTAACTGCTGCAGCGCCGCAGTGGGAATAGATGGGGCCGCGGTGGTGTTCTGCGGAACAATATTCACATCGGCCAGGCTGATGCCAGGTGCGCTGGCAAATAACCCTGCAGATAAACAAAGGGCAACGAGACTTTTCTTCATTTTCATTGTTATCACCTCAGATAGCATGGGTTCAGCGGTGGCCAGGCAATAGCGCGCTAAACCGTAATCAAGAGGGGCTTGCGCCCCTCTTTCGGTCTTTACGTCAGGTTAGTGCTGAATTACCACCAGATTTCCATCTGGGCACCGAAGGACCACTCATCGTTGTCGCCACGGCTGGTTGTGCTGAGACCAGAGTTCGTTGCAGCTGCGAATTTGGTTACGTCGTTACCATTTTTGATGTAACCCCACTCTTCATCCCATTTTGCATAGGTTGCGAAGACGCGGATTGCCGGACGAGACCAGATGCTGTCACCCGCCTGCCATTGTTGGGCCAGGGTGATTTTGTACTGGCTGTTGCGATCGCTGGTCTGCTGAGATTTGACGTTGTCGTAACCGACTTCCAGCAGGGTGCTCATGATTGGCGTCCATTTATACATCGGGCGAATACCGACGGTGTACCATTCGGTTCCCAGGTCGTTATCCATGTCGAGGTTCTGGTACATACCGACGTACATCAGGTCCCACTTGTCGCCCAGGGAGATTGCACCGTGGTCCAGCACGCGGAACAGGCTACCGTTGTTATTCACAACATTGTTGGCATAGTTGGTTTTAACGCCAGTAACGGGATCTTCAATGGTCGTAGTGGAAGAACCATAAGAACCCTGGTTCAGGCCTTTGCCCTGGGTGGTCATGGAATCTGTGGCGTACTGAACGACAAACTTGTTGTAGCCCTTCAGCATGCTCTGGGTATGTTCAGCGGTGAACATCCAACCATCTTTAGATGCGCCGTCCGCCAGCCTGTAATCGTCGGTGGTATTCGCGCGACCATAGTCAACGCCCAGTTCCAACATCCCATCCGGGTTAGTTGCCAACTGCGCTAAACGAACGTCAAATACATCGTTCGCGGTGTCTTTGGTACGATCATAGATATTCTGGCTGCTGAAAGCGTATGAACCACCCGCTTCCTGTGAACGGCTCGCTGCCAAAGACAGTTTACCGAAGCCCAGATCGATGTTTTCAATACCGGCGCCAGGACCTGAAATATCCCAGTAGTAGAAGTCGATCATGTGTACGTCATGACGCTGGTAGAAGCGCTTACCGGCCCAGATAGTGGAGCCTGGCAGCCATTCGATCAGGTTTTTACCCTGCACGTTTGCTTCACGGAATGCCGGGTCTGTGCCTTCCCAGTCATTCTGCTGTGCGACGGAGTAAGCAACGTTGGTGTCGAAGTAGAAGCTCTTATCGCCTTCTTTCCACACTTCCTGACCTAATTTGATTTCCGCATAGGTTTCACATTCGTTACCGAGACGGTATTTACTTTGTGCACCGGTTGCCTGGAAACACTGTTGTTCACCGCCACTCCCTGTCCAGCCAATACCGGAACGAGCGTAACCGTGGAAATCTACAGCCATTGCCTGAACAGACATAATGCCTGCTGCTACAGCAACCGCCAGAGGGAGTTTGCGCAGAGTAATCATCGTTCTATCTCCTGAGATCATTGCTTTTCTTTAAACGCGTCCCCCTTCGGGCTGCCTCTTTGTTGGCTGCGTTCTTTCACCCCAGTCGCGTACTCTTTGTACACTCCCGGGGATTCATTTACTTGCCGCCTCGATGTAGCTTCGAATGGCTTTGCGTTTCGTTTTTTATGGGGACCTTAAACGCCCGGCTCTTGATGCAACCGACGACATGCAGTGCCATCCTCACGGAACAGATGGCAACGCTCTGGCGGCAGGCCGATAGCGAATGTGGCACCCTCTTCTACCAACACCACGTCGTTCTGGCGGTAAACCAGGTTTTGACGGATGGCGGGGATCTGGATATGAATTTGAGTTTCGTGACCAAGCTGCTCGACCACCTGCACTTCACCTTCGAGGGTGACATCGGCGATATCGCTGGGCAGCAGATGTTCCGGGCGGATACCTAAAGACATGTTGGCACCAACCTGTACCGCATGGCTGTCCACTGGTAGCCATATTTGCTGGCGGTTGGGCAGTTCAACCTGCACCTGATCGATGGCCGTCCCGGTGACTTTCACCGGCAGGAAGTTCATCTTCGGCGAGCCAATAAAGCCCGCCACAAAGCGGTCAGCCGGATAGTGGTATAGCTCCAGCGGTTTGCCGACCTGCGCCACGCGACCGGCATCCAGCACCACAATTTTGTCGGCCAGCGTCATCGCTTCGACCTGATCGTGGGTGACGTAAATCATCGTGCGGCCCAGACGTTTATGCAGGCGGGAGATTTCAATACGCATTTGCACACGCAGAGCGGCGTCGAGGTTCGACAACGGTTCATCCAGCAGGAATACGCGCGGCTCGGCAACCAGCGTTCGGCCAATCGCCACACGCTGACGTTGTCCGCCGGAAAGCGCTTTCGGTTTACGCTCCAGCAGGTGCGCCAGTTGCAGAACTTCCGCGACCTGATTCACGCGCTGATTCATCACCTCTTTTTTTGCGCCAGCCAGTTTGAGACCAAACGACATGTTTTCTGCGACGGATAAATGGGGATACAACGCGTAGGACTGAAAGACCATGCCCACGCCGCGTTCGGCGGGGGGAATGTCGTTCATCCGGGTCTCCCCGATAAACAGGTCGCCACTGGTGATGGTTTCAAGTCCGGCGATCATACGCAGCAAGGTCGACTTACCGCAGCCTGACGGTCCGACAAACACCACGAATTCCCCTTCGTGAATGTCGAGATTGATATCTTTCGATACCACCACGTCACCCCAGGCTTTCGTTACATTTCGCAGCTGTACGCTCGCCATGCCCTTCTCCCTTCGTTACAACCTGTCATCGACAGCAACATTCATGATGGGCTGACTATGCGTGATCCCTTGACTGCGTGAATCCTCCACCCCCGGCTTTTTTATGGGGGAGGAGGCGGGAGGATGAGAGAACAGCGTCTGAGACCCGGGCCGTACGCCGCGGAGGAATTTCGTGATGCAGCCTGCAAAAATCAGTGGGTTTTTATGTGCGCCAGTACGCAATACTCACATTTATGTAACACAGATCACATAAAGAGCGGGTGGGGCGTAGGGGTAAGGAGGATGGAAAGAGGTTGTCGTATAAAGAAACTAGTAACCGTTAAGCCACCTCTGCAAAATCACCAAACAGGATGGGAACTATGAAAATCAAAACTGGCGCACGCATCCTCGCATTGTCTGCATTAACGACGATGATGTTTTCCGCCTCGGCTCTCGCCAAGATTGAAGAAGGTAAGCTGGTTATCTGGATTAACGGCGACAAAGGCTATAACGGCCTCGCTGAAGTGGGCAAAAAATTCGAGAAAGACACCGGTATCAAAGTCACCATTGAGCACCCGGACAAACTGGAAGAGAAGTTCCCACAGGTTGCCGCGACTGGCGATGGCCCTGACATCATCTTCTGGGCACATGACCGTTTTGGCGGCTATGCTCAGTCTGGCCTGCTGGCTGAAATCACCCCAGATAAAGCGTTCCAGGACAAACTCTATCCGTTCACCTGGGATGCCGTACGCTATAACGGCAAACTGATTGCCTACCCGATCGCGGTTGAAGCGCTGTCGTTGATTTACAACAAAGACCTCGTTCCGAACCCGCCAAAAACCTGGGAAGAAATTCCTGCGCTGGATAAAGAGCTGAAGGCGAAAGGGAAATCCGCGCTGATGTTCAACCTGCAAGAACCGTACTTCACCTGGCCGTTGATTGCCGCCGACGGCGGTTACGCGTTCAAGTTTGAAAATGGCAAGTACGACGTGAAAGACGTGGGCGTGGACAACGCGGGCGCAAAAGCAGGTCTGACCTTCCTGGTTGATCTGATCAAGAACAAACACATGAACGCGGATACCGATTACTCCATCGCCGAAGCGGCCTTTAACAAAGGTGACACCGCGATGACCATCAACGGTCCGTGGGCGTGGTCCAACATCGATAAGAGCAAGGTGAATTACGGCGTTGCCCTGCTGCCAACCTTCAAGGGTAAACCGTCCAAACCGTTCGTGGGCGTTCTGAGCGCAGGTATCAACGCTGCCAGCCCGAACAAAGAACTGGCAAAAGAGTTCCTCGAAAACTACCTGCTGACCGATCAGGGTCTGGATGAAGTGAATAAGGACAAACCGCTGGGCGCGGTTGCGCTGAAATCCTTCCAGGATCAGTTAGCGAAAGACCCGCGTATCGCGGCCACCATGGATAACGCCCAGAAAGGCGAGATCATGCCGAACATCCCGCAGATGTCCGCATTCTGGTATGCCGTTCGTACCGCAGTGATCAACGCTGCCAGCGGCCGTCAGACCGTCGATGCCGCGCTGAAAGATGCACAAGGTCGTATCACCAAGTAATACGGTTTCCCTTATTTCTTAGGGAATCAGGTTTATTGAATACGTTGTTACGCGAAATCATTCGCGCTACATCGAGGCGGCAAGGAGGCAAATCCCCAGGAGCTTACATAAGTAAGTGACTGGGGGGAGCTTCCGCAGCCAACAAAGAAGTAGTGCGAAGGATAAAGCGTAAAGAGGATTGATCCCCATGGATGTCATTAAAAAGAAACACTGGTGGCAAAGCGACCGACTGAAATGGTCAGTGATGGGTCTGCTTGGGCTGCTGGTCGGTTACCTTGTTGTTTTGATGTATGCTCAGGGGGAGTACCTGTTTGCCATCATGACGCTGATTTTAAGCTCTGCTGGCCTGTATATTTTTGCTAACCGTAAAGCCTACGCCTGGCGCTATGTTTACCCAGGCGTTGCAGGGATGGGGCTGTTTGTCCTGTTTCCGCTAATTTGTACTATCGCAATTGCCTTTACCAACTACAGCAGCACCAACCAACTGACCTTTGAACGTGCTCAGGAAGTCCTGATGGACCGTTCTTATCAGGCGGGGAAAACCTACAACTTCGGCCTGTATCCGGCGGGTACGGAGTGGCAACTGGCCCTCACCGACGGTGAAACTGGCAAGAATTATCTCTCCGACGCCTTTAAATTTGGCGGCGAACAGAAACTGCAGTTGAAAGAAGCCGAGGCGCTGCCAGAGGGCGAACGTGCGACGCTGCGTATCATCACGCAAAATCGCCAGGCGTTAACCCAACTCACCGCCATCCTGCCAGATGAAAGCAAAGTGATTATGAGTTCACTGCGCCAGTTTTCCGGCACGCAGCCACTCTATACGCTCGCTGATGACGGCACGCTCACCAACAGCCAAAGCGGCGTAAAATACCGCGCCAACAACGATATTGGTTATTATCAGGCAATTAACGCTGACGGTAGCTGGGGTAACGAAAAACTCAGCCCAGGCTATACCGTTGCCATCGGTTGGGACAACTTCACCCGCGTATTTACCGACGAAGGCATTCAGAAACCGTTCTTCGCCATCTTTGTCTGGACGGTGGTCTTCTCCGTTCTGACCGTGATCCTCACCGTGGCCGTGGGGATGGTACTAGCCTGTCTCGTACAGTGGGAGTCTCTCAAAGGCAAAGCGATTTACCGTGTCCTGCTGATTCTGCCGTATGCCGTACCGTCGTTTATTTCGATTCTGATTTTCAAAGGACTGTTCAACCAGAGCTTCGGTGAAATCAACATGATGCTGAGCGCACTGTTTGGCATCAAACCGGCCTGGTTCAGCGACCCAACCACCGCGCGTTCGATGATTATTATCGTCAACACCTGGCTTGGTTACCCGTACATGATGATCCTGTGCATGGGTCTGCTTAAAGCGATCCCTGACGACCTGTATGAAGCGTCGGCGATGGATGGTGCAGGTCCGTTCCAGAACTTCTTTAAGATTACGTTGCCACTGCTGATTAAGCCGCTGACGCCGCTGATGATCGCCAGCTTCGCCTTTAACTTTAACAACTTCGTGCTGATTCAACTGTTGACCAACGGTGGTCCAGACCGTCTTGGTACCACCACGCCAGCAGGCTATACCGACCTGCTCGTGAGCTACACCTACCGTATCGCCTTCGAAGGCGGCGGTGGTCAGGACTTCGGTCTGGCGGCGGCGATTGCCACGCTGATCTTCCTGCTGGTCGGTGCGCTGGCCATCGTGAACCTGAAAGCCACGCGTATGAAGTTTGATTAAGGGAGATAACGA
This sequence comes from Citrobacter sp. Cb023, assembly GCF_030336805.1. Taxonomy (NCBI): domain Bacteria; kingdom Pseudomonadati; phylum Pseudomonadota; class Gammaproteobacteria; order Enterobacterales; family Enterobacteriaceae; genus Citrobacter; species Citrobacter sp. Cb023. The sequence continues at coordinate 27,447 of NZ_JAOWCV010000020.1, read as the reverse complement.
ACATGGCTATGGTACAACCCAAATCTCAGAAACTGCGTCTCTTAACAACGCACTTGCTGCTGCTGATTTTCATTGCAGCGATCATGTTCCCGCTGCTGATGGTTATCGCTATCTCGTTGCGTGAAGGTAACTTTGCCACCGGCAGCCTGATCCCGGAAAATATCTCCTGGGAACACTGGAAACTGGCGCTGGGCTTTAGCGTTGAACACGCGGATGGCCGCGTGACGCCGCCGCCGTTCCCGGTGCTGTTATGGCTGTGGAACTCGGTAAAAGTAGCCTCCATTACCGCGATCGGTATCGTGACGCTTTCCACCACCTGCGCTTACGCCTTTGCCCGTATGCGCTTCCCGGGCAAAGCAACCCTGCTGAAAGGGATGCTGATATTCCAGATGTTCCCGGCGGTGCTGTCTCTGGTCGCGTTGTATGCTTTGTTTGACCGCCTGGGCCAGTACATTCCGTTTATTGGTCTGAACACTCACGGTGGCGTGATCTTCGCCTATCTCGGCGGTATTGCGCTGCATGTGTGGACGATTAAGGGCTATTTCGAAACCATCGACGGTTCGCTGGAAGAAGCGGCCGCGCTGGATGGCGCAACGCCATGGCAGGCATTCCGCCTGGTGTTGCTGCCGCTTTCCGTTCCGATTCTGGCGGTCGTGTTTATTCTGTCTTTCATTGCCGCGATTACCGAAGTACCGGTCGCATCACTGCTGCTGCGTGATGTGAACAGCTATACCCTTGCGGTAGGTATGCAGCAGTACCTCAATCCACAGAACTATTTGTGGGGCGACTTTGCCGCCGCAGCTGTACTTTCAGCCATTCCTATCACTCTGGTGTTCCTGCTGGCACAGCGCTGGTTGGTCAACGGACTGACGGCGGGTGGTGTGAAAGGTTAAGTTTTACCGAAGTAACTGCCCGGCAACGGGCAATGCCACTGCAACCCTCAACTTATGTTATCCCAACCTGTGACTGTTATTCGGCGCTCTACGGAGCGCCCTTTTTTTATGTTATTTTGCATTACGCTTACGATTATTTCCTTTCGTGCCCCCCATCACTGCAAATCAATTTTTCGCCTGAAACTCGACAAATTAAACAGAATTAGTTTGGCGCAGGCGTTATCGCCATCGGCGTGATCAACCTAAGCTTTACCGTATTGGCGATCATGACGGTGGATAAATTTGAAGAACTGTGGGAACCCGCGGCGGAGAAAACCCAGCCGGCCTCTGCGCAGTAATTTTTACCCAAAACACGCCGCAGCCCAATTGCGGCGTGTTGTCTTTTACTCTCGCTTCAGCCGTTTGGAATTACACAGCCACAGGGTGATCACCAGCAGCAGGATCGCCGCAGAATAGATCAGCACATCCATCGGCGCTTTATGATCGACAATGATCAGCCGCACAATCGCAGTGATCCCGATATAGACAAAGTAGCGCAGCGGAAAGTGAAAACCTGACTGAAAGTACTTCACAATCAGCGCGATAAATTCAAAGTAGAGAAAGTAAACCACCAGCCCTTCCACCAGTTCATACTTGCTGGTTTGTTCCGGCGCGAACAGCACATCCGCCAGATGCAGCGTTTCTTTCCCGAGGAATACGACCAGGATCAGGCCCAGACTCAGCAACCCCAGATTCAACACGGTCTGTAAAATAGTGGAGATAAACTCCACGCGCGGACGAGATAGCGATGTCATAACAGCACCTCTTACTCAGTGGCAAGGTTCCTGTATAACGCAAAAATGTGACAGAGATCTACATTTTTTGTTTATATTTTGTGCAAGAAAGGTCAGCAGGGAATGATGTATGTCACGACACATTTCACAGGATGAATTATGCAGCTCAGACAATCCGCTGTTCGCAACGTTACCTGCGGTGAGAACGTGGTGATCTATGAACCCGCAAATCTCTACGACTGCACATTAGGGGACAACGTTTTTGTCGGACCATTTGTTGAAATCCAGGGTAATACGCAGATTGGCGCAGACAGCAAAATTCAGTCGCACACCTTCATCTGCGAATATGTCACCCTCGGCGCTCGCTGTTTTATCGGTCACGGCGTGATGTTCGCCAACGATATGTTTCGCGAAGGAAAACCCAATGCCGACCGCAACAGTTGGGGACGTATTACGATTGGCGACGATGTCTCGATCGGCAGCGGAGCGACCATTCTGGCGGTCACTATCTGTGATGGCGTGGTCGTCGGCGCGGGGAGCGTGGTGACCAAATCGATCACCGAGAAAGGCGTGTATGCGGGAAATCCGGCAAAATTATTACGTCGTTTATAGAGCCGGATAAGCGCAGGTCTCATCCGGCCATCTATCAGCGGAAGTTTTCACTCCTGTCGCTGGTCATGTCGTACAGACCAAACTTACGTCCAAGCTGCTGACCGCCATCGCGTGTTAACGGCGTCCAGCCAATCGCCGCACGACTGCGGGTTGGGCCTGACGAGAACAGATCCAGCGGCACAGAAACGTACACCCCTTTGGTAAAATCACCCTCTCCGTACTCATCCGGCGAGGCGTCGGTGATGGTCGCATAGCCCCCCACCACTACGCCGCTGTCAAAGCGTTTCGCCACTTCCAGCGTTCCGCCCTTATCCCCCGCCAGATACTGCCCCACGCTGGCTTTCACCAGTACATCCTGGGCGAACGAAGGATTCCAGTAAGCCGTCAAATGCCCGGTCTTCACGCTGTAGTCGGTAAACTTCATCATGTCCTGCGCGCTACGCCAGTCACGCTGTTTCACGTAGTTGGCATCAACACCAAACGCCCAGTTGCTGTCCAGCGGGCGATACAGCACTTCTGCTCCCGCTCCGCCGTACATAGTTTCCAGGTAGCCACCGTAAACCTGTCCGTAGAACCCGTTTCCGAGTGACTGGAAGTAGTTGGCCTGCAGGTTATTCACGTAGACATCGTTTTGCACATACTCACGCACATGGGTACGCACGCGTGGTAAATGCGAATCCTGCGGCGGGTTGGTGTAGTTAAACTTGTCATAGTTATTGGCGAGGTTGGCGAACAAACTCCCGGTGGTCAGCAGATGATCGGTAACCCACAAATCCGCCGTTCCCATCACGCCCAACTGATACATATAGAAGTTTTCCGGGCCGCCCACCGACTGATTTAGCACCGGATCGATATGGAAATTGAAGCGTGACTTATCAATATACCAGCCCTGCTCGGTCGTTTTCGGTACCACGGGCTCGACGCGTTTTTGTGCCAGTTGAGTTTCATGGCCCAACGGCTCGCCTTCCAGATGGCGCTTGAGGCTGGAAACCTCCGTTTCGGTCGTCACCTGCGGCAAGTTAAGGCGGTTTTCCGTAATGCGGATCGTGCGGATCCCATCGGGAAGATCGTTCATCACGATCCGGTTAGCACGCTCGATCCCTTCGCGCGAATCACGGTATTTCACCTGTTCACCCGTTACATACAGCGTATCGCCCTGCACCTGAATTTTAGGATCCGCCAGCCCGGCATTATATTTCAGCAGCGTTAACTGATTCGCCACCACCGAATGTTGCAGGATGGCATCCTGCGGCTGTGGTTGATATTTCGGGCGGGTATTGTCGTTATAGTTTGGTCGCAGATCGTTAAAGTTAGTCCGCAGCGTGACCCCAAACATCAAGGTGTTCCCGCGCTCATAGCTGAGGTTAACGTCGGCCCAATCGGTGACGCGATAAATAGCGCCGACGTTAAACTTGCTCTTCTGATCCAACTTGCCGGCAAAATCCTGCTGGTAATTATTACCTTCATACTCCAGTTTCAGGCGCAGCGGCTGCCAGGGAGTCTGATACTCTACGCCGCCAAACAGCGACGCCGGGCCGTGGAACATCTGGCTACCGTCAACAGAACCGGCCTGCTTGTAGCTGTTATCGCGATGGCAGAATTTATCACTGTATGAGCAAAACGGATTGCTAACGTTGCCGCTGGTCCCGAGATATCCCCAGCCAAGGCCGAGAGAGAAATCAAACGGGCCCCAGGCTTTGTTCGCCACCACATACTCCGCATCAAACAGGCCGGTACCACCGATATCCCGCGCGCCAACCGCCACCTGCGGCATCCAGTAGCTCTCTTCCCACAGGCGAAGTTTGAGATCAAAAGCCTTATCTTTATAAGTCTGATCGCCAGAAAACGACTCCACGCCGCTGTATTTTTTGGTACGCACATCGGTATAGCGCAGGGTAGTTTCCAGCCAGGGGAAGAGTTGTACCGACGCAGAGTAGTAACGATATTGATCGTTATCGCGGTAGTTAAGGCTCATTTCGCCTTCACGCGCCATGCGTGCGGTTGGGGTTTGCAGCAGTCCCACGCCGCCAAAATCGGACTGGGAAGGTCCAATGGGCGCGGGCCAGGTTTCACCATGGCAGGCAACGCTTACGCCCAGCGCCAGTAAGCTGAGCAGATAAGTTTTTCTCATTATTCGGGTATCCGCTGGGTCAGGGTGCGAAGAATGTCGGCATTGATTTCATCCGGGGTGCTGCGCCAGACAGCATCAGAGAGCCCGACAAAAATGATGCTGCCGGGCATCGGCTCAACGTGACGTTTGTTCCAGTAGGCGACCGGGACTTTTTGCGTGCGTCCGTCGGGATAGATGACCCAGGCGTAGCTACGATCTGCGCCGCTGAGCCGACGTTGCCCATCGAGATAGCTGGCGATATCGCGCCCGGGCATAAACGGTTGTTTACCCGGATGACTTAGCAGGCCAAACAGCGTTATATCCGTTGGCTGCGGTCCGACCCACAGCGTGTAATTGCCCTGCAACGGCGGGTTGCCTCGCTCACTGACGCGCACAACATCCGGGTCGAGATTAATCTTCTGTCTGCCGGTCACCTTCAGCGCCTGAATTTGTCGGCGTAATGCGTTGATAGCCGCGGCATCGTCACCCCTTTCTTCAGCGCTGAGCATCGCCAGACGAGCCAGTAATGCCTGCTGCTGACGCTCTGCTTCCGTCGTTGCCCGCTCTTCGCTGATAACCGCTCCTGGCCACCAGCTATTACTCAACCGCGGCTGCCCAACCAGGTCGAGCAGATGTTCGGCCCCGGTCAACGTTTTTGGCTCTTCGCTGGCGGAGGTAAAGACCTTAACGCTACCCGCAGCAAAAACTGACGCAGTGCTCAGGCTCAATAGCAGCGCCACAACGGCTCGTTTCATCATGATTTTGCCGCCTTAATCAGCGTGGTTTTCACCGGGAAGTAACGTGCGCCAAGATACTGTTCCGATTGGCGAATCTGCCCTTCGCTGTCGATCCAGTAGCGGTTATGCCAGCGCGTTTGATCGGTGGTGACTTCTTCGTCAAGGATTCGTACTGGCGTATCTTCGCTACCAACCTTAATGGTGTCAGTGCCATCCCATTCGAAAACCGAGCGGGCGGTGGCATAGCGCACCTGCTGATGTTCGGTCCAGCCCATCGTGCGGGTCCACGTTGCCCCATCGACTATCTGGTTTGGTTTGATGAGCGGATCTGCCGCGAGATTATTCACCTCGATCAGGTTATCCCCGCCGAGATGCGTTTTCACCATGCGCCCAGACTGCGTGACGAGAATGGCCCGATCCTGAGTCACCCATTTCTGCTGTCCGTTTTCCGCGAACGCGAGTACCACAAACAGCTGAGGGCCGCCGTTGAGCTGCATGTACTGGCTGGCGTAGGGCATATTTTTGATTTCATCGTCCGTCATCTGTACGCCGGGAGTACCAAACACGCTATCCCATAGCGAATGACCCAGCCCTTCGGTGGTGGCTGAGCACGCCTGCAATAACAGGCAAACCATTATCAGCGCTGGTCGCTTCACGACATTTCTCCGCAGCGGCAAAATAACCACACCGAAGTGTGGTTAGAATTAAACGTACCGGTATTACTGGGTACTGGTAGTTGTGGTGGTTGTGGTTCCGGTGTTAGAACCATCGCCGCCACCGGTTGCCGCAAGGGCAACCCCCACCGCAGAACTTACGGTGCTCACGCTGGTTGCGGAGGAACTTCCTGCCGAAACCGACGCGGCAGCCGACCCTGCAGCTTCACCCACCTGAACGGGGGCAGCATAGACAGAAGTCGCCGCAAGCGCAGATATAGCCCAAAGGCCATACAGAACTTTTTTCATCACAAATTCCCTTCATTGTATGAATGGAGATTTACCCAAAAGAATTTCGGGCGAGATCGAGTATACACAAGCCAAAGTGTGCAAATTACGCCAGGCGGGAATTTAGGATAATTAGATAGCAAGAAATAAAATGATTAAAGGCAGATAATTAAATCAATACAATCATAAAGTTAAAATATAAAAACAAAAACACAACATCCGGTAATTCTGAAAAAACCAGAAACACGATAACGTTGAATGAATTATTTTAGGATTAAGCTCAATAAAGGTGTAAAGCAAAAACGTAGATATTCTGGCGCCAGATTATAAAAAAGCCGATATTAATATCGGCTTTTTTATAAGTAATCTGCAAATTCATTCGAATTGCAGCAAGGCGGCAAGATCGTTAATCCCCGGGAGCATAGATAGCTATGCGACCGGGGTTAACGAACGCAGCCAACAGCGCTGCGGCTCGAAGGAAGAAGCAGATTAACGCCAGGACTTATAACGGTTAATCAAACCGTTAGTTGAGCAATCATGGCTGGTGATTTCTTTATCATCATTCAGCTCTGGCAGAATGCGATTCGCCAGCTGTTTGCCCAGCTCAACGCCCCACTGGTCAAAGGTGAAGATATTCAGGATCGCGCCCTGAGTGAAGATTTTGTGCTCGTACAGCGCAATCAGCGCACCCAGGCTGAACGGTGTGATTTCGCGCAGCAGGATGGAGTTAGTTGGACGGTTACCTTCGAACACTTTGAACGGCACAACGTGGTCAAGCGTTGCCGGATCTTTACCCTGGTCGCGGTATTCCTGCTCAACCACTTCACGAGATTTACCAAAAGCCAGCGCTTCGGTCTGAGCGAAGAAGTTAGACAGCAGTTTCGGATGGTGATCCGACAGCGGGTTGTGGGTGATTGCCGGAGCGATGAAATCGCACGGAACCATTTTGGTACCCTGATGAATCAGTTGGTAGAACGCATGCTGACCGTTAGTACCCGGCTCACCCCAGATGATTGGGCCTGTCTGGTAATCCACCGCATTGCCGTTACGGTCAACGTATTTACCGTTGGATTCCATATTGCCCTGCTGGAAGTAGGCCGCGAAACGGTGCATATACTGGTCGTACGGCAGAATCGCTTCGGTTTCAGCACCGAAGAAATTGTTGTACCAGATACCGATCAGCGCCAGCAGCACCGGCAAGTTTTTCTCCGCCGGAGTGGTGGAGAAGTGTTTGTCCATGGCGTGCGCGCCAGAGAGCAGCTCAACAAAGTTGTCGAAGCCCACAGAAAGGATGATGGACAGACCGATTGCAGACCACAGGGAGTAACGACCGCCAACCCAGTCCCAGAACTCGAACATATTGGCGGTATCAATACCGAACTCGCCAACCGCTTTACCGTTAGTGGAGAGCGCTGCGAAGTGTTTAGCAACGTGCTTGTTGTCGCCAGCGGTCGCCAGGAACCAGTCGCGCGCGCTGTGGGCGTTAGTCATGGTTTCCTGAGTGGTGAAGGTTTTGGAAGCGACCAGGAAAAGCGTAGTCTCCGGATTCACTTTCTTCAGCACTTCGGCAATGTGCGTACCATCGACGTTAGACACAAAATGCATGTTCAGGTGATTTTTGTACGGGCGCAGCGCTTCGGTCACCATGAACGGGCCGAGGTCTGAACCGCCGATACCGATGTTCACGACATCAGTAATGGCTTTACCGGTATAGCCTTTCCAGCTTCCGGAGATAATCGCTTCAGAGAAGGATTTCATCTTCTCAAGCACCGCGTTCACTTCCGGCATCACATCTTTGCCGTCAACGATGATTGGAGTGTTGCTACGGTTGCGCAGCGCCACGTGCAGCACGGCACGATCTTCAGTGCGGTTAATTTTCTCACCGGAGAACATGGACTTGATGGCGCCTGCCAAATCGGTCTCTTTCGCCAGATCCTGCAGTTTAGCCAGCGTCTCTTCAGTGATGCGGTTTTTGGAGAAATCCACCAGCATCAGATCGTCAAACGTAGCGGAAAATTTAGCGAAACGATCACTATCTTTCGCGAACAGATCCGCGATAGTAACGTCTTTCATCTCTTCAAAGTGTTTTTGTAGTGCCTGCCAGGCTGAGGTCTGCGTTGGATTGATGTTTTTCATTAGCAATACTCTTCTGATTTTGAGAATTGTGACTGAGATCGATTGTAACGCCAGTCACAGAAAAGTGTGATTGTTTTAATGCCATCGCCCTTGTATCCATCGAACCAGGGTAAAAAGTATAGATGTTATAAGCGCTGTTACTGAACGGAAACGCAGCATGAAAAATCCGCATAATCCCAGCGTTGACAGTGCAAGCTACACATTTTATTTATAAATACGGTATTTGCATTTGCGCCTGCACCGGTTTTCGTTCTGCCTTATGTGCCATGGTCGCTCTATTCATTCCCTGACACGAGGTAGTTATGACTGATGTAGTTGTCTCCAAGTTTGGCGGTACCAGCGTGGCGGATTTTGATGCCATGAATCGCAGCGCTGATGTGGTACTTTCTGATGCTAACGTCCGTGTAGTGGTACTTTCCGCTTCCGCTGGAATTACCAACCTGCTGGTCGCACTGGCTGAAGGGCTGGAGCCAACCGAGCGCTTCGAAAAACTCGACGCCATTCGTCAAATTCAGTTCAATATTCTGGAACGCCTGCGTTATCCGAACGTAATTCGTGAAGAGATTGAACGTCTGCTGGAAAACATCACCACGCTGGCAGAAGCGGCGTCACTGGCGACCTCAACCGCCCTGACCGACGAACTGGTCAGCCACGGTGAACTGATGTCTACCCTGTTGTTCGTCGAAATCCTGCGTGAACGCAGCGTGCAAGCGCAGTGGTTTGACGTGCGTAAAGTGATGCGCACCAACGATCGTTTTGGTCGCGCAGAACCCGACGTCGCGGCGCTGGCTGAACTGGCAACGCTTCAGTTGGCCCCGCGTCTGAGCGAAGGTCTGGTAATCACTCAGGGTTTTATCGGCAGCGAAGGCAAAGGCCGCACCACCACGTTGGGGCGCGGCGGTAGCGATTATACAGCCGCCCTGCTGGCCGAAGCGCTGCACGCAACGCGCGTCGATATCTGGACCGATGTTCCAGGCATTTACACTACCGATCCGCGCGTTGTTCCTGCAGCGCAGCGTATTGATGAAATCGCCTTTGAAGAGGCCGCAGAAATGGCGACCTTTGGCGCGAAAGTGCTGCACCCGGCAACCCTGTTGCCGGCCGTACGTAGCGATATCCCGGTATTTGTTGGCTCCAGCAAGGATCCAAAAGCAGGCGGTACGCTGGTCTGCAATAAAACCGCGAATCCACCGCTGTTCCGTGCGCTGGCGCTACGCCGTAAGCAGACGCTGCTGACGCTGCATAGCCTGAATATGCTGCACTCTCGCGGCTTTTTAGCAGAAGTGTTCGGCATCCTTGCACGCCACAATATCTCGGTAGATTTAATTACCACATCAGAAGTCAGCGTGGCGCTGACGCTGGATACCACCGGTTCAACCTCCACCGGCGATACGCTGTTAACGCAATCTCTGCTGATGGAACTGTCTGCCCTGTGCCGGGTTGAAGTCGAAGAAGGCCTGGCGCTGGTGGCGTTGATTGGCAACGACCTGTCCAAAGCCTGCGGCGTGGGTAAAGAGGTGTTTGGTGTACTGGAGCCGTTCAACATCCGCATGATTTGCTACGGCGCGTCCAGCCATAACCTGTGCTTCCTGGTGCCCGGTAGCGAAGCCGAACAGGTGGTACAGAAGCTGCATCATAATTTGTTTGAATAATATTTCATCACGCGATAAACAATAACTATAGCCGGGCTCGAACCCGGCTTTTTTATAACAACACAACACATTTCAATCGCAAGGAAGATAACATGCTCGCTACTCTCACGCGGCTGTTCCCGTTATGGGCGCTGCTGCTCTCTGTTATTGCGTATTACACGCCCTCCACCTTTACGCCTGTCGGGCCATTCGTACCGTCGTTGCTGATGCTGATCATGTTCGGCATGGGCGTTCACCTGAAGGTGGACGACTTTAAACGCGTACTTTCACGCCCCGCACCGGTCGCGGCGGGTATTTTCCTGCACTATCTGGTGATGCCGCTCGCCGCATGGATTTTGGCACTGGCATTTAATATGCCGCCGGAACTGTCGGCAGGGATGGTGCTGGTCGGTAGCGTCGCCAGCGGAACCGCATCGAACGTCATGATCTATCTGGCAAAAGGTGATGTGGCGCTCTCCGTGACTATTTCATCGGTTTCAACGCTGGTCGGCGTTGTCGCCACGCCGCTGCTGACACGGCTGTATGTCGACGCGCATATCCAGGTGGATGTGATGGGTATGCTGCTGAGTATTCTGCAGATCGTGGTCATTCCGATTGCTTTGGGACTGGTCATTCACCATCTGTTCCCACGCGTCGTAAAAGCCGTGGAACCGTATCTACCGGCGTTTTCTATGGTGTGTATCCTGGCGATCATCAGCGCCGTCGTGGCGGGGTCCGCCTCGCACATTGCGTCTGTCGGCTTTGTGGTGATTATCGCCGTGATCCTGCATAACACCATTGGCTTGCTCGGCGGCTACTGGGGCGGAAAACTGTTTGGTTTCGACGAGTCAACCTGTCGTACGTTGGCTATTGAAGTGGGCATGCAGAATTCAGGGCTTGCCGCTGCGCTGGGCAAAATCTACTTTGGCCCGCTTGCGGCGCTGCCCGGCGCGTTGTTCTCGGTCTGGCATAACCTTTCCGGTTCGCTGCTGGCAGGTTACTGGTCCGGTAAACCGATTGAAGAAAAAGAACGCCGCTAATTGGCGGCGGCAGGCCGGATAGCGGCTAACACCTTATCCGGCCTACCCAGCCTCTGCACTTTGCCGTACACTGCGGATATCGGCTAACAGAGGGCACCCTTATGGCACTCCCCCGCATTACCCAAAAAGAGATGACCGAGCGCGAACAGCGTGAACTGAAAACGCTGCTCGACCGCGCGCGCATTGCGCATGGTCGACTGCTGACCAACGCTGAGACCAACAGCATCAAGAAAGAGTACATCGATAAACTGATGGCCTTGCGCGAAGCAGAAGCTAAAAAAGCCCGCCAGTTGAAGAAAAAGCAGGCTTACAAACCGGATGCGGAAGCATCATTTTCCTGGTCAGCGAATACGCCAACGCGCGGCAGACGTTAACGCCCTTTCTTCTTACGCCCCGGCGAGGTAAAACGCTTCCCGTTTGCCGCCGGGCGCGATTTCTCTTTCTCAGCCGATTTTTCGATTTTCACCACCGGGCGCTTAATGCCTGCGGTTTTTGGCTTCGCTTTTGCCTTCGGTTTGGCTTCTGAGGACGAGTTCTCAATCAGCTTGAACAGGTCGATCAGTTCGTCATCCGTCAGGTCGCGCCATTCACCCAGCGGCAGGCCGGACAGACCAACGTTCATGATACGTGTACGCTCAAGCTTAGTAACTTCATAGCCAAAGTGCTCGCACATACGACGGATCTGGCGGTTCAGCCCCTGAATCAGCGTGATGCGAAACACAAACGGCGCTTCTTTCTTGACCTTACATTTCTTGGTAACGGTGCCAAGGATTGGCACACCGGCACTCATCCCACGGATAAAGTCATCAGTGACCGGCTTATCTACCGTCACCAGATACTCTTTTTCGTGATCGTTACCGGCACGCAGGATTTTATTCACCAGGTCGCCGTGGTTGGTCAGAAAGATAAGCCCCTGGGAATCTTTGTCCAGACGACCGATTGGGAACACGCGCTTGCTGTGGTTAACGAAATCAACAATGTTGTCGCGTTCGCTGTCTTCAGTGGTGCTGACAATCCCTACCGGCTTGTTCAGCGCGATAAAAACCAGATCTTCCGCTTCACGCGGCTCAATCAACCGACCATTCACTTTTACGACGTCGCCAGGCATCACCTGATCGCCAATGGTGGCGCGTTTACCATTCAGGAAGACATTCCCTTGTTCGATAAAGCGATCCGCCTCGCGGCGCGAGCAGATTCCGCTTTCACTGATGTATTTATTTAATCGGATGGATGAGTCGGGCAGCATAATTTCTCCTTTGACAGCGAAATATACCCTACCTTGCGGGGGATAAAAAAGCAGAGTGTGAAAATGTGCTATCGCATCTGATTACGTAATGCTTGCGGGCTGATACCAAATCGTTTTTGAAAGTGGTAACGCAAAGAGTTTGCGCTGCCGAACCCGGTTTGCTGCGCGATCTGCTCAATACTGATATGGGATGTATTGAGCGCCTGCTGCGCACGGTTTAGCCGTTCATTCATCAGCCAACGTGCGGGAGTAAGCCCCGTTGACTCCTGGAATCGCCGCATCAACGTTCGGGGACTCATACCGACCTGGCTGGCCAGAGCGTCAAGGGTATGCTTCTGCGCGATATTGTTATGTAACCAGTCAAGCAAAAGACCAAAACGCTGGCTTTCCCGACTGCGGGCAACAGGACGCAGTTGCTGCTGAGTCTGGCTGCCATCCCTGTGGGGCTGCAGCACCAGGCGACGGGCCACGTTATTGGCAACCTCAAGTCCAAAATCAGTGCGCACCACATGCAAACATAAATCAATCCCTGCCGCACTACCTGCCGAAGTGAGCACGTCGTGGTGACCGACATACAGGACATCTTCCACGACGTTGATGGCGGGAAAGCGTCGCTGGAGTTCACTGACGTAACGCCAGTGCGTCGTCGCCTTACGGTCATCCAGCAAACCTGCCGCAGCCAGAACAAATACACCAGAACAGATAGAGATGACTCGACAACCGCGTTGATGTGCTTCACGAAGCGCATCGCATAATGTTTCCGGGACCGGTGAGTTCACTTCACGCCAGCCAGGAATGACAATAGTGTCTGCTTCCTGCAGCAATTCATATCCACCGTCCACCACGATACGAACCCCGCCAGTTGCCCTTAATTCACCTTGATCAACCGAAGCCACGGCAAAACGATACCAGCTCTCTCCCAGTTCAGGTCGCGGAAGCCCAAAAACTTCCACTGCGACGCCAAACTCGAAAGTACATAGCCCGTCATAAGCGAGTGCAACGACCAACGGGCGAGAAGATGTTGTCATGATCCTGGCGGAATCTGTCATGGTCAGAGGGTGTTTCAAGGTTAATTTTTTGATGAGATAAGAGGTAACACAACAGCTGATTTCACCACAAGAGAAAACAACACTATGAGTACCGTAACTGATATTCCAGCCGCTTCATCTGCACAAGCTATCGCCCATTTCCAGCAACGTCTGAATATGGAGACGGATTGTTCTGACGTTCATTCCGCGATGGCTGCTGACGACAAAGATTTTGTGCTTTTACATGTGGTGGGGAGTGCAGAGAGTTTTTCCCGTTGTCATATCCCTGGCGCGATTCATCTTCCCCATCGACTGATAAATACGGAATCCTTGAAAAAATGGCCACAGGACACACTGTTTGTCGTCTATTGCGCTGGCCCACACTGTAACGGGGCCGATCGCGCGGCGCTGAAGTTGGCGCAGCTAGGTCGACCGGTGAAAATAATGATTGGTGGTATTAAGGGCTGGGAGGACGAAGGCCTGGCGTTTGCCACTACGCAAAAGGACGCTGTTTCAATAGATTGATCGTTGTTAAGTCCGAACGGATTTTTCCAACAGGAGGTTGTGGTTAACCCGTTCGGCTTTCCCCCCTTCCAACATCGTGAGCCATATCAGTAAGGCGTTACGCTGATAGTGGTAGCATTAGCGCGGTTTGTAATTTTCTGATTACATGGAGAAATGATGGAACTGCTTTTATTGAGTAACTCGACGCTGCCGGGCAAAGGCTGGATGGAACATGCGCTACCGCTGATTGCTGAGCAGTTGAATGGTCGCCGTACGGCGGTGTTTATTCCGTTCGCTGGCGTGACGCAAACCTGGGATGAATACACGGCGAAAACGGCAGCCATCTTTGCGCCAATGGGCGTCAACGTTACTGGCATTCATACCGTTGCCGATCCGATCGCTGCCATTGAAAACGCAGAACTGGTGATTGTCGGCGGGGGTAACACCTTCCAGTTACTGAAAGAGAGCCGCGAACGCGGACTGCTGGCGCCGATTGTGGATGTCGTCAAACGCGGTGCGCTGTACATCGGCTGGAGCGCAGGTTCTAACCTCGCCTGCCAGACCATCCGCACCACCAACGACATGCCGATTGTCGATCCAAAAGGTTTTGATGCCCTGGGTCTGTTCCCGCTGCAGATTAACCCACATTTCACCAATGCGCTTCCGGAAGGCCACAAAGGCGAAACGCGTGAACAGCGTATTCGCGAGCTTCTGGTTGTGGCACCAGAGCTGACGGTGATTGGTTTGCCGGAAGGAAACTGGATTAAGGTGAGTAACGGCCAGGCGGTTCTTGGCGGTCCGAACACCACTTACGTCTTTAAAGCGGGTGAAGACGCGGTTGCCCTCGAAGCAGGTCACTGCTTCTAACCGACGTTGCCGGATAACGGCATAAATGCCTTATCCGGCCAACCGGTCCACCTCACTCAATAATCGTCGCGCTCATCGTCCTCATCCGGCTGTTCCAGCACGCTATAGGCCACGGAACAAAACAGCGAGTTCAGACGCTGCATATCGCCCAGCAGCGCCAGGTGCAAGGAGCTGGTCTCGATGCTCTGCACGTTCTGCTGATGCAGACGGTCAACGTGCGCATGCGAATACCGACGGTTGAGAATACGGAAACGGTGCTTGCTACGGCGCAGACGTCGGGCGCTGGTCACGTCACCAGAGAAGAACACCGACATCGCCAGCTGCAGATTGCTGAGCAGCTGATCGAAGAGCGCATCCAGCTCTTTCAATCCTTCCACGGAGAATGCGCGACGGGCAGCCAGCGACTTATCCGCTATCTCACTGCCCATACGTTCGACAATATCGGAAGCCTGCTCGAGGTTAAGCGACATTTCGATAATCTCCGCCCAACGGCGTGATTCCTCTTCCGCCAGTTCATCCTTTGGCATCCGCGCCAGATAAAGCTTGATTGCCGTGTATAGCACGTTAATGTCGTCCGCCATCCTGCGCAGCTCTTTCTCTTCACGCGGCTCACCGTGCATCACCTTCTTCAGCCCGTCCATCATCTGCTCCATCGCGTCGCCGATGCGCAGAGCTTCACGAGCGGCATTGGCCAGGGCCAGCGTCGGCGTATCCAGCGCACTGACGTCCAGATGCTTGGGCTTCAGATGCGCATCCAGCTCCGGCTCATCGCGGATGATGCGCTTACAAAAACGCGCCATCGGTTCTGCAAACGGCACCATCGCCACGCAGCGCACCAGGTTGTAGAAGACATGGAAGTAAATAACCAGTTCAGATTTCGGCAGCGGCAGTTCATCCATCAGATTTGCCAACGGATGAACAAACGGCAGGATAATCAGGCTTCCCACCAGCTTAAACAGCAGGCTACCGAGCGCCACACGGCGGGCGGCGGCGTTAGCGGCGCTGTTATTAAGCATCGCCAGCAGGCCAGAGCCGAGGTTGGCGCCAATCACCAGACACAACGCCACCGGGAACGAGATAATGCCTGCCGCGGTCAGCGTTGCCGTCAGCAGCACCGCCGCAAGGCTGGAGTAACTGATAATCGCGAACATAGCGCCAATCAGCGCATCCAGCATGATATCGCCGGTGAGCGAGGCGAAAATAACCTGTACGCCGTTAGCCTGGGTGATCGGTGTTACCGCCTGCACAATCAGTTCCAGCGCCAGTAAAATCAACCCCAGTCCAATACCAACCCGCCCCAGTTGCCCCACACGGGACTGCTTACGTCCGAGAAAGAAGATCACGCCGACAAAAATCAGCAGTGGCGACAGCCAGGAGAGATCGAAGGTCAGGATACGCGCCATCAGCGCGGTCCCGACGTCGGCGCCAAGTACAATCACCAGCGCAGGGGTGAGCGCCACGAGGTCCTGCGCGACAAACGAGGTCACCAGCATGGTGGTGGCGTTGCTGCTTTGCACCAGCGCCGTCACGCCGATACCCGCACAAAAGGCGAGCGGCTTCTTTTCAACGCTACGGCTGAGCACGGTGCGCAAGCGGGCGCCAAAGACGCGCATCACGCCGGTACGCACGATGTGGGTGCCCCACACCAGCAGCGCGACGGCAGAAAGCAGATGTAGCAGAGTTAACACGGAATCAGGTTCTCCTTATCGTTATATGTTCCTGAGGCCGAAGCCTTCATTCAGTATAAGGGTTTAAACGTAATAAAGAGACAAGGCACTCATTGAGTGCCTTGTTTGTTGTAAATAAAGATGACAGTTTTGTGAATCAGTCAGCGTCATAGCCCAGATTAGGCGCTAACCAACGTTCGACTTCCGCCACGCTCATGCCTTTACGGAAGGCGTAATCTTCAACCTGATCGCGCTGGATTTGCGCCACGGCGTAGTACTTGCTGTCTGGATGACTGAAATACCAGCCGGAAACCGACGCACCTGGCCACATCGCGAAGGATTCGGTGAGCTTCATCCCGGTGTGCGCCTCCACATCCAGTAGTTCCCAGATGGTGGCCTTTTCGGTGTGTTCCGGGCACGCCGGATAGCCCGGTGCCGGGCGAATTCCCTGATAGTTTTCGCGGATCAGCTCCTCGTTGCTGAGGTTCTCATTCGCCGCATAGCCCCAGTAGACTTTACGCACGCGCTCGTGCAGATATTCCGCGAACGCTTCCGCCAGGCGGTCGGCGATCGCTTTCACCATGATCTTGTTGTAGTCGTCATGCTGGGCTTCGAAGGCCTCCGCCAGCGCATCTTCCTCCAGACCGCCGGTAACGGCGAAAGCACCGATGTAATCCGCTTTGCCGCTCAGTTTCGGCGCAACAAAGTCAGACAGGCAGTAGTTGGCGAAACCGACTTTTTCCGTCTGCTGGCGCAGGTGATGACTCACGTTGATGACGTGCGTACGCGTCTCGTCACGGTAAATCTCGATATCGTCCCCCACGCGGTTAGCCGGGAACAAGCCCACCACGCCGCGCGGATTC
Source organism: Citrobacter sp. Cb023 (assembly GCF_030336805.1). Taxonomy (NCBI): domain Bacteria; kingdom Pseudomonadati; phylum Pseudomonadota; class Gammaproteobacteria; order Enterobacterales; family Enterobacteriaceae; genus Citrobacter; species Citrobacter sp. Cb023. The sequence goes on along the minus strand of NZ_JAOWCV010000020.1, from coordinate 10,399 downwards.
AGAGTCTTCTCAGCGCTGAGTTTATCCAGCATATCATTGGCGTCTTTGAACAGACGTTTCGCCTCTTCTCCCACCACCTCATCTTCGAGGATGCGCGGGTATTTCCCGGCCAGCGACCAGGTCATAAAGAACGGCGTCCAGTCGATGTAGTTGCGCAGCGTTTCGATGCTGGCTTCAACGCTCTGTACGCCGAGGCGGTGCGCCACCGGCGGCGTGTAGTTTTCCCAGTCGAAGGCCAGATCGTTGTCGCGGGCAGCCTGTAACGTTACTGGTGGAGTACGCGGTTTCTTACGCGCATGCTGGATACGCACGGTTTCGTACTCTTTACGCGTACGGGCGACAAAGTCATCGCGCTGAGTGTCAGAGAGGAGTGCGGCGACTACGCCAACGGTACGCGAGGCGTTCTGCACATAAACCGTTGGACCACTGTAGTTCTGCTCGATTTTCACCGCCGTGTGCGCTTTTGAGGTGGTCGCGCCGCCAATCAGCAACGGAATAGTGAACCCCTGACGCTCCATCTCTTTCGCCACGTTGACCATTTCGTCCAGCGACGGGGTAATCAGCCCGGAAAGACCAATCAGATCGGCATTCACTTCACGTGCCGTTCTGAGGATTTTCTCCGCTGGCACCATCACGCCAAGATCGACGATTTCGTAGTTGTTACATTGCAGCACCACACCAACGATATTTTTGCCGATATCGTGCACATCGCCTTTCACGGTAGCAATGACCATCTTGCCGTTGCTGGAGCCTTTCTCTTTGCTGGCCTCAATGTACGGTTCGAGGTAGGCCACCGCCTGCTTCATCACGCGGGCGGATTTCACCACCTGCGGCAGGAACATTTTGCCCTCGCCAAACAGATCGCCAACCACGTTCATCCCGTCCATCAGCGGCCCTTCAATCACCTCGATCGGACGCGCGGCCTGCTGGCGAGCTTCTTCAGTATCCTGCTCAATAAATTCGGTAATGCCTTTCACCAGCGAATATTCGAGGCGCTTTTTCACGTCCCAACTGCGCCATTCCGCCATCTGGGCATTGGCAGTGTCATCAGTTTTGCTACCGCGATATTTCTCAGCCAGCTCCAGCAGACGCTCGGTGCCATCGTCACGACGGTTGAGGATCACATCTTCAACCGCATCGCGCAGCTCGGCGGGCAGGTCGTCGTAGATCGCCAGTTGTCCGGCGTTGACGATCCCCATGTCCATGCCGTTGCGAATGGCGTAGTAAAGGAATACCGCGTGAATAGCTTCACGAACCGGGTCGTTACCACGGAAGGAGAACGACACGTTGGAGACGCCGCCGGAGATCAGCGCGTGCGGTAGTTCACGTTTGATGTCCTCACAGGCACCGATAAAGTCCTGGGCGTAGTTATTGTGCTCATCAATTCCGGTCGCGACCGCAAAGATGTTCGGGTCGAAGATAATGTCTTCCGGCGGGAAGCCTACCTCTTCGGTAAGAATGTTGTACGCCCGACGGCAAATCTCAATTTTACGCGCGCGGGTGTCGGCCTGTCCCTGCTCGTCAAAGGCCATCACCACCACTGCGGCACCATAGCGTCGCAGCAACTTCGCGTGGTGGATAAAGGTCTCAACTCCCTCTTTCATCGAGATGGAGTTAACGATGCCTTTACCCTGAATGCACTTCAGCCCTTTTTCGATGACGTCCCATTTCGAGGAGTCGATCATAATCGGCACGCGGGCGATATCCGGCTCACCGGCGATAAGGTTGAGAAAACGCACCATCGCCGCTTCGGCGTCGAGCATCCCTTCATCCATGTTGATATCGATAATCTGTGCGCCGCTTTCCACCTGCTGACGGGCGACATCCAGCGCTTCGTTGTATTTCTCTTCTTTGATCAGTCGCTTAAATTTCGCCGAACCGGTGACGTTGGTACGCTCGCCGACGTTCACAAACAGGCTATCGTCGCCAATATTCAACGGTTCAAGGCCAGACAGACGGCAGGCTACCGGGATTTCCGGCAAGCGGCGCGGCGGCAAGCCTTCCACTGCGCGGCTCATCGCGGCGATGTGTTCCGGCGTGGTGCCGCAGCAGCCGCCGACCACGTTGAGGAAGCCCGCTTGCGCCCACTCGCGTATTTGCGCCGCCATGGTGTCGGCATCGAGATCGTATTCGCCAAAAGCGTTCGGCAACCCGGCGTTCGGGTGCGCGGTAACGTAGCATTCGGCAATGCGCGACAGTTCCTGCACGTACTGGCGCAACTCGTCCGGGCCTAAGGCGCAGTTCAGACCGAAGGTCAGCGCATCGGCGTGGCGCAGTGAGTTATAGAACGCTTCGGTTGTCTGACCGGAAAGCGTACGCCCGGAAGCATCGGTGATGGTGCCGGAGAGCATAATCGGCAACTCAACGCCCAGCGCTTCGAACTCGGTTTTAACCGCGAAAATAGCGGCTTTGGCGTTCAGGGTATCGAAGACGGTTTCAATCAGGATCAGGTCGCTGCCACCTTCCACCAGCGCTTTGGTGGATTCACGGTAGGCGGCCACCAGCTGATCAAAGGTAATATTGCGGTAAGCCGGGTCGTTGACGTCAGGCGAGATAGACGCCGTACGGTTGGTTGGGCCGAGCACGCCCGCGACATAACGCGGTTTTTCCGGTGTGCGTGCCGTCCATTCGTCTGCCGCCGCGCGCGCCAGTTTGGCTGCTGCAAAGTTGATTTCCGCCGACAGGGATTCCATCTGGTAATCCGCCATGGCGATAGTCGTGGAGTTAAAGGTGTTGGTTTCGATGATATCCGCGCCCGCCTCAAAATAGGCGTTATGGATGGCGGCGATCACCTCAGGTTTGCTGAGCACCAACAGGTCGTTGTTGCCTTTCAGATCGCACGGCCAGTCGGCAAAACGTTCGCCGCGGAAATCCTCTTCGCTCAGACGATATCCCTGGATCATGGTGCCCATACCGCCGTCCAGCACCAGAATACGTTCATTTAACTGCTGACGTAATTGTTCAACTTTGCTGCTCACACTCGCTCCCGACAACGCTCAACCAGACAGAAAAAAACTCAACAGACCATACTGGCACAAACCTGAGAGGTGGAAAAGAGAACAACGGCCAACATGAGACATGTTCAGCTTCACTCATCCGATCAGTACAGGAATTCTTGCATTATAATTGAATAAAACGAAAATGATTTCCACGATACAGAAAAGGAGTCCGCCATGGTTGCCACAATCCCCGCGAAACGCGGTAGAAAACCCGCCGCTGCTACTACGCCTGCAACCGGGCAGGTTCAGTCTCTGACCCGCGGCCTGAAGCTACTGGAGTGGATTGCAGAATCCAACGGCAGCGTGGCGCTAACCGAGCTGGCACAGCAGGCCGGCTTGCCAAACTCCACGACTCACCGTTTGTTGACCACCATGCAGCAGCAAGGATTTGTCCGTCAGGTGGGTGAATTAGGCCACTGGGCCGTGGGTGCGCATGCGTTTATCGTCGGCAGCAGCTTTTTGCAAAGCCGTAATTTGCTGGCGATTGTCCACCCGATCCTGCGCAAGCTGATGGAAGACTCCGGCGAGACGGTAAACCTGGCCGTATTAGATCAAAGCGACCATCAGGCCATTATTATCGACCAGGTGCAGTGTACCCAGCTGATGCGCATGTCCGCGCCTATCGGCGGCAAACTGCCGATGCACGCCTCCGGTGCGGGTAAGGCGTTTTTATCCCAACTGAGTGAAGAACAGGTGACTGGCCTGCTGCACCGTAAAGGGCTGCACGCTTACACCCACGCCACGCTGGTGTCGCCGGTGCATCTGAAAGAGGATTTAGCCCAGACGCGCAAGCGCGGCTACTCCTTTGATGATGAGGAGCATGCGCTGGGTCTGCGCTGCGTGGCGTCGTGCATTTATGATGAACACCGCGAGCCGTTTGCCGCTATTTCCATCTCCGGACCCATTTCGCGCATTACCGACGATCGAGTGACCGAGTTTGGCGCCATGGCGATCAAAGCGGCGAAAGAAGTCACGCTGGCATACGGCGGATTTCGTTAAGAAAGGGTTGCCGGGCGTCAAGCCGAAAATCTGATGCAAAACCGCTGTTTGCGCCGGTAGGCGTAAACATCTTCCACGTGTCCTTCACGGATCCGCGTTTGCAGACCTCGCCAGTAGTCGGCACTGAACAGGTCAGCATGCATCTCTTCAAATAGCGGCCCGATACGCGGGTCAGCGCATAGCCAGTGACGAAACTCTTCCGGGAAGACATCCCCCGGGGATACGCTATACCACGGTTCAGCGCTCATCTCATCTTCCGGGTAGCGCGGCGGCGGGATATGGCGGAAATTCACCTCAGTCATGTAGCAAATTTCATCGTAGTCGTAGAACACCACGCGCCCGTGGCGAGTCACGCCGAAGTTCTTAAACAGCATATCGCCGGGGAAAATATTGGCGGCGGCCAGCTGACGAATGGCATTGCCGTACTCTTCAATTGCATCGCGCAGTTGCTGGCCTTCGACCTGCTCCAGCCAGATATTCAGCGGCACCATCCGTCGTTCGATATACAAATGGCGAATGACAATCTGCTCGCCGAGATCGGTAATTTTTTCCGGGGCTTCCTGTAGCAACAGCGCCATCAGCGACGGATCGATTTGCCGTTTATCCAGCACAAAATTCTCGAACTCCTGAGTGTCAGCCATCCGTCCGACACGATCGTGCTCCTTGACCAGTTGATAACAGGCGCGGACGTGGGCAGCCGACATCTCTTTTTGCGGCGCAAATTTGTCTTTGATGACTTTAAAGACGCGGTCGAAGCCTGGCAGGGTAAATACCAGCATCACCATGCCGCGGATCCCCGGCGCTTCGATAAATTGCTCATCGCAATGGGCAAGATAGAGCAGATATTCGCGGTAACTTTCGGTCTTCGCGTGTTTCTGACAGCCGATCGCCATATACAATTCAGCGGTGGTTTTACCGGGCAGGATCTCGCGCAGCCACTCCACTAACGCGGCGGGCAGCGGGGCGTAAACCATAAAATACGAGCGGGCGAAGCCAAACACGATACTGGCTTCCGCCGTCGTGGTCAGGCAGGTATCGACAAACAGTTCGCCCTCGTCAGTACGGTGAATTGGCAGTAAAAACGGCAGCGTCCCGGAAGGGGTAATCAACTTACCGACCAGCCAGGCGGCCTTGTTGCGATAAAACAGTTCGTTCGCCACCTGCAAATGACTGCGCTGCAACACATCCGCCCCCAGCGTTTCGGTCAGGTGTTCGATGATGTAGTGGATATCCCGATGTCTGTTCTGCCACGGCAGACGCAAGGGCAGATCGCTGAGGACGCGCGTAAGCAGCCACTCCCAGCCGGTATCAGGAAAAAAGTCTTTCGCCAACGGGCGTGGGATCGTGCGAAAACGGCGCTCTGGCTGAGAGCTGAAAATAAACAGTCGCTCGGGAGTCAGCGAGCGGTGGTCAAATAACCGGCAATAGACGGAGTTAAAGAAACTCTCCGCAATCTCGAAGCGTGGATAATCTGGCAATAGCCGGGTGTAATGCTCTTTCACGCGAAGTAAAAAATCCGCGTCGGTACTTTTGCCATCAGTAATGCAGCGCAGTTGCTCCACCACCAGACCCACATGATGATCGTAAAGGTGGATACGGCTTTTCATCGCCTGCTGAACCGCGTGCCAGTCGGCATGTTCAAAACGCTGCTGCGCGCCGGAGGTCACTTCCAGAAAACGCCCGTACTGGGCGTCGAAACCTTGCAAAATCGTCTGAGCAATCAGTAATTCCAGGCCACGCGTCATCAATTTCTCCCATCCGGCACAATGTCATGCCGGATGGCGCGTTCGCTTATCCGGCCTACATCCCTTCGTAGGCCCGGTAAGCGCAGCGCCACCGGGCATTGATCAAAACTGCGATTCTTCAGTCGAGCCGGTCAGCGCGGTCACTGAAGAAGTGCCGCCCTGAATGATGGTGGTTACTTTGTCGAAATAGCCTGTCCCTACTTCCTGCTGATGGGACACGAAGGTGTAGCCATCTTTAGCCGCCGCAAATTCCGGCTGCTGAACCTTCTCAACGTAGTGGCGCATGCCTTCACCCTGCGCATAGGAATGCGCGAGGTCGAACATGTTGAACCACATGCTGTGAATACCCGCCAGCGTAATGAACTGGTATTTGTAACCCATATCGGACAGCTGTTGCTGGAAGCTGGCAATGGTTTTGTCATCCAGGTTTTTCTGCCAGTTAAACGATGGCGAACAGTTGTAGGCCAGCAGTTTGCCTGGGAATTTCGCATGAATAGCATCGGCAAAGCGCTTCGCCAGTTCGAGGTCCGGTGTGGAGGTTTCACACCACACCAGATCCGCATACGGTGCGTAGGCCAGGCCACGGCTGATCGCCTGCTCAATGCCCGCATGCGTACGGTAGAACCCTTCGCTGGTACGTTCGCCAGTGATGAACTCGCTATCGTATGGGTCGCAATCAGACGTAATCAGATCGGCTGCGTCAGCATCGGTACGCGCAATCACCAGCGTCGGAACGCCCATAACGTCTGCAGCCAGACGGGCTGCCACCAGTTTTTGGATAGCTTCCTGAGTCGGCACCAGGACTTTGCCGCCCATGTGACCACATTTTTTCACCGATGCGAGCTGATCTTCGAAGTGAACGGCCGCTGCACCAGCCTCAATCATCGATTTCATCAGTTCAAACGCGTTCAGTACCCCGCCAAAACCCGCTTCCGCATCGGCAACGATCGGCAGGAAGTAATCCACATAGCGCGGATCGTTCGGCTCAATACCGGTTGACCATTGGATCTGATCGGCACGACGGAATGTGTTGTTGATCCTGTCCACCACCGCCGGAACGGAGTTCGCTGGATACAACGATTGATCCGGATACATGCTGGAAGCCAGGTTGGCATCTGCCGCCACCTGCCAGCCTGAAAGGTAGACCGCTTCAATACCAGCTTTCGCTTGCTGCAGCGCCTGACCACCAGTCAGCGCACCGAGGCTGTTGATATAACCTTTCTTCGATTCGCCGTGTAGCAGACGCCACATTTTCGCCGCGCCAAGCTGCGCCAGCGTGCATTCCGGGTTGACCGAGCCACGTAATTTCACCACTTCCTCCGCGCTATAGGGGCGGGTGATGCCTTCCCAACGCGGTTGAGTCCATTCTTGCTGTAATTCTTCGATTTGTTGAGTACGGGTTTTCATGTGCAGATGCTCCATTAGGATAAATTGTGGGTAAATTAGGCCAACAGGCGGTAGCCCGGTAACGTCAGGAAGTCAATTAACTCGTCGGAAGTGGTGATTTGCTCCATCAGGCGCGCGGCATCGTCAAAACGCCCGCTGCTGTAGCGGTGTTCCCCCAGTTCGTCCTGAATCACCAACATCTCTTCGGCCAGCATCTGGCGGAACAACGGTTTGGTAACCGGTTTGCCGTTGCTGAGCGTTTTCTGGTGGTGGATCCACTGCCAGATGGAAGTACGAGAGATTTCGGCGGTGGCCGCATCTTCCATCAGACCGTAAATCGGTACGCAGCCGTTACCGGAGATCCACGCTTCGATGTACTGCACCGCGACACGAATGTTGGCACGCATGCCTTCTTCAGTACGCTCACCTTCACAGGGTGCCAGCAATTGTTCTGCGGTAATCGGCGCATCTTCTTCACGGGTCACGAACAGCTGATTTTTATTTTCACCGAGTACGTCGTTGAACACCGCCATTGCGGTATCTGCCAGTCCTGGATGGGCAATCCATGTGCCGTCATGACCGTTATTGGCTTCCAGCGCTTTGTCCGCTTTTACCTTGGTCAGAACCTGGTTGTTACGTTCCGCATCTTTGCTGGGAATGAACGCGGCCATGCCGCCCATCGCGAACGCGCCGCGTTTATGACAGGTTTTAATCAGCAGACGCGAATACGCACTGAGGAATGGCTTATCCATCGTCACCACCTGACGATCCGGCAACACGCGATCCGGGTGGTTCTTTAGGGTTTTGATATAGCTGAAAATGTAGTCCCAGCGACCGCAGTTCAGGCCCACAATGTGGTCACGCAGCGCGTGCAGAATTTCGTCCATCTGGAAAACGGCTGGCAGCGTTTCAATCAGCAGGGTCGCTTTAATTGTGCCGCGCGACAGATTAAAGCGATCCTCTGCATAGCTGAACACTTCGCTCCACCATGCCGCTTCTTGCCAGGCCTGCGTTTTGGGTAGATAGAAATAAGGGCCACTGCCTTTTGCTAGCAACGTTTTGTGGTTGTGGAAGAAATAGAGGGCGAAGTCGAACAGGCTGCCCGGGATCGATTCGCCACGCCAGGTGACGTGTTTTTCCGGCAGATGCAGACCGCGAACGCGGCACACTAACAGGGCCGGATTGGGTTTGAGTTGATAAATTTTACCGGCTTCGTTGGTGTAGCTAATGGTGCCATTGACTGCATCGCGCAAGTTGATCTGCCCGTCGATAACTTTGCTCCACTCAGGAGCCAGCGAATCTTCAAAATCAGCCATAAAGACTTTGACGTTCGCGTTCAGCGCGTTGATAACCATCTTGCGCTCAACCGGTCCGGTAATCTCTACACGGCGATCCAGTAAATCATCAGGAATACCGCGAACTTTCCAGTTACCTTCACGAATGGAAGCTGTTTCCGAAATAAAGTCAGGCAACTTACCGTCATCAATATCCTGCTGCTGCTGGATACGTGCAGCCAGAAGTTTATTCCGCTTTGGCGTAAATCTTGTCACCAGCTCGGTCAGAAACTCCACCGCTTCAGCGGTCAGAATCTGCTGTTCCTGTTCGCCACGCGGCCTGGTGAAGATCAGTTCATCGGTTGTCGTTGCCTGTTGATTCATTGCGTAGTTCCTCGTCATTGATCCAAACACATCCCCAATGCGAACGAAGGATCGTTGTGCGGTTTTCGTTCAGCACAACTAAGACTACTCATTTAAATTTCAAAATCAAAAACAATTTCCATTTTTAATTTAATTATCAATTAACCTATTGATAACAATATAAATAAAATTTAATTACACAGTGAGGTGCGTTTCGGAAATAAAAAAGGCACCCGAAGGTGCCTGATTCAACATGCTGAAACGCTTAAGGATCGTCTGTTACAGAAGATTAATCCAGCGTTGGATTCATGTGACGTAGATCATATGGCGTGATCTGGTAAACGTAATAGTTGAGCCAGTTGGTAAACAACAGATTGCCGTGGCTACGCCAGGTTGCCCGCGGTTTATTTTGCGGGTCATCTTTTGGGAAGTAGTTATAGGGCACTTCCGGCGTTAAGCCCGCTTCGACGTCACGAAAATATTCACTGCCGAGTGTATGGGCGTCATATTCAGGATGGCCCGTTACGAAGGCGATACGTTTATCTTTGCTGGCAAACAGGTAGGCATCTCCCTCTTCTGTTTCGGCAAAAATCTCGAGATCGGTGTAGTCCCTGATAAGGGCAGCAGGAAAATCGGCATAGCGCGAATGCGGGGCCAGGAACGCATCATCAAATCCACGCGTCAGCAGCGCATGAGGATGAAGAATATGGTGCTCATAGACGCCTGAGAGTTTATCCGTACGGGTTTGCTTGGGAATTCCGTACAAGATATTTAATGCAGCTTGCACCGCCCAACAGACAAAGAGCGTCGATGTAACATGATCTTTCGCCCATTCAAGCACTTGTTTAATCTGCGGCCAGTAAGCCACGTCATTAAATTCAACCAGACCCAACGGCGCGCCGGTCACGATTAGCCCATCAAAGTTCTGATCGCAGATATCCTCGAAATTACAGTAAAAGTTATTCAGATGCTCCGTAGGGGTGTTGCGTGACTCGCGGGCATCAATGCGCAATAGCTGAACATCTACCTGCAGCGGTGAGTTAGAGAGTAAACGCAGGAACTGGTTTTCCGTTTCAATCTTCTTGGGCATCAGGTTGAGGATGAGCACCTTCAGTGGACGAATTTCCTGACCAGAAGCGCGAGATGACGTCATCACAAAGACGTTTTCCTCACGCAAGAAATTGACGGCGGGTAGCTCGTCCTGCACGCGAATTGGCATAACCTGATAACCTCACTACATACGTTTAAACGTTTAGACATCCAGATAGCTGAAGATACCCAGGAATCATGCGAATGTCGAGCCTGCATCCTCAAGTTGAGAAAGTTTCACGGCTCCTTGCTGTAGATTAGTGCAGTAAAGAAAAAAGGAGAATGCTATTCGTCGTTCGCGCAACAGGCAATGTGCTGCCGGGAGAGCCTGGTGTGCTGCGCTTCTCAGGCCTGAACACCGGTTACAACATGATGGGCTGGATAAAATGGTACGCTGCATCCGGCAGTTTTCACTCCCTGCAGACGCAAAAAAGCCCATCCGGCAGGATGGGCTTCTTCACTTATTTGATGCCTGGCAGTTTATGGCGGGCGTCCTGCCCGCCACCCTCCGGGCCGTTGCTGCGCAACGTTCAAATCCGCTCCC
>NZ_JAOWCV010000019.1:0-2907 GCF_030336805.1 Citrobacter sp. Cb023 | reverse complement strand
TGTTTTACGAAACATCTTCGGGTTGTGAGGTTAAGCGACTAAGCGTACACGGTGGATGCCCTGGCAGTCAGAGGCGATGAAGGACGTGCTAATCTGCGATAAGCGTCGGTAAGGTGATATGAACCGTTATAACCGGCGATTTCCGAATGGGGAAACCCAGTGTGATTCGTCACACTATCATTGCGTGAATACATAGCGTAATGAAGCGAACCGGGGGAACTGAAACATCTAAGTACCCCGAGGAAAAGAAATCAACCGAGATTCCCCCAGTAGCGGCGAGCGAACGGGGAGCAGCCCAGAGTCTGAATCAGCATGTGTGGTAGTGGAACGGTCTGGAAAGTCCGACGGTACAGGGTGATAGTCCCGTACACAAAAGTGCATGTGTTGTGAACTCGAAGAGTAGGGCGGGACACGTGGTATCCTGTCTGAATATGGGGGGACCATCCTCCAAGGCTAAATACTCCTGACTGACCGATAGTGAACCAGTACCGTGAGGGAAAGGCGAAAAGAACCCCGGCGAGGGGAGTGAAAAAGAACCTGAAACCGTGTACGTACAAGCAGTGGGAGCCTCTTTATGGGGTGACTGCGTACCTTTTGTATAATGGGTCAGCGACTTATATTCTGTAGCAAGGTTAACCGAATAGGGGAGCCGAAGGGAAACCGAGTCTTAACTGGGCGTTAAGTTGCAGGGTATAGACCCGAAACCCGGTGATCTAGCCATGGGCAGGTTGAAGGTTGGGTAACACTAACTGGAGGACCGAACCGACTAATGTTGAAAAATTAGCGGATGACTTGTGGCTGGGGGTGAAAGGCCAATCAAACCGGGAGATAGCTGGTTCTCCCCGAAAGCTATTTAGGTAGCGCCTCGTGAATTCATCTTCGGGGGTAGAGCACTGTTTCGGCTAGGGGGTCATCCCGACTTACCAACCCGATGCAAACTGCGAATACCGAAGAATGTTATCACGGGAGACACACGGCGGGTGCTAACGTCCGTCGTGAAGAGGGAAACAACCCAGACCGCCAGCTAAGGTCCCAAAGTCATGGTTAAGTGGGAAACGATGTGGGAAGGCACAGACAGCCAGGATGTTGGCTTAGAAGCAGCCATCATTTAAAGAAAGCGTAATAGCTCACTGGTCGAGTCGGCCTGCGCGGAAGATGTAACGGGGCTAAACCATGCACCGAAGCTGCGGCAGCGACACTATGTGTTGTTGGGTAGGGGAGCGTTCTGTAAGCCGTTGAAGGTGTGCTGTGAGGCATGCTGGAGGTATCAGAAGTGCGAATGCTGACATAAGTAACGATAATGCGGGTGAAAAACCCGCACGCCGGAAGACCAAGGGTTCCTGTCCAACGTTAATCGGGGCAGGGTGAGTCGACCCCTAAGGCGAGGCCGAAAGGCGTAGTCGATGGGAAACAGGTTAATATTCCTGTACTTGGTGTTACTGCGAAGGGGGGACGGAGAAGGCTATGTTAGCCGGGCGACGGTTGTCCCGGTTTAAGCATGTAGGCGGAGATTCCAGGTAAATCCGGAGTCTTGTTAACGCTGAGGTGTGATGACGAGGCACTACGGTGCTGAAGTAACAAATGCCCTGCTTCCAGGAAAAGCCTCTAAGCATCAGGTAACACGAAATCGTACCCCAAACCGACACAGGTGGTCAGGTAGAGAATACCAAGGCGCTTGAGAGAACTCGGGTGAAGGAACTAGGCAAAATGGTGCCGTAACTTCGGGAGAAGGCACGCTGATATGTAGGTGAAGTGATTTACTCATGGAGCTGAAATCAGTCGAAGATACCAGCTGGCTGCAACTGTTTATTAAAAACACAGCACTGTGCAAACACGAAAGTGGACGTATACGGTGTGACGCCTGCCCGGTGCCGGAAGGTTAATTGATGGGGTTATCCGTAAGGAGAAGCTCTTGATCGAAGCCCCGGTAAACGGCGGCCGTAACTATAACGGTCCTAAGGTAGCGAAATTCCTTGTCGGGTAAGTTCCGACCTGCACGAATGGCGTAATGATGGCCAGGCTGTCTCCACCCGAGACTCAGTGAAATTGAACTCGCTGTGAAGATGCAGTGTACCCGCGGCAAGACGGAAAGACCCCGTGAACCTTTACTATAGCTTGACACTGAACACTGGTCCTTGATGTGTAGGATAGGTGGGAGGCTTTGAAGTGTGGACGCCAGTCTGCATGGAGCCAACCTTGAAATACCACCCTTTAATGGCTGGTGTTCTAACGTAGACCCGTGATCCGGGTTGCGGACAGTGTCTGGTGGGTAGTTTGACTGGGGCGGTCTCCTCCTAAAGAGTAACGGAGGAGCACGAAGGTTAGCTAATCCTGGTCGGACATCAGGAGGTTAGTGCAAAGGCATAAGCTAGCTTGACTGCGAGAGTGACGGCTCGAGCAGGTGCGAAAGCAGGTCTTAGTGATCCGGTGGTTCTGAATGGAAGGGCCATCGCTCAACGGATAAAAGGTACTCCGGGGATAACAGGCTGATACCGCCCAAGAGTTCATATCGACGGCGGTGTTTGGCACCTCGATGTCGGCTCATCACATCCTGGGGCTGAAGTAGGTCCCAAGGGTATGGCTGTTCGCCATTTAAAGTGGTACGCGAGCTGGGTTTAGAACGTCGTGAGACAGTTCGGTCCCTATCTGCCGTGGGCGCTGGAGAATTGAGGGGGGCTGCTCCTAGTACGAGAGGACCGGAGTGGACGCATCACTGGTGTTCGGGTTGTCATGCCAATGGCATTGCCCGGTAGCTAAATGCGGAAGAGATAAGTGCTGAAAGCATCTAAGCACGAAACTTGCCCCGAGATGAGTTCTCCCTGACCCTTTAAGGGTCCTGAAGGAACGTTGAAGACGACGACGTTGATAGGTCGGGTGTGTAAGCGTAGCGATACGTTGAGCTAACCG
>NZ_JAOWCV010000018.1:0-261 GCF_030336805.1 Citrobacter sp. Cb023 | reverse complement strand
TTAAGGGTCCTGAAGGAACGTTGAAGACGACGACGTTGATAGGTCGGGTGTGTAAGCGTAGCGATACGTTGAGCTAACCGGTACTAATGAACCGTGAGGCTTAACCTTACAACGCCGAAGATGTTTTGGCGAAAGAGACACGAAATTCAGCTTGATTACAGATGACATCGACATGCGAAAAGTGTGTTGATAAACAGAATTTGCCTGGCGGCTGTAGCGCGGTGGTCCCACCTGACCCCATGCCGAACTCAGAAGTGAAAC
>NZ_JAOWCV010000017.1:0-231 GCF_030336805.1 Citrobacter sp. Cb023 | reverse complement strand
CCGTAGCTCAGCTGGATAGAGTACTCGGCTACGAACCGAGCGGTCGGAGGTTCGAATCCTCCCGGATGCACCATCTTCTCTGCAATAGCGCATTAGCGTTGTTACAGAAAATCGATATCACTTTAGCAGCGATATCAAATCTGCAGTAAGTAAGTTTCCCTGATGCATCCGTAGCTCAGCTGGATAGAGTACTCGGCTACGAACCGAGCGGTCGGAGGTTCGAATCCTCCC
>NZ_JAOWCV010000016.1:0-136250 GCF_030336805.1 Citrobacter sp. Cb023 | reverse complement strand
TTGTTCCGTGTCAGTGGAGGCGCATTATAGGGAGTTATTTCAGGCTGACAAGGGGAAATTTAAAATAATCTTCCGAGTGCTTATTTTTCCACCAAAACAGCCTAAACAGCCAGTTTTTCGAGCGTCTTAAAGCCATAACGCTGCAGCACGGGCAATAATTGTTCGGCTTCTGCCGTCATTGCCATGCAGAATGCGACATTCTCATCAGTTGATTTCGCGTCTGGCGCTTCATGTTCTAATAACCAGGCCGTACGACGCGCAATCGCGGCACCAGAATCCACCAGCCGCGTCCCCTCGGGCAGGACCTGTAAAAGTTCTTCCCGTAATAGAGGGAAATGGGTGCATCCGAGCACCACCGTGTCAGGTGGTTCCGACATCCGCAGCCAAGGGCGCAGGACACGACGCAGTTCTTCCAGAGAAACGGTTTCACCGTGCAGCTTCGCTTCCGCCAGTTCCACCAGCTCAGCGGAACCCAGCATCGCTATCTGACATTCGTTAGCAAACCGTGCAATCAACTCATGGGTATATGAACGCTTCACCGTTGCACGCGTAGCCAGCAGTCCCACCACACCATTCGCCGTGAGTCGCGCCGCCGGTTTAATGGCAGGCACCACGCCCACAACCGGAAAGGCAAATTTCTCACGTAATGCAGGGAGCGATACCGTGCTTGCTGTATTACACGCGATGACCGCAAGAGAGAGGGGATAGCGCTGCTGGACCGCAGTCACAATCTCAACAACACGTTCGACGATAAACTCCTCGCTCTTCTCTCCATAAGGAAAGGCGACGTTGTCGAAAGCGTATATATAGTGGAGATCCGGCAGAAGACGCCGGATCTCGTCATAGACCGACAACCCACCGACGCCGGAATCAAACACCAGCACAGTGGGGCGCGGATCAGAAAGTGTAGCTGCCAGACAAGGTGTATTCCCGTCCTGCAGTTGCGTAGCCATAAACTGTCTCGTAATCTTTATCGAACAGGTTGGCGATTTTACCACGAACTGTCAGCTGTGAGGTGATTGGATATGACACGCCAAGATCCCACAGGCTAACCCCACCCATTTTTACCGGCTGGTAGGTTACGTAGTCAGTGTCATAACGCGTTCCCAGGTAATGATACGTCAGGCCCCAGTCAAAATCATAAACCTGCCAGTCGAGCTGGTACTTCACCTGGTTTTTAGAACGCCGTGCGAGCGGCTTGTCCGTAATCGCATTGCGCGAATCGACATAATCGTAGCTCAGCGTATGTGCCAACGGCCCGGTATCAAAGTTTGCGGTCGCTTCCACACCTTTAATACGAACTTTACCTTCGTTAAAGTATTTCTCGGTATGCGGGTCGTAATCGATCATGTCATCGATATCATTACGATATCCGGATACACGCCAGTTCACGCCCGCCGTTAAGCCTTCAAACGCCCCTTCCCATTGCTTACTTTGTTCAGGATCCAGGTTCGAATTGCCGTAATAACCATGCAACTGTCCGAGATTAGGCGCTTTGTAAGATGTACCGTAGGACGCAATAAAGCGATAGCCTTCAATAAACTCCCATCCGGCGCTGGTTTGCCATGTGCCATGACGGCCAAACTCGGAGTTATCATCACTGCGCGCCGCACCTTCAAAGGTAAAGTCGCCCAGTTGCTGCAACCCGGTCAGGTAGAGACCCGTATTACGCTGATCGTAACCGTCCGTGACATACCCGGTGCCAGGCGTCGTGGTTTGCTTTTGCCAGTCAACGCCTGCGCCTACGTTACCGTGACCAAGCACCATACTGTTGGACCACTGAACATTATATTGCTTCATATCATCCAGTGTGGCCGAGGAGTCATAGCGGCCATAATCCGGATCATAGTTGTAATCTTTACTATGGCTATAGCTGGAAACCAGTTGTGACTGGATAAGCTCGCCATTAAAGCGCAGCCCGGCATCCCAGCTTTGGCTATAGAGCTGACGGGTATCCACTAACGGCGTCCCAGGATAATAATACGCGTCATAATCTGTTCGGTTATCATAGCCGTAGCCGCGAACAAACCCGCTCCATGTATCGGAAAAGTTATGTTCCAGCGCGCCATACAGCGTCTTACTTAAGAAACCGTCTTTGTCGGGCTGAGCCTGAGAGCCAGTGCTACCGTATGCGACAACATCAAAACCTTTGGTATAGGCATAATCGCCCATTAATGTGACGCGCGTATTTTCGCCAAGCTGTTGTTGGGTTGAGACATCGTAATTCTGATACCCATTGCTCCCCACACCGGCAGTGAGTTCCGTCCCCAGCTTTTCACGCGTGGTAATGATATTCACCACACCGCCAATCGCATCAGAACCATAAACCGCCGAACGCGGCCCACGAATGTATTCGATACGTTGCACTAACGAGACTGGGAACTGGCTAAGATCGGCTGCGCCGCTAACCCCTGCCAGGTTCAGACGCACGCCGTCAATCAACACCAGCACATGGCTGGCGTTGGTGCCGCGAATAGAAATAGACGAATTTTGTCCCATACCACCGTATTGCGCGATATCCACACCCGGCAGGCGACGAAGCACATCATTGACGGAAGTGGATTGCCAGCGATCGATATCCTGACGCGTAACAACGGTGATAGGGGCAAGTACAGCGCTACGAGGCTGCTGAAAACGGTTGGCAGTGACGACGAGAGTATCTGGGCTAGTGTCCTGCGCCCAACCCGAAAATGCTGTGACGGACAGCGCCGTGCACAGCAACGATTTTTTAATCATTGTAAAGCATCCACAATATAAGAAGGATGCCGCAGGTCCCACCGATAGTACGCGATGATGAAAGCCAGATGCGACGTTAGCCGGCAGGTCTTCGGGCTTGGAGGCAACTTAAAGAGATGATGACTTCCCACGGCAAGCCGCAGTGTCTGCACCAGGTGCGCTCATCTCCTACCTTCCTTACCGCTGCGCGTCAGCTCCAGATTCACACTGGATTCCCTTTTAACTCACAGGACCGGAAAACGGATGCTACAGTTTGTTACAACCTGGTGTCCAGACCGCGCATCACAATATCGGAAATCATCAATGACTGGACATCTGTTGAGCAATCCCTACAATCCCCGCGTACTTTTATTTTTCAGGACGCATCATGACCCCCGAACACCTTCCGACAGAACAGTACGACGCCCAGTTAGCTGAAAAAGTAGTGCGTCTGCAGAGCTTAATGACGCCATTTTATGCACAGGCTCCGGAAGTGTTTCGCTCGCCGGTCAGCCACTACCGTATGCGCGCGGAATTTCGTCTGTGGCATGACGGGGATGATCTGTACCACATCATGTTCGACAGCCAGACCAAAAGCCGTATCCGCGTCGACAGTTTCCCGGCGGCCAGCGAGCTTATCAACACGCTGATGACGGCAATGATCGACGGCGTTCGCAACAACCACGTCCTGCGCCACAAACTGTTCCAGATTGATTACCTCACTACCCTGAGCGATCAGGCGGTGGTATCGATGCTGTACCATAAAAAACTGGATGATGAATGGCGTCAGGAAGCTGAAGCGCTGCGGGATGCGTTACGGGCGCAAAACCTGAACGTGCATCTGATTGGCCGGGCAACCAAAACCAAAATCGAGCTGGACCAGGATTACATTGACGAACGCTTGCCGGTTGCGGGTAAAGAGATTATCTACCGCCAGGTTGAGAACAGCTTCACCCAGCCGAATGCCGCCATGAATATTCAGATGCTGGAATGGGCGATTGATGTCACCAGGGGATCAAAAGGCGACCTGCTTGAGCTGTACTGCGGCAATGGCAATTTCTCGTTAGCCCTCGCACAAAACTTCAACCGCGTGCTGGCCACTGAAATCGCTAAGCCGTCCGTGGCTGCTGCGCAATACAACATAGCGGCTAACCATATTGATAACGTACAAATTATCCGCATGGCGGCCGAAGAGTTTACTCAGGCGATGAACGGGGTTCGTGAGTTCAACCGTTTGCAGGGAATCGATCTGAAGAGTTACCAGTGTGAAACCATTTTCGTTGACCCACCGCGCAGCGGTCTGGACAGCGAAACAGAGAAAATGGTGCAGGCGTACCCGCGAATTCTGTACATCTCCTGTAACCCGGAGACATTGTGTAATAACCTGGAAACGTTAAGCCAGACGCACAATGTTTCACGCCTGGCTCTGTTCGATCAGTTCCCGTATACGCACCATATGGAGTGCGGAGTATTACTGACCGCCAAGTAAATGATGTCCTGGCCGGGGGCGCTTCGCTTGCCCGGCCTACAAATATTACTCCACGATTTCCTGTCTACGGTTACGCACTTTAAAGCCGATCCAGAACACCAGAATCACTGACAGAACCGCCGGGAAGAAGTTAGAGCCAATATCCGGATATTCAGCGCGTACCACAGTGCTGTACAACAGAACGCCGAGAATAAAACAGGCGGCGGCCAGGCCCGGTAACCCCACAGGCATGGTGCGGTTTTGATAGCGTTGATGCAGACAATAAACCGTCAGCACCAGCGAAATAATTGGGAATACTGAGAATGGCACAATGGAGCTAAACAGCGCCGCAAATGTGCCATTGATCGATAAGCCAGCAACCAGCGCCAGCAGCAGCGTACCTTTATCTTGACCTGACTGTTTCATTGCTCGTCCTTCTCGTTACTCGGAGTGATGCGTCATCTTCTCTTGTTCACGGCGGTACCAATAAAATGCGCCCTTCGCGATCATGCGCAGTTGCAATACCAGCCGTTCTTCCAGCTGTCGACGCTGCTCGGCGCCAACATCCAGTGCTTCTGCCCCGGCGCTGAACACAATGGTGACCATGGCTTCGGCCTGCGCTTCAGTAAACGCACGAGGCATATGGTTTTCGAGTTCGAGATAGTCCGCAAGTTCCGCAATGAAGTGCTGAATTTCACGAGCAACCGCTGCGCGAAACGCCGCGGAGGTTCCCGAACGCTCGCGCAATAATAAACGGAAGGCGTTGGGATTGTTGCCGATGAACTCCATAAATGTTGAGACCGAGGTGCGGATCACACTCCCGCCCTTCGCGATACGCTGACGCGCCTGACGCATCAACTGACGCAGCATCAAACCACTCTCATCCACCATCGTCAGGCCGAGTTCATCCACATCGCGGAAATGGCGATAAAACGAGGTTGGCGCAATGCCCGCTTCACGAGCGACTTCGCGTAAACTGAGGCTGGCAAAACTACGCTCAGCGCTGAGTTGACTAAATGCGGCTTCTACCAGCGAACGCCGGGTTTTTTCTTTTTGTTGCGCTCTAACGCCCATCACGATGTCTGAATCCTTCCACATACCTTGCTGGCACTATACCAGAGATTAAGCGGTTGGCATGGCTTTGTGAATGATTGTTTACGCGCAGTTTGTGCTTCGAGTTCGCAAAAAAGCACAACGATAATTGGGTTATCCCGACAACGATGTTACTATTCTGTTGCTTTTATGTATAAGAACAGGTAAGCCTGACCATGTCACATTCCTACGATTACGATGCAATAGTAATAGGTTCCGGTCCCGGCGGCGAAGGCGCTGCAATGGGTCTGGTTAAGCAAGGAGCGCGCGTCGCGGTGATTGAGCGCTATCATAACGTCGGCGGAGGCTGTACCCACTGGGGGACCATCCCGTCGAAAGCCCTCCGCCACGCCGTCAGCCGTATTATTGAATTCAATCAGAACCCACTTTACAGCGACCACTCCCGACTCCTTCGCTCTTCTTTCGCCGATATTCTCAACCACGCTGATAACGTTATTAATCAGCAAACGCGTATGCGGCAAGGATTTTACGAGCGCAACCACTGTGAAATTTTGCAGGGAAATGCCCGTTTTGTTGATGAACACACACTCGCCCTTGAATGCCACGACGGCACGGTGGAAACGCTGACCGCGGATAAGTTCATCATCGCCTGTGGTTCACGCCCCTATCATCCGGTGGATGTCGACTTTTCCCATCCCCGGGTTTATGACAGCGACTCTATCCTGAGCCTGCACCATGAACCCCGCCATGTTTTGATTTATGGCGCGGGAGTAATTGGCTGCGAATATGCGTCGATCTTCCGTGGAATGGACGTCAAAGTCGATTTAATCAACACTCGCGATCGCCTGCTTGCGTTCCTCGATCAAGAGATGTCCGACTCGCTCTCTTACCACTTCTGGAACAGCGGTGTGGTCATTCGCCACAACGAAGAGTACGAGAAGATTGAAGGTTGCGATGACGGCGTCATCATGCATCTGAAATCCGGTAAGAAACTGAAAGCCGACTGCCTGTTGTACGCCAATGGCCGTACCGGTAATACCGATTCGCTGGCGCTGGAAAATATTGGGCTGAAAACCGACAGCCGCGGGCAGTTGAAGGTCAACAGCATGTACCAGACGGCGCTGCCGCACGTGTATGCCGTAGGAGATGTGATCGGCTATCCGAGTCTGGCATCGGCGGCCTACGATCAGGGACGCATTGCCGCACAGGCATTGGTAAAAGGCGAAGCTACCGCGCATCTGATCGAAGATATCCCGACCGGGATTTATACCATTCCGGAAATCAGCTCCGTCGGTAAAACCGAGCAGCAGCTCACGGCCATGAAAGTTCCATACGAGGTTGGCCGCGCCCAGTTTAAACATCTGGCACGTGCGCAAATCGTGGGTATGAGTGTCGGAACGCTGAAGATCCTGTTCCATCGCGAAACAAAAGAGATTCTGGGGATCCACTGCTTTGGGGAACGCGCGGCCGAAATTATTCACATCGGTCAGGCGATAATGGAGCAAAAAGGTGGTGGTAACACCATCGAATACTTCGTTAACACCACCTTTAACTACCCAACCATGGCGGAAGCCTATCGGGTAGCAGCGCTAAATGGCTTAAACCGCCTGTTTTAACGCACTGTCGAAATGGCCATCCATTGACCCACGGATGGCCTCTGCCAGCTGTTCATAACGGCTGCGCAGCGGCGAACCTGGACGATACACCAGGCCAATCGTACGGCGCGGTTCTGGCTTGATACAGGGCAAATAGACAACGCCATCACGCTTACGCTCCGGCGGCACGGCCAGCGCGGGCAGTAAGGTAATACCGCTACCTGCCGCCACCATGTTACGCAGCGTTTCCAGACTGGTCGCCCGGAAATGGGTATCCTCATCAGCACCCGCTTCAAAGCAGAAGCCCATCGCCTGATCGCGCAGGCAGTGGCCATCCTCTAGCATCAGCAGTTTCTCACCCGCCAGATCGGACATCGGCACACAGTCGCGGTTTGCCCATGGGTGATCTTCATAGATCGCCAGCAGCATAGGCTCATCAAATAACGGTACTTCGATGAACGCCTCACTCTCTTTCACCAGCGCCAGAATGACGCAGTCGAGCTTACCGCTATCCAGTTGCGCCAACAGCTGATGCGTCTGCGCCTCATGGAGATACATTTCCAGTTTTGGGAAGGTCTGGTGCAACATAGGAATAATATGCGGCAGCAGGTATGGCCCCACCGTTGGGATCAAACCAATATGCAGCGGTCCAGACATTGTCTCGCCTTGTTGGCTTGCCATCTCCTTGAGCACTTTGACCTCGCGCAGCACGGTGCGCGCCTGATCCACCAGCAGTAAACCTGCCTGAGTGAACAGTACTTTGCGACTCGTACGCTCCAGCAGCATGACGCCAAGCTCATCTTCCAGCTTGCGGATCTGCCCGCTCAGCGTTGGCTGACTAACGTGACAGGAGTCTGCCGCTCGTCGGAAGTGACGATGTTCGGCTAGCGCCACCAGGTATTCAAGATCACGAATATTCATTATTCATCCTCCATCGCCACGATAGTTCGTAGCGATAGGTAGAATAGCAACGAACGATTATCCCTATCAAGCTTTCTGTTTAATAATGCACCACAGAAACGGAACGGTACCCCTTTAACCCTTGAAGCTACTGTCCGTTTTGAGAGTTTCTCTCATACTCGAAATAACTAAAGCCAACGTGAACTTTTGCGGACCTTGAGTCCGCATTTTTTTTGCGCCCGGCGCGAATACATTCAAAAAAATATATACAAAATATAAATTACATATTCTCATCCAATTATTTAAATTAAAACCATATTAAATTAAAATAATCAAAAACATTTTGTATCATTTATATATTTGACGCCCTGTCAGGTTCATAAATAATAACCGCGCGATATTCAATATATGGCAAATCGCAAGAACACTCGTTTCTTCGCCACTCTAATTATTTAGAGTACATTCACCCATATTTTTCTAATATTTATCGAATGGAATCTTTTATGAAACTCAATACTATTTCGCGATATTTTCTCGCGGCAGGCCTGATGTCGTGCGCCGCAAACGCATTCGCTCTGGAAGCCTGGAGCGGTCAGGCAGGTGGAAACACCATTGAAGTTATTTTTGACAGTAAAGTTTATAGTAACCGCTGGTATGTAAATGCCGATAATTGCCCACAGGGCGCGTCAGCTGAAAACTGGGATAATCCGTGGAGTTATGTGCGCGATGCCACAAAAGCGGAAATCGATCAATATGGCAACCCAACCACTTGTGAATCCGGGAGCGCCACGCCTGTTGCCCACGACGCATTCAGCGCCGAAAAAGATTATGCCAAAGATGATATTGTCGCTTATCAGGATGTGACATATGAAGCGTCCAGGCCCATTCCGGCTTATTCCTTCACCCCAGGTGCCGACAATCCGTGGAAACTCTATACGCCAGTACCCGACTGGCGTTCCAGCCAGGTTTACAACAAAGGGGACGAGGTCAAAGTTGACGGCCAGTCTTATGAAGCACTGTACTATACCGTTGGCGAAAACCCTTCTATTGCAGGTAACCAGAACCCGACCGGCACCAATGGCCGTCCGTGGAAACCGTTAGGCCCAACGGTCGAATTCACCCAGGAACAATTTAAGAATGCCCCACAGATCAATTCCATTGCGTTTTACGAACCCGGCAAACTGGCGGTGTATAAAGGAACGCCTTATGTCGCCCAGACGAAAGTCAAAGGCGTTATGCCGTATGATAAAAACCCATGGGCAATTTATACCAACTGGACTGGCACCAAAGAGCGCGTAGGGACGCCGAAGAATCCGTGGCCTGCCCACGTTTATGCACCATACGTCGACTTTAGCCTGAACAGCATTCCGGATCTGGCGAAACTGGCGAAAGAGCAAAACATTACCCACTTCACCATGGCGTTTGTCGTCGCGAAAAGTGGCGAGCAGTGCATCCCAACCTGGGGTACGGCCTATAATCTGCAGGATTACTCACAGTACAGCAAAATAAAAGCGCTGCGTGAAGCCGGTGGCGATGTGATGGTTTCCATTGGCGGTGCAAATAACTCCCCGCTGGCGGCTGCCTGTAAGAATGTGAAAGATCTGCAAAAACTCTACTACGACATTGTTGATAACCTGAACCTGAACGTGCTGGATTTTGACATCGAAGGCACATGGGTGGCCGATCAGGATTCCATCGATCGCCGCAACCAGGCAGTAAAAGAGGTTCAGGCTCAGTGGAAAGAGGAAGGTCGCAAAGTCGGTATCTGGTACACCCTGCCAATTCTGCCGACCGGTCTGACGGCTGAAGGTCTGTATGTGCTGGAAAATGCGCGCCATGTCGGCGTTGAGCTGGCTGGTATTAACGTAATGACCATGGACTACGGTAATGCCGTCTGTCAGTCAGACGGTACCGAAGGGCAGAACATCCACGGTAAATGCGCCACGTCCGCCATCGACAACATGTTCACCCAGTTGAAGAAAATCTGGCCAGAGAAATCTGACAAAGAGATCAACGCCATGATGGGCACCACCCCGATGATCGGTTACAACGATGTACAGGGCGAAGTGTTCTATCTGTCCGATGCGAAACTGGTGATGGACGACGCGAAAAAACGCAACCTCGGCATGATTGGCGCGTGGTCGATGACGCGCGATCAGCCGGGCGTGGCGAAGCAGGTCAGCCCGGAGCACAGCGGCATGACCGCACAGCAGGCACCGATGTACGCATACAGCCAGGTATTTGCGCCGTTTACGCATGACAATTCCGCAGATGAAGCGTCTACCGATCTTGCCGGTGATGTGAAAGCGGTTTATATCGATGTTTTTGATGGTCAACAGCGCATCAATGTAAATTTCGATACCAGCAAGCTGAGCGGCAGTAACAGTTACTCGGTAGATGTGGATGGTAAATATGCCTTCTCTACCTCCGGCAACAGTGTCTACTACAGCTACCGTTCTAACTACGGTACGCAAAGCACGGTACGGACCGGTGGCATGTCCTACATGTTAGCGCCAGGAAAAGTGATCACCGTTAAACGTACCAATCCGAATCCTGAAATCCTGGCACAGCTCACTGTGACGAGGGATATGCAGGAAGGTAACAATCCGGTCAAGGATGCCGGTGAAGTGAAATCGTTGACGGTTAAAAAAATCAACGGCGTACCGAATGTGGTTGTTGATTTTGACGCCAAAGCGCTGGGCTGGAAAGCAGCGAACGGTTCTGCGTGGGTCGTGAAAGTGATGGGTGACGCGAAAAACGGTAACTACATCTTCAGTTGTGACAACGGTAACTGCTATTACAGCTCTGTCAAAACAGCGGGAGATATCACCACGGTAACGTCTGGTGAAAGAGACATCTCCGAAGGTGAAACCATTGTCGTTGAACGTGTTACACCGAATCCGGCAACCGTCGCCAAACTGGTTGTTACGAAAGATATGCTGAAATAATCCTTTTCGCATAAAGTCAGAACCCCGTCTGCTCACAGCGACGGGGTTCTTTTTTTTTACACCAGCCGCGCCTTCGCGTAGTCGATCGCCTGCGCCACCTGCTGTGGCGACACGCCGCCTTTCGCCGCACGTTTATCCAGGCACGATTGCAACGAGAGGATCGGATAAACGTCATCGCCAATCACCTGACTGAACTTTTGTAAGTCAGCAAGCGACAGCGCTTCCAGCGGTTTGCCCTGACGAATCGCCTCGACCACCGTCTCACCCACAATATGGTGTGCTTCGCGGAACGGGACGCCTTTTGCTACCAGATAATCCGCCAACTCGGTGGCGTTAGCATAACCCTGCTGCGCCGCTTCCTGACAACGCGGACGTTTCACCTGAATGCCATCCAGCACCAGCGCAGCCATATGCAGACAGTCCAGCCAGGTGTCGAGCGCATCGAACAGCCCTTCTTTGTCTTCCTGCATATCTTTATTGTATGCCAACGGGAGACCTTTTAAGGTCATCATCATGCCGGTCAGCGCACCCTGCACGCGACCGCATTTGCCACGGATCAACTCCAGCGCATCCGGGTTTTTCTTCTGCGGCATCAGAGATGAACCCGAAGTTACACGATCGGACAGCTCGACAAAGCCCGCTTCGCCGGTATTAAAGAAAATCAGGTCTTCAGCAAAACGCGACAGGTGCACCATGCCGATAGAAGCGCTGGAGAGTAACTCCAGCACGTGGTCACGGTCAGAAACACTGTCCAGACTGTTACGCGTCGCCGAGGCAAAGCCCAGCCAACCGGCCAGCTGCTCGCGATCGATTTCATACGCCGTACCCGCCAGCGCGCCGCAGCCCAGTGGACTGACGTCCAGACGCTTGAGCGAATCCTGCAGACGGCTCTCGTCACGCGCCAACATTTCGACATAGGCCAGACACCAATGAGCAAACGTCACCGGCTGCGCACGTTGCAGGTGGGTGTAACCCGGCATGACGGCGTCCTGGTTATTCTCTGCCGTCACCACCAGCGCACTTTGCAGCTGACGGTTGGCCGACAGTAATTCAATAACCGTGTCTTTACACCACAGTTTAAGATCGGTCGCGACCTGGTCATTACGGCTACGTCCGGTATGCAGTTTTTTACCAAGCTGGCCGACTTTATCAATCAGCTTACCTTCCACCCAGCTATGAATATCTTCGGCATCGCTTTGCAGGATCTGCTGCGGATTAACGCGAACCTCTTCCAGCAGAGTGTTCAGCGCCTCTTCCAATTGCAGTTGTTCATCGGCAGTCAGTACGCCGACCGTTACCAGCGCTTTAGACCAGGCCACAGAGCCGACAATATCCTGTTCTGCCAGGCGGTAGTCAAAACGCAACGAGTCGTTGAACTGTTTGAACCGCTGATCTGCTGCCTGTGTAAAACGCCCACCCCAAAGTGCCATAACTTGCTTCCTTAATATCTTGAATTTCAACGCCGGATGGCGCTTAGCTTATCCGGCGTACAGGTTCGGTTCACGTAGGCCCGATAAGGCATAACCGCCATCGGGTACAAAATAGTTTACGCTAAAATCCGCGTGCCAATTGGCATGCCGTTAAACAGCGCCGGCAGTTGCTCGGCATGACGCCAGGAGGCAATATCCACAGGGCGACCCAGCGTGCGCGCGGCATCCAGCGCCGCATTGACCTTCACGATCATGCCGTCAGTAATAATACCTTGTTCAATCAGTTGTTCCGCTTTCGCGGCGGTCATTTCGGCAATACGCTGGCCTTTTCCATCCAGAATACCGCTTACGTCAGAGAGCAGGATCAGATCCGCACCCAGCGTTGCCGCCAGCGCCGTTGCCGCCTGATCGGCATTAACGTTCATCAGCAGTCCGTCTTCAGTAACGCCAATGGAGCTAACTACCGGCAGAAAACCGCCTTCCAGCAGTGTGTTAATCAGCTTAGGCGAACCCGGCTGCGCCAGTCCAACATGACCCAGCGCTTTATCGAGCGGCGTCACTTTTACGCTATCGCCATCACCAAGATACAGACCCACGGATGCGATGTGGTGCTTTTTCGCCCAGGCCAGTAAGGTTTTATTCGCTGTTCCCGCCAGGGCACCGGTAATAATGTCAATTTGATCGGCTGGCGTGACGCGCAGACCATTTTTCTTTTTCACCGGCAGGTTCAGCTGCTTCATAAGATCGTCAACCACGCAGCCGCCACCGTGCACAATGACCAGCGGTCGCTGGTGCGACTCACGATAATTCACCAGTGCGGTAAACAGACGCTCCAGCGCCTCTTCGCTATCCAGTAAAACGCCGCCCAGCTTGATAATTAATGGATTCATCGTTGCACCCTTAAATAAGAGACTGCGTTTCAGCAAAGCCAAAACGAATATTTGCGCACTGCATCGCCTGTGCCGCCGCGCCTTTCAATAAGTTGTCTTCAGTTGCCACCACGATCAGGTGCTCACCCTGTACGGCAAACCCGATATCACAGAACGGTAAGCCAACCACGTTCTTCAGCGCCGGAACGCCTTTGTCATACAGACGCACCAGTGGCTTATCGCCATACGCCTGTTGCAACATTTGAGCCACTTGCGCATGGGTTACGCCCGCTTGCAAACGGCAGGTGATGGTTTCCAGAATTCCGCGCGGGAAGTTGCCCAGATGCGGGGTGAAGATCACCTCCGCACCAAGGTGAGTAGCGATTTCCGGCTGATGGCGATGGGTAAACACGCCATACGGCTGCAGGCTCACCTCACAAAAGCTGTTGGAAATAGACGCCTTACGTCCCGCGCCGCTCACGCCGCTGGTGGCGTTAATTACCGGCCACTGGCTGAGATCCAGCAGCCCGGCATCAATCAGTGGTTTCAGCGACAGCTGCGCCGCCGTCGGGTAGCAACCCGGCACGGCAATCAGATTCGCGTCTTTCAGTTGGTCTGCGCTCCACTCCGCCAGTCCATAAACCGCCTGCTCCAGCAGGTCGGGATGCTGATGGGTAAAGCCGTAATATTTTTCATAGAACGCGCCGTCGTTTACGCGAAACGCGCCCGAGAGGTCAAACACCACGCATCCGGCCTGCAAAAACTGCGGGGCCAGGTCATGGCTCACCTCATGTGCCGTTGCGAGGAACACAACGTCCACCCCTGCGCTAAACTCGCTGATATCTGACATTGGCTGTAACGGTAAATCGACAATGCCTTTCAACTGCGGATGCAAATCGGAGATTAATTTTCCTGCATCATTGCTTTGCGCTGAGACGGTCAAAGCGGTTATGGTCATATCAGGATGGCGATTTACATAGGTCACAAGCTCTGCGCCGGCATAGCCACTGGCGCCCACAATCAGCGTATTCAACATCGGGGCTGCTCACCTTCTTAGATTCTGTTGCCAGATATAAGCCTTTATCACCTCACCTTACACTTGGTGGGTTTTATTACGCTCAATGTTAATGTATTTTTATTCACAAATACTGCATGAATATTGATACTATCATGACCCGAGGTGTGTCAACAATGAAAAACAATTTACCGCCATTTATCGAGATATACCGCGCTCTGATTGCCATGCCATCGATTAGCGCCACCGAAGAAGCGCTCGACCAAAGTAATGCAGGTTTAATCACTCTGCTGGCGGGCTGGTTCAAAGATTTAGGCTTTAATGTGGAGGTCCAGCCGGTTCCCGACACGCGCAATAAATTCAATATGCTGGCAAGCATTGGACAGGGAGCCGGTGGTTTGTTGTTGGCGGGCCATACCGATACCGTCCCCTTTGACGACGGACGCTGGACGCGCGATCCGTTCACCCTGACCGAGCATGACAATAAGCTCTACGGTTTGGGTACGGCAGATATGAAAGGCTTCTTCGCCTTTATCCTCGACGCGCTGCGTGACGTCGACGTCACTCAACTGAAAAAGCCCCTGTACATTCTGGCCACTGCCGATGAAGAGACCAGCATGGCGGGAGCGCGTTATTTCTCTGAAACCACCGCTTTACGCCCGGACTGCGCGATCATTGGCGAACCCACTTCTTTGCAACCTGTCCGCGCGCACAAAGGTCATATCTCTAATGCGATTCGCATTTTGGGACAATCGGGTCACTCGAGCGATCCGGCTCGTGGCGTGAATGCCATTGAACTGATGCATGATGCCATCGGTCATATCATGAATCTGCGCGATGATCTGAAAGAGCGCTATCACCATGATGCTTTTACCGTCCCGTATCCGACGTTAAATTTGGGTCACATCCACGGCGGCGACGCCGCCAACCGAATCTGCGCCTGCTGCGAGCTGCATATGGATATTCGCCCACTGCCCGGCATGACGCTTAACGATCTCAATGGTTTACTTAACGACGCGCTGGCCCCGGTCAGCGAGCGCTGGCCGGGTCGCCTGACGGTGTCGGAGCTGCACCCGCCAATTCCAGGCTATGAGTGCCCGCCGGATCATCAACTGGTACAAGTGGTTGAGAAACTGCTGGGCGCACAGACTGAGGTGGTGAACTACTGCACCGAAGCGCCGTTTATCCAGACGCTTTGCCCGACGCTGGTGTTAGGGCCTGGTTCCATTAATCAGGCGCATCAGCCGGATGAGTATCTGGAAACTCGTTTTATTAAGCCAACCCGCGAATTGATCACCCAGGTTGTGCATCATTTCTGCTGGCATTAACCGCTTATCGCCTCGCTAACCCTTTAGTGGTAAGCGAGGTAATTTATTAACATTTCCATAAGCAAAGCTTATTTGATTCGATGTGAATTAAATAACGTAAATTCCCGTCATTTTTTCGTTTGCTGAACCGATTTCGCAGCAATTGACGTCACGACTTTTACGTGGCTTTATAAAAGACGGCTAACATACAAAGTCCGAGAGATTTCGTGTCACAGCAAGGCGGCAAGCGAGCTCATACAAGGAGCTTACATAAGTAAGTGACCAGATGGGCAAGCGCAGCCAACGCCGATGTCGTGCGAAAGATACAGGACGCATAAATTAAAGATGGGGTGTCTGGGTTAATATGAACGAACAATATTCCGCGTTGCGTAGTAATGTCAGTATGCTCGGCAAAGTGCTGGGGGAGACCATCAAGGATGCGCTGGGAGAGAACATTCTTGACCGCGTAGAAACAATCCGTAAGTTGTCCAAATCATCCC
The DNA here is from genome assembly GCF_030336805.1 of Citrobacter sp. Cb023. Classification (NCBI taxonomy): domain Bacteria; kingdom Pseudomonadati; phylum Pseudomonadota; class Gammaproteobacteria; order Enterobacterales; family Enterobacteriaceae; genus Citrobacter; species Citrobacter sp. Cb023. The sequence goes on along the minus strand of NZ_JAOWCV010000016.1, from coordinate 120,450 downwards.
GCGCCGGCAATGAAGTCAATCGCCAGGAGCTGCTCACTACGCTGCAAAACCTGTCTAACGACGAGCTGCTGCCGGTTGCCCGCGCGTTTAGCCAGTTTCTGAACCTGGCCAACACCGCCGAGCAGTACCACAGCATTTCGCCAAAAGGCGAAGCAGCCAGCAACCCGGAAGTGATTGCTCGCACTCTGCGTAAACTGAAAGAGCAGCCCAACCTCGATGAAGCCACCATCAAAAAAGCCGTCGAATCTCTCTCCCTGGAGCTGGTTCTCACCGCCCACCCGACCGAGATCACCCGCCGTACGCTGATCCATAAAATGGGTGAAGTGAACGCCTGTCTCAAGCAACTTGATAACAAAGACCTCGTCGATTACGAGCGCCATCAGCTGATGCGCCGTCTGCGCCAGTTGATTGCCCAGTCCTGGCATACGGATGAAATCCGCAAGCTGCGCCCAAGCCCGGTTGATGAAGCCAAATGGGGCTTCGCGGTGGTTGAAAATAGCCTGTGGGAAGGCGTACCAAATTATCTGCGCGAGCTGAACGAACAACTGGAAGAGCATCTGGGCTATAAGCTGCCCGTTGATTTTGTCCCGGTTCGCTTTACCTCCTGGATGGGCGGCGACCGCGATGGCAACCCGAACGTAACGGCGGATATCACCCGTCACGTGCTGCTACTCAGCCGCTGGAAAGCGACCGATCTGTTCCTGAAAGACATTCAGTTTCTGATTTCTGAGCTGTCGATGGTGGATGCCACACCGGAACTGTTGGCGCTGGTGGGCGAAGAAGGCGCAGCAGAACCTTACCGTTATCTGATGAAAACCCTGCGTTCACGTCTGATGGCAACCCAGGCCTGGCTGGAAGCCCGTCTGAAAGGCGAGAAATTACCGAAACCTGCGGGACTTCTCACCCAAAACGAACAGCTCTGGGACCCGCTTTATGCGTGCTATCAGTCTCTGCAGGCCTGTGGCATGGGCATTATCGCCAATGGCGAATTGCTCGACACCCTACGCCGCGTGAAATGTTTCGGCGTACCGCTGGTACGTATTGATATTCGTCAGGAAAGCACCCGTCACACTGAAGCCCTTGGCGAACTGACCCGTTATCTCGGCATTGGCGACTACGAAAACTGGTCGGAAGCGGATAAACAGGCTTTCCTGATCCGCGAGCTGAACTCCAAGCGTCCGCTGCTCCCGCGTAACTGGGAGCCGAGCAACGACACCCGCGAAGTGCTCGACACCTGCCGGGTCATTGCCGAAGCCCCGTATGGCTCTATTGCTGCCTATGTTATCTCAATGGCGAAAACACCATCGGATGTACTGGCCGTACATCTGCTACTGAAAGAAGCCGGTATCGGTTTTGCTATGCCGGTTGCCCCGCTGTTTGAAACGCTGGACGACCTCAACAACGCCGATGACGTCATGTCTCAGCTCCTGAACATTGACTGGTACCGTGGCTTTATTCAGGGCAAACAGATGGTCATGATTGGCTACTCTGACTCCGCAAAAGATGCAGGCGTGATGGCGGCCTCCTGGGCGCAATATCAGGCGCAGGACGCGTTGATCAAAACCTGCGAAAAAGCCGGTATCGAACTGACGCTGTTCCACGGTCGCGGTGGCTCCATTGGTCGCGGTGGCGCGCCTGCGCATGCGGCGCTGCTCTCTCAACCACCCGGCAGCCTGAAAGGCGGTCTGCGCGTGACAGAACAAGGGGAGATGATCCGCTTTAAGTACGGCCTGCCGGAAGTGACCATCAGCAGCCTGTCGCTGTATACCGCAGCAATTCTGGAAGCCAACCTGTTACCGCCGCCAGAGCCGAAAGATAACTGGCGTCATATCATGGATGAGCTTTCCGATATTTCCTGTGAGCTCTATCGTGGATATGTGCGTGAAAACAAAGACTTCGTCCCCTACTTCCGCTCCGCAACGCCAGAGCAGGAACTGGGTAAATTACCGCTCGGTTCACGTCCGGCAAAACGTCGCCCAACCGGCGGGGTAGAGTCTCTGCGCGCCATTCCGTGGATCTTTGCCTGGACGCAGAACCGCCTGATGCTCCCGGCGTGGCTGGGTGCAGGCACCGCACTGCAAAAAGTGGTTGAAGACGGTAAGCAAAGCGAACTCGAAGCAATGTGCCGCGACTGGCCATTCTTCTCCACACGTCTTGGCATGCTGGAAATGGTTTTCGCCAAAGCAGACCTGTGGCTGGCAGAATACTACGATCAGCGCCTGGTCAAAAAAGAGCTGTGGCCGCTGGGTGAAGAGCTGCGTCAGCGCCTGGAAGCCGATATCGATGTCGTGCTGGCGATTGCCAACGACTCACATTTGATGGCCGACCTGCCGTGGATTGCCGAGTCCATTCAGTTAAGAAATATTTATACTGACCCGCTGAATGTCTTACAGGCTGAGCTGTTACACCGCTCACGCCTGGCGGAAGAGCAAGGCAATGCACCGGATCCGCGCGTTGAACAAGCGCTGATGGTGACAATCGCTGGTGTCGCAGCCGGCATGCGTAATACAGGCTAACGTCCCCCCTCGTCGCCTTCGTGCTATTGTACGAAGGCGACAACAAAAACTGCTGTCATAACCGCTTCTTTTTCAATATATTCCCGCCTGAATATATTCACATTGTGAATATATCAACAGCAAAACACGATCCTAAGATCGTGATGCTTAAGTTCCTCTTAATATTAAGTCGCTACTCTTGGCGCTACGATTAAAGACAGGCTCACATTATGCAATCCTTACAACTCCAGTCTAAACCTAAATTTAGCTGGAAAGCCCTGGGTTGGGCGCTCCTCTATTTTTGGTTTTTTTCCACTTTACTCCAGGTCGTTATTTGTTTAACCGGATATAGCGGAACTAATGGATTACGCGACTCCTTGCTATTCAGTTCGCTGTGGTTGATCCCGGTATTTTTATTTCCAAACCGTATCCGTATTATTGCTGCCGTCATTGGCATGGTGCTATGGGCGGCCTCGCTGGCTGCTCTGAGCTATTACGTCATCTACGGACAAGAGTTCTCACAAAGCGTTCTGTATGTGATGTTTGAAACCAATGCGAACGAAGCCAGCGAATATCTCAGCCAGTATTTCAGCCTAAAAATTGTTCTTATCGCCCTGGCCTATACAGCTATCGCTATTCTGCTGTGGACGCGTCTGCGCCCTGTTCATATTCCATCGCCCTGGCGCTATCTGGTGTCGTTTGCGTTGTTATACGGTTTGATTCTGCATCCGATAGCCGTTAACACTTTCATCAAACACAAGCCGTTTGAAAAAACGTTGAATGGTCTCGCCTCACGTATGGAGCCCGCCGCACCGTGGCAATTCATCTCCGGGTATTATCAGTACCGTCAGCAGTTGACCTCACTCAATAGCCTGCTGAATGAGAACAATGCCCTGCCGCCGCTGGCTAACTTCAGAGATAACTCCGGCGATGCTCCACGTACGCTGGTGCTGGTCATTGGCGAGTCAACGCAGCGTGGTCGCATGAGCCTGTATGGTTACCCGCGCGAAACGACGCCAGAACTGGATGCATTGCATAAATCCGATCCTAACTTCACCGTATTCAATAATGTCGTGACCTCACGTCCGTACACCATTGAAATCCTGCAGCAGGCGCTGACCTTCGCCAACGAGAAGAATCCGGACCTGTACCTGACTCAACCGTCTCTGATGAATATGATGAAACAGGCAGGTTATAAAACCTTCTGGATCACCAATCAGCAGACGATGACGGCTCGCAACACCATGCTGACCGTGTTCTCTAAGCAGACGGATAAGCAGTTCTATATGAATCAGCAGCGTACGCAAAGTGCGCGCGAATATGACAGCAATGTGCTGGCGCCATTTAAAGAAGTACTGGCCGACCCGGCACCGAAAAAGTTCATCATCGTGCACCTGCTGGGTACGCATATTAAGTACAAATTCCGCTATCCGGATGGTCAGGGTAAATTCGATAACAATGTCGACAACGTTCCCCCCGGCCTGGATGATGATGAGCTGGAAGCATACAACGATTACGACAGCGCGAATGTCTACAATGACCATATCATTGCGAGTCTGATCAAAGACTATAAAGCGACCGATCCGAACGGCTTCCTGCTCTACTTCTCCGATCACGGGGAGGAGGTATACGATACGCCACCGCATAAAACGCAGGGTCGTAATGAAGACAACCCGACGCGCCATATGTATACGGTACCGTTCCTGCTGTGGACCTCTGAAAAATGGCAGGCTGCACACCCGCGTGACTTCTCACAGGATGTGAATCGTAAATACAGCAGCTCAGAGCTTATCCACACCTGGTCTGATTTAGCGGGCTTCACCTACGACGGGTTTGATCCGACCCGATCCATTACCAGCCCGCAGTTCAAAGAGACGACCCGCTGGATTGGCAATCCGTACAAAAAGAATGCCCTGATTGATTACGATAGCCTGCCGTACGGCGATCAAATCGGTAATCAGTAATACTCGTATCGGCCACTCTTAAAGAGTGGCCTTTTTTTATGATGGCGGTTACTGTTTCCCCTGTCTGCTGCCTGCAAGGGATTAACATGTATCACGACGTCAGCCATCTTCTCTCCCGCCTGATTAACGGCCCCACGCCGCTGCGTCAGGTTTATTTTGCCAGCACCAGTAGCTCAACGCCGGAGCTGGCGTATCAGGTCGATTTTCCCCGGCTGGAAATTGTGCTGGAAGGTGAGTTCATCGATAACGGAGTTACTGGCGCATCCGCGACGTTACTGCCTTACGATGTGCTATTCGTTCCGGCTGGCAGCTGGAACTTTCCGCAGTGGCTCACACCGGTCACCACGCTCAGCATTCTGTTCGGCAAACAGCAACTGGGTTTCAGCATCGTCCAGTGGGACGGCAAGCAATATCATAATCTTACCCGCCAGCACGTCGCGCGGCGTGGGCCACGAATTGGCTCTTTCCTGCTGCAAACGCTCAATGAAATGCAGATGCAACCGCAGGAGCAACAAACCGCCAGGCTAATCGTTGCGAGCTTACTGAGCCACTGCCGCGATCTGCTGGGCAGCCAGATCCAGACCGCATCACGCAGTCAGGCGCTTTTCGAAGCCATTCGCGACTATATTGATGAACGCTACGCTTCGCCGCTCACCCGAGAATCCGTCGCGCAGGCGTTTTACATCTCACCCAATTACCTCTCCCACCTGTTTCAAAAAACGGGCGCTATCGGGTTTAACGAATACCTGAATCACACGCGACTGGAACACGCGAAAACGCTGCTGAAGGGTTATGAGCTGAAGATCAAAGAAGTGGCGCATACCTGTGGGTTTGTTGACAGCAACTATTTCTGCCGCCTGTTTCGCAAAAATACCGAACGTTCGCCGTCAGAATATCGTCGGCAATACCACAGCCAGCTGACGGAGATAAAAGCTAATCCAAAGTAAGATGTGTGTACTGTGGTGCAGAAAGCAGCTTTCGCACAGCGCTCATCACCCGCTGCGGCTCACGCAGAAATGCGCTAATGCCCGACTGGACGTATCGGCTCTGCGTAAATCGCTCTGCTCCTGCCAGTTCAATATCGGTAATGAGCAACACCGCATCAGCACGGTTAATATCCTCTTCCGTCAGGCGATTTTCGGTACCCAACGCGCCCTGAGTTTCAATCTTGATGCTCCATTTCTCCTGCTGGCAGAGTTTCTCCAGCCGTTCAGCAGCCATATAAGTATGGGCCACGCCGCTTACGCACGCGGTGACAGCAACCAGATATCGTACAGGTGCGATGGCCATACTATCCTCCTACTGTTACCTGAAATCCGGCGCATTCTGCCATCTTACGTATAAAATCTATCTCTTGCGCCGACGGGACGGGCACTTCTTTCATCGACCAGGGTAATCCGAGCAGGTTGTATTTCGGTTCGCCATATTGATGAAACGGTAGCAGGTGTACCTGCTTTATGCCTAATGATGACAACAGCGTCAACGCCTGCTGCGTGTTCTCTACATTCATCGTAAAGCCCGGAATCAGCGGCAGGCGAGGTATGATATTAACCCCTTCAGCGACCATTAGTCGTAAATTCGCCAGCACGCGCGGCAGGTTCATATTAATGGTCTCACGCGCCAAATGGACATCCATAATTTTGAGGTCAAACAGCACCTCATCGCACTCTCTTGCCAGCGATAACAAACGACTGGCTGGCGCATCGCCAGCCGTTTCAATCGCGCAGCGAACATCCCAGCGCCGCAGACGTTGCAGGAATCGTACGGCAAAGGGCGCTTGCATCAGCACTTCACCACCGGAAAGCGTCACCCCCCCGCCAGAGGTGCGAAAGAAAATATCATCTTTCATCACTTCACGTTCCAGCTCGTCCAGCGAGATATCACGACCGATACGTTCAAACGCACCGGAGGGACACTCATCAGCATCACGTAGACAGGGTGTACAGTGCAGGCATTTACTCTCCCGCCGTACTGTTTCAATTCGTGGGGAGAGAGATTCAGGGTTGGCGCACCACGGGCAGGTATGCGGACAACCTTTAAAGAAGACTACCGTACGAATACCCTGTCCATCATTCAGTGAGTAACGCTGAATATTGAATATACGCGCGACGTCCTCGCCACGTGGGTCAATAACCTCACAGCTGATGCGCGGTGCGGCGAATGATGTCATCCTGGATCTCCTTCGACAGCTCGACAAAGAAGGCGCTGTAACCCGCCACGCGCACCACCAGCCCGGCGAAATCTTGTGGGCGCTGCTGCGCTTCTCGCAATGTGTCGGCATTCACCACATTAAACTGGATGTGCTGGAGCTTGAGCTGGGTAAATGCCCGCAGAAAATCCGCCAGCTTGCGTAAACCAGCCTCACCTTCCAGTGTGGCTGGCGTAAACTTCACGTTCAGCAAAGTCCCATTGGAAAGCAATGTGTTATCCAGCTTGCTGACCGATTTCAATACCGCCGTCGGCCCTTGCATATCCTGCCCCAGCATCGGCGACAGCCCCCCGTCCGCCAACTGTTCCCCGGCGAAGCGACCATCTGGTGTCGCTCCGACGACCGAACCCAGCGGCACGTGCGCAGAGACAGTATATGAACCCGGTGTAAATTGCCCGCCGCGTGGATTCTGGTATTTCTCTACCTCTTTGCAGTAATGACGCAGCAGTTCGGCGCTGATGTTATCTACATCATCAATATCGTTGCCGTATTTTTCGAAGCGGTTAATCAGCCGGGCGCGAATTTTCTCGCCTTCCGGGGTAGCAAAGTTGTCTTTTAGCACCGACAAAAGTTCGTCAAAAGTTAAGCGCTGTTGTTCAAATACCAGTCCATTGAGCGCATGCAGCGAATCGCTCAGGTTCGCAATGCCGATCCCCTGTACGCCGGAGAAGTTATAACGCGCGCCGCCGTCGGTAATATCACACCCTTTATCCAGGCAATCGCTAATAAACGAGGAGAGCAGCGGCACCGGCGCCCAGTCGCGATGACCGATATCGCAGATATTACTGCCTTCGACCATCAACGTAATGTAGTGGCTGATTTTGGCACGAATATGCTTCAACAGGTCTTCGTACGTCAGCGCGCGATTGCCTTCGTTCTCATGCAGGCAGATTTCCATTACTTTCAGCAGATTAAACATGGCGATGTCGTGCAAACCGTATGTTCTGCCTGGAATAGACAGCTCGACACAGCCGACTACCGCGTAATCTCGCGCATCTTCCAGCGAGACGCCACGGTTAAGAAATGCGGGCACCACCACTTCATCATTAAAGATTTGCGGGATGCCGGTCCCGAGGCGAATGGTCTGTGCCGTTTTCATCAGGAACGGCGTATCGATCAACGCGTTCGTGCGCACACCGAGATTTGGTTGCGGCAGTTGTACGCTCTGATAAGCATCAAGACAGAGAAACGACAGTACGTTTACCGCACTACGACCATTTTCCGTCAATCCCCCAAGCAGTGCGGTGTAACCCGTTGGGAAGCCAGCGAAATAACGCGCGCTGCTGGTGGATCGCAGCAGTACAATGTCATTGCATTTCACCCATAGCGATTCGAGGATTTCTTTTAAGAATGCAGGATCTTCCCCCTGCGTCAGCGAGGTCTGATAAAACGGCAGCATATACTGGTCGAAGCGTCCGAGTGAGAGCGAACTGGCGTTGGACTCATATTGCAAAATAATGTTCATGTACCAGAACAGCTGACATGCTTGCCAGAAGGTTTGTGGCTTATGCTGGGCGTTATGCCGGGAGTTTTCTGTAATCGTCAGCAATTCCTGACGTCGCTGCGCATCCGGGCAGTTTTCCGCCATTTTTTCTGCCAGCAGGGCGTAACGCAGAATGTGGCTTTGCGAAGCCTCAAGCAGCAACAGAGCAGCCTGATAAAAGTGGTTATCCGGCTGCTGCAGACAATGCGCCCGCATCTGCGCTACCAGTTCGCCAAGCCCGAGATTCAACAGGCGTGGATAATCAATAATGATATGCCCCTGACCTTTATCCGTCTGGTTAACGCTAAAAATCTGCGTACGGACAGCGGCTTTTACCTCATCGGTCATCTGACCGTTGATGAAATCTTTCATCGACCGCTTTTCCCAGTACGGATACAGCACATCGCGATAGAGATGTTTATCCTCTTCGCTGATGTCAAAACGGTCCTGCGGACGGGTTGGAAACTGCTCCAGCTCGTTGAGCAGCCAGTAAGGATCCATTTCCGGCGACATTATGCCCGCCCGCGGTTTAACGGTACGGTTCCCGGCTATCAGTTCCTCATCACGAATCGATATTTCAACGTGCTCAAGAATATATGCGGTGGCTTTCGCCCGCCGCAGAATAACCGGCTCTCCCTCCGTCTGCTGGTGGCTGGCGGTATATAGCAGCGCACGCTCAAGCGAAATTTCGCGGTTATTCTGAAACAGAGCGTTTTTTAAACGTTGGATACGGTTAGTCATGAGGAACTCCTGTAGAAAAACTGATGCCAGATGGCGCTGTGCTTATCTGGCCTACGTATCAGTAGGCCGGATAAGTCGCCCCCCCCCTCCGGCAAACAAACCGTTATGCGGTTTGCGCAAGGTGTGCGCCAATCTTGTTCATGATGGCGTCGGCACGTTTCACTGCATCGCTGATGTTGACACGAACGATAGTTTTGCCCGCAAAACGCTCTTCAAACTTAATACCAATGTCTTTGGTCAGAATCACCATGTCGGCTTCTGCCACATCCGCCGCGGTCAGTTCGTTTTCCAGACCGATCGACCCCTGAGTCTCAACCTTTACTTCCCACCCCTTGGCTTTAGCGGCGCTTTCCAGCGCTTCGGCGGCCATATAGGTGTGGGCAACGCCAGAAGGACATGCAGTTACTGCGATAATCTTGGTCATGACTCATTCCTCGCTTAATTCATTTCAAAATCTAAATCCAGGTCGTCTTCTTTCTGGTCGACCTGAGACACTTTTTTCCGCGCCAGACTTTTCAGTACGTTAACGCACACAGCGGTCACTACAGCCCCCACGGCAACCGCCGCGATATAACCCAATTTTCCTTCCACGACCGGCAGAACAATCAGCCCGCCCCAGCCGGCATAACACTGCGCACCAAACAGCGCGGCGGTTACCGTGCCGCAGGCGGAACCCACCATAATGGATGGGATAACGCGCAGCGGATCGGCGGCAGCAAAAGGAATTGCGCCTTCCGTTACGCCAACGCAGCCCATCACCAGCGCGGCTTTACCGGCTTCACGTTCTTCAGAAGAGAAATTCTTACGACCAATCAGCGTCGCCAAACCTAAGCCCAGCGGCGGCACGCAGATCCCTACCGCGGCGATTGCCACCACGGTATAAACACCCTGCGCCACGCAAATCAGCATGAAGGCGTAGGCAACTTTGTTAATCGGCCCACCCATATCGAAGGCCAACATCAGTCCCATAATTACCGCCAGCAGCACGATGCTGCCTTGCTGCATACCCTGCAGCCACTCGGTTAGGCTAGTGGTTAACGCACCAACGGGTTCTCCCAGGCCCCACATCATGATGCCTGCGGTGATAAAAGTGCCGACAATAGGAATAACGAAGATAGGCATTACCGATCGCAACACCTTATGTACGGGGATCTTCTTCAGATAATGGACGACGATACCGCCAATAATCCCGGCAATTAGCGCGCCGAAAAAACCTGCGCCGAAGCTGTTTCCCACCCATGCGCCAATCGCACAAGGGGCGAGAGCAGAACGTTCAGCAATGGAATAACCAATGTAAGCGGCAAGGAATGGCACCATCAACGTCAGCCCTGCGACGCCAATATCAAACAGTTTCTTGAGATTAGGATCGGTCGCCGCATCCGGTACCGCGCCCTTGCCATACAACATGACGGAGACCGCCAGCAAAATTCCACCCGCGACTACGAAGGGGATCATATGCGAAACACCCGTCATCAGGTGCTGACGGGTATTTTTCAGGATTTGTACCAACTCTTTCATAAGTCGCTCCCAGGCTGCCTAAAGCCCATATCCATAAACTTGTTGCGGAAAACAATAGGCAATCCGACGCGGCGCAAACAGTGGATAAAAAGGCCATTTGCTGGACTTTTGTAATGTCAGCGCAAAAATGCGATCCGCCTCATAACTTGTAGTTTCTCGGAGTTTATAGAGGACATGCTGACTTGTGAGGGATATCTCACTTTGATGGTTACATTACATTTATCCAGTTTTTGGCAGATTTGTCAGATGGCAGGTTCAGGCGTTGCCCTTTTATCCTGTAGCGAGAAATCGTTATGGGAGATGAGGCTATGGCCCTGATTGTGGAATTTACCTGTGAGCTGCCCAATGGCGTACATGCGCGCCCGGCAAGTCACATAGAAACGCAGTGCAACACCTTTACTTCGCACATTGAGTGGCACAACCTGCGTACCGAACGTAGGGGTAACGCCAAGAGCGCATTGGCACTGATTGGCACCGATACTCTGGCGGGTGATAGCTGCCAGTTGCTGATTTCCGGTGCAGATGAACAGGCAGCCCACCAGCATTTAACCCAATGGTTACGTAATGAATTTCCACACTGCGATGCACCGCTAGCGGAAGCCAAAAGCAACGAGCTGGAGCCACTTCCTGCATCCCTCACCAATCTAAACCCACAGCTTTTTCGCGCTCGCACCGTCTGCAGCGGCAGTGCGGGAGGCGTACTTAGTCTGCTCTCTTCGCTGGATCTCAACGCCCTTAACAATCTCCCATCCGCTAAAGATATTGAAACCGAGCAGGCGGCACTGGATAACGGCTTAACGCTGCTGATGAAGAATATTGCGTTTCGGTTACTCGACAGCGACGGCGCAACCAGTGCGATTCTGGAAGCACACCGCTCGCTGGCAAGCGACCTCTCACTGCGTCAGCACCTGCTCGCTGGAGTATCTCGCGGGTTAAGCTGCGCCCAGGCGATTGTCGAAAGTGCCGGACATTTTTGTGATGAATTCGCCCGCTCCAGCAGCAGTTATTTACAGGAACGTGCGCTGGATGTGCGCGATGTCTGCTTCCAGCTTCTGCAGCAAATTTATGGAGAGCAGCGTTTCCCTGCGCCGGGAAAACTAACCCAGCCTACGGTCTGTATGGCGGACGAGCTCACACCGAGCCAGTTCCTCGAACTGGACAAAACATTGCTGAAAGGCTTGCTGTTAAAAAGCGGCGGTACCACTTCACACACGGTGATTCTCGCCCGGTCATTCAACATTCCTACGCTGGTTGGCGTGGATATTGAATCCTTGATGCCATGGCTGCAGCAAACGGTTTATATCGATGGTAACGCAGGAGCGGTCATTGTTGCCCCTGATGAATCCGTCGTACGTTACTACCAGCAGGAAGCCCGTATCCAGGATGCCATTCGAGAACAACAACGTATCTGGCTGACCCAGGAGGCGCGCACGGGTGATGGCATCCGCATGGAAGTCGCCGCCAACATCGCCCATTCCGTGGAAGCGCAAGCAGCCTTTGGCAACGGTGCGGAAGCGGTTGGCCTGTTTCGCACGGAAATGCTGTATATGGACCGTACCTGCGCCCCGGATGAGAACGAGCTATACAACATTTTCTGCCAGGCGCTGGAGCCCGCGCAGGGACGCAGCATCATTGTGCGCACCATGGATATCGGCGGTGATAAACCCGTTGATTACCTGAATATTCCTGCCGAAGCCAACCCGTTCCTCGGTTATCGCGCGGTGCGTATCTATGAAGAATACGCCGCTTTGTTTACCACACAACTGCGATCGATCCTGCGCGCATCAGCGCACGGTAGCCTGAAAATCATGATCCCAATGATCTCCTCTATGGAAGAGATCCTGTGGGTCAAAGAGAAGCTGGCCGAAGCCAAACAGCAACTGCGTACTGAACACATCCCGTTTGATGAGAAGATCCCGCTCGGTATCATGCTGGAGGTTCCGTCAGTGATGTTCATCATCGATCAATGCTGCGAAGAAATTGATTTCTTTAGTATTGGCAGTAATGACCTGACGCAATACCTGCTGGCGGTCGACCGCGACAACGCCAAAGTTACCCGCCATTACAACAGCCTGAATCCAGCCTTCTTGCGCGCACTGGATTACGCCGTACAGGCGGTACATCGTCAGGGGAAATGGATTGGCCTGTGCGGCGAACTTGGCGCTAAAGGTTCAGTACTACCGCTGCTTGTGGGACTGGGTCTGGACGAGATCAGCATGAGCGCTCCCTCCATTCCCGCCGCCAAAGCGCGGATGGCGCAACTTGACAGCCGCGCCTGCCGTCAGTTGCTGAATCAAGCAATGGCGTGTCGAACGTCGCTGGAGGTCGAACATCTGCTGGCCCAGTTCCGCATGACCCAACAGGATACCCCTCTGGTTACCGCCGAGTGCATCACGCTGGATAGCGACTGGCGTAGTAAAGAGGAGGTCATCAAAGGGATGACCGACAACCTCCTGCTGGCAGGTCGTTGCCGCTATCCGCGTAAACTGGAAGCCGATCTGTGGGCGCGCGAAGCGGTCTTCTCTACCGGATTAGGTTTTAGCTTCGCCATTCCACACAGCAAATCAGAACATATTGAGCAGTCCACTATCAGCGTAGCGCGCCTGCAAGCGCCGGTACGTTGGGGTGATGATGATGCGCAGTTCATTATTATGCTGACGCTCAACAAACACGCCGCGGGCGACCAGCATATGCGTATTTTCTCGCGTCTGGCACGGCGCATTATGCATGAAGAATTCCGTAACGCGCTGGTTAACGCCGTCTCTGCCGACGCTATCGCCAGCCTGCTGCAACATGAACTTGAACTTTAAAGAGGGTGTTTTTGTATGGAACTTTACCTTGATACCGCCAACGTCGCGGAAGTCGAACGTCTGGCACGCATCTTCCCAATCGCGGGTGTCACCACCAACCCAAGCATTGTGGCAGTAAACAAAGAATCCATCTGGGATGTGCTGCCGCGCCTGCAAAACGCCATTGGCGAAGAGGGCATTCTGTTTGCCCAAACCATGAGCCGAGACGCACAAGGCATGGTGGAGGAAGCCAAACGTCTGAGCAACGCGGTCCCCGGTCTGGTGGTAAAAATCCCGGTGACATCCGAAGGTCTGGCCGCGATCAAGATGCTGAAAAAAGAGGGTATCACCACGCTGGGAACCGCCGTGTACAGTGCCTCTCAGGGGCTGCTGGCAGCGCTGGCGGGGGCGAAATATATCGCGCCTTACGTTAACCGTATTGACGCGCAGGGCGGCGACGGAATTCGCACGGTACAAGAACTGCAAACGTTACTGGAACTGCATGCGCCCAACAGCATGGTACTGGCAGCCAGCTTTAAAACCCCTCGTCAGGCGCTGGATTGCTTACTAGCAGGATGCGAAGCAATCACCCTGCCATTAGACGTAGCGCAACAAATGCTCAATACCCCTGCGGTAGAGTCAGCAATAGAGAAGTTTGAACATGACTGGAACAATACATTTGGTCACATCAACCTGTGAGGGAAATAAAGTATGGATCGCATTATTCAATCACCTGGTAAGTACATCCAGGGTGCCGATGTTATTACCCGTCTTGGCAACTACCTCAAACCACTGGCAGAGCGCTGGCTGGTCGTTGGGGACAAGTTTGTCTTAGGCTTTGCCCAGGGCGCACTGGAAAAAAGCTTCCAGGATGCCGGACTGGCGCTGGAGATTGCACCGTTTGGCGGCGAGTGTTCACAAAACGAAATCGACCGTCTGCGCGGCGTGGCAGAAAAAGCGCAATGTGGCGCAGTACTTGGTATTGGCGGCGGTAAAACGCTGGATACCGCCAAAGCGCTGGCGCACTTTATGGGCGTGCCTGTCGCCATTGCGCCAACCATCGCCTCTACCGATGCACCGTGCAGCGCGCTGTCCGTTATTTACACCGATGCCGGTGAATTCGATCGCTATTTGCTGCTGCCCAATAACCCGGACAGGGTCATTGTTGATACCAAAATTGTCGCGGGCGCACCGGCGCGTCTGTTAGCCGCGGGCATCGGCGATGCGTTGGCGACCTGGTTCGAAGCGCGCGCCTGTTCACGCAGCGGCGCAACCACCATGGCGGGCGGTCAGTGCACTCAGGCGGCGCTGGCGCTGGCTGAGCTGTGCTTTAATACGCTGATAGAAGAAGGTGAAAAAGCGATGCTGGCTGCCGAGCAGCACGTGGTAACGCCTGCGCTGGAGCGCGTTATTGAAGCCAACACCTATCTGAGCGGCGTCGGTTTTGAAAGCGGCGGTCTGGCAGCGGCGCACGCCATCCATAACGGCCTGACGGCAATCCCGGATGCGCATCACTATTACCACGGCGAGAAAGTGGCTTTCGGCACGCTGACGCAACTGTTCCTGGAAAATGCGCCGGTCGATGAAATTGAAACCGTTGCGGCGCTGTGTCATTCCGTTGGCCTGCCGATTACCCTGGCGCAACTGGACATCAAACAGGATATTCCGGCGAAAATGCGCATTGTGGCTGAAGCTGCCTGTGCCGAAGGCGAAACCATCCACAACATGCCTGGCGGCGCAACGCCGGACCAGGTGTATGCCGCCCTGCTGGTGGCTGACCAGTACGGTCAACGTTACCTGCAAGAGTGGGAATAACCGGCCAATAAAAATCCCCGCAATTGCGGGGATTTTTTGTTCATACTATGCCGGACCCGCGCAAGCGACATCCGGCATGGTCTGTTACAGCAGATCGAAACGATCCAGGTTCATCACTTTCACCCATGCGGCAACGAAATCTCTCACGAACTTCTCGTGAGCATCGCTGCAGGCATAAACTTCAGCCACTGCGCGTAGTACAGAGTTAGAACCAAACACCAGATCGGCGCGAGTTGCGGTGTATTTTACTTCGCCGCTCGAACGGTCACGACCTTCAAACAGCTCTTGTGACTCATCAACCGCCTTCCACTCATGACGCATATCCAGCAGATTGACGAAGAAGTCAGTGCTGAGTACGCCAGGGCGATCGGTAAAGACGCCGTGCTGGCTACCATCAAAGTTGGTGCCCAGTACGCGCATACCGCCCACCAGCACCGTCATTTCCGGTGCGGTTAGCGTCAACTGCTGCGCTTTGTCGATCAGCAGCGACTCGGTGGTCGACACGTCAGGACGAGCGCGGTAGTTACGGAAACCATCGGCAATCGGCTCAAGCAGTTCAAACATCTCAATATCCGTTTGATCCTGACGCGCATCCACACGACCCGGCGCAAAAGGTACCTTGATGCTGACACCCGCAGCGCTAGCCGCCTGCTCGATACCGACAACACCGGCCAGCACGATAATATCGGCCAACGAGGCAGTATGGGCAGACTTATAAATACCTTCCAGCACAGGCAGAACGCGTGCCGCGGTGGCATTCACATCCCAGCCGCGTTGTGGGTCCAGCGCCAGACGTGCACCGTTAGCGCCGCCACGTTTATCCCCGCCACGGAAAGTCGATGCCGAAGCCCACGCTACCGATACCAGTTCGCCCACGGACAGTCCGGAAGCAGCGATGGTCGCCTTCAGCTTCAGGATATCTTCTTCGCTTGGGTTGAAGAACGCATGCGGCAGCGGGTCTTGCCAGATCAGATCTTCTTTTGGCACTTCCGGGCCAATGTAACGCGATTTTGGCCCCATATCGCGGTGCGTCAGTTTAAACCACGCACGGGCAAACGCTTCGTTGAACGCTTGCGGATCGTTCAGGAAACGGCGAGAGATCTTCTCGAACTCAGGATCGAAACGCAGCGTCAGGTCGGTAACCAGCATCGTCGGCTTGCGTTTTTTCGACGGATCAAACGGATCGGGAATAATTTCTGGCGCGTCAACCGCTTCAAACTGAATCGCGCCTGCCGGACTGCGAGTCTGCACCCACTCATATTTGAACAGGTTCTCGAAGAAATAGTTGCTCCATTGGGTAGGCGTCTGCGTCCACACCACTTCCAGACCAGAAGTAATTGCATCCGCGCCCGCGCCACTACCGTAGCTGCTGGCCCAACCCAGGCCCTGCGCTTCAATCGGTGCGGATTCTGGATCGGCGCCAACGTGCGATGCCGCTGCTGCGCCGTGGGTTTTGCCCAACGTATGACCGCCGCCAATCAGCGCCACGGTTTCTTCGTCGTTCATCCCCATGTTACCGAAGGTCGCGCGAATAGCCGCTGCCGCAGAAAGCGGTTCGCCGCTATGGTCCGGCCCTTCCGGGTTCACATAAATAAGGCCCATTTCGGTGGCGCCCAGCGGCGCTTTTGCCAGCTCTTCCGGGTGACGGTGAGTCAGCCAGGCTTTTTCATCACCCCAGTTTACGTCGAGATCCGGTTCCCAGACATCTTCACGACCGGCACCAAAGCCAAAGGTACGGAAACCTGAGTTTTCCAGCGCCACGTTACCCGCGAGGATAAACAGGTCGGCCCAGGAAATTTTCTGACCATATTTCTGCTTGATTGGCCACAGCAGACGACGCGCTTTATCAAGGCTGACGTTGTCCGGCCAGGAGTTCAGTGGTGCAAAACGCTGCTGTCCGCGACCCGCTCCACCGCGTCCATCGATAGAGCGATAGGTTCCCGCGCCGTGCCATGCCATGCGGATAAACAATCCGGCATAGGTTCCCCAGTCAGCGGGCCACCACGGTTGAGATTCGGACAGAAGGGCTCTGAGATCCCCTTTCAGGGCAGAATAGTCGAGTTTACTAAACTCTTTGCGGTAGTCGAAGTCCTCACCCAGCGGGTTCGAACGGTTGGAATGTTGGTTTAAAAGATCAACGCGGAGTTGATTTGGCCACCAGTCGCGGTTGTTCGTTCCTGCTCCCGCGCTCTGATCGTGACCGCCTTGATGAAAAGGACACTTACCGGCAGTTGATGCGTTTTGGCTATCGTCGGACATGCTCATCTATATGCTCCCTTTACAGTGTTCTGACTACGATATACACCACCAGAGATAAGATATAGTCGAAATAACCCACAGATTCGATAGCTAATTCCTTTTATATTTTAAGTTACAGAGATGTAGATCAAAATGATCAACAAAAAGCCCTCCGTAGAGGGCTGGGGCATCTGTTTAGTTAGGTCTTACACCCAGTGTGTGACAAATAGCGTAGCTCATCTCGGCACGGTTGAGGGTATAGAAGTGAAAATCCTTCACCCCTTCGCGACTGAGAATTTTCACCATATCCATGGCGATATTCGCGCCTACCAGCTTGCGGGTTTCCGCGTCATCATCAAGACCATCAAACATGGTCGACATCCACGCAGGAATGCGGACGTTGGTCATGTCAGCAAATTTTTTCGCCTGCTTAAAGTTAGATACCGGCAGGATGCCCGGAATAATTTCCACATCGATTCCCGCAGACACGCAGCGATCGCGAAAGCGCAGATAGCTTTCTACATCGAAGAAAAACTGGGTGATCGCGCGGTTTGCACCGGCATCAACCTTACGCTTCAGGTTCAGCAAATCCGCCTGAGCGCTTTTGGCTTCCGGGTGCACTTCCGGGTAAGCCGCAACGGAGATATCGAAGTCTGCAACGTCTTTCAGCAGAGTCACCAGGTCGGAAGCATACATATCCGGTTTACCGCTTCCCGGCGGCAGATCACCGCGCAGGGCAACAATATGACGAATACCGTTATGCCAGTAGTCCTGAGCAATGGTACGCAGCTCATCACGGGTCGCATCAATGCATGTCAGGTGCGGGACCGCTTCAAGACCTGTGCGATCCTTAATGCCTTTAATAATGCTGTGCGTACGGTCGCGCTCACCAGAGTTTGCACCGTAAGTAACTGAAACAAACTTCGGCTTCAGGCTGCTCAGGCGATCGATGGAGTTCCACAGGGTTTGCTCCATTTCACTGGTGCGCGGCGGGAAAAACTCAAACGAAACGTTAATCTGACCCTGCACTTCTGCCAGGCTCTGATTCAGGGCTTCCCGCTGGTTGGCGTGAAAAAAGCTCATACCTTACCTCATCAATCTTTTGTCGTTATATGTTGTGTTGTGAACTGCTATACGTTTAGACGTCTAGATGTAAAAATGACGGAAAAGCATGCTGGCGTCAACACAAAAATCATCGTTAAAGGTGAGGAATACTCAGCCAACGTGAAAAAAATTCACATCAGCTTGAAATGGTGAGAGATTGCGTCGCGACCGTCTGTAGCCACTCTACTTTTGTTACGTTCTCAGGCAGCGTCGCTAACCCCATGCTAAGCCGCAATTCTGTATCAGTAAGCGGAAGGAAGATCACGCCCTGACGCTGGATAGCGGAAAAGGAGGCCGGAACCAGGCTCAGACCGTCACCCTGCGCGATCCGTGCCAGCAGCACGTCATGTTCCATCGGCTCCTCAATAAGGGTAGGAGAGTAACCGGCACGACGAAAAATGTGTCGAGTGTAATCAAAAAAAGCAGGGTTACGTTCACGTTTGAACCAGAACAGCGGTCGGTGGTTCAGCGACGTTAACGAGAGCGAAGGCAGAGCCGCCTCTGGCCAGAGCGCGGGTAAGGCGGCGATCATCGATTCTTGCCAGCCGAGCGGCGTGACGCTAAGACCCGAATTCTCAAGCGGTAGCGCCACCAGCGCTGCATCCAGTTTTCCCCGACGCACCTGACGCGCCAGTTCAGGCGAACCATGACGGACAATATGTAGCTTCTGTACACGCGTAGCAAGCTGCGACTCAAGCGCCGCAAAAACGCCCTGCTCAAACGCCGTACTTAGCCCTAAGCGCAGAGATTGCTCTCCCGTCTTCGCTATCTGACTCAACGCCGTCCAGGTTTTATCCTGTAACGCCAATAGCGGGCGCACGATTTCAAGGACGCGCTGGCCGTCCTCCGTCAGCGTAAGTCCACGGGTATGACGGACAAAAAGCGTCACCCCCAGGCGCTCTTCAAGCTGGCGAATGTGGCGACTCAGCGGCGGCTGCGACATAAATAAACGCTGCGCCGCTCGACTCATGTTGTTCTCTTCCGCCACCACGGAAAAATAGCGTAGAAGGCGGATATCCAGAGAGTGCAAAGGCGATGTTGTCATACCGAAAAGGTATCACGGAAACGGTATTACCCCAATCATTCCGCACGCTCTATCCTCATGCCACAGACCACACGAAAGAGGAAGAAATGGTGCCTTCAGAACGCTTTATTACCGGTCAGGAGATGTTGCAAAAAGTAGATGGAAAAGGCGGAGATGCGGTAGTCGAAAGTCTGCAGGATATTGCGCCAGACTTCGCCCAATACCTGATTGAATTTCCTTTTGGCGACATCTATTCAAGGCCGGGGCTGGATTTACGCAGTAGAGAAATTGCCACCGTCGCCGCGCTCACCGCCATGGGTAACGCCGCACCGCAGCTTAAGGTACACATCGCCGCCGCGCTGCACGTTGGCTTAACGCAGGAAGAGATTATTGAAGTGATGATGCAGATGGCTGTTTATGCGGGATTCCCGGCAGCACTCAACGGCCTGTTCGCTGCAAAAGAGGTGTTTGCCTCCCACAGAGGTTAAAACAAAGGCCAGCGGAATATCTGCTGGCCTGACCTCACTACGGTTTCACATCTTCCACACGCATGCCTTTGAGTTGCTCATCCGTCAGCGTATTTCCCGCTTTGAAATAATCCACGACCGCATTAGAGACATAGTAACCGCCGGATGTGTTACGCGCTTTACCTTCAGTAAATGTCGTGAAACCATCACCGCCGTCAGCCAGGAAGCTATTGGTGGCAATGTGATAAACCGTGGCATCCTCAATGGGTTTGCCGTTTAACGTCAATACGCTAACCCGCAGACCAACCGGTTTACTGCTGTCATACTTCATCTCCAGTCCTTTGGACACCTGCAATACACCGTTGCTTAAACCCGCGCCGTGCTCCATCAGGCTACGTAACTGCTTCCCGGTGAGATCCATGGTTGCCAGCTCATTCGGGAACGGGAAGGTGCTAATGACTGCGCCCATGGTGATGACTCCAGCAGGGATTTCATTCCGGATGCCGCCCGAGTTAGTGAGCGCTAACTGGGTATCTTTACCCGCCGCAACCAGCAACGCATCTGCCGCCAGATTTCCCAGCGAAGAAGATTCACCGTAAGCACGCGTCAGCTCAACCGGCGCGTTGGCAACCGTCTGCTGCACCACTTTATCGAGCTTTTTATTCCAGCCATCAATGACCTGTTTCGTCTGCGGGTCTGGCTGCCACTCATCAGCAAAAATGGTTTTCAGCTCGAAGTTCTTCACGGTAAATTGATGCGGTTTTTGCTGGTAATCCAGCACCAGTTTACCCACATCAATGCCGCCGCTGTCGGTAGACAGAATCAGGGTGTTACCTACTTTAATCGGCTCCGGCGTGCCCACATGCGCATGACCGGTGATCAGGATGTCCAACCCCTGCACCTGGCCTGCGGTCTGGATGTCTTTATCCAGCGCACGGCGTACATCGGTGCCCCCCAGACTGGACTGACGCGCTGGCGTGCCTTCATGGATCAGCGCCACGGTGAGATCGACTTTGCCTTTCAGCTCATCGATATAGCGTTGCAACCACTTCACTTCATCCCGCGCCTCGATCCCGACACGTGTCGCAGCGGAAACCGTATCATCAAAAGCAAACACGCCGTGCAGGCCAATCACGCCTATCTTTACGCCATCTTTTTCAATAATGGTGTAAGGCTTATCCCAGAACATTTTGCTGCTGTTTTGGTAAAAGATGTTGCCCTGCACGATCGGAAACTTTGCCTGGCTCAGCTGCAGCAGCGTATTGTCCCAACCGTGATCGAATTCATGATTACCCATGGTGACAGCGTCAAAATTCATGGTGTTCATGATATCGATAATCGCCTTCCCCTTGGTCAGGCTGCTGATATATGGCCCGGTGAAATAGTCGCCAGCATCCAAAAACCAGGTGGCGCTATTTTTCGCTTTCTCCTGCTTCACCATCGCCGAGATATTGGCCCAACCGCCAATATCTCGTGTGCCATTGGCAATCCATGGCACTTTATAAGGTTCGACATGGGCATGGAGATCGTTGGTATAAATAATCGTGACATCTTTGGCACTCGCCCAGAGCGGTAAAGATACCAGAACACCGACAGCAAGCATTTTTAGCTTCATAACCAATCCCTTTCAGTCATATAAAGATTCGCTACGTTACGTTCTGAAAGGTTTTTTTATGTGAGAAAACTCACATCCATCGGTGATAGTTGCAGGCCAAAATCAACGACCATTAAAAATCGTTGGTAACAGGATGACGTCACTGTTCACTATCAATTGCTGCAAATCCTTTGGCTGCAAAAATCTGGGGCTGGCGAGCTCAGCTGATTACAGCTGGCCAGAATATCGGCTGGGTTATGCCGCACTGCATTGCCGGGCATGCGGCAGCCTTCCACCGCTGTTTGATGAGGAACAGTTCCGTTGCTGGTTGTCGGCATATTTAGCGGATTTCGCCGCTAATCGTGGTCAGTTTTGCCCATGTTGCTACCAACGAGAAATCATCCGCTATGGGCATAATCCCCAGGGCAGCCAGCGCGTCCAGTGCCGAAACTGCAAAAAAGTGTGGACACCAAAGCAGGCGCCTCCCACCGGCATCGTTTTGCCAGAACAAATAGCGACGATTCCCTTGCTCGTCCCTTTTCAGGGCGTTAGTGCAGGCCAGCAACTCTATGTATTACTCTCTTTTGACGCTATTCGCGGCAATGTTCTGCATATTTCCAGCAACTTCACGCCGCACACTGCCGGCATATCATTGCTTTACCGCTGGCGTGGCACTGCTGAGCCAACAGTCATTCACGACGATATCATTGAGCGAGTGAGTCAGCGGGAAACCCAGTTTTTACGCCGCAGCCAGTTTGATGAAATCCAGTACGGCAGCGCCATACTCAAACGGAACGCCAGCGGCGCGATTTTACGCCCGGTCATTACTGCCCATGGGCATTTCCGCCTGCTGAGCCATCTGTGGCCAGAGGTAAAAACCCATATTATTGCCCACGAATGCTTCCTGCGCGGCGCAGCGATTACCGCATGGGCGGAACAGTTTCGCCATCATCGCGCCTCGCTGTGGTTTATTGATGAAGAAATGAATAGCGATCAGCGCACGCTGCCCTGGCAATTGCTGGGTAAAACGTATCAGGGATGGTGGCGAAATCAGTGGCAAATCTGGCAACGAGGCGATATGCGTAAAATGGTGTGTTTGTTAACGCAGGGGCGGGTTGAAGAAAGCGCGTCAATAACCCTGGCGGCAAGCCATCATTTTCTCGCCTGGTTGCGGCAACAGACGGAATTTCAGCAAAGTACCCGTTACTCTGCCCATTCGGTGTTTCAGGCGATAAGGTCGCTGGCAGATAAATACAACGCCCTCATTGAGGGCGATGTTTACACATGTTATCCGGCAACAAAAACTACAGCAGTTGCGCCAGGCGGTTGATATCAGACTGAATCGCCCCGGCGGTCACATCGCGGCCCGCCCCCGGTCCGCGAATGACCAGCGGGTTATCACGATACCAACGGCTTTCAATGGCGAAGACGTTATCGCACGGCAGTAGTGCCGCCAGCGGGTGCTCAGGGCGTACCGCTTCAACGCCAACGCGTGCCTTACCGTTAGCGTCAAAACGCGCCACATAGCGTAGCACCAGTCCCATTTCACGTGCCGCTTCCAGGCGTTGCACCATCTGCTCGTTCAGCTCATCGCCATTTTCAAAGAAATGGTCAATAGAACCTGCTTCACAGTGCGCAGGCACCAGCGATTCTACGCGTACCTGGTCCGGTTCGATGTCGTAACCCGCTTCACGCGCCAGAATCACCAGCTTGCGCATCACATCTTTGCCGGAAAGATCCACGCGCGGATCAGGTTCAGTCAGACCCTGCTGCCACGCCTGATCCACCAGATCGGTGAACGGGACCGTGCCATCAAATTGCAGGAACAACCACGACAACGTGCCGGAGAAGATCCCACTGATCGACAGAATAGTATCTCCGCTATCAATCAGATCGCGCACGGTATGGTTGATCGGCAAGCCTGCGCCTACGGTGGCGTTATACAGCCAGTGGCGACCGGTTTTTTCAAAGGCGTCATGAATCTGGCGGTAATTATTACTGCTGCTCGCCCCCGCCAGCTTGTTGGCGCTGATAACGTGGAAGCCATGACTGGCGAAATCCAGATACTGCTCCGCCAACTGCTCGCTGGCAGTGACGTCCAGCACCACTAAATCATCATACGGGTGAGCGCGCATCCACAGGAACAATGACTCTTCATCCTGTTCTACCGCCTCGTCATCGAAGAAGGCCAATGCGCGGCTGGCATCCAGCCCTTCGTAATTCAGCAGGCTACGGCGACTATCAACCACTCCTGCCAGCACGAACTCTAATCCGGTACGCGCCGAGAGCGTGCTCTGCTCGCGGGCAAACAGCTCCAGCCAACGCGACCCAATGTTGCCTTTGCCGAACAGCACCAGACCAATGCGTTTTTCCGCGCGGAAGATTGACTGGTGCAGACCCTGAATCAGGCTCTCCGTTGGCCCGGTACGCAAGACGGCGACCAGACTAATGCCCTCTTCCGACTGCCAGGTGAATTCGACCGGCTGACCTTTCAGCTGTTGCCAAAAGCGATGGCAGTGCAGCGGGTTACGGGTGACGCCCGCCCCAACCATCGCCACCAGCGCCAGCCCCTGGCGCAGACGCAGCTCGCCCGGCAGGCCAGCTTCATCCAGAATTTTCAGTGCGCCATCAGCGACTTCGGAGGTATAGCAAAATTGCAGCAGTTGGCGGTCAGGATGCACACCCACTGCCAGCGGACGCACCTGGGTGCGTTTTAAAATCTGATCAATCTCTTTATAGGCCAGTTTAAAGTCCTGGCCAGTGGGAACCTGAAACTCAATCAGGCAAACGTCGTCATGGCTGGTCACAATACGTGCCCCGGTACCGGAAGCCAGCACGCGTTCAATACGCGTCGATCCCTGCTCCGGCGTATAGCTACAACGCAACTGGAGATCGATATCGCTGCCGGAAACTGGTTGGAGGGTGCGGGCATGGAGAACCGGAGCCGCCAGACGCGCTAGCTCGCTGGCTTCATCCAGACGCAGCAGCGGCAGCAGACAGGCATCTTTTACTTTACGCGGATCCGCGCTGTAAACCCCGGCGACATCGCTCCAGATGGTTACGCGGGAAACCCCCGCCAACGCGCCAACCTGCGTCGCCGAGTAGTCGGAGCCGTTACGCCCCAGCAGTACCGTCTCACCGGCGTTGCTGCGACTAATGAAACCGGTAACGACCAGGCGTTTGCCCGGATGCTGCGCCAGCAGTTGCTGCAGCAATGGGTAAGAAAGACCTTCATCCACCTGCGGCTGAGCGCCGCGCTCGGCACGTAAAAAATCGCGCGCATCCAGCCAGGCTGACTCCAGCCCCTGTTGGTTAAGGACGGCAGACATCAAACGCGCCGACCACACCTCGCCATGCCCGACGACTTCAGCATAGACGGCATCATTCACGCCGCTGTCGAGTAATCCGGCCAGGCGCTCCAGATCGTGAATAAACGCGCCGATCAGCCCATCCGCCACCTCAGGAGGTAACAAACCGCTGATAAGCTCACTCTGATAGCGACGTAACGCCTGTTGAACCTGATGCGCAGACAGACGATCGGTCTGGCTTAATTTTAGCCAGCTAATCAACTGGTTAGTGGTACTGCCTGCGGCTGAAACAACCATCATGTCATCAGGCTGCGAGTACTCCGCCATAATGCCTGCGACACGCAGATAACATTTCACATCAGCCAGACTACTACCACCAAATTTGTGCAGTTGACGACCCTTCGTCCCTGCCTGCGCAATCACACTCATGTTTACCCCTTGTTTGCAGCCCGGAAGCCATTTTCCAGGTCGGCAATTAAATCTTCGCCATCTTCAATACCGGTGGAGATACGCAACAGCGTTTCCGAAATTCCGGCAGCAGCACGCGCTTCTGGCGCCATTCCCGCGTGTGTCATGGTTGCGGCATGGGAGATCAGACTTTCAACGCCCCCTAACGATTCCGCCAGCGTAAACAATGACAACCCGCCGAGGAAGCGACGCAGCGTTTGCTCATCGCCATCCAGCTCAAAACTCAACATCGCGCCAAACCCTTTTTGCTGACGCGCGGCAATCTCATGGCCCTGATTATCCGGCAATGACGGGTGATACAATTTTTTCACCAGCGGCTGAGTTTGCAGATAATCCACAATCGCCTGAGCATTACGTTGCGCCACCTCCATACGAGGTGACAGAGTACGCAGGCCGCGCAACAGCAGATAACTATCAAACGCGCCGCCGGTCACACCAATATTATTCGCCCACCATGCCAGTTCAGTGACCGTTTCCGGATCTTTTGCTATCACCACACCAGCCACTACGTCGGAGTGACCGTTTAAATATTTCGTGCATGAATGCAACACCAGATCGGCGCCTAATGCCAGTGGATTTTGCAGTGCCGGGCTTAAAAAAGTGTTGTCCACCACGCTGACCGCACCAGCCTCGCGCGCCAGCTGGCAGATTTTCGCGATATCCACCACGCGCAGCAGCGGGTTGCTTGGGCTTTCTACCAGCACCAGCTTCGGTTTTTCCGCCAGTGCCGCCTGCAACGCCTGCTCATCTCCTTGATCGACAAACAGTACGCGATAACAGCCACGCTTTGCCAGGCTGTCAAACAGACGATAGCTCCCGCCGTAGCAGTCGTGCGGCGCGACCAGCAGATCGCCAGGCTTGAGGAATACCGTGGTCACCAGATGAATCGCCGACATGCCGGTATTGGTCAGTACTGCCCCCGCCCCACCTTCCAGTTCCGCCAGCGCACGCTGAACGACATCACGCGTTGGGTTACCACGGCGCGAATAGTCATGGGCGCGAGGCTCATTAAAACCGGTAAAGTTATAGGTGCTGGAGAGGTGGATCGGCGGGACAACGCAACCGTATTGTTCGTCGTCATTTAACCCGCTACGCACTGCGATGGTGGCCTGTTTACGCGTCATATTGAGGAGATCCTGGCTGAGTCGGTGAAAAGTCAGACACCAGAGTAATCATAGTTACGATAGCCGTCAATACATCTGGACATCTAAACTTCTTTGCGTATAGATTGAGCAAACCGGAAATAGCCGTTAAAATTATATGCATTAGCGTACATCTGCGTCGGCTTACTTCGTGTCAGGGCCACGCCACTACGATAAACTACGCGCAATTATGGTCCGGGCTCAGGTTCTGGCCTCAATATTAATGACAAAGAGGATTAGGTATCTCATGGCTGAATGGAGCGGCGAATATATCAGCCCATACGCTGAGCACGGTAAGAAGAGTGAGCAAGTCAAAAAAATTACGGTTTCCATTCCTCTGAAGGTGTTAAAAATCCTTACCGATGAACGCACGCGTCGTCAGGTTAACAACCTGCGTCACGCCACCAACAGCGAACTGCTGTGTGAAGCGTTTCTGCATGCTTTTACCGGGCAACCATTACCCAACGATGACGACCTGCGTAAAGAGCGCAGCGATGAAATCCCGGAAGAAGCAAAGGTAATCATGCGTGAACTGGGTATCAACCCGGAAACGTGGGAATACTGATTTTTCAAGACAGATGAGAAAAGGCGGGATTACTCCCGCCGCTTCTCACTACGTTACTTACTGATACCATTAAGCTTATTCAATGTTTCTTCCATTTTGAGCGTCTCTTTACGGTTCAATGGATAGAAATAAATCAGAATGACCGCTGCCAAGAACAGGCATAAAGCCGGTAACAGATTTGCCATCGTATAGATGTTTTCCTGCACAATGCTGGTTTGCACAGCGCCACCCGTTGACGAAGATTGATAACCAATGATGGCCAGCATAAAGCCGCCAATAGCCCCAGCGCACGCCTGGCCAACCTTGCGGGCGAAGAAGTTCACGCCATAAACGGTCCCATCCTCACGATCGCCAGTGACATACTGGTGATAATCACACACATCGGTCATAAACGCCCAAATCATCAGGTTGAATAACCCGGCTCCCAGCGTCGCCAGGAACAGGAAAACCAAATAAACCTTCGCGTCGGTAATGTGGGTGAAGTACATAATCACATACATGGCTACCGCAAAGAGCAGCGCGCCTACGCTGGCTTCTTTCTTACCAAAGCGCTTCGTGAGCCAGGATGCCGAGGGTGCCAGCAAAACCAGAGAGCCAAAGGTGAAGAGCAATGCAACGGACATGGCCTCTTTGTTATGGAAATAGTCATTAAACAGGTAAGTCATGTTGGTACCAGACAACCCCTGATTAATCACAATCAGCAGATCCACAACCACTAAAACAATTAGCGCTTTATTGCGTATCAGCCCCTTCAGCAGCACAGAAACCGGCATGCTCTCTTTTCTTTCCACCCGCACGCGTTCCGTCGTTAACTGACAGGTCAACGTTAAAAAGATAAACCCCAGCACAGAACAACCAATGGCAATCCAGAAGAAATGCTGTCCAGAGATCACCTGGCTTCCGTCCACCAGAGTGGTGTACATCAGGATCGGAATAAAAAAGCCGGTTGTCCCGCCACCGATGGCGGACCCAACGCTGCGCCAGGTTGACAGCGATACGCGATCTTCCGGATTCGAGCTAATCGCCGCAGACATGGCGCCATACGGAATACTCACTGTCGATAACAGCGAACCGTAAATAAAATAGGAACAGCAGATGTAGATAATTTTCGCCGTATAAGAAAAATCATGCACAAACGGCAGGAACAGAACGACCGCAATGATGCAAAACGGGTACTTCATGCGGCGCACCCAGGGGTTAAATCGTCCATGAGCCGTCAGTTTAGAGGTATCACATAAGCGCCCTACGCCAACGTCGACAAACGCATCAAAGAGTTTGGTCACAAAATAGAGTGAACCAACAATAACACCGGAAATACCGAGTACGTTGGTGTAATAAATCATTAAAAAACTATTTACCAGTCCAAGAATAAAACAGGTTCCGAGGTCACCACATAAATAACCGAATTTATCTCTTAATCCGAAAGGCCTGACGGCAATATTTTGATTGCTTCCGATCATTGTTCCATCATTAGACATGATGTTAACTCCTTAGACACATTATTCACGCAAACTATGCGTATACCGATGCTCAGCGTAATAAATCGATACGAAGTGTATTAACGGTCAGAAGTTATAACCGAGACCAACGCGATAGCGGGTCTGACGATCGTCTGTGGTTGTGGTGTTATACCCCGAGGAAACGTTACCCACCTCAACAAATGGAACCCATGAGCCTATTTTATACGCCACACGGAAGTTATATTCGTAATCGTCTTTTCGGTTGTTATATAAATCTTCGCTATCGGCAATTTTATAAATGCCATTTAGCTCAAACATCCAGTCATTGATGTTATAACCGAGCCATGCTTCCGGACGATAGACCATGCGGTCATCCTTGCCGTCAGTGTTTCTGCGCATGTACTCCTGACGATAGCGGAACGCGGTCCACCAATTGTCATTGATGTTATACTGCACGCGGATATAAGGCTTATAAATCGCGATGTTATCGCCCGTTTCGATCGCAATACCCGGCTGCCAGACAAGGTCTTTCCAGGTGAACTGGTAGCTCGCCGTATACTCGTTGCCATTACTTTCCATATTATTCCACGCATCATTAGATTGCGTATTTTCGGAACGTGAAATG
This sequence comes from Citrobacter sp. Cb023, assembly GCF_030336805.1. Classification (NCBI taxonomy): domain Bacteria; kingdom Pseudomonadati; phylum Pseudomonadota; class Gammaproteobacteria; order Enterobacterales; family Enterobacteriaceae; genus Citrobacter; species Citrobacter sp. Cb023. The sequence continues at coordinate 91,441 of NZ_JAOWCV010000016.1, read as the reverse complement.
GCCTCGACTGCGACACCAAAACCAGTAGCAAAACGATGCGACATATAAACACGGTCGTAATTACGACCATCATCATAATATTCATGTCGATAATCAACATAACCCGCTTGCGCGGCCGCAGAGAATAATGAAATCAGTAATAACGCGGATTTAAATTTCATGACCATCCCTCTTCACACTAAATCTAGGAAATTGCCCATCTCGCTCCGTCCATAAATGAGGAAACGATGAAGGAAAAGAATAATTTTATATTTCCACGAAAGTGTATTTTAGAAAGAAGGAAGAAACCTTTGGTATTTTGCCAAAGATTGGCATAAGTGGCAAAAACAAGAAGATAAAAAGGACGCAGATCACCAGTTGAAACATTTTATCGCAAAAATAAAAACACTGTTTTATTTATTAAATAAAAGACATCATTCAATACATCAATACGAATTTCAGTCTGCAGGCGCAGATACAAAAAAAGCGCCATAAGGCGCTTTTTTCTGACAGCTGAAACTTACTTGCTGCCTGGGATGCTGAAACGCTTGTTGAAGCGATCAACACGGCCACCGGTAGCAACATCACGCTGCTTGCCAGTATAGAACGGGTGGCACTGACCGCACACGTCCAGGTTCAGATCGTGACCGACGGTAGAGCGGATTTTCATGACGTTACCGCAAGAGCAGTTTGCAGTAATTTCTTCGTATTTCGGGTGAATATCTTTTTTCATGGGAAAACCTCGGTTTAAGGCCGCGTCGCTCTTCCAGCCCTAACGCCAGACACCACGCGATGTTAATTATTCCCCGTCACCTTTCACGCTGCATCAACAGCCTGAAACTCTCGGGTAATGGTCATTGTTTGACGCAATCAATTTGCATCAAAGGCGGCGAATCATACAGAAATTAACCTGCTCATGCAAACTGATCCGCATTCTACCCTTCACTAATGTGTATACTAACCCGCCAGATTTCAAGTCAGGATGATTCAATGCCCGTTGCGCACGTTGCCTTACCCGTTCCGCTACCTCGCACCTTTGACTACCTGCTGCCGGAAGGCATGAGCGCCAAAGCCGGGTGTCGTGTACGCGTGCCCTTTGGCAAGCAACAGGAGCGCGTGGGCATCGTTTTATCCGTCAGCGAGCACAGCGAACTGCCGCTGAGCGAATTGAAAGCCGTTCTCGAAGTGCTGGACAGCGAGCCGGTTTATTCGACCTCCGTCTGGCGTCTGCTGCTGTGGGCGGCTGACTATTATCACCATCCTATCGGCGACGTACTGTTTCACGCCCTGCCGATTCTGCTGCGCCAGGGACGCCCGGCGACAAACGCGCCCATATGGTACTGGTTTGCCACTGAAGAAGGTCAGGTTATTGATCTCAACAGCCTCAAGCGCTCTCCCAAGCAACAGCAGGCGCTGGCTGCGCTACGCCAGGGAAAAATCTGGCGCGACCAGGTGGCTGAGCTCGAATTTAATGATGCCGCATTACAGGCGCTGCGGAAAAAAGGGCTGTGCGATCTGGCGAGCGAAACGCCTGGTTTTAGCGACTGGCGTACCCACTACGCGGTTTCCGGTGAGCGTCTTCGACTGAACACCGAGCAAGCCACCGCCGTCGGGGCGATTCACAGCGCCGCGGACAGTTTTAGCGCCTGGCTATTAGCGGGCGTGACGGGCTCAGGCAAAACAGAGGTCTATCTAAGCGTACTGGAAAATGTCCTGGCCCAGGGCAAGCAGGCGCTGGTAATGGTGCCGGAGATTGGCCTGACGCCGCAAACTATTGCCCGTTTTCGCGAACGCTTCAATGCGCCGGTCGAAGTCCTGCACTCCGGTTTGAACGACAGCGAACGTCTTTCGGCCTGGCTGAAAGCAAAAAATGGCGAAGCGGCGATTGTTATCGGCACGCGCTCGTCACTGTTTACACCGTTTAAAAATCTCGGCGTGATTGTCATCGACGAAGAGCATGACAGCTCTTATAAACAGCAGGAAGGCTGGCGCTATCATGCGCGCGATCTCGCGGTTTATCGCGCCCACAGCGAGCAGATCCCGATTATTCTCGGCTCAGCCACTCCGGCTCTGGAAACGCTGTGCAACGTGCGACAGAAAAAATATCGCATGCTGCGCCTGACGCGCCGTGCCGGAAATGCGCGCCCCGCCACTCAGCACGTGCTGGATCTCAAAGGTCAGCAGGTGCAGGCCGGACTCGCCCCTGCGCTTATCACCCGTATGCGTCAGCACCTGCAGGCGGATAACCAGGTGATTCTGTTTTTGAACCGCCGGGGCTTTGCTCCTGCGCTGCTGTGTCATGACTGCGGCTGGATTGCCGAATGTCCGCGCTGCGATCACTACTACACGCTGCATCAGGCACAGCACCATTTACGCTGCCACCACTGCGACAGCCAGCGCCCAATACCACGTCAGTGCCCTTCCTGCGGCTCAACGCATATAGTTCCGGTTGGACTCGGCACCGAACAGCTTGAGCAGGCTCTGACCCCTTTTTTCCCCGGCGTGCCAATCTCACGCATCGATCGCGACACCACCAGCCGTAAAGGGTCGCTGGAGCAGCATCTGGCGGAAGTACATCGCGGCGGCGCACGAATTCTGATCGGCACGCAAATGCTGGCCAAAGGCCACCACTTCCCGGACGTCACCCTGGTGGCGCTTCTGGACGTTGACGGCGCACTATTTTCTGCAGATTTCCGGTCGGCAGAACGCTTCGCCCAGCTTTACACGCAGGTCTCCGGGCGAGCAGGACGCGCCGGGAAACAGGGCGAAGTGGTGCTACAAACGCACCATCCTGAGCATCCGCTGCTGCAAACTTTGCTGTACAAAGGTTATGACGCGTTTGCCGAGCAGGCGCTGGCCGAGCGACAAACGCTCCAGCTTCCACCGTGGACCAGCCATGTGATCGTGCGGGCAGAAGATCATAACAACCAGCATGCGCCAATGTTCTTACAACAGTTGCGAAATCTGATCCAGGCCAGTCCGCTTGCCGATGACAAACTGTGGGTGCTCGGCCCGGTTCCCGCCCTGGCCCCCAAGCGCGGCGGTCGCTATCGCTGGCAAATTTTGTTGCAACATCCGTCGCGAATTCGCCTGCAGCATATCGTCAGCGGCACGCTGGCGCTGATCAATACGTTACCCGATGCACGTAAGGTTAAATGGGTGCTGGATGTCGATCCCATCGAGGGATAATCCCTCACGATGCGAGGCGGATCGTAAAATTAAAGATCCATCACACTTTTTATGAAAATTCTGTAACCGCTTCCATTAACTATCTGATAAAAATGTTTCAGATGAAGGCTATTCAAGGACGAGTCTGTGCCAGCAGCTCTCTGGCGAGGAGAAAGAGTGAAACCGAATAAGCAGGTTGCCGCCGCTACGATGAAAGATGTTGCTCTGAAGGCGAAAGTCTCAACGGCAACCGTATCCCGCGCATTAATGAACCCGGACAAAGTCTCGCAGTCAACCCGTAACAAGGTTGAACAGGCTGCGCTGGAAGTGGGATATTTACCCCAATCAATGGGACGCAACGTTAAGCGTAATGAATCACGTACCATTCTGGTGATTGTGCCGGATATCTGCGATCCGTTTTTTAGTGAAGTGATTCGCGGCATAGAAGTGACCGCCGCTGAGCAGGGATATCTGGTGCTTATCGGCGACTGCGCCCACCAGAATCAGCAGGAAAAGACCTTCCTCAACCTCATTATCACCAAACAGATCGATGGCATGGTGCTGCTCAGTTCGCGACTGCCGTTTGATGCCAGCGTGGAAGAGCAGCGCAACTTGCCGCCGATGGTCATGTCCAACGAGTTCGCGCCAGAGCTGGAACTCCCCACCGTGCACATTGATAATCTCACCGCCGCCTTCAACGCGATGAACTATCTGCTGGAACTGGGGCATAAACGCATTGGCTGTATCGCCGGACCAGAGGATATGCCGCTGTGCCATTACCGTCTGCAAGGTTACGTTCAGGCATTGCGTCGCAGTGGAATTACGGTCGATCCGCATTTCATCGCGCGTGGTGACTTTACCTATGAAGCGGGAGCCAATGCGCTTAAGCAACTCCTTGAGCTTCCACAGCCACCTACTGCGGTCTTTTGCCACAGCGATGTCATGGCGCTGGGGGCACTCTCTTACGCCAAACGTCAGGGTCTGAAGGTACCTGACGATTTATCCATCATTGGCTTTGATAATATTTCGCTCACGGAATTTTGTGATCCACCCCTGACAACCGTCGCACAGCCGCGTTTCGATATCGGACGTGAAGCTATGCTGTTACTGCTCGATCAATTACAAGGTCAGAACGTCAGCAGTGGCTCACGTTTACTGGACTGCGAGCTTATTATTCGGGGCACTACCCGGGCACTGACGTAAAGTAAAGTGCTTTCGGACTCCCCTGTCTGGTCAAAGGCCCGCCGCTTAAGTAACATGGCGGGCTGACGAACGAATAAATACAGCGAAACGATAGTGGCACAACGAGATTATGTACGTCGCGGCCAACCGGCACCTTCGCGGCGCAAGAAGAGCACATCACGGAAAAAACAACGCAATACGCCTGCGGTATCGCCCGCTATGGTTGCTATTGCTGCAGCCGTACTCGTGACCTTTATCGGTGGTCTGTACTTCATTACGCATCACAAGAAAGAAGAGTCCGAAACGCTGCAAAACCAGAAAGTCACCGGTAATGGCATCCCGCCAAAACCGGAAGAGCGCTGGCGATACATCAAAGAGCTGGAAAGCCGTCAGCCTGGCGTACGTGCGCCTACCGAACCGTCTGCAGGCGGCGAGGTACTGAACGCCGATCAGCTTACCAATGAGCAGCGCCAGTTGTTGGCGCAAATGCAGGCCGATATGCGCCAACAGCCAACGCAGCTCAACGAAGTACCATGGAACGAACAAACTGCGGAACAACGCCAGCAAACGCTGCAGCGTCAACGTCAGGTGCAACAGCAGCAGTGGAATAACACCCAACAGCAGGCTCAACAGCCGCGCCAACGGGTAACGGAACAGCCGTACCAGCAGCAGCAAACGCGTACTGCGCAAACCGCACCGGTACAGCAGCCGAAGGCGCAGCCAAAACCTGCGGCCCAACAGCCGTATCAGGATCTACTGCAAACACCTGCGCATACCACCGCCGCTCAGCCGAAAACGCAGCCGGCCGCGCCGATAACAAATGAAACGCAGCCGCCAAAACAGACGGCGGAGAAAAAAGATGAACGCCGCTGGATGGTACAGTGCGGCTCATTTAAAGGCGCTGAGCAGGCAGAAACCGTGCGCGCGCAGTTGGCTTTTGAAGGCTTCAACTCACGTATTACCACCAATAACGGCTGGAATCGCGTGGTCATTGGTCCGGTCAAAGGCAAAGAGAATGCCGACAACACCATCAGCCGCCTGAAAGTTGCTGGTCACACAAACTGCATTCGACTCGCCACTGGGGGTTGAAACCCCCAAAATCCCCCCCATCTATACTTGCATTACGCCCCGCATACTGCGCGGGGCCTGTGTTTTGCATTTGTAACCAAGGGGTCTGCTCGTGACAACAATAGTAAGCGTACGCCGTAACGGCCATGTGGTAATCGCCGGTGATGGTCAGGCCACACTGGGTAACACCGTAATGAAAGGCAACGTGAAGAAAGTCCGCCGTCTGTACAACGACAAAGTCATCGCGGGCTTTGCGGGCGGTACTGCGGATGCATTCACGCTGTTTGAACTGTTTGAACGCAAGCTGGAAATGCACCAGGGTCACCTGGTGAAAGCTGCCGTTGAACTGGCAAAAGACTGGCGTACCGACCGTATGCTGCGCAAACTCGAAGCGCTGCTGGCCGTTGCGGATGAAACTGCATCACTCATCATCACCGGTAACGGCGACGTCATACAGCCAGAAAACGATCTGATTGCCATCGGCTCCGGCGGTCCCTACGCCCAGGCTGCTGCACGCGCTCTGCTGGAAAACACCGAGCTTGGCGCACGCGAGATTGCTGAGAAAGCGTTGGATATTGCAGGGGATATCTGCATTTATACCAACCACTTCCATACCATCGAAGAATTGAACTCCAAAGCGTAAGGATCCCCCATGTCTGAAATGACTCCACGCGAAATTGTCAGCGAACTGAACAAACACATCATCGGCCAGGACAACGCTAAGCGTTCCGTGGCGATTGCCCTGCGTAACCGCTGGCGCCGCATGCAGCTCAACGAAGAGCTGCGCCATGAAGTTACGCCGAAAAACATTCTGATGATTGGCCCAACCGGCGTCGGTAAAACCGAAATCGCCCGTCGTCTGGCAAAACTGGCCAACGCGCCGTTCATCAAAGTTGAAGCAACGAAATTCACCGAAGTCGGCTATGTTGGTAAAGAAGTTGACTCTATCATCCGCGATCTGACCGATGCTGCCATCAAAATGGTCCGCGTTCAGGCCATCGAGAAAAACCGCTTCCGTGCCGAAGAGATGGCGGAAGAGCGCATTCTCGACGTGCTGATCCCACCGGCTAAAAATAACTGGGGACAGTCAGAGCAGCCGCAGGAACCTTCAGCAGCGCGTCAGGCGTTCCGTAAAAAACTGCGTGAAGGCCAGTTGGATGATAAAGAGATCGAAATCGATCTCGCGGCCGCACCGATGGGCGTTGAAATCATGGCGCCTCCGGGAATGGAAGAGATGACCAGCCAGCTACAGTCCATGTTCCAGAACCTGGGCGGTCAGAAGCAAAAACCGCGTAAGCTGAAAATCAAAGACGCGATGAAGCTGCTGATTGAAGAAGAAGCGGCCAAACTGGTGAATCCGGAAGAGCTGAAACAGGAAGCTATCGACGCCGTTGAGCAACACGGAATCGTGTTTATCGACGAAATCGACAAAATCTGTAAGCGCGGCGAATCCTCCGGCCCGGACGTGTCCCGTGAAGGCGTACAGCGCGACCTGCTGCCGCTGGTTGAAGGCTGCACGGTCTCCACTAAACACGGTATGGTGAAAACAGACCACATTCTGTTTATCGCCTCTGGCGCATTCCAGGTAGCGAAACCGTCTGACCTGATCCCGGAACTGCAGGGTCGTCTGCCGATTCGTGTCGAGCTGCAGGCGCTGACCACCAGCGATTTTGAGCGTATCCTTACCGAACCGAATGCCTCCATCACCGTCCAGTACAAAGCGCTGATGGCGACCGAAGGTGTGGACATCAACTTCACCGAATCGGGCATTAAACGCATTGCCGAAGCGGCCTGGCAGGTCAATGAAACCACCGAAAACATCGGTGCACGTCGTCTGCATACCGTTCTCGAGCGTCTGATGGAAGATATTTCCTATGATGCGAGCGATTTAAACGGCCAAAGCATCACAATTGATGCCGAATATGTGAGCAAACATCTGGATGCGCTGGTCGCAGATGAAGATCTGAGCCGTTTTATCCTATAATCGCGTTCAATGCATTTTCATCACTGTTGATGGGGCTGATAAAGCCCCATTTTTATTGGCGCTAAATATGACTGAACAACAAAAAATTAGCCGCTCACAAGCCTGGCTGGAAAGTTTACGACCTAAGACCTTACCGCTCGCCTTCGCGGCGATCATCGTCGGTACGGCATTAGCATGGTGGCAAGGATACTTCGATCCGCTGGTTGCTCTGTTGGCATTGATTACAGCAGGACTGCTGCAAATTCTGTCCAACCTCGCTAACGACTATGGCGATGCCGTCAAAGGCAGCGACAAGCCCGACCGCATTGGACCACTGCGCGGTATGCAAAAAGGGGTTATCACCCAACAGCAGATGAAGCGTGCGCTGATCGTTACCGTGGTGTTGATCTGTCTGTCGGGTCTGGCCCTGGTTGCTGTGGCCTGTCACACGCTGGCGGATTTTGTCGGTTTCCTGGTACTTGGTGGCCTGTCGATTATCGCGGCGATCACCTACACCGTGGGTAATCGCCCTTACGGATATATCGGTCTGGGCGATATTTCCGTGCTGGTATTCTTTGGCTGGCTTAGCGTGATGGGAAGCTGGTATCTGCAGGCGCATACGCTGATTCCGGCGCTGATTCTGCCTGCCACCGCCTGTGGCCTGCTGGCAACTGCCGTGCTCAACGTCAACAACCTGCGCGATATCAACAGCGACAGAGAGAACGGCAAGAACACGCTGGTAGTACGTTTAGGTGCCGTCAATGCCCGCCGCTACCATGCCTGCCTGCTGATGGGTACGCTGGTCTGCCTGGCGCTGTTTAACCTGTTTTCGCTACAAAGTCTGTGGGGATGGCTGTTTATCCTTGCCGCTCCGCTGCTTTTCAAACAGGCGCGTTACGTGATGCGCGAAATGGATCCTGCGGCAATGCGTCCGATGCTGGAACGCACCGTAAAAGCGGCACTATTAACTAACTTGCTGTTTGTCGTTGGAATTTTCTTAAGTCAGTGGTCTCTTTAACTGACAAATATCAATTAACAATTGATGATTTTGCCAACAGTACACATAGCGCGATATACTAAAAATTCTCGCAGCAACTGAACGTTAAGCCTATGAAATACGATACATCCGAGCTTTGTGACATCTATCAGGAAGATGTCAACGTCGTGGAACCGCTGTTCTCTAACTTTGGAGGACGGTCGTCGTTTGGCGGACAAATCATCACGGTAAAATGTTTCGAGGACAACGGGTTGCTGTACGATCTGCTCGAACAAAATGGCCGTGGTCGCATTCTGCTGGTCGATGGCGGCGGTTCTGTCCGTCGTGCGCTGGTCGATGCCGAACTGGCACGACTGGCCGTACAGAATGAATGGGAAGGTCTGGTCATCTACGGCTCAGTCCGCCAGGTAGACGATCTGGAAGAACTGGATATCGGCATTCAGGCGATTGCCGCAATTCCGGTAGGTGCTTCAGGAGAGGGGATTGGGGAAAGCGATGTGCGCGTCAACTTTGGCGGCGTGACATTCTTCTCCGGCGACCACCTGTACGCCGACAACACCGGGATAATCCTCTCCGAAGACCCGCTCGATATCGAGTAAGTGAAAAAGGCCATCAGCAAGTTTGATGGCCTTTTATTTTCTTCATTCATCCGATTTGTAGTGAATGACCTTAACATCATAATTCCCAGCTCTTGCTTCAACAACGACACTCATCATCTCGCGACTTGCAGGATAAGATTCAACGTATGCGTTTAATTTTTCTTCTGCTCTGTGAATATCATTCTTAGGTATCCCCGTAAAAACTATTTCACTGCGTTGAAGATGGCTACCCTCATCTGTATGGCTTACAAAAAACCAGTCGCTGGATACCCTTGGAACCTGTTTAATCAATTTCGGCGTTAATAACTGATAAATTAATAAATCATGCTGCGTATAACATTTTTTTGTAAAGACACTCACCATGAAATAACAATAAAGCAGCGCAAAAAAAAGCATAGATACAATAATAACACCTAATCGTCGAAACGTCATATACGGCGTTCCCGAACATAATTTGGATTCACAACTGGTTTTATTACATCCATAAATAAGTGTAAGGCCAAAAATCCTGTAAGGATTCGAAACGATGTGACGTACTCAAGAATATAGACAAAGCAATACCTTGCAGAATTCGCTCCTGCAATCCTCGTCGCACCATGAATCTACGATATATACCAGCATTGATATTTAGACCGTGAATGCTTTTAGACATACTTTGATGGTAATTTACTTCATAAAATTCACTATCACCACCACGAGGTCTTGTCATTTCAAACCATAATTTTTCAGCGCCTGCCGGATTAGCGTGGCCTAAATCAATCCACCCTAGATTATCTGTATAGATAAGACCATATCTAATATCTCTGGTGATAAATCGATCCGAATTATCAATAATATCGTTTCTTTTTGTCATATCGTATTCTTTGAAATTTGAGAATTACGATATCCTAAAGTCTACATAGTAAAAAGGCATCCATTATGGATGCCTTTTTAAAGAAATCAGAATTAGACTTCTTCCATACGCCCCAACAGGGCATGCAGACGATCCTGCCAGCCGTTCTGCTGTTCTTTCAGGTTGTTGTTCTCACGCTCCAGCTCTTCACGCTGCTGCTGTGCAGACTGAACTTCCTGCGACAGTGAGTTGTTCTTTTCTTTCAGCTCTTCGATTTCCATCTGCAACAGCGTGATGGTATCAATCGCCTGCTGTACTTTTGCTTCCAGTTTCTCAAACACTTCTAATGACATCGTCATACCTCTCCTGAATTGCAAGGCGTTGATGGATAAAAATCCTCGTCCCGATAACCGGCGACGCCTTAATAAAAACGAGCGCACTCTACTTAACACCGATTGTATGAAGCCGCGTCATCCCTGTCCAGCGGCATCCCGCGCAGATTGCGGTTTGCAACACTTTTCGTCTTTCTCCTGGTGACATTACTATCATAACTCTTAAGTGTTAACGAATTGATCATTGAAATGATTCAGCTCACACTATTTTTGTATAACAAATACCGCGAAATGGCGCGATAACGCTCATTTTGTTGATGGAGTACACACATTTCAATTTCGATATTTCTCGTTTTTGAGCGTTAACGATAAATTAACAGTGTGCCTACCGGCTCCGGGGATGTCAGTGACCTTCTCGCATACAATAAACATTAAACTCTCTTCAGGATCCGATTATGAGTCAAACATCAACCTTAAAAGGCCAGTGCATTGCTGAATTCCTCGGTACCGGGTTGTTGATTTTCTTCGGTGTGGGATGTGTCGCTGCACTCAAAGTTGCTGGGGCTACTTTTGGTCAGTGGGAAATCAGTATCATCTGGGGTCTGGGGGTAGCGATGGCTATCTATCTGACTGCAGGCGTTTCTGGTGCACACCTGAATCCAGCGGTAACCATCGCACTCTGGCTGTTCGCCTGTTTTGATAAACGCAAAGTTGCACCTTTTATTATTTCGCAAATTGCCGGCGCCTTTTGCGCAGCGGCACTGGTTTACGGGCTTTATTACAATCTTTTCATCGATTTCGAACAAACTAACCATATCGTGCGCGGCAGTACCGAAAGCCTGGGTCTGGCAGGTACTTTCTCGACCTATCCGAACCCGCATATCAATTTTGTGCAGGCCTTCGCGGTTGAAATGGTCATTACCGCTATTCTAATGGGGCTGATTCTGGCTCTGACCGACGATGGTAACGGTGTACCTCGTGGTCCGCTGGCACCACTGCTGATCGGCTTGTTGATCGCCGTTATTGGTGCTTCCATGGGTCCGCTGACAGGTTTTGCGATGAACCCGGCACGTGACTTCGGACCGAAACTCTTCGCCTGGATGGCCGGATGGGGTGAGATTGCCTTCACGGGTGGTCGTGATATCCCTTACTTCCTGGTCCCAGTGTTTGGCCCGATTACCGGCGCGATTTTAGGCGCATGGGCATATCGCAAACTGATTGGTCGCCATTTACCGTGCGATGTCTGCGCGATTGAAGAGAAAGACGTTGCGACCAACACTCAACAAAAAGCTTCGCAGTAATGTGACTACGGGACAAATAATCATGACTGAAAAAAAATATATCGTTGCGCTCGACCAGGGCACCACCAGCTCCCGCGCGGTCGTAATGGACCACGATGCGAATATCGTTAGCGTTTCACAGCGCGAATTCGAGCAAATCTACCCGAAAGCAGGTTGGGTAGAACATGACCCAATGGAAATTTGGGCGACCCAAAGCTCCACGCTGGTAGAAGTTCTGGCGAAAGCCGATATCAGTTCCGATGAAATTGCAGCGATCGGTATTACCAACCAGCGTGAAACCACCATCGTCTGGGAGCGTGAGACCGGTAAACCTATCTATAACGCAATTGTGTGGCAGTGTCGTCGTACCGCGGATATCTGCGAAAAGCTCAAGCGCGACGGTATGGAAGAGTACATCCGTAATAACACGGGTCTGGTAATTGACCCATACTTTTCTGGCACTAAAGTGAAGTGGATCCTCGACCACGTAGAAGGCTCACGTGAGCGCGCTCGTCGCGGCGAACTGCTGTTCGGTACGGTAGACACCTGGCTTATCTGGAAAATGACGCAGGGACGCGTACACGTAACGGATTACACCAACGCCTCACGTACCATGCTGTTCAACATCCACTCCCTGGACTGGGATGACACGATGCTGGATGCGCTGGATATTCCGCGTGCAATGCTGCCAGAAGTGCGTCGTTCTTCTGAAGTGTACGGCCAGACCAACATCGGTGGTAAAGGCGGCATTCGTATTCCTATCTCCGGTATTGCCGGTGACCAGCAGGCCGCTCTGTTTGGCCAGCTGTGCGTAAAGGAAGGGATGGCGAAAAACACTTACGGTACCGGCTGCTTCATGCTGATGAACACTGGCGAGAAAGCCGTTAAGTCCGAAAATGGACTACTGACCACCATCGCCTGTGGACCGACCGGGGAAGTGAACTACGCGCTGGAAGGTGCGGTATTTATGGCTGGCGCATCCATCCAGTGGCTGCGCGATGAAATGAAACTCATCAGCGATGCATTCGACTCTGAATATTTCGCCACCAAAGTGAAAGACACCAACGGCGTATACGTCGTTCCGGCATTCACAGGCCTTGGCGCACCGTACTGGGACCCGTATGCACGCGGAGCCATCTTCGGCCTGACCCGTGGCGTAAACTCCAACCACATCATCCGCGCAACGCTTGAGTCTATCGCTTACCAGACCCGTGACGTACTGGAAGCGATGCAGGCTGACTCCGGTATTCGCCTGCACGCCCTGCGCGTCGATGGCGGTGCGGTCGCCAACAACTTCCTGATGCAGTTCCAGTCCGATATTCTCGGCACGCGCGTTGAGCGCCCGGAAGTCCGCGAAGTCACCGCATTGGGTGCTGCGTACCTTGCCGGTCTGGCAGTAGGTTTCTGGCAGAATCTGGATGAACTGCAGGAGAAAGCGGTCATCGAGCGTGAATTCCGCCCTGGCATCGAAACCACCGAGCGTAATTTCCGTTACAGCGGCTGGAAAAAAGCAGTCAAACGCGCCATGGCGTGGGAAGATCACGACGAGTAATTCGTCATTGCCGGATGGCGACGTTACCTTGTCCGGCAATATCTTCGTGCGGGGGCAACCCCGCACACACATCAATAATCTAGTCCCCTCCCCTGTGCTACACTTCGCGCCATTCCTTTCTGCTACGAGTTTGCAATGAGACGAGAACTTGCCATTGAATTTTCACGCGTGACCGAAGCGGCCGCGCTGGCTGGCTATAAATGGCTGGGCCGCGGCGATAAAAATACCGCTGATGGCGCGGCGGTGAACGCCATGCGTATTATGCTCAACCAGGTCAACATCGACGGCACCATCGTGATTGGCGAGGGTGAGATTGATGAAGCGCCGATGCTGTTTATCGGCGAGAAAGTCGGAACCGGCCACGGTGATGCGGTCGACATCGCCGTCGATCCTATCGAAGGCACGCGTATGACGGCAATGGGCCAGGCGAATGCGCTGGCGGTGCTGGCTGTAGGCGATAAAGGCTGTTTCCTGAACGCGCCAGACATGTACATGGAAAAGCTGATTGTCGGCCCTGGCGCAAAAGGGTCCATCGACCTGAACCTGTCGCTGGAAACCAACCTGCGAAACATTGCAGCCGCGCTGAACAAACCACTGAGTGACCTGACCGTCACCATCCTGGCAAAACCACGCCATGACGAGGTTATTGCAGAGATGGCGAAACTGGGCGTGCGCGTCTTCGCCATTCCTGACGGCGACGTTGCGGCCTCGATTCTGACCTGTATGCCTGACAGCGAAGTTGACGTGCTTTACGGTATTGGCGGCGCACCGGAAGGCGTGGTTTCCGCGGCCGTCATCCGCGCGCTGGACGGCGACATGCAGGGCCGCCTGCTGGCGCGCCATGACGTCAAAGGCGACAGCGAAGAGAACCGTTGTATTGGCGAACAGGAACTGGCCCGCTGCACCGCGATGGGCATTGAAGCGGGCAAAGCGCTGCGTCTGGATGAAATGGCGCGCAGCGACAACGTCATTTTCTCCGCTACCGGCATCACCAAAGGCGATCTGCTGGAAGGGATTAGCCGTAAAGGCAATATCGCAACCACCGAAACGCTGTTGATCCGCGGCAAATCACGCACGATCCGCCGCATTCAGTCGATTCACTACCTCGATCGCAAAGATCCCGATGTGCAGGCGCACATCCTGTAATTGATTTGATCAATAGAGCCTTCCAGCCCATCCGGGCTGGAAATCTTTCGTCCAACGAACGAAGATAAGGCAATCAAAGCAGACAGGAGAAAACCATGGCAGATTGGGTAACAGGCAAAGTCACAAAGGTGCAGAACTGGACCGATGCCCTGTTTAGTTTGACCGTGCAAGCTCCGGTTCTTCCTTTCACTGCAGGTCAGTTCACCAAGCTTGGCCTTGAGATCGACGGTGAGCGCGTCCAGCGCGCCTATTCCTACGTGAATGCGCCCGATAACCCCGACTTAGAATTTTATCTGGTGACGGTTCCCGACGGCAAACTCAGCCCTCAACTGGCGGCGCTAAAGCCTGGCGATGAAGTTCAGGTGGTGAGTGAGGCCGCTGGATTCTTCGTGCTGGATGAAGTCCCTGATTGCGAAACGCTATGGATGCTGGCAACCGGCACGGCTATCGGCCCGTATTTGTCGATTCTGCAACTAGGCAAAGATCTGGGTCGCTTTAAAAATCTGGTGCTGGTCCACGCCGCACGCTATGCCGCCGATTTGAGCTACCTGCCATTGATGCAGGCGCTGGAAAAGCGCTACGAAGGTAAATTACGCATCCAGACGGTTGTTAGCCGTGAGACAGCCGTAGATTCGCTGACCGGGCGTGTACCGGCGCTGATTGACAGCGGTGAACTGGAAAAGGCGGTAGGGCTGCCAATGGATAAAGAAACCAGCCATGTGATGTTGTGCGGAAATCCACAAATGGTACGCGACACGCAGCAACTGCTGAAAGAGACCCGGCAGATGACCAAACACCTGCGCCGTCGACCGGGCCATATGACTGCTGAACACTACTGGTGAGGGTTGCCGGGAGGCGCTTGCGCTTCTCCGGTCGACAACTACTGGCGCTCGGCTTTGTACTTTACGTCCTGCGTATCCTTACCATATTTATTTTCGTCCTGGGTGCCAACGAACGCGCCCAGATCGATGAGCATACCGACCAGAATGAGCGTCGGAACAAAGCGACCAACCGCCCATTGCCAGACGCCGGGTAACACCGCCCAATTTCCGGCCAGCAGCATCCACGCCAAAATCATCAGCAGCGCCCACGCTCCAGAACGTCCCCGATCGTGCAGGCGTTTTACCGTCACTGCCGCCGTCGGCCATAGCAGACAAACCAGACAAAATGCCGCAGTCTGAATATCGAGTAATTGCTTGCTCGCCAGCGAGAACAGAACCAGCATTCCGACGATCCACAGACCTATCCAAATCCAGAAATCACGGCGCCCGATGCGCCCTTTAAATGAGAATAACCACTGCTGTATGGTCATGTAAGTTCCTTTATTATTACCTTCCAGAACAGTTTACCCTTTTGACAAGCCCGACAGTTACCGTTTTAATCGTGAGCAGTCATAACGAAAGGTACGATTGATGAAGCAAGGATTTACACTGTTTTTATTATTGTTTTCAGCCTTCACCGCGAGCGTTGCGGCACGGGCGGAAGAGCCATCGACGGCAACCACGGCCCCCTATTTACTGGCGGGTGCGCCGACCTTTGACCTGTCGATTAGCCAGTTTCGCGAAAACTTTAATACGCAGAATCCGAAGCTTATCCTGAATGAGTTCCGCGCCATCGACAGCAGCCGCGATCGGGCAAACCTCACCCGCGCGGCCAGTAAAATCAATGAAAACCTGTATGCGTCCTCCGCCCTTGAGCGCGGCACGCTAAAAATCAAAAGTATGCAGATAACCTGGTTGCCGATTCAGGGACCAGAACAAAAGGCGGCCAAAGCGAAAGCGCTGGAATACATGACCGCCGTCATTCGTACCGTCGCGCCGCTACTGACGAAAGAGCAGAGCCAGAAAAAGCTGCAAAAACTGCTCGCTGCCGGCAAAGGTAAACACTATTACGCCGAAACAGAAGGCGCAATTCGCTATGTTGTGGCAGATAACGGTGAAAAAGGGCTGACCTTCGCTGTTGAACCGATTAAGCTGGCACTATCAGAAAGTCTTGAGAAGGCGAATTGATGACAAAAAGCAAAGCCTTTCCGCAGACGAATCTCTATACTGTTTCACAGACCATGCTGCCCTGACGGGCGGCCATATTCCTTAATTCGCTGACAAGCGTGGAGAAATGAAATGCGACATCCTTTAGTGATGGGTAACTGGAAACTGAACGGCAGCCGCCACATGGTAAACGAACTGGTTGCTAATCTGCGTAAAGAACTGGCTGGCGTTGCTGGCTGTGCAGTAGCAATCGCTCCGCCGGAAATGTATATCGACCTGGCGAAACACGCCGCTGCCGGTAGCCACATTATCCTGGGCGCGCAGAACGTTGACCTGAACCTGTCTGGCGCATTTACCGGTGAAACAAGTGCTGAAATGCTGAAAGATATCGGCGCGCAGTACATCATTATCGGTCACTCTGAGCGTCGTACTTACCACAAAGAGTCTGACGAGCTGATCGCTAAAAAATTCGCCGTACTGAAAGAACAAGGTCTGACTCCGGTTCTGTGCATCGGTGAAACCGAAGCAGAAAACGAAGCGGGCAAAACTGAAGAAGTCTGTGCACGTCAGATCGACGCCGTTCTGAAAACTCAGGGCGCGGCAGCATTCGAAGGCGTCGTTATCGCTTACGAACCAGTATGGGCTATCGGTACCGGTAAATCTGCAACTCCTGCTCAGGCTCAGGCTGTTCACAAATTCATTCGTGACCACATTGCTAAAGCTGACGCGAAAATCGCTGAACAAGTTATCATCCAGTACGGCGGTTCCGTAAATGCAGCTAACGCAGCAGAACTGTTCGCTCAGCCGGACATCGATGGCGCGCTGGTTGGCGGTGCTTCTCTGAAAGCAGATGCCTTCGCGGTCATCGTTAAAGCAGCAGAAGCGGCTAAACAGGCGTAATGCTGTTGAGGCGGGTAGCGCTTCGCTGACCCGTCCTCCAAGACTGTAGGCCCGGTAAGCGTTAGCGCTACCGGGCTTTTTTTTACAACTTACCCAACACGCTAAACCACAGATAATCCAGCGGCAGAAGAAGCAGATATGTTGCCGTCGCCAGCGCGATACACAGCAGCATCCCCGCCCTCGCAGGCACTTTCCCAAGCGCCATCGCCACCACAATCGGCGAAGCCTGATACGGCAGTAGCGGTGTGGAATACCCCAATACCTGAATCATAATTACCGACAGCAGCGGGAACCCAGTCGCATCGGCAAAACTTTGCGCCAGAGTGGTATACAGCGCCGGAACGCCGTTCGCCGTCATAATAAAATTGAGTGCGGTGGTAATGCCGGTCAGCGCGAGAAAGCTGGTAAATGGTTTTTCCGCATCCAGCGGCATCACCTGTAACAGCGCCTCGCCCACTGCATTGCCAATGCCGGTCTGGGTAACGGTAATTGCCAACCCCAGAATCCCCGCCACGTAAATGCAGGTCCTGATATTTACCCCGGAGGAAAACTCGTCGCCATTGATAAAACCAACCCGTGGTAGCAGCGTGATAACCGCCGCCGCCAGCCCGGTCCACGCAGGCCCTATACCGTGCCAGCTTTCACTTACCCACAGCAGCAGCACCACTGCTAGCATCCAGGCCAGGCGTTTTTCATCCCGGCTCATTGGTTCCGCTGGCGTGAGATCGCGCGGTGCGTGGGGCTTGCCAGGGAACAGCCAGCAGATAAGCATGATGAGCACCGCGCCTTTAAGCCAGCCCAGAACCGGCGTATGCAGCAGCAAATAGGGAAGATAATTGAGGTGGATGCCGTAAGAGCCTTCCGCCGCGCCGCTCATTACCAGATTGGGCACGTTAGCGGGTAAAATGGTCGCGGAAAGCTGGAACGTCCCAAACCCGACGGCCAGCGCCAGACCATACCAGGCGCGCGTACCCTCGTTAATTCCGGCACGCTTCGCCATTGCGGCAACAATCGGCATCAGCAGCGCAATACGCCCCATATTGGACGGCATCACAAACGCCAGCGCGTAACTGAGCAGCACCACGCTCGCCACCATTAACGGCCAGGAATCGGTCAATCGCGATGACAGCGCTCTCGCCGCCCTGTCCGCCAGCCCCGTTTTGCGAATCGCGATACCCAGCACAAAACCACTAAAGACCAGCCAGAATGCCGAAGACGCAAATCCGCCAAAGATCACATCCGCAGGGGCGATTTTGGCGACCATTGCTACGGCAAAGAACAGCAGCGCCGTTATAAACTCCGGCAGTAGCGACGTAGCCCAGAGCAGGATGGTAATGCCAATCACCAGAGAGGGGATAAACAGAGGGTGTGTAAGCCAGAGCGACATGCCTGTCTCCTGTTGTTTTTTTCAACAAGAATACGGGGACAGACATGCGGAGTAAATGCCAGATTAGGTGGGGTTAACGCAGAATATCACATTGATGATCCTGAATTTCCTCAGCGGAGGCGAGATTGAGCGACAACAGATTGCGCTGGGTCGCCAGCAGGACAAAGGACTCATCGCTCTGACGCACCATCGCCAGCGCATAGCTGCCCATGTGCTCACGCGCATCCGGCACCTCTTCTGCCAGCATCATAAACGGGCTGCGTTGCGCCAATTCATTTTCCGTGACGCGACGCGCCAGATATTCATGACCGCGCAGCCCATCCGGTAATGGCAGCCAACGAGTGCTGATTTTCGCCAGATTGTCATCCAGCTGTTTTCTGACATCGGTTCGCAGGCAGGAGATATGAATATGCAGATGATTTTGCGTACGCCCGCTACGCGAGTTAATGGTCAGCGATACCGCTTTGTCAGGGATTTCCGGACCGTATTTTTGGCTCATAAAGCTGCGCGCCTGCCAGGCCAGCCAGAAAAAGTTCGGCGTACCTGATTTCAGCAGCAGCGGGCTTTCCGTTCCGTTGATGCGCCAGGTCGGCATCAACAGGTATTGCAGTGGGCCGTTACGATCTTTGAACACCACATATCCGGCATCCGGCTTCACTTCGGCGCACGGCGTGGGATCCTGCTGCTGCAACTGGTGCGGCAGGCATTGCTGAAGAACAATCTGGCGTAATGCGTCCGGGTTACCGGTGAATTTCCAGTACCCGATACCTGCAGCAGCGGCGACTACAATCACCGCCAGTAAAAGATAGCCTGCTTTTTTCATTACGCGTTCCCTGTATCTCATTGAAGGGCAAGAGTAACGCAAAACCATGACAAATAAAAAACCCGGTCGCGTTATGCCACCGGGTCGGTAAATCACAGACTTATTTAGCGCTTGCTGATCTGGTCAAACGTACCACCGTTAGAGAAGTGCTCTTTCTGCGCTTTCGTCCAGCCGCCAAACTCTTCGTCGATGGTGAACAGTTTCAGCTTCGGAAATGCATTTTCGTATTTCTTCGCAACGTCTGCATCACGCGGACGATAGTAGTTTTTCGCTGCAATTTCCTGACCTTCCGGTGAGTAGAGATATTTCAGGTAGGCTTCCGCCACCGTTTTGGTGTCTTTCTTTTCCACGACTTTGTCGACCACGGAAACGGTCGGTTCCGCGAGGATAGATTCACTCGGCGTCACTATCTCGAATTTGTCTTTGCCCAGCTCGTTTGTCGCCAGCAGGGCTTCGTTTTCCCAGGCGATCAGCACATCACCGATACCGCGCTCAACGAAGGTATTGGTTGAGCCACGCGCACCGGAGTCCAGCACTTCAACATTCTTATACAGGGCCTTCACGAAGTCTTGTGCCTTGGCCTGATCGTTGTTGTTGTGGTGCAAGGCGTAGCCCCATGCCGCCAGATAGTTCCAGCGTGCGCCGCCTGAGCTTTTCGGGTTTGGTGTAATGACCGACACGCCTGGTTTGATCAGATCGTTCCAGTCATGAATTTGTTTGGGGTTGCCTTTGCGGACCAGGAAAACGATGGTGGAGGTGTATGGCGCGGAGTTATCCGGCAGACGCTTAATCCAGTTTTTATCGATACGACCACGTTCAGCAATGGCATCCACGTCGTAAGCCAGCGCCAGCGTCACGACATCGGCTTCAATACCGTTAATGACGGAGGTCGCTTGTTTACCCGAACCGCCATGCGACTGGCGGATCACGACGTTGTCGCCCGTTTCCTGCTTCCAGTGCGCGCTAAAGGCCTTATTGTACTGCTCGTACAGTTCACGCGTTGGATCGTACGATACGTTAAGTAACTGAATATCCTTTGCCAGAAGGCTGGTCGATGCCAGCAATAATGTTAACCCTACGCCCCATTTGTTCATCGCCCAGCTCTCTTATGTGGTGTTGTGATGAGCAAAGCGTGCCAGAAAGGTATCCAAACATTAAAGAATAAAAAAAGATTTGCTATAACTTGGGGGAATAAATGCGGGGAATTGTGCCGAATGGTGGTTAGCGGCTCATCAGGCCTACAAGTCTTTGCAACCTGTAGGCCTGATGCGCTTAGCGCCATCAGGCGCGGAAAAAACAATCAGTACAGTTTTTTCGCGCAGTCCAGCCAGTCACCTTTGAACGGACGCTTCATGTTTTCAATCGCGTCGATGATGTCGTGGTGAACCAGTTGCTCGTTCTGAATACCTACACAGCGACCGCCGTGACCGGCCAACAGCAGTTCAATGGCATATGCGCCCATACGGGACGCCAGGATACGGTCGTAAGGCACCGGAGAACCACCACGCTGGATGTGACCCAGTACGGTTGAGCGCGTTTCACGACCCGTTTCTTTCTCGATGTAATGCGCCAGTTCGTCAACGTCACACATGTGCTCAGTGATCGCCACAATCGCGTGTTTTTTACCTTTCGCGATGCCTGCTTTGATTTCAGCAACCAGATCGTCACGGCTGAATTCCACTTCCGGAACCACCACGAACTCACAGCCGCCAGCAATGGCAGCCGCCAGGGTCAGATCGCCACAGTAGCGGCCCATCACTTCAACGATGGAAATACGCTGGTGAGAAGAAGAGGTATCACGCAGACGGTCAATCGCTTCGACTACGGTACCCAGAGCGGTGAAATAACCGATGGTGTAGTCGGTGCCTTTGATATCGTTGTCGATAGTGCCCGGCAGACCGATGCATGGGAAGCCCATTTCAGTCAGGCGTTTTGCCCCCATGTATGAACCGTCACCACCGATAACAACCAGCGCGTCAATGCCACGCTTTTTCAGGTTTTCGATAGCCACGGCACGCACGTTTTCGTCGCGGAATTCCGGGAAGCGGGCAGAACCGAGGAATGTACCGCCACGGTTGATCATGTCGGACACGCTGTAGCGGTCAAGTTGAACCATACGGTCTTCATACAAACCCAGGTAGCCATCATGGATCCCCATGACTTCCAGCCCTTCCGTCAACGCTGCACGTACAACACCACGGATTGCTGCGTTCATGCCCGGCGCATCACCGCCGCTTGTCAACACACCGATTTTCTTAATCATGACTACCTCTGAACTTTGGAATGCAAAATGAAATCTGCTGCCGGAAGTCGATTCCGCATATCGAAACGATCCAACGAATATGCAGATAGTATAACAATCACTTCCTGCTGAATTGATTCAGGTCAGGCCAAATGGTGGTAATTTATACACAAAATGCTGGCCCGGTTCACTTTTTTTACAACGAATTATAAAAGCTCAAACATCTTGCCTTCCTTGGGTACGACCGAACAGGGATCCTGATGAATGATGACATCCGATCCCGGGAAACGCCGTAAAATTGCCTGCTCTACCTGTTCAGCCACTAAATGCGCCTGAACGAGCGGCAGATTATCTTCCATTTCCAAATGAATCTGAATAAAGCGGGTCGGCCCTGACTGCCGCGTGCGAAGATCGTGAGCGCCGCTGACTCCAGGCCATGACGTCACAATATCAATAATTTCCTGACGTTCTTCATCGGGTAAAGCGCGATCCAGCAAAGACTGTACCGCCTCATAACCCATGCGTAATGCACTATATAAAATATAGATGCCAATCCCGAGCGCAAACAAGGCATCTGCGCGATGCCAGCCGTACCATGCCAGCCCAAGCGCCACGAGAATTGCACCGTTCATCATAACATCAGACTGATAATGAAGCATATCCGCCCTAACGGCCTGACTTTGCGTGCGCTTCACCACCCAGCGCTGAAACGAGACCAGAATGATTGTACACACTAACGCAATGATGGTGACAACCACCCCGACGCCAGGATCTTTCATTGGCGTGGGTTGGATGAGATGCTGAATCCCGGTCAGGAATAAAAACAGCGCCGAACCGGAAATAAACATGCTTTGCGCCAGCGCCGCCAGCGATTCCGCTTTTCCGTGTCCGAACGTATGTTCATCATCGGCCGGTTGCAAAGAATAGCGCACCACCAACAGGTTGGTTAACGACGCGGCGATGTCCACCAAAGAATCCACCAGCGCTGCCAGAATACTGACCGATCCGGTGTACCACCACGCAAAAATTTTGATCAAAAGTAACAGCGATGCCATCACGGTCGCCGCGATTGCCGCCCGGCTAACCAGCCGCCCATAGGTTTGATTCATAAACACTCCTGCCAGGATATGCCGCTAGTATAACGGATGAAGTAAAACAGTCAGGCAATAACCGAGTGACAAATTTTGGGCAAAAAAAACCCCCACATCATGTGGGGGAAGACAGGGATGGTGTCTATGGCAAGGAAAACAGGGTTACTACTGGGAACGTGAGTTGCTACTACTCAATAAATTCAACGATGAGCTTTTTTTCCAGTGCGCTACGTCGCGCAGTTGCTCCATTCGTTGTTCATGTCTCTCATTTAAAACCGCTTGCTGCTCGGGCGTTAACAGGCGATACATCTGGTTGCGAACCTTGGCTATTTCAACCTGGCGGGCAACCTGTTCTTGCGCCATTCTTTCTGCCTGAGCGCGCACAGCGCGTTCATCAAATTTCTCTGCGGTGACAAGGCGATGCATTGTCTCCATTTCGCTAACATTAACAGGAGGCTGTTCGTGTCTTGCCTGCTGCATTAAATCTCGCATCTGTTGACGTTGATGTTCGGTTAAACTGATACCGTCGAACATGTGGCTCTGAACGCTGCGTTGCGCGGAGCCTTCACCCAGGTGCCAGTGATCGCCTGTGACGACTTCAGCTGCATGGCTTAAAGTACTCAGTGCCAGCGTTGAGGCCATGACGGCAGCGGTAACTTTGCCCATCACTTGCTCCCAAAATCTTTTCTGTCGCGATTCAACGAGAGACAGTTTACGATTCGGGCTGCAAACATGCGTCAGGGGGTGTAAAACAACGTAAAGTCATAGATTAGCGACGCCTGATGACGTAATTTCTGCCTCGGAGGTACGTAAACAATGAATAAAATCCTGTTAGTTGATGATGACCGAGAGCTGACTTCCCTGTTAAAGGAGTTGCTCGAAATGGAAGGTTTCGATGTGCTGGTTGCCTATGATGGGGAACAGGCGCTTGAGCTTCTGGATGACAGCATCGATTTACTTTTGCTCGACGTCATGATGCCGAAGAAAAATGGCATTGATACGCTGAAAGCACTTCGTCAGACACACCAGACACCCGTAATCATGCTGACCGCTCGCGGCAGCGAATTGGATCGCGTACTTGGCCTTGAACTGGGCGCGGACGACTATTTACCCAAACCGTTTAACGACCGTGAACTGGTCGCGCGCATCCGCGCTATTTTGCGTCGCTCACACTGGAGCGAACAGCAGCAGAACAGCGACAACGGTTCGCCGACTCTGGAAGTGGATGCGTTAAGCCTTAATCCGGGTCGCCAGGAAGCCAGCTTTGACGGGCAAACCCTGGAGTTAACCGGCACCGAATTCACCCTGCTCTATTTGCTGGCACAGCATCTCGGTCAGGTGGTTTCGCGTGAACACCTGAGCCAGGAAGTGCTGGGCAAACGCCTGACGCCTTTTGATCGCGCGATCGACATGCATATCTCGAACCTGCGTCGTAAGCTGCCAGAACGTAAAGACGGACACCCGTGGTTTAAAACCCTGCGCGGTCGCGGCTACCTGATGGTCTCCGCTTCATGATAGGGAGCTTAACCGCACGCATCTTTGCCATCTTCTGGTTGACGCTGGCACTGGTGTTGATGTTGGTACTGATGTTACCCAAGCTTGATTCACGCCAGATGACCGAGCTACTGGACAGCGAGCAGCGCCAGGGGTTGATGATTGAGCAACACGTTGAAGCTGAACTGGCGAACGATCCACCCAACGATTTGATGTGGTGGCGTCGCTTGTTTCGGGCGATAGACAAGTGGGCGCCGCCAGGACAGCGGTTATTGCTTGTGACGACGGAAGGACGCGTGATCGGCGCAGAACGCAACGAAATGCAGATCATTCGTAACTTTATTGGTCAGGCCGATAACGCCGACCATCCGCAAAAGAAAAAATACGGTCGCGTTGAGATGGTCGGGCCTTTCTCCGTCAGAGACGGCGAAGATAACTACCAGCTGTATCTCATTCGACCTGCCAGCAGCTCACAATCTGACTTTATCAATCTGCTGTTCGACCGACCGCTGTTGTTGCTGATTGTCACCATGTTAGTCAGCTCTCCGCTACTGCTCTGGCTTGCCTGGAGTCTGGCGAAACCGGCGCGTAAGTTGAAAAACGCGGCAGATGAAGTGGCCCAGGGCAACCTGCGCCAGCATCCGGAACTGGAAGCCGGTCCGCAGGAATTTCTGGCGGCAGGCGCCAGCTTTAACCAGATGGTGACGGCGCTGGAGCGAATGATGACCTCGCAGCAACGCCTGCTGTCGGACATCTCCCACGAGTTGAGAACGCCGTTGACGCGTCTGCAGTTGGGCACCGCGCTGCTGCGCCGTCGTAGCGGTGAAAGCAAAGAGCTGGAGCGTATTGAAACAGAAGCGCATCGACTGGACAGCATGATCAACGACCTGCTGGTGATGTCACGTAATCAGCAGAAAAACGCGCTGGTCAGTGAAACGGTGAAAGCCAATCAGCTGTGGGGCGAAGTGCTGGATAACGCCGCCTTTGAAGCCGAGCAGATGGGTAAATCACTCACGGTGAATTTCCCGCCGGGCCCGTGGCCGCTGTACGGCAACCCAAATGCGCTGGAAAGCGCGCTGGAAAACATTGTGCGCAACGCCCTGCGTTATTCACACACGCAGATTGAAGTTGGCTTCGCGGTGGATATCGATGGGATTACCATCACCGTAGACGACGATGGCCCGGGCGTTAGCCCTGAAGACCGAGAACAGATTTTCCGTCCGTTCTATCGTACCGATGAGGCGCGCGATCGCGAGTCTGGCGGAACAGGTCTGGGTCTGGCGATTGTTGAAACCGCAATCCAACAGCATCGTGGCTGGGTGAAGGCCGAAGACAGCCCGCTGGGTGGTTTGCGGCTGGTAATTTGGTTGCCGCTGTATAAACGCGCTTAACAGGCTTCCCCGGTAACGTCGTACCGGGGAAGTTCTCACATTATGCTGCCACAGTCGCAGCCGCTAGCTTTTGCTTTTTAATCCGCTTCACCAGAATGGTCGAACAGATAAAGCCCATTAAGCTGAACGCAATCATCACGCTAAAGACATAGTTATAGCCCGTGATGCCGCTATTGGTATCCAGTAAATAGCCGTATAACGTATACGCAAACATGGCGGGCATATAACCGATAATACAGCCAAATGCCATCGCCGAACCGGCATATTCACGCGGGGTACCAATCTCATCCATTGGTGCAAAGAAAATGGCGCGCTGTGAGAAAATAATCGCCCCAAATCCTAGCGTCGCCGCCATACCGATATACACATTCATCGTTTGATGTGGCAACAGCATAAAAACAACCATAGCAGCAGCAGAGATCAGAAACGTCCACTTCAGGTAAACCGTAGGTGATTTAGCAACCTTATCCGCCAGCAGCCCACCAATCGGCCCTCCCACCATTTTCAATGCATACTGGTTGATGATGCCGTACGCGCCGACGAGTGCTACCGGCAGCATGTAGATATCTTTTAAGAATGGGATGAAGTAAGTCAGGCCACAGTACGCGGCGTAAACGAAGAAAATCCCTAAAGAAGCCAGCCAGACGTTAGGGCAGGACAACACATGTTTGATACCCTTTAAGACTTCCATGTTGGCACTGGTTTTCTCGCCGCCTTTCACTTTGTCATCATCGACAATAAAGTAAGTGAGAACGCCCGCAGCCAGCGTAATTAGCGTATAAAACAGCAGTCCAGCCTGCATCCCCGCTTTACCTTCACCAAACTGGACGAAAACAAACAGAGCGCCAGAAGCGACGATAACATCCACCACGCCGCGTCCTGCTTCTAAAAAGCCAAACATGCGCCCTTGTTCTTCTTGCGTACCTAGCAGACGCACAGCTTTCAGTAACACCGGCCAATAAACCACATCGGCAAAGAACGCCATTGCGGCAAAGCAAATAAGATAACCGGTAAATGACGGTAGCGTCGCCAAATATAAACCGCATAGCCCAACGCCGATCAGACCAAATGGTAATAATATTTTCTTGGAATAACGGTCTGCGATATAGAGCGACAGAAAAAGCCCGGTTGTCTGAACAATCGTATAAACAGTAAAACTTAAACCAATTTGCGTATTGGTTAAACCCCAGTCACTTTGCATTGGCACATAGAAAACATCTTTCATACTTGAAAGTTTGAATATTGTGCCGCCGCCTAAAATTAAAAAACAGAGCCTTGCCCATTTGTTCATGAACATAATTAAACCCTCATTGCTTGTTGAGAGAAATATTTAAATCAAATCATATAACTAATAAATTAAGAGAGTTATTTTCATAACCCTTTTCGCATTTAATAATATTTAAAGAAGTTTATTTATTACTTGTGAACTTGTCGCATAAATCACGGATATACTTTATTTGAGCAAGAGCATGTTCTTTTTCCTGCGCCAGTCGCGCATCAATCATGTTACTGTCGGGCAGCGGCGTATAGCTTGCATCGCGCCATGGGATCCAGGGATTATCACCTTCATCATCAAAACGAAATGCCGGAGCATAATATTCAACTTCCTCTTCCAGACCAAAAGCATTTACTTGCGGTTTATCCTCACCTAAAAGTAATAATGCCTTAAGCATCTCTTCCATTGGTAAGTCACCGTATCCTGAACGACAAGCCTCATGCCCCCAGCCTTTACCTTCTTTAATAATTTTTGCGTCTTTGATATGCACCTGAGTGATTAGAGGGGACATGACTTCTAACGCAGAAAGCGGCTGCTCATTGGCGTTAATCATGTTGCCAAAATCAAACAGAATAGAGAGATTCTTCATTCCACTATTATTAACCAGCGTCACCAGTTCATGGCCTTGCAGATCTTCATGCTGTTCGATAGTAAAGCTTAGTCCGCAATCGTCATACTGAGACAACCACGCAATATCATTGGCAATCTTTGCCATGACATCGTTGAGATGTCCTTCATAGCGCGGGTAGAAACGTACTGAAGTTGCGCCAGTTGCCACAGCAATACGGATCGCATCCGTCAATGTCGCCTTGTCCGATGCGCTCGTTTCAATATGTACATCGAGGTTATATTTTTTTGCCTTTTCTTTAAAATCGTGCAACTGCCGATCGTTTAGTTTCTGCAGCGATTGGGACTCACCATCCTCAACATGTATTTTCACTCCCTTTAATTGTTGCTGATGCGCAATATCCAGAAGATCGCCCGGAAGGACTCTCTCATAGCGCATATTCAGATGAAAGGCATAAGCATGTAGGTACAGTGGTATATTTCTCGCACGTTCAGCGAGAAGTTCTTGGTTGCATTTTCCCATTATTTTTCTCATTCATCACGAATAACAAGTTCCACAGATTCAAGTCGCCAGTATTCAAAATCAACCTGAACCACTTTTTTATCTCGGGTAGCCCGATGTTTTTCTACTAAAATTCCATAAGTATTAGGCGCAACGCCCAACTCTTTGCAGGCCACTTCTGGCATATTGACCGGTTTAAAAATCATTTCTTTGATATTTAAAGCATGACCAAACGCATCTTCCCAGACGCTGGCAAAAGACTGATTGCCCAATTTGTTAATGAATCCTGGCGCAACATCAGCATCAATATAGGACTCATGGTAAAACACTTTATGCGAATCAAGACCACACCAACCGGTAACTAAATAGCGATCACCGGAGGAGAGAAAAACATCATCAACATGGTGCGGAACCGTCGCAATCGTTTCTTTGGTTAAATAACCCCAAAAAGGCTTGCGCCCCTGAGCACAGGCTTCAGCATTAAAGCTGGAAAGTGATTTGGGATTATAAATAAATCGCTTCGATGAAATAAACCAACCACTGCGGTTCTTTCGGAAGATACGCGCATCGATCTCAAGCTCAATCAGAACCTGACGTAAAGTCATGCGCTTCGCATCCAGCAACTCACATAACTCTCTCTCCGAAGGCAATTTAGAGCCCGCTGGCAAATTATTCTCGTTTAACCAGCTTTCAAAGCGCTCTCTAAGCACATCAACATTGTTTTTCTTTTTCATCTTGCCCATCTGGTTTAAACCAATTTAAAGCTAAGATATTTGAGTGCAGGAAATACTCAAGTTTTTTTTCAACGCAGAGTTTCTTTTTGTGGGCCAGGTATCAAGAATGGACTGAAAACATGGCGTGACAGGCAGGTTTTTTACCCGCTTTAGTATGCAGAGATAAGAACCACGAGAGAGGCAAATCAGGTGTTACCACCTGTTTTAATTGCATGGCCAGAATGGCTTTATTTTCCCCACAAACGGCGGGAATTGTCTTCGTTCTTGCCGCTTAAACGACGCTTTTGCATCGTTCTGGTCCAGCTTTTCGATAACCCGGCAGCCGAGAGTAAACGGTGATATTGTGAGTCATCAAACGGCATATGCCAGGCAATGGCAATCGCCTCCTGCACGCTGACGTCGCTGACGCGTGAAGCCAGGATCAACGGCGCGTCCGCCGACACCTGGCCTGGAGCGATGACGCTGCACAACCAGCCCGTCTTGCCTGCATCCTGCATCTGGCTAGCCATATCGCTGATGCCAAAATGGAAATTCAGCTTAAAGCACGGCGAGCGCGGCTGCGTGACCTGAATCAGCGCATCTCCCCACTGGAAAATGTCGCCAATAAATACATTCTCTTCCGTTAGCCCCTGAGTAGAGAGATTCTCGCCAAACGCGGGCGCGACAAAGCGCTCTGCCTGCTCCGGAAACTCTTGTCTCCAGTGCTGATAGTGTTCACGCGGATAGTGGCACAGCGCGCGATCCGGCCCACCGTGAATTTTCGTTTCCGCCTGTTCATCACCCGTCAGCCCCAGTTCGGTCAGCATCAGCTCGCCGTCAACCTGGACCTTAGCAATCGCGCTGGGACGGCTTCCCATGTAGTCCCGAACCTTGCCTGTAAAAACATCGACCGGATATCGCATCTGTTCCCTCTCCCGATAAATTTCCCCCATTACACCACATTTATTTTACCCCAGTCGCTCAAAATGAGAGCACGGTTCACATGAAACTTAGGGACACATGCTATCAATGTAATCTGGTTTTGAAACATCATTTCAAATAAGGAGTCAACAACGTGACTGGTCAATCGCAATTTGCTGGCGTCTGGTGTCCTTCCATTACGCCAATGGATAATGACGGCAAGATCGATCTTAACGGTCTAAGCCAGCATCTCAAACGCCTTACCGAGGCCAAAATCGACGTGATTTTGCTGATGGGTAGCATCGGGGAATTTGCCTCCTTTACGCTCGAAGAAAAGCTGTTACTAATCCGCGAGGCCCGCGCTATGAGCTCGCTGAAGATGGTCGCCAACGTCTCATCCACCTGCCAGAATGATGTGCTGTTGATGGCGCAGGAAGCGTATCGCGCCGATTACGATGCCGTGATGATCCTGCCGCCTTACTACTATGGGCAAACGGCAAAACAGCTGCTGAGCTACTTCCGTCAGTTGGGGCAGAAGCTCAGCGGTAAATGGTTTGCCTATAACTTTCCGGCGCGCACTGGCTGCGATTTAACACCTGAACTGGTTGCCACCCTCGCCGCCGAGTTCCCCAACTTCGCAGGCATTAAAGATACCGTCGACTGCCAGTCCCATACTCGCAGTATGATCCAGACCACCCGCGCCGTACGGGAGGATTTTGCCGTGTTGTCCGGCTATGACGAATACTACATTCCTAACCTGCTGGCAGGCGGCGCGGGGGTGATTTCAGGATTAAACAACGTCATGCCTGAACTGTTTGTCAGCGCACGGGAAGCATTTAAACAGGGCGACCTGACAGCACTTCGCGACATTCAGGACCAGATTGGCACCTACATGTCCATCTACGCCATCGGCGAAGATTTCGTCACCACCATCAAAACCGTGGTATCGCGTAAGTTTGGCTATTGCACCGGCGTGTCACGAAATGCCGGCGGAGAGTTGAACGAGGGTGAGTGTCGGACCATCGATGAGGTATTTGTCGTCAAAGCGTAAATCGTTAAGCCGGATGGAACAGACCATCCGGCAAAAGAGGCTTACTTCACGGCGCTACGAATATCAATTTCCGCCGCCCTGGATTTTACTCTTTTCGACCAGATGGAAGTGATAATCGGCACCAGAATGGAGGTTACAATCACCGACGTGGCGACAAGGGAAGTTGCTGCCGGCGCCATCGGTTTAAATGCCGGAACCATTTCAGCAATCAGCACTGGCGTAGCGACCGCCGCACCAGCTGAGCTGGAGGCCGCAATCCCCGCTGTGCCATCGCCGCCGCCAATCAGTTTATCGGCGATAATCAATGGAATACCGGTAATAATAATTACCGCCACGCCCAGCAAAATACCCAGTACACCGGTCTGCGCAATCACGCTCAAATCAATGGTGTTACCAAGTGCGAAGGCAAAGAAAGGAATCAATGTCTGCACCGCTTTGCTGAAGAACTCCCGCAGCTCAGGGTCCAGATTCCCCAGCGCAAAGCCAATCAGGAACGGTAATACGGCCCCCACAAACACGTGTGGTTCAAACGAAGCGATCCCGGCGGTTCCCAGAATCACCATAGTCATCAGCGGGCCAGACTCCAGCGACATCAGGACAAACGCCCCGGCCTCTTCTTTGGTGCCGTACTGCTGCATAATCGAGGCATACAGCCCGCCGTTGGTCATATCCATGGCTGCCACCAGCGCCAGCGTAGACAAGCCGGCGAAGAAACCAACTTCTACACCATGTTCCGGCAGAATACGTGAAGCAATCGCCGCGACCACCCACGCTACCAGAATCTTGGTTATGACCAGCGTGCCTGATTTACGCAGCACGGTACCGGTGGCGCTTAGCTTGATCGACGCCCCCATACAAAAGAACCAGACCGCCAGAATAGGCACCGTACCGGTGATCATACCGTTGGTAAAGGAGCCGAAGTATTTCCCGGCGCCGGGGGAAAAGGTGTGACACAACGCGCCCAAAAAAAGCGGCACCAGCATCATGCCGCCTGGGATTTTCTCTATCGTTTGTTTGATCTGCATTTCCATCACCTGTAGACATAAAAATGGGGCAATTTTTATGGGCGATTGCATCTTGCTTATGAGATGCGCCCGTCTTGATGAAACGAAGATAGACATTCATAGAGACTATAAAAGTGATCCCACTCGCATAATAAAACCTTGTTTCAATTTAAATGGATCATTGTTTTTATGTTGATTTTGATCACAAAAAAACCCCCACAAGCATCGCTTGCAGGGGCTTACTAAAGCGTAGAACTTATTTTTTCGCTGCGAAACGCGCGGCAGCTTCGTCCCAGTTCACCACGTTCCAGAACTCTTTGATGTAGTCCGGGCGGCGGTTCTGGAATTTCAGGTAGTAAGCGTGTTCCCAAACGTCCAGGCCCACGATCGGGAAGCCGGAGGTGCCAGAGATAGCTTCACCCATCAGCGGGGAATCCTGGTTAGCAGTGGAAACAACAGCCAGTTTGTCACCTTTCAGAACCAGCCACGCCCAGCCGGAACCAAAACGGGTTGCCGCAGCTTTTTCAAATTCAGCTTTGAAGTTGTCCACGGAGCCGAAGTCACGTTCGATAGCCGCTTTCAGGTCGCCCTGCAGCGTAGTACCGGTTTTCAGACCTTTCCAGAACAGGCTGTGGTTAGCGTGGCCGCCCGCGTTGTTACGCAGTACGGTTTTCTTGTCTGCTGGCAGTTGATCCAGTTTGGTGATCAGCTCTTCAACAGGCAGGCTCGCGAATTCAGGCAAGCTTTCCAGCGCAGCGTTCGCGTTGTTTACGTAAGCCTGGTGGTGTTTGGTATGGTGGATTTCCATCGTCTGCTTATCGAAGTGCGGTTCAAGGGCATCATAAGCGTACGGCAGGGATGGCAGTGTATAACTCATAATCATCTCCAGTATTGTCGGGCGGCCAGTGTTAACGCCGCGTAAGCAGTTGGGTCATTATAGTTAATTAAATGATATTGAAAATGATTATCAATGCCGTACTTTTTACAAGGTTTTGATGACTCAAGTCCATTGCTAAAGATGTGAGCCGAATCACCCACTTAACGTGATGATTGCCAACATGCGCCAAATGGCGGCAATCGTTAAAAGGTTAACTACCTGCATAATTTTTAAACTCGTTTGGTCGGAGGGGTAATTACCGACGATAAAAAATAACGAGGATTAAGTCATGAGTAACGCGATTACGATGGGTATCTTTTGGCATTTGATAGGCGCAGCCAGTGCCGCCTGTTTCTATGCCCCGTTCAAGCAAGTCAAACATTGGTCATGGGAAACGATGTGGTCGGTTGGCGGGATCGTCTCCTGGCTTATCCTCCCATGGACCATCAGCGCCATGTTACTTCCCGATTTCTGGGCCTACTTCAGCTCCTTTAGCCTCTCCACGCTGGCGCCGGTGTTTCTGTTCGGTGCGATGTGGGGGATTGGTAATATCAACTATGGCCTGACCATGCGCTATCTCGGTATGTCGATGGGCATCGGCATTGCGATTGGTATTACGCTGATTGTCGGCACGCTGATGACCCCGATTATTAACGGCAACTTTGATGTACTGATCAACACCTCTGGCGG
Source organism: Citrobacter sp. Cb023 (assembly GCF_030336805.1). Classification (NCBI taxonomy): domain Bacteria; kingdom Pseudomonadati; phylum Pseudomonadota; class Gammaproteobacteria; order Enterobacterales; family Enterobacteriaceae; genus Citrobacter; species Citrobacter sp. Cb023. The sequence goes on along the minus strand of NZ_JAOWCV010000016.1, from coordinate 58,426 downwards.
ACGCATGACGCTGCTTGGCGTGCTGGTCGCGCTGATTGGCGTGGGCATTGTTACCCGTGCGGGTCAGTTAAAAGAACGCAAAATGGGCATCAAAGCGGAAGAGTTCAATCTGAAAAAAGGTCTGGTTCTGGCGGTCATGTGCGGCATTTTCTCTGCCGGGATGTCATTTGCGATGAACGCTGCTAAACCAATGCACGATGCCGCCGCCGCGTTGGGCGTTGATCCGCTGTATGTCGCCCTGCCAAGCTATGTGGTTATCATGGGCGGTGGCGCGCTAGTCAACCTGGGTTTCTGCTTCATTCGTCTGGCAAAAGTGAAAAACTTGTCGATAAAAGCTGACTTCTCGTTAGCCAAACAGCTAATTATCACCAACGTGCTGCTCTCCGCACTTGGTGGCTTGATGTGGTATCTGCAATTCTTCTTCTACGCTTGGGGCCACGCTCGTATTCCGGCACAGTATGACTATGTAAGCTGGATGCTGCACATGAGCTTCTATGTTCTGTGCGGCGGAATTGTCGGACTGGTATTGAAAGAGTGGAAAAACGCGGGTCGCCGTCCGGTCAGCGTGCTAAGTCTTGGCTGCGTAGTGATCATTGTCGCGGCAAACATTGTTGGTCTGGGAATGGCCAGCTAATCATGTTGGGTACTGAGATGACGCCACTGGCTCGGCGTCATCCCGGTTTCGCGCGTGAATACCACCGAAAAGTAGTTACTATCCTCAAAGCCGCAGCGCATGGAAATCTCACTAATCATCAACCGACTATGCTTGAGCAGATACTGTGCATGGCACACCCGCACCTGGCGCTGATACTGGTTGATAGTCATCCCGGTCTGGCTACGGAACTGCTGGCGCAAAACGCGTTCGCTGCACCGTTCACGCTCGCAAAACGTATCCAGTTCGAACGCATGCTCATGGCTACCGGCTAACGCGGTGATCAGTTTATCCAGCAGCGTTTCACTTGACGTCGCCGGGAGCGTATCCGTGGCATAACGATGACGTTTAAGGTGAGTTACCAGTTGACCAAACAGCAGCTCAGCCATAGTAAAGGCCTGCGCATCGCGCTGATTACTTTCATGCTCAAGCTGGCTTATCACCTGTCTGGCCTGGGTCATGCCAACGCTGCCGAGTCGCCAGTGCGGCTGCCTCGGCGTACCGTCAAATCCGGGGATCGCCCCTTGCCAGTCAACATTCAGCGTTAACCGCTCCGGGCAGTAGATGATATTTTGCAGCACAAGGTCGTTAACGGAGGTGTAGGAGTGTTTATCTTCGGCGCGAATGTAAAACAGATCGCCACGGGTTATCCGGTACGGACGATCGTTTAGGACATGCAGACCATTGCCGCGCCAGACCAGAACCAGCTCGCAAAACTCGTGGGTATGCTCAGCAAAGACATCCTGCGGATAACGATCGGCCACGGCGACAGCCTGCTGCTCATGCGCAAAAAAGTCTGATTTCGAAAGAACCAGATGATTCGCCATCACATCACCTCAACCTGTACGCTTGCCGGATGCGCTGCGCTTATCCGGCATGAAAGGGTATGATTATCAGCAAACGGACGGTAAAAAACGTTGATAGCTTTCGCGTTACTGAAGGCTGCTTCCCGCTATAAGGTCACGCCCCTGACGAATATCGCGTGGCGACCACTCGAACTCTCGGCGAAAAAGCGTCGAAAAGTGGTTACTGTCACCGAAACCGCAGAGATAAGCGATATCAGTCACGCTGTCATCACTGTGGCGGAGCAGATGTCTGGCTTTAATCAGTCGCAGACGGTTAAGGTAGCGCTGCGGCGTCAATCCTGTTTGCTGTTTAAGCTGGCGATGCAGAGTGCGTAAAGAGAGCGAAAACTTCTCGGCCAGCGCCTCCCAACACACCTCTTCGGCAAAGTTATCCTCCAGCCATGCCATCAAAAGGTTAAGCCGCGCATCGTTATCGGTCGCCGCTTCCATCAGGCTGCTTTTACGTAGCAGTACCAGCAACTGCATAAACAAGATCTCGCGATTTGCCGCCGTGGGCGTATCCATCTCCTCGCCGAGCGTCTCCATCTGCCCCACCAGGTGACGAACCTGCTGCAGTACGCCCTGGTTTACGCGCCAGTGGGAGGGATACTGCCCATTTTGTTCCTGAGGCAAAAGCTGATTCAGCCCGGCCAGAAATTGAAACGCATCCGGAGAGCGATACAACACATTGGTCAGACACAGATTGTCAGTATGTTCATATAAATGCCTGTCATGATCGCGGACGAAACACACCGTACCGCCGCTGATGGTGTAAGGCTGTCCGTTGAACACATGGATCCCCGTTCCATGTTCGACCACCACAATTTCATGAAAATCATGATGATGTTCAGGAAACGCGGGCTGAGGAAGCCGCGGTTCAATAGCCACAGGCGCTTTACCTGTCGGAAAAAAATCCACGCAATGCAGTACGGTCATGACGGCTCCCCCTGATTAACGAATATGGCTGAATAGTAATTAAGGGTTCCTACCCTCACCTTAATTTTTTGACGCCAAAGTGCGTAAACATGGTTAATTCTTCAAGAAATGGCGGGAAAGATCGGGAAATGCGGAAGGCGTCACATCCGCCAAAATCCGCGCTATTAGTGGAAACTGTGAACAACATCACGTTCACCTTTGCCATGTTGCCAGCCGCTAATTGGGGCTGTCACTGTCAAGAAGGTACGCTTTATTCGGGGTTCTTAGACTGAGTGCAATAAAACTCAGAAGGACCTCGCCATGACTTTTCGCCATTGTGTCGCTGTCGATCTCGGCGCATCCAGTGGGCGCGTAATGCTCGCACGTTACGACAGTAAACACCGCACCCTGACGCTGCGTGAAATCCACCGCTTCGTTAACTGTCTGCAAAAAACGGACGGTTTTGACACCTGGGACATCGACAGCCTGGAAAACGATATTCGCCTTGGCCTGAAAAAAGTCTGTGATGAAGGCATTCGGATAGACAGCATTGGCATTGATACCTGGGGCGTGGATTACGTATTGATCGATAACGCCGGCCAACGTGTTGGTCTGCCGGTCTCTTACCGTGACAGCCGCACGACCGGCATTATGTCACAGGCGATGGCGCAGCCAGGTAAAGGTGAAATCTACCGCCGTAGCGGCATTCAGTTTCTGCCGTTTAACACCTTGTATCAGCTACGTGCGCTGGTTGAACAGCAGCCAGAACTGCTTGCGCAGGTGGCACATGCTCTGCTGATCCCCGACTACTTCAGCTTTCGCCTGACCGGCAAATTGAACTGGGAATACACCAACGCCACCACCACCCAGTTAGTCAATATCAACACCGACGACTGGGATGACACGCTGCTGGCGTGGACCGGGGCAGACAAAGCCTGGTTTGGTCGCCCGACGCATCCGGGGAACGTCATTGGCCACTGGATTTGCCCGCAGAAAAACCAAATTCCGGTTGTGGCCGTCGCCAGTCACGACACCGCCAGCGCGGTCATCGCTTCACCGCTGGCCGATAAAAATAGTGCGTATCTCTCTTCCGGTACCTGGTCGCTGATGGGCTTTGAGAGCAGAACGCCGTATACCAACGATGCGGCGCTGGCGGCGAACATCACCAACGAAGGGGGCGCGGAAGGGCGCTACCGCGTCCTGAAAAACATCATGGGACTGTGGCTGCTCCAGCGCGTTTTAAAAGAGCGCCAGATTACCGACCTGCCAACGCTTATTGCCCAAACGCAAGCGCTGCCGGCCTGCCAATTCCTGATAAACCCGAACGACGATCGCTTTATCAACCCCGACGATATGAGCGCGGAAATTCAGGCGGCCTGCCGTGAATCGGGTCAACCCGTTCCCCAGCAAAACGCCGAACTGGCGCGCTGTATCTTCGACAGCCTGGCATTGCTATACGCTGACATTCTGCAAGAGCTGGCACAACTGCGTGGTGCAGCATTTAGCCAACTGCACATCGTTGGCGGCGGCTGCCAGAACGCCCTACTGAACCAGCTATGCGCGGATGCCTGCGGTATTCGCGTGATGTCCGGGCCGATTGAGGCCTCCACGCTCGGCAATATTGGCATCCAGTTGATGACGCTGGACGAGCTTAACAACGTCGATGATTTCCGTCAGGTGGTGCGTGCCAACTACGACCTGACCACCTTCATTCCAAATCCTGAAAGTGAAATTGCCCGCTACCAGGCGCAGTTTCCATCACTACGACAGACAAAGGAGCTTTGCGCATGACCACTCAACTTGAACAAGCCTGGGAACTGGCAAAACTGCGTTTCGCCGCGGTAGGCATTGATGTCGAGGCGGCCTTACGCCAGCTCGATCGTCTGCCGGTCTCCATGCACTGCTGGCAGGGCGATGATGTCGCCGGTTTCGAGAATCCGGAAGGCTCGCTCACAGGCGGTATTCAGGCCACCGGCAACTATCCGGGCAAAGCGCGTAACGCCACCGAACTGCGCGCCGATCTGGAGCAGGCGCTGAGCCTGATCCCAGGTCCAAAACGTCTGAATTTGCACGCGATCTATCTGGAGTCCGATACGCCGGTTGCCCGCGACCAAATCAAACCTGAACATTTTAAAAACTGGGTCGAGTGGGCGAAAGCAAACCAGTTAGGGCTGGATTTCAACCCCTCCTGCTTCTCTCACCCGCTGAGCGCCGACGGCTTCACGCTGGCCCACGCCGATGACACCATTCGCCAGTTTTGGATTGACCACTGCAAAGCCAGCCGTCGCGTCTCAGCGTATTTTGGCGAGCAGTTGGGTACGCCGTCGGTGATGAATATCTGGATCCCGGATGGCATGAAAGACATCACCGTTGACCGGTTAGCGCCGCGCCAACGTCTGCTTGAAGCACTGGATGAAGTGATCAGCGAAAAACTCGACCCGGCGCACCATATCGACGCCGTCGAGAGCAAGCTGTTTGGCATCGGCGCCGAAAGCTACACCGTGGGCTCCAACGAGTTCTATATGGGTTACGCCACCAGCCGTCAAACCGCGCTGTGCCTGGATGCGGGTCACTTCCATCCGACTGAAGTGATTTCCGACAAAATCTCCGCCGCCATGCTGTACGTACCGCGTCTGCTGCTGCACGTCAGCCGTCCGGTGCGCTGGGACAGCGATCACGTGGTGCTGCTGGATGACGAAACGCAGGCGATTGCCAGCGAGATCGTCCGCCACAACCTGTTTGACCGCGTACACATCGGCCTCGACTTCTTCGACGCCTCTATTAACCGCATCGCCGCGTGGGTTATCGGCACTCGCAATATGAAAAAAGCCCTGCTGCGCGCGCTGTTAGAACCGACCGAACAACTGCGTCAGCTTGAAGCCAGCGGCGACTACACCGCTCGTCTGGCCCTGCTGGAAGAGCAAAAATCGCTGCCGTGGCAGGCCGTCTGGGAGATGTATTGCCAGCGTCACGACACGCCAGCGGGAAGCCAGTGGCTGGACAGCGTGCGCGCCTATGAGAAAGAGATTTTGAGCAAACGTAGCTAACCGTGACACCAGGCTTACAGGCCGGATATGACGCCCCACGTCGCTATCCGGCAATGAATGAAACACGATTGCCGGATGGATCTTCACTTATCCGGCCTACGTAAGACCCGATAATAATCGGGCAATCAACAGGATCACCGAATATGCAAAACATGACTAATTCCTGGTTCGTCCAGGGGATGATCAAAGCCACTTCCGACGCGTGGCTGAAAGGCTGGGACGAACGTAACGGCGGCAACCTGACGCTGCGTCTGGATGAGGCTGACATTGCGCCATTTAGCGCCGATTTCCACGAAAAACCGCGCTATATCGCGCTAAGTCAGCCAATGCCTTTGCTGGCTAACACGCCGTTTATCGTCACCGGTTCCGGTAAATTTTTCCGTAACGTTCAGCTCGATCCCGCGGCAAATTTGGGCGTGGTGAAAGTAGACAGCGACGGCGCGGGCTACCACATCCTCTGGGGCCTGACCCACGAAGCGGTGCCAACCTCCGAGTTGCCGGCTCACTTCCTCTCCCATTGCGAGCGTATTAAAGCGACGAACGGCAAAGACCGCGTGATCATGCACTGCCATGCTACCAACCTGATCGCCCTGACCTACGTGCTGGAAAACAACACCCCGCTGATTACCCGCAAACTGTGGGAAGGCAGCACCGAGTGTCTGGTGGTGTTCCCGGATGGCGTCGGCATTCTGCCGTGGATGGTGCCGGGTACGGATGAAATCGGCCAGGCAACCGCCGCGGAAATGCAGAAACACTCGCTGGTACTGTGGCCGTTCCACGGCGTGTTCGGCAGCGGTCCCTCCCTCGACGAAGCATTTGGCTTGATAGATACCGCAGAAAAATCCGCCGAAGTTTTAGTCAAAATCTATTCGATGGGCGGTATGAAGCAGACCATCACACGTGAAGAGCTGGTAGCACTGGCTAAACGCTTTGGCGTGACTCCGCTGGCCAGCGCCGTAGAGCTGTACTGATACCTGCCAACTCAACGCCGGATGCGGCTTCGCTTTATCCGGCCTACATGACGATGCACGTTTCACCGTCGGCCCGATAAGCGTAATGCCATCGGGCACCAGGGATTTTTTTTAAGGAGAATAGTGATGAGCTTTATGTTGGCACTGCCAAAAATTAGCCTGCATGGCGCCGGCGCGATTGCCGATATGGTGAATCTCGTGGCGAATAAACAATGGGGCAAAGCACTGATCGTCACCGATGGTCAGCTGGTGAAGCTGGGCCTGCTGGATAGCCTGTTTGCCGCACTGGATGAACATCAAATGTCTTACCACCTGTTTGATGAGGTGTTCCCGAATCCGACAGAAGAGCTGGTACAGAAAGGTTTTACGGCATATCAGGGGGCAGAATGTGACTACATTATCGCCTTCGGCGGCGGCAGCCCGATCGATACCGCCAAAGCGGTGAAGATCCTGACCGCCAACCCTGGCCCTTCTACCGCTTACTCCGGCGTGGGCAAAGTGAAAAATGCGGGCGTGCCGCTGGTTGCCATCAATACCACTGCTGGTACAGCAGCAGAGATGACCAGCAACGCGGTCATTATCGACTCTGCCCGCAAGGTCAAAGAGGTGATCATCGACCCGAACATCATCCCGGATATCGCCGTGGATGACGCCAGCGTGATGCTGGAAATCCCAGCCTCCGTTACCGCCGCAACCGGCATGGACGCCCTGACTCACGCGGTGGAAGCCTATGTTTCCGTTGGCGCGCATCCGCTCACCGACGCCAACGCCCTGGAAGCAATTCGCCTGATCAACCTGTGGCTGCCGAAAGCGGTCGACGATGGTCATAACCTCGAGGCCCGTGAGCAAATGGCGTTTGGTCAGTATCTGGCGGGTATGGCATTCAACAGCGCAGGTCTGGGTCTGGTGCATGCGCTGGCACACCAGCCAGGCGCGACCCACAACCTGCCGCACGGCGTCTGCAATGCCATCCTGCTGCCGATCATCGAAAACTTTAACCGCCCGAACGCCGTGGCGCGTTTTGCCCGAGTGGCGCAGGCGATGGGAGTGGACACCCGCGGGATGAGCGACGAAGCGGCAAGCATGGAGGCCATCACCGCGATTCGTGCCCTGAGCAAGCGTGTAGGTATTCCGGCTGGTTTTAGTTCCCTTGGCGTGACGAAAGAGGATATTGAAGGCTGGCTGGATAAAGCGTTGGCCGATCCATGCGCGCCGTGTAACCCGCGCACTGCCAGCCGCGATGAGGTCCGCGAGCTGTATCTGGAGGCGTTATGATCCGCAAGGCCTTTGTGATGCAGGTGAATGCCGACGCGCACGTTGAGTATCAACGTCGGCACAATCCCATCTGGCCAGAACTGGAAGCGGTGCTGAAAGAGCACGGTGCCCATCACTACGCGATTTATCTCGATCAGGAACGCAACCTGCTGTTCGCCACCGTCGAGATTGAGTCAGAAGATCGCTGGAACGCCGTTGCCAGCACCGATGTTTGCCAGCGTTGGTGGAAGCATATGCGTGATGTAATGCCGGCAAACCCGGACAACAGCCCGGTCAGCGCTGAGCTAAAAGAAGTGTTTTATCTGCCTTAACCGCTCTGTTTCCTCCCCTGACGGGGGAGGAAACCTTTTTCTCCCGTCAGCAGCATTGCGTTCGTTTTGTCATCCACGCCTTTTCCTCACAACCCAGCACCTGCTCAGGCATACCGATGCTGAAAGTCTCCGGCGTCACCAAACTGGAAGACGGGACTGCATTTAACTACTCGTGTAGCTACAACCGCGCCGACAAGTTCAAAATCAAAAATAACTTGGTGGGAAAATAAAAGCCTGATGACCAGGCTCTAAGAAAAAGCGCCTGAATCCAGGCGCCTGAGAACGGAAAATCAGAAGAAGTATTTGAAGCGGAGACGCGCGCCGTAACGGTCGTCGTCGTCGGTATAATTCTCCGGATTGCTGTTATCGCTGTTAATCATCGAATAATAAGCGCCGAGATAAATATTAAAGTTCTGCATATCCATCACGTTCGGAATTAAATAAGACGCGTGAATGGTATGAATATCGTAAGTGCCCTCATTGTAGAACCAGTCATTATCATCGTGATCGATCAGACCGTTAAATTCGTCGATCTTGTTATGAGCATAGATATAGCCCAGTTCAAAGCGCTTCCACAGAGCGTTGGCCGCCGCCGTAAAATCTTTTTCGTTATCCGCATCGAGATAAGCGGTATTCAGGTTAAACACCAGGCCATTTTCCGGATCGGCTTTCAGACCGTTCCAGGTCATCGTCATACCGTAACCGTTACGATCGGACTGATCGACAAAGTTGCCCTGAGCATCGGTATATCCATAGGCGTTATTGATAACGTTCGATTCCATGGCCGCAGAAATCGTCAGCGCATCCACCGGTGTCCAGGCGACGACCGGGCGCAGATAAGCCACGTTTTTCTCCTGCGACATTTCACGACCATGATAGCGGCTATCCTGATAAAGCGAGGTACCATCTTCCAGCAGGGTATTTAACTCGAAATACCAGTTATCGAGCTGTTTGCTCATCAGGAAGCTGCCGCCGGAATCTGAACGGCCACGACCTTCTTTCATCATGTAGATATAGCCGCTACCGTCATCATACAAATCGTTGGCGGTATGCCCTGAATGCTCAACAAAGGTATCCTGATTCAGCGGGAACATATCGTAAGCTTCGAAACGACCGACTTTTACTTTCCAGTCATTTTCCTGACCGAAGAAGAAAGCGGCGTCATCAAGATTGACCGAACCCGTCATGTCAGCCAGCGGTTGCGCTGAAAAACCGGCGAAATAGCCGTTATCCAGCTTACGCATACCGTCAAAGCCCAGCAGGATACGTCCGTTCAGATCCCAGCGTTCATTGGTTGGGTCGCCCACATTCGAATTGGTTGCCGCCAGCACGCCTTTGTTGCTTTCCGCATCCATGTTGAATTCCACGTCGCCGTAGATTTTCAGATCGCCATAGCCGGAGAGCACCAGATTAGGGGTAGTGGCGTTCTTTTTGGTCTCTTGTGCGGGCGTAGTGCCGTTGACTGGCGTATTTCCCTGAGCAACTTTAATTTCCTGGATCTCTGCAGCCTGCTGTACCTGCAATTGCTGCACCTGATTTTCCGCTTTTGCCGCGCGGTTTTCCGCAGCTTCCAGCCGAGCCTCCAGTTGTTCGAGCCGCTGTTCCAGAGTCATTTTTTGCGTTTTAGCAAAGCCATTATTTGCCACTAATAATAGACCTATTGCTAAAGCTAATGTCGATTTCTTCATTATTTGCTTTCCTTGAAATAAAGATCGTCCAACGTCTTCCGACCGGAAGACGCGCAACATGCAAATCCAAAAAATATTTTTATAGGTAATACGATACCGATGACTGAAATAAATTCAGAACATTAAAACGTGGCACCAGTGCAGGCTAATATTTATTATCATACTGATTTTATTATGTGTAACGTAGATATAATTAAGAATGTGAGGGATATAACAATAGTGCTGAAATTAACGAAAAATAATAAAAACAATTTTATATGAATAACAATAAAATATAATTAAAAATAATAAAGGCGCGAACGACAATCGCCGCGCCTTTATTTAATAAGCGTTCAATTAACTCTGCTCAGAAACCAGAATCGCCTGAGTGTCAGGCTCCAGTGCTTTAAAGATATGCGCTTGATCGGCAGGGTAACAAATATAATCGCCCTCACCTAACTCCTCCGGCGCTTCCGTCAATCCCACCATCGCCTTACCCTGCGTTACGATAATATGTTCAACCGATCCCGGTGGATGCGGTTGTGAAATACGATCCGCGCCCGGCTGCGTCAGCAGCAGATAGATATCCCGCCGCGCACCCGGTGGGCAGGCTGCCAGTAAAATGGCCTGATAGTGGGCCTGCTCAGCCACGACTTTTGTCCCTTCGCCGCGGCGAATCACCTGCGTTTTTTGCTCCTGCGGTTCCAGCAAGCGCGCAAAGGGAATATCTAACGCCACACACAGCGACCAGAGCGTTTCCAGGCTAGGATTTCCATTGCCCGCTTCCAATTGCGAGAGTGTCGATTTTGCAATCCCCGCGCGACGGGCAATCTCCGCCAGCGACAAACCAGTGCGCTGACGTTCACGCACCAGACTTTTCGCGATCATACTGATGGGCTGGGTCATTCACGACTCCATGTTTTTTATATCGAACGAATTGTTCGACTTGTAAAGCCAATTGGTCGCGTTCATTATAATGGAAACTCGTTCGATATGGCTAAAACGGTATGAAACATTATTTTTCCAGTCTCAAAGGCGACACGATAAAAGCAATATTTTTAGTCTGTCTGGCCGTCGGTGTAGTCGGCATGTCATATGGCTCGCTGGCGATGGCCTACGGCTTCCCGCTGTGGGTACCGTTTGTACTCTCTATTACTGTGCTGGCGGGCGCGTCCGAGTTTATGTTTATCGGCATTATCGCCAGCGGTGGTAATCCACTGGCGGCTGCGGCTGCGGGTTTACTGGTTAACGCCCGACACGTGCCGTTCGGCGTCACCGTGCGCGATCTGGTAGGCACCCGGGCTGCCAGTTTCCTCGGCTGTCATATTATGAACGACGAAAGCGTAGTCTTTGGCCTGTCGCAAAAAACGCCTGAGCAACGTAAAGCCGCCTACTGGCTGTGCGGTCTGGGCGTCGCAATTTTCTGGCCTGTTGGCACCCTGATCGGCGCAGGCGTCGGCAAACTGCTCCCTGCCCCGGAAACCATCGGTCTGGATGCCGTCTTCCCTGCCATTCTGCTGGCTCTGGTCGTCCCGGCATTCAAAAACCGCACTACGCTGATTCGTGCCTGTAGCGGCGCCACGTTGTCGCTTGCCGCCATTCCCTTTGCGCCGGTCGGTTTACCGGTTTTGCTCTCACTCTTTGGCTTACTGACGAGGAAAAAATGATGGGCAACATGACGCTGTTTATCGTCGGTATCGCCATGTTATCTCTGGGAACGTATTTAATGCGTTTAGGGGGAGCTAAGCTTGGAAGCCGTTTAGCGTTCTCAGAACGCTCGCAGGCGCTGCTTTCCGACGCCGCAACGGTATTACTGTTCTCTGTTGCGCTGGCGACCACCTTTTACGAAGGCGAACACTTTGCCGGGATGGCGCGCGTACTCGGCGTGGCTTTTGCGGTATTTCTCGCCTGGCGTAAGATGCCGCTGATCGTGGTGATCGTTGCCGCCGCAGTGGTAACCGCGCTGTTACGAATGGTGGGCATACACTAAGAATATAATTACCCTGGCGAAATATTCATCAGGGTAATCACCTGTAGCGTTATGTGTTTTACCCCACAAAACCAGGCGCTAACTCTGTCTCAAATTGTCACTTCTCGCTGACATATTGCTGCTCATCTCTTCACCATCTCACCGTTAAAATCAAATCAAACAGTTTTTAACGGAGTCCCATCATGACAGCCCTTACAGCTAACTGCATTGACCTGAATATTCAGGGGAATAGCGTTTATGCCATCCTCAAGCAACTGGCGAATATGGCGCTTCAAAATGGCTACGTCTCTGACCGCAGCGCCTTCCTGCAAACGCTGCTGATACGCGAAAAGCTGCATTCCACCGGCTTTGGATCGGGCATTGCCGTCCCACACGGTAAAAGCGCCTGTATCACACGCCCCTTCGTCTTGTTCGCGCGCAAATCAGAAAAAGTGGACTGGAAAGCCAGCGACGGCGAGGACGTTAACTGCTGGATCTGCCTCGGCGTGCCACAAACGGGCGAGGACGATCAGGTCAAAATTATCGGCACCCTGTGCCGCAAAATTATCCATCAAGATTTCATCAACCAACTGAAGCAAGGCGACACCAACCAGGTGCTCGCCCTGCTCAATCAGACCTTAACCTCATAAGGAAGCGGCTATGGAGTCATCCTTGCGTTTAGTGGCGATTACCGACTGTCCGGCGGGTATCGCCCACACTTATATGGTGGCAGAAGCGCTGGAGCAAAAAGCGCGCTCGCTCGGCCATACGATTAAAGTCGAAACCCAGGGCTCAAGCGGCGTCGAAAACCGACTGACCAGTGAAGAAATTGCCGCTGCCGATTACGTTATTCTGGCTACAGGTCGCGGCCTGAGCGGTGAAGACCGGGCGCGTTTCGCCGGGAAAAAAGTCTATGAAATAGCCATTTCCCAGGCGCTGAAAAATATCGACCTGATTTTTACGCAGTTACCGACTCACTCACAACTTTTTGCCACTGATAGCAGCGTAAAGCTGGGAAAACAGGAGGTCCAGCACGGTAGCGTGATGAGCCACCTGATGGCTGGCGTTTCCGCCGCGCTGCCGTTTGTTATTGGCGGCGGTATTCTGGTCGCCATCGCTAATATGCTGGTGCAGTTCGGTTTGCCCTATGCCGATATGTCGAAAGGTGCGCCGTCGTTCACCTGGGTTGTTGAATCCATCGGCTATCTGGGTTTCACCTTTATGATCCCCATTATGGGGGCATACATCGCGTGGTCGATTGCCGATAAGCCCGCTTTTGCCCCGGCGTTTCTGGTGTGTTACCTGGCGAACGATAAAGGCCTACTCGGCACCCAGTCCGGCGCGGGGTTTCTCGGCGCGGTCGTACTCGGGCTGGCAATTGGCTACTTTGTGCTTTGGTTTCGCAAGGTTCGGCTCGGCAAAGCGTTGCAGCCGCTGCTCGGCTCCATGCTGATCCCGTTTGTCACTTTGCTGGTGTTTGGCGTACTGACTTATTACGTCATCGGCCCGGTGATGTCCGACATCATGGGGGGGCTGCTGCACTTCCTGAACACCATTCCACCATCAATGAAAATGGGCGCAGCCTTCCTCGTTGGCGCAATGCTGGCATTTGATATGGGCGGGCCAATCAATAAAACGGCCTGGTTCTTCTGCTTCTCACTGCTGGAAAAACATATCTATGACTGGTACGCCATCGTCGGCGTGGTGGCGCTGATGCCGCCCGTCGCGGCAGGTATCGCTACCTATTTAGCGCCAAAACTGTTTACCCAGCAGGAGAAGGCCGCCGCCAGCAGTGCGATTGTGGTGGGTGCCACCGTCGCCACCGAACCGGCAATCCCCTATGCGCTGGCCGCGCCGCTGCCGATGATTACCGCCAATACGCTCTCCGGTGGTATTACCGGCATGCTGGTCATCGCCTTTGGAATCAAACGTCTCGCGCCGGGTTTAGGTATCTTTGATCCGCTGATTGGCCTGATGTCTCCGGTGGGGTCATTTTACCTGGTGCTGGCTATCGGTCTGGCGCTGAACATTTCGTTAATTATCATCCTGAAAGGATTGTGGCTGAAACGTAAAGCCGCACAGCAGGAGCTTGCCCATGAACATTGAGTTACTTCAGCAGTTATGCGAAGCCAGCGCCGTCAGCGGTGATGAGCAGGAAGTTCGCACTCTTCTCATTAATGCGCTGGATTCCAGCGTCGATGAAATCACTTTTGACGGCCTCGGCAGCTTTGTCGCACGCAAGGGCAACCGTGGGCCGAAGGTTGCCATCGTCGGTCACATGGATGAAGTGGGCTTTATGGTCACGCATATCGACGAAAGCGGCTTTTTGCGCTTCACCACCATTGGCGGTTGGTGGAGCCAGTCGATGCTGAACCACCGGGTCGTCATCCGTACCCGCAAGGGAGTTAAAATCCCTGGCATAATCGGCTCCGTAGCACCACACGCCTTAACGGAAAAGCAGAAACAGCAACCTCTGACATTTGACGAAATGTTCATCGATATTGGTGCCAACAGCCGCGAAGAAGTAGAAAACCGAGGAATTGCGATCGGTGATTTCGTTAGCCCGGAAGCCAATTTCGCTCGCTGGGGCGAAGATAAGATCGTCGGCAAAGCGCTGGATAATCGCGTCGGCTGCGCCCTGATGGCCGAGCTTTTACAAACCGTGAATACCACTGAAATTACCCTGTACGGCGTGGGCAGTGTGGAAGAAGAAGTGGGTCTACGCGGGGCGCAAACCTCAGCGGAGCATATCAAGCCCGATGTGGTTATCGTGCTGGATACTGCGGTTGCGGGCGATGTGCCCGGAATCGACAGCATTAAATACCCACTCAAGCTTGGCGAGGGCCCAGGGTTGATGCTGTTCGATAAGCGCTATTTCCCTAATCAGCAGTTGGTTGCCACATTAAAAGCGTGTGCAGAAAGCAGCGGTGCGTCATTGCAGTTTTGCACCATGAAAACCGGGGCGACGGACGGTGGACGCTATAACGTTATGGGCGGCGGTCGTCCGGTGGCGGCACTATGCCTGCCGACTCGCTATCTCCACGCCAACAGCGGCATGATTTCCGCATCGGATTACGACGCGCTGTTTACGCTGGTGCACGAACTGCTCACCTCGTTGTCGACCGAAAAGGTCCGCGCGTTTACTGACTTTCGCCGGGAGAGTTAATGCTTTCGGAACGCCAGTTAAAATTGGTGAATCTTCTTGAACAGCAGCCGTGTTTGCTGGGCGACCTGGCGCGGCAAACTGGCGTTTCAGGCAGAACCATCCTGCGCGATATTGACTACCTCAATTTTACCCTCAGCGGTAAGGCCCGCATTCAACCCGGCGGCAGTGCGGGCTATCAGTTGGAAATTGTCGACAGACGCGGTTATTTTCAGCTTCTGCAACGCCATGATAATGATGACCGGTTGCTGGCCTTTCTTCTGCTCAATACCTTTACACCGCGTGTACAGCTGGCTTCGGCGCTCAATTTACCTGAAACCTGGGTGGCCGATCGTCTCCCACGGTTGAAGCAGCGCTATGAGCGCGCCTTTTGTCTTGCCAGCCGCCCGGGCGTCGGTCATTTCATTGATGAACCGGAAGAAAAGCGCATTATCCTGTTGGCGAATCTGCTTAAAAAAGATCCCCTCTTAATTCCACTGCCGGGTATTACCCGAGACAACATCGACAGGCTCAATGCAGCATGTGAAAAACTTAATGAATTCCCGCTCATCTCGGGAGAGTACCTGGCAAGTCTGGTGCTGGCCGTCTATGCCCTGCGTAACCAGCTCTCCGGATCATGGCCGGAGTGTCGGTATGTTTCACTGAAAAATGCGGTGGAACAAGGAGGAGTCTACTTGGGCGAGAACGCCTTCAGAACACTGATCGGCCTTCTGGAAATCAGACAACGGCAGGCAATGACAATCTCTGCCGATGCGGTGACCTTGTTGTTAAAAAGCGTTCCCGGCATCGCTGCGTTGAACGTTATCGATACCCAACTGGTTGATAATATTACCGGCCACCTGCTGAGATGCGTCTCTGCCCCGGTTTGGGTACCAGAACATCGCCAGAGCAGTATGCACAACCTGAAGTCGACCTGGCCTGCCGCCTTCGATTTGAGTCTGCGTTTTATTGCCCTGTTGCGTGAAAAACTGGATATCCCACTGTTCGATAGCGACCTCATCGGGCTTTACTTCGCCTGCGCCCTGGAGCGCCATCAAAACGAGCGCCAGCCGGTCATTTTGTTATCCGACCAGAATGCTATCGCCACCATCAACCAACAGGCTATTGAGCGAGATGTTCTGAATTGTCGGGTGATCATTGCGCGAAATACGAGTGAAGTCAGCGCCATCAGTGAAGAAATCACCCCACTGTTAATCATCAACAATAGTCACTATTTACTTGATGAATCTATAAAAAATACCTTAACCATCAAGAACATCATCACCGCTGCGGGTACCGAGCAGATTAAACACTTCCTCGCGACGGCCTTTATCCGCCAGCAGCCCGAACGTTTCTTTTTACAGCCGGGCAGCTTCCATTACGCCAATATGGAGGCCGAAAGCTGGCAGAGTATCATCGGCCGGATCTGCGGCCAGCTTGTGGCACAGAGCCATATCACCGAGGACGAAGCGCTGCGCATTTGCGCCCGGGAGCATGAAGGTGAAAACCTGATCGTGAATCGCCTGGCGATTCCTCATTGCTGGAGCGAACAGGAGCGTCGCTTTCGTGGTTTCTTTATTACCCTCGCACACCCTATTCTGGTGAATAACGAACCGGTCAGCCATGTCCTGATCGCCTGTGCCGCCGCCGAGGCGCGGCATGAGCTAAAAATCTTCAGTTATTTATCCAGCGTGCTGAGCAGCCATCCGGCAGAAACTATTGCGGGATTGAAAGACTATAACGCGTTTATCGGATTGCTCAGGCAGTGAATACCGGAAATGAAAAAAGCGCCTCAAGGGCGCTCTTTCGACAGTACTGAGGTATTTTATTTCAGCAGTTCAGCGGTCATGTGCACGCGGTTGCCGGTGTATGCCTGAGTGATTTTATAATCGCTGGCACCTGCACGTTCAGCCTGAGCGGCAATTTTTGCTTCAGCGCTTTCCAGTGTAGAACCAGTTGCGGTAACTGTCTGAGCAGCGAAAGAACCGAAAGAAGTAGCCAGAGCGATAACTGCGACAAAAGTTTTGATGCTTTTCATGATATAAACCCTTTAACTTAGTTGTTTGATTAAGGCACCGTGCCTTGATGTGATAAATAATAGCCATCTCATCGCACAACTAAAAGCGGAAGGATTTGCCAGTCTTATTCAAATTAATTGAACGCTGGTTACTCAGTTATCAGACGCTCGGGATGTGTATAAATCGTCGCCCGGCCCGGTTTGCAAAAACCCACCAGCGTCAGGTTACAGCGTTCGGCAACTTCAACAGCGAGCGTTGTCGCCGCAGAAACAGCAAACAGGATTTCCACGCCGCACATTGCCGACTTCTGCACCATCTCGTAGCTGGCGCGGCTGGAGACTAATACCGCGCCCTGCAGCCAGGTTTCCCCTTCGATCGCACGTCGTCCCAGCAGTTTATCCAGCGCAACATGACGTCCAACATCTTCATGCCCGCCCGCCAGATGACCTGACGGCTGTACCCAGGCAGCCGCGTGCGTGCAGCCTGTCAGTTGCCCAACAGGCTGGAAATCAGGGAGATGCCTTAAGGCGTTATCGAGATGCGCCAGATTGAATGTCTGGGTAAACGGCAGCGGCTGAACCGGTTTGCCAATATCATTAAGTTGCTCCACGCCACAAACACCGCAGCCAGTCCGACCGGCCAGTGCGCGACGACGCTCTTTCAGCCCCATAAAGCGCCGGCTGGACAGCTCAACCTGCACTTCTAATCCGTTGCAGGAAGGCACCACGTCCATCCCGTAAATATCTTGCGAGGACTCAATAATGCCTTCAGAAAGTGAAAAACCCATCGCGAAGTGCTCAAGATCTTTCGGTGATGCCATCATCACCACGTGTGAAATCCCGTTGTATACCAGCGCCACAGGCACTTCCTCAGCTACCTCATCTGGCTGAGGATGTTGCAAGTCCTCGCGCTTCCAGAGGGTCAACTGACGAGATCCTGTCGGAGATGTCACATTCTTGATGTTTTCTTGAATAATCTTATTCACTTTCTTTTAACCGTATTGGAACACGCATACCAACATTGTGGTATTCTTTACAAACCCCTCCTGGACGGAGGGAAATTCACCCAATTCTGGACCTTTGCGGTCCCGTCCGCAAAGAAAAATAACAACCACTTCCCTCGCGTTCGCGTTATAGGAAAACGAAGGGAACGTGACAATGTCGAAACAAGGAGCGAACCATGCAGGTCAGCAGAAGGCAGTTCTTTAAGATCTGCGCTGGCGGTATGGCAGGCACCACGGCAGCGGCACTGGGCTTTGCACCCGGCGTAGCGCTAGCGGAAACACGGCAGTATAAATTGCTGCGCACCCGCGAAACCCGTAACACCTGCACTTACTGTTCCGTTGGCTGTGGACTGTTAATGTACAGTCTCGGTGACGGAGCAAAAAACGCCAAAGCATCCATCTTCCATATCGAAGGGGACCCGGATCACCCGGTGAACCGTGGCGCACTGTGCCCGAAAGGGGCAGGACTTGTGGACTTCATCCACTCTGAAAGCCGCCTGAAATTCCCGGAATACCGCGCACCTGGCTCTGATAAGTGGCAACAGATTAGCTGGGATGAGGCATTTGACCGCATCGCTAAGCTGATGAAAGAAGATCGCGACGCTAACTACGTTGCACAAAACGCCGAAGGCGTAACCGTTAACCGCTGGCTTTCCACCGGGATGCTGTGTGCTTCCGCTTCCAGTAACGAAACCGGCTATTTAACACAAAAATTCTCCCGCGCGCTTGGTATGCTCGCGGTCGACAACCAGGCACGCGTCTGACACGGACCAACGGTAGCAAGTCTTGCTCCAACATTTGGTCGCGGTGCGATGACCAACCACTGGGTCGACATTAAAAACGCCAACCTCGTTGTGGTGATGGGCGGTAACGCCGCTGAAGCTCACCCGGTCGGGTTCCGCTGGGCGATGGAAGCCAAAATTCACAACGGCGCGAAGCTGATTGTTATCGATCCGCGCTTTACGCGAACCGCGGCGGTGGCTGATTTCTATGCTCCGATTCGTTCCGGTACTGACATTGCTTTCCTGTCAGGCGTTTTGCTGTACCTGCTGAACAACGAAAAATTCAACCGCGAATACACTGAAGCCTATACCAACGCCAGCCTGATCGTGCGTGAGGATTACGGTTTCGAAGATGGCCTGTTTACCGGCTACGACGCGGACAAACGCAAGTATGACAAAACCAGTTGGAACTACGAACTGGATGAAAAAGGCTTCGCCAAACGCGATGTCACCCTGCAACACCCGCGCTGCGTATGGAACCTGCTGAAACAGCACGTCTCCCGCTACACGCCGGACGTCGTAGAAAATATCTGCGGTACGCCAAAGGCCGACTTCCTGAAGGTCTGTGAGTACATCGCAGAAACAAGCCGCCCAGATAAAACCGCGTCGTTCCTGTACGCACTGGGCTGGACGCAACACTCCGTTGGTGCGCAGAACATCCGTACCATGGCGATGATCCAGTTGCTGCTGGGCAATATGGGGATGGCAGGCGGCGGCGTTAACGCTCTGCGCGGACACTCTAACATTCAGGGTCTGACCGACTTAGGTCTGCTGTCACAAAGCCTGCCGGGCTACATGACGCTGCCAAGCGAGAAGCAAACTGACCTGCAAACTTACCTTGCCGCCAACACGCCAAAACCGTTGCTGGAAGGCCAGGTGAACTACTGGGGCAACTACCCGAAATTCTTCGTTTCGATGATGAAAGCCTTCTTTGGCGATAAAGCGACAGCGGAAAACAGCTGGGGCTTCGACTGGCTGCCGAAGTGGGATAAAGGGTACGACGTCCTGCAGTACTTCGAGATGATGAACCAGGGCAAAGTGAATGGCTATATCTGCCAGGGCTTTAACCCGGTCGCATCATTCCCGAATAAAAACAAGGTTGTGGCTTCACTGTCCAAACTGAAGTTCCTGGTCACCATCGACCCGCTCAACACAGAGACCTCCACCTTCTGGCAGAACCACGGTGAGTCGAACGATGTTGACCCGTCGAAAATCCAGACTGAAGTATTCCGTCTGCCGTCCACCTGCTTCGCCGAAGAGAACGGTTCTATCGTCAACTCCGGTCGCTGGCTGCAGTGGCACTGGAAAGGTGCGGATGCCCCGGGGATTGCCGTTACCGATGGTGAAATCCTCGCCGGTATCTTCCTGCGTCTGCGCAAGATGTATGCCGAGCAGGGTGGCGCGAACCCGGAACAGGTACTGAGCATGACCTGGAACTACTCCACCCCACACGAACCGGCTTCGGAAGAAGTGGCGATGGAGAGCAACGGAAAAGCCCTGGCCGACATTATCGACCCGGCCACCGGTGCCGTTATCGTCAAGAAAGGCCAACAGCTTAGCTCGTTCGCCCAACTGCGTGACGACGGTACCACCTCCAGCGGCTGCTGGATTTTTGCCGGTAGCTGGACGCCGGAAGGCAACCAAATGGCACGTCGCGATAACGCCGATCCGTCAGGCCTTGGCAATACGCTGGGCTGGGCATGGGCGTGGCCGCTCAACCGCCGCATTCTGTATAACCGCGCCTCCGCTGACCCGCAGGGGAATCCGTGGGATCCAAAACGTCAGATCCTGAAATGGGACGGGGCGAAATGGAGCGGGATGGATATTCCAGACTACAGTGCCGCCGCGCCGGGCAGCAACGTTGGGCCGTTCATCATGCAGCCGGAAGGGATGGGACGCCTGTTTGCTATCGATAAGATGGCAGAAGGTCCGTTCCCGGAACACTACGAGCCGTTTGAAACGCCGCTGGGGACTAACCCGCTGCACCCGAACGTTATCTCTAACCCTGCCGCACGTATCTTTAAAGGTGACGCGGAAGCACTGGGTAAAGCGGATAAGTTCCCGTACGTCGGTACGACCTACCGTCTGACCGAGCACTTCCACTACTGGACTAAGCATGCGCTGCTTAACGCTATCGCCCAGCCGGAGCAGTTTGTGGAAATTGGCGAGAAGCTGGCGAATAAGCTCGGTATCTCTCATGGCGATACCGTCAAAGTCTCCTCTAACCGTGGCTACATTAAAGCCAAAGCGGTGGTGACTAAACGTATTCGCACGTTGAAGGCCAACGGTCAGGATATCGACACTATCGGAATCCCGATTCACTGGGGCTACGAAGGTGTGGCGAAAAAAGGCTTTATCGCTAACACGTTAACGCCATTCGTCGGTGATGCAAACACGCAGACGCCGGAATTTAAGTCCTTCCTCGTGAACGTGGAAAAGGTGTAACGGAGACGACCTATGGCTTATCAATCGCAAGACATCATTCGTCGTTCCGCCACTAACGGTTTCACCCCCGCGCCTCAGGCGCGGGACCATCAGGAAGAGGTGGCGAAGCTTATCGACGTCACCACCTGTATCGGCTGTAAAGCGTGTCAGGTGGCGTGTTCAGAATGGAACGACATCCGTGATGAAGTGGGCAACAACGTTGGGGTGTACGACAACCCGGCTGATTTGACCGCTAAATCCTGGACGGTAATGCGCTTCTCGGAAGTGGAACAAAACGACAAACTGGAGTGGCTAATCCGCAAGGATGGCTGTATGCACTGCGCCGATCCGGGCTGCCTGAAGGCGTGTCCGGCCGAAGGAGCAATCATTCAGTATGCCAACGGTATCGTCGACTTCCAGTCCGAGCAGTGCATCGGCTGTGGCTACTGTATCGCGGGCTGCCCGTTCGACGTGCCGCGCCTCAACCCGGAAGACAACCGCGTTTACAAATGTACGCTGTGCGTTGACCGTGTAGTGGTCGGACAAGAACCAGCCTGCGTGAAAACGTGTCCAACCGGCGCTATTCATTTCGGCACTAAAGAGTCGATGAAAACGCTGGCCGGTGAGCGCGTGGCGGAGCTGAAAACGCGTGGTTACGAAAACGCGGGTCTGTACGATCCGGCAGGCGTTGGCGGTACGCACGTGATGTACGTATTGCACCATGCGGACAAGCCGAATCTGTACCACGGTCTGCCGGAGAACCCGGAAATCAGCGCCACCGTGAAGTTCTGGAAAGGCATCTGGAAACCTCTCGCAGCCGTCGGCTTTGCAGCGACATTTGCGGCCAGTATCTTCCACTACGTCGGCGTAGGCCCGAACCGTGCGGAAGAGGAAGAAGACAATCTGCATGAAGAAAAAGACGAGGTGCGCAAATGAAACGACGTGACACCATCGTGCGCTACACGGCGCCGGAACGCATCAACCACTGGATCACCGCCTTCTGCTTCATTCTGGCGGCAGTGAGCGGGATGGGTTTTCTCTTCCCGTCGTTTAACTGGCTGATGCACATCATGGGCACGCCGCAACTGGCGCGAATTGTGCACCCGTTTGTCGGCGTGATCATGTTTGCCTCGTTTATCATCATGTTTTTCCGTTACTGGCACTACAATCTAATCAATCGGGATGATATCTTTTGGGCGAAGAATATTCGTAAGATTGTCGTCAACGAGGAAGTAGGTGACACTGGACGTTATAACTTCGGCCAGAAATGCGTATTCTGGGCGGCGATTATCTTCCTGGTCCTGTTGCTGGTGAGCGGAGTGGTCATCTGGCGTCCGTATTTTGCGCCTGCTTTCTCAATCCCGGTGATCCGATTCGCGTTAATGCTGCATTCATTTGCCGCAGTAGCGTTAATTGTGGTTATCATGGTGCACATTTACGCCGCCCTTTGGGTGAAAGGCACCATTACCGCGATGGTGGAAGGATGGGTTACCAGCTCATGGGCGAAGAAACATCACCCGCGCTGGTACCGTGAAGTCCGCCAGAAACAGGAAAAGTCATCTGAATGAGTATTCGCATAATCCCGCAAGATGAGCTGGAGAAGAGCGAGAAACGCACGGCGGATATGATTCCGCCGTTATTATTCCCCAGACTCAAAAATTTGTATAACCGCCGCGCTGAACGTCTGCGCGAGCTGGCCGAGAACAACCCACTGGGTGATTACCTGCGTTTTGCCGCGCTGATCGCTCACGCGCAGGAAGTGGTGTTGTACGACCATCCGCTGCAGATGGATCTGACCGCTCGCATCAAAGAAGCGAACGATCAGGGCAAACCGCCACTGGATATCCACGTTCTGCCACGCGACAAGCACTGGCAAAAACTGCTGCAATCGCTAATTGCTGAGCTGAAGCCGGAAATGAGCGGCCCTGCGCTGGCCGTGATCGAGAATCTGGAAAAAGCCTCGGAGCAGGAGCTGGAACTGATGGCCAGCGCGCTGTTTGCCTCCGATTTCGCCTCCGTCAGCAGCGACAAAGCACCGTTCATTTGGGCTGCCCTGTCGCTCTACTGGGCGCAGATGGCGAGCCTGATTCCCGGCAAAGCCCGTGCGGAATACGGCGAACAGCGTCAGTACTGCCCGGTGTGTGGTTCAATGCCGGTCTCCAGCATGGTGCAAATCGGTACCACTCAGGGGCTGCGCTATTTGCACTGCAACCTGTGCGAAACCGAGTGGCACGTGGTGCGCGTGAAGTGCAGCAACTGCGAGCAGAGCCGTGATTTGAACTACTGGTCGTTAGATAACGAACAGGCGGCCATTAAAGCTGAAAGCTGCGGCGATTGCGGGACTTACCTGAAGATTCTCTATCAGGAAAAAGACCCGAAAGTCGAGGCCGTAGCCGACGATCTCGCTTCACTGATGCTGGACGCACACATGGAGCAAGAGGGCTTTGCCCGCAGCTCCATCAACCCGTTCCTGTTCCCGGGTGAAGGGGAGTAAGTTCTTCGCACTACCGGGCGGCGCAGGTCGCCCGGGTTATAACGTATACGGTGTGACCACGCCGGATATGCCTGCAAAATCCCTGGTATTACGCGTAACCAGTGTAAGACGATGAATCTGCGCAGTGGCCAAAATGATGGCATCCGGCAATTTCATCCCATATTCCTGCCTGATACTCACGCTTCGTTCAGCAATATCCTGTGAAACACCGATCACATTAAAAGCGCCTAGCGCAACGCGTGTGCGAGATTCCTGATGATATTTTTTTGCGCCCACCATCAACTCCATCCATGTAATGAGGCTGATTGCGTTCTGCGGCGGCCATGTTTCTATCGCTAGTTTTGCTTCACTTCGCCCGCTAAACAGGTCGATGAGGATGTTGGTATCAAAAAGCGCAGATCCTGTGACCATTACCATTCCTCACGGAGTTTACGCTGATAATCAACGCCATCTTCCTCACAACCTTGCCATAGCCCAAGAGCACGTGAAATTGTCGTTTCAGCTTGATCCTGCCTCTCAAGATACTGTTCAACAGCCTCCCGCAAAAGCTCGGCCCGCGGCAGATTACGCTGCACCTTGAGATCATCAAGACGTTTGATCACTTCGTCTGATAAATCGAGTAAAATTCTGCCCATATCCATCCCAGCCATCATACTCACATATACCTCCAGTATATCATTGGCGATTAATTTCCACACAACATACACCCGAGAAAAGCGAGAAAATAGCCTTCACGCGAACGATTTTTACTTTTGCGAGCCGCTTTCCAGAATCGTACACCCCGCCACTTTTCCCATTCTCATTCGTGGTTATCCAGGTTATAAAACTGTATATCCATACAGATAAGGAAAATAATAAATGGCACTGGAAAGCGGGATTGCACAGCTGGTTGAGGCATTTATCGCGGCGGGACGCCCTTCTTCGCGCGAGCAAAATATTGATGACCGGAGAGCATGCTACATTGCCAGCACGGTACTGGCAGGAGAAACTGAAACCCGCGTACAGGTTGAAGATATTGAACTCGATGCAATGACATTTCGTGTTGTTTCGCCGCGGGACGCCACGGGAAATCTCCCCTGCGTTATCTATTATCACGGTGGCTGCTTTGTCAGTGGCGGATTCGCGACGCATGATAACCAGCTAAGGCAGCTCGCCTGGTACAGCGGCTGTCGAGTCATTGCGGTGCATTATCGCCTCGCACCAGAGCATACTTTCCCGGCTGCACATAACGACGCTGAAACGGGAGCCAATATTATCTGGAAGTATGCCCAGAAACTGGGTGTCGACCGCGGCAGGATTACGCTTGCTGGCGACAGTGCGGGCGGGCATCTGGCGCTGGTCACTGCACTTCGCCTAAAAGCTGCCAATCAATGGCAACCTGCGCAGCTAATGCTGATTTACCCAATGCTGGACGCAACCGCCAGGTTTGAGAGCTACGACCGAAATGGGCAGGATTACATTATCACACGTGACACGTTGCTTTCGGGCTACGAGATGTATTTGCCGCAAACCGACCTGCGGCATCCCGAAGCCAGCCCTGTCTGGCGTGAAGACTTCAACGGTCTGCCGCCCACGCACATCATTACAGCCGAATTCGACCCACTGCGCGATGAGGGTGAGGCCCTGTATCAACGGTTCCAGGAACAGGGCGTGGAGTGTACCTGCCAACGCTATCTTGGCGTTATCCACGGATTTTTCCAGTTGGCAGGAGTGAGCCAGGCGGCACGAAATGTTATGCGAGATGTGGCCTGGCGCGTCGTTAATCCTATAGCAGGAAGACATGCTTGATTAATCTTTTGTTTTCATCTTGAAAACTTAATTGCCTTGCGTTATTTTGTTTTCAGGTTGAAAACCTTGTAATGGAACTACACCATGCATGTTATCAGCCGAAAACCTTTCAACGAGGCAATACTCCGTTTTCCAAACCACATGGCAGCACTCGTTGATTTGCTGAATATTTTAGAGAAAAAAATGTTCCACACTCCTGAAGAGATGAAGCAGTACATACCTTCACTGGATAATTTTAAATACAGAAATAAATGGTGGGTGATTAATGTTTCAGGTAACTGCTTGAGACTTATTGCCTATATTGATTTCAAACTGCAAAAGGTATTTGTGAAGCATATCGTTCACCATGCCGAGTATGACAGACTAACCACATACTATCGGGGTCACAAAGAATGAGAACGCATGAAAGCCATCAGATAGACACAGCCAGTGTAAAATTGATGATCGATACCTTTACCGATGCAGTGAAAAAAATCCCCCTGTTAGGCAAAGAACAAAATGAGACAGAGTACCGAAAAGCACTCGCTTTGGTGGAGTTTCTGGTTGATCGTGACGACCTGGAAAACCCGTTGTTTGAGCTGCTTTCAGCTCGGATCCGCGACTACGAAAAACATGCGCCTGAGTTCAGTGCCCTCAACCAACAACTGGAACATACTCCTCATGGCGTTACGTTACTGCGTACGCTCATGGATCAATATGGTCTCAAAGCAGCAGATCTTGCCAACGAACTTGGTTCAAAATCCAATGTCAGCAACATCTTGAATGGTCGCAGAGCACTGACTGTAAGTCATATTAAAATGCTCGCAGAACGCTTTAACCTTCCGGCAGACGCATTCATCGAGTAAAGAGGATCCCCTCTGACCTACTCTTCCTCATTCCCGCCCTCTTCATATGCGCCAAACGGTTTCGCGGGTAGCACAATGTAGGTACCTTCAAACACGACGCCCGGCGTGTCATCGCCAAACACCCCGACCTGCATCTGAACGCGCGCCTTACGGCCTCTTGCCAGACGGTCCAGGTCACCGCTCAGCGAGCCCAGATCGGCAATAGCGGTAGGTTTCCCGGTAATTGGCCTGCTATATCGGATATGCGCGTCGGCGAGGATTATCGTCCCCCCCAGATGACGCTCGCGCAGCATCAGCCAGATAAGCCCCCAGCCCGTTAACGTCGCCAGTGAAAACAGGCTTCCGGCAAACAGCGTATGGTGCGGGTTCTGATTGCCTGTCTCTGGCATCGTCGTAATAAATTTCTGCCCGGTGTACTGCTGAATGCGCACGCCCATTTTCTCACTCAATGGAATATGTTCGTACCAGGCTTGCTGTAGCTGTCCGCACCAGTCCCCGCGATGGAGAATGTCGTCCAGCGTTGCGATGGGTTTAATCATCAAAAAATGGCGCACCGGCGTGGTTTGCGGCGTGGTAATTTCGCCCTGACTCACAAACCCCAGTTTGGCGAAAAATTCAACCGCATCTTCACGGGCGCTACAGGTTACGCGTTTTACCCCTTCCTGACGCGCCACAGACTCCAGGGTCATCGCCATCAGCGTGCCCAACCCTTTCTCCTGCACAGAGGGGTCAACGGCCATAAAACGTATGGAGGCTTCGTTATCCGCATTGATATACAAACGCCCAACCGCGACCAGATTTCCCTCTTCGTCCACCACCATCTGGTGATGCGCCATCGCGTCCCAGGCATCCCGTTCGGAGCCTTTGGGCTGGTGCAACGGTTTACGCAACATCTCCCAGCGAAACTGGTAGTAACGGTCCAACTCTTCTTCTGTTTGCGGTACTCGAAGGTGATACATAGTCGTATTCTCTCTTGTTGCCCGCGGCCACACCGGTAGCTGGTTCATACTTGTAACCAGAACGTCACGGGGCCATCATTAACCAGTGAAACCTGCATATCCGCAGCGAATCGACCGGTTTGCGTATTCATTTCCTGTTGGCGGCAACGCTCAACAAAGTATTCATACAGCGCTTCTGCCCGCTCGGGCGAAGCGCCTTTCGAAAACCCCGGGCGCATACCACGTTCGGTATCTGCCGCCAGCGTGAACTGTGAAACCACCAGCACACTGCCACCTGATTGCTGCACGTTGAGGTTCATTTTTCCTTCGGCATCGCTAAAGATTCGATAGCCGAGTACGCGCTCGCACAGACGGTTCGCTTTCTGTTCGTCATCATCCCTTTCGACACCTAACAAGACCAAAAGTCCTGGGCCAATTTCACCCGTCACCTCGCCCTCCACGGTGACGCTGGCACGGGTTACGCGCTGAATTAATGCAATCATGGTTGATCTGCTTCTTCTTGTTCTGCGGCTTGTTTAAGTTTGCGGTATTCCCCGAGAGTGACAGTTATTTCTGCACCAAGCAAGACGATACACCACGTCCAGTATACCCAGACAAATAAAATGGGGATCACCGCCAGGACACCGTAAATGAGCTGATACGACGGGAACATCGTGATGTAGAGTGCAAATCCTTTCTTTCCGGCCTCGAACAACACGGCGGCCACAAAGGCGCCAATAACAGCATCACGATTGGGCACACGCGTAGTTGGCACAATGCTGTAAAGCAGCCAGAACGAGAGCCAGGAAAGCACCAGAGGGAAAATACGCAAGACGTCATCAATCACCGAGTTGAGATCGCTGGCCCAGCGCAATGACAACAAATAAGAGCTGATCGCCAGACTGGCCCCCGCCAGCAGCGGCCCCAGCGTTAAAATCATCCAGTAAACGGCGAAAGAGTAAACTTTGGGACGAGTGCGCTTACTGCGCCAGATAGTATTCAGAGCGTTATCAATGGCATACATCAGCAATAACGCCGTGACAATCAGCCCACATGCCCCAACGGCCGTCATTTTGTTCGAGTTGGCGACAAACTGTTCGATATAACGCTGGATGACGTCTCCCGTCGCCGGGATAAAGTTTGCAAAAATAAAATGACGTAGCTGGGCACTGACGTCGGAAAACATCGGAAATGCGGCGAAAAGAGCAAACACAACGGCAATAAGCGGCACTAATGAGAGCAGTGAAACGTAGGCAAGATTCCCTGCCAGCGTCGTCATGTTGTCCTCATCAATCCGCTGCCATAGTAGCTTCAGCCAGGCCCGTACAGGACGCGTATGGTGCCTGGCTTGTTGCTGAACATTTTTTAACATAACAACTTCGCGAAATAGTCAGGAATGGTCGTTTTATCGACGACCTGGATACTGGTAATCCCTAACCGGTTAGCTCCTTCAATATTATCGGCGTTGTCGTCAAAAAAGACCGCATCTTCCGCAGAAAAACCTTCAGACTGCAGGACATGCTGGTAAATCCGCGCTTCCGGTTTTCGCATGCCCAGATCCTGGGAAAGATAAATATGGTCAGCAGCCTGACGAATTTCAGGATATTCATCCGGCCAAAATGTTGTGTGCAGACGGTTAGTATTCGACAAGACGACCACCCGATGCCCCTGCTCACGCAGCTTATGCATGATGTCGATGACTTCAGGGCGCAATGCCACAAAAACGGCCTGCCAGCCGTGAGAGAACTGCTCGTAACTTAGCGGCAGCGCCATGTCATGACATAGCGCCTCGGCAAAGGCTTCATCCGTTATTTCACCTCGCTCGTGCTGGTGAAAAGCCTCCCCCATGGTGAAACTTTGCTTCAGCGAGGCCAGCGGTACACGGCTCAGATCGCTCCATGTGCCCAACACGCGGTTGAAGTCGATATCGACAATCACATTACCTAAATCAAAGATATAGAGCATGCCCTTCTCCTTATTCGCCGTGGATGAATAACTGTAGCGGGAAAGGAGAAGTTTGACTATGTGAGAGTGATGGCTTCGAACTTATCGAGCCATCATCTGAGGAATTACACGGCCAAAGCATCATCTTGTGAAGGACTCACCTGCACAATTTCAACCTGTTGTGACTGGAGTAAATTATGCAATGCGGGACCCGGGTATTCATCGGTAAACAGCGCGGTCACCTGAGAGACGTTACCAATTTCTACCGCGGCAGAAGCCGTATATTTCGTATGATCCGCTGCCAGCAGAATGTGTCTTGAGTGCGACATCATCGTTTTCACTACGCTGGCTTCATTGACATCAAACTCCAGCAGCGCGCCATCACTTTCGATCGCGCCAACGCTGGTTACCAGGTAGTCGGCCCTAAAATCAGCGACAAATGCCGAGGCAGAAGGACCAATGATGCCACTGTTGTGCGGGCGTAACGTTCCCCCCGGCACCATGACTTCAAAACGTGGATTGTTATAAAGAATGTGCGCCACGCGCAGACTGTTGGTGATAATGCGCAAATGATTATGGTTTAACAGCGAGCGGGCCACCTGCTCAACGGTGGTGCCAATGGTAATAAACACCGTTGACCCATCGGGAATGTAGTCCGCCACCGCTTCCGCGATGGCTTTTTTCTCCTCCGTCCAGGAGACTTCACGCTGCTCAAACGCCGTATTCACCACGCTGGAGGCTCTACCCGCGCCACCATGATGACGCGTAATTAATCCCTGCTCGCTGAGTTTACGAATATCACGACGCACGGTCTGCGTGGACACGTCCAGCAGGCTGGCCAGCTCGTCGATATTCATATAACCGCGCTCGCTAATCAGCATAAGCAGTTGATCGTGTCGCGGGTTACCGGTCAGTTCGGTAAGACTCATGAAATTTCCTCGAAAAACCATTGCCCTGGCATTTTATACAAAAAGTGACAGAAAAGATCGGGTTTGATCACAGTCAGGGATTCCGGCCCTTCCTCCCGGACGCGTACATTTTAGCGCAGCAACCCCGCTGGCGAACCTGACGGCCTCTTCCGGGAGGTCGCCACCGGCCAGGCTAAACGCGAGCGCACCATGGAAAACATCCCCCGCCCCCGTAGTGTCAACAACGTCGACTTTAAATCCAGATTGATGCTGCAACGTATTATTTTTTATCCAGTCGCAGCCTGCACTGCCCCGCGTTACATACACGTGACCATTTGTGAGCGTTTGTGCTTGTTTCAGTCCGGCTTCAGGATCGTTTATCCCGGTTAAACGCGCCAGACCGGGTTCAGAAAACGCAGCATGATCGCTTAACGCCACCAGCTCGCGGATATCTTGTGGCGTTACGTCACCATCCAGTACCGTCATCACTCCCGCCCGACGTGCCAATGTGAACGCCTGCCTGGCCCCTTCGTGCCAGCGAACATCCGCCAACACCACATCCCACTGGGTAAAATCGATCTCATTGAGCCAGTCAGCATCATGCAGTAAATCCGGGCTGGGATAGTTAACGATAATCCGTTCCCCTTGCGCATCAACCATAATTGCCGATTGTGAAGACTTCGCCCCCGCGTAGCGCCGGGAATAGCGGGTATTTACCCCCAGGGACTCCAGCTCCGCCAGCAAGCTATTTCCGGTGTCGTCATCGCCCACACGGCCAATAAAGTCCACCTTAGCGCCCAGCTTCGCTGCAGCCACTGCGGCCGTTGCAGCAGGCCCGCCGCCCACTTCCGTATAACGCTTCGCCACATACTTACCTCCTTCAGTCGGTAAACCTTCCACGTAATAGATGCGATCCATCACGGCAATACCTACACAAGCAATACGAATCATGGTCGTTCCTTAGGCGTTTCAAGATGGGATCATTTTAATTTCACAAAATGTTTAAAAAGTGACGGCTGTCAATTTTTTGACCATAAATTACAAATACGATCAAAAACAGACAGAAACAAACGACCTTAAATGACAAAAAATGACATCCACGTCTCAGGAGAACGTTATGGCAGTTATAGCATTTATCGGATTAGGTCAGATGGGTTCACCCATGGCGAGCAACTTGCTGAAGCAGGGTCATCAACTCAGCGTCTTTGACGTTAACCCGGATGCCGTTCAGCGCCTGGTGGAAAAAGGAGCACAGCCTGCCAGTAGCCCGGCTCAGGCAGCAAAAGGTGCAGAATTTGTCATCACCATGCTGCCAAACGGCGATCTGGTGCGCAGCGTATTGTTCGGCGAGCAGGGTATTTGCGAAAGCCTCTCACAGCAGGCGTTAGTAATTGATATGTCGACTATTCACCCACTGCAAACCGATAAACTCATCGCCGATATGCGTGCCAAAGGCTTCGATATGATGGATTGCCCGGTTGGACGCACCTCCGATCACGCCATAGCGGGAACGCTGTTGCTGCTGGCAGGTGGAACGGCAGAGCAGGTAGAACGCGCCACACCGTTTCTGATGGCGATGGGTAATGAATTGATCAATGCAGGTGGTCCCGGCATGGGGATCCGCGTGAAGCTCATCAACAACTACATGAGTATCGCGCTAAACGCCCTCTCTGCCGAAGCCGCCGTGTTGTGCGAGGCACTTGGTCTCTCCTTCGATGTGGCTTTGCAAGTCATGAGCGGCACCCCCGCCGGAAAAGGCCACTTTACTACCTCCTGGCCGAACAAAGTGCTGAAAGGCGATCTTTCCCCGGCTTTCATGATCGATTTAGCTCACAAGGATCTTGGCATCGCCCTGGACGTTGCCAACCAATTGCACGTGCCGATGCCGCTCGGCGCCGCTTCCCGCGAAGTCTATAACCAGGCACGCGCCGCTGGCCGTGGCCGGGAAGACTGGACCGCAATACTCGAGCAGGTTCGGGCATCTGCCGGACTGAATTCCCAACTTTGATAAGTAAAAGGACTGAACAATGACCAAGTACACCCTGAAAGATATCACCCGAGCTTCCGGCGGGTTTGCCATGCTGGCGGTCGATCAGCGCGAAGCCATGCGCTTAATGTTTGCCGCCGCGGGTGCAAAATCCCCGGTCAATGACAGCGTGCTGACCGATTTCAAAGTCAATGCGGCGAAGATCCTTTCCCCCTATGCCTCCGCCATTCTGGTCGATCAGCAGTTCTGCTACCGCCAGGTTGTAGAGCAAAACGCGGTCGCCAAAAACTGCGCCATGATTGTGGCCGCTGATGAGTTCATTCCGGGTAACGGTATTCCGGTCGATAGCGTGGTGATTGATAAAAAAATCGACCCGCAGACCGTGAAGCAAGATGGTGCCAAGGCCCTCAAACTGCTGGTGCTGTGGCGTAGCGATGAAGATGCCCAACAACGTCTTGATATGGTGGGAGAATTCAATGAACTGTGCCATTCCAATGGCCTGCTGAGCATCATCGAGCCGGTTGTTCGCCCACCACGTCGTGGCGATAAGTTCGATCGTGAACAGGCCATTATCGATGCCGCGAAAGAACTGGGTGATAGCGGTGCCGATCTCTACAAGGTCGAAATGCCTCTGTACGGCAAAGGAACCCAACAAGAGCTGCTTAGCGCCTCTCAGCGCCTGAATGAAAACATCAACATGCCGTGGGTCATTCTCTCCTCCGGTGTGGATGAAAAACTGTTCCCACGCGCGGTCAGCGTAGCAATGACCGCTGGCGCATCCGGCTTCCTGGCCGGACGTGCGGTCTGGTCATCCGTGGTTGGCCTGCCGGATACCGAACTGATGCTGCGTGATGTTTCCGCACCTAAGTTGCAGCGTCTGGGCGATATCGTCGATGAAATGATGGCCCGGCGCTAAGAGGATCTCAGAATGAAATGGTTTAACACCCTAAGCCACAACCGCTGGCTGGAGCAGGAAACAGATCGCATCTTTAACTTTGGTAAGAACGCTGCGGTACCTACCGGATTTGGCTGGCTGGGAAACAGTGGTCAGGTCAGAGCAGATATGGGGACACATCTGTGGATCACCGCCCGCATGCTGCACGTCTACTCCGTTGCCGCGTCGATGGGTCGGCCTGGCGCATACCAACTCGTCGATCACGGCATTAAAGCGCTGAACGGTGCGCTACGCGACACACGCTTCGGCGGTTGGTACGCCTGCGTAAATGACGAAGGCGTGATGGACGCCTCCAAGCAGGGTTATCAGCATTTCTTCGTCTTGCTCGGCGCGGCAAGCGCGGTCACTACCGGTCATCCACAGGCCAGACAATTGCTGGATGACGCCATCGAGGTGATTGAAAAGTACTTCTGGAGCGAAGACGAGCAGATGTGCCTGGAGTCCTGGGACGAAGCCTTCAGCCAGACGGAAGATTACCGTGGCGGTAACGCCAACATGCACGCGGTCGAGGCTTTCCTGATCGTTTATGACGTTACCCATGACCGTAAATGGCTCGATCGCGCACTGCGAATTGCTTCGGTGATTATTCACGACGTGGCCCGCAGCGGGGAGTATCGCGTCAACGAGCACTTCGATTCACAGTGGAACCCAATCCGCGATTACAACAAGGATAACCCTGCTCACCGTTTCCGCGCATACGGCGGCACGCCGGGCCACTGGATCGAATGGGGCCGTCTGATGCTGCATCTGCATGCCGCGTTGGAAGCCCGCCTCGAAACGCCTCCCGCCTGGCTGCTGGAAGATGCCAAAGGCTTGTTCCACGCCACCATCCGTGATGCCTGGGCACCGGACGGTGCGGATGGTTTTGTCTATTCGGTGGACTGGGACGGTAAACCAATCGTTCGCGAAAGAGTGCGTTGGCCGATAGTCGAAGCCATGGGTACCGCCTATGCCTTGTATACCCTCACCGGCGACAGCCAGTACGAAGCCTGGTACCAGAAGTGGTGGGATTACTGCATCACCTATCTGATGGACTACGAGACCGGTTCATGGTGGCAGGAGTTGGACACCGATAACAAAGTGACCACCAAAGTCTGGGACGGTAAGCAGGACATTTATCACCTGCTGCACTGCCTGGTAATCCCGCGTCTACCGCTGGCTCCGGGCCTTGCTCCGGCGGTTGCTGCCGGTCTTCTGGATATCAACGCCAAATAAGTCACAAGGATAGCAGCCATGCATAGTGGTGGAAAAACCATTCATCTTCAGGCCGGACACTACGAGGCGAAAATCGTCACGGTTGGCGCTGGGCTGGCAGAATTGATGCATCGTGGGCGTCACATCGTTATTCCACATAAGCCGGAAGAGATGCCGCAGGCGCATTTAGGAAAAGTGTTAGTCCCATGGCCAAACCGCGTTGCAGACGGCAGCTATCAACATAACGGCAAGACCTTCCAGCTTGCCGTTAACGACCCTATTTCGCATACCGCCATTCACGGGCTGTTGGCCTGGCGGGACTGGCAGATTAACCAGCAGTCGGCATCGGAAGTGTCGCTGATGATTTTTCTGCCGCCCTCTTATGGTTATCCCTTTTCATTACTGGTTGAAACAACATATCGCCTTGATGCAATAAGCGGTCTGCACATTTTTATTACTGCGCTGAATATTGGTGATGAATCAGCGCCTTATGGTTCTGGCGCTCATCCCTATTTGACCTGTGGTCTTGAGAAGATAGATAGCTGTACGCTCACTCTTCCGACAGATGAGGTCTTTGACATTGATACCCTGGGAACGCATCGCGTTGAGAATACCGCGCTGAATTTCACCACGCCGCGCCCTGTCGCTGCAACGCAGATCGATCACACCTTTAAAACCCCTGTGTCCGGGCGTGAATGGGAAGTCAGCATGTTCAGTGCAACGAAAAATATGACGACGTACTTACGTTGCGACCAGCCGTGGCTACAGATTTACAGCGGCGAGAAATTACACCGTCTGGGGCTTGCCGTAGAACCCATGACCTGCCCGCCAGATGCCTTTAATTCAGGCATCAGTCTTATCTCTCTGGCACCCGGCGAGATGCATCGGATGCATTTTTTAATCGGTGCCGAATAACCTTATCCCAAAACAAAAATTACCGAATTACCCTATTTTTACGGAGACGATAATGAATTCGCTACAACAACGGTCAACCGCTTTAGAACTAACGACGTTACAGAATGGCTTTACGCTGACATACCACCAGCGCCTGATTTTACGTCACAGCACAGAAACCCCCTGCCTGTGGATCGGCGCTGGCGTTGCCGATATTGATATGTTCCGCGGCAACTTCAGCATTAAAGACAAACTCAATGAGAAGATTGCCCTGACCGACGCCACGGTCAGCGAGTCGCCTGACGGCTGGCAGGTGCATTTCAGTCGCGGTAACACCATCAACGCCACGCTGCACATCTCCACCGATGAACAGGGTCGCCTGAAGCTGGATCTGCACAACGACGACCTCAGCCATAACCGCATCTGGCTGCGTCTGGCTGCCAACCCGGACGATCATATTTACGGCTGCGGTGAACAGTTCTCTTATTTCGACTTACGCGGTAAACCGTTCCCACTGTGGACCAGCGAACAGGGCGTGGGCCGTAACAAAAATAGCTATGTCACCTGGCAGGCAGACTGCAAAGAAAATGCCGGTGGTGACTACTACTGGACCTTTTTCCCGCAGCCGACCTTCGTCAGCACGCAGAAGTACTACTGCCACGTTGATAACAGCTGCTATATGAATTTCGACTTCAGCGTGCCGGAGTATCACGAACTGGCATTGTGGGAGGACAAAACCACCCTACGATTTGAATGCGCTGACACCTACATCTCTTTACTGGAAAAACTGACCGCGCTGTTAGGACGCCAGCCGGAGCTGCCGGACTGGATCTACGATGGCGTCACGCTCGGTATTCAAGGCGGTACTGAGGTTTGCCAGAACAAACTGGACACCATGCGTAACGCAGGCGTGAAAGTAAACGGCATCTGGGCGCAGGACTGGTCCGGGATCCGCATGACCTCCTTTGGCAAACGCGTGATGTGGAACTGGAAGTGGAACAGCGACAACTATCCTCAGTTGGATAGCCGTATTAAGCAGTGGAAAGAAGAAGGCGTGCAATTCCTCTCCTACATCAACCCGTACGTCGCCAGCGATAAAGATCTCTGCGCTGAAGCGGCTGCGCACGGTTATCTGGCGAAAGATGCCTCTGGCGCTGACTATCTGGTTGAGTTTGGCGAGTTTTACGGCGGCG
This sequence comes from Citrobacter sp. Cb023, assembly GCF_030336805.1. Taxonomy (NCBI): domain Bacteria; kingdom Pseudomonadati; phylum Pseudomonadota; class Gammaproteobacteria; order Enterobacterales; family Enterobacteriaceae; genus Citrobacter; species Citrobacter sp. Cb023. The sequence goes on along the minus strand of NZ_JAOWCV010000016.1, from coordinate 22,265 downwards.
TGGTGGACCTGACCAACCCTGAAGCCTACGCCTGGTTCAAAGAAGTCATCAAAAAGAACATGATTGAGCTGGGATGCGGCGGTTGGATGGCCGACTTTGGCGAATACCTGCCAACCGACACTTACCTGCACAATGGTATTAGCGCTGAAATTATGCATAACGCCTGGCCTGCGCTGTGGGCGAAATGTAACTACGAAGCGTTACAGGAGACTGGCAAGCTCGGCGAGATCCTGTTCTTTATGCGTGCGGGTTACACCGGCAGCCAGAAATACTCCACCATGATGTGGGCAGGCGATCAGAACGTTGACTGGAGCCTTGACGACGGTCTAGCTTCCGTCGTTCCTGCAGCGCTGTCACTGGCGATGAGCGGCCACGGTCTGCACCACAGCGATATCGGCGGCTACACCACCCTATTTGAAATGAAACGCAGCAAAGAGCTGCTGCTGCGCTGGTGTGACTTTAGCGCCTTCACGCCGATGATGCGCACCCACGAAGGTAACCGCCCTGGCGATAACTGGCAGTTTGATGGTGATGCTGAAACCATCGCCCACTTTGCTCGTATGACCACCGTCTTTACCACCCTTAAACCGTATCTGAAACAGGCGGTCGCGCAAAACAGCGCCACCGGTCTGCCGGTGATGCGTCCGCTATTCCTACATTACGAAGACGATGCGCGGACCTACACCCTGAAATATCAGTACCTGCTGGGACAGGATGTGCTGGTTGCGCCGGTTCACGAACAAGGCCAGCAAAACTGGACTCTGTATCTGCCGGAGGATAGCTGGGTCAACATCTGGACCGGGGAAACTTACCAGGGCGGTGAAATTACCGTGGATGCGCCTATTGGCAAGCCTCCAGTGTTTTATCGCGCGAAGAGTGAATGGGCGTCACTGTTTGCCACTTTACGCAACATCTAATGCGGCTCGCCCGCGGGGAAACTCGCGGGCACATGGAGAATAATAATGAGTCAAACTTCCTCTAATCCGGCAACCCTACGCTTGCCGTTCAAAGAAAAACTCGCCTATGGGATGGGTGATTTAGGCTCCAATATCCTGCTGGATATTGGTACGCTCTATTTACTCAAGTTTTATACCGATGTCCTTGGTTTACCAGGAACTTATGGCGGTATCATTTTCCTCATCGCCAAGTTTTTTACCGCGTTTACCGATATGGGCACCGGGATTATGCTTGATTCCCGCCGCAAAATCGGCCCGAAGGGAAAATTCCGTCCGTTCGTTCTTTATGCCGCATTTCCGGTTACCTTGCTGGCGATTGCAAACTTTGTCGGTACACCGTTTGAAGTAACCGGTAAAACGGTCATGGCAACGGTGCTGTTTATGCTGTACGGATTGTTTTTCAGCATGATGAACTGCTCTTATGGTGCGATGGTTCCCGCGATTACGAAAAATCCTGACGAACGCGCGTCGCTTGCCGCCTGGCGGCAAGGTGGCGCAACCCTTGGTCTGTTGCTGTGTACCGTCGGTTTTGTTCCCGTAATGAACCTGATCGAAGGCAACTCGCAGCTGGGTTATATCTTCGCCGCCACGTTGTTTTCTCTGTTTGGCCTGCTGTTTATGTGGCTCTGCTATGCCGGGGTAAAAGAACGTTACGTGGAAGTGAAACCCGTTGATGCCGCGCAAAAACCGGGATTGCTGCAATCCTTTCGCGCCATCGCCGGTAACCGCCCGCTGTTTATTCTGTGCATTGCCAACCTTTGCACGCTTGGCGCGTTTAACGTCAAGCTGGCAATACAGGTCTACTACACCCAGTACGTTCTTAATGACCCGATCCTCCTTTCCTGGATGGGCTTTTTTAGCATGGGCTGTATCTTCATCGGCGTCTTCCTGATGCCTGGCATGGTCAGACGTTTCGGCAAGAAAAAAGTCTACATCGGCGGTTTGCTGATTTGGGTGGCGGGCGATCTGCTTAACTACTTCTTTGGCGGCGGCTCCGTCAGCTTTGTCGCGTTCTCTTGTCTGGCGTTCTTCGGCTCAGCATTCGTCAACAGCCTGAACTGGGCGCTGGTATCGGACACGGTGGAGTACGGCGAGTGGCGCACCGGTGTGCGATCGGAAGGGACTGTCTACACCGGATTCACCTTCTTCCGTAAAGTGTCACAAGCGCTGGCAGGATTCTTCCCGGGATGGATGCTGACGCAAATCGGCTACGTCCCCAATGTGGTGCAATCTGCAAGTACGGTCGAAGGATTGCGTCAGTTGATCTTTATTTATCCCTGCGCCTTGGCGGTGATCACCATTGTAGCTATGGGCTGTTTCTACAACCTTAACGAGAAGATGTATGTCCGCATCGTTGAAGAGATAGAAGCGCGTAAACAACCCGTTTGATAATAATAATGAATAGCGCTCTACGGGGCGCTATTGAGGAGCGATTATGTCTTTTCATGATCCGCTAACGCTAAAACTGAGCCTGCGTGAAAAATTCTCCTACGGAGTGGGTGACTTCGGCTCAAATTTGATGCTGTGTATCGGTACGCTGTATCTGCTTAAATTTTATACCGATGAACTAGGGATGCCGGCGTATTACGGTGGGATTATCTTTTTGGTGGCGAAGTTCTTCACCGCTTTCACTGATATGTTGACCGGTGTGTTGCTGGACTCAAGGCGTAATATTGGCGCAAAAGGGAAATTCAGGCCCTTTATTTTGTATGCATCATTTCCTGTTGCTGTCGTTGCCAGCGCGCAGTTTTTAGCGACAGATTTTACGCTAACGGTGAAAACCGGGCTGGCGACAGTGTTGTTTATGCTGTTCGGGCTGTTCTATAGCCTGATGAACTGCTCTTACGGCGCGATGGTGCCCGCGATCACGAAAAACCCGCATGAACGAGCTCAGCTCGCCGCCTGGCGTCAGGGTGGAGCTACCGTAGGCCTGTTACTGTGTACTGTTGGCTTTATGCCTATTCAGGCGCTATTTGTTAGTTCACCTTCGCTGGGTTATCTGATTGCCGCACTGATCTTCTCCGTTTGCGGACTGTTCAGCATGTGGTGGTGTTTTAGCGGTGTGAAGGAACGCTATATCGAGATCGTGCCGGATCACCATAAGCCCAGCATTCTCAAGTCGTTCTGCGCCATTTTCCGTAACCCTCCACTGCTGGTGCTGTGTGTCGCCAATCTGTGCACGTTGGCGGCATTCAACATCAAGCTGGCGATCCAGGTGTATTACACCCAGTACGTGCTCAACGATATTCATCTGCTGTCGTGGATGGGTTTCTTCAGCATGGGATGCATTCTGGTTGGGGTACTGCTGGTTCCCACAGCTGTAAAACGCTTCGGTAAAAAGCAGGTTTACCTCGGTGGCCTGGCGCTATGGGCTATCGGTGATGTGCTGAACTTTTTCTGGGGCAGTACGTCATTTTTATTCGTCACGTTCTCTTGCATGGCCTTCTTCGGAACCGCTTTTGTTAACAGTCTAAACTGGGCACTGGTTCCGGATACGGTCGATTATGGCGAATGGAAAACGGGGATCCGTGCGGAAGGTTCGGTGTATACGGGTTATACCTTTTCTCGCAAAATTTCTGCTGCGCTCGCAGGCTTCCTGCCGGGCATCATGCTGACGCAAATCGGTTATATCCCCAATATAGTCCAGAGCGATGCCACACTGCTCGGTTTGCGTCAGCTTATTTTCCTCTGGCCTTGCGGACTTGCAATTATTGCAGCACTCACGATGGGCTTCTTTTATAAGCTCAACGAAACTCGTTTTGCTTTTATTATTGAGGAAATCAGCCAACGGAAGAAAAACAACATCCAACCGGACCCTATTACTAATAAAAAGAACACCTCTGCTGTAAACGTATAAAAATAATTGCCGCCTATTCCATCCCAATGGATGGCGGCCTCCCTACGCGTAAAAAATGGATTTATCATGAAAAAATTAACGACAATAATTCTCTTAACCTCTGTAGTATCAACCTCTGCTTTCGCTGGAGTCTATGTAGAAAACCGCGAAGCATATAACCTGGCATCCGATCAAATGGAGGTCATGCTGCGCGTTGGCTATAACTCCGATATGGGCGCAGGTATCATGCTCACGAATACCTACACTATGCAACGCAAGGATGAGTTAAAACACGGCTATAACGAAATAGAGGGTTGGTATCCGTTATTTAAACCAACAGATAAATTAACAATCCAGCCTGGAGGGTTAATAAACGATAAGAGTATTGGCTCAGGCGGTGCTTTTTATCTGGATGTTAACTATAAATTTACTCCGTGGTTTAATCTTACCGTGCGTAATCGATATAACCATAATAACTACAGTTCAACCGACCTAAACGGTGAGCTGGATAATAATGATACCTATGAAATAGGCAACTACTGGAACTTTACCATTACCGATAAATTTTCCTATACCTTTGAACCGCACTATTTTATGCGAGTCAATGACTTCAATAGCAGCAATGGAAAAGATCATCACTGGGAAATTACCAATACCTTTAAGTATCGTATCAATGAACACTGGTTACCCTACCTTGAATTACGCTGGTTAGATCGCAATGTTGAACCCTATCATCGCGAACAAAACCAGATTCGTGTTGGGGCAAAGTATTTCTTCTAATTCTCCTGATGATAAAAAAAGCCGCTGAAATCAGCGGCTTTTTTATGCTTACCTGAGAAAGAGCGTTAATTACTCTTCTTTCGCGCCACGCATTGCACGGCGACGATCGTTTTCAGTCAGGTGACGCTTACGGATACGGATAGAGGTTGGGGTAACTTCTACCAGTTCGTCGTCATCGATGAATTCCAGAGCCTGCTCCAGAGTCATCTTAACCGGCGGAACCAGAACCGTTGCTTCGTCAGTACCGGACGCACGCATGTTGGTCAGTTTCTTACCGGTCAGGCAGTTTACAGTCAGGTCGTTAGAGCGGCTGTGAATACCGATGATCTGGCCTTCGTAAACTTCAGCACCGTGCCCCAGGAACAGCTTACCGCGGTCCTGCAGGCTGAACAGTGCGAACGCAACTGCTTTACCCTGGCCATTGGAGATCAGTACGCCGTTCTGACGCTGACCCACATCACCCGCACGAACATCGTCGTAGTGGCTGAAGGTGGAGTACAGCAGACCGGTACCGGAAGTCATGGTCATGAATTCTGAACGGAAGCCGATCAGACCACGGCTTGGGATCACGTAGTCAAGACGTACGCGGCCTTTGCCATCTGGATTCATGTTTTTCAGGTCGCCTTTACGCTCACCCAGAGCCTGCATGACAGAACCCTGATGTTGCTCTTCGACGTCCAGCGTTACGTTTTCGAACGGCTCTTGTTTACGGCCGTCGATTTCGCGGAAGATTACTTTCGGACGGGAAACCGCCATTTCGAAACCTTCACGACGCATGTTCTCGATCAGAACAGACAGGTGCAGCTCACCACGACCGGATACACGGAACGCATCCGCATCTTCGGTTTCTTCGACGCGCAGCGCAACGTTGTGCACCAGCTCTTTGTTCAGGCGGTCAAGGATCTGACGAGAGGTAACATATTTACCTTCTTTACCACAGAACGGGGAGGTGTTTACGCAGAAGAACATGGTTACGGTCGGTTCATCAACGGACAGAGCCGGCAGCGCTTCGACGTTCTGCGGGTCGCAGATGGTGTCGGAGATGTTCAGTTCGCCCAAACCGGTGATCGCGATGATATCGCCCGCTTCGGCAATATCACTCTCGATACGTTCCAGACCCAGATGGGTCAGAACTTTACCGACTTTACCGTTACGGGTTTTGCCTTCGCTATCAATGATAGTGATCTGCTGGTTCGGTTTAACTTTACCGCGTTTGATACGGCCGATGCCGATTACGCCAACGTAGTTGTTGTAGTCCAGCTGAGAGATTTGCATCTGCAGCGGGCCATCAAGGTCTACGCTTGGAGCCGGAACACGATCAACGATGGTCTGATACAGCGGAGTCATGTCTTCAGCCATATCTTCGTGATCCAGACCTGCGATACCGTTCAGCGCGGAAGCATAAACGATCGGGAAGTCCAGCTGCTCGTCGGTAGCGTCGAGGTTAACGAACAGGTCAAATACCTGATCAACAACCCAGTCAGGACGCGCGCCAGGGCGGTCAACTTTGTTGATAACAACAATTGGCTTCAGGCCATGGGCAAAGGCTTTTTTGGTCACGAAGCGCGTCTGCGGCATCGGACCATCCATTGCATCCACCACCAGCAGCACGGAGTCGACCATGGACATTACACGTTCAACTTCACCACCGAAGTCGGCGTGCCCTGGGGTATCAACGATGTTGATACGGTAGTCATTCCATTTGATAGCGGTGTTTTTAGCGAGGATGGTAATCCCACGCTCTTTCTCCAAATCGTTGGAGTCCATCACGCGCTCTTGGGTTTCAGCACGTGCATCGAACGTACCGGATTGTTGGAGCAGCTTGTCTACCAGGGTCGTTTTACCATGGTCTACGTGCGCGATGATGGCGATGTTACGCAAATTTTCGATCACAACTTTGCCTCAGGCATTTTAGAAATAGCGCGTTATTGTACACGGATTAATCGCAGTACAAAACAGGATCACAAACATCCTCCGCAAACAAGTATTGCAGAGTTTCTTTGTGATCACATTCACGGAGCGTTAAAAGGGGGTAATCTGACATGCTTTGCACCAATATGGTGCTTAATGTTCACATTAAAGCACTATAATGGTGCAATACAACCTTCATGGTGCAGCCCCTTTGCACGATAGTGCGCATGATAACGCCTTTTAGGGGCAATTTAAAAGTTGGCACAGATTTCGCTTTATATTTTTTACGGCGACACGGCCAATTTTTTGCAGAATTGAAGACTTCGTTACCACGACGACCATGACCAATCCGGGAGAGTAAGTATGTCCGCTGAACACGTTTTGACGATGCTGAACGAACACGAAGTGAAGTTTGTTGATTTACGCTTCACTGATACCAAAGGTAAAGAACAGCACGTCACTATTCCTGCTCATCAGGTAAATGCCGAATTCTTTGAAGAAGGCAAAATGTTTGACGGCTCCTCAATCGGTGGCTGGAAAGGCATTAACGAATCAGACATGGTTCTGATGCCAGATGCGTCTACTGCACTTATCGACCCGTTCTATGAAGAGTCCACCCTGATCATCCGTTGCGATATCCTGGAACCAGGTACGCTGCAGGGCTACGACCGCGACCCGCGCTCCATCGCTAAACGCGCTGAAGAGTATCTGCGTTCTACCGGCATTGCAGACACCGTTCTGTTCGGGCCTGAGCCAGAGTTCTTCCTGTTTGACGACATCCGTTTCGGCGCGTCCATTTCCGGTTCCCACGTGGCTATCGATGACATCGAAGGCGCATGGAACTCCTCCACCAAATACGAAGGTGGTAACAAAGGTCACCGTCCTGGCGTGAAAGGCGGTTACTTCCCAGTTCCTCCGGTAGATTCTTCTCAGGACATCCGTTCTACCATGTGTCTGATCATGGAAGAAATGGGCCTGGTTGTTGAAGCGCATCACCACGAAGTGGCGACCGCAGGTCAGAACGAAATCGCGACCCGCTTTAACACCATGACCAAAAAAGCGGACGAAATTCAGATCTACAAATATGTGGTTCACAACGTCGCTCACCGTTTCGGTAAAACCGCGACCTTTATGCCAAAACCTATGTTTGGCGATAACGGTTCCGGTATGCACTGCCACATGTCCCTGTCCAAGAACGGCGTAAACCTGTTCTCTGGCGACAAATATGCGGGTCTGTCTGAGCAGGCGCTGTTCTACATCGGCGGCGTAATCAAACACGCTAAAGCGATCAACGCGCTGGCTAACCCAACCACCAACTCTTACAAGCGTCTGGTCCCAGGCTACGAAGCGCCGGTAATGCTGGCTTACTCTGCCCGTAACCGTTCTGCTTCTATCCGTATTCCGGTAGTGGCTTCTCCGAAAGCGCGTCGTATCGAAGTGCGTTTCCCGGACCCGGCTGCTAACCCGTACCTGTGCTTCGCAGCACTGCTGATGGCGGGTCTTGACGGTATTAAGAACAAGATCCACCCAGGCGAAGCCATGGACAAAAACCTGTACGACCTGCCGCCGGAAGAAGCGAAAGAGATCCCACAGGTTGCTGGTTCTCTGGAAGAAGCACTGAAAGAACTGGATCTGGACCGTGAGTTCCTGACTGCAGGCGGCGTGTTCACCAATGAAGCGATCGATGCGTACATTACGCTGCGTCGCGAAGAAGATGACCGCGTGCGTATGACTCCGCACCCGGTAGAGTTTGAGCTGTACTACAGCGTTTAATTAGTACCAATACTCCGTAGATTTCTTGTTGCGACCCACGCGGCTGTAGCAAGAAAAATATAGAGTCTTTAAGTTGCCGTGGAACTTTTAGCCCATCCCAGGATGGGCTTTTTTCTCCACTAACAACCTGCTTCCTCGCGCTTTTTTGATGTAAAAAGCTATAATGCACTAAATTGGTGCAACACTTTTCAGGAGACTGCTGAATGGCAACCGGCACGCTGCCCGATGCTGGGCAGATCCTCAATTCTTTAATCAACAGCATCTTACTCGTCGACGATGAGCTGGCGGTACATTACGCCAACCCGGCGGCACAACAGCTGCTCGCCCAAAGCTCCCGCAAACTGTTTGGTACCCCACTTCCCGATCTGTTGAGTTATTTCTCCTTAAACATCGGGCTGATGCGAGAGAGCCTGGAAGCAGGCCAGGGCTTTACGGATAACGAAGTGACGCTGGTGATAGATAGCCACTCACATATCCTCTCTGTGACCGCTCAGAGGCTGCCTGATGGCCTTATCCTGCTGGAGATGGCGCCAATGGATAACCAGCGCCGTCTGAGCCAGGAACAGCTCCAGCACGCCCAGCAGATTGCTGCCCGCGATCTGGTGCGCGGCCTGGCGCACGAAATTAAAAACCCGCTGGGTGGATTACGCGGCGCGGCGCAACTACTCAGTAAAGCGCTTCCGGACCCGGCGCTGACCGAATATACCAAAGTCATTATTGAGCAGGCCGACCGCCTGCGTAATCTGGTCGACCGTCTGCTGGGACCACAACAGCCGGGAATGCACGTCACGGAAAGTATTCACAAAGTGGCGGAGCGCGTGGTGGCGCTGGTCTCGATGGAGCTGCCGGAAAACGTCACGCTGATTCGTGATTACGACCCGAGTCTGCCTGAATTACTGCACGACCCGGACCAGATCGAGCAGGTTTTGCTGAACATCGTGCGCAATGCTTTGCAGGCGCTGGGACCGGAAGGCGGCGAGATTATTCTGCGTACCCGCACCGCGTTTCAGCTCACGCTGCACGGTATGCGTTATCGTCTGGCGGCGCGGATTGATGTTGAGGATAACGGCCCGGGAATTCCCTCGCATTTGCAGGACACGCTGTTCTACCCAATGGTCAGCGGTCGCGAAGGCGGTACCGGCCTTGGATTATCCATCGCCCGTAATTTGATTGATCAACATTCCGGCAAAATTGAATTTACCAGTTGGCCGGGTCATACCGAGTTCTCGGTTTACCTGCCTATCAGGAAATAAAGGTGACGTTTATGCAACGAGGAATAGTCTGGGTAGTTGATGACGATAGTTCCATCCGTTGGGTGCTTGAACGTGCGCTCGCAGGGGCAGGACTAAGCTGCACTACATTTGAGAGTGGTAAAGAGGTACTGGACGCGCTGGCCAGCAAAACGCCGGACGTACTGCTGTCGGATATCCGTATGCCGGGCATGGACGGCCTGACGCTGTTAAAGCAGATCAAACAGCGGCATCCGATGCTTCCGGTCATCATAATGACCGCACACTCCGATCTGGATGCTGCCGTCAGCGCCTACCAGCAAGGGGCGTTTGATTATCTGCCCAAACCTTTTGATATTGATGAAGCCGTGGCGCTGGTCGAACGCGCCATCAGCCATTATCAGGAACAGCAGCAGCCGCGTAATATTCAAATCAACGGCCCAACAACCGACATCATCGGCGAAGCACCGGCAATGCAAGACGTCTTTCGCATTATTGGTCGCCTGTCCCGTTCTTCAATCAGCGTATTGATTAACGGAGAGTCCGGGACCGGTAAAGAGCTGGTCGCCCATGCGTTGCACCGTCATAGTCCGCGCGTCAAAGCACCGTTTATCGCGCTGAACATGGCTGCTATTCCGAAAGATTTGATCGAGTCTGAGCTGTTTGGCCATGAAAAAGGGGCGTTTACCGGGGCAAATACGATTCGTCAGGGGCGCTTTGAACAGGCAGACGGCGGCACGCTGTTCCTCGATGAAATTGGCGATATGCCGCTGGACGTGCAGACACGCTTATTGCGCGTATTAGCCGATGGACAGTTTTACCGCGTTGGCGGTTATGCGCCTGTGAAGGTGGACGTACGTATTATCGCCGCCACGCACCAGAACCTGGAACTGCGGGTGCAGGAAGGCAAATTCCGTGAGGACTTATTCCATCGCCTGAACGTCATCCGGGTGCATCTGCCGCCACTGCGCGAACGTCGGGAAGATATCCCACGCCTGGCGCGTCATTTCCTGCAGGAGGCCGCCCGCGAACTGGGAGTAGAAGCCAAGCAATTACACACTGAAACCGAGGCGGCGCTCACCCGTCTGTCATGGCCGGGAAACGTGCGTCAGCTTGAGAATACCTGTCGCTGGTTAACCGTAATGGCCGCCGGACAGGAAGTACTCATTCAGGACTTACCGAGCGAACTGTTTGAAACCACCGTGCCTGACGCACCGTCCCATATGCAGCCAGACAGTTGGGCAACCCTGTTGGCACAGTGGGCGGATCGGGCATTACGTTCCGGTCATCAAAACCTGCTTTCAGAGGCCCAACCGGAGATGGAGCGCACGCTGCTGACCACCGCGCTACGTCATACCCAGGGGCATAAACAGGAAGCGGCACGGCTGCTCGGTTGGGGCCGTAATACCTTGACGCGAAAGTTAAAAGAACTCGGAATGGAGTGACGATCGGTCACTGTGTAAAGATTGATAATTGAGCGCAAATTGCTGCTATTTTGCGCTTTACTGTTCCGATGAGTTAAGTATGATCGTGCCCGGCAAACGGGGGGAAGTCATCATGCTGGAATCAATGATAAATCTGCTATCGAGCGGTGCGGTTGAAAGCCATACGCCACAAACTGCGGTTGCCGCCGTGCTGTGTGCGGCGCTGGTTGGGCTGTTCAGCTAGCGGGTTTGTCGGGTGGCGCTTCGCTTACCCGACCTACGTATTGAGATTTCGTAGGCCCGGTAAGCGAAGCGCCACCGGGCAACCCGGCTAAATAACGCGCGAGAACTGCTGCAAACGCGCTTTTTGGCGCAGATATGCATCGAAGCACATGCAAATATTACGAATCAGCAGACGCCCCTTCGACGTAACCTGAATCCCCTTCTCATCCACATCCACCAGCCCATCTTTCGCCAGCGGCGCCAGCAGTTTCAGGTCTTCGGCAAAATAGTCAGCGAAGTTCAGACCCCATTGCTGTTCCACGGCGGCATAGTCGAGGCGGAAATTGCAGATCAGGAGCTTAATAACATCCCGACGAATGCAGTCGTCGCGGGTCAGGGCAATTCCGCGCCACAGCGCATTCCCCTGCTCGTCTACCTGCTGGTAATAGTGCTTCAGCTCTTTCTGATTCTGCGCGTAGTTGTCGCCAATCATACTGATGGCCGATACGCCCATCCCCAGCAGATCGGTATCCCCCTGGGTGGTATAGCCCTGGAAATTGCGATGCAAAACGCCCTCGCGTTGAGCAATGGCCAGTTCGTCATCCGGGCGGGCAAAGTGATCCATGCCAATGAACTGATAGCCAGTTTCGGTCAGTGAAGAGATGGTCTCCTGCAGGATATCCAGCTTCTGCTGCGCGCTGGGCAGGTCGGCATCTTTAATCTTGCGCTGGGCAGCAAACAGCGTCGGCAGGTGCGCGTAGTTAAAGACGCTCAGACGGTCTGGATTCAGCTCAGCCACGCGTTTCAGGGTAAAGGCGAAGCTCTCTGGCGTCTGTTTTGGCAGGCCATAAATCAGATCGATATTCGTTGAGGTAAAGCCAATCTCCCGCGCATGATTCAGCAGCGCAAAGATAAACTCCTCATCCTGCTCACGGTTCACCAGGCGCTGGACTTCTTTGTTGAAGTCCTGCACTCCCATGCTCAAACGGTTAAAACCTTCAGCGCGTAAATGATCAAGGACATCCAGCTCGATTTCACGCGGATCCACTTCGATCGAGATTTCGGCATCGTCGTTAAAGTTGAAATTGCCACGCAGCAGTGACATCAAACGGCTGATTTGCGCTTTATTCAGATACGTTGGCGTGCCGCCGCCCCAGTGCAGCTGGCTGACATGGCGTCCGGCGAACAGCGGTGCGCGATGGATAATTTCTTGTTCCAGGGCATCGAGATATTGATCTGCTTTATGCTGCTGGCGAGTCACAATCTTGTTGCAGCCACAGAAGTAGCACAGTTTGTGGCAGAACGGGATGTGAACGTACAGCGAGAGCGGACGCTCAGGATAACGCGCCACGGCCTTTAGAAATGCTTCTGTGCCGTAGTCTTCAGAAAACTCCAGCGCGGTCGGGTACGAGGTATATCGTGGCCCGGAATAGTTATATTTCTGGATCAGGGCCAGGTCCCAGTCTATTAACTGCTCTGACATACTCACTCCTTCCGATGGCGTCTCTGGCGGGTACGGCGTACCGGCTTAACCCCAGTGCGGGTAATAAACCGGTTGCGCAGCCACTTCTGTCGCCGCGACAACCGCTGTAGTTTAACGAATAACCACACCAGATAACATATAACCGGAAGGGTTATAAGCAGGACGGGAAGACCCACGGTGTAAAACCGTTAGTTGCCGCCTTTCAGCAGACGCATCATGTCTTCCTGCTTTTCTTCCTCTTCCTCTTCTTCCTCGTCATCGTAAGAAAGACCCAGCTTTTGCATCAGCTCATCGATGCGGTCCAGCTTGGCATCAACCCAGGTCTGATCTTCCGCGCTCAGGGTTTCTCCTGCTTCAAGACGCTCCAGCAGCGCATCCAGGCGCTCATCCGTTTCCAGTAAATCCAACTCAGCCTGTGGTGAAAGCATAGGTTTCTCACTCTTCGGTTTGTGCTGTTTGGTGACTTTTTCGGTCACGCCCAATGGAATGGGGTTTTTGCTGCCAATACGAGGATCTTTTTGCTTATTTTGGTTTCCGCCACCAGATGCGCCTTCGCTACCGGACGCACGGCTACCCGCCGCATGACCACGGTGTTTTTTCTGGCGCTTACGGTCGCGAGCTTCCTGATTAATTTCTTCGCGTGTTTTACGACGCGTTTTTGCAGGACCTTTACCGCGTGGTGTAGAAGTTGGTTTCATCATGATTCGTCTTTGGCTGTTTTATTCAGTATATAATTGCGCCGGAATCTAGCAGAAATAAAGAAAAAAGGCGACAGAGTAATCTGTCGCCTTTTTTCCTGACTCTCAACCCTTACGGGCTCTACAATCCTTGTTGGCTATCAACACACCCTGTTTTTCCCTTAGCCTGAAACATTCCGTGTTGTTTCCATTTCCTTTTACTAACGTCTCCGGACGTTTGTCTCCCTGACAATCCTGTGTCTTCGCCTCCTGGCGCTCCTGACCCTCATCCTGAGTCGACTATCCTGTCAGCTTCCTCGCTATGGGCGCTACTTTACCGCTTTGGTTTAAACGTACAAGTAACCTGGGTAACAATTTCGGACTTTAAGAATAGTGCCTTATCTTAACTATATGATTTATTTTAGTTACGTCATTTTTTACTCTGTCATCTCGTATAGAAACTATCGGCAATGTCTCACAAAGTGCGAGGTTTTTACTTACATAGCCTACGCGTCGAAAAACCAGCCTTTTGCTGGGGTTCAGGTATAATCGCTGCAAAGCCCTGATTGATGGAGAGGACTGCTTTGACTAACTTGAATTATCAACAGACGCACTTTGTGATGAGTGCGCCTGATATTCGCCACTTACCTTCCGATACCGGTATCGAAGTGGCTTTTGCTGGCCGTTCCAACGCAGGCAAATCCAGTGCGCTAAATACCCTGACGAATCAAAAGAGTCTGGCGCGTACATCTAAAACGCCGGGTCGTACTCAGCTCATCAACTTGTTTGAAGTCGTTGACGGCAAACGCCTGGTCGATTTGCCAGGATACGGTTATGCCGAAGTTCCGGAAGAGATGAAGCGCAAATGGCAGCGCGCGCTGGCTGAATATCTGGAAAAACGTCAGAGCCTGCAAGGTCTGGTGGTATTGATGGATATTCGTCACCCGCTAAAAGACCTCGACCAGCAGATGATCCTGTGGGCGGTTGAGAGCAACGTTCAGGTTCTGGTACTGCTGACTAAAGCAGACAAGCTGGCCAGCGGTGCGCGCAAAGCCCAGTTGAATATGGTACGTGAAGCCGTACTGGCATTTAACGGTGATGTACAGGTAGAAGCATTTTCATCACTGAAAAAACTGGGCGTGGACAAACTTCGGCAGAAGCTGGATAGCTGGTTTAGTGAACTGGCGCCGATTGAAGAGATGCAGGACGGGGAGTAACCCACCGATATGCCGGATAGCGCCGCTGCGCGTCTTATCCGGCCTACAGCCTGTACGAAACTTTTCTTTCGCACAATAAAAAACGCCCCAGTCATTACTGACTGGGGCGGCTAAAATATTCAGCCAAATCCGATTACGTGAAGTAAAAGGTCTGAAAGATAGAACATCTTACCTCTGTACCCTACGTGAATAACTTTACTCTTTTTTGAGCAGCTCAGAAAGCACTTTTTGTAATTTTTTTTCATTCCTTACATAGGGAATTCTAATGGACATCACAAAAAGTTCTATCTTATGTTGCTTAGTTACGAAAAAGGGGCGTTATTCAGTAAACCCTTAGTGCGCCTGATCCCAGTTTTCGCCACTACCGACTTCCACCAGCAACGGCACATCAATCTGGGTCTCGTTTTCCATCAGTTGATGGATCTTTTTAGAGACGCTTTCGAGATCATCTTTATGCACTTCAAACACCAGTTCATCGTGTACCTGCATGATCATGCGCACACGTGGTTGCTCGGTTTGCAGCCACCCGTCCACCGCAATCATGGCTCGTTTGATAATGTCTGCGGCAGTACCCTGCATCGGGGCGTTAATTGCCGCGCGCTCTGCACCAGCGCGACGAGCGCCATTACTGGATTTAATATCCGGTAAATAGAGACGACGCCCTTCCAGCGTTTCGACATAACCTTGCTCTTTTGCCTGTGCACGGGTGCGTTCCATATATTCCAGCACGCCAGGGTAGCGTTCGAAGTAGAGGTCCATGTACTTCTGTGCTTCTTTACGTGGAATATTCAACTGGCGCGCCAAACCAAAGGCACTCATCCCGTAGATCAGACCGAAGTTGATGGCTTTCGCGCTGCGGCGTTGTTCACCAGTCACGGAATCCAGCGGTAAGCCAAAGACTTCCGCCGCCGTTGCGCGGTGAATATCTTTCCCTTCGGCAAATGCGGTAAGCAGACCTTTATCACGCGAGAGATGCGCCATGATACGCAGTTCAATCTGTGAGTAGTCTGCAGAGACAATCACGTAGTCTTCTGGCGCAATAAACGCCTGACGAATACGACGACCTTCGTCATTACGTACCGGGATGTTCTGCAGGTTTGGATCCGTGGATGACAAGCGCCCGGTAGCGGTCACCGCCTGGTGATAGGAGGTGTGAACGCGCCCGGTTTTCTTGTTAATCATCAACGGAAGCTTATCCGTATAGGTCGACTTCAGTTTTGCTAAGCCGCGATATTCCAGGATCACTTTCGGCAATGGGTAATCGAGCGCGAGCTCTTCCAGTACCTCTTCCGACGTTGATGGCGCGCCGCCAGGGGTTTTCTTCAGCGGCTTAATACCCTGCTTTTCAAACAGGATAGTTTGCAGTTGCTTGGTGGAAGAGAGGTTAAACGCTTCTCCGGCGATCTCGTGCGCTTTTTGCTCCAGCTCGTTCAAACGCAGCGTCAGCTCTTCTGAATGTTTGTGCAGAACAGCCGGATCGATTTTCACACCGTTGCGCTCAACGCGAGACAAAACAGGAACCAGCGGCATATCGATATTTTCAAAGACGTTCAGCGGTCCTTTATGCTGCTGCAATTCTGGCCACATTTTGAGATGGAGCTGTAGCGTAACGTCGGCGTCTTCCGCAGCGTAACGTCCGGCTTCTTCCAGCGCTATCTGGTTAAAGGTCAGCTGGTTTTTGCCCTTTCCGGCGATCTCTTCAAAGGTAATGGTTTTATGTTTCAGCCAGCGGTCCGACAGGCTGTCCATATCGTGTCGGCCAGCGACGCTGTTAAGAATGTAGGATTCGAGCATGGTGTCATAGGTGATGCCACGCAGTTCAATGCCATAGTTCGCCAGGATACCGCGATCGTACTTCAGGTTTTGCCCGACTTTATGCGCGTTCTCATCTTCCAGCAGCGGCTTCAGCAATGCCAGCGCGCGGTCGCGAGCGATCTGATCGGGGGCGTCCAGGTAATCGTGGGCAACAGGAACATATGCAGCCACACCCGGTTCAATGGCAAAAGACAGGCCAACCAGATTCGCAGAGATGTTGTCCAGGCTGTCAGTTTCAGTATCGAAGGCAAAGACAGGCGCTTTTTTCAGCTTCGCAATCCACTCTTCCAGCGTCGCTTCATCCAGAATTGTCACATAGTTATCATACGAGAGAACCGTGGCCGGCCCCTCAGGCGTTTCATCGACGGCGATAGTTTCCTGTGGTTTTGCCGCCGGCTTCGTTCCTTTCGCCTGTAGCCATTTACCCGCTTCAACGTCAGTAACCCAACGCTTGAATTCGTACTGTTTAAACAGGCCAAGCAGTTCATCCGCTGCCGGCTGACGTACTTCCAACTGCTCGCAGGTCAACTCCAGTTCAACATCCGTTTTAATGGTAGCTAATTGATAAGAGAGGTACGCTACCTCTTTATTCTGCTCAAGCTTGCCCGCCATAGTTTTCGCACCACGGAAAGTCAGCCCCGCGATTTTGTCTGATTCAGCATAGAGGGTATCCAGCCCCCCCAACCCCTGCAGCAGAGCCTGCGCGGTTTTTTCACCTACGCCAGGAACGCCTGGGATGTTATCTGAGGAATCCCCCATCAGCGCCAGGAAATCGATGATCAGTTCTGGTGGAACACCATATTTATTCACCACTTCATCCGGGCCGAGGATCGTATTGGTCATGGTGTTGATCAGGGTGATATTCGGCGTCACCAACTGAGCCATATCTTTATCACCGGTACTAATCAACACCGGACGACCCGCCTTCTCTGCTTCTCGCGCCAGCGTACCGATGACATCGTCTGCTTCCACGCCCGAAACGGCCAGCAGTGGCAACCCCATCGCTTTTACCATCGCATGCAGAGGCTCAATCTGCGCACGCAGATCGTCCGGCATGGGTGGGCGGTGTGACTTGTAGTGTTCGAATAACTCATCACGGAAGGTTTTACCCTTAGCGTCGAATACCACCGCAGCATGGGTCGGCTGATATTGCAGAATCAAGCTACGCAGCATGTTGAGGACACCATACATCGCGCCAGTAGGTTCTCCTGCACTGTTAGTCAGCGGCGGGAACGCATGGTATGCGCGATACAGGTAAGAGGAGCCATCTACAAGGATAAGTGGGTTTTCTGGGATCTGAACCATAATGTCCGTGCCTGTTTATCAGATTATGGGTAAAGGATGCCACAGACAGGATGAAAACATGAGTTTTTCGCCGCATTTGTCGAAAAACTTTTGTAGATCTTCTGCTTTGCTCGCAAAGAAGACTGTGGATAACTTTGTGAATAAATAATTTTCAGCTCTTTAAATATAGCAATGAAATTAACACGTCATTTTATTTATATATATATTTCAGAAACTTAAATAAATGCGTAGCATTTTATTCCATTTATACAGCTTATATCCTGATGTGGATAGATCTTCCCTTTTTTTCTATTCAGGGAAGATCCATCATTTGGTTCGTTTTCTGATAAAATCAGCCCCTTGCGCCTCTTTAGCGCACTATCTATGGCTAACCTTTTGAATAATTTAATTATGACGAGAATACTCGCTGCGATAACGCTGTTGCTGAGTATCGTATTGACCATATTGGTCACGATTTTTTGTTCTGTGCCGATCATCCTTGCCGGGGTTGTAAAACTCCTTTTGCCCGTTCCCGTTGTCTGGCGCAAGGTTTCTGTCTTCTGTAATTTCATGATGTACTGCTGGTGTGAAGGTCTGGCGCTACTGCTACACCTCAATCCGCGACTGAAGTGGGATGTCGAGGGACTGGAAGGTCTTAGCAAGAAAAACTGGTATCTGCTCATTTGTAACCATTACAGCTGGGCTGACATCGTTGTGCTTTGCGTGCTGTTCCGTAAGCACATCCCCATGAATAAATATTTCCTCAAGCAACAACTGGCCTGGGTGCCCTTTATTGGCTTGGCCTGCTGGGCGCTGGATATGCCGTTTATGAAACGCTATTCGCGTGGCTACCTGCTCCGTCATCCAGAACGGCGCGGTAAAGATGTCGAAACAACGCGTCGTTCCTGCGAGAAGTTTCGCGTACACCCGACAACTATTGTGAATTTTGTCGAAGGTTCACGCTTTACCAAAGAGAAACGTGAGCAAACCCGCTCTCCTTATCAAAACTTGCTCCCTCCAAAGGCGGCCGGTATTGCGATGGCATTGAACGTACTGGGGTCACAGTTCGATAAAATGTTGAACGTCACGTTGTGCTATCCGGAAAATAGCAGCCGACCGTTCTACGATATGCTGAGCGGTAAGCTAACGCGTATTGTCGTGCGGATAAATCTGGAGCCAATTCATGAAGGGTTGCACGGTGATTACGTGAACGATAAGGGATTCAAGCGTCGGTTTCAGCTATGGCTTAATACGCTGTGGAGTGAGAAAGACGCGCAGCTCGACGCGATTAAAGCCTCAAATGAAAAAGCCGGTCAGCACAAGTGACCGGCTTTTGCTTTTACTTCTGACCAACCAGATACTTCACGGTATCCGCATACTGTTGTACAAAGATATCCATGCTGCTGGTATCCATGCCCTGCGGATTTACCTGATATTTGCCATTCACGAACATTGCCGGAACGCCCTGCAGCTGTAAATCAGCCGCCGCTTTTTCCTGCTGCGCCACGAGTGATTTCACCACGAAGCTGTTCCATGCCGCATCATAGTCTTCACCTTTAATACCCGCGTCGACAAACACTTTACGGATATCAGCTACAGACTGAACGGTCTGGGTTTTCTGAACACCTTCAAACAACGGAACGGTTACTTGATCTTCAACGCCCAGCGCCATAGCAACGGCCCAAGCTTGCGTCAGATCTTTGCCCAACGGCCCCAGAAACTCGACGTGGTACTTAGTCATCTTGGTGCCTTCCGGCAGTTTTTTCTTCACGTTATCAGAGACGTGAAGAACTTCTTCAAACTGATAGCAGTGCGGGCAGTAGAAGGAGAAGAACTCCAACACTTGCGGTTCACCCGCAACAGGCTTTTCCAGAGTGATGTATTGTTTGCCATCCTGGAACTGCGCTGCAGATGCGCTAAAAGCTAAAACCATACCAGCCAGCGCCAGCCATAATTTTTTCATGTTCAAATTTCTCCGATTAATACATTGGCGTTAATTGTAAGGGGGGCTCTTGCAGAATTTTTGCCTGCTCAATAAAGGTCGCGGTCTGACGATGCCAGTAATCTTCCCCGGTTAACCACGGGAAGTTTTTTGGAAACGCAGGGTCAGCCCAACGTCGAATTAGCCAGGCAAGATAATAAACTAAACGCATAGCGCGTAAAGGTTCTATCAGTCCGATTTCAGAGGTGTCGAACTCACTAAACTCTTCATAAGCCTCGATAATGGTTTCAAGCTGCATGCGTTGTTCAGCTTTATCGCCATTGAGGAGCATCCATAAATCCTGAACAGCCGGGCCATTGCGGGCATCATCTAAATCGACAAACATCGGACCATCGCGCCACAGAATATTACCGGCATGACAATCACCGTGCAGACGTAACGTGGTAAAACGTGCATGCCAGCGTTCGGTAACGACCGCGATAAGCGCATCCGTTGCCTTCAGGAAAGCCGCTTTTTGCCCTGATGGGATCAACTGTGCGTGTTCAAAAAGCTTACGCGGCTCAGTCAGGTATTCTTCAAGGCCAATCGTCGGGCGAAAGGCAAAAGTACGCTTGCATCCGGTCTGATGCATACGCCCCAGATAGCGCCCCACCGCCTCCATCTGATCGATATTGTCGGCCTCAAACTGCCGTCCGCCGACACTGGGGAAGATCGCATAATGGAAACCCTGATGGCTTAACAGCGTTTGGCCGCTTAGTACCAGCGGTGCAGCTACCGGGACTTCATCGCTTACCAGTTCCAGAGCAAACTGGTGCTCTTCCTGGATCTGCTCGACAGACCAACGTTCAGGGCGATAAAACTTAACGACAAAGCGTCGACGGTCTTCGTCCTGGAATTGATAGACACGGTTTTCATAGCTGTTAAGCGGGGTAAGCCCGGAGTCCACCCGGATCCCCTGCTCAAACAGTGCATCCATGATGGTATCCGGGTGTAGCGTCTGGAAATTAAAAGCGTTGTCGTTCATCCCATCATCCGGAAAATACTACGAATGATTCAGGATATCATTTCGCAGCGCTTTCGGTGGTGGCGATTACAAGCTTTTACTCTTTAATTACGCCACGTGCGCGGAGTAGTGCGGTTTTAAAATCTTCTTCATAATCTTTCTGAATACCTGGGATGACGGCGTCTTTCGCCGAGTCACGCATTTTCAGGTGATAGATCAGAATGTCATCAGTTAAATCCGCCAGTTCGCCGTCAAAACCTGACTCTTGCGCCAGTTTCTGTAAAAATTGCATCAGGTTAAGATCGGGTTCCTTCTGCCAGGCCGGCTGGAGGAGTTCAATAACTTCATTCAGACGTTTACATTTCATGGTTGTGCTCCTTAGGCTCAATACAGATACGTTAGCAGGGTCAATCCCACATTAAAAGAGGCGATATCAGTGATTCTGGATAGTGCAATAACAGGGGTTGTGCTGGCAGGCGGTAAGGCCAGACGGATGGGCGGAACCGATAAAGGTCTGCTTGAGCTGGATGGTAAACCTCTTTGGCGGCATGTGGCCGATACCCTCGCTTTACAGGTCGAAACCGTGGTGGTTAATGCCAATCGCCACCGGGATATTTACCAACAAAGCGGCCTGAAAGTTATCCCTGATTCATTGGCCGATTTCCCTGGCCCACTGGCCGGGATGCTATCGGTATTCCTGCAGCAAGCGGGGGAGTGGTTTCTGTTCTGCCCGTGCGATATGCCCTATATTCCTCACGATCTGGTCAAACGTTTGAAGGAACAGCGCAAAGCTGCACCGGTTGTCTGGGTGCATGATGGCGAAAGAGATCATCCGACCATTGCGCTAATGCACCGCACCATGCAACCCTTGCTACAGGATTATCTTCAGTCCGGTGAAAGACGCGTTATGGTCTTTATGCGCCAGGCTGGCGGTCATGCTGTCGATTTCAGCGATCATAAAGATGCGTTCGTGAACGTGAACACCCCTGAAGAACTTGCAAAATGGCAGGACAAATCATGATCCCATTACTCGCTATAGCAGCATGGAGCGGAACGGGAAAAACTACGCTGCTTAAAAAATTGATCCCGGAGCTACGTGCCAGAGGCATTCGTCCCGGATTGATTAAGCATACTCATCACAATATGGATGTTGATAAGCCCGGCAAAGATAGCTATGAGCTACGCAAAGCCGGTGCAGCACAAACCCTGGTCGCCAGCCAGCAGCGCTGGGCATTAATGGTAGAGACCCCGGAAGAGCCCGAACTGGATTTAGCGTACCTGGTAAGCAGGATGGATGCTTCTACACTGGATATGGTGTTGGTTGAAGGCTTTAAGCATGAACCTGTTGCTAAGATCGTTCTTTTTCGCGACGGTTGCGGGCACAGTCCAGAGGACCTGGCGTTAGACAACTATGTTATCGCGGTTGCCAGTGATATTCCGCTTGCGGTGGATGTTCCATTGTTAGATATCAACGATATACAGCAAGTTGCCGATTTTGTTACGCAATGGATAAGAAGATAGCTGCTGTGTCGTGATACGCTTTTGTAGGCCGGATCAGGCGGGAGGTCACATCCGGCAGTTTTCATTCCCTGCAGACGCAAAAAAGCCCATCCGGCAGGATGGGCTTCTTCACTTATTTGATGCCTGGCAGTTCCCTACTCTCGCATGGGGAGACCCCACACTACCATCGGCGCTACGGCGTTTCACTTCTGA
>NZ_JAOWCV010000015.1:0-272 GCF_030336805.1 Citrobacter sp. Cb023 | reverse complement strand
GGCACCAGCGTGGACGGAGACGGCAACACGGTTGATAACGGCGGTAAAAACACTGCCGACGGTGCAGGCTCCACCGGTACTGACGTGACCGGCGACGGTAACGACATCAACAACACCGGTGATAACGGCGCCACCAACGGCGGCACCGGCACTGACGTGGACGGCAACGACAACACCATCAACAACGGTGGCAAAAACACTGCCGACGGTGCAGGCTCCACCGGTACAGACGTGACCGGCGACGGCAACGACATTAACAACACCGGTGACAA
>NZ_JAOWCV010000014.1:0-252 GCF_030336805.1 Citrobacter sp. Cb023 | reverse complement strand
TATCTTCGAGTGCCCACACAGATTGTCTGATAAATTGTTAAAGAGCAGTTGCGACGCGCTTTAGCGCTCTGTCGCGAGGTCCCGTATATTACGTTTTCCTCATTCAGAGTCAAGCATTTATTTTTGCTTTTCTCTGCGAGATTCTCAGTGGAACCCCGCTGACCCGGCGGCGTGTAATCCGTTGTTCCGTGTCAGTGGAGGCGCATTATAGGGAGTTATTTCAGGCTGACAAGGGGAAATTTAAAATAATCT